>NZ_VTKZ01000001.1 GCF_020514115.1 Synechococcus sp. MU1642
CCCCAGCTGCAGTCCAGGCCCCAGCCCCGACCTCTGCGCCGACTCCGGCTCCTGTCGCCGCCCCAGCACCGTCGGCACCGGTGGTGGACAATGGCCGCATCGTGGCGACCCCTAGGGCCAAAAAGCTGGCCTCCCAGATGGGAGTTGACTTGGCCACGGTGCGTGGAAGTGGCCCCCATGGCCGGATTCAGGCAGAGGACGTTGAGCAAGCCTCCGGGCAGCCCATCTCCGTGCCCCGGGTGGCGGAAGGAACAGCCCCCGCGGCTTCTGCGGTAGGCGCAGCAGCAGCAGCAGCCCCAGCCACTCCGGCTGGCAACAGCTTCGGGCGGCCCGGCGAGACCGTGGCCTTCAACACCCTGCAGGGTGCGGTGAACAAAAACATGGAGGCGAGCCTGGCGGTTCCCTGCTTCCGCGTCGGCTACACCATCACCACCGACAAGCTGGATGCCTTCTACAAACAGGTGAAGCCCAAAGGCGTCACGATGACGGCGCTGCTTGCCAAGGCTGTGGCCGTCACCCTGGCGCGTCACCCCCAGGTGAATGCCGCCACCACACCCGCTGGTATGACCTATCCGGCCGATGTGAATGTGGCTGTCGCGGTGGCGATGGAAGACGGTGGCTTGATTACGCCGGTGCTACGCAATGCCGACCGCACCGATCTCTATGAGATGTCGCGTCAGTGGGGTGATCTGGTCAAGCGCTCTCGTAGCAAGCAGCTGCAGCCGGAGGAGTACTCCACGGGCACCTTCACCCTCTCCAACCTCGGCATGTTCGGTGTTGATCGCTTCGATGCGATCCTCCCCCCAGGCACCGGGGCCATCCTTGCCGTCGCCGCATCACGCCCAACAGTGGTGGCGAACAAGGACGGGTCCATCGCCGTCAAGCGTCAGATGCAGGTCAATCTGACGGCGGATCACCGGGTGATTTACGGCGCAGACGGCGCAGCATTCCTGAAGGATCTCGCTGCGCTGATCGAGAGCCGTCCCGAAAGCCTGGCGCTCTGATCGGTCGCTCGCGTGCCTGACCCCAGGGACCTTCAACTCAGCAGCTACGACTACCCTCTGCCGTCCGAGCGCATCGCCCAGGCTCCGGTCGAGCCCCGGCACAGCGCTCGGTTGTTGATGGTTCCGCCCCAGGGGGAGCCATCACCGGAAGCAGCTCACGGCCAGGTGTGGGATCTGATGAAGCAGCTGCAGCCCGGTGATCTGCTGGTGGTGAACGACACCCGAGTGCTGAAGGCCCGTCTGGCGGTGCGCCGTTCCGGGGGAGGGCTGTCCGAGTTACTGGTGCTGGAGCCACGGGGTGAGGGTCGCTGGCTGTGTCTGGCCCGCCCTGCCAAGCGCATGCGGCCCGGCGATAACCTCACGATTGATGGCACCTCGATCAGCTTGAAGGTGCTCGCGGAAGATCCCGCCAGTGGTGGAAGGGTGGTGCAGTTTCCCAGTGATTGCAGGGATGCCGAAACCATTGAGGGCCTGCTCAATGACGTGGGCGAAGTGCCTTTACCGCCCTATATCGAACGGCACGATCCCAGCGACAGTCAGCGTTATCAGACCCGCTATGCCGATCGCCCCGGTGCGGTGGCTGCCCCGACGGCGGGGTTGCACTTCAGCGATGAATTACTGGCGGGCTTGCAGCAGAAAGGAGTGGAGCTGGCCCGGATCACCCTGCATGTGGGCCTCGGTACCTTTCGCCCTGTTGAAACGGAGGACCTTACCGCCTTGGAGTTGCACAGTGAATGGGTCGATGTCAGCCCCGCTGTGGTGAAGGCGGTGCAGGCTTGCCGAGGCCGTGTGATTGCGGTGGGCACCACCAGTGTTCGAGCTCTGGAGGGAGCCGCTCACGCGCATGGCGGTGTTCTTAAGCCCTACACAGGGCCGGTGGATCTGGTGATTCAGCCGGGTTATCAGTTCAAGGTGACTCAAGCCTTGCTCACCAACTTTCATCTGCCCAAAAGCTCCCTGCTGCTGTTGGTCAGTGCCCTGATCGGCCGGGAAACTCTGCTGAAGCTGTATGCCGAAGCGATCGAGAGGAGCTACCGCTTTTTCTCCTATGGCGATGCCATGTGGATTGATGCGGCGGCGGTTCAGCCCCAGGCCCGCCCACCGGCACGTTGAGGCCTTAATGGTGATGCCATAAAAAAAGCCCCGTCAAGGACGGGGCTCCAGATCTGCCTGCTGGAAACGATCAGGCTGTGACGGGTTGCTCGATGATGCCGGTCGGCACCTCGGCGAACATCACTGAGGAGAGGTAACGCTCAGCCAAGTCGGGCAGCACCACCACGATGGTTTTACCGGCGTACTCATCTTTTTCCGCCAGACGAATCGCTGCGGCAGCGGCGGCACCGCAAGAGATGCCCACCAACAGGCCTTCCTCCTGGGCCAGGCGCAGAGCCATGGCTACGGACTCCTCGTTGGTCACCTGCTCCACCTTGTCGACCACGGAGAGGTCGAGGTTTTTGGGGATGAAGCCAGCACCGATGCCCTGAATCTTGTGGGGACCGGGTTTGACGGCTTCACCGTTCATGGTCTGGGTGATCACCGGGCTGTTGGTCGGTTCAACGGCCACGGCTTCGATCGCCTTGCCCGCTTCATTTTTGATGTAGCGGGAGACGCCGGTGATGGTGCCACCGGTGCCGACGCCGGCCACAAGCACATCAATGGCGCCATCGCAGTCGTTCCAGATTTCAGGACCGGTGGTCTTGAAGTGGATTTCGGGGTTGGCGGGATTGTCGAATTGGCCGGGCATGAAGTATTTGGCCGGATCGCTTTCAGCGATTTCCTTGGCCTTGGCAATCGCACCGGGCATGCCCTTGGCGGCTTCGGTGAGGATTAGTTCAGCCCCGAGCACGGCCATCACCCGACGCCGCTCGATCGACATCGACTCGGGCATCGTCAGGATCAGCTTGTAACCGCGGGCAGCGGCGGTGAAGGCCAGAGCGATGCCGGTGTTGCCGGAGGTGGGCTCAACAATCACCTTGCCTTTGGTGAGCTTTCCGCTTTTTTCAGCGTCCCAAATCATGTTGGCGCCGATCCGGCACTTGACGCTGTAAGCGGGGTTGCGCCCCTCAACCTTGGCCAGCACGGTGGCCTTGCAGTTTTTGGTGACGTTGTTCAGCTTGACCAGCGGGGTGTTGCCAATGGCCTGACTGTTGTCGTCGTAAATGCGGGACATGGAGCTGATGTAGAGGGGCCCGAAGTAAACAAACTAATGATCAAAAGCCTCTCCTCATCCGGTTGTTAAGGGCTTTTTCAGAGTCTTACCGGTCTCTCAGTCAGCAAACGCTTGCTTAAACCGCATCCATAGCGCGTCGGGGTCTTCCAGACCCACCGAAACTCGCAGCAGATGAGCCGGCACTCCGCACTGTTCTGCCCAGCTCAGTTCGTCGTAGTGGGCCAACTGGGTGTACGGGCACACCAGGCTGAAATCGGTGCCAAGACTGGGCCCTTTGCTGATCCGAAGCACGTCGTAAACCCGCTTGGACTGCTCTTGGCCACCCTTCAGTTCAAAGGAGAGCAGGCAGCCATGGCCAGCTCCTCTTCGCATCAAAGCGCGGAAGTTGGGGCAGCTTTTCGGATGCAGCACCCGTCGCACGTCTGGGTGGGCCTCGAGCCGTTCCGCCAGCACCAGAGCGTTGGCATCTAGTTGTGGCACCCGCTGGATCACATCCCGGCTGGCAATCTCCAGGGCGATGGCATCGGCATCGCTTAGCGGGGTGATGCTGGGAACCGCCTTCAGCAGGGAGGCCGCCCAGGGCGACTGCGGACTCACCAGAACACTGCCGGCCATCACATCACCGCGGCCCGCGAAGCTCTTGGTGAGTGAGGTGAAGATCAGATCGGCATAGGGCACGGCATTGAGGTTGATGCCGGTGCCGATCGTGTCATCGGCAATCACCGGAATGCCGCGGTTGCGGGCCAAGGCCGAGACGCCTGGCAGGTCCATGCAGCGCAGCAGCGGATTGCTCGGCAGCTCCACGATCACCGCCGCCGGCTGGAGCCGATCCAGCGCCGCTTCCACCTCGGTGAGGGTCTGCGGTTGCAACAGCTCGCCACCGTGAAACACCACGCGCGGCTGCTTCAGCACATCCACGTAGGGAAAGCCCAGCTGCAGCGTGGGACGACTCGGCCGCAGCGTTTGGATGGCGCTGAGCGCTGCATGCAGGCCGGCCATTCCCGCCGGATGCAGGCTGATCTGTTGGGCATCGACGCCATGGATGCCAGCCAGGCGCTCTCGAATAACCCCGCGGGCCGCTTCGCCGGATTCACTGCTGGGGGCCGCCTCTTTCCCCAAGGCGATGGCTGCCTGGCGGGAGGAGAGCCCCAGGCCGGTGTGCTGCCAGAACGCTTTGGCATGGGGGCTGGCCGCTGCATCGCTGCGCAGGCAGGACACGCCTGCAATGACGATCAACTCGCAGTGGCCGTCCGGTGCCTTGCGTTGGCAGTGGGCCAGGGCTGCCAGGGCAGCGGCTTCGGTTGGGTAGGGCCAGACAGTGGTGCTTGCAAGCTCCGATGGCTGAACCAGTTCTCGGATCAGCGGATGCAGGCCGAAGCGGGGATAGATCGTCTGCAGGGCATCGCGGCAGGCCGGATCCTTTTCCTCGTAGGCGATCACATCGCGCCAGCGCGGCAGCGCTACAGACACCGCATGGGGGGAGTCGGGCAGGGGACGGCCGAGATCAGAGCCCTGCCAGGCCGGATCGCTCAGCAGATTGCGGGGACTCACGCCAGAAGCTCCAGGGCCTGGTCAAGATCGGCCTGCAGATCGGCGAGGTCTTCGCAGCCCATCGAGAAGCGCACCAGGCCGTCGTCAATGCCCAGCTTGGCTTTTACCTCGGCTGACACCGCGGCGTGGGTCATGGTGGCGGGGTGGCAGATCAGGCTTTCGATGCCACCCAGGCTTTCAGCCATGGTGAACCAGCGCAATTGTTTGCAGAGGGCATAGGTCTGCTCCTGGCTGGCGTTGAAGCTCACCGTCACGATCGCTCCACCGGCGCGCATTTGACGGGTCGCCACCTGATGCTGCGGGTGATCACTGCGGTGCGGATAACGCACCCAGTTCACTTTGGCGTGCCCCGCCAGTTGATCGGCCAGGGCCGCGGCATTGGCCATCTGCTGTTTGAGCCGCAGCGGCAGGGTCTTGATGCCTCGCGTGATCAGCCAGCAATCAAAGGGTGAGGGCTGCAGTCCCAGGGCCTTCTGGGAGAACACCATCTTCTTGTGCCACTCGGGATCGTTGGTGCACACGGCTCCACCGAGGGCATCGGAGTGGCCGTTGATGTATTTGGTCGTGCTGGTGAGCGAGAGGGTGGCGCCCAGATCCAGGGGGCGCTGCACCAGGGCGGTGGCGAAGGTGTTGTCGACCACCACGGGGATGCCGAGGGCTTGGGTGAGGGCGCAGACCGCCTCCAGGTCGATCACCTTAAGCAGTGGGTTGGTGGGGCTCTCAAGCCACACCATCGCTGGCTTCTGGGCTTGGATCTGCTCCAGTGCGGCCGGCTGGGTGAAGTCCACCCAAGCGGTTTTCAATCCGAATTTGGCGAACACCTGCTCGAACAGACGCACGGTGCAGCCGTAGAGGTTCTCTTCGCAGAGCACCAGATCGCCCTGTTTCAGTTGGGAGACCACAGCGGTGATGGCGCTGACGCCGGAGGCAAACACGGTGGCGTGGTCGCAGCCTTCAACCGAGGCGAGTACCCCATCCAGGATGCGGAAGTTGGGGTTGCCGGAGCGGGTGTAGTCGAACCCGCCAGCGTTGCCATGGGCAAAGGTGCTGGTGGGGAAGATCGGCGGCATCACCGTGCCGGTGTCTCCCGCAAAACTGTCGCCGTGGTGGATCACCCGGGTGTTCAGACCTGTGTTCACGGACGATCCATCGATTCGGACAGGCTAAGAAATCGCCTCTTCCATCCCAATAAAAAACCCCCGCCGTATGGCGGGGGTTGATGACGATCGCTTGGATTGAACCTCAGGATCAGTCGAGGTCGGGCATGCCGAGCACAGGCTCAGCCTTGCGGTCGATGCCTTTCTCGAAACCAGCAGCAGCAGCGCGAGCGCGGCCGGCGTGCCAGAGGTGACCAACCAGGAAGAAGAAGGCAAGCACAAACTGCGTTGCACCCAGCCACTGGCGAAGGTTCACGTAGTTCACCGAGTTGGGCTCGGTGATGATGCCGCCCACAGAGTTGATCGAGGCGTTGGGAGCGTGGGTCATGTACTCAGCCGCACGGCGCACTTGCCAGGGCTGAATGTCGTTCTGCAGCTTGTCGAGGCTGAGACCGTTGGGGCCACGCAGGGGCTCCAGCCAGGGACCACGGAAGTCCCAGAAGCGCATGGTTTCACCGCCAAAGATGATTTCACCGGTGGGTGAACGCATCAGGTACTTACCAAGGCCGGTGGGGCCCATGGCGGAACCGATGTTGGCGCCGAGGCGCTGGTCACGCACCAGGAAGGTGAAGCTCTGAGCCTGGGATGCCTCAGCGTTGGTGGGGCCCCAGAACTCGGAGGGATAGGCGGTGTTGTTGAACCAGATGTAGGCCGAAGCGATGAAACTCATGAAGCTCAGAGCGCCAAGGCTGTAGCTCAGGTAGGCCTCACCGTTCCAGATGAAGGCGCGACGCACCCAGCCGAAGGGCTTGGTGATGGCGTGCCAGATGCCACCGAAAATAAGGGTCAGACCCAGCCAGATGTGGCCACCGATGATGTCCTCCATGGAGTTCACACCGATGATCCAACCCTCGCCACCGAAGGGAGCGCGGAACAGGTAGCCGAAGATCACACCCGGATCGAGGGTCGGGTTGGTGATCATGCGGACGTCACCGCCACCGGGGGCCCAAGTGTCGTAGACGCCGCCGAAGAACATGGCCTTAAAGACCAGAAGCAGGCAGCCGACGCCCAGAAGAATCAGGTGATAACCAATGATGTTGGTCATCTGATTCTTGTCACGCCAGTCCTGAGAGAAGAAGGAGGAATAATTCTCCAAAATCTCAGGACCACGCAGGGCGTGATAGAGGCCGCCGAGGCCGAGCACGGCGGAACTGATCAGGTGCAGAACACCGACCACGAAGAACGGGAAGAGATCAGTGACCTCACCGCCGGGGCCCACGCCGTAGCCAAGGGTGGCGACGTGGGGCATGCAGATGAAGCCCTGCTCATACATGGGCTTGTCGAAGGTGAAGTGGCTCACCTCGAACAGCATCATTGCGCCGGCCCAGAACACCATCAGACCAGCGTGGGCCACGTGGGCACCAAGCAGACGGCCGGACAGGTTGATCAGACGGGCGTTGCCAGACCACCAGGCATACCCGGTGGAGGAGAGGTCTTTGCCGCCAGTGGCGCCAAGACCGGGATTAGAGAGCGTTACCACGGGGCAGAACCTCTTCAGGGAAGACGAAGTTTTCGTGCGGCTGGTCAGCCGGTGCCATCCAGGCACGCAGACCTTCATTCAGAAGGATGTTCTTGGTGTAGAAGGTCTCAAATTCGGGATCTTCTGCAGCGCGGATTTCCTGTGACACGAAGTCATAGGCGCGCAGGTTGAGGGCCAGGCCGATGATGCCGATGGAGCTGGTCCACAGGCCCATCACAGGCACAAACAGCATGAAGAAGTGCAGCCAGCGCTTGTTGGAGAAGGCGATACCGAAGATCTGACTCCAGAAGCGGTTGGCGGTGACCATGGAATAGGTCTCTTCTTCCTGAGTGGGCTCGAACGCCTTGAAGGTATTGGCCTGCTCACCGTCCTCAAACAGGGTGTTTTCCACGGTGGCGCCGTGAATGGCGCAGAGCAGTGCACCGCCGAGGATGCCGGCAACGCCCATCATGTGGAAGGGGTTCAGGGTCCAGTTGTGGAAGCCCTGGAGGAAGAGAAGGAAGCGGAAAATCGCAGCCACACCGAAGGAGGGTGCGAAGAACCAGCTGCTCTGGCCGAGGGGGTACATCAGGAAGACGCTGACGAACACCGCGATAGGGCCGGAGAAGGCGATGGCGTTGTAGGGGCGGATGCCGACTAGACGAGCGATCTCGAACTGACGAAGCATGAAGCCGATCAGTGCGAAGGCGCCGTGCAGGGCCACGAAGGCCCAGAGGCCGCCGAGCTGACACCAGCGAACGAAGTCGCCCTGGGCTTCAGGGCCCCAGAGCAGCAGCAAGCTGTGGCCCATCGCATCAGCGGGGGTAGACACAGCAGCGGTGAGGAAGTTGCAACCTTCCAGGTACGAGGAGGCAATGCCGTGGGTGTACCAAGAGGTGACAAAGGTGGTGCCTGTCAGCCAGCCACCGATGGCCAGATAGGCCGTTGGGAGAAGAAGGATGCCGGACCAGCCGACAAAAACGAAGCGGTCGCGCTTGAGCCAGTCATCGAGGACGTCAAACCATCCCCGCTGTGGCGCGCGTCCTACAGCGATCGTCATGAGAAGTGAACGGTGCGGAAAGCCGCAGGCTGTGGGATACGCCGCGACCTTAACAATCTTCACTCGACCTGCGGGGCTGATTTGCGTGAGCTGAAACCCGCTGTATCGCTCTGTTTCTTAGGGATTTTTTCCTATTCCGTCGTCGGGGCCTTTCTGCGGTCACAATGGCGCTTCGTTCTGGCTGGCTCATGTCCGCAGCAGTGCTTGAGCAACCTGTGCTCGGCTCCCGTCGTCTCTCGAATTTTCTGGTGGCCTCGGCCGTCACAATTGGGGGCGTGGGCTTCCTCCTGGCTTCGCTGTCGAGTTACCTCGGGCGCGACCTGCTCCCTCTGGGGCACCCCGCTGCGCTGGTGTTTGTCCCCCAGGGCCTGGTGATGGGCTTGTACAGCCTTGCTGCGGCCTTGCTGGCCACCTACCTCTGGTATGTGATCGCTGTGAACGTTGGTGGCGGCAGCAATCGCTTCGACAAGGATGCCGGCGTGGTGACCATTAGTAGACGTGGTTTTCGCAAACCCGTTCTGGTGGAAATTCCTCTTAAAGACGTCAAGGCGGTGAAGGTTGAGGTGCGCGATGGCTTCAATGCGCGCCGCCGTGTCGCCCTGAGAATCCAGGGACGCCGCGACATGCCGCTCACCCGCGTTGGTGAACCGCTCCCTTTGGCGCAGCTGGAGAAGGACGGTGCTGAACTGGCTCGCTTTCTGGGCGTCAACCTTGAGGGCCTTTGATCCGATGCGTCGTCTTCGTTCCTGGACTTTGCTGCTGCTCATCCCGTTGTTGGTGAGTTGCAGCCCATCCCCGCGCGCTTCGGTGGTGACGGGTTGTGCCGATGCTCAGGCGGCCTGCCTGCAGGGGCTGGCCACCGTCACCATGCAGACGAGCCAGGGCGAGTTCACAATTGAAGTGAACGGCGATGCCGCTCCCCTCACCTCCGGCAATTTCATTGATCTGGTGCGGCGCGGCACCTATGACGGAACGATGTTCCACCGCGTTGTTCGCGAGCCCGTCCCCTTCGTGGTGCAGGGGGGCGATCCACAATCCAGTGATAGATCGGTTCCCCTGGGGCAGCTCGGCACTGGCAGCTTTGTGGATCCAGATAACGGTCAGGCGCGGATGATCCCGCTTGAGATCAAGTTCCGATCCGAGCCGCAGCCCCGTTACAGCAGGGTCAGCACCAACCCTGCCGAACTTGATGGTCTGGAGTTGCCCCATGAGCGTGGGGCGGTGGCAATGGCCCGCTCCCAGGCTCCTGACTCGGCCAGCGCTCAGTTCTATGTGGCATTGCGTCCCTTGCCGGAACTCGACGGTCGTTACGCCGTCTTCGGACGTGTCGTGGATGGCATGGAAGTGGTGGATGCGATCCGGCAAGGGGATCGCATTACCGGTGCTGCATTAAATCAGTGAACTCAGGCCGGCACGCGGTTCTGGCTTGGAGACACTTTGAGCATTTCCGTGTTCACGCCTGAGGCTCGCTCAAGGGCTACCTTGCCGGTGCGGGCGATTTCCAGGATGCCGAAGGGGGCCATCAACCGTTCAAGCGCCACCAGTTTTCCGGGATCCCCCACCACTTCCAGGGTCAGGGCTTCATCGGCCACGTCCACCACCTTGGCCCTGAACACCTGAACGAGTTCGATCACTGCGCCCCGGGATGCTGCCGGTGCTGAAACTTTGAGCAGCATCAGTTCCCGCTCCACGGCCGGGCGCTGGGTCAGGTCGAGGACCTGAAGCACATTCACCAGCTTGTCCAGCTGTTTGGTCATCTGCTGGAGCGTCTGGTCATCGCCCTCCACCACCATGGTCAGGCGCGACTGCCCCTCGGCCTCTGCTGGGCCGACCGCCAGGCTGTCGATGTTGAAGCCGCGTCGGGCGAAGAGTCCTGCTATCCGGCTGAGTGCGCCGGATTCGTCCTCAACCACCACCGAAAGGGTGTGTTTCATCGCCGCTGGTTGTCCCCTGCCGGTCTGGTCCTCCCAAGTTACGGTCCAGCCAGGGCAACAACACAGCCAGGAAGCGATCGGGCGCTTCGTCGTGGGGGCAGTGACCGCAGCGATCCAGCACCTTCAGCTCGAGTTCGGAGTAACTGGCGGCCACGGATTCGCCGATAGCCAGGGGCACAAACCGATCCTGGCGGCCCCAGATCAGCAGCATGGGTGCCTGCAGTTGTTCGAGCAGTGCAGGGGCTGTAGCGCCACGTGGACGGTTGGCCATGCCCAGGCTCATGCCCCGCAGAGCCCGGGCGGCTGTAGGGCGCCGGGCAGGACGGGCGATCAGCTGCAGCAGCTCCGAGTCGGATTGGATCGACTGCCAGTAGGCCCCCTGAAGCCCGGTTTTGAGTAAGCCAGTGCGTGCGATCAAGGGCACCACAAGCTCAAGCGGAAGCAAGTGCAGCACCAGTCCGATTAGGCGCCGCTGCCAACGCCGCCGCCAGGGAGCCCGTCGTTTCGGCAGCGGTTGAATCAGGGCAGGGTCCGGTAGGGGCGCGGCGACAACCGCCCGCACCTGGTTCGGTGCCAACACCGCGGCGGTGAGCGCTGTTAGGCCCCCTAGGGAATTGCCGATCACCACCGCTGGCCCCTGCACCACCTGATCGAGGAATGCGCACACCTGTAGTGCCCAGAGCCGGTTGTCCATCGGCCGCGCCGGCTGAGCGGATTGGCCGAATCCCAGCAGGTCCAGGCTGTAGACCCGCCAGCCCTGATCAGCCAGACGCGGCGCGCAGTGGCGCCAGTGTCCGCTGGCAGCGCCGAAACCGTGCAACAGCAGCAGGGCAGGGCCCGCTTCAGGGCCGCTGACCCGCCAGTGGCAGGGCCAGCCCCTCCACGGCCAGGTGCTCTGGACACCCCACTCGGCAGTCTGGACAGCAGCAGGTGGCACCCTTCTGACCTCAACCGATCATCACTATCGCGAAGGTTTGGCTGAGCTCAGCCTTGGCCGAGGCTTTTTCAGGCCTGAGTCGCGTCCGGCCCGGGACCTGTCGGTGTTGCTTGCCCGTCACCAGATTCTTCACGCCACGCGGCCCCTGCGCTGGCTTGATCTGATGGCCGGTTGTGGGATCCGGGCCCTGCGCTGGGGGGTGGAGGCGCTGGGCAACCCGGCCGTTGAGACACAGCTCTGGATCAACGATGGGGATCCAGATCGGCTGCCCCTGATCCAGGCCAATGTGCAGGGGCTGGGCTGTTCAACGCGGCTCACGGCTGATGCCGCAGACCTACTGCTGCACCGCTCGATTGTTCAGCGCCACTGGTTCGATTTCATCGACCTTGATGCCTTCGGCTCTCCTGGGCCTCTGATTCAGCCGGCGCTCCAGGCCCTTCGCTTCGACGGCCTGTTGTTTCTGGCCTCCACGGATGGCCGGTCCCCCACTGGCCATGACCGGCCGGGTGCAATCCGCAGCCTTGGAGCCGCCGCTCGCGCCCACCCTTCCAGCTGGGAAATGGCCCTGCGTCAGCAGATCGGGCTGGTGGCGCGGCAAGCCTGGATGCTGGGGCGCGGACTGCAGCCGCTGTTCAGCTTCAGTGAAGGCCGCACCTTTCGTCTGGCCCTGCGCCTGCGGCGCCAGATCCCAGCAGGCGATGAAAAGAAGCTTGGGCTTGTGGCCCGTTGCGAAAGCTGTGGTGCCCAACGGGTGCAGCCTCTGCTCAAGCTCAGCGGCTGGCCGGCCTGTGAGTGCGCAGCTGGACAGGGGCGGTGGAGCATCAGCGGCCCGTTGTGGATCGGTCCCTTGCAGGAGCAGAAGCTGTTGCAGCATCTGCTTGCCGATGCTCAACAGCTGGGACGTCAGCAGATCAGCCCCGCCACGTTTCGGCTGATGCAGCGCCTGCAGGCGGATCCTGGAGATCGCCCCACGGTCTGGCCCACAGATGAGCTGGCCCGGCGGCTGGGCATCGGTGGGCCGCCAGCTCTGGGGCCATTGGTGCAGGCGCTCCAGGCCGCGGGCTATCGCGCCAGTGCCAGCGGCGTCATGGCAGGGCAGGTGCGAACCGATGCTGAATTACCGCAGCTGTTACAGATCTGCACCAGCCTGCGGGGGGAAGGGATTTAAATGGGCGGGTGATCGCTTTGCCCAGAACATGGCTGCTGAGATTTTTGGAACTGCTGCGATCTTCTGGGTCTTGATTCCCGTCGGCCTCGCTGGTGGTGCTCTGCTGCTGAAACTGCAGGGCGACGACTGAAGCAGTCGCTTCGAAGCGGGGGCCATTAGGCTCGCCTCTTCGTAAGGAAGGCGTCGATGCAAGTGCTTGTGGTGGGTGGCACCGGCACCCTGGGACGACAGATCGCCCGTCGTGCTCTTGATGCCGGCCACCAAGTGCGCTGCATGGTGCGGACGCCCCGTAAAGCTGCCTTCCTTCAGGAATGGGGTTGTGAGCTGACCCGGGGCGACCTATTGGAACCCGACAGCCTCGATTACGCCCTCGAGGGCATGGATGCCGTGATTGATGCATCCACCAGTCGCCCCAACGATCCTCGCAGCATCTACGAAACGGATTGGGACGGAAAGCTCGAACTGCTTCGTGCCTGTGAACGGGCAGGGGTGAAGCGTTTTGTTTTTCTCTCGCTGTTGGGTGCGCATCAGCACCGCGACGTTCCCTTAATGGACATCAAGGCCTGCACGGAGAAGCTGCTGGAGTCCTCGGATCTCGATTACACGATTCTGCAGGGTGCCGCCTTCATGCAGGGGGTGATCAGTCAGTTCGCCATTCCTGTTCTGGAGAGCCAGACCGTGTGGGTCAGTGGCAGCCCCACGGCCATTGCCTACATGAACACTCAGGACATGGCCCGCTTTGCCGTCGCGGCACTCGAGCGGGAGGAGACCGTGCGCGGCACCTACCCGGTTGTAGGCCCCAAGGCCTGGAACACCGGTGAGCTTGTGCAGCTCTGTGAACGCTGCAGTGGCAAGACAGCCCGTGTGTTCCGGGTGCAGCCCTTCTTGATCAACCTGATGCAGGGGGTGGCGTCCTTCTTTGAACCCGCCGTCAACGTGGCAGAGAGGTTGGCTTTCGCTGAGGTCACCGGCAGCGGTCAGACCCTGGATGCCCCCATGCAAAACAGCTATGCAGCCTTCGGTCTTGAGGCCTCGGAGGCCACGGACATGGAGGGCTACATCGGCGAGTACTACGACACGATCCTGAAGCGCCTGCGCGAAATGGAAGCCGATCTTGACAAGGACGCGAAGAAAAAGCTGCCTTTCTGAACCTTGATCCCTCTTGGTTCTTTTGTACTATCGCCTTAACTAATCCCTTCCTTATGGCTGTCGCTCAGCTCAAAAATCTGCAGCGGCGTCTGCAGTTGTTGTCGGATGAGGCGGAACAGGGCCTCAACCGCGTTTGCGGCCATGAGCTATGGAAGTCGGTGGGCCCCGATGCGGTGGATGGTATGGCTGATCCCGACCGACGGGCAGAGGCCAACTACTGGTACGGCCAGTGGAATGTGGTGCGTGAGTTGCAGGAGGCAATCGGCTGATGGCGGAGTCGTGTTGTTCGTCCCCAGTGCCGCAGTCTCTGGATCAAACCCAGGCGGTTGAAGCCCGCTATGGAGCTGCTGCCCAAGAGCAGGAAGCCTGCCTTTGCACCCCGGTCGGCTTCGACCCTGCCCTGCTCAGGGTGATTCCGGAAGCTGTCATTGACCGTGATTACGGCTGTGGTGATCCCACCCGTTGGGTGAAGCAGGGGGACTGCGTGCTCGACCTGGGCAGCGGCAGCGGCAAAAACGCCTTCATCTGTAGCCAAATCGTCGGGGCATCCGGCCATGTGATCGGTGTGGACCGCAACGCCGACATGCTGGCCCTGTCGCGTGAAGCGATCCCGGTTGTTGCCTCAGCCGTGGGCTTCGACAACGTCCGTTTTGTTGATGGAGCCATCGAAGCCCTGGATGCCCTCACGGCAACAGGTGAACCCCTAATCGCTGATGGTTCGATCGATGTGGTGCTGAGCAACTGTGTGCTCAACCTGGTGAACCCGTCGGCACGGGACAGGCTTCTGGCCAACATTCGCCGGGTCCTGGTCCCCGGTGGTCGCGTCGCCATCAGCGACATCGTTTGCGATCAGGTGGTGCCCCTGCGGTTGCAGCAGGACCCGGATCTCTGGAGCGGCTGCATCAGCGGCGCCTGGCAAGAGGAGGCCTTCATGGAGGCCTTTGAAGCTCTTGGCTTTGAGCAAGTTCGCTACGCCGATCGGAGTGAGCAGCCCTGGCGTGTGGTGGAAGACATTAAATTCCGGGCGGTCACCCTCGTCGGCGTCCTCCCCGCCGAGGCCCAGCGCTCGAGCTGCTGCTGATCAGGCGGGTCAGCCGTTCCTGTTCGACAGCCGTCACCGCACGCCAAGTACCGGGTTGAAGGCCCGCGAGGTCCAGCGGTGGACCGTTATCCATCAGGTCGATGCAGCAGCGCACCAATCGCAACGTTGGTAGGCCAACAGCAGCTGTCATCCGGCGCACTTGCCGGTTGCGCCCCTCGGTGAGGGACAGCTGCAGCCAACTGGTGGGAATCGCAGCGCGGTAACGAATTGGAGGGGTTCTGTCGGGCAACTGCGGTTGCTCCTGACCCTGAAGCCAGTTCACATTCGCAGGCAAGGTGCGGCGCCCCTGAACCACAACCCCATCGCGAAGCTGTTGGAGTTGCTTGGTGTTGGGGGTTCCTTCCACCTGCGCCCAGTAGCTGCGCCAGTGGCCAAAGCGAGGGTCAGTGAGGCGCTGTTGCAGTCGGCCGTTGTTGGTGAGGATCAGCAGCCCCTCGCTGTCGGCGTCGAGGCGTCCTGCGGCATACACCTCTGGCACATCAACAAAGTCGCTCAGACAACGCCAGCGGCTTCCCTCTTCCGGCGTGAATTGACTCAAAACCCCGAAGGGCTTGTTCAGCAGCAGCGTCGTCAAGTCAGCTTGCGTTTTCGCGCATCCTCCACAGGTTGACCACGCCAATGGAGATCAGCAGCAGGCCGAGATCCAGGCTCAACGGGGGGAGAATCACGGCTGGAGGATGTGTGTCGGCGTTGGAGCCTAAGGGCTGTGTTCTCTCTGCGGGGTGCAAGTGGCCTTCTAAACTGACTCCAGCGAGACAGAACTGGCCACCAGCGCATGATCGAAACCTCGGGCGTGATCGAGAAGGAACAGGGCAACGGGTTCTATCTGGTCACCCTCGAGCAGCCTGCTGGTCACCAATGCCTCTGCAGAGCCGCTGGAAAGCTCACCAAGTTCCGGATCAAATTGCTTGCTGGTGACAAGGTCCTAGTGGAGATCAGCCCCTACGACCTCACCCGCGGCCGAATCACTTACCGCGAGCGCAATGCCGGTGCTCCTGGCGGTCGTCCCGGCGGCAATCGCCCCGGCGGACCGCGCCGTCGCTAAGGGCCGCTGCCCTCAGGCGGCAGCCTGAAGGCAAGCCTCAATGGCAGCTTTGAATTCACTGCGCTGCTTTACGCCGCGCCACTGCTTCATCATGGACTTGTTGTGGAACAGCTGCACAGTGGGTGTGCCATTGACTCCGGCCTGTTCAGCGATCTCCTGATCGGCCTCGATGTCGATGACAACGGCCTGGGCGGATCCATCAAGTTCTTGAATCACTCGCTGCAACTGGGGTTTCAGCACGTGGCAAGGCCCGCAGCTGGGTGAGGTGTAAATCACTAGAAGAGGCTTGGCGCTGTCGTGGTACAGCTTGCGCAGGGCAAAGCTTCCTTTCTGCCACAGCCCTTGGGGGTCGTAGGTGGCTTCTGTGGTTACGTCTACATTCACAGGACGTTCCGCCACCGCCGGCTCCACCTGCTCACGCTGCACCCGAGTGGCCAGGTTGTGGTGACTCAGCCAGCGCTCCGCTGCCAAGGCCGCCTTGCAACCACTGCCAGCTGCGGTGATGCCCTGTCGCCATTCGGCATCGGCCACATCCCCGGCCGCGAAGACGCCTTCCATGGACGTTTCCGGACGTCCCGGTTCAGTTGTCAGGTAACCCTTCCCGTCCAGATCTAATTGCCCCTGAAGCAGATCGGTGTTTGGGGTGTGTCCGATGGCATAAAAGAGGCCTTTGACGGAGAGGGTGGTTGAGATGCCCTCAACGCGATTGCGCAGGGTCATCGACTGCATCCAGTCGTCCCCGCTCACGTCATCGATCTCGCTGTTCCAGTGCACCGTGATCGCTTTGTTGGCCAACACCCGATCAGCCATGGCGGCACTGGCGCGGAGTTTGTCGGAGCGCACCACCAGATGCACATGGCTTCCGTATTTGGTCAGATACACCGCCTCTTCACAGGCGGAGTCGCCGCCGCCCACCACGGCAAGTTCCTCATTGCGGAACTGAGGTGTGGCGCCGTCACAGATCGCGCAGGCGCTAATCCCTTTGCTCCAGAAGGTTTCCTCCGAGGGCAGTTGGAGACGGTTGGCACTGGCGCCGGTGGCAATCACCAGGGCGTGGGTGCGGATGGTCTGTCCTTCAACCTCAATGCAATAGGGCTTGGCGCTGAGATCAATGCTGTCGGCATCCGCTTCCAGCAGGTGGGTTCCCCACCGCACCGCCTGGGACTTCATTAAGTCCATCAGGTCGGGGCCGAGCACACCGTCAGGGAAGCCCGGAAAATTCTCAACATGGGTGGTGGTCATCAACTGACCGCCAGGGATTCCGCCGCGTTGAAATCCAGTGATCAGAAGCGGTTGCAGGTTGGCTCGTGCTGCATAGATAGCAGCTGTGTAACCGGCTGGCCCTGAGCCAACGATGACCAGATTTTCGATGTGATCGTTACCGGTCTGACCCACCGCTTAAGCGAACTGACTATGAGTTAACTCTAGAGGCCTGTCGGAAGTCTGCGTGAGAAAAGGTTCAAAAAAGGATGAGTGGGTTTCAGAAGAATTTCAGAAAATATTCAGATTTCAACTTGTGAGTCGTTGGAGGTGGGGTCGTGAATCGGGCGTCGTTTGCTTGGGTTGCGCGGAACAGTCAAAACATTGGCCTCAAGCATCTCAACGTTTTCGCCAATGCATGTGATCCATTCACAGAATTCTTGCGATATCGCATAACTGTCTTCATAGCGCTCTTCCTTGTCCAGGACTGCGATGCGAGTGGATGCCCAGCCCGTTGCAACGACGATCCGGCGTTCCATTGCGGCGTCCATGACTATCTCCTCGATGTAGATCAGGTTGGCGGATCGGGGGGCCCTTTCGGCTGTCCATTCGCACAAATTCGCATTTTCCTCTGGCCAATGCTGTGCTCAGCGCTGCAAAAAAGTGGGCAATTCGGGCGTTTTCAGTCGGATGACGGCGCCGGCTCCGTCCTCCACCGCTTCCAGGGGAAGGCTTGGTCCGCGCCAGGCTCCAACCTCCAGATGCTTGTCCTCGGCATCCTGCTCATGAGGCCGAAGCACGTAGGGCTCGGCCACCGACCATGAGCGGGCATAGTCCATCAGCAGTGGGTCCGCTGGCGCAAAGACGAAGGAGGCTTCCCTGGGAATGGCTTCGCGGGCGGCCAGTTCGGGCGTCATCCGCACGGCCCGGGTGATGCCCTGCACAAAGCGGCTTCGGGTCACCACGGTGGTCAGGTAGGCCACCACCCGTAGACGTGGCGCATCAAAGCCTTCTGCGCACATGTCGATGCTCACTAGCCAATCGGCGTTACCGCTTTGGAAGGCGTTCAAGCGCTCCGTTGCTTGGGGGCTCTGGGAATGGATCAACTCCACCCGGTTGCCGTCGTCAATCAACACTCGGCTGATGGCCTCGGCGTGGCTGATATCGCGGGCGATCACAAGGCCAGCAGCCTGCGGCTGCCGCTCGCGCAACTGATTCAGCTTCTGCTGGGCGCGCAGCAGAACCTGCTGGCCAATGCTGCTGCTGTCGGCCAGACGGATGGCGCGACGTAGGTTGCGCGCGCGCCAGCTTTCACGTTGTTCAGCCGATATGGGGGAGACGTCGCGGTCGGGTTGTCCTTCGCGGCTGTGTTCCACCCAGCCGTCCTGAAAGCGGAACTCCAGGGGGCGCACATCCCCGGCGGCGATCAAGTCCCTGGGTTCAACGCAGAGATCTGGACGAATTTGCTCAACCCACCCACCGTCATCCAGCCGCACGCGGATTCGCCGGGCGGCGCAGAACGCCAGGTTGTCGGCACGAAAGGGGGTTCCAGTGAGCCCCAGGCGCAGCCGCAGGCTGCTGGTCATCTCGAGAAAGGTGTGCCCCCAGGCGGTGGCGTCCGGCTCGTCAGGATTGACGCCGAGATGGTGGGCCTCATCGGCGATCGCCATGCAGGCGCTCAGGCCCCATTGCGCGAGCCGTGCTCCCAGAGCCTCGCGCTGGCGACCGGCACCCTGATAAGTCACCAACAAGCCATCAGCGTCTTGGCTTTGCTCCGGCGGGCAGGGCCACTCCTCTAGCCGCAAGCCAAGACGCGCCGCGGCGGATTTCCATTGATTGAGGATTGAGGTTCGGTGGCAAAAGACCATGAAATGGTCCAGCCGGCCTTGATCGCGCATGGTGCGGAATCCCAGCAAGGCCCCGAGGGTTTTGCCTGCCCCTGGGCCTGCAAACACCAACAGGTCGCGGCTGCTGGCCTCAAGCTCGAGCCTGCGCCGCAGCAGCTGGATCAGCTGTTGCTGCCACTGCCGGGGTTGGACGGGGGAGCGGCTGAGCTCGGCATTGTGCGTTCCCGGGAGGTTGAAGCTGACAACTGAGATATCACCTCTCGGGAAGATGAGTCTTTTTAACCATTCTTTTGCGCTGTGGCATCTCTACTGTCCGGCCATTAGCTCCATCGGGATCGGGTCCCGCCCATCGCCATGGCCCAACGTCGTTTTTTCAGCAGCCCCCTCGACCAGCAGCGCGACCAACTCGATGGCTGCTGGGAACTCGATTGCGACATCGATCCCTTGATTCTTCGGGCACGCGTCCTGCACCGCCGCGGTGAGGTGACTTGGGCCGTGGGCCTCGAACAGGAAGTGCTGCCGATCGTTTGAGCCGGCAGCAGGTGTTGGATAAGCGCCCCTGCTTCAGAGCGCTTCGGCGTGGTTGACCACCAGGTGCTCCACTTCCATCAAGGCCTCTTCTGAGGCGGTGCGGGCGGCAGTGAAATCCCCCTTGGCTGAATCCAGCAGCTGTTGAGCGAGCCGATCCAGCAGCTCTTCTTTCCGTTCCTCAATCATCGCCACGATTTCGGTTTCCACCAGGGTGCGCACAGCCTTAATGCGTAGGTCATCGTTTTCCGCTTCCGCGAAGGTGCCCTGCACGAGTTCCTGGATGAACAGGCGGTGCACTTCGCTGCTGCGCAAGAAGCTTTCCGTGGCGTTGATCATCCCGTCCACCAGGGTGCGGTCAGGCTCGCTTTCGCCTTCGTTGAGCTTGAACTCCCAGTCGAGATGTCGCCGCTGCCAGCCGGCTGTGTGCAGGCTCGGCATCACGCTTTGCGAAAAGGTGTCGACCGAGATTTCATAGATCCGCTCCGCCAGCCGTTCACACCAGCCTTTGCCGTGCAACTGGAGGGTGGACTGCATGGTTTCCCGTTCGACGGCATGGCCACCGTGGTGGCTGTGACAGAGACCGTCGGGACACTCGATTGCGCTGATACCCATTGGAAGCACAGAGGGTGCACTTCACGTAGCAAGAACGACAGAAGCTCTTTGCGTTCTTCAGGAAGTTTCCTCGATCTCGAGAAGGCGACCTTCTACCCTGTGCTGGGTTGGTGGTTGTGTTCGCCTTGCCCAGACTTCTTATACCGGTGGAGTCGACACCGGGAGAAACCCGTGTCGCGGCAACACCGGACACGGTCAAGAAATTTATTTCGTTGGGCTGCAGCGTCTTAGTCGAACGCGGAGCAGGTACCCCCTCCGGATACCTCGATGAGGCCTACGCCGAGCAAGGCGCAGATCTCATTGAGTTGGGAGACACATCGGCATGGAACCAGGCCGATGTTTTGCTCTGTGTTCAAACACCGAGCGCAACCACTCTGGCCCGCCTGCACCAAGGAGCGCTGGTGGTTGGTCTGCTCTCCCCCTACGCCAACGAAGAGCTGACAGCCACCCTTAAGCGCAGCGGCCTCTCCGCAATGGCGCTCGAGCTTTTGCCCCGGATCAGCCGGGCGCAGTCTGCCGATGCGCTGTCCTCCCAGGCCAACATCGCTGGCTACAAATCGGTGCTGCTGGCCTCCGCCGCGCTGGACCGTTACTTCCCGATGCTGATGACGGCAGCGGGCACCGTTCAGCCAGCCAAGGTGGTGATTCTCGGAGCAGGTGTGGCAGGGCTGCAGGCGGTGGCCACAGCGCGACGTCTGGGTGCAGTGGTGTACGTCAGTGACATCAGGCCTGCAGTGAAGGAACAGGTCGAATCCCTAGGAGCACGTTTCATCGAGCCCCCAGAGATGGACGAGAAGCCCTCGGAATCCGGTGGCTATGCCAAACAGGCTTCCGACGCCTTCCTGGCGGCCCAGCGTCAGCAGCTGTCCGATCAGCTGGCAGAGGCCGACGTGGCCATCTGCACCGCCCAGGTGCCGGGCCGTCGCGCTCCGCGTCTGATCAGCGAAGACATGCTTGATCGGATGCGCCCCGGTGCGGTGGTGGTTGACCTGGCCGTAGCCCAGGGCGGCAACTGTGCCGACACCGTTCCTGGCCAGACCGTGGATCGCAAGGGTGTGAAGCTGATCGGTGGTAACGATCTGCCCTGCAGCGTTCCAAATCACGCTAGTGCGCTTTACGCCCGCAACCTTGTGGCTCTGCTGGAGCCCACCTTGAAAGACGGCGTCCTCAGCCTCGATCCCGAGGATGAACTCATCGTCGGTTGTCTGATTGCCCAGGACGGCAGCATCCGTCGTGGCGATGTTCTTACCCCAGGTTCCAACTGATGTTTGTTGAATTTCTCTGGGTTCTCCTGCTTGGCAGCCTGCTTGGGCTGGAGTTGATCGGCAAGGTCCCCCCCACCCTGCACACTCCCTTGATGAGTGGTGCCAATGCCATCTCGGGCATCACCGTGTTGGCAGCGCTCACCGCCATCATCAAGGCTGGCGATAACACCGTTGTGTTGTTGCTGGGTTCCATTTCGCTGGGCTTTGCCCTGTTCAATGTGATCGGGGGCTTCCTCGTGACCGATCGGATGCTGGCCATGTTCAGCCGCAAGCCTGCTCGTAAGGAGAACCGCTGATGACTGACCTTCTCAAATACGCGATCGAGCTGGTTGCGGTTCTGTTGCTGGCACTTGGCATCAAGGGGCTCTCCAAGGTGCGTTCTGCCCGGGGTGCAAACCAGCTGGCCGCTCTGGCCATGGGCCTTGCGGTGTTTGGTCTGTTGCTCAATTACCTCGGCACCAGCGGCATCAGCATCGCCGCCTGGACCTGGATCATTGCCGGAACGTTGGTGGGGGGTGTGCTCGGTGTCATCACCGCCCAACGGGTGCCGATGACGTCGATGCCGGAGACGGTTGCCCTCTTCAACGGCTGCGGTGGCATGTCGTCGCTGTTGGTGGCCTTGGCTGCGGCGCTTTACCCGGCGGTCCTTGAAGCGGCAGGCCCCGTGGCCGTTGTGTCGATCGTTGTGTCCGTTTTCGTGGGTGCGATCACCTTCACTGGTTCGATCGTTGCCATGGCCAAGCTGCAGGGTTGGCTGTCCACGCCGGACTGGATGCAGAGCAGGGCGCGCCATGCCGTGAACATCGCGCTGGCGGTGGGATCCCTGGTTGGTGCTGTTGAGATGCTGCGCAACGCTGATTCGAGCACTGGCCTCTGGCTGGTGGTGGTGGCCTCTGGCCTGCTGGGGATCGGGGTGACGCTGCCGATCGGTGGCGCCGACATGCCCGTGGTGATTTCTCTGCTGAACAGCTATTCCGGTGTGGCTGCGGCGGCTGCCGGTTTCGTGGTGGGCAGTCAGTTGTTGATCGTGGCAGGCGCCATGGTTGGTGCTGCGGGCCTGATCCTCACCCAGGTGATGTGCAATGGCATGAACCGTTCCCTGGTGTCTGTGCTGTTTGGTGGCGCCCTTGGAGCCACGGCGGCTACCGGAGGTGGCGGTGGTGAATACACCAACATCACCAGTTGCAGTGTTGAGGAATGCGCCCTCACCCTTGAGGCTGCTGAACGGGTGGTGATTGTTCCGGGCTATGGCTTGGCCGTGGCTCAGGCTCAACACACGCTCAGGGAAGTGACTCGCGTGCTCGAAAGCGCGGGCATCGATGTTTCCTACGCCATTCACCCGGTAGCTGGCCGCATGCCGGGTCACATGAACGTGCTGCTGGCTGAGGCGGATGTGCCATACGAGCAGCTTCAGGAGATGGATCAAATCAATCCCGAGTTCCCCGCTACCGATGTGGTGTTGGTGCTGGGTGCCAATGATGTGGTCAATCCCCAGGCCAAGAGCGACCCCAATTCGCCGCTCTACGGCATGCCCGTTCTTGATGTGCAGGACGCCCGCACGGTGTTCGTGGTGAAACGGGGCATGAGCGCTGGTTACTCCGGCATCAAGAATGATCTGTTCGAGTTAGCCAACACCTCGATGTTGTTCGGTGATGCCAAGAAGGTGCTCGGCGATCTCCTGGTGGAACTGAAGGATCTGGGCCTGGGCAAGAAGTGATGGGGCCCGGCGTGGATAACCCCCAGCTGCGCGAGCGGCTGGGGGTTCCGTCGTTTGAGCAGCGCTGGCCCTGGGTCGGTGGTGACCTGCAAACCCTCCGCGACACCCTGCGCGAGGTGGATCTTCCCCACGATAAAGGGGTACCGATTGAAATCCCCGTGCCAGCCCTGCCTAGTGGAGCTGCGGCTGCAGGGTCATTGCTTGCCCTGCTCGATCAGCCGGAAGGGGAACCCAGAGGTTTGGTTCTCCTGCTCCATGGCCTGGGGGGATCCAGTTCTCGGGAAGGCCTGAGGCGGATGGGGGTAGCGCTGCAAGCTGCGGGTTTCGCCGTGTTGCGGCTGAATCTGCGCGGTGCGGATCCAGGCCGGCATCTGGCGGGTGGCACCTACGCAGCTCGTTGCAACAGCGATCTGCTGCCTGTGATTGCCCGGGCGCGCATGTTGGCGGCGGGTCGACCGCTGCTGGGAGCGGGCATCTCCCTGGGCGGCACGATGCTTCTCAATGCTGCTCTGGCCTCGCCTGGCGTGCTTGATGGCGTCTTCTGTGCCAGCAGTCCCCTGGATCTGGCCGCTTGCAGCGCCTCGATCGAGCGACCGCGCAATCGGGTCTACCAACGCTGGCTGCTCAAGCGATTGGTGCGTCAGACCTTGGCGGATCCCTTTGGGGTGAGCCACGACGAGGAGATCAAATTGCAAGCGACACCCCCCCGTTCGATCCGTGATTTCGATAGTGCCGTGACGGCTCCCCGCTGGGGGTTTGCGGATGTGGAGGCTTACTACCGCGAAGCCTCACCCCTGCAGCATCTGGTGCCTGCCTGCAAAGCGATGCCGCCCACCTTGCTGCTGCAGGCCCTGGATGATCCCTGGGTTCCTGCGTCCTCTGCGATTGATCTTGCTGAGGTGCTGCCGCCGGAGGCTGCGATTCGCACGTTGTTCACACCTCGGGGAGGGCATAACGGCTTCCATGGCCGTGACGGCTGCTGGGGGGATCAGCTGGCGGCGGCCTGGCTCAGGGATGTTGTTGCTGGCTAAGCCGTGATCCCATCTGGATGCAGGCTTTCTGCTCTTCAGTAATAGAAAGCTTGATCAGTGGGGTTCTGGTAAACGGCGCCACCGCAGCGTGTTGCAATCCTCCACAGTGCTTTGTGGATCGGGGTTGAGTCGTAGCGCACTAGCTCAGGGAACCTTTGCCTCAGAACTTGAGTTCCTCGCCAGGCGTTGTAATGCGGAATCGATGAATTGATGTGATGGCACACATGGGTTGAGCCGATTCCATGGTGCAGCAGGTTGAGGATTGGCCCGTAGGGACGATCAACCGTTTGCAGTGCTCCCTTCGACCAAGTCCAGGTCTCATTGGAGAAGTGAGGGATATCGGTGTTGGTGTGTTGCAGCCAGGTGTAGGTCGTCAGCCACATGTTGATCACCAGGTACGGCAGGCCATAGATGCACAGCACCCGGAGCAGGGAAAACTGCACTGAGGCGATGATCAACAGGACAACCATGGCGAGCAATCCGAGATTGGATCGCACCATCCACTTGCCGAATGAATTAGGGAAAAGGCGGCGTTTGCCGTTGATATTCCGCTTGCGGTTCCAAAAATGAGAGGTGGGGGAGTCGTAATCTTCGCCGCCAGTGGCGCCCAGAAATAGATAAAGCTGCCAGCCAATCACGAGGTGATTGAAGAGAGAAATGATCCCGAAGAGGGTGGGATTCAAATCCCTCTTGAGCCGCTCGGTGGTTTGTCCCATCGGCGATGTTGACCGCGGAGGGACGTGGGTTTCTCCTAGCTCCAGGTGATTGCAGTGGGCGTGATGCACTGCATGGCTATGGGCCCAGCTGTAGTACGGCACAAGCAAAATGCTGTGAAGCACAAAACCCACAACGCCTTCAATCCGGCGGTTGGGGTGGAAAGCGTGATGTCCGCATTCATGGGCGATCACCCAGCAGCCCATCGCAATGGTGCCGGTGATCACGCCGTAGAGGAGCCAGAGGGGGGCGGCGGCTGCAGAGAGCGGAACTCGGGTCCCAATGCCAATGGCCAGCAGCGAAAGGCCAACGGACATGGCCAGACTGGACCATGACTTCGCCGGACTCAGCTTGGAGAGCTCTGCTGGCAAGGCGCTGAGCAGCTCAGCTTTGTTGGGATAGGTGATTGAATCAGCGCTGTCTTCAGGGGCTGTATTTGCTGGTCGGATCGATGTTGCAAATGCCAAATGGAAGCCTCAAGACAAGCGCTCAATGGTTGGCGCTTAAGAATTCCATCATAATTGTTCGAGCTGCGGTCCGTGGGAGCTGTTGCTCTACAGGGGCTAAAGGCAATTGTTCTGATTTTGTTGTTCAGAATTCAGGCTGAATTTCAAGCCCCTTTGCTCGAAGTGCCATTTCTAAAAAGTGGATTGAACCTTTCGGCATTGCGTTGCTGGGTTTATTTGCTGTTATATCTTGCCTGCAGGGAGATCGTTGGTTTTCTCGAAAGGTGTTCTTTTTAAAATCCATTCTTCGACAGGTTGTTGGCCAATGATGTGCTGTTCAACGATTCTTTTGATCCGGTCGGGTGAAACATCGGAGTACCAAATCCCGTCTGGCCAGACCAAAAGAATGGGCCCTCGTTCGCAAACCCTGAGGCAGTCCGCTTTGCTGCGCAGAACAATCCCCTCCGGGCGTTCCGTGTTTTCGAGATTCAGTTCACGAACAACGCTCTTCAGTTCATTCCAGGTTTGTGCCCCAAGCGCTGTATCGCAGCATTTGGCTTTGGTGGCGGTTGCGCAGAGCAGTAGGTGATGGCTGACCCGTTGCATGCCTAAGCGGCGAGCGCTCCCATGGGCAAACGGGTGATACCGCGGTTCACCTGTTCCCGCACGGCGGTTCGCGCCCACTGATCCACCCTCAGTACGTCGTCCAATTGGGGCTGGGCCATTAGATCGGGTTTATGCCGCTCGCAGGCTGCCTCGATCACTGTGGGGATGTCGAGGAAGTGGATCTTCTCCTCGAGGAACTGCGCCACGGCTTCTTCGTTTGCAGCATTCATCACCGCAGGCATGGTGCCGCCGGCCCGTCCAGCGGCGTAGGCCAACTCCATGCAGGGGTATTTGGCGGGATCGGGGGCCCGGAAGGTGAGCTGACCAACTTCCGTGAGATCCAGTCGCCGCCATGGCGTCTCCAGGCGTGACGGCCAGCTGAGGCAGTAGAGGATGGGCAGCTTCATGTCGGGCCAGCCCAGCTGGGCCAGCACAGACGAATCCGCCAGCTCGATCATCGAATGGATGATGCTCTGGGGATGGATCACTATCTCGATGTGGTTGTAATCAAGGCCGAACAGGTAGTGGGCTTCGATCACCTCCAGCCCCTTGTTCATCAAGGAGGCGGAATCCACGGTGATCTTGCGGCCCATGCTCCAGTTTGGGTGACTGGTGGCATCAGCCACGGTGGCCTTTTCAAGGTCGGCGGCCGTCCAGTCGCGGAAGGCGCCGCCGGAGGCTGTGAGCTGAATCCGCCGCAGTCCCGGTGTGGGCACGCCGGTGGAGAGGCGTGCGTTTTCAGCCCAGGGGGTTCCCTGCAGGCACTGGAAAATTGCCGAGTGCTCCGAATCCGCCGGCAGCAGACGGCTGCCGCTCTTCTTCAGCTCCGGCAGCACCACGGGGCCGGCTGCAATCAGCGTTTCCTTGTTCGCTAAAGCCAGGTCTTTGCCGGCGCGGATCGCCGCCAGGGTCGGCAACAGACCGGCGCAACCAACAATGCCCGTCACTACCAGGTCGGCGCTGTCCCAGGCGGCAGCAACGTTGAGACCGTCAGCACCTCCCACCAGCTGGGGTGCATCGGCGCCTGTGACGCCGGCGTCCTGCAGACGCTCCTGCAGTTCGGGCAGGAGATCGGCATCGGCCAGGGCCACCACCTCAGGGCGATGCCTCTGAACTTGGTCAACTAACAGCTTCAGGTTGCGGCCGGCCGTCAGGGCCACAACGCGGAACTGCTCCGGAAACTCCTCAGCGATCTGGAGGGTCTGGGTGCCGATCGAACCGGTGGATCCCAGCACGCTGATGGCTTTCATGCTGTTCCGGCAGTTGCAACAAGTCTCCCACCAGGACCGTTGAACGCTGGCAAGCTGGCGGACAGCTTGTGGAGATCGCATGGCGAAGGAACAGTGGCGATCGGGCCTGGGGTTTGTCCTGGCGGCTGCAGGCAGTGCCGTGGGTCTGGGCAATCTCTGGGGCTTTGCCTATCGCGCCTCCCAGGGAGGTGGCGGCGCCTTCCTGCTGCTCTACGTGGTGATTGTGCTGTTGGTCTGTCTGCCGGTGCTGGTGGCCGAAATGGTGCTGGGGCGCAGCACCGGCCAAAGCCCCCTGCTCGCGCCAGTGGCGGCCGCCGGTCGCCGTTGGCAGCCGATGGGTTGGCTGTTCGTGCTGGCGGCCAGTGGAATCCTGGCCTTCTA
This sequence comes from Synechococcus sp. MU1642, assembly GCF_020514115.1. Taxonomy (GTDB): domain Bacteria; phylum Cyanobacteriota; class Cyanobacteriia; order PCC-6307; family Cyanobiaceae; genus Parasynechococcus. The sequence goes on from NZ_VTKZ01000001.1 coordinate 27,337, forward strand.
TGCCGTGTTGATGGGCTGGACCGGGGCCACGCTGGTGCAGACCCTCACCCAGGGGCTCCCGGCGGATATCGCTTCAGCGGAAGCCTTTTTCGCCGGCCTCAGTGGCGGCCGCTCCGCCTTGATCGGCCAGCTGCTCAGCCTGGTGGCGACTGCTGCTGTGGTGGCGGCCGGCGTGCGCGGAGGCATTGAGCGGTTGTCCCGCTGGGGGCTGCCGCTGTTGTTTGTGCTGCTGATTGGCCTTGCGGTTTGGGCCGCTGGTCTTGATGGGGCTTCGGAGGGCTATCGCACCTTCCTGCTCCGCTGGGACAACAGCCAGCTGCAGGACCCCACCACGATTCGCAATGCCTTCACCCAGGCCTTCTTCTCGATTGGCACGGGCATCGGCTGCATCCTTGCCTATTCGGCCTACCTGAGCCGGCGCGCCCACCTGCCGCGGGAAGCCGTGGCGGTGGTGGGGATGGACACTGCTGTGGGCTTGCTGGCCGGCATGGTCACCTTCCCTGTGGTGATGAGCTTTGGCCTCCAGGATGTGATCAGTGGCTCAACCCTGGGCACGATCTTCATCGCGCTGCCCACGGGCCTGGGTTCGCTGGGCGCCACAGGTCAGCTGGTGGCGGTGCTCTTTTTTGCGCTGGCCCTGATTGCAGCGATCACCTCAGCGGTGTCGCTGTTGGAGGTGCCGGTGGCCTGTTTGATCGATCGCCTGGGGTGGAGCCGCTCCCGGGCCGTCTGGGTGTCCGCGGCGTTGATCTTTGTGGCCGGTCTTCCAGCGGCCACCTCAATGGAGGTTCTCGGCTGGATGGATTCCGTGTTTGGGGGCCTGCTGCTGATTCTGGGAGGCTTGCTCCTGGCCCTGTTACTGGGTTGGGTGCTCCCCGCCCGCTTTCAGGAGGAGCTCAGCCATTCGGGGAGTCCGATCTGGCTGCAGCGCTTTCTGCTGGTGATGCTGCGCTGGATTTCGCCGCCGGTGATCGCCGTTGGTCTGGTGATCAGCGTGGTTGATCTGATCCCCAGCTGAAGCATTCGCCTGGCGAGTGCCTACGGCTGATCCGAAGAATCGAGCATGGATTCCATCTTGCGAATCCTCTGCAGCATCTTGTCCCACACCTCTGCTTTCCAGGCTTGCTCCGCGTCGCCCGTGGACGCGGCCAATTGCTTCTGAGCCGCGAGCTTCGCCTCAAGATCCTCGCCGGCATCGAGGGCCTTCATCAGCTCCATCTCGAGCTTGGCGGTTTCCATGAAGTTCAGCTTCTTCAGCCAGAGCATGGGGAGCAACAGGATCGGGGTTCAGTTTGCCGGGATCAGGCGCGGATCCACTCCGTCACCCCGCCGGGTTTGTCGATCAGCTCCACCCCTTGGGCGACGAGCTCATCCCGGATCCGGTCGGCCTCCGCGTAATCTTTGGTTGCTTTCGCTGCCTTGCGCGCCGCAATGGCTGCATCAATGGCGCCGTCGTCGAGACTGGTGGCGGCTTCCGCTTCCGAGCGCAGTCCCAGTACCGCCGCCAGGTGTCGCAGCAGCTGCCAACGCCCCTCCAGATCCTTCAACTCCGGCTCAGGCAGGGCGGCGTCTTCCCCCCGTTCCAGCCGGTTGGCGAGGGCCCGCAGGGGCTTGGCCAGATCGAACAGCACGGCCAGTCCGCCCGAGCTGTTCAGGTCATCGTCCATGGCGCTGATGAAGCGTTGTTCGAACTCCACCAGAGCGGTGTCGGCTGGACCTCCGTTGGCGGTCATGGCGCCCTCTGTGAGCGGTGCGGCGATGCTCCAGCCAAGGCTCTCGCCGTGGCGATCGCCAAGGCTCAGGGCCGCATTCAGACCCTTCCAGCCGGTGGCTGCGGCCTCAAGGGACTCGGCGGTGAAATCAAGCGGTTTGCGGTAGTGCGCCTGCAGCACAAACAGGCGAAGGGTCATCGGCGAGATTCCACTGTCCAGCAAGGCGCGGATGGTGGTGAAGTTGCCGAGCGATTTGGACATCTTGGTGCCACCGACATTGACCATGCCGTTGTGCATCCATAGCTTCGCCAGGGTTGTGCCGTTGGCGGTTTCCGATTGAGCAATCTCGTTTTCGTGGTGCGGGAACACCAGATCTCCGCCACCGAGGTGAATGTCAATGGTTTGCCCCAGTTCCTGGCGCACCATCGCTGAGCATTCGATGTGCCAGCCCGGGCGGCCTGGCCCCCAGGGGGATTCCCAGCTGGGTTCTCCGGCTTTGGCCCCCTTCCACAGGGCGAAATCAAAGGGATGACGCTTGCGGCTTTCCTCTCCATCAGCGGTTCGACCGCTGGCTCCTTGCTGCTGGTCGTTGGGGTCGCGGCCGCTGAGCTTGCCGTAGTTCTTGGCCTTCGAAATGTCGAAGTAGACATCACCGTCTGAGCTGTAGGCGGCTCCTTTGGATTCCAGTTCGCTGATCAGTGTCTGGATGCCTTCGATGCAGCCGGTGGCCCGAGGCATTCGGTCGGCCGGCAGAATATTTAGACGCCCCATGTCGACCTCGAACGCTTCGATATTGCGTTCGCTCACCGCCTGCATCGTGACGGCCTCCTCATTGGCGCGGTTGAGGATCTTGTCGTCGATGTCGGTGTAGTTCTGGACGTAGGTGACGTCGTACCCGCGCCAGATCAGATAACGGCGCAGAACATCCCAGTTGATGTAGCTGCGGGCATGGCCCAGGTGGCAGAGGTCGTAGACCGTCACGCCGCAGCAATAAATGCTGGCTTTGCCCGCGGTGATGGGCTCGAACGCTTCGGTGCGGCTGGTGAGGCTGTTGGTGAAGCGCAGGGACACAGCTGATCAGGAGCTCAGGATGAGGCTACGGCCTGTTCGGCTGCGCTTATTTCGCCTCCATCCAGTTCGCGCCGACGCCGGTCTCCACCACCAAGGGAACACTCAGTTCAACGGCCTGTTCCATGGTCCGCACCACCAGCTCTCGGGTGGCGTCCAGGGCGTCCGGTGCCACCTCGAGCACCAGTTCGTCGTGCACCTGCAGCAGCAGCTGGGCCGGTAGGCCCTGACGCTGCAGGGCGTCTTGCAGCTGCACCATCGCCACTTTGATGATGTCGGCACTCGAACCCTGAATCGGGGCGTTGGCAGCCGCCCGCAGTTGCTGCGCCTCCATGCCACCGCGGCGGGCCACATCCAGGTCGATCTCCAGAGGGTCCTTGCCCAGCAGCCGCCCCAGGCCGTTGCGATCGAAGTGGAACGGCCGCCGGCGGCCGAGAATCGTTTCCACGTAACCGCGGCTGAGGGCGAGCCGCTCCTGCAGCTCGAGGAAGGCGAACACCTTCGGGTAGCGCTGCTTGTACTTGGCCAGGAACTCCTTGGCTTCGCTCTGGCTCACGCCGGTTTCCCGGGCGAAGCGCTGGGCTCCCATGCCGTAGATCACACCGAAGTTGATCGTTTTGCCGAGCCGACGCTCGTCCGGGCTGACTTCGTCCTTGTCCAGCAGCAGCCTGGCGGTCAGCGCGTGCACGTCGTCGCCGCTGCGGTAGGCCTCCTGCAGCACCTCTTCTCCCGAGAGGTGGGTGAGGATGCGCAGCTCGATCTGGGAGTAATCAGCGCTGAGCAGGGTCCAGCCCTCCTGCGGCAGGAAGGCCTTGCGGATCCGCCGGCTGTACTCGGTGCGCACCGGAATGTTCTGCAGGTTGGGGTTGCTGCTGCTCAGCCGCCCCGTTGCCGTCACCGCCTGGTTGAAATCGGTGTGGACCCGCCCGGTTTCAGCCTCCACCAGCTGCGGCAAGGCGTCGATGTACGTGCTCTTGAGTTTGCTGAGCACCCGGTGCTCCAGCACCAGGGGCACCACCGGGTGGTCGTTGCCGAGCTTTTCCAGCACGGTGGCGTCGGTGCTGAAGCCGGTTTTGGTGCGCCGGGATTTCTTGCGATCCAGGCCAAGGGTGTCGAACAGCAGCTCCCCCAGCTGCTTGGGTGAGGCCAGGTTGAAGTCCACTCCAGCGGCTGCTTTGGCGTCGGATTCCAGCTGCTGCAGGGTGGTGCCCATCTCCTCGGAAAGGCCCTGGAGATAGGGCACATCAATGCGGATTCCGGTGGATTCCATCCGGGCCAGCACCGGTTCCAGCGGCTGCTCCACCTGCTCCAGCAATGGCAGCAGTTGGGGGCCCATGGTCTCCAGCTGACGTCGCAGCAGCAGGGCGAGGCGGTGGGTGACGTGCACGTCCATGCCGCAGTACAGGCTGGCGGGCTCCAGCGGTACATCGGCGAAGGTTTGCTTTTTGCCCACCAGATCGGTGAAGGCGGTGGGCTGGAAGCCGAACTCCCGTTCGGCCATCAGCTCCAGACCATGTTTGGCCGCGGCATCCCGCAGGTAATCGGCCAGCAGTGTGTCGATCACGACGCCCTCCAGGGCAACGCCATGCCGCAACAGGATCAAGCGGTCGTATTTGGCGTTCTGCAGAGCCTTGGGGTGGTTGCTGCTGGCCAGCCAGGGGGCGAGGGCGGTGAGCACGGTTTCCAAGGGCAGCTGCTCCGGGCTGCTGTCTTCACTGCCTTTGTGACCCAGCGGGATGTAGGCGAGTGCGTCCAGGGCCTCTCCCCAGCAGATGCCGATGCCCACCAGTTCGGCGCGGAATGGGTTGAGGTCGGTGGTCTCGGTGTCGAAGGCCACAGGCAGGCTGCTGTCGGTGCAGGCCATCAGTCTTTGCACCAGGGCGTCCAGGGCCGTTTCGGTCTGGATCAGCTGCGGCTTCAGGGCCGGCAGCCCCACGTCGTCTTGGGTTGTCGGCTCGGTTGCGGCCTCTGCAGCTGCCGGTTCTGTGGTGGCTGAGCGGCGGGGGGTCTTAGCTGTAGCGGCCTCCGCATTGGCCCCGTAGCCTCCTTCGGAGAAAGCCGCCACAAAGCCGCCCACCTGGCGCAGCAGGCTGTTGAGTTCGAGGTCTTCCAGGCAACTGCTCAGGCCGTCGGCATCCACCGACGACAACGGCAGGCTGGGTTCCTTGGGCAGGGGAACATCGACGAGAATCTCGGCCAGCTTGCGCGACAGGTAAGCGTTGTCGCGGTCGGCGCGCAGCTTCCCTTTCAGTGCACCTTTGATGGCTCCCCGACTTGCTTGCGGCCCTTCCGCTTCCACCTGCTCGAGGGTGGCGTACACAGCGTCGAGGTCGCTGTTGTCCTTTAGCAGGTTGATGGCTGTTTTCGGTCCAACACCACGCACGCCGGGGATGTTGTCGGAGCTGTCACCGGTGAGGGCCTTGAGGTCCACCACCTTGTCGGGCATTACGCCGAGCTTGCCGAGCACCCCCTCTTCGCGGATCAGCGTTGGACCACTGCTTTTGGCGTAGGGCCCGCCGCCCATGTAGAGCACCGCGATGTCGCGGCTGTCGTCTACCAGCTGGAACAGGTCGCGGTCTCCCGAGAGGATCCGGACGCCCCATCCCGAGTCGGCCGCCCGGTTCGCAAGGGTTCCCAGCACATCGTCGGCTTCGTAACCCGGTGCCATGCAGAGGGGGAGCTGCAGGTGCGTTTCGAGGATCTGCTGCAGCTGTTCGAGGTCCTGGAAGAACACCTCAGGTGCGACATCCCGATGGGCCTTGTAGTTGGCATCAGCCTTGTGGCGAAAGGTGGGTTCGGCCGTGTCGAAGGCGATCGCAACACCTTCGGGCTTCAGGGATTTGCTGTTCTCCAGCAGGGCCTTGAGAAAGCCGTAGGTCACGCTGGTGGGCCGGCCGTCTTTGGTCGCCAGACCCCCTTCCCCTCCCTTGCTGAAGGCGTAGAAGCTGCGGAATGCCAGGGAATGGCCATCCACAAGAAGCAGGAGGGGCTTGGCGGTGGCCTCGGGCATGACTTCGGTGGAGACGTGGGTGGATCAATCGCGGCGATCAGCCCAGGGGGGCAGATCGATGAACACGCGAGTGCCTGATTCGAGACCGTTCAGGATCGCAGTCTGGTCGCCGCTGCTGTTGCCTAGTTCCACCGGCTGGAAACGTGGTTTTTGCTTGTCATCCACCAACAACACGCCAGGTTTGCCGTCCTCCATCACGATCGCCACCGTGGGCACCAGGATTTTTGGTGCACTGCGCCCGGTCTGGAAATTGATGTCGGCGGTCATGCCGATCTTCAGTTCTTTCTGCGGGTTGACGAAGTTCAGCCTCACCTCGAAGGAGGTGACGTTGTTCTCTTTTGCTGCGCGGGGGGCAATTTCATTCACCGTTCCCTGGAAGCGCTCATCGGGGAAGGCATCCACCCGGATTTCGGCGTTCTGGCCGGTCACGATTCGGCCGATGTCGCTTTCCGGAACGCGGGCCCTCACCTCCAAACCTTGCGAAAGCTCAACGATCGAGGCGCTGGTGGCACCGGCTGTGGCCGAGGCGGCGGTGGTGGGGGTCACAAACGACCCCGGTTCGGCGTAGCGAGCTGTGATCGTCCCTGAGAAGGGGGCACGGATCGTTTTTTCGCGGCTCTCCTGTTCCAGTTGCTCCACCCGTTCTCGGGCTGCTACCAGGCCCGCCTGTCGGGCAAGCAATTCGAAGCGCGCATCACTGAAGTCATCAGCGCTGATCGCGCCGCTTGAATACAGCTGGTCGCGACGCTCGAAGTCCTCCTTCTTGTTTTGGTAATTGGCTTCGGCCTGGCGCAGCAGAGCCTGCATCTCTTGCAGCCGATCATCGAGATCGCCGCGATCCATCACCGCGAGTACCTGCTCTTTTCCCACCACATCTCCTTCATCCACCTTCAGCTGAGCCAGCAGACCCTGCTTGCGCGGACTCACATTCACTTTCTGCTGGGCCTGGAGTTCGCCATTGGCAGTGATCACCCCAGAAAGCACGCCGCGTTCAGCGGTGGTGGTGAAGGGCTTCAGATCCCGTTGACGGTTGCTCCAGGGTCCGTAGCGCAGCAGCAGCCCACCCCCGCAAAGGGCCAGCACGAGCAATCCCACCATCGCGGCTTTGGGCCGTCTGGATCGTGCTTTTGCCACTGAGGCCAGTTCTGCTTCAGGCGATGGGGACGCAGGGGAGCGCAAGGACTGCAACATGGACCCACAAAACTTCACAACAGTCTCGCCGTTGGCCGGTAGATTCCGCCGATGCTCAAAGCCGGAATTGTCGGATTGCCCAATGTGGGCAAGTCCACCTTGTTCAATGCCTTGGTCGCCAACGCACAAGCGCAGGCTGCCAATTTCCCGTTTTGTACGATCGAGCCAAACGTCGGCACCGTGGCGGTGCCTGATGAGCGATTGGACCGGCTCACGGAACTGAGCAAGAGCCAGGACACAATTCCAACCCGGATGGAGTTTGTGGACATTGCTGGACTGGTGAAAGGTGCCAGCCAGGGTGAAGGTCTGGGCAACAAGTTTCTGGCCAACATCCGCGAGGTGGACGCGATCGTTCACGTGATTCGTTGCTTCGAGGACGACGACGTCATCCATGTTTCTGGGACCGTGGGCCCGTCCCGTGATGCGGAGGTGATCAACCTGGAGCTGGGTCTGGCTGACCTGGCCCAGATCGAGAAGCGCCGGGAGCGCCTGAAGAAGCAGATGCGCACCAGCAAGGAGGCGCAGGTGGAAGACGCTGCTCTTGAGCGGATTCAGGCGGTGCTCGAGAACGGTGGTGCGGCCCGCAGCGTCGACTTAAGCGATGAAGAAGTGGCGATGATCAAGCCCTTGGGGCTGTTAACCGCCAAGCCGATCATCTACGCCACCAATGTGAGTGAGGACGACCTGGCTGAGGGCAATGCTTTCTGCACCGAGGTGGTTGAACTGGCCGCCAAGGAAGGGGCCGAAACGGTGCGGATCTCGGCCCAGGTTGAAGCAGAGCTGGTGGAACTGGGAGATGAGGAAATCGCTGATTATTTGGAAGGTCTCGGGGTGACGGAAGGCGGTCTGCAAAGCCTGATTCGGGCCACTTATCGGTTGTTGGGGCTGCGCACCTACTTCACCACCGGTGAAAAGGAAACTAGGGCCTGGACTTTCAAAGCCGGGATGACAGCTCCGCAGGCTGCCGGTGTGATCCACACCGATTTCGAACGAGGCTTCATCCGCGCTCAGACCATCGGTTGGGAGAAGCTGCTGGAAGCAGGCTCACTGGTGGAAGCACGCAATAAGGGTTGGCTACGCAGTGAAGGCAAGGAGTATGTGGTTGATGAAGGCGATGTGATGGAGTTTCTCTTCAACGTTTGATCACGACCGGTGCACGTCTTATGTGCCGATCGTCATCCGGATCAGTCGTTTCAGCGGTGTGGCCGTTCCTAGATGTAGGTGAAGGCTGTTTTGTGCGTGCCGGCATGCACGATTAGTTGGAGCCGTTGGCTCTGAAGGGGATGGTCTGCCTGGCCTGCGTCACGGTCCTTCAGTGCTGAGTCATTCTCCTCGTTTCAGCTGATCCAACAGAGCCATGAGTCCTGGCGACCGTTGCTGGCGGTTCCTGGTTGAGTGCAGCGTCAGCGGTTGCCGTTGCCCTGTAGCGCGGCTTGAGGCTGCGCAGGGTGGGGAGCACGACCAGGCAGGCCCCACCCATCGACAGCCAGAGCAGAAGGCCATTGTTCTGAAGATCCAACAAGGCTCCTCCAGCCAGGGGAGCCACGATGGCGCTGATGGCGAAGCACTGGGAAAACAGTGCCATCGCCAATCCACGGTGTTGTGGTGGTGTCTCTTCGATGACGGCTTCTGTGGCCGTGGGTAGGAAAGCGGCCTGGGCGAAGGCCATCGGCAGCAAGGCTGTTAGCACTAAGACAGTTCCGTTTTCGAACAGGGAGGACAGGGCAAGCAAGCTGCAGCCCAGACTGAATCCTGCAAGGCTCAAGCCGAGCCCGAAGGCAACGCTGCGCTCTGACAGCCAACGGCCCACCGGCCACTGCAGGCTCACCAGCAACGTCAATTGAAGGGCGATCAGGGCACTGCTATGGCTTTCGCTCAAAGCCGGTCGCAACAACCCGCCGCGCACCAGATCGAGGGGAAGTGCACTCTGTTGAAGGGCCAGGATTCCGGTGGCCACCACACTGATCAGCAGCACTGGCAGGAGGGGAAGCAACCAAGGCAGCCGGGGCGTTGGCCGTGGACCATCCGGCTCTGGGCTATTGCCGCTGAGGTTGCGGAAGGGCGGACTGTCCTGGAGGGGAACAAGGCTGATCAGCACCAACACAGCGCCCATGCACAACGCTTCAACGCTGTACACCGTCCGCAGCATTCCCAGAGTGGCGGCAGCGGTTCCGATCAGAGTGCCAATGCCAATGCCGAGAGCATCGGCACTGCGCACGAGGGCGTAGCCCCGTCCGGAAGGCAGGTTGCCGCAACTCAAGGGAACGGCCAATTCGATGGCAGGCCAGTACAAACCCGCTGCACAGCCCAGCAGCAGTTGTCCCAGTAGGTAGCTGTTGTAGTTGTCGGCCTGCAGCAGGATCAGATCGGCCCCAATGGCCAAAAGGGTTGTTCCCCTGACTGGCCAGGAGCAGGGGATGCCGCGATCGAGCAGTGCACCGCTCAGCAGACGCACCACCGTGCCAATCAGCGCCGAGACCGCCAGGCCGCTACCCACTTCACGCGCTGAGAAGTCGATCGCATGAAAGATCAGCGGCGTCATGAACATCACCCCGCCGGCACCGATAGATGCCAGAAACCTCAGTCGGGTGACGTTTTTCAGCGGTGATGGAAACTGGTTCCACCACCGCAGAGGGTCAGGCGTTGCTGCGCGGACGCTTAACAGGACGATCCATCGCGATGGGCTTCTTGGGCAGTCTGCTGCTCAGCACGTCTACACCGTGGCCTGTTGGCTCCACAGAACGTGTGGAGGTCAAGATCGACGGCGTGGTTCTTCCGGTTTCGGTAGAAGAGCTCGGTGCCTTTGTGCGCTCGCCGACGGCTGATCCAGTGCAGCTATCGCGATCGGAGCTGTCCACCTGGATGGGTCTTCTCGCGCCAGAGAGTCGGCAGGGGCTGATTCGTCTGCTCAAGGCACCGATTCTCTCCCGGCGCAGCTTCGGGAGTCAGCTGCTGAGCAGCTGGGGGGCTGGTCCGCTTCTGGACGCGCTGGGGGAATTAATTCGAGTGGAGGACGGACAGCGCATCGATCGTTCGCTAGTGCTCTCAACTCTGGAGGAGCTGCTCGAACGGCAGGAAATCGTTTCGACGCTGGATGTGTTGGAAGCTTTGCCCACCCAGCAGCTGCGTCTTGATTTGGATGCGCTGGTGGCTGCCGCTACCCGCTGGCGGCTGGATCTGCAGCGACACCAGACCTTGATGCGGGCTTTGGCTCAAAAAGAGGCCGGCCTGCAGTCCCTCAATGGGACAGAGAGTTTTATCTCGGCAGAATCGCCCCGTCAGTCAACGCTTGCGGTGGACCATCGTCCAGGTCCATTGCTGGTGGAACGTTGGATCCCCCAGTCACCCCGCGAGGATCGAATCTGGATCTTGATGATGCCGGGGTTGGGCGGGGACCCCAACCACTTCCATTGGCTGGCGCGTTCGCTAATGCAGGCGGGCTGGCCTGTGGCGTTGCTTGAGCATCCCGGCAGTGACGCCGCCGCCGTCCAGGCGTTGCTTGATGGGCGTCAGTCGTTTGACGGCGCCGCAGCACTCCGTGAGCGGTTGGCTGATCTTGCGGCGGTGCTGGACGCGCAACGACGGGGCGAATTGAACATCCCTGGGACCGAGGTGGTGCTGATGGGGCATTCCCTGGGTGCCTTGACGGGTCTCTTGGCCGGTGGCGCGGTGCTGGTGCCCGGGATGGGGAAGCGCTGTGAAGGTGCCTTGGTGGGCTTGCCCCTCACCAACCTCTCGGAATTACTCCAGTGCGAACTGGCGGCAGGCCGCGCGCTGGAGGTCAACGCGATGGCATCGCAGCCCCGGGCGGTGGTGGGTCTCAACAGCTTTGGCGGTTTGATCTGGCCGCACCCCTCCAACAAGGCGTTGCCGATTCCCATGCTGATGGTGGGTGGGACGCTCGATCTGATCACCCCTCCTTTGGACGAGCAGCTGCCTCTTTTGGCTGGATTGTCGAAGCATCCCTCCAGCCGGGTGGTGGTGGTTGAGGGGGCCAGTCATTTCTCGCCGATTCGTGTGGATGGCCAAGGCAAGGCGTCAGAGGGGGACGACCTCTTCCAGCTCAGCGAAGAGTTGGTGGGGGTCAATCCTCTCAGCGTTCAACGGGTGATTGCCCATGAAGTCATCCGTTTCCTCGATGCCCTGAGCTCCGAGTCACCCCGCAACGATGCTGTTCACCTCATGGAAGCCAGTTCCAAGACGCGCTGGCATCGCTTGGGCCGTCGCCCGGCCTTGCAACTGCTGGATCAGTAGCGCACCCGCGGATCGAGGGCGGCCACCAGCAAGTCAACGGCAACACTCACCAGCACCACCAAGGCGGCGATCACCACCACGATGCCCTGAACGACGGGGTAGTCCCTTTGGTTGATGGCTTCCTGTAGCCGCAGGGCGATGCCTGGCCAGGAAAAGGTGACCTCGATTAGCAGGGCCCCACCGATCAAGGAGGCCACGGTGATGCCAGCGATGGTGAGCACAGGCAGCAAGGCATTGGGTAGTCCGTGGCGAAGGATCACCTGGCGCTCACTCAGGCCGCGGCTGCGTGCCGCTTCCACGTAGTCGCCGCGCAAGGTGCGTCGCAGGTTCAGTCGCAGAGCTGTCGTGAAGGTGCCACTCAGCAGCAGGGCCAGTGTTCCTGCGGGCAGGATCAGGTGACGCACGGTGCCTCGGAAGGCGGCCCAGTTGTTCTGAAGAGCGCTGTCGAGAAGGAAAAATCCGCTGCCCTCGGGGGGGAGAAGGCTGGGCGGGAATCGCCCGCCCACAGGCAACCAGCCCAGGCTGACGGCGAACACCAGCTGAACCAGCATGGCCACCCAGAACGGCGGCAGGGCATAGGTGCCCAATCCGTAGAGGCGACCTCCGAGATCAATCTTTCCCTCGGGCCGTGCGATGCCGCTGAAGCCAATGCTCAGTCCCACCACAGCGGCGATAACTAGGGCGATGACGCTCAGCTCCAGGCTGGCAGGCAGGGTTTTGCCGATGATGGTTCGAACCGGCTCCTGGTTGATCAGAGCTTGCCCCAGATCGCCGTGGATCAAGTCCTTTAGAAATCCTAGGTACTGATCGAGCAACGACTGATCTAGGCCTAGCCGAGCGCGCATGGCGGCTTTGGCGGCAGCGGGAGCCCGGCTGCCAAGCACTGCATCCACGGGATCCCCTGGGGCAACGCGCAGCAACAGGAATACCAGGCTGGCAATCAGCCACAACATCAACGGTGCCAGGCCGAGGCGGGTGGCGCTATAGCGCGCGAGGTCTCGGGCGCGTCCCATCAGTTGTTCGTCGCTCCTTCGTGCCCACGCTCCAGTTCAGAGAGCATCAACTGACCACTGCCATCAAATTGTGGAGGGTTGAGGTTCAGCTGGGCCCAGGCCCGAGGTGAATCCAGCCAGACGGGGATGTAGGCGGCAGCGTTGGCAGAGAGATGGTCCACACGTTCCAGGGCGGTGCGGCGAGCATCGCCCGTCAGCGTGTCGGATTTCAGCAGGGCGGTCTGCAATCCGGGGGCACTCCAGAAGCTGCCGCTGATCGCTGCTTCTCCATCAATGCAGGTCTCGCCCTCCACTGAGGTGCAGCTCAATAGCGGCGTCAGATATGCCTCCGGATCGGGGTAGCTGCCTCTCCAATCCAGCATCACGGCTTTGAAGGTACCCTCCCCCAGCTGGCGGTAGATGGTTGTGGACTCGACGCCATCCAGATCCACCACCAGGCAGTCGGAGAGGTCCCGTTGGACCTGGGCCTGCCAGGTGAGGGCCAGCAGTTTGTCGGCGGGAACGTTGGAGCGGAAGGTGAGCGGAAAGCGCAACGGGCTGCCGTTGCAGTAGCCCGCTCCTTGGAGCAGCTCGCGGGCCTGCTCGGGGTTGTGTTCGGGCCATGGGGCCATCGCGCCGCCGGCAAGGCTGGGAGGCACCAGCGCCCGCAGCGGATGGCGCAGCCCGTAGCTCACCCGTTCACTGATCTCCTTTCGATTGAGACTGACGGCCAGGGCCCGCCGGAGGTTGGGGTCCTGGAACGGCTCCTGGTTGCTCAGCAGGGTGATGTAGCCGATCTCCATCGCAGGACCCACTGACTCGTGCAGATCCCCCGCGATCGCCCGTTTATGCAGGGTGTGGCGCTGGTCTTCGTCGATCGAGGCGGAGAGCAGCAGATCCACCTCGCCACTGAGCAACGCCCCGTACAGCGCCGTGGAGTTGCTCAGCGTGATCAGATCGAGGCCGTCGTTGCGCGGTGCTTCACCCCAGTACTGGGCAAAGGGCTCCAAGCGTTGCTGATGTTCGCTGAAGCGGCTCAGCTTGTAGGGGCCTGTTCCAACAAAGCGTTCGTGCAGAAAGCGGTCCTGGTGGTTGCTGTAAGCCGTCGGTGAAATGGGGGTGAGGTTGATCGACGTCAGCAGGCCCTGCAGTGATGTGGAGGGGCGACTGAGGCGCAGCCGCAGGGTGTGGCTGTTGGCTTCCTCCACCGAAGCGATGCGATCACCCACCACATAGCTGAGGGTCCCGATGCTGAGGAAGCGCCGCAGGCTGAAGGCCATGGCTGCCGCATTAAACGGCGTTCCGTCGTGGAAACGCACATCGGTGCGCAGGTGAATCGTGACGGTGCGACCGGCATCACTCAGAACGGGAGCCGATGCCGCCAACCTGGGTTCCAGCGAGCCATCCCGCTTCAGGCGATACAGCGGATCCCCCAAGGCACTGATCAGCTGTATGGCGCTGAGTGTGCTGGCCTGGGCTGGATCCAGGGAGCTGATCCGCCCCGCTGAGGCCACTGTGATGCGGCTGGTGGGGGGCGGTGCCTGACACCCCACCTGGGCGAGGGCTAGGGCGAGGGCCATCAGTGCGCCACCGAACGTCCATCTCGTGGGGCGATCGATGCGCTTCAACGGGCCTCAACCATCAACAGATCGGCCTATTCAACAGGGAGTTAACCGACCTGGCGAATCCTCTCTAGAGAGATTTCGAACACTGGTGAGCCCGCGTTGCTCTGAAGAGGCCAGCGGCGCACCCAGCACCGGTCGTGGTCGCCATCCACACCGATCACCTGATAGGTGTCGTCGTCACTGTCAAGGTTGACGCAGTCTCCCTGGTGAACAGACATCGGACTGAACCCCTCTTCTATGGAACAACCTTGACCCGGTTTCGATCGAGTGAGGTTCTGCATGAACCGTTTTGAGCACACATCTGAGAATTCAGACCTGTGCAGTGGAAGATCTTGACACTCTGACGCATGCTCGGGTGCGGCTGCTAGGGCTGGAGGACTCCTTAGAGGCAGCCGAGGTGAGCGGCAAGGCCCGAAACTTCCGGCAGGGCCTGGATCGCTTCGAGGGCTTCATTCATCTGGCCTTGGCTCACTTCATGGGTGATCACAACGATCTCGGCTCCGGCGTCGCTGGCGTTGAATTGCACAATCGACTGGATGGAGACATTGCGTTGGCCGAAGCAGCCGCCTACATTGCCAATGACGCCAGGCGCGTCTTTTGTCTTGAAACGCACATAGTGGCGTTGGCGAATGTCGCCTGAATCGACGAGGGAGCAAGGTCGCCAGCTGCTTGCTGCTAGGAGGGGGTCCACTTTCCCAGACCCGTCACTGGCCTTGCGGATGCCGGCGATGTTGAGGATGTCGGCCACCACCGCAGAAGCCGTTGGTCCAGCACCAGCGCCGGGGCCGTAAAACATCACCCGGCCGATTGGGTCTCCTTCCACAAGGATGGCGTTGTTGACTCCGTTCACTCCGGCCAGGGGGTGGTCCTTGGGAACCAGGGTGGGCTGCACGCGCAGGGAGAGCGGCAGGGGATCGCCACTGTCGGCCATTCGCTCGGCCACAGCCAGCAGCTTCACGCCGTAGCCCAGTTGGTTGGCGTACTCCACATCCACACCCTGCAGGCCGCTGATGCCGTCGGTGGGAACCGCGGCGCGATCCACGCTGCCGCCGAAGGCAAGGGTGGCCAGGATCGCGATTTTGTCGGCTGCATCAAGACCATCCACATCCGCTGCTGGATCGGCTTCGGCATAGCCCAGCTCCTGGGCATCCTTAAGGACCGCGTCATAGGCGGCCCCCTCCTCTGCCATTCGGGTGAGGATGTAGTTGGTGGTGCCGTTGATGATGCCGCTGACGCGGTTGATGCGGTTGCCGCCCAGAGACTGCTTCAACGGTTCAATGATGGGAATGCCGCCACCAACGGCAGCTTCGATTAGCACGTACACCCCGGCGGCGGCCGCGGCTTCAGCAATCTCCTGACCGTGGCGCGCGATCACGGCCTTGTTGGCGGTCACCACGGATTTGCCGGCTGCAATCGCTTGGAGAATCAGGCTACGGGCCGGCTCCAGACCACCGATAACTTCCACCACCACGTCCACCGCCGGGTCCTGGATTACCGCCGATGGATCGGTGGTCAGCAGGCTTTCGTCCAAGGCCGCGGGCCGGGGACGATTCAGATCGCGGACGGCAACACGGATCAGCTCAAGCTCACCGACCAGCGGGTGGCGTTCGCTGGGGGTCTGGAGAATCGAGGCCACCCCACCGCCAACCGTGCCCAGCCCAAGCAGACCCACTCCGACCTTTCCTGCCATCCCCTGTGATCCGTGTTGGAACGTTTGCGAGCGACTCTATGTATTGACGTGACTTTGCTTCTGTTCTCTTCCCGATCAGTTCCCCAACTGACGTGCCTGCTCCTGCATGGCCAGAAGGATGTTGAGGAAGCCATTGGCGCGGGAGGGCGTCAGGCTGGCCTGTAGGCCTGTTGCCGCAATGAAGGCCGGGTCCACCGCCTGCACCTGGGCAGGCGTCAATCCATCCAGTCCTTGGATCAACAACGCCAGCAGTCCCTTGGTGATCAGCGCATCGGAGTCGCCCTGCCAGCGCATCACCCCCTCATCGAGGGCACCCCGCACAAACACCTGCGACACACATCCCTTCACCTTGATGTCGTCGGTCTGCTCCTCGACCGGCATGGGAGCGAGCTTCTTGGCCAACCAGAGCACGTACTCGTAGCGGCGTTTTGAATCGGCGGTGCCGCCCAAGCGCTCCACCATCCGGTCGAGGGCATCACTGCCGGTGCTGGTGGCCATGCGGGGCTCAGTCGTTTCGACGTCGCACGCTAACCAGCAGCCCCACCATCACCAGGCTGAAGGGGAACACGACCACCTTGTTAAGATCAACTTCGCCGTCTTGAACAGGGAGTTCGAGGTAGTCGCGGTGGCCTGGGCCACCGTCCACCTGGAGGTCAACGGTGCCGTTGCTCACGCTACTGAGATCGATGCTCAGGCGTCCCTCGGTATTGGTTCGGCCCAGTTCCTGCCCTGGAGTGCCATCGGCATTGAGCAGGCGAACAACGGCCCCTTGGGTGGGTTCACCGTTGGAAAAGTTGCTGCTCAGTTGCAGATCTCCATCGAGATAGTGCAGAGCGCTTTCGATCTGATGGGACTTGGCGGGAGCTAGCAATGCGCCGTGCAGCACCGAGCTCAGCAGAACCAGTGGAGCCAGCAGACGCAGCATGGAAGGGCGATCAATGGTGCCCATGATGCGGCCCCTCAAGCGGGCCGACCAGCACCCTGCTCCGTGATCCAGCCGGTAAATGGAACATCCCAGGACTCTCGGGGCAACGGTTCGGCCGCAATGCATGTTGAGGGCAGCACCACCCAGGCCGGCACGGCTGCCCAAGCGGGATCAGTCCTGAGCCGGTCGTAATACCCACCGCCGTAGCCCAGGCGGATTCCAGCGCCATCGACCGCCAGCGCCGGCACCAGCAGCAGCGCCAGCTGATCCGGCCCAAGGGCATCTCCCGCGGCAGGAGCAGGAATGCCGCAGCCATCGGGGTGAAGCGGGTCCTCACCCCAGCTCCGGTAGATGAGTCGGCCGCAGCCATCGGCCACCGGCAAGGCGAAGGGTGGATGGGGGCCATCCCGCAGCGGCCGTAAATCCGCCTCCCCCGGCAGGGGCCAGTAGATCCCCACATGGCGGTTGCTGAGGTGGGACTGGCCGATCAGGGCCGCCACGGCGTCTTGGATGGATCGCGTGGCCGCCTCTCCCAGATGACGCTGGGCTTTGAAGTGACGGCGCAGGGTTGGCTTGCTGCTCATCGCTGCAACCAGGCCGTCAGCGCTACCGCCAGGGCATCGGCCGCATCATCCGGTCGGGGTGGTTCATCCAGATTCAACTCGCGCATCACCGCCTCCAGCACTTCATCCTTCTCGGCATGGCCGAACCCCGCCACGGCGAGTTTGATCTGCATGGGAGGGAACTCCACCATTGGGATCTTGAAGCGGGCCAGGGTCATCACCACCACGCCGCGCGCTTGTACCACGTTGATGGTGTTGCTGGATCGGTAGAAGAAAAACTTCTCCACGGCCGCCAGTTCCGGGCGCCAGACCCGAATCAGCTGGCGTAGGTCGCCAGCGATCTCCACCATGCGATCCCCATCGGAGCGACCGGAATCGGTCTGGATGATGCCGCAATCGAGCATGCGCTGGCATCCGTCATTGATGTCTATCACCCCGTAGCCCACCCGGGCGAGGCCCGGGTCGATGCCGAGGATCCGCATGGACTGATTGTGGGGGGATCAGGCGGCGAGGGCCAGTTCGAAATCAGCGCGGTCGCTGCTCTCGCTGCGCTCAAACACCTTGCAGAAGACCTTCACCACCCGGTCTCCGGAATCCACCTGTTCCAGTGGGTCCTTGCGCAGCCGGTGGCGTAAGCAGCAGGAGGCCACGCGGGCCACATCATCTTCGGTCACTTCCGTGCGCCCTTCGAAGGCGGCCAGGGCTCGGGCGGCACGGTTGGTGACGATGTCACCCCGCAGACCATCCACATCGAGCTCGCCGCAGACGGCGGAGATGCGCAGGCGCAGATCCTCATCAATGGTCACCTGATCGAGGCGTTGCTGGGCCTCCACCACCCGTTGTTGCAGGGCGTTTTGATTTCCCTCCACGGCGGTGCTGAAGCCATCGGGATCGCTGTCGAAGGCGGTGCGCTGGTCCACCACTTGCACCCGCAGCTCTGGATTCCGCACGGTGCGCACTTCCACGCTCATGCCGAAACGGTCGAGCAGCTGGGGGCGGAGTTCCCCTTCCTCGGGGTTGCCTGAGCCGATCAAGACGAAACGAGCGGGGTGGCGCACGGAGATGCCTTCCCGCTCCACCGTGTTCCAGCCGGAGGCTGCTGAATCAAGGAGGACGTCGACGAGGTGGTCGTCGAGCAGGTTCACCTCATCCACATAGAGCAGGCCACGGTTGGCCTTGGCCAGCAGACCGGGCTCAAAGGCGCGCACGCCTTCGCTCAAGGCTTTCTCGATGTCGATGGTGCCGCATAGGCGGTCTTCCGTCGCACCGAGGGGCAGGTCCACCATCGGCACCTGCCGCGGTTCGGTGCTCAGGCTTTCCCCCTGTTGCATCCGCTCGCGCACCTCACTGCTCTGCAGGTCGGGATCGCTGGCAGAGCTGTTGTAGGGATCGCCGGCCACAACGTCGATGTCCGGCAGAAGATCGGCCAGGGCACGGATCGTGGTGGATTTACCGGTGCCGCGGTCCCCCATGATCATCACGCCGCCGATGCGCGGATCGATCACGTTGAGAAGCAGTGCCAGCTTCATCTCTTCTTGACCGATTACCGCAGTGAAGGGGAAGACCCTGCGCTTCCGGGGTGCAGTCACGAGCAATTCTCTAGGCGTGCTCAGGATTGTTTCACAGGCTGCACGGTGATGACCTGGGGTGGTGTGGCATCAGCCGGATAGACCAGCCGAACGCGCACCTGCTTGGCTTCCCCTGGTTTGAGCATCAGCTGTCCCAAGGACGGCCCCTTCTGCCCCTGGCGCAGCACCAGGTGCTGGGTCTGGCGTCCCTTGGGAACACCCTCTGGATCTTCCAGGCCCGTTGTCTGCACAGGTCCGCGGAACATCACCGGGCCATTGAGGTCATCGCGGAAGCGCAGGAAAGAGGCTTGGCCGTTGCCTTTTAGGGGCGAATCCAGCGACAACTGCAGTGTCACTGCGGCTGGGCCGTTGTTTTCCAGCGGCAGGGTGAGGTCGTATTCCACCCCGTAGTTGCCATGGGCAGCCCAGGCGGTGCCGGGATAAAAGCTTTTGAGCTCCGCCGTTTGCACCTGGTTGGTGGCGAGGGTGCCGCGCTCCAGGCTGCTGATCGGCCAGGAGATGGGGGTCTTGGGTGCGGCCAGCACCGAGCTGCCCGGGTCGGTGATGCGCGCCCGCCAGCTGCTGCCGACCTGAACACCGCTCACCCGGGAATAAATGATCTTCCCCTTGCTGCCCCGTGGGGTGGGTTGATGCTCCTTACTGCTCATGTGCTGGTCCTTCAGCAGCTGCAGCCAGTGCTGCTCGCTTGGAGGATTACCGTCGTTGCCATGGGCGGCCAGGATGGCCATCGCCACCGGCCCGGAGCTGTTGAAGCGCAGTTGCAGGTTGCGGCCGTTGAGCAGGGGGTCGAGACCGGCCACGGGTATGGGCAACAGCAGCAGCTGTGTGGGTGAGCCTGGAGCCAGGGTCCAGCGGCGCTTGGCGAGTTCCGCTGCGCTGCGACCGGCCAACAGATCTCCGGCAACGCGGCTGCCGGGTCCTGCCGCCACCACGTCGGTGGTCTCTGGCATCAGGCTCGGCAAAGGCAAGAAGGGGGCCTGGGTCTGGCCGGGTGTTGTGGCCTGAGAGAGAGAGGTGCTGCCCGAGAGCAGCTGCAGGGTTACAGGAGCGTCGTTCCCCAGCGGAGCCGCGAGCACCGCCAGCCACAGTGTTGAGCTGGGGCTGCCCTCCGCATCACCTGCGTACACGTGGTGGCTGAACAAGTCAAAGCGACCGTTCAGCACCACCGGAACCGACGCCGCCTCCCCATCGGGGAAGGTCGAGATCAAGATGCCGTCGTCCTCGATCAGTTCGGGGTTGTTGTCGTTCACCATCAATACGCTGTCGAGGGCTCCCGGTAAGGGGCGAACGCTCTGCTGTCGCTCAATCACCTCCGCAGCGCCGGGAATTCCCATCACGGTCAGCCAGGCAGCAGACAACAGCGGGGCGAGCTTCATGGTTAAGGCGGGACAGGGGTGGATTTGAGGTGCGGTGCCATGGCGGCGGCGAGCTGACGGATTAGTTCGGTGGATCGGGGGTCGTTGAAGGGGCCTTCCACCAGAAATCCCGCCACAGCACGTCTGCCGTCGGGGAGTTCGATCAGCCCGGCATCGGCATAAGCGATGCCGATGTCACCGGTTTTGTTGTACACGCGGTATCCCTTGCGGGCCAGGCTCGCGTCAGTTGCCCCCTGCGCTCCACCGAGGCCGCGCATCAGGCCTGTGGGGAGCAGCGTGTTGGTGATCGACGTCCCCATCACCTCGCGAAACAGATCCCGGCTACGGGGGGCCAGCAGCTCACCGCTATCAACCAGGGCAATGGCCCGGCTGAGATCCCGGGCACTGGTGGTGTTGGTGCCGTCGAGATCTGGTAGCCAGTTGTTCACCACGGTGGAGGGGAGGTCGAGCTCCTGAAAGCGGGAATTGACCCTGTCCATTCCCCCCGCCCGAGCAATCATCAAGTTGGTGGCGGAGTTGTCGCTAACCCGGATCATTTCCGTCGCTACCTCATAGGTTGGGAAGCGGCTGCCCAGGGGCCGGGAGGCCATCCAACCGGCCCCTCCCCCCACCAGCTCTTCGGTGAGAGTGAGCGGTTCGTTCCACTGAAGCGTTCCCTGATCCAGTAGCTCCAGCACCGCGAGCAGGATCGGCGTCTTGATCGAGCTGGCAGCGGCCATCGGGCGCTCGGCCTGCATGGCCGCAAAGCGTCCGTCGTCAAGGATCAACATGTAGGCGCTGGCCTCCAGATCGGTTTGTTGCGCGGCCAGCTCCACCCATCTCTGCGACAGCGCCTTGATTTCCTGTCTGGGGGCAAAGCGTGCCTGCTTGAGGCCCTTCGCCACGGCAGGTGCATTCTTCTTATGTTTTGCGGTGTCTTCAGCTCCGGGCGGCTCCACGGCCTCGCCTAGCAGCGTGGTGATCAAGGCTTGATCGGCCAGCCAGCTGGGCAGTGAGATCTTCTGCTGTTGAACGCGCGGGGCCAGCAGCCGCAGGCCTGTGCCGGTGAGCAGTCCCAGGCCCACCCCCATCAAGACCAGCCGCAGGATGAGTTGGGCCGGGCCTCTCCAACCGGCGGAGCGACGTGACGAACGACTGCTGCTCAACCTTTCAGCCGTGAATGTTCGGCAGAGATTAGGGGCGGTTGGCTCGGATGGCCCAGCGCAGTTGGCGCACCATCCCCCGCAGCAGAGCGACTTCTTCGGCGTGCACGGTGGCGCGTTGCAGCAGATCCCGCACCTTGGCCATACGTGCGGCGGCGGTGTGCTCCAGCAGGAAACCGGCTTCCAGCAGCAGGTCGGTTGCGTCGTCCAGTAAGGCTGACAGTGCTTTGGCCGCTGCCGGGTCCGGCGATGGGGGCTCGATGCTGCGGCTTTCGGTTGTGCCGCTGTTGAGTCGGGCTAACTCATGCAGCACCACAGCTACGGCGTGGGACAGATTCAGCGAGGGATAGGCCTCACCGCTTTGCAGGCAGAGAACCCGTTGGCAGAGCCGTAGCTCACTGTTGCTGAGCCCGCGGTCTTCTCGTCCGAAGACCAGGGCCACGGGGGCGTCAGCGCTGGAGTCGCTGCCATCGCTGGCCAGCAACCAACCCAGGGCCTGCTCCGGTGTTTGCAGTGGAATCTCACCATGGTCGAGGCGTCCGCAACTGCCCACGGTGCGGCGGCAATCGTTGATGGCCGTCAGTAGGTCGGGCACCACCACGGCGGACTGAAGCAGTGCCTGCCCGTGCACGGCCATCTTATGTGCCTGTTCGCTGAGATGGTCACATCGCGGAGCCACCAGCCGCAGTTCGCTCACCCCGAAATTGGCGCAGAGCCTGGCCACGCTTCCGATGTTGAGTGGGCCGGCCGGCTCGACCAGCACGACGATGGCATTCAAAGCAGCGGCTCAGCTGAGGGTGTGCAGGTAGGCAAGCAGGTCGGCCATCGATTGAGGTTCCATCTCAAAGCTCGGCATGGGTGGAGTCTCGCCGCTGATGATTTGGTGCACCAGAACAGGGTCTTTGAGCTGGTTGCTGACGCCCTGAAGTTGCGGGCCAACCAACCCCTGGCCGGCAAGACCATGACAACCAGCGCAATTGATCCGGAACAGCTGGCCGCCGTGGTCAACGGCCCCTTGTAATTCAAGGCTGGCCTTGATGTAGGGGTCCTGCTGGGCGTTCCCCAGAACCCAGAGCACCAGCACCATGCAGGCTGTGGCAGCCGACACCACAAGGGCTGCGATCAGGCCGCGACCCCGATCGCTCGAATCATTTTCATCAGCTGATGCCGATTCGGCCGCAATTCGTGACGGCTGGACCACAGACCTCGAGTTCCAATGAGAGAATTCTGCTCAATT
Organism: Synechococcus sp. MU1642; assembly: GCF_020514115.1. Lineage (GTDB taxonomy): Bacteria > Cyanobacteriota > Cyanobacteriia > PCC-6307 > Cyanobiaceae > Parasynechococcus. The sequence goes on from NZ_VTKZ01000001.1 coordinate 49,711, forward strand.
CTGATTGCTGACGCGACGCAATGATCGAACCTCTGCTCTGCGGCATCGTTCTGGGTCTGATCCCCGTCACGCTGATGGGTCTTTTTGTTGCGGCATGGAACCAGTACCGCCGTGGTGGCAGCGCTCTGGGGGGCTGAGCATCAGCACGCTGCTGATGCCGTAGCGGCGCCGATCCAGAACCGTCCAACCTGAGCCCGGTACAGGGTTGATATTGGAGCGATGTTCACACACAACCAGCGAGTCCTGGTGAAGCCAATTCCCATGGGCGAGGGCGAGAAAGCAGGGTTCATAAAGGCCCTGGTCGTAGGGGGGGTCGAAGTAGATGATGTCGAATGGGTCCTGCCTCCACGCTTTGCGCAGCCATGCGATCACTTCCCGCCGTTCGGTGCGGATCTCCGGGGTCGGTGAAAGGCTTGCTGCCACCGCAGTGAGGTTGGAGCGGCAGATGCGGATGCACTGCGGATCTTGATCAACGGCCACCACACAGCTCGCACCCCGCTGCAGTGCTTCACAGCCCATGACGCCGCTGCCGCTGCAGAGGTCGAGCCAGCGGCAATCATGCAGGTGCGGGGCGAGGATGTTCATGACGGCCTCGCGCACCCTCGAGGTGGTGGGCCGAGCCGTGCGTCCCCCAGGGCTCAGCAGACGTCGACCACCACTGAGACGCAGTTGCCCTCCCCCGCTCATGGGAAGGGGTCAGCCCCGTTGCGAAGCCAGATCAACCAGCGCTTGAGCATCTGTTCTCCGGCATCGGACGACTTCTCCGGATGAAACTGGCAGGCGCCAACTCGGCCCCGCCAGACAACAGCGGTGACCTTCTGATCACCGAAGGGGGCCGAGGCCTTGAGGTCATTCGGATCGGTGGGAACAGCGGCGTAGCTGTGCACGAAATAAACCCATTCCGAGGGGGCTTTGCTGCTGAGCAGCGGACAGTTGCCGTGATGCTTCAACTGGGCCCAGCCCATGTGGGGGATGCGTTCGCCGCTTTTGCTGGGCAGGCGTTCCACCCGTCCGGCTAGAAGCCCCAGGCCTGGATCGTTGCCTTCATCGCTCTGCTCGAACAGCAGCTGCAGGCCAAGGCAAATGCCAAGCAAAGGACGGTCCTCTTGCCCCCAGCGCAGCAGATGGGGCACCAGACCCGTGGCCCTGAGGTTGGTCATGGCTGGATCAAAGGCGCCGACACCGGGCAGTATCAGCGCATCAATGCCCTCCAGATCATCGACATGCTGAATCAATGAGCAGCCTTGACCAAGTCGCTTCAGGCATTTCTCCACGGAGTGGAGATTGCCCATGCCGTAATCGATTAACCCGAGGTTCAGACTCAACCGGTTGATCTGTTCTGGAGAAGGATTCAGAGATACTTGGAGATGGTGCCTGAGAGGGTTGCCTTGGGAACAGCGCCTACCACCGTGTCCACCTTCTGCCCGCCCTTGAACACCATCAGGGTCGGGATGCTGCGGATGCCGTACTGGCTGGCAACGTTGGGATTCTCGTCGGTGTTGAGCTTGAACACCTTGATTTGACCGTCAAATTCCTTGGCGATTTCCTCAACAATCGGAGCCACCATGCGGCAAGGTCCGCACCAGGGTGCCCAGAAGTCCACGAGGACGGGCACGTCGCTTTGGAGCACGTCCTGCTCGAAGGATGCGTCGGTGACAGCAGCAGCGCTGGACATATGAGCAGGGGAATTTAGAGAGAATTTAGCAACGGTTTCAAGCGAAAACACAGCACTTGTCTGCCGAGAAGGGATCTGTGACAGTCGCTCTCGAAAAAGAGTGAAAGCCCGATCGCGCCGGGCCGGGGGGTGTGAGGAGTGTGTGGGCCGAAGCCCGCACACTCCTAATTTAGCCCTGCATTACTTGCCCATTCCGAGGTGCTGGGCCTTTTGGTAGACCTTGCCCTCCGTCAAGAGGGAGGGTGCCACGACCACCTCCACCTGCTGCATCTCCTTGATGGTTTGGGCTCCCAGAGTGCCCATGGATGTCTTTAGGCAGCCCAGCAGGTTATGGGTGCCGTCGTCCAATTTGGCCGGGCCTCGGAGGATGCGTTCGATGCTGCCGGTACAGCCCACATTGATGCGGGTTCCGCGGGGCAGCACCGGGCTTGGGGTGGCCATGCCCCAGTGGAAGCCTCGGCCGGGAGCCTCCTCAGCACGGGCGATGGGGGAGCCGATCATCACTGCATCGGCGCCGCAGGCGATGCATTTGCAGATGTCACCGCCGGTGACGATGCCACCGTCGGCAACGATCGGCACGTAGCGACCGCTTTCCTTTTCGTAATCGGCCCGAGCGGCGGCGCAGTCGGCAACCGCCGTGGCCTGGGGAATGCCCACGCCGAGAACCCCACGGGAGGTGCAGGCGGCACCGGGTCCAATGCCCACCATCACGCCGGCTGCGCCTGCCCGCATCAACTGCAGGGCCACGTCATAGGTGACGCAGTTGCCGATCACCACGGGAACGCCCATGTCGCGGCAAAGGGCTTTCAGATCCAGGGTTTCTTGGCCTTCAGGTCCGGTGTGGTCCGTTGAGACCACGGTGGCCTGCACAAAAAAGAGATCGGCTCCGGCTTCGGCAATGGCCTTGCCGAAACGCATGGCGGCCACCGGTGTGCCGCTGACGGCAGCGATGCCTCCCTGGGTCTTGATGTCCTGAATCCGTTTGCGGATCAGCGTCTCTTGAACCGGCTGGCTGTAGATCTCCTGCATCAGCGGGACGAAGTCGTCCTTGCCTACGGCGGCGATGCGATCTAGCACCTGATTGGGATCTTCGTAGCGGGTCTGAACACCCTCAAGGTTGAGCACGCCGAGGGCGCCCAGTTGGGACAGGCGAACGGCCATGCCCACGTCCACCACGCCGTCCATGGCGCTGGCGATGATGGGGATCTCGCGCTTGATGCCCCCTAAGGTCCAACGGGTATCGGTGACCTCGGGATCCACCGTGCGACCCCCAGGCACCAGAGCGATTTCATCGATTCCGTAGGCCCGGCGAACGGTCTTGGAGCGTCCGAGCTGAATGTCCACCGCGCGACTTCAATAAAGTCAGATCAAGCTACCAATCGGGATGATCGTCTCAGCTTGATCGGCCTGTCACACGGCTCCAGGTGGAGCGGACACCCTTGATGAAGTTGTCCCGATCGCTGTTGCGAATCAAGTTGCGTAGGGCGAAGTTCACCAACCAGATCACGCCGACCAGCTCCAGTAGGCCTGGAACCAGAGGGATGCTGTTGATGGTGTTGAGCACACCGGTATAAACCGTCGAAACCAGGCTGAAGACGATCAAGCCGCCAACCACCCGCAGCGGAAGCTGGGCCTTAGTCCAGAGCTCACCCAGATTGCTTTGCTCGAGCCAGTCCTTCACCTTGCCCACCAGTAGCTCCCATTCGCCACCCTCAAATTGGCCGCCGTCCTGATCGGTGCTCTCTTGAGCAGGAATCGACACGGTGGAGGCGATCACCGGGTCGGGCGTGGGCGATGGAGTGGGCTCGGGTGTTGGGGCAGTAATGGGTGTCGGAGTCGGTTCAGACTCCGGTGTCGGCGCAGGAGTGGGTTCTGGTGTTGGCGTGGGGTCGCTGCCTGGGATTTTGGCTTCAGGGCGCGGCTCGTCTACAGGACCCATCACGTCAGTGGAAAGCATCGGGATTTTATCCGGACTTTTCAGTTGCTTCCACTGTCCGAGATAGACTGATAGAGGACGTCTGAAGCACGTATGACGGATTCTTTGGGGCCTGGCGGCGGCGGTCCCGGCGGTCCCGGCGGTTCCGACGATCGGATTATTCAGACAGACCTACGCAACGAGATGTCGCGCTCCTACTTGGAGTACGCGATGAGCGTGATCGTGGGTCGGGCACTGCCCGATGCCCGCGACGGCCTCAAGCCGGTGCATCGCCGAATCCTGTACGCGATGTACGAGCTGGGCCTCACCAGCGACAGGCCTTACCGCAAGTGCGCCCGTGTGGTGGGCGAAGTGCTCGGCAAATATCACCCCCACGGCGACACCGCTGTGTACGACGCCCTGGTGCGCATGGCCCAGGACTTCTCCATGTCGATGCCTCTAATTGACGGGCACGGCAATTTCGGCTCGGTGGACAACGATCCACCGGCGGCCATGCGATACACAGAATCGCGGTTGCGGGCGCTGACCACCGACAGCCTCCTGGAAGACATTGAGGCGGAGACAGTTGATTTCGCCGATAACTTCGATGGCTCGCAGCAGGAGCCAACCGTGCTTCCTGCTCGGATCCCGCAGCTGCTGCTGAATGGTTCAGCGGGCATCGCCGTGGGGATGGCGACCAATATTCCGCCTCACAACCTAAATGAGCTGATTGATGGCTTACTCGCGTTGATCGCGAACCCGGAGGTCACCGATCAGGAGTTAATCCAGTTGATCCCTGGCCCGGATTTCCCCACCGGTGGTCAGATCCTGGGGCGGGAAGGCATCCGCGAGACCTACCTGGGCGGCCGTGGCTCGGTGACGATGCGCGGAGTGGCCAACATTGAAACGCTCGAGGTGCCAGGACGCCCCGATCGCGATGCTGTGATCATTACGGAGTTGCCCTATCAGACCAACAAAGCGGCGCTGATTGAGCGCATTGCAGAGCTGGTCAACGACAAGAAGCTCGAGGGTATTTCCGACATCCGCGACGAAAGCGACCGCGATGGCATGCGGATCGTGGTGGAACTGCGTCGTGACGCCTACCCACAGGTGGTGCTGAACAACCTGTTCAAGCTCACCCCATTGCAGAGCAACTTCAGCGCTTACATGTTGGCGCTGGTGAACGGCGAGCCAGTCCTACTCACCTTGCGCAAGATGCTCGAGGTGTTCCTCGACTTCCGTGTCGAGACTATCGAGCGCCGCACCCGCTACTTACTTCGCAAGGCCGAAGAACGTGACCACATTCTGCTGGGCCTGCTGCTGGCGCTCGATCAGCTGGATCCGATCATTGCCTTGATCCGGGCTGCTCCCGATACGGCCACGGCGCGGCAACAGCTGCAGGAGCGCCATGGCCTCTCCGACATCCAGGCCGATGCAATCCTGCAGATGCAGCTGCGTCGTCTGACGGCTCTGGAAGCTGACAAGATCCGGCTCGAGCACGAGGATCTGGTCACCAAGATCGCCGATTACAAGGACATCCTTGGCCGGCGTGAGCGGGTCTTCGGAATCATCCAGGACGAGCTCGGTCAACTGCAGGATCGCTACCAGACGCCTCGCCGCACCGAAATCCTTGACCTCGGTGGTGGCCTATCCGACATCGACCTGATCGCTAATGAACGTTCGGTGGTGCTGCTCACTGAGACCGGTTACCTAAAGCGGATGCCGGTGAGCGAATTTGAAGCCACTAGCCGCGGCACCCGCGGAAAGGCAGGCACCCGAAGCCAGGGTGAAGATGCGGTGAAGCTGTTCATCAGCTGCAACGACCACGACACCTTGGTGTTGTTCAGCGACCGCGGTGTGTCGTACGCCCTGCCCGCCTACCGCGTGCCCCAGTGCAGCCGAGCTGCTAAAGGAACGCCGGTGGTGCAGCTGTTGCCGATTCCCCGGGAAGAGGCGATCACATCCTTGATCCCGGTGTCGGAGTTCAGCGACGACACCGATCTGTTGATGCTCACCACTGGAGGCTTCATCAAGCGCACCCGGCTTTCGGCCTTCAGCAACATCCGTTCCAATGGTCTGATCGCCATCAACCTGGAGGAAGGCGATGCCCTCACCTGGGTGCGCCTGGCGGTGCCTGGCGACAGCGTCTTGATCGGCTCCAAAGCCGGGATGACCATTCACTTCCGCCTCAGTGACGAGGAATTGCGGCCCCTGGGCCGCACCGCCCGCGGCGTGCGTTCGATGAACCTGCGCGATGGCGATGCCCTTGTGAGCATGGATGTGCTGCCCGTGGAACTCGCCGATCAGGTGGCCGCCAGCGCCGACGATGAAGAGGATGCCGCCAGTGAAGGCCCCTGGGTGCTCGTGGCTTCGGCCTCGGGGCTGGGCAAGCGGGTGCCAGTGACGCAGTTCCGCTTGCAGAAGCGGGCCGGCATGGGCCTGCGGGCGATGAAGTTCCGCACCGAAGCTGATGAGCTGGTGGGGCTGAGCGTGCTCGGTGCCGGTGAGGAGTTGTTGCTGGTGAGCGAGAAGGGGGTGATCGTGCGCACCAGCGCCGATGCCATTCCACAGCAATCCCGTGCGGCAACGGGCGTGCGTCTGCAGAAGCTCGACAAGGGCGACCGTCTGCTGAAGGTGGTGCTGGTGCCGCCGGAAGCGGACGACGACTCTGCTGACGACGACACGTCAAACGACACCGATTCGAGTGACACTGAAAGCAGCGCACAGGACAGCTGACCTTGGCTGAGCCGGTGGATGTGCTGGTGTTGGGCGGCGGTCCTGCTGCCCTCTGCATCGCTTCGGAGCTGAACCAACGGGGTGTGGCTGTTGCTGGCATCGCCCCCGATTCGATCGACAACTCATGGCCGAACACCTACGGCATCTGGACCGATGAACTCAAAGCGTTGGGTCTCGAGCAGCTGCTGGAGCACCGCTGGAGTGACACCGTCAGTTATTTCGGTGAAGGCGGATCAACGGCTCAGGATCAGAGCTATTCCCACGGGATTGACTACGGCTTGTTCGATCGATCTGCTCTGCAGCGTTATTGGCGGGAGCGGGCTGATGGTGTTGTCTGGCATCAAGACACGGCCGAACGGGTAGACGCAACCGGTCCAATCGCCAGCGTCCGTTGTGCATCGGGAACGATTTTGAATGCGCGATTGGTGATCGATGCCTCCGGTTCGCGCACGCCCCACATTCGCCGCCCGAATCAGGGGCCGGTTGCGGGCCAGGCGGCTTACGGCGTGGTGGGACGTTTCTCCGGACTGCCGATTGAGCCGGGCCGGTTTGTGTTGATGGACTACCGCTGTGATCACCTCAGCGCAGCACAGCGCAGCGAACCACCCACGTTCTTGTATGCGATGGATCTGGGCGATGGGGTGTTCTTCGTGGAAGAAACCTCGCTTGCTTTGGCACCGGGTGTTCCCTACGACGTACTCAAGCAACGGCTACAACAGCGTTTGGGTCTGCGCGGCGTGGAGATCACCGAGGTGATCCATGAGGAGTTCTGCCTTTTCCCGATGAACCTGCCGCTGCCGGACCGCAACCAGCCTGTTCTGGCTTTTGGGGGTGCGGCGAGCATGGTGCACCCAGCTTCGGGCTACATGGTGGGATCGCTGCTGCGGCGGGGTCCTGATCTGGCCCAGGCCATCGCTGAAGCCCTCGCCAATCAAAGCCTTGGCTCAGAGGCCTTGGCACAAAGGGGTTGGCAGGCGCTCTGGCCGATTGAGTTGGTACTGCGCCATCAGCTCTATCAATTCGGTTTGGGCCGCTTGATGGGCTTCAACGAAGCGTTGTTGCGCACCCACTTCGCCACGTTTTTCTCGCTGCCCAGAGAGGAGTGGTTTGGCTTCCTCACCAACACCCTGCCGCTGCCGCGCTTGATGGGGGTGATGCTCCACTTGTTTGCCCTTTCGCCTTGGGAATTGCGGCGGGGGCTGGTGCTGGGGGCGGCTCAGGGGCAAGCTCCGCGCTTTTGAGATTGTTTCAGGTAAGTTCCGATCCCTCAGTTGGGGGAGTGATGAACACCAATGGATTCCCTGTTTGGGGGACCTTTTGGTTCATTCGTTTGGAGCTGAGGGGGTCACCGGGGCCCAGTCGAGCGGCTGAATCAGCGGGAAAAGGCGGTCATCCATCTGTACCTCCTCGAGCCAGCCCTCAGGCAGTTCGGTTGTGCCGTCGATCGCCTGCATCAGTTGCCAGAAGCGGCCCAGGTGGCGTTGCACCCGTTCTCGGGCAAGTTCGGTGGTGGTGCCGGCCCGAAGGATGAAGCTCCAATCCGACGACTGCGCCAGCAATAGTTCCCGAGCCGCCTGTCGCAGCCACTGCATCGCCTGCTCGCTGCCCACCCCGCGGCTGCAGCGCTGCACCATCGCGGCGCTGGCCTTTTCCCACTCGGGGATGATCCAGGAGTTGCTGTCGTTCAGCCAGTAGTCGTGATAGCCCCCTTGCCCCCAGCTGGAGGGGGAAGGATCACAGAGCTGAAGTTGGCCAACGCTGTTCAGTACATCGCGTAGCCGGGTGAAGGCCACCCCTTCCTGGGGAGCCTGTTCGAACAGCTGGCTGAGAAAAGCCGGCCCTTCAAACCACCAGTGGCCGAACAGTTCCGCATCGAAGGGCGCCACCAACAGTGGGGAAACTTCCATGGCATTCTCGAGCTGATCCAACTGCCGGTGGCGGCCCTGTAAGTAATCGGCGGCATGCTCTTTCACCCGTTCAGCAGCCACACCTGGTTCGTAGGGGCGTTTGCGGTCCAACGGCGCGCTGTGATCGGTCACTCGATGCAGCTTCAGGCCCAGCGGGCGAGGCTGATCCAGCCTCAGGGGCTTGAGCTCTTCGATGGGTAGGTCCCAACCCAGATCTCGGTGGAATTCCCGGTAGTGGGGATCGCCGGGGTAGCCGTCCTTGGCCGACCACACCGGCAGGGTGGCGTCACTGTCACGCCCGAAGAAAGCCACCCCGTTGCGGCTGCAGATCGGCGCGTACACGCCGTAGCGGGGCCGGGGCCGGCCATGCAGCAGCCCATGCCCGTCCAGCACGGCGTAGCGAAGCCCGGCATCGCGCATCCAGCGGTCCAGGCCCTCGTAATAGGCGCATTCGGGCAACCAGATCCCCAAGGGGCGTTCGCCCACCAGGCGTTGGTGTTCCCGCACCGCCGTGCGCAGTTGGCCGCGCACCGCTTCCGGGTGATGGCGCAGCAGGGGCAGATAGCCGTGGGTGGCGCCGCAGGTGAGCAGGTCCACCACCTCATCGCGCTGCAGGGCGGCGAAGCGCTGGATCAGATCGCCGTCGCAGCTCTGCCAGGCCCGCTTATGTCTCTCGATTGCGGCCGCAAGGTGCTCGGCGCCTGCACGCAGTGATGGGTCGGCCTTCGGGAGGAGATCCAGCCGTTCTTTCAGCCACTGGGGGAAACGCTTCTTCAGGTCGTGATCACTCAGCAGCGACAGCAGCGTCGGCGACAAGCCGATGGTGAGTCTGGGCTGCTGGTTGGGGTCGGCGCTGGCCAGCTCCAGCGTTTCCAACAGCGGCAAATAACACTCGATGAGGGCCTGGAAAAACCAGTCCTCTTCCAGGGAGCCAGGTTGTGCCGACCGCACGTAAGGCAGATGGGCATGCAACACCAGGGCGACAGCGCCTTTGGTCACGAACAAGCCCAAACGGTGGCTGACCTTAATCCGTTTCCCCCTTGGGGGCTGAACTAATATGTTTTAACTCATAGTCATTCCGACTAAGACCTCCGCTGGAGCCTCTTCCATGGCCAAGGACCCCGGTCGCGTCCTGATTTTTGACACCACCCTGCGGGATGGTGAGCAGTCGCCCGGGGCGAGCCTCAACCTGGAGGAAAAGCTGGCCATTGCCCAGCAGCTGGCGCGGCTCGGTGTGGATGTGATCGAGGCGGGATTTCCCTTTGCTAGCCCCGGTGATTTCGCCGCTGTGCAGCGGATTGCCCAGCAGGTGGGTGGCGATAACGGCCCGATCATCTGCGGCCTGGCCCGTGCCTCGCGGGCCGACATCAAGGCCTGTGCTGATGCCGTGGCGCCAGCACCGCGCCGTCGCATTCACACCTTCATCGCCACCAGCGACATCCACCTCGAGCACAAGCTGCGAAAGAGCCGTGGCGATGTGCTCGGCATCGTTCCCGAAATGGTGAGCTATGCCCGCTCCCTTGTTGAAGACATTGAGTTCTCCTGTGAAGACGCCGGCCGCAGCGATCCGGAGTTTCTCTACGAGGTGATTGAGGCGGCGATTGCTGCTGGCGCCACCACGATCAACATTCCCGACACCGTCGGTTACACCACCCCGTCGGAGTTCGGTGCCTTGATCGCAGGGATCAATCAGCACGTGCCCAACATCGGCGATGCCGTGATCTCCGTGCACGGCCACAACGATCTCGGCCTGGCCGTAGCCAATTTTCTCGAGGCCGTTAAGAACGGCGCGCGTCAGCTCGAATGCACGATCAATGGCATTGGCGAACGGGCCGGCAATGCCTCCCTCGAGGAGTTGGTGATGGCGTTGCACGTGCGGCGGCGTCATTACAACCCGTTCTTTGGCCGGGATGAAGACAGCCCCACGCCGCTTACGGCCGTGCGCACCGAAGAGATCACCAAGACCTCAAGGTTGGTGTCCAATCTCACCGGCATGGTGGTGCAGCCCAACAAGGCGATTGTTGGTGCCAATGCCTTCGCCCATGAATCCGGCATCCACCAGGACGGCGTTCTCAAGAACCGGCTCACCTACGAAATCATCGATGCCAAGACCGTGGGGTTGTCCGACAACCGCATCTCCCTCGGCAAGCTGAGCGGCCGCAGTGCCGTTCGCGCCCGTCTGGAGGAGCTGGGCTACGACCTCATCCGTGAGGACCTTGATGAAGCCTTTGCCCGCTTCAAGGAACTTGCTGATCGCAAGCGCGAGATCACCGACCGTGATCTCGAGGCGATCGTCAGCGAACAGGTGCAGCAGCCGGAAGCCCGCTTCCAGCTCAAGCTCGTGCAGGTCAGCTGCGGCAGCAGCCTGCGCCCCACTGCCACCGTCACCCTTCTCGATGAAGAGGGCAGTGAGGCCACAGGTTCGGCGGTGGGCACCGGTCCGGTGGATGCCGTCTGCCGTGCTTTGAATGATCTGGCGGGTGTGCCCAATGAATTGATCGAGTTCTCGGTCAAGTCGGTCACCGAGGGCATCGATGCCATGGGCGATGTGACCATTCGTCTGCGCCGCAACGGTGCCCTCTATTCCGGCCACGCTGCCGACACCGATGTGGTGGTGGCGGCGGCGATGGCTTTCGTGAATGCCCTCAATCGCCTTGTGGCCGGAGAGGAGCGCCAGTCATTGCATCCCCAGAAGGATCCTGTTGTTCTGGAGAGCCGACCGACGCTCTAGATCCGACGCCATGCGCACCTCCACCGCTCGGGCTGTCCAGCTGGTGTTGCTGATTCTTCTGGCGCTGCTGGTGCTCACGCCGTTGCTCTGGTTGGTGAGCACCTCGCTCAAGGGTCCGGCCGAAGACATCTTCAGGAGTCCGCCGGCGTTGCTGCCCGCCCAGCCGAGCCTCGATGCCTACATCCGGCTGTTTCGAGACAATCCCCTCACCACTTATCTGTTGAACAGCACCGTGGTGAGTGGCCTGGCGGTGCTGGCCAACCTGCTGTTCTGCTCCCTGGCCGCCTACCCCCTGGCCAGGTTGCGCTTCGCCGGCCGAGGCCTCGTGCTGGGCTTGGTGGTGGCCACGATCCTGATCCCGTTTCAGGTGGTGATGATTCCGATGTATCTGCTGATGGTGCAGCTGGGACTGCGCAACACTCTGCTGGCCCTGGTGATTCCCCAGGCAGCCACCGCCTTTGGTCTCTATCTGCTGCGCCAGAGCTTCCTCGGCGTTCCCAAGGAGCTGGAGGAGGCGGCACGGATTGATGGCTGCAGCCGCCTGGGGGAATGGTGGAACGTGATGATCCCCGCCGCCAAAGCCGATCTGATCACCCTGGCGATGTTCGTCTTCATCGGCACCTGGAGTGATTTCCTTTGGCCGCTGGTGATCCTTGACGACCCATCCCTCTACACCTTGCCTTTGGGCCTGCAGCAACTATCCAGCAGCTTTTCGCTGGATTGGCGCATCGTTGCCGCCGGCTCGGTGGTCTCAATCCTGCCGGTGCTGGTCTTGTTTGTGCTGTTGCAGCGTTTCATCCTGCCCAATGCCAGTGGGGATGCGGTGAAGGGATGAAGGAGCTGTGGTGCGCATGGCTGCGAAGGCATCCATGCGTTCTTGGATCACACCCATCTGTTGGCTGAGCAAGTCGCTGTGAGCACGCTTCGGCGCGCGCTCCTCCAGCTGATCGATCCGTTCCCGAAGCGCCTAGATGCGTTGGTTGTGCTGACGCAATCCCTGCAGCGGGGTCACCACCAGAACACTCACCAGCGCCAGGCTGCCTCAGCTGATCAGTTTCATCAGCATCCAACCTCACCCACTTGGACCGATGCTGACTTGAATGGGGGCACGCAACAAGTTTTGCCGGGATCTCTCTTGAGGATCTGGATCGGTTTCTCACCCTTGGCGACAGCGATCCCGATCTGGCCAAGACCCTGGCGCAGCCCATGGACCTCGAGCGGTTTCTCAGGCTCGCTGCTGAGCATGGCTTTGCCTTGAGTGAGGCGGATGTCTTCGCGGCGCAGCAGCGTGAGCACCACGTGCGAACGGCAGCTGAGCTTCAGCAGGATCAGGCTGCGGAAGTGCGGCTCCTGAGCAATTTCATCCACGGCTGATCCCCGCCGCCTCTCATGTCATTGATCTAGCTTCACCACGTCTGGTGTTTCCCCGTGCACTTCGCCAATCCAACGGGCGTGGTTCACTGCACCTTCGTGGGTGTGAAAGATCCAGGCGTTGTCAGGGGACGTTTGGCGTTCGATGCGTTGATCCACGGCATTGACGCCGAGATAGCCGCCGGCTGAACAGGACCGCAGCACGTAGCGTTCGGCGTACTTACTGAGCATTGGCTGAGAGGGCTCTATTTGGTCGCTAGCGATGCATTGCTGCGGCTTGGCGCGAACTGCAGAATTGCTTTTACTTTTCTTCCTTGAGGGTTAATAAAGTTTGTTGTTGCCAGCTCAACCCCTTGGGTGAGGCAAAGCGGCTCTGATGTCCTCCCTCACGGAACCAGGGGGTGCTGAGGGACTCGATCTCCAGATCGTCCAGGTTGAGAGACCATGTGTCTTGCAGGTAGCCGCGCAGTTGCTCCAGCTCGGGCCGATAGGGCTGTTGCCAGTGAACCACGGCCAACTTCACCGGCCGTGAGCGGAGAATCGCCAGGCGGTGATTCGGATCGCCATCGTTGGCGGGCTGAATCGACTCCTCCAGTTGCTCCTCGCAGACGTAGAGCCGCAGTGGCCCGCTGCTGTCGGCCTGGGGAAGTGGATATTTGTTGAGATAAAGGGCCCGTGCTTTTTGAAACGCTGCCCCCGGAGCCTTCACCATCAGCGCGTTGTAGGCCTGCTGGAGCTGTTCACTCATGCCGTTGCCGTCCCGTTGCTGGCTCAAGTGTGTGAATGACGCTCGGCCACGATTATGGGAAGATGGTGACACTTCCGGGATTGGACTGCGATGGCCAAGCGTCGCTCCCGCTACCGGTTGGTTGGCCTCGACGGTCAACCGCATCCGGTGCTCGACGCCCCCTACGACACGTTGGAACTGGCACTCGCTGATGCCAGCGAGTGGTGCACGGGGCAAGGGTCCCGATGTTCCATGGGTCAGCAGGGTATTGCGGTTGAAGTGCGAACTGACAGCGGCAGTTGGCGCACCATCGACTACCCAGTGAGTTGCTTGAACCGATCCAGTGCGACAGTGGGTTGATGTGGGTCAGTGTTGACCTCTGCGTGGTGCCGATCGGTGTCGGCGTCAGTCTTTCGCCTTACATCGCCGCCTGTGAGCGGGTGATCGCTGCCACGGGCTTGAGCCATCAGCTGGGTCCCAATGGCACGGCGATTGAAGGCCCGTGGGACGAGGTCATGGACTGTGTGCGGGCTTGTCACGCCGAATTGCATGGCATGGGCGCCCCGCGCCTTTACACAACGCTCAAGCTCAACACCCGCACCGATCGGCAGCAGTCGTTCGCTGAGAAGGTCGCCTCAGTGAAAGAGCTTCTCGGCGATTAAAAATCTGTAGAACTTCGGTGGGTTTCGATCCGGACTGAGCCGATCTTGAGACCAATGAGATCGTTGTGTGGTCCCTGGCTTGATGGGTCGCGGTTTCAGGGCTGCGCTGTTGGCACTGCTGGTTGTGCAGCTGACGGGCAGTGCTGTTCAAGCGTCAACGTGGGATCGCATTGCCAGTTACCTGCGCATGCTGCAGCGGGCGGGGGTGAATGCCCTGGTAGCGAGAGACTGCCCTTTGGGCTTGCTGGGGGCCTTCCATGAGGGCAAGCAGGCCCTGTTGATGTGCGGCAACAACCTCCCCGATGATCCAGCGGTGGTTTGGGTGGTGCTGGCCCATGAATCAGCCCATGTGATGCAGTTGTGCAACGGCGGCAATCTGATGCCGGCGGCCTTGCTCAGTCGTGAGGTGGAGCTGGCCCGTCAGCAGGACCCCAATCGTTTTCATGAGTTGCAGCTGTATCACTCGAGTCAGCATCACGTTGAGTTCGAAGCCCGGCTGATTCAGGCCCTGCCAGAGGAGCAGGTGGTGGCCTTGTTTGAAAAACACTGCGCCAAGCGGCTCTCCCCTTGAAGCTGCTGATGCGGGACCCATGGCTGATAGCGGTCGATAAGCCCGCCGGCCTGCTGAGCCAACCGGGCCTGGGGCCGGAGCAAAGCGATTCTGTGATCACCCGCTTGCAGCAGCAGGATCAAGGCCTGCGCCTGGTTCACCGCCTGGACCGCGACACCTCGGGGGTGCTGCTCTTGGCCCGAAGCGCTGATGCCCTGCGGCGGCTCAGTGCCCTGTTTGCTGAACGAAGGATCAACAAGCTGTATCAGGCGGATGTGGAGGGGGAGCTTCACGGAAGCGGCTGCATTGCTAGCCCGTTGGCGCGTCTCTCGCGCCAACCGCCGCGCTACGGCAGCCACCCGGAGGGTCGTCTGGCGCTGACGATCTGGCGAGCCCTTGCCGCTGGTTCCCACTGCACGCGGCTCTGGTTGCGTCCGCTCACGGGGCGCTCCCATCAGCTGCGGGTCCATCTGGCCGAACGGGGCCATCCCATCGTGGGAGATCCGATCTACGGGGATGTCGGCCGTTCCTTTCGCATGCATCTGCATGCCCAGGCCCTGAGCTTTCGACATCCATTTACTCAGCAACGCGTCCGTTTGATCGCGCAGGAGCTTCCCTTTGCAATTGAGTGCTGAACTTGGACGCTGCGCAGTGGCAACACCAAGGCGATTCCCCTGGGCATGTATGCCGTGTTCACCAGTGGTGTGGCGTTGTGGTCGTTGTAAGCGATGAGCCCTCAGGCCATCAGCGACGGGCCGGGATCGGATAGGGAATGCGGCGGTGGCGCATCCGCCGCCACACCTGCACGAAGGCACGAATCACCAGTTCCACTTCGCTGCGGTTGAGGCTGCTTTTGCGCAGTTGTCCATCCCGCTGCCGCGCTTCCACGATCCGCCTCACCGTGTCCACTGCCTGGGCATCGCAGGTGTCGGGAGGGAGGGATCGCAACGCCGCCTCACAGCCATCCGCCAGCATCAAGATCGCTGTTTCTTTGGTTTGGGGTTCCGGGCCCCTGTAACGGAAGCGGCGCTCCTCAACCACTCCGCCTCGTTCCTGGGCCTTGTGCAGGAAGTAGCCCATCTTCAAGGTGCCCTGGTGCTCAGGGATGAAATCGGCGATGGGCCGGGGTAGGCGGTGACGCCGCGCCAGCTTCAACCCCTCATCCACATGGGCTTGAAGCACCGCTGCACTTGCCTGGGGGTCATCCAGCGCGTCGTGGGGATTAGGGCCGTCCTTCTGATTTTCGATGAACCAGTCCGGAGCATGCAGTTTGCCCACATCGTGATAAAGCGACCCGGTCCGGATCAGATCCACATCCGCGCCAATCGCCCGCGCCCCCTCCTCCGCCAGGCCGCAGATCATCAGGGTGTGCTCAAAGGTTCCCGGGGCTTCGCATGAGAGGCGGCGCAACAGAGGCCGTTCCTGATCCGCCAGCTCCAGCAGCCGTGCCCGGGTGAGCAGGCCAAAGGATCCTTCCAGCATCGGGATCAGCAGCAGGCTGAACATCAGGACAACCCCCAGCAGCAAGGCATCGGTGGCCAGTTCATCCAGGCTTGGATTCAGGCTTCCCCAGAGCCGCAGGCCGGTGAAGGGTTGAAGCTGCAGCAGCAGCCACTGGCCCACAAGGGCGCCGATCGGCAGGAGCACCGTCAGTTGCAGCAGCTGGCCGCGGCTGCGTTGACGGCCCGCGATCAAGGCCCCAGCGGCGGCTACGCTTGCTGCCACCAGCAGGCGACCATCCCCCAGTCCCTGCACGGGTTCTGGCCAGAGCAGAGCGGCCACACCCATCCAGACCAACCCGCAACCGGTGCCCAGTCCCTCCGCCAGCAGCAGGCTGGGCGGCACAAGGATGGCCAGAGGGCTCACGGTTCCTTTGAACCAAAGTTTCGCTCCCTGCACCAGCAGCAGCAGGCCCACCGCCAGCAGGGCGTGGCGCACTTCCAGGCCAGGCCGTTCGCGCCGCATCACCAACAGCATCACTGCGCAGGCTGCAGCGGCTTCAACAAACCGTTGGAACCAGATCAACGGTTGGGGTTCGCGACGCACGCGGCCGAAATAATCCAGCACGTCGTAGGCCTGGGGGCTGATCGGCTCGCCCTTGCGGGTGATGAGATCCCCCTTGCGCACCTCGATGGTGGGGATGGCCTGTTTGGTCAGCTGTTCTTCGATCAGCTGTTTGCTCAGGTTTGGGTCGGTGCGCAGGTTGCTGCTGCCGCGCAGGGCGCTGATTAGCACCTTGCCGGCCAGGGAGCTCGCTGCCGGTGGCTGCAGGGCAACCGGCTTAAGTTGAAGGTTGGCCGCCTGGCGTAATTGCTCAACGGCCAAATTGCTAACCAGCCCTTGGCTGAGCATGCGATGAGCGGTGCTGCGCACCGCCTCATCCCAGACCAGATGTTCCCGTTCGCTGCGTCGTTCCAGCCATTTCTTCTCCGGCTCAGACAGGTTCACCGGCCCGATCCGGGCCCCAGATCCAGTTTTGGTGACCTCCTGCAGCTGCAGCAGTTGTTGTTCGAGCCGTTGTTTGAGTGCTTGGGTCTGCTCCTGATCGATGACCTGCACCACCGATCGCGCCACCAAAGAGGCCCGCTGCTGCTCGAGGGCGGTGCTGTCCCGCACCAGTGCATCTTTCGGAGCGATGGCTTCAAACGGGGCCAGCGATCCGGGTTGGACTTTCGGCTTGATCAGCCAGGGCAGGCTTGAGGCTACGGCCACAGAAAGGCATAGCAACAAAACAACGAGGGTCTGCAGTCGCGTCCAGCGCAGCAGGCGACCCCCTGGGCCTTCGAGCCGCACCCAGTTCCGCCAAAGGCTGCTCAGCCGAGGAACGCGAACCAAAAAGGACCCTGTAGCAACCTAACGCTAGCTCTCTCTAGAGGGCATGCTGGACGGAGTGCACGTGGATGCCATGGCCCTGCGTTTGGACGGCAAGGTGCTGGCAAGGGATGTGGAGCATCGTCTTCAAACCCTGATCGAACGGCGTCTGGCCGAGACGGGGCGACCGCCGGGCTTGGCGGTGCTGAGGGTTGGTGATGATCCCGCCAGCGCCGTCTATGTGGCCAACAAGGAAAAGGCCTGTGCTCGGATCGGGGTGGCCAGCTTTGGCGATCACCTCCCCGCCGACACGCCTCCAGCGCAGGTGCTTCAAACGATTGAACGGTTGAACGCCAACCCGGAAGTAGACGGGATCCTTCTGCAGCTTCCCCTTCCGGCCAGCCTCGATGAGGGGCCGCTGCTGATGGCCATCGATCCTGAAAAGGATGCCGATGGCCTGCACACCCTCAATCTCGGACGGCTGCTCAAGGGGGAACCGGGCCCGCGCAGCTGCACCCCCGCAGGGGTGATGGCGATGCTGCGCAGCAATGGCATCGATCCAGCGGGCAAGCGCGCTGTGGTGATCGGCCGCAGCATCCTTGTGGGGCAGCCAATGGCCTTGATGCTGCAGGCCGCCAACGCCACCGTCACCATTGCTCACTCCCGCACGGCCGATCTGGTAGCCCACACTCGCGAAGCCGACATTCTTGTGGTGGCAGCCGGCCGTCCTGAGTTCATCGGGGCCGAGCATGTGCGGCCGGGAGCGGCGGTGGTGGATGTCGGCATACACCGCAAGCCGGAAGGTGGATTGTGCGGTGATGTTCGAGCGGCTGAAATCGAGTCGATCGCTTCTGCGCTGTCGCCTGTCCCTGGCGGTGTGGGACCGATGACGGTGACGATGCTTCTGGTAAACACCGTTGTGGCTTGGTGCAGACGCCACAACCTTGGCCATGATTTAGACGATCTCGTGCCCTGATCGGTTCCATGTCGCTGCACTGGCTGTTCCCCACCCCCGTTCTGCAGGTGGATCTCGAGCCGCATGCCGCCATGGCAGCAGCCATGCAGCAGCAGCTAGAGCAGTGCGATGCCCGGGTGTATCTGCACCCCGAGTGCAGCGATCGCAACAACCTCACTGGGGATCTGTTGCGCCATGCCGGCCTGGATCAGTTGCATCGCATGGATGCGCTCCTGTGGCTGAACGTGTAGTTGGGCGAGCAGGTGTCGGCCTATCTCCGTTCGCTGTTAGGCCCGGATCACGGTCTTGTGGCCAATATCCCAAAAGCCTGGCCCGTGGTGTGTGCGAGGAATGGCGGAACGGTGGATCTCCACAACCACCGCAATGCCCAGTTGAGCGAAGTGTTTTAAGTGTTGACGGATCCGGCCAACGAGAGCGGGGAGCTGGAATTTGAGGCGCCCGATGATTACTTCAGCCATGTGATGGCGATTCCATACCGCGACGCGGCTGTCTCCGGTGGTGTGTTCGCGCCGATGCCCCACAGTCTTTTGATGTTCCCCTCGGACCTGCGCTATCGGGTGCTCCCTTACGAGGGAAGCGGCCCTCGCTATTCGGTTTCTTACGACCTGGCCATCACCACGGCGCCAGGCAAGGGACGCGAGATGCGAACACCCCATCCGATGGATGGGTCCCTCTCGGCTGGTAAGGGCTCGGCCTGAGAGAATCCCGCCAGCCAGGGTCCACCCATGAGCGCCGAGTTCGATTTCAAGGCCTATCTCGGCAAGGCCAAAGAGCAGGTGGAAGCGGCCCTCGATGGATCGCTTGGTCCTGAGCGGCCGGAGTCCCTCAGGGAAGCGATGCGCTATTCCCTGCTTGCCGGTGGCAAGCGTCTGCGCCCGATTCTCTGCCTTGCCGCCTGCGAGCTGGCGGGCGGGGAGGCGACGCAGGCCCTGCCCACAGCCGTGGCGCTGGAAATGATCCACACCATGTCGTTGATTCACGACGACCTGCCGGCCATGGATGACGACGACCTGCGCCGTGGTCGTCCCACCAACCACATGGTGTACGGCGAAGCGGTCGCCATCCTTGCGGGTGATGCCCTGCTGACCCGCGCCTTTGAAATGGTGGCGCTGCGCAGTCCGGATGTGCCGGCTGAGCGCCTGCTCAAGGTGGTGGGAGAACTGTCGTTGGTGGCCGGGGCTCCTGGCCTGGTAGGCGGCCAGGTGGTGGATCTGGAAAGCGAGGGCAAGGAGGTGGATCTTGAAACCCTCGAGTACATCCATCTCCACAAAACCGGAGCCCTTTTGAGCGCTTGTGTGATCACTGGGGCGTTGATCGGCGGCGCCGATGAGGCGCTGATCAACGCCCTTCGCATCTACGCAAGGGGGATCGGCCTCGCCTTCCAGATCATCGATGACATCCTCGACATCACGGCGAGCAGCGAGGTGCTCGGTAAAACCGCCGGCAAGGACCTCATCGCTGATAAGACCACATATCCCAAGCTCCTGGGGCTCGACGAGTCCCGCCGCCGCGCTGATGCGCTGGTGAACGAAGCGAAAGAGTCTCTTCAACCCTGGGCCGAGAAGGCCATTCCCCTGCTGGCGTTGGCCGACTTCATCACCAGCCGCGACCGATGATCGACGCCACGCCTTCCCATGCGGTCTTGCGGGAGTTCTTCGACAACAGTTCGCTCACTTGGGGCTTGATGGCCTGTGGCGTTGCCCAGCTGTCGAAGCTGTTCCTTGAGTTGCTCCTGCATCGCCGTTGGCGTCCGTCGGTGCTGATCGAAACCGGCGGCATGCCGTCGAGCCATTCCGCCTTGGTCACAGGCACGGCAGCTTGTGTGGGCTGGACCCTGGGTTTTGATCACCCCCTCTTCGCCCTTGCGGCGATGGTGGCGTTCGTTGTCATGTACGACGCAAGTGGCATTCGGCGTAATGCCGGGCTGACGGCGGAACGGGTGAATGGTTTGCCTGATTTGCTCTGGCCGGACGCTCCGGAGAAACCCCTCAAGGAAAGCCTGGGCCACAGCCGGCTGCAGGTGCTGGTGGGCAGCCTGATGGGTCCTGCCATTGCTCTGCCTGGCTTGGAGTTTGTGGGATCACCGCTGCATCTGCTGTCGGGTCTTGGAGCTGGGCTGGGGTGACCGCCGCCGCGGACCTCACCGCTGATCAGCAGGCCGCGGCGGATGCCTTTGCGGCCTGGCTCAAGCAGCCCGTGGATGGCACTCCCTTCGTGCTCAGTGGTTTTGCTGGCAGCGGCAAGACATTTCTTTCCATGCGCCTGCTGCGTCAGGTGGAAGCCAGCGGTTTGTGTTGGACCGTCGTTGCCCCAACCCACAAAGCGGTGGGCGTCTTGAGCCAGGCCTTGGAGTTGGAGGGGCTCCAACCCACCTGGTATCCCTCCACCATCCATCGCTTGTTGCGGCTGAAGCTCAAGCGCTCTGCCGACGCTGAACTCTGCGAACCCACCGAGCAGACGGCCATGGCCCTGGAGAACCTGGGCCTTGTGCTGATTGACGAAGCCTCGATGGTGGACAGCACCCTGTTGGGCATCGCCCTCCAGTGCGCCCATCCGTTCAAGACCCGTCTGGTGTTTGTAGGCGACCCAGCCCAGTTGCCACCGGTGGGCGAGCAGAACAGTCCCGTGTTTGCGATGCAACGGTCCTGTTCTGCCACCTTGACCCAAGTGGTGCGGCATCAAGGCCCGGTGCTGCGGCTGGCGGTGGGTCTACGGGAGGGGCGCCTGCCCTGCCAGATGCCACCGCTGCTGCCGCCGATTCGTTCTCTGCAGGGGCAGGTGCGCAGCCTGGTGCAACGGGAGTGGCTTGATCAGGCCCGACGTGCCTTGCGGGACGCCTCGGTGCAAGACAACCCCGATGCTGCACGCATCCTCTGCTACACGAACCGCACCCTGGATCGTTTGGTGCCCCATGCCCGCCGCGCGATCCATGGGGAAATGGCGGATCAGATGCCAGTGCTGCCCGGTGAGGTGTTGATCACTCGAACCGCGGTGATGGCCCCGGCCTCAAGGGATGGAGAAGAGGCTGGAGAAGAACCCGACATGGTGCTTGGCTCCAACCGTGAAGTGACGGTGCGGGACGTTAAGCCGGAGGCCTGTGACCTGGCGGATTTCGGCCTGTCCTCCGCCGACGGACCTGTGCCGGTAATCGAGACCCTCTCCGCAACGGTGAATGCGGGGGATCTGGAGCTCACCCTCCGCTTGCAGCCGCCGATTGGCAGCTCTGGTCGTCAGGAGCTCGATGCGGTGATGCAGCGGCTGCGCAAGCAGGCCCGTGATGCCGGCAAGAAAAACGGTCGCGCGATCTGGCGGCAGTACTTCCTGATTCGTGATGCCTTCGCTTCCCTTGGGCCGGCGGCGGTGCTCACGGTGCACCGCAGTCAGGGCAGCAGTTTCGGGGATGTCTTTGTGGCGCCGGATGTGTTCCGGGCCGACCCAGCCATTCGCCAGCAGCTCTGTTATGTCGCAGTGTCCCGAGCCCGCACGGGGGTTTGGTTGCTTGGAGGGGAGACTTCGCCTGATCTGCGCGCTGCCTGGCAGCGTGAATTTGATAACACTACGGACCCAGTATGAATAAGGAGAGCATCAGGCCGCTGATCCCCTGCCAGCCCCGATAAGTCCCAAGCCCGAAACTTAGGCTGCCCACCACCAGTTCTCCCCGGCGCAGCAGGGCAGTTTTGCCGCGTTGGAGCAGAGGAAGAATCCCCTGGCGTCCGATTACCCCCCCAGAAACGGAACCAGCAGCAGGGCAGTGGCGGCGATGCTGAAGCCGATGCTGAAGGCAATCTCCTCCTGCAGGGGCAATTGCGCGGTCGGGATCACGGCGGCGCTTTTGGCGAACAACAACAGGTCGTCGGGACTGATCACTTCAGTGACGCTGCTGATCAGCAACAGCAAGGGAAGCGGCATCGCGGTGAAACGATCCACAGCACCGCTCCAGGCGGGGGCTGCTCCGTCATCCAGCACCCCTTGGATCAGTTCCGCCCGCCCAGCGCGATTAACGCTCCGCCGCCGATCAGATCCAGGCCGGTGCGGTGGTCGGATGCATGGGTCATGTCCAGCAGCAGTCCGTTGCCCAGCTGCAGTAGCCCGATCACCGCAAGGGCGCTGGTCAGCAGCCAGCCGCCTACAAACAAGCCCCCGCGCAGCAGCGGCGAGCCCTCCAGCAACATAACGATGTGGATGGGCGACAGCGCCACGCCAAGCCCGTAGGTCAGCAGTACTGTCCAGATTCGGGGTCCCGCTATCGGCCTTTAGAGGCTCAGGATCAGGGCCGCCAGGCCAATGCTTACCCCCAAACTCACAACACCGAGAAGGGCTCTCCAGAAGGCTTTGTCTTTGGTGTCGAGGAAGTTGCTCAAGGAACGCCAGGGGCTTCAGTCGTCAGTTTTGCCATCCGGCAGCAGGTAAAGAAAGGTGCGACAGATCGGGCGGTGCAGCGACCCCAGCGCTTTGTTGTAATTCATGCCGGGCACAACGCTGTAACGGCGCCCCAGCACCAGCGCATCCTCCAGATCGGCCTCGCAGCTGCTGATGTCAGTCTGGACAGGCCGCGCCAGCGTTGACACTGGTGCAGCTGCGGGAATCAGGGCTGAAAACTTTCCTTCCCCGTGCTGCCAGCTCTGACAGGCGTCGAGGGCCTCTGCCGCGGAATCGAACACCTTCTTGCTGGTTTCCCGTCGCGTACTCATGGCCTCCATGCCAAGCAGGGGCAGCGCGGTGATCAAAAGGACAAATCCGAAGCCAAGCATGCGACTGGCGCGAAGGTCTTGTTTGAGCCGTAGCGAGATAGGCGGAGCGCGGAACCCTCCTTCTCAATCTTTTCGCCTGAGTTTCTCAGTAGCGCACTTCGAACCAATCGTCGCCCGTAACTGGGAGCTGGCTGGGTGTCACCCGAAGCACCCTTGCACCCGGCGGCCCGACTTCACACCAGGCCCGTAGTTCAGACAAGGCCAGCGGTGGCCCTTCGGCTTGAACTTCCACACGGCCATCACTGAGGTTGCGCACCCAACCGCTGATGCCGAGATCCAGGGCGCGCCGATTGCAGCTGGCGCGGAACCCCACCCGTTGAACGCGGCCTTCGATCATCCAGCGCCAGCGTTCGGCGAAGGGTTGGATTCGCGGGGGTTGCTGGCGGCTGACGAAGCGCTTGCCGATCGCTTCTCCCCGGCTTCGAGCGCGGCGCGCCATCGGGAGCAGATCGTCGTAGAGCTTGCCCAGTGCAGGTGAACCCAGCTCGCGTGAACTGTCTGATCGACCCATCCTTCCGAATGTCGATGGACTTTCCATCCCTCAATGTCCCACAGCACTGACCTGTCGGAGGACGGCCGTTTGGTGTGCAGTTCCCAGCGGTGAAATTCGTGACCCACCAGCTGCTGACCGCTCTGCACAACAGGGCTGTCCCGACGTGCCTGCAGGCGGCGATAGCCCACCTGCAGCGGGCCGCGCTGGGCCGTGAAGGGAAGCAGGCCCGCCATGCGATGGCTTGTGCCATCGAGGTCGGTCAGCTGGTCTCCAAGTACAAGCATCCCGCCGCATTCGGCGTAGATCGGTCGCTGCTGCACGAAGGCCCGTAGCGAGCTCAAACTTCGCTCACAGCCGCTGAGCTGGGCGGCGTGCTGTTCGGGGAAACCGCCCGGCAGGATCAGTCCCTTGGCTTCTGAAGGGATGGCCTCATCTGCCAGGGGGCTCCAGCGGAGCACGGGCATGCCCATGTGATCCAGCAGTTCGCTGGTTTCCAGGTAGCGGAAGTGAAAGGCGGCATCACTGGCTAGTGCCACTGGCAGGGGCTGTCCCTGTTCCATGGGGATGTTGGCCAGGGGCTGCGGCCCGGGGCGGGGTGCCTGCAGCAGGGGTTCCAGGCGTTCCAGGTTCAGGTGCTGTCTGGCCAGAGCGGCCCATGCCTGGCGTCGCTGCTCGGGGGCCTCCAATTCATGGGCCGGGGCCAACCCGAGATGACGGCCCGGCAGGGCCAGGGCTTCGCTGCGCGGCAGGCAGCCCAGCAATGGCACCCCCATGCGATCCAGCACCTCGGCCAGCAGCTCCCGGTGCCTGGGGCTGCTGACTTTGTTGAGCACCACACCGGCGATGTGCAGCTGGGGATCGTGATCGCGGAATCCGCGCACGATGGCACCGAGGGAGGCGGCCTGACCACAGGCATCCAGCACCAGCACCACTGGCAGTTCCAGCAGGCGGGCCACGTCGGCGGTGCTTCCGGTTGTACTGCTGCCGATGCCATCGAAGAGCCCCATCACCCCTTCCACGAGGGTCAGCTCAGAGGCACCTCCGTAACCGTGAAACGCCTGGCGAACCCAGGTTTCCCCGCAGAGATTGAGATCGAGGTTGCGACAGGCCTGACCTGAGGCCTGGCTGAGCAGCTGGGCATCGAGATAGTCCGGTCCCACCTTGAAAGCTTGAATCCGGCGTCCGTTCTGCTGGGCCCAGCTCAACAGCGCCAGGCTCAACAGGGTTTTGCCGCTGCCACTGGCTGGTGCAGCGATAACAGCGGCCATGGCTCAGACGCGGATCAGCCCAGCAGCCTGGCAGCCAGTGGAGCTGCAGCGGCCAACAAGGGGTTGGTGCTGTCGTGACCGCCGCCCAGCAAGCGGGCTACATCCATTTCAGGGGTGTCGTGCTGGACGGGAACCACTTCCTCATGCAGATCGAGGTTGGCCATGCCTCCCCCCTCTAAACGCATGCAGCCCCCCGATTCAGCGCAGAGAATCACGCACACGCCTTGCTTGTTTTCCGGTTCGGCAATGAGTCGAAGCCCCACCATCTGGCCGGCATGCACGTTGGGCTGCCCCGTCGACACAGCCATCAGTTGGAAGGTCACCTCCGTTCCATCGGAGCGCTTGAACTGGGCGGTGGTGCCGTCCTCGATCGTGTCGGTCGAGAGCAGCGTCCAGCCCAGTCGATCGGCGATCCAGGCGGCCAGCAGCAGTCCCTGGGCGGGGTGATGGCCCTCAACATCGATGTCGACACGGGTGATGTGGCTTAAGGCATCGCGCCGTTGCGGCGGGTCGAACACCATGGCGAGGGTCTCGCGCCAGCTGCGCAGGCGCAGCCAGTTGAGATCGTTCACCGCCTGGCCGCTCACCACGCAGCTGCTCAGCAGCTCAAGGCACTGATGCGGATCCCCCAAAGCGGTGTCGATGATCAGGCGCCGTGGTGCACTGTTGAGCCGTTGCATCAGCTCCGGCGCTTCGTCGATGCAGCCGTTCCACCAGACCCAGGCCGGCATCGATTCCGGCAGCAGGGGGTCGAGAATCGAAAGGCCCTCACGCAGGGCACCATGGCCGCCCCGCAGAACCACAACATCGCCGCAGGCGGTGGTACCCCCCCCCTCCTCAGGCAGCGGGCAGTATGCGGCCACAAGTGTTTCTAGGGGCTGCGCCGCATCGATGGTTGGTGCCAGGGTGATCAGGCGCCGGGGCATCAGTGCACTCAGGGCCGGATCGATGTATTGCCCACGCAGGTCTTCTGCGCTCGCCTGCCCCTCAAAATCAGCCACCGCCTTCACCACGGCCCCATCCAGCGGCGGCGTGCTACGCGGGAGGTCGCCATCCAACACCGCTTGGCGGCCCGCAGCGATCAAGGAGGCGGATTGCTGTCCGGTGACGGGCCCAGGCAGGCGACCACTTCGGATCAATTGCTGCTCCGCCCAGGCGGGTTGCCAGATCAGCAGGCAGAAGGTGTTCGCCCCGGTGCCCGTGCTGCCCTGTTGCTCAGGGGACCAGAGTTGTTCGAGGTAGTGGGGCACCTCCGCAGGTGCCAGTTCCAGCGGGGTTTGCAGGGTGAGCTGAGGGGACATGGTGACGGATGAACGAGACGTGGAGATCTGAGAAACAGGGCTGTGAACGCGCGCTGTCAGGGGCGTCGCCAGAGCAGTCCGTCTTTCGCCAGCAAGGCATCCGCGGCGGCAGGTCCCCAGGTGCGGGATTCGTAGGGATGAACCGGCAGCTGCCAGGGGCTGTCTTCAATCAGTTCCAGCAGCGGGGTGTAGAGCCGCCACGCCGCCTCCACCTCATCACTGCGGGTGAACAGGGTGGGGTCGCTGAGCATGGCGTCAGCCAAGAGCCGCACATAGCCCTCATCGGACGGTTCCCCGAAGGATTCGTCGTAGGAGAACTCCATGTCGATGGGGCGGCTCCGCATACCAGAACCGGGTGATTTCACCTCGAATCGGAATTCAGCCCCCTCATCCGGCTGGATGCGCAGGATCAGCTGATTGGCGGTAGGGCCACCTGTTGCTGCATCAAAGAGATGCACCGGTGCTTCTCGGAAGGTGAGCACCACCTCACTTGTTCGCTTGGCCAGCCGTTTGCCGGTGCGTACATAGAACGGAACCCCCTGCCAGCGCCAGTTGTCGATGAATAGCTTCATCGCTACGTAAGTCTCGGTGGTGCTGTTGGGATCCACACCGGGTTCATGGCGGTAACCGGCAAGGGGCGATTCCGCGGAACCACCGGGTCCGTACTGGCCACGGATGCAGCAGTTCCACGGTTCTAGCTCATCGGCCAGGCGAGCAGCTTGGAGCACCTTGGCTTTTTCGTTGCGGATCGCTTCCGGATCAAAGCGTCCTGGTGGTTCCATGGCGGTGATCGCCAGCATCTGGGTCAGGTGGTTCTGCACCATGTCTCGCAGGGCACCGGCCGACTCGTAGTACCCGGCGCGCTCCTCCACTCCAACGGTTTCAGCGGCGGTGATCTGAACACTGGAGATGTAATTGCGATTCCAGATCGGCTCGAAGATCGTGTTGGCAAAGCGCAGAACCATGATGTTCTGAACCGTTTCCTTGCCCAGGTAATGGTCGATGCGAAAGATCTGGTTCTCCTGACCGCAGGCCTGGACCACCTGATTGAGGGCCTGGGCACTGCCGTAGTCGCGACCGAACGGCTTTTCGATCACCACCCGGCTGCGTTTGGGGTCCTTCAACAGGCCAGCTTCGGCGAGTGAACGGCAGCCACTGCCATAGAACTTGGGGGAGACGGAGAGATAAAAAGTGCGGTTGCCGCGGGTGGCGCACTGTTGATCGATTTTTTCTAGCCGTGTGCCCAGCCGCACCACATCTTTAGATTGTTGAAGGTCGACCGGCTCGTAGAAGAGTTTTCCGACGAACTGCTCCCAGGCCTGGGGATCGTCCTGAATCGTGCTGGCGAGTGCCTCCGCCATCTTTCCGCGGAACTCTTCGTCACTCCACGGCCGTCGCGCACAGCCCAGCAGGGCGAACTCACTGGGCAGACGCCGTTGCTTGAACAGCTCAAATAGGGCTGGCACCAGCTTGCGGTGGGTCAGATCACCGCTGGCACCGAAGATCACCAGACACTGCGGTGCGATCACCCGCTCCTGACGCAGTCCAACCCTGAGGGGGTTCGTCATCGTGGCAACCATGGAACTTCCAGGCTTCTGAGATTGGTTTAGGCACGGAACCGGCAACAGACATGGACTTGCCTCTTTGTTTCCGTGTTGGTGTCAGCTTTTGTTGCCAACCCAAAAAAAAAGTCCACCCCGGGGGGTGGACTGAAAACGATCGGTGGCTGATCGATCAATAGGTCTCCACGTGCCAGCGGTCGGCCTTCTTGAGCTGAGGGCGCAGTTCGGCCCAGTCCAGACCCTTGGCGGCCGCGGCGGCGGTCATGGCCTCATCGATGCCTGGCTCCATGCCACGCAGACCACACATGTATACATGGGTCTTGGGGTCTTCGATCATCGCGAAGATCTCTTCGGCGTGTTCCAGAACGCGGTCCTGGATGTACATCCGGCCGCCTTTGGTGTTCTGCTGTTCCCGGCTGATCGCCTTGGTGTAGCGGAAGTTGTCGGGATACTCCTTTTCGTAGTGGAGGAAGTCTTCGTCGTACAGGAGGTTGGCGGTTTTGGGTGCGCCCATGAACAACCAAGCTTTGCCGCGGAATTTCCAGCCGTTGGTCTCCTGTTCGCGGGGTTCGAACATGCGGCGAAGGTAGGTGCGCATTGGAGCGATGCCGGTGCCGGTCGCCAGCATGATGATGTTGGCGTCCTCATCGTCAGGAAGAAGCATCTCTTTGCCAACTGGACCGGTGATCTTCACCTTGGTGCCTGGTTCGATGTCGCAGAGATAGGTAGAGCAGACGCCGTAGATCTGTTCACCGGCCTCATTCTTATATTCGAGCTGGCGAACACAGAGGGAGACAGTATTTCCCTCCAGGTTGTCGCCGTGGCGGGTGCTGGCGATGGAATACAGGCGCAGTTTGTGGGGTTTGCCGTTGGCGTCTTCACCTTCGGGAATGATGCCGATGCTCTGCCCTTCGATGTACTTCAGCTGGGGGTCACCACCGGCGAGGTCAAACGTGATGTGCTGAACACGACCGATCGCACCGTCTTGAAGCAGGGAATAGTTCTCGGTGACCGTCCCCATGAAGGGGGTTTTGGGCTTGTAAATGTTGACCGGAACGTCGGCGTGGGGCTTTTTCTTCGGGGCGCTTGACGTCACGGCTTTCTTGGCGGGTTTTTTGGCGGGTTTTTTGGCAGGTGCCGGGGTGGTGGCAACGGGAGAGGCTTGTAGCTCTACTTCCACACCATTCACAGACAAGATTTTGGCGCCAGAGGCACCCAATCGTTTGAAAAGTGCGGAAAACTGGTTCATCCCAACGGTGTAGGTCTGAACCACAGACGGTTGTGAGCCGACATGGGGACCACTTGCCACGACAGTGAACAGAGCCTCATTGCAGTGCTCTGTCGCTGCATTGGACACCCGCATTGAAATCACCTGCTTTTGGTGGCGCGACTATAGGCGTGGCCTTTGATTTCACACAAAAAGGTTGCTGTTCGGAACAGAATCTGATGTGATCCAGGGAACCTCCTTAAGATCCTCAGGTTCGGCCTCTCATCTCGGCGTCTCTTTTGGTTTTCCCCCAGACAATGTTTGGACCAGGGCTGCAAACCTCCGCAGATTCAGGGACTGCGATTGAGCAGACCATGGAGCGGCTGCCTCAGGGGACGCGGCGTTTGGCAGCTGAACTCAAATCTCCTCTGCCCGTTCAACTGCTCTGGGACGTGCTGACCGATTACGAGAACCTGTCTCGGTTCATCCCTAACCTCAGCAGCAGCGAGCTGATCCAACGCCAGGGTCAGACGGTGCGGCTTCAACAGGTGGGCAGTCAGCAGCTTCTTGGGCTTCGATTCTCGGCCCAGGTTCAGTTGGAGCTGACGGAATTCCGGCAGGACGGACTGCTGCAATTCCGCATGGTGAAAGGTGATTTCCGACGCTTTGAAGGCTCGTGGCAGATCCGTCAACGTCCCGACGGCTGCTCACTGCTTTATGAGCTGACGGTTCAAGGCTGCCTTGGAATGCCGATCGGTCTGATCGAAGAGAGGCTGCGGGACGATCTCTCCAGCAACCTCAACGCCGTGGTACAAGAAGCACATCGCAGAAACAACTGAAATACATATTTGATAGCGCTTCAATTCTCGACCCAAGTTTGATGGGAACTGATCGAGATGCGAGGGCGTGGCCTTTGCCCCCGCAACATCAAGAAACCGGTGCCTGGACAGCACCTGATAACAATTGAACTTTTAGAAGATTCACCACCAAAACAAGCTTGGTGATGAAGTCATACCCCCAAGGGGATTCGAACCCCTGTCGCCTCCGTGAAAGGGAGGTGTCCTAGGCCTCTAGACGATGGGGGCGAGGCCGTAATCAGTGAGCAGTCTGTGCTTCTGATCACTTGTGAACACTAGGGCTTGGTCTGACCCTCCGTCAAGACAGCTTGACCCCATTCGACACCTTGTCCTTGCCAGATCGGCACTGTGAAGGTGAAGCAGGCACCCTCGCCAGGGTCCGAAACCACCCAGATCTTGCCGCCGTGCACTTCGACGATGCGGCGACAGACCGACAGCCCCACGCCGTAGCCGGTGGTTTGGTCGGAGGTTTGCGGCAGCCGCACCCGATCCAGAAAAATTCGCTGCTGTTCCGTCTCCGGAATGCCGGGGCCACTGTCACAAACGCTCACCTCCACTCGTTGGCTGGTGCGGTGCAGCATCGTGAGCGAAATGTGCCCGCCATCGTTGGTGTATTTCAGGGCGTTTTCCAGAAGATTCAGCATTACCTGACGCATTCGCCGTTGATCGGCAAAGACCTTGGGCAGGTCAGCCGGAATATCGGTTTTGATCTCAACGTTGCGGCCCAGCCATAATTTTTCAAGCTCGAGAATCACTTCGGCTGAAACGCTGGCCAGGTCAAGCCGCTGTGGGTTGAACAGGGTTTCCCATCGGGTGGTGCCGACTTCCAGCAAATCTTTTGACAGCGCCTCCATCTCTTGAAGGCGACGGGTGATCACATCCTGAAAGCGATCCATGTCGATCTGGCCCAGCTTCTGACTTTGCAGGGCCAACGCCGCTGCCGTGAGTGGTGTGCGCAGTTCATGGGCCACCATGCGCAACAGTCGCTCCTGAGCGCTGACGCGATCGATCAGCGTCTCATTCTCCTGGCGCAGCACCAGCAGCTGATCCTCCAGCTGGAGTTCTTTTTGGGTTCGACTGCCATCGAGTTCGGTCGGCCTGAGGCTAAGGCCAAGGCCGCTCACCACGCCATCCTGTTTCCAGCGGGGCACCCATCCTTTGAGTTGCTGAAGGATGTTGCTTCCGGCGAAAACCTGCTTGGGGTTCGGAGAGAGTTTGATCAGTGCTGGCGTCACCACGAGGCGATGCAGTTCAAGCAGTTCGGGTTGTTGTGCGGGATCGGCAACCTGCAGGGTGACTTCGAAGCCCAAGTCCTCCCTTTCCAGGAACTGCACCAAGGAACGGAGGTCCTGACCCGACAGTTGATGTCGAGCAGCCACCAGCAATAGCTTCAGCGTTTGCCGTGTCTTGGGAGCGTCCTTGACCACGCGGACTGCAAGACAGCAAAAACCGATTCTTACCTTATGGGTTTTTGACTGCACCGCCAGCAGCGCTAAGACGAACAGGAACACTCCGTTGCGTCATTGACGCGGTCCATGTCGCTTTTTTCCGCGCAAAACCGTGCTCCTCTGACCGTCCCCGGCGGAGTGGCTGACCAGCCTTCGATTCAGGTTGATAGCAACCTGCGCCGCTGGTTCAGCCGCAATCTGGGGTTATGGCGTTCCAGGCGGCAATACACCTTCAGTGACGACCAAGTTCTCCACTTGGACATGAACCTGAAGATGGAGGCCTTCGCGCACCCCGAGGTGGGTGAGAGCCGCTATCGCTTCAGCTGGTGGTCTGAACAAGAAGACCAGCATTGCGACGAATTTTTTGCCCGCAAGCCCTGGTTTGAGCGCAGTGGCGTGATGGAAGCCACATTGTGGGGTCATCAACTCCAGAGAAGTCGCGGTTACCTAACGGGAGACCCGGTGCGCACCCGGCTGCGTCAAGTGGATGAGCACGAAACCATCCTCGAATCCCACTATCAGCAGTGGGACATCCTTGAGCACATTCGCCTTGTTGATCAGGACCGCTACCGCTACCGCGCCATCTACAGCTGGGAAAACGGTGATCTCTCGATCGTTGAGCACCATCATGAGATTCGAATGTCCGATCCCCTGCCGCTGATCGAGGACGACTGAACGACGCCGTTGTGCTGATGGCCCAGTTCAACAACCGCGCCTAAGCCTCGGCCTGCTTTGGCATGGGCGGTAGGTTGCAAAAATTGACGCTGTCAGGGACCAAAGGTGATTCGTCGTTCATTTGCTGCAGCAGCTCTTTTGCTGGCAGCCCCCTTGCTATCACCCGCAACGGCTCTGGCTCAGGCCTCCAAGGACAAGCCCTCTCCCGCTACAGCCATAGAGGTCAACACCTACGGAGTGATGTCTATAGCCACCTTTTGTGAGGCAAGGGCTCAAAAGATTGATTTCATCAAGTCTTTGGCCGTGGCTCTCGCTGGTCAGTTGCATGTTATTTACGGCAAGCACGGTGGTTTGCTTCCCGGCAGCAAAGAGCCCTTGCCGGAGAAGCAGTTTCTCAACAACGCAGGATTCATGATTGTTGGAGGAGCGCTAAAATTCTGCCCTAAATCAGTCCCCGCAGCAGAAAAAGCTCGTTTTGAAAAAGCTGCTGCCTCGTTGAAGCCCGGCAAAAAATAATTCTTCTTCAGTCTTCAGTACTTGCAACGTTTGGCCGATTGAGGTCAGGCATTTTTTTTGTTTATATGTTCTGTAGTCTTCTTGTGTTTGAAGGCTGGCCTCCTGGCTGAAGGTTTTCGCTTGAAACGTCTCGGTTTTGGGGCTCGTCCGTCAGGATTATTTCCTGCTCGCGTCGTTAGGCCATGACTGCTGCTGCTTCGATTCGTCTGGTGGATTACACCCCATGGGCGTTTGCGCTCCCCGCCATCACCCTGGACGTGAACATCCAAAGCGACCATGTCGTTGTGACATCCAGGCTCAGCCTTGAGCCGCGCCGGTCCGGAGAGCCCCTTGTGCTGTTCGGTGTCGATCTGGCCATCGAATCCCTGGCGATCGATCAGACGCCTTTGCAGCCTGAGGATTACAGCTTCACCGACGGACGTCTCACCATTCCCGACGTGCCGGGCCAGCCGTTTGTTCTGGAGACCTGTTGCCGTCTGGACCCCTACTCCAACAGTTCGCTCGAAGGCTTGTATGCCAGTGGTGGTCTGCTGAGCACCCAGTGCGAGGCCGAGGGATTCCGGCGCATCAGCCTTCACCCCGATCGTCCGGATGTGCTGAGCCGATGGCAAGTGCGGATTGAGGCCATTCGCAGCAGCTGCCCTGTGCTGCTGAGCAATGGCAATGCGGTTAAGGAGGAATCCTTAGGTGCTGATCGTCATGCAGTCACTTGGGATGACCCCTTCCCCAAGCCTTCCTATTTGTTTGCCCTGGTGGCCGGAGACCTCAGAGAGATTCGTGATCAGTACACAACGGCATCCGGCCGGCAGGTCGCCTTGCGATTGCATGTGGAGGAGGGGGATGAACCCTTCACAGCCCACGCCATGGCCTCGTTAAAGCGATCCATGCAGTGGGATGAATCGGTCTACAACCTTGAATACGACCTTGATGAATACAACATCGTTGCCGTCCGTCACTTCAACATGGGCGCGATGGAGAACAAGAGTCTGAATATTTTCAACTCAAAGCTTGTTCTAGCTGATGCGGAAACAGCCACCGATGCTGAACTTGAACGCATAGAAAGTGTGATCGCCCATGAATACTTTCACAACTGGAGCGGAAATCGCATCACCTGCCGGGATTGGTTCCAGCTTTCGCTCAAAGAAGGCTTGACGGTGTTCCGTGATCAATGCTTCACCGCAGATTTACATTCGGAAGCGGTCAAGCGCATTGAGGATGTTGCGATGTTGCGCAACACCCAATTTCGTGAGGATGCTGGCCCCACGGCGCACCCGGTGAAGCCAGCGGAATACCAGGCGATCGATAACTTCTACACGACAACCATTTATGAAAAAGGTGCGGAGTTGATCCGCATGCTGCGCACCCTGCTTGGACCCGATCGGTTCATGAAGGGAATGGAGGTTTATGTGCAACGTTTCGATGGCACGGCTGCCACGACTGAAGACTTTGTTCAGGCGATCGCTGATGGCGCCACCAGCCAGGGCGAGCCCCTTGGCTTTGATCTGGAACGTTTCAAGCGCTGGTACCACCAGGCAGGGACTCCGGAAATCAGCATTGATCGGCACTGGAACCCCGAATTGGGTCAGCTGACGGTCGACTTGCACCAGGCGACGCCTCCGACGCCTGGGCAAGCGGACAAACAGCCCCTGGTGCTACCGGTTGCCCTGGCCCTGGTGGGTGAGCAAGGCCGTGTTGGTGAGGAGCAGTTATTGGTGATGGAGGCAGAGCGCGCCAGCATCACCCTGCAGGGCCAGCCCGGCGACACCCCCCCTGCCCTTTCGGTGCTGCGTCGCTTCTCGGCGCCGGTCCACGTGCGTCTGGAGCAGCCGCTGGAGGAGTGCCTGCAGCTGTTGGCTTCCGACGATGACTCTTTCTGTCGCTGGGATGCGGCCCAGCGCCTTGCACGCCAGGTGTTGCTGGCGCGAGCTGAAAACCAGCCGAAGCCTGCCGTCGAGGCGGCACTGATTCAGGCCCTTGATCAGCGGATCTGCGCCTACGACGGTGGTGATGGCATGGACCTGGCGGCGCTGCTGGCGCTGCCGGGAATGGCGGAACTGGAGGCATTGCAATCCCCGGTAGATCCGTTGGCACTCGATCAAGCCTTCCGGTCGTGGACTCAGGAGATGGGCGTTCAATTGCAGTCGTCCCTGCGCCGACTCCTGGAGCTGGCCCGAGGTGACTGGACCTTGGCTTGGCCGGCTGGCCAGGGCGGTCGTGCCCTGACGGCCTTGGCCTGGCGCTCGCTTGCCGCGGCGGGAGATGCCACGGTTCAAGCGCAAGCGTTGGCGGCGGTTTCCGGACCCTCGATGACCCTTGCTCGGGGAGCCCTGCGGGCCTTGCTGCCGCAGGAGAGCGCTAAGCGTGAGCAGGCGATGGCGCTGTTCTACGAGCGTTGGCAAGACAAGCCCGTGATCCTTGACGCCTGGTTTGCGATGGAGGCATCAGCCCCCAGGTCCAATGCGTTGGAGCGGGTCCAACAACTTTTGGAGCACCCTCGCTTCGATCCCCTTGCGCCCAATTCCCTTCGCGCTGTTCTCGGTGGATTCACCGCCAATCTGCAGGCATTTCATGCCGCCGATGGCAGTGGTTACCGGTTCATGGCGGAGCAAATCGCAGCGGTCGATTCCCGCAATCCAATCACCGCATCACGGATGGCCAAAGTGTTCAGCCGCTATTGCAGTTACGGCACCGAGCGTCAAACGGTCATGCGTCAGGCCATTGACCAACTGGCCGCCAAGCCCTTGTCGGCGAACACGGCCGAGGTGGTGCAGCTGCTCACGACGTGACCACCACCAGCACGATCACCGCGATCAGAAGGATCACCAGCCAACGTTTTGCGTTGCTGCGCCGGCTGCTGCGCGTTGTGGACCGCCCAGCTCGGCTTCCAGCTGCAAGGCCGCAGTTTTGACAGATCAGCCGACCGGCCATGGATCGGTCGGCACGAAACCGGCGGCTTCCGCAGTTCTGGCAGACGGTGACGGCCAAGGTCCCTCGATCATCGTTTCACCAGCTTGCCTGGAGTTTGTCAGCCAGCCAGCCAGTCACTTCGCCAGCCGTCGCAGCCGGCCTTGGAGTGTTGGCGTTTGGGAATCCGGTAGCTCTCGTTCTGTTAGGCCAAAGCATCACTGGCCGCAATAACTGCTTTGCTGATCACTACTTTCAGGGTTGATTGCCATGGCGTTGCCCAGGCGATTAAGCACCCGATCGATTCGTCGACGCTGATTAGATTCGGCGAGCCCCGCAGCCGGTATCCCAAACAGGACCAGGCTCCAACACGCAGCACACCAGCCTTTCATCGATCAGCTCAGCGGCTGTAGGTGATGGTGCGGCGATAGCGGCTGCTGGCTGGCTCCCACATCAATGCTTTTGCAGGTTGTGTCGGTGATCGTTGCCCCTTTCGGGATCACCCGTATCGCCTCATCGGTGGCGAACTGCTCGGACGGCCTTTGGGCTGTGGCCTGCTTGTCGCCCGCAAGAGCCAGGGGATCCAAGTCAGTTGCTAGCCACCTACAGAGCCGCTTTTCGCATCGTTAGAGCCCGATTAGGTTGTTCTTCCTTTCGGTCTTGACAGAACGCCTCAAGGTGACAGCCGTGCTGTGTTCAGCAGCCGCGTCGGCACCAGCGCAGGCGTTGCGGCTTCGGTTCAGGATCGGCTTCTTCTGCTCCACTCGATCCAGGGATTGGAGGTGGCGGCAACAACGCTGCGGGCTGAACGGGAAGACGTCGCGACCCCCATGCGGCATCAAAGGGAACCACCACGAGGGGTATCGGTTCCGCACTCTTTGCCGGCCATGCCAAAGCGCTGGACGCGATCAGGGCTGTGATCAGAAGTCTCATCCCGCCATTTTTGCCGATCCTGCGGCGTCATGCCGTCACGTCGGCTGCGTTGTCAGGGCTGCGTCGTAACGGCTCAGTCCAAGTTTGTTCAGGCTTTGGAGTAGGAGACGCCGCGGTAGGTCAGAGCAACGCAATTGCGAACGGATTTGATTGGCTCAGCGCGATAGCTTTTCCCCATGTATTTCAGTTGGATTGTTGGCCTCGTAGATACTGCTTCTGTCTTTGCGTATTTGTTCCCCAAGAAAGTGAGTTCCATGTTGGGAATAGGATTGGATTAAAACTCTTTGTGTTCTACGTCGTCGTAAAAAAGCTGCAAGGTTCCGCCCGATACTTTGTTCTATAGCGATTGTTAAGGCTGCGTCGGCTTGGTACGGGTTCTGCTCTTAACCGCTGCCCTGGCTGGGGAAAGGAGGCGATGCGAGTTGTGGGATTTTGCGTTGGTTGTTGTGTAGTGGTTGAAATATTTGTTGGTTTTACTCGTGCTGTTGAAATTGTTTGATTGATTCTCTCAGTCTTGAGGCTTGGAGCGTTCCTCTGTGTGCGCTTTGCTGCAGCGTTGGCATGCAGTAATCCTGTCTTTGTGGTGTTCCGGCAGCGTCAGCCGGAATGGATCCACGTCAAATTCGTAGCCACAGGCGCAGCGGGCATGGAACTTCAGCTTTTTCGCTTTTTTGAGTCGCTTTAAAAGGGTGACGTTGCCAAAAACTTGGTCTGGCTTGAATCGTTCCAGCTTGGTGCGTTGTTCGGGGGCATGCTTGACCCGCGCCTTGTGCAGGGCGTTGCGCACGGAGTTTTCACTGCCTTTGCCCAGGATCTTGGGGATCTGCAGGATCGATCGCCCTTCCTGCAGATACAGACGCTTGATCTCCTCGATCTCAGCACTTGTGAAGCCAGATTTCTTGCCCACCTGCTTCCTGCCTTTGATTTGAGTCTCTCAGCCGGTGCGCAAGCGCCATCCACGTTCTCGGAGGCGAAATGTCAACCTGTCAGGATGATCCCACTAGACCCTCTGCTGCAACGGCTGGCCGGAGTCGCCGGCATGGAGAGCGGCTGCAAGCGCCTTGTTGTTGTGCTGGGTCAGCTGGGCGATTTCGACTCGATCGAATACGCCCAGGCGCTGGTGCCAAGGCTTCCCCAGTTAGCGGCGGTTGGGGTCAAGGTTCAACTGTTCGGCATCGGCAACGCCGCCAGCGCCGAGCAGTTTGCTGCTTTCACCGGATTTCCGCTGCTACAGCTGATCGCTGATCCATCACCGCTGTTGCATGAGTCCCTGGGGTTGGAGGCCGGCTTGAAGCTGCCCGGTGGGCCCTGGCCTGGCTTTTTACTGATGTGTGCGGGCGTAGGTTCACCCGGCACCCTGCGCGAGGTGTTGCGCGGCTACACCGGGGATCGCTCGGCTGTCCAGATCTTCGACGACGACGAGTGGGTTGAGGCGTTTCCTCTGCCGCGCTTCCGGGGTGCTCTGTTCCGTCGTGCTGGTGGCGCAGGTTTCCAGCGACCGTTTGAGCTCGCCACCAAGCGTCTGCGCAACATGAACGAAGTGCTTCGCAACTGGCGCACCTATGTGCCCTGCGACGACTACATCACTCAGCGCGGTGCCACCGTTCTCCTCGATGAGGATGACAGCGTGATCTACTGCCACCGCGATCAAAGCCTGCTCGGCTACTCCGCCACCATGGAATGCCCCTTGGCATTTCTGGACGCGGTTTTGTCTCAGGGCTGACCGCCATCGGCGGAATGCTCGCGATACACCGCCAGGGCTGCCACCAAGCCGCCGATGAAGCCTGCGCTGTGGCCGATCCAGCTGACACCGGCGGGTGAAACGCCGGGGATCAAGGCGATCAGGGCTGAGCCGTAGAGCCAGAACGCCACCAGGCCCAGGACCAAGGACAAAATGCGACGTTCCAGCCAGCCGATCAGCAGCAGGTAGCCCAGCAGTCCGTAAACCACGCCCGAGAGTCCATGGCTGCGGGCTGGCCAGAACAGGGCGACGGGAATGTTGATCAGCAGCACCGACAGCCAGACGCTCAGGTAATCGCGCATCCCTAGGCTGAGCACCAGCCAGCTCAGGGGCAGAAACGCCAGGCTGTTGGAGATCAGATGCCCAAAGCCGGCATGGCTGAACGGCGCTGTGATGACCCCCCACCACGGTTGATCCAGGCCCATCGGCAGGTTCAACTGCCCCGCAAAGATCAGTTTGTCTATCAACTCCTGCCCCCAGGCCAACGCCAGGATCAGCAGGGGAAGCAGCAGTCGAGCGCGCATCGTCTTGCGCCAATGATCACAATAATGACGCGAACGCTGGGCGGATGATCAGAGGAGACGTCGACGTTCTGGTTATCGGCAGCGGCATCGGTGGGCTCTGTGCCGCTGGTTTGTGTGCCCGCGCTGGCCGTGAGGTGCTGGTGCTGGAAGCCCACCACCAACCCGGTGGGGCCGCCCATGGCTTTCAACGCCAGGGCTATCACTTTGAATCCGGTCCATCCCTCTGGAGTGGCCTGGGGCGTTGGCCCAGCAGCAATCCCTTGGCCCAGGTGCTTCGCGCGCTGGGGCAGACCGTCGAAGTGATTCCCTATCGCACCTGGGATGTGCTTTTGCCGGAAGGGGATCTGCGCATCGCCGTTGGCCACGATGATTTCGAGGCTGTGGTGCGCAGCCTGCGCGGTCCCGAGGTGGCAGCCGAATGGCGGCGTTTTGTGGAGGCGCTTCAGCCGATTGCCGCCGCTGCCGATGCTTTGCCCTTGCTGGCCCTGCGGCCTGGGGTGGATGGCATGGCGCAACTGCTGAAGCGCGGCGGACGCCTCTTGCCGCACCTCGCGGCGATGCGTCACCTCTCCGGTTCCTTTGGGCCGCTGGTGGATCGTCACCTCAGCGATCCCTTCCTACGCCATTGGGTGGATCTCCTCTCCTTCCTGATCAGCGGCATGCCGATGGGAGACACCAACGCCGCAGCCATGGCCACGCTGTTCGGCGAGTGGTTTGAACCGGAAGCCCATCTCGACTACCCCGTTGGCGGCAGTGCTGCGGTGGTTGATGCCCTGGTGCGTGGCCTGGAGGCCCACGGCGGCAGTCTGGAGACGGGCACGGCGGTGCAACAGCTGCGGGTGGAGGGTGATCGTGCTGTGGGTGTGACCCTGGCCGATGGAACGCAGATTGCGGCGAAGCAGGTGATCTGCAATGCCGACATCTGGTCCACCCTTGGTCTGCTGCCGGAGTCCGTGGCGCCGAAGTGGCAGCGTCAGCGCCAGGCCACGCCGGCCTGCAACGGCTTCTTGCATCTGCATCTGGGCTTTGATGCCACGGGGCTGGAGGATTTGCCGATCCACAACGTCTGGGTCGACGACTGGGAGCGTGGGATCGACGCCGAGCGCAATGCTGTGGTGTTGTCGATTCCGTCGGTGTTGGATTCCTCAATGGCGCCACCAGGTCGCCATGTGCTGCACGCCTACACCCCGGCCAGCGAACCCTGGGAGTTTTGGGCTGATCTGGAGCGTGACAGTGCGGCGTATCAGCAGAGAAAACAGGAGCGATGCGCTGTTTTCTGGCGGGTGCTTGATCGCCGTATTCCCGACATCCGCGAACGATGCGAGCTGATCATGGAGGGGACGCCGCTGACCCACAGCTATTTCCTCAATGTTCATCAAGGCAGTTATGGCCCTGCCCTCTCAGCGGCTGAAGGTCTCTTCCCTGGTGTGACGACGCCCCTCGCTAATTTCTGGCTTTGTGGTGCCAGCACCTTCCCCGGTATAGGCATACCTCCCGTGGCGGCGAGTGGTGCGATGGCGGCCCATGCAATCCTCGGTCGAGAGACGCAAAACAGTTTGCTGCGGGAGCTAGGGCTCTGAAGCAGCTGCGCGTCATAACCTCGTCTTGGAACACCGACGCAGTCCATGACTTCCAACGCCCGGATCGATTCGCTGCAGCTGATGCTCACGGATCTGCGCATGCGCAACGAGCCGATCCGTCACAAGGCTGCATTTCGTGGATGCCAGCCGGAATTTCAGGCGTTGGTGAGTCGTTTGATCGAGCAGCTGGAAGGGGAATTGCTGGATGAGAAACAGCGGTCCCGTTCAGTCTCACGTCAGGCCTGATCTGAGGCGGATCGGTAAGCGGCGGGAACGAGCACCAGAAACAGCAGCCACCAGGCCAGCACGCCCAGGGCCAGGGGAAGGCTTATCCAGAGCTGATGCAGCAGGGTCCAGGACCCGCTGACCACAAGTACCCCTGTCGAGACGATGGACCAGGGCCGGCACCACCAGGGTTTCAGCGACCAGAACGGAGGCTGTTTCGGCGGTTCAGCGGAAGGCGTTGAGTTCACCGGCGGCTTGCATGGCGGCGAGATCGTCGTAGCCACCAATCACGGATCCGTCGATGAACACCTGGGGGAAGGTGGTCATTCCACTGCGCTGCTGCACGGCTTGGAAGGCTGCGTCGTCGTTGATGGTGGTAACGGTATGGGGCAGATCCAGGGTTCTCAGGATGCGCAGGGCGCGGCTGCACCAGGGGCATCCCGGCAGCACGGCGATCTCTATCCGCGGCGCTGCGGTTTGGCGTGCAGGGCGGCATGCTCGTTGCTCTAGGACCCCAATCAGGAGGTCGACGCCTTTCTGCACGATCGTGCCGGGCTCCAGGTGGCCTCCCCAGACCTGGCAGGCTCCATCCGAGAGGCTCAGGTGCAGGTGCACACCCTCAGGGGAAAAGGTCCCATTGAGTGTGATCACCTCAAGGTCGCCTTCCAGGACAGTGGGCTCAGCCTGGCCGGGGCACTGGAACGACGCCCTGGTCAGGTTGCCAACCACGCCGAGAATGAAGCCGTTGATTCCGTCTCGCTGGGCCAGCTCTTCGAGGCTGAGGCGCAGATCACTGCCGGGAGCAAGCTTCAGCGGCAGGGGTTGCATGGCGCCTCAATTGGGGCTTCAAGATTACGCAATCTTGTCTTGCACGATATTGTTTACTTATTGTGTTTGTATTTTCACGAAATCGTGTCTCTCCTTCAAGACCTGGTTCAGGAGTTGCAGCAGCGGATCGAGGACCAGGCCGTGGCTCCCAGCACGGCTGCGGTGGCCGATGCGGCCGGCTCGGAGCGCATCAATGTCACCCTGCCCCGCGGGGTGATGGATGACCTCAAGCGCCACGCTCTCGCTGAAGGGCGTAGTTGCGGCAATCTCGCTGCCTACCTCTTGGAAGAGGCCCTGCGTCGCCATCGCCCCCTGGGCTAGGGCTCCTTTCAATCCAGAAACTTGTCGGCGATGGCTTCCGCGCCACCACTCTGTTGGAGCTTCAGGATCGACACCCCCAAGCGCGTGCGCAGCTCGCTGTTGGGGGTCAACACGAATCCGTAGGTCTCATCCGCGAGGGTGAACGGTGCGATCCGCACAGCAATGTCAGGGTTCTGTTTGAGGTGGTAACGAAGCGAATGCCGATCAAAGATCAGGGCGTCGGCCTTGCGATCCAGCACCAACTGAACGGCGCTGTCGAGGCTGGGTGCCGGCACGACGCGCATCTCGCGGTTTTCCGCCAGCTCCATGCCATCGGTGCCTTTGACGACGGCGACCCGGCGGCCGATGAGCTGTTGAGGACTGTCGATGGCTACTTCGGTGGTCCCCGAGAGAAA
This sequence comes from Synechococcus sp. MU1642, assembly GCF_020514115.1. Lineage (GTDB taxonomy): Bacteria > Cyanobacteriota > Cyanobacteriia > PCC-6307 > Cyanobiaceae > Parasynechococcus. Next base: position 91,301 of record NZ_VTKZ01000001.1, read on the forward strand.
CAGGGTGAAGGCTGAGGCCAGGCTGGCGGTCAGGGATGACACCGCGATCAGGGAGATCACCATCCAGGCGCCGGTGATGCCCCGGCCGGTTCGTGTGATCGGTGCCTTGTCGCCATAACCCACGGTCGTCAACGTCACCAAGGCAAACCACATGCCGCTGCTAATGCCGGGCAGCCAGTCGCGGGGGAACTGCTCGCTGTTCGTGCGCCGCTCGGCCAGCCAGACCAGGCTGCCGACCACCAACAGCACGGTTATCAGCACCAACATTGAGGAGATCACGGCCCAGCCGAAGAACACCCCCAGGCGACTGAAGAGGGAGGGGGCCTTCAGGGGAAGAAGAATGCCCTCCTTGCTCAGGAAGTAGGGCTGGGTGAAGTCAATCCCTGCGATAGCAAGGCGGCGGGAGGTGATGCTGATTGGGCCGACGAGCACGTCGATGACGCCCTCATCAACCGCCTCAATGCCGGCTTTGGGCGTTGGCTGGGGAATTAGGTCGTAGCTGAGGTTGTTGTCTTCGGCGACGCGTCGCCAGATCTCGAGGCTGATACCGCTGATCTGCTCGCCGTTCTTGATCACGAAGGGGGCCGATCCACTGACCCCCACCTTCAGTTGGTTGGCCTGTAGGGGAAGTGCGGTGCCGAAGCAAGCGAGCGCGAGGACGACGGACCAGCGCCGGACCCCTTCCATCAGCGCTGTTCCAGACGACGCACGATTACGGCCATTGCCGCCAGGGAACCCGCCAGCGCGATCAGCAGGGCAATGGTCATGGAAACGTCAGGAAAGTGATAGTTCGCTCAGGTTGGCATCCCCGGCCCCGAGCAGCCAGTCGGCCACTTCCATCCTCAGGGCATAGGCACATTCGAAACGGCCTTCCTCTTCCAGCGAGCTCAACCGTTGTTCGAGCGTGCGCAGGGTTGAACTCGCGAGCTGGTGTGGACCCTTGCTCCGCGCCACAATGAGTTTTCTGGAGGCCCTCGAAGCTTGCGGCACGACGTCAGTCATCCAATGCAGCCAGCGCTACAGATCTGCGATCTGCACCCTTCATGACAGCAGTGGAGTGGTCCTGGGGCGATAGCCCGCTCACGTTCCTGCCCCAGCGGGCCCTGTGGCGGACTGAGGGGCGAGAGCTATTTGTCGCCGACCTGCATCTCGGCAAGGCCGAGGTGTTCCAGGTCCATGGGATCCCCCTGCCCAGCGACGGGGATCAGGGAACCCTCAATCCATTGATAGAGCTCTGCAATGCCTGGTCACCTCAGCGCTTGTTTGTGCTGGGTGATCTCGTGCATGCCCGGACCGGCATCACCGCTCTCCTGCGCGAGACCTTGCTGGCGCTGCCCGATCTGTGTGGTTGCCCGGTGGTGCTGATCGGTGGCAACCATGACCAGGACAGCTGGATTGAAGGCTTGCCCCAGCAGCCTTCTCAGCGCTTGGGCAATCTTTGGTTGAGCCATATGCCCGAACGGGTTCCTGAGCCGGGGTTGTTGAACGTGTGCGGTCACCTGCATCCCACCACCCGGATTCGCAGCCGTTCCGATCAGTTGCGCTTGCCCTGCTTCGCCTTTGATCCGGATGGGCCGCGTTTAGTGATTCCTTCCTTCGGGCAGTTGACGGGAGGCCATGACTGCGGCGAGCGTTATCAGCAATGGCTGGTGGCTGAAGACTCCATCGTTCCTTGGTTCGATTCAATCCCCAAAAACCGAGAGCGAAGGATCGCGTGACTCAGCCCGCTGCGCCGCGACCCAGACCCCGAACCAACCGCAGAATCCGTCTGCGCAAGCGCTGGCTCTTGCTGGCCATGCCGTTTGTGGTGTTAAGCGGTCTGATCGCCTTGGCCCCTGTGGTTCCCGAGCGCGCCGACCTTGAGGATCAACCTGTCCGTTCGGCCCAGCAGCGCGGCCGGGATGCCAAGCCGTTCCGCTACATCCCCGACGATGAGGTCTACGCGTTGGATCTCGATCCACGGAGGGTGCGCTTCGGGCTGCTGGAGGGTTGGGATCGTGAACAGGATGCCTACCAGGACAGCGCTGCCCTGGCCTACGTCACGGGCCCGATGTATGAGCGCCATGTGGACGACGATGGCCGAGAGATCACGGTCCCCCTGGGGGATCTCAAATTCGGTAAGCAGGTCTGGTTCGGGCGGAACCGCACGGCTTCCCGCCAACGGGCCTTTATCGGCATCCGCCACGACGGCAGCATTGATTTCAGCTACGGGGAGCTGACCGATGAGCGCAGCCGCACCTACGACACCTTCATCGGCGGCCTGCACAGTCTTTACAACGACATCGAGGCTCCGCCGGAGAGCTACAAGGGGGCCTACAGCATCAGCATGGGTCAGCGGATCCGCTACTACCTGCCGCGGATCCGCATGGTGATGGGCCTGCGTCAGGACGGTCACATGGAGGTGTTGATGAGCCGTGATGGCCTGACCCTCGAGCAGACCAAAGACCTCGCCCGTCGCCGGGGCTATCTGGCGGCCTACATGCCCGACCATGCCTCGAAGAGTCGTTTGATTATTCCTGGGGTCAAGGGTTTCACCGAAGAAGACGCCAACTGGATCAGCGGCGGTGCCACAAGCTTTGTGCACGTCCCCTACCTACTGCGGTTGAGCCCTCGCCAGATCCCACTGCAGGGCAATTTGATCGCGGCTCTGACGCCCAAGTTGGTGCTGGATGAGGGCTGCGATGGCCCGCTCGACTGTGTGTCGTCTTTTGGCAATCACTTCGCCGATCGCGCCCTGGCGGGCTTGAACCGGGTGATGGAACAGGGCGTTGAACCATTGGCCCGGATGATTTGGGGGCCCTCCAACAACCTCACCAAGCCGGGCTTGCCTGCGGATGCCGACGACCGCAGCATCGATCTGGACCGTGCACCCCTGAGGGAACCCCCGATCACGGCGGATCCTTTGGTGTTGCGCGAGCCGCCGGCTGTGATCCGGGAGCCGGAGCCCGCTGAACTCGGTTCAGATGACAGCTCAGATGACAGCTGGACAGAGCCGCAGCCGTTTGTTCCGTTGCCCCCCGATCTGCCGCCGCCGATTGTGCTCGATGAGCCGATGCTCAACTCCGCTGAGGTTCTCCTGGATGAGCCAGCTCCACCGGAGATGCCGCCGCCGGCTCTGCCTCCCATCCCGCAGGTGCCCGTGCCTGCTGTTCAGGATTGAGTTTTGGAAGCCGTTTGGTCTTGGTGGTCGATCCCCAGCACGCAACGTCGGGTTTTGGTGGCGCATCTCCCCCAACCCCCAACGCGCGCTGAGCAGCGGGCCTTGAGCGACAGCCTCACCTGCCGACTGTTCGCCGATGCAGGCCAGGTGGTTGCTGCGGATGACATCGGCCGCACGATTTATGGCAAGCCGCAGCTGCGCGATTCCCTTCTGCACCACAGCATTTCCAACACCGGTTTGCTCAGCCTTGGTGTGGTGGGACCTGATCCGATTGGAATTGATGTTGAAGCGCTGGACCGGCCGTTGCGTGTGGCCTCTGAACTGTTGAAGCGGCGCATGTTTGCCTCGGCCGCTGATGCGACAGCCTGCCTGCAGCACTGGACGTTGATTCAGGCCTGGACGGCGAAGGAGGCAGTGTTGAAGGCAGCGGGACTGGGACTGGGCGGCGGACTTGCCAACGTGATCATTGCGCCGGATGGGGCTGCGGCATGGCTGCATGGCTCGCGCTACGCCCTCAGCCTGTGGACCCAGGAGGGCTTCAGTGTTGCGGTCGCTGAGGGGATCCGTGGCTAGAGGAAGGGGTGGAGCATCGAGCAACAGCGTGAGATCTCGTCTTCAGCAACGTCTGGCTGAGGCCAACAACTTCCAGAAGGCGTTGATCACGTCTTTGCTGGCTTGGGTGGCCCTGGGGGTGTGGAGCTATCTGATCGTCGTCCCGATCCTCTCGGCCGTGGCGTTCCTCTGGCTCGGGATAACGGGCTGGCTCGTCTGGCGGATATGGCGCAAACCGGTGGGCTGAACCAAGGAATTGCAGTTCAACAACTTAGAGTTGAAGGCGGTTTTGGTTCGGGTTCGGTGGAATTCACTGTTGTGATTCTGAGTGAGCAGGTGGGCTCCTATCCAAAAATCAATTGGACGGAATGGAAAGATCGAAATCGCAAGCAGATGAAGAGCCAGGGAGATATGTGGTCGATGGCAATACTTTCAGGCACCACGATTTGGGATTGTTTGGAAAACAACAACATCGATCGACTTCATCTTGTGCAGTGGAAGCCTGCTGACGACACGATGTATCAGGTGAGCCTGCCGAGCCGTTGAAAATTGCCTAGCAAATTGTTCGTTAATGTTAATTAAGCAGCCCAAAAGCACCTGTTAATGTCAGGCAAGTCCTTTTTGTTTGCTGTTCGGGATCAGTAGCTTCTCTTTTAAAGTAGGAGGAGTAAAATCACAATGAACATTGAACCAAAAAGGAAGATCGAGTCTTCCTTTTTGTTGGATTCAAAGGGTTCGTGGGGCTCTGGAATTATGGTGATCACTTTTGAAGCAGGCAAGCTAAAGGACTCGGCTGTCCCTTGGCGGTTCGCTGCTTTTTTTAATCGCGCGAATCTGTGAGCCGAGCTCCATTCATTGCTCACTCGTTAACACATCTTGAAGTTGATCAATTGCAGATTGTTTCGAATCATTCCAGTCTTGGCCTGAGAGCCTGATCAGGTATTCGTGCTGAATGCCCGAGCCTCTTTGTCGTGATGTGATGATCGAGACGTCGTCGTATTTGATGGGGAATGAGTCGCCAGATGGTGCTCTAAGTACAGCTTCTGATGCGAACAAAAGAAAATCAAAAATTACTGGATTAAAATATTCTTCGCTTTCATCTAGGCCTCCATAAGCAACCATCTGTTCTTTGGTTTGTGGTGTGTACGTCACAAATGAGAAGCAGCATGGATCACCGGTGGCTTTCAAGTAGAGCCCTTTAAATCGAGGCGTGCTCATCAATCAGCCTGCCGCCAGATTGGAGAGTTGGGATCCCAGACGGGTTTGGAGTAGCTCCCCTTTAGTTGTCGTTGAGGCTGATTGATGCCCAGCTGGCCGTGGCATTGCCTTGCGAACTCAATTGAGTTTTTGTGGTATTTCTTCCAAGGAATCAAGGTTTTCCCATCCCAAATTGGCGGTAAACCTGTCTCTTTGATCATCTGATCAAAAGCGTCAAAGTGGTTTTGCAGTTGCTTTGCTGTCAGCACAGCCTCTGGTCTCGGCACACGTAGAGACTTTTTGAATGGAGCGCTCTCCATGCATGCTTCAAAATTTTTGGTGAGTTCCGCTTGATGGCTCCAGGCCTTCTGTTCGACAACTCCAAAGACAACGAGGCCAATCAGTAAGAGGCCGATCCCGACGATCGAGCTGAGATGACCAACCGGCTCTCTGGTTTTTTCCATTGTCCAGGGTTCCTGAGATCAGCCTAAGGAGGAGTTTCTTCTTCGAGGGGCTTCACCGAGGGGATCTTCCGACCAGACTTAAATTTCTTTTGTTCAGAGCTGGATGCGAGTGCTTCTCACAGCTCTCCTCTCACTCGCTGCTTTTGTGCTCGTGTTGGCGACTAAGGGTAAGGAGCTCTGCTCATTTTTCGACTCACGTCGGCATGCGGGTTCCCCCAACAGAGCTGGGCTGCTTCCACTCAGGGGACGTACAAACCGATGAAGGTCGCCGGCTCCGGCTCTTTGAGCGTCCAATGTGATCAGCCGTTGGCCGGCTTTGTCAGTTTGTAAAGGTTCAGGGCGAAGACGGCCATGCCGAAGCTGCCGAACGCGATGAGCAGGTCCTGGGTGGTGAAGGCCATGACTCCCAATACAAAACTTTGTTTACTATTGTAACGAAGACGCAGTGATGCGTCGCCAAGTCTTTCCGAGGGGGCTGTGGGCAGTCCTCTTTTTTATGACCTACCCCTTTGGTGCCATCAAGACAGATCTCGAAAAAGCATTCCGGCTTCCCGAAGCTCCACCGCTTAAGCCGTCTCAGGAGCAAGATGCTGCCGAACTGAGCGAGTCAGAGCGATCGACGGTTCTGTTTGAGCACCCAGGCGTCTGAGGCGTCCATACTCATGTCCCATCAAGGGATCGACCCATGGCGGTGCTTGGGCGTCAGGCCATTCTTCAAGCGGTTGATGACGGTCTGATCGCTATCACGCCTTTCAGCGCCGGCAATGTCGGGCCTGCATCGCTGGACCTCACCCTCGGCTCAATGTTTCGGGTGTTCCGCAAGGTGCATGAAGTGATCGAGGTTCGCGATCACACCGATTACCGCGAATGCACCGACAAGCTGGAGATCCCAGAGGGCGGGCACATCTTGATCATGCCGGGGGAGACCGTACTGGGGATCACCCGCGAGCGGGTCAAGCTTGGTCCAGGCCTTTGCGGTTGGCTTGAGGGCCGCAGTCGCTTTGCTCGCCTGGGGTTGATGGTGCATATCAGTGCGCCATTCATGGGGCCGGGGATCGACAGTCAGCAGGTGCTGGAAATGAGCAATTTCGGCCCGGCTCCACTGGCGGTGGTGCCGGGCACGCTGATCTGTCAGTTCATCTTTCAGCGGATGGATGGTGAAGAGCACTACGCGGGCCGCTTCGCTGGGCAGAGCCAGGGCAGTTTTTAAGGGGGGGGGGAGGGTGATGCCTTTGGTCATCCTGATTACCTCCTTCGAGAGGAATTAAGGAACTCAACATTGGTATTGAGCCGCTAACTCCCTGCACCGCAGCGGGTTTACAAAACTCATCGGAGGCGTACATCCTCCGCAATGTTCACCCTTCCGATTCTCTTTAGGTTTGTTCTGTTGGCATTCGTCGGAGCAACCGTTGCATCTGTGGCTAACTCAAAAAAAGACTTTGCCTTGCTCACGGCTGTTTTCCTGTTGGGTCTCGGAGCCTTAGAAGCAGTCCTTGCTTTCTTTGGCGTCTAATCCCTACGACGAGCCTCGCTTCGCCGCTCCTTGCAGGTGCAAGTCAGAGGGAGCACTTATGCATCACCTGCTACCGCTGCAACAAGCCACTGTGAGGAATTGAAGAGGCAATCCCGAAGCGGTTCTGCAATTTCACTGCGTTTGAGCATTGCCTGGCTTGTATGTGCTGATAGAGCTTCACGGCATGTATTGCATCGAACGCCAAGACGATGACGCTCAATGGAGGAGAGAAATCTGCTTCAAGACGGAGTTCAAAGCTTTTGTGAACGCTCGCACTAAGTCAATGGCTACATTGGGCACCTATCGCGTGGTGAATTCAGCCTGGGCGAATCACGTGATTGCTCAAGTGAATGGACTGGAGCTGGTCAAAAAAAACAGAGACAGGGTTTGACCGTTCTTCGCCGTAAGAAGTCATATGAACCGTGCGTATAAGTGCTTACGCACTTTGCTAGAACTGGTTGATGTAATGAGAGGCGGAGGTCCCGGTATTAAACGCCGGGTTTTTTTTTTTGGGACGATCCATGATCGCTAGGGCCAAACCTTGAACATAAAAGCGGGGCGATAGGGATACCTCCCCGCTCCCTTCAGCCCAAAGATGATCAGAGGTCTTCTTCAGCTTCCCCTGCGATCTGACAATCACTTGTCGGGTAAGCCACGCAAAGCAGGGCGAAGCCTTTGGAGATCTGTTCGTCGTCTAAGAAGCTCTGATCCGATTGATCAAGAGAGCCACTCGAAAGCTTGCCCGCGCAGGTGGAGCAGGCGCCAGCTCGGCATGAATAGGGCAGGTCAGCACCAGCTTCCTCTGCAGCATCCAGGATGTACTGATCGTCGGCACACGCAAAGGTCGACGACCCTTCGGATGTGGAGACTGTGATCTGATACGAAGCCATTGGTTTCAATCAATGCATGCATCAATCAAAAATCCGATTGGATGCCGCAGCTAATTCATTCAAGGAAGACTTCGGGATCGATGTAGCAAGTCATACAGGATTAATTCCGATGTCATTGATCTCTGATTTTGCAGATTAGATCGATTGCTGAAGAGGGTGTTTTGATTCAACTGATCAACTCAGAAAACCCCTGTCGCACTCAAGCAAATCAGGGTTGTGGCGAGCAGCACCCAGCCCACCAGCTGAAGCCATTGCGTGAGTGGAGTTCCCATGGTCTGTTAGTCGATTGGGTCGTCCCAAAGGAGTGGTTCATCAAATTCTTCCAACAGCGAGTTGGCTTCTAACTCCTTGCCTGCCAGCAGCAGTTGAATAACTTGATTCCAGATGAATCGAGTCAGGCGTTCCGCCTCCTTCCCCTGATGCCCGGTCTCGAACTTGATCGGAGGCACATCACCTGTGTCGGCGTGAAATCGTGAGATGAGCGACACAGGTCTGGGCGCATCAACTGCTCCGTCGTAACTCTCCTGGTTCGACGGTTGAGGTATCAACTGACTCCGTTTGTTTGCACACGTTGAAAGCCAGACATGGCCTCGCCATTGGCAACCCAAGGGCGCATGCTCGAGGCATGCAAGCCAAAATATTGGAAGGCTTAGAGGTTCTCGCGGCTGTTGTTGTCACCGCAGGTTTGGTGGCGGGCAACCTCGTTCTTTTCTCGCCGTTGCGCGTGGATAACCGCGTGCAGCCTGCTCATGCATCGCAAACGGCGGAACGCCCTTAGCGCTTGAACACACCGTTGCAGTCCCCCGGAGCAGTTTTCACAAAGCCGTGACTCTCTGGCGACCAGTAGCCCAGGGCATGAAACGCCAAGCCCTGGGTTCGGGCTTCAGCATTGACCGCATCAACCCCTCGGGCCTGGATCCGCATGTTTGCCTTCTCCATCAACAAGATCGAGGAAGTCGTTTTTCTCGATTTCTGCTGTGGGGAACGCATGGCTCTGGAGGGAGGGGCACAGCTGCCACCAAACAAACGAACAGAACAAAACGCACTATCAGATTGGAAAGGGAGAACGAAGGACCAGTTGGTGAAGTGCGTCAACGTCGCAATCGCTGCTCAGGGGCCGTGCTGATCTCCGCACCAACCTGAAGGCAGAGCTGCTGGAGGCGTTCGTGCTCTCGCAGGTGCAGGTAACGCTGCTGCAGTTCAAGCCGCATCAGCAGGTGATGGAGCTTCAGAGCCCCTACGGCCACACTCTGTTGAACACCATGGGGGGCGGGCTCAAAACAGCTGGGGTGCACAACGGCAATGAGGTGATCGTCGACGTTCTGGATGGCCTTGTGGTGGACCTAAGCAAAGGCTCCGCCAGCAGCCTCAGCTTCAAGCGAGAAGACGTGATCCTTTCGGAGGATTTCAGTGAGGTGCGCAAGGGCGCCAGGGTGGCGATGGGGACAGGCACCGCGGAGGTGGTGAAGATCTCGGAGAACGACCATGAACTCAGCCTCCGCGGTCCCTTCGGAGTGGTTCATAACCTCGTCGTACGCCCATGGCTCAACAGCGATCGTCTTACCCAACTCAAACTGGGTGACTTTGTCGGTTTCTGTTCGATTCAACGGATTGCGATCTGGATTCGGCTGGCCCGATGAATCAGCTCTTTTGATGGGAGGCGAGGGCGCGCACCACGTCGCCCCGCGTGATCACGCCGATGGGACATTTGTTCCCGTCGAGAACGAACAGGCGCTGCGTGCCCCTCTCATGCAGCTGGGATGCTGCTTTGGGCAGCGGTAGGTCGTTCCTACAACTGTGGGAGTCCTTGCGCATCAAATCGCTCACGTTGGTGCCGAGCACCTGGTGCACCTGCTTGTCCCAGTTCAAGGGATTGCGCAGGTAGATCACGCTGTCCAGCAGCATCACGTAAGGGCCGGCATCAACGCCGCTTTCCCGCACCATCAGATCTTGCTCCGTCAGCTCGCCGATCAGACGCCCTTCTGCGTCCACCACCGGTAAACCACTCACGTGGTGATCGCTGATGATCTGCACGGCTTGCTGCAACGGGGTGTCGGGCGTGACCGTCAGAACAGGCTTGGTCATCACATCAGCCACCGTCAGCTGCAGGACCATGATCAAGGTTCAGCTCACCACATTCTGAGAGTTGTTTCTGTCTTTGCGTTCGATTGCCAACGGACTCACTGTGGCGCGAGCTGTTGCCGGTTTCCCGCTGATCCTTGCCCTGCAGTTCGGCTGGCAGGGCTCGGCCTGGTGGTTGCTGCTGCTGGCCGGCCTCAGTGATGCGGCCGATGGCTGGCTGGCCCGTCGCGCAGGGGGCGGCAGCAGCTGGGGCGCTCGCCTGGATCCCCTCACTGACAAGGTGTTGATCGCGGCACCGTTGCTCTGGCTGGCGTCGTCCGCCGTGCTGCCGCTCTGGGCGGTCTGGTTGTTGTTGGCACGTGAACTGCTGATCTCTGGCTGGCGGTCCCAAGTCAGCGATGGGGGGCCGGCCTCGTTGTCGGGCAAAGCCAAGACGATTCTTCAGTTCCTCAGCCTGTTGCTGATGCTCTGGCCTGCCGGTTGGATCCATGCTCCCGAGCTTCAGAGCCTGGGCTGGTGGCTGTTCTGGCCCTCCCTTGCCCTGGCTCTGAGCTCAGCCCTGGGTTACCTCATGCCCCGATCAGCGCCACGTCAGAACTGAAGTCTGGAGCTGCGGTTGGACTCTTGGCGTAGTCGTTGCTGTAGCTGTCGGCCAGGCCCTTGGCCAGGTCAAAGCTCGGTTGCCAGGCCAACTCGCGTTCCACCCGGGTGATGTCGGTAAGAAAGTGATTGAGCCGCAGTGGGAAGGCCTTGCGGGCCTTGGGGTCCAGATCGCTGGGGTTGAAGCTGCGCAGATCGAGGCCATCGGGATCGCGGCCGCAAGCCACGGCGGCGGCGCGGATCAGGCCCCGGAAGCTGATGCCCTGTTTGCCGGAGCAGTTGAAGATGCGGTTGGCCGCTGCATCCACCTCGATGCAACGGGCCATTGCCTCCGCTAGATCCTCCACATGGCCCAATTGGGTGATCGTGCTGCCGTCACCGGGGAGGGGAATGGGGCGATTGTGCACGATGCGATCGAAGAACCAGCGTTCCACCGGGTTGTAGTTGCCCGGCCCGTAGATGTAGGTCGGCCGGAAGCTGGTGAAGGAGATACCTTCTTTGCGCAGCCAGGCTTCGGTGTCGGCCTTGCCGGCGTGACGGCTCTGCGGATCGATGGGGCTGGATTCATCCAGGGGCCACTGTTCCGAATCTGCATACACCCCGGCTGAACTCACATATACAAAGCGATGGCTGGGGGCCCCAGTGATGGCCACCACGCGGCTGCTGTCCTCCTGCTTGCGTCCGGAACTATCAACGATCACATCGAAGTTGCGGCCCTGCAGTGCGCTTAGACCTTCATCGTTGCTGCGATCTCCACAGAGATGTTCCACACCGGCGGGAACGGGGTTCTTGCCGCGGGTGAACAGGGTGAGTGCATGGCCCTGGGCATGTAGGCGGGCCACCAGGGGCCTGCCCACGAAGCGGGTTCCCCCCATCACCAGGATCTTCATGCACTTGGGCCCGAAAAGCGCAGCCATTGAAGCGTGGCGCTGCAGGATGGAGGGTCTCTGGTCCGCCTCCGATGGAGATCCTTCCCGCAATTGATTTGCTCGATGGTGCCTGCGTCCGGCTCCACCAGGGGGATTACGACCAGGTGACCCGATTCAGTGAGGATCCTGTGGCTCAGGCCCTCAGCTGGCAGAGCCAGGGGGCAACCCGTTTGCACCTGGTGGATCTCGATGGCGCCAAACGGGGTGAGCCGATCAATGACGCAGCGGTGCGGGCCATCACCTCCGCTCTCGACATTCCTGTTCAGCTCGGTGGTGGTGTGCGCTCGCTTGGGCGTGCCGAAGAGTTGATCGCCTGTGGCCTGGATCGGGTCATCCTCGGCACGGTGGCGATTGAACAGCCGCAGTTGGTCCAGGAGTTGGCCCAACTTCATCCCGGCCGCATTGTTGTTGGCATTGATGCCAAAAATGGCCGGGTGGCCACCCGGGGCTGGATCGAGCAGAGCGATGTTCTAGCTACCGATCTGGCCAAGCAGTTCAGTGCTGCTGGCATCGCGGCGATCATCACCACCGACATCGCCACCGACGGAACCCTCGCCGGCCCCAACCTGGAGGCCTTGAGAACCATGGCGCAATGCAGCGCTGTTCCGGTGATCGCCTCCGGTGGTATCGGTTGCATGGCCGATCTCCTGTCGCTTCTGCCCTTGGAGCCTCTTGGTGTGACGGGAGTGATCGTTGGCCGAGCCCTCTATGACGGCCGTGTTGACCTGGCGGAGGCCATCGCCGCGTTGGGTGAGGCAAGGCTTCAAGACGTCACCTCCGTGGCGGCAGACATCGCCTGAACAGGCCTAGGGCCTTATGGTTAAGGGAGCAGGCACCTTCTGTGGTAAGAGCAGCCGCCGGCAAGAGCAGCACGCTGTCCCCCGCGGGTAGCTTGCAGGAGGTGTTTGAGCAATGCCGGGGTCTGGGGATGCGCCTCAGCCGTCAGCGCCGCATGGTGCTCGACCTGCTCTGGAGCGAAAAGAGCCACCTAAGTGCTCGAGACATTTTTGAACAATTGAATCTGAGGGGGCGGAGCATCGGCCACACATCGGTGTATCAGAACCTCGAAGCCCTGCAGTCGGCAGGCGTCATCGAATGTCTCGACCGTGCCAGTGGTCGCCTGTATGGCTACCGGAGTGATCCTCATAGCCATCTCACCTGTCTGGACAGTGGTTCGATCGAAGACATCGACGTTGTTCTTCCCGACGACCTGTTGCTTCAGATCGAACAGCGCACCGGCTTTTGCATCGAGTCGTACACCCTGCAATTGAACGGCCGGCGCACCCTGGAGAACTGAGCAGAAGCTCGTTACCTTGAGCCCAACTCTTTCGGGTTCAACGCTTGGCCTCCCCTTCGCCGGTGCGGATGTTGCTGCTTGCTCCGGATCTGTTCGGGGAGTCGCTGGCGCTGAAACTCACCTCCGCCCGCACCGATTGGGAGGTGGTGCTTCGTCCTGAGCGCCTGAAGGGCTCCCCTGCCCTCGTGATCTGGTCGATCGACACCGTGGCCTCATTGTCGGCGATTCAGCAGGAGCTGTTCGCCCTTCAGGAGCGCTGGCAGCCCGCCCCGGTGTTGCTGCTGCTTCCCAGCGGGCTACTCCTGTCGCGGGAACAGCTACTGGAGCTGCCGGCCGCCGGCCTGCTTCAAAACGTTGATGCACAGGGCCTCCAGAACGCCATTGAAACCCTGCTGCAGGGTGGTCGTGATATTCGCCTTGAGGCTGCTTCGGAGACCCAGAACCAGGGTCAAACCATGGGCCTGGGGCAGTGGTTGCTGGTGAGTGGCCTGCAGCAGGTAAGCCGCGACCTCCGGCGGGTGGAGGCCCTGCTCAATCCGCCCCCGGAGCAACCGTTGCTGTTCCTTCTGCTCCAGGGTCGCCGACGCGAATTGCGCTTCGCAAAGGGCTTGCTGCTCTGGCTTTGGGGGCCGCTGCAAATGGGCCTCGAGCATGCGGAGCCTTTGGCCCCATCCGCGTCCAGCAATGGATTACCCACCACCACGGCGATCAGCCTGCGCGAACGCAATGCCGTTGCGGTTTGGGATGCCATCAGAGACCGCATCGATGCATCGGTTCAGGCGGGATTGACTAATTCCACCGGCCGTCTGCTGGCGATTGAAGGTCTGCACCCGGATCGCCGCCGGGAGTTGCTTCTGGCTTTGCTGCAACAGCTTGATCAGGTCTTGCAGCGCCTGCGCAGCCGCCAGGACAGCATTGCGATAGCCCAATCCTGGGATGCCCTTCAGCCCGAGTTGCGCCAGCAGGCCCTCACCGCTTTGGCCGGCAGCTACGTTCAGATCCCCTGCGACGGCGAGCTGCAACCGGTGGTTGCATCGCTGCTCAGCCGTGCTGATCTCACCGGTGCGGACGGCGAGCTGCCGGATCCAACCGGAATGCTGGCCCCGCTGGTGGCCGATCAGCCGATGCTGGTGAATGGCTTGCTGCTGCCGGCCGATGATCCCAGGGCCTTCCTGCAGCTGGAAACCCTGGTCAGCAATTGGCTGGTTAGGACAGCTGAACTGATTGGTGCCGAACTGTTGGATGCCTGTGGTGACTGGCCGGAGCTGCGTCGTTATCTGCTGCGGGATCCCCTACTGGCGACCCGGGAACTCGATCGCCTCAGGAACCGCTTGAACACCCAGCTGCGTTGGGCGGATTGGGTTGAGCGCCCCATTCAGCTCTACGAAAGCCAGCGCACCCTTTTCCAGTTGCGCTCAGGTCGCATCGAACCGCTGCTGCTGACGGAGCCCCGCGATAAAGAGCTCAATCAGCTGGGTTGGTGGCAGCGGCAGGTGGCCTTGCTGTTGGAAGCCAGGGATGCCCTCGCACCTCAGGTGCAGGCCCTGGTGCGCCGGATCGGCGACCTTGCTGTGATCCTGCTCACTCAGGTGCTGGGTCGCGCTATCGGTCTAGTTGGGCGGGGCATTGCCCAGGGCATGGGACGCAGCTTCGGCCGCGGTTAGGCGCCTGGGTCCACAATGGCGATCCGCTGCTTCGGCTTGATGCTTGCTTTGGTGCGCTGTCTGATCACCGTTTCGATCGCGCTGCTGCTCCATGTCGCTCCAGCCGCCGCTGTGTTGAACAGTGACAGCTACGACGGCAACATCTATGCCCTCTACGCCGGCAACGGTTCGTTGGTGCCTCCCGCTAACACTCTGGAGGAGTCCCTTGCGGAGGGACGCACGGCCGTGATCATCTACTACTTGGATGACAGCGCCGTGAGCAAACGCTTCGCTCCGGTGGTGTCTGAACTGCAACGGCTTTGGGGCCGCAGCATTGATCTGCTGCCGCTCTCCACCGATCCGCTACAGGGCCGTGAAGCCCTGGGGGCCGGTGATCCAGCCACCTATTGGTCCGGAACCATTCCTCAGGTGGTGGTGATCGGTACCGATGGCCGGATTGTTCTCGATCAGAAGGGTCAGGTTCCCCTGGCGGCGATCAACGATGCCATTAGCGCCTCCACCGGTCTTCCCGCTCCCGATCTAGGGCGGATTAACCAGGAAGGCAGCTTCAACGAAGTGAACATCGAAGTCACCGCTAACTGAGACGCCCACAGCCACGGCGCCTACGCTGCCGGCCAGTTGTCCCGGTCGCTGAGCCGGATCCGCTGTGTCGCTGCTGCTTGCTCCGCTAGGCCTTGGACTCGCCGTGGCCTGGTTGGAGCTCCGCCACCGCCTGAGACCGGCTTCGCCGTTGCGGATGACTCCTCGCAACTGGCGCGTCGATGATCTGAGCGGCCGGCTCCGCATCGAAGGTGTGTTGGAGATCAGCAACCCCCACCCCCGCATGGAGGTTTTTGTGCCGGAGCTGCGGGTCGAACCCGTTCTGCTTGGGTCCTTCGACCCCGCCGGTCTGGAGGTGAAAACGCGGATCATTGCTGACCATCCCGATGAGGAGACCAGGGCGGACGGCTACTGGGCGGCTTACATCGTCAAAGGACGCAAGACCACGCGTGCTCGGGTTTCGATCGAGATCACCGGACCAACGCCATCGGCCCGGGTTGACAGCCTCTGGGTGGATGCCCACTGGGTGAATTACGGACCCTTCGGTCGCTTGCAGCGCCGTCAGGGCGTGCTGGTTCCCCTGACCCGTCCTAAACCCCTGCAGCCCGATCAAGCCAACTTCCGCCAGGGGGAGGGCTGCCGTGTGCTGCCGCTGCGCACCCACCTGCTCGGACCCCTGGATGACTCCATTGACGTCTTGCGGACCTATGCCGCCGATTTGGTCCAGCCCGGCGACATACTCACCATCGGCGAGACCCCCGTGGCTGTGATCCAGGGGCGCTATCGCCATCCCAGTGAGGTGGAACCAGGCATGGTGGCGCGTCTGGCTTGCCGTGTGTTCCACCCCACCAGCAGCCTGGCGACTGCCTGCGGCATGCAGACCTTGATCGATTTGGTGGGCCCGACGCGGGTGCTTGCGGCCTGGCTGGGGGGCCTGCTGATGAAGCTGGTGGGCATCCCCGGGGGCTTCTATCGCCTCGCCGGTGATCAGGCTCGCTTGATCGACGACATCACCGGAACCACACCGCCCTACGACCAGACCATCGTTTTGGGTCCATCGCAGGCCGAGCAGTTCTGTCGTGATGCCTCTGCTGAACTCGGGGTTGACGTAGCCATCGTCGACGTCAACGACCTCGGCCGAGTGAAGGTACTGGCTTCCAGCCCCGGATGTGATGAGGGCTTGCTGGGTCGGGCCCTGCGCCCCAATCCCGCTGGCAATGCCAATGAGCGCACCCCCCTGGTCTTGGTGCGGCCAGGCCTGGAATGAGCGATACATTGTGAACAGTTGGGCTTGGAGGGTGTCCGGTGACAGAACCCAAGACAACCTCCATCCGTATTGAGCCCCTCAATCCGGCCCACCTAGCGCAGTGGAATCAAGACGCGCCGATCAATCAGCTCTCACGGTTTCAGGGCTTTCTGATCGGTGAATGGCTTTCAAGAGTCGAGCAGCGCTTCCCTGATCTGCTTCCCAGCCGCTCGCCTCGTTGCTTGATGGCCCTTGATGCTGATCGCCCGGTGGCCAGTGTTGTGGCGCGGCCGTTCAACCGCCGCGGCAGCTGCTGGATCCTCCATTTGCCGGAGCTGCTGGGGCCGGTGGACGATCACAGCCATCGCATCATTCAGCAGTCCTTGCTTCAGCAGGCCCTGCAGTCCTGGACGGCCCAGATTTGCAGCTGGGTGATCCGTTGTCCGGCCACCGATGCCGATGCCATCGCCCTGCTGCGGGAGCTTGGTTTTCAACCGCTTCGCCCATATCAGTGCTGGTGTCCACCAGGTGGCGAGGTTGAGTCAATGGGCAGCGATCAGCTGCCTGCGGGTCTGCGTTGGGCGGCATTGAACCGCCGCACCGCCCAGTTGCTGTGGCCGATCGAGCAGGGCGGCAGCCACAGCCACCTGCGTCAGATCACCGACCGCCATTGGCTGGATCTGCTGGACCGGAACGGACCCGGCTGCGGCGTGCTCATGGCCGGAGACGCTGTTCTTGCAGGCTGCATCCGCCTTCCCGACGCGGGCGAGGCCGGTTTCCTGGAGCTGATGCGTGACGTCGCCTGGGATCCCCGGCTGGATCAGGCCCTTCCCCACATTTTGAACGGAATCATTCAGCGCGGCCGCCCCCGTGGGCTGCTCACAGCGTTTGACGATGCACCCCTCAGCCGGATCTTGGAGGCCGAGGGGTGGACCCGCGGCGAAGAGCAGCTGCTGCTCGGACGAAGCATGTGGCGGCGTCAGTCACCCCAGCGCAACTCGCAGCTGTCCCGATCGCTCGATCAGGTGCTGGGCCGTTTGCGGCCCCAGGGCACACCCCTTCCCACGCCAAGCCTGGGTGATCGGCACTGATGCGCCCGCGTCCCTGTTCGATCCTCAGCCTTGATGTGGGCCGGCGGCGTATCGGCCTGGCCGGCTGCGATGCCCTCGGCATTAGCGTCACCCCCCTTACTGCCCTGCGTCGCGGTCGCTTTGATGCCGATCTGGTCGTTCTGCGGTCTCATTGCCGCGAACGCTCAGTGCAGGGGCTCGTGGTGGGATTGCCCCTGGATGCCGCGGGCCAGCCCACTGCCCAGGCGGAGCATTGCCAGCGTTACGGCCTGCGGCTGGCAGCCGCCCTTGAGCTGCCCCTGGCCTGGGTGAATGAACACAGCAGCACCTGGGCGGCCGGTGAACAGTTCGGGTTGACGGGTGACCGCAGCGGGCGTCTGGACAGTGCAGCCGCTGCCCTGCTGCTGGAGCAGTGGCTGGAGGAGGGTCCGGAGCTCAAACCGGCCCAACAGAGTGCGTCAAGGTCGGGCGCCGGGGCGGGCGATGGTGGATCCTAAGCCCAGTCAGAGCCGCGTCTATGTCTGAGTCGGGCCCCGGTAAGAGCAGCGATCACCCCACCTTGCTGGTACGCGACCGCGAGGGCCATGACCTGCTGTGCTTCCTCGAGCATCTGATCCCCATCGAGGGGCAGGACTACGCCCTGCTCTCGCCGGTCGACACGCCCGTGTCGCTGTTTCGGCTTAATGACGATGCTGAGCCAGTGCCGATCACGGAAGTCGCCAGCAGCGAGCCGATTCTCTCGGTGGCTGATGTGGTGCTCCAGGAGCACGACCTGGTCTTGGTGCGATCGGCGATCACCCTCACCGTCAGTGGTGAATTGGAGGAGCCGGATCAGGACGAGCTCGATGAGCTGGAGGACGATGACGACGTTGATGAGGACGCCGAGACCTTTGAACTGCTGGTGAGCTTCATGGTCGAAGCGGAGGAATACGGCCTTTACATCCCGCTCGATCCTTTCCTGGTGTTGGTGCGGATGGTCGATGGTCAGGCGGTGCTTCTGAGCGACGATGAGCTCGACCGCGTTCAACCCTTGATTGAGGCCGAACTGGAGGAGCGTGAATGGCCGGATTGACGGCACAGCATTGGTTGACCCCTGATTGGGATTCGCATCTCACCATTGCCCAGCTTTCGATACCCCACCTCACGGCCCATGGCCTGATGGCTGCTGTGATCGATGTCGACCGCACCCTCCTGCCCGGTCGTGATGTGACCTTGCCAGGGCCTGTGCGCGACTGGCTGGTTGATGCCGGCCGCCGCCTGCAACTGCATCTGTTCAGCAACAACCCCTCCCGCGATCGGATTGCCGCTGTGGCTGATCAGCTGGAGGTCAGCTTCACCTTTGGTGCTGGCAAGCCCCGGCGTGGCGCCCTGCGCAGCGTGGTTCGCGATCTCGCGCTGCCACCGGAGGCGATCGCGATGATCGGAGACCGTGTGTTCACAGATGTGCTCTGCGGCAACCGGATGGGGCTTTACACGGTGTTGGTGCGTCCGGTTCGAGAGGATGGCAAGCCCTGCCGCCATGACCGAGTGCAGCGGTTTGAACGCGCCATGGCCCGCGTCATGGGGGCGCCTTCAGCATGACCCTGTGGGTCGTGAAAGTCGGTACCAGCCTGCTTCGGGGGGAGACAGCCGCCACAATTGATGGCTACGCCCGCTGCTTCGCAGAGGCCATGGCCCGGGGGGATCAGGTGGTGCTGGTCACCAGTGGTGCCGTTGGGCTGGGCTGCCAGAAGCTGGCTCTCTCCAGTCGACCTGACACGGTTGTTGCTCTGCAGGCCGCTGCAGCCATCGGGCAGGGCGCGCTCATGGCTCTTTATGAGGGAGCGATGGAACGCCACGGCTATTCCGTGGCTCAAGTGTTGCTGACCCGCTCCGATCTGGCCGATCGCCGTCGCTATCAGAACGCTTCGGGCACCTTGCGGCAGCTGCTGAGCTGGGGGGTGCTGCCGGTGATCAACGAGAACGATGCCCTCTCGCCGGCGGAGTTGCGCTTCGGCGACAACGACACCCTTTCGGCTTTGGTGGCCGCCGCTGTTGAAGCGCAGCAACTAATCCTGCTCACGGATGTTGACCGCCTTTATTCCTCCGATCCGCGGGTTGATGCCAATGCCGAACCGATCTCGGATGTTCGCCACCCCCGGGAGCTGGACCAGCTCGAACAGGGGGCCGGCGACGGCGGTCGCTGGGGCACCGGCGGCATGACCACGAAGCTGGCGGCAGCCCGCATCGCCACCGCTAGTGGCATCACTGTGCAGCTCGCCGATGGCCGCGACACCGCTCGCCTCGAGGCCTTGTTGCAGGGGGAACGGGGGGGGACAGTGTTCCATCCCCACCCCGAACCTCTGGGTAATCGACGCAGTTGGCTCGCCCACGTGCTTCGGCCTGAGGGTGAACTGCAGCTGGATGCGGGGGCCTGTGATGCGCTGCAGCACCGTGGCGCGTCTCTGCTGCTGGTGGGTGTGACAGCGGTGCGGGGCGATTTCGCAGCCAATCAACCCGTTCAGTTGCTGGACCCCCAGGGCGAGGACCTGGGCCGTGGCCTCTGTTCGATGGACAGCGACCAGCTGCGGGCCGCGATGAATGATCCATCGCCGGGGGAGTCCTCCCCGGTGGTGGTGCATCGCGATGGTCTGGTGCTTCGCAGTCGGTAACCACGTCTACGATCCGCCGGAATGTTCTGGCCTCCATGCGTTTCAGCACCCTGATCAAGGTTTTGCAGACCGGTGATGCAGGCTTGCGCTGGAGCCAGGCGGGCTTGGACCCATGGCTTGAAGGTGCTGCTTCGCTCGATCAGGCCTCAGCTGAGCAGATCAGCTTTTTGGAGAAGGGCAACGCCCTCACTTCGGCCTTGGGTGCCAGCGGCGTGGGTGCCCTGTTGCTACCCGATCAACAGGATCTGATTGATCTGGCGTCGCAGCGTGGCATCGCCTTTGCGGTCTTCGCTGATCCGCGCCTGGCTTTTGCTGAAGCCCTCGATCAGTTGCATCCCCGCCGCCGGCCCTTGGCGGAGATTCACCCCTCGGCGGTGATCGATGAACGGGCTGTGGTGGGCCCAGGCACGGCGGTGGGCCCGCGGGTATGCATCGGTGAGGGAAGCCGCCTTGGTGCCGACTGCATCGTTCATCCTGGGGTCGTGATCTACGCAGACGTGGTGGTGGGTGATGGCTGCGAGCTGCACGCCAATGCCGTGCTCCATCCCGGCAGTCGTCTCGGACGTGGCTGTGTGGTGAACTCCAATGCCGTTGTCGGCTCCGAGGGCTTTGGCTTCGTGCCGACAGCGAAAGGATGGCGAAAAATGCCGCAGACCGGCCAGGTGGTTATTGAAGACGGCGTTGAGGTGGGCAGCTGCACCACCATCGATCGCCCTTCCGTTGGGGAGACCCGCATTGGTGCCGGCACCAAGATCGACAACCTTGTGCAGATCGGTCATGGGGTCACCACTGGGCGTGGCTGTGCCTTCGCGTCCCAGGTGGGCATCGCCGGCGGCGCCCGGATCGGTCAGGGGGTAATCCTGGCGGGCCAGGTCGGGGTCGCCAATCGTGTTGTCGTCGGCGATCGCGTCATCGCCAGCTCCAAGACCGGCATTACCGGTGATGTGGCCCCCGGAGAGGTGGTGAGTGGTTTTCCCGCGATTCCGAATCGCCTCTGGCTGCGATGCGCCGTCACCTTCAGCAAGCTGCCGGAGATGGCCAAGACCCTGCGGGAGCTGAAACGCGACACCCCTCAGTAACCTCAGCGGTCGACCTGCCGCACAGCACCGTCATGGCTCAGCACCGCGTCGTTCTCCTGCCCGGTGATGGCATCGGCCCCGAGATCACCGCTGTCGCCCGTCAGCTGCTGGAGGTGGTGAGCCAGCGCCATGATTTTTCGCTGAGCTTCGAAGAGCAGCCCATCGGCGGCAGCGCCATCGATGCCACCGGTGAGCCGTTGCCCACTAGCACCCTGGAGGCCTGCAAGGCTGCCGATGCGGTGTTGCTGGCCGCCATCGGCAGCCCCCGCTTCGACAGCCTTCCCCGCGAGAAACGGCCAGAGACAGGCTTGCTTGGCCTGCGCTCCGGTATGGAGCTGTTCGCCAATCTGCGGCCGGTGAAGATTGTTCCGGCCCTCATCGATGCCAGCAGCCTCAAGCGTGAGGTGATCGACGGGGTGGATTTGATGGTGGTGCGGGAACTCACCGGGGGGATTTATTTCGGTCAGCCCAAGGGACGCATCCAGACCGAGGGGGAGGAGCGCGGTTTCAACACCATGACCTACTCCGCCTCGGAGGTGGATCGGATTGCAAAGGTGGCCTTTGAAATCGCCCAGGAACGGCGGGGCCGGCTCTGCTCGGTGGACAAGGCAAATGTGCTCGATGTCAGCCAGCTCTGGCGGGACCGGGTTGATGCCATGGCGCCCACCTATGGCGGTGTGGAGGTGAGTCACATGTATGTGGACAACGCGGCGATGCAGCTGGTGCGTGATCCACGCCAGTTCGATGTGCTGCTCACCGGCAACCTTTTCGGCGATATCCTCAGCGACGAGGCAGCGATGCTTACCGGCTCCATCGGCATGCTGCCCTCGGCCTCCCTTGGCAGTGAGGGACCTGGTCTGTTTGAGCCTGTGCACGGTTCCGCCCCTGACATCGCCGGTCAGGACAAGGCCAACCCCATGGCCATGGTGCTGTCGGCCGCAATGATGCTGCGCATTGGTTTGAAAGAATCCGCGGCCGCCGATGATCTGGAAGCGGCCGTCGATGCCGTTCTGGCCGGTGGCTTCCGCACCGGTGATCTGATGGCAGAAGGCTGCATCCAGCTGGGTTGTCGCGCCATGGGTGAGCAATTGCTTAAAGCTCTTTAAGCCCGAGATTGGTGCAATCGGGCCCTGATCTGGCAGGATCGCCGAGCCCGTAGTCCCTGCGTCGATGTCGAAGCGTCATCCGGTTGTCGCTGTTACCGGTTCTTCCGGAGCGGGAACCAGCACCGTCAAGCGCGCCTTCGAGCACATCTTTGCGAGGGAAGGCATTACCCCTGCAGTGGTGGAAGGCGATAGCTACCACCGCTACGAGCGGATGCCCATGAAACAGGCCATGGCGGATGCCCTGGCCAAGGGTGAGAACTTCTCTCACTTCGGCCCTGAGGCCAACCTTTTCGACAAGCTCGAGGAACTTTTCCGCACCTACGGCGAAACCGGTGCTGGTCAGAAGCGCTACTACCTTCACAGCGTCGAAGAAGCTGCTGAACACAACGCCCGTCTTGGCGTCAACCTCGAGCCGGGTCAGTTCACGCCTTGGGAAGACATCCCCTCAGGCACTGACGTGCTGTTCTACGAAGGCCTTCATGGTGGTGTGAAGGGCGAGGGTTACGACGTGTCCGCCCTGGCCGACCTCTTGGTGGGTGTGGTGCCGATCACCAACCTCGAGTGGATTCAGAAGATCCACCGTGACAACGCTGAGCGTGGTTATTCCGCTGAGGCCATCGTTGATACGATCCTGCGCCGGATGCCTGATTACATCAATCACATCTGCCCTCAGTTCAGCCAGACCGACATCAATTTCCAGAGGGTTCCCACTGTGGACACCTCCAATCCCTTCATCTGCCGGAACATTCCCACCCCGGATGAAAGCTTCGTGATCATCCACTTCCGCAAAGGTGCTCGTGAGAAGTGGGGGATCGACTTCGGTTATCTGCTGAACATGATCCACGATTCCTTCATGTCGAGCCCTACCAGCATTGTGGTGAACGGCGGCAAGATGGGTTTCGCCATGGAGCTGATTCTCACCCCGATCATTCACCGCATGATCGAAGAGAAGAACAAGGCCAGCTGATCGCTTCTCCTACCAACAATCGTCTTTACAATGGGCTCATCTGAGTGATCAGGTGGGCTCTATTTCTTTGCCAACGCCCTCCTTTGAAATCCGTGGAGCCTCGGGGGCGCCATCGACTCCCCGTTGGGACCGTATTGACAGCCGCTCTCTGATCGCCCAGGCCCGTCGAGTTTATTTCGCGTATCTCTCCAGCAGCCCTGCAGGGCAGGAGCCCCTCGGCGTGGTGGTGGATACGCAAGACCCCGATGGTCGGGTGGTCTTTGAGACCCCTGTTCTTCTGCCGGATGAAGAATTTATTGTCATCGATCTGATCCGGGGGCGCACGAGCCGTGGTCGGACCCGATGGAAGGGTTGATTCTGGCTTGAACCGGCCTGCTGGGCGCCTGCGTCGGCAGCTTCACCGATGTGGTGGCCTGGCGCTTGCCCCGCCAGGAATCGGTGGTCTTCCCCGGCAGCCACTGCCCCAAATGCGGCTATGCCATCCGCTGGTATGACAACCCCGTTGCTTGGTTGGCTGCTGCTGAGGGGGCGCTGCTGCGACTGTGATGCAGCGATCAGCTGGCGTTACCCCGTAGTGGAAGCCCTTAGTGCCGGTCTCTGGATCTCGGCGCTGTTGGTGTTGCCTGGTGCTGGAGGGAGCCTGTCTGATTTCTGGCTCCCCTGGGCTGGTCTCCCCTTGATCGCGCTGCTTTTGCCGCTGGTGTTGATCGATCTGAATCACCTTTGGTTGCCGGTGCCCCTGTGCCGATGGGGGGTGGTGCTGGTCTTGCTCGTCAGCACTGCTGCTGGGATCCCTGTTCTGGCGAACCATTTGATCACCGCGGTGCTGGCCTTGCTGCTGTTGGAAGGTCTCAGTGCCCTGGCCGAACAGTTGTTGGGACAGCCCGCGCTGGGCCTGGGCGATGCCAAGTTGGCGGCGTTGGGTGGGGCATGGCTGGGCCCCGGGGGCATCGCAGCGGCGATGGCCCTTGCGGTTGTGTCGGGAGCATTGGTCGGAAGCACCGCTCGCCTCAGTGGCCGGCTGGGCCCTAGGGAACCGTTCCCCTTCGGTCCCTTCATCGCCCTGGGCATTTGGCTGGTCTGGCTGACCGGTCCGCAGTGGTGGTGGAGCACCTGGTTGATGTTGTTGGGCGCTTGATGAACCAGCTCTATTCCCGGGCCGGCTTTTAATGGTGTGAGCTGACGGCCCTGTGTGTCTCTGTTCGATTGGTTTGCTGATCGCCGCAAGGGTCAGTACGTCGCCAACGTCAAGCAGGAACCGGATGAAGGCGATGGTCTTTGGAGCAAGTGTCCGGAATGTGCTCAGGTCGTCTATCTCAAAGACCTGAAACTCAATGCCAGTGTTTGCGCTAACTGTGGCTATCACCACCGGATCGACAGTTCTGAACGCATCGCACTGATTGCGGATCCCGACAGCTTCCAGGTGCTGAATGCGGATCTGGCACCGGTGGATCCTCTTGGATTCAAAGACCGGCGCGCCTATGCCGACCGGCTGCGGGAAAGTCAGGCTTCGACGGGGCTGCGAGATGGTGTGGTCACCGGGCTCTGCCGTGTGGAAGGCATCCCCATGGGCCTGGCAGCGATGGACTTTCGCTTCATGGGTGGATCGATGGGCTCGGTGGTTGGGGAGAAAATCACCCGTCTGATCGAGGAGTCCACCGCCCGCAAGCTGCCGCTGCTGATCGTTTGTGCCTCCGGCGGTGCCCGGATGCAGGAGGGGATGCTCAGCCTCATGCAGATGGCGAAAATCTCCGGCGCGCTGGAACGTCACCGCGAAGCCGAGCTGCTCTACATGCCCTTGCTCACCCACCCCACCACGGGAGGTGTGACCGCCAGTTTCGCCATGCTGGGCGACTTGATCCTGGCGGAACCGAAGGCCTTGATTGGTTTTGCTGGGCGCCGGGTGATCGAGCAGACCCTGAGGGAGAAGCTTCCTGACAATTTCCAGACGGCTGAATATTTGCAGGAGCACGGCTTCGTGGACACGATCGTTCCTCGCACACAGCTGCGCTCCACCCTGGCCAATCTTCTGCGCCTGCATGGCTGCAAACCGATGGAGCTCACCAGCGCATGATCCGAGCTGGTTGTGTTCTGATCTTGGCCTTGGTCTGCTGGGTCGCTCCCGTGCTGGCGGGCCCCGTCGAATGGATTGAGGTGCCTGCCACCGACGCGGGCCAGCAGTGGTGGGACCGCGGCAGTGTGCGCATCGATCGGGATGGATACCGAACCGTGCTCAGCCGGTTCACCCCAGCGGCCACCGAAGATGGAGATCAGCCCTCCGGAGAGCTCTATGTGATGCAGCTGGACTGCTCCCAGGAGCTGTATCGCGACAAACAGGTCAATGGTTTGCCGCGTTTTCGTGCCCAATGGCAGCCTGCCGGGGATGACGGGCTGATCACCTCCGTGATTGAGGCTGTCTGCACCGAACCCCTCTCCAGCTGAGATGTCCCCACAACCCCTTGGTGTTGCCGTAGCCGGTCTCGGCTTCGGGGAGAAGGTGCACCTGCCGGCCCTTGCTGCAGCGACTGATCTTGAGGCAGTGGCGCTTTGGCACCCGCGCCAGGAGCGCTTGGATGCCGCCACGGCCGCCCATGGCTTGAAGGGATTCAGCGACTGGGATGCTCTGCTGTCCGATCCCGCGGTGGACGCGGTGATCATCGCTACCCCCCCGGCCCCCCGCTTTGACCTGGCTCGTCGGGCCCTGGAGGCGGGGAAGCACCTGCTGCTGGAGAAGCCAATCGCGCTGCATGCCGATCAAGCCCGGGAGCTGCAGCGGCTGGCCCTGGCACGTGGACTATCGGTGGCTGTGGATTACGAGTACCGTGCCGTTCCCCTGTTCATGCAGGCCGCACGCCTTTTGCAGGCCGGTGCTGTAGGTACCCCCTGGCTGGTGAAGCTCGACTGGTTGATGGGCAGCCGTGCCGATCCCCAGCGCGGCTGGAACTGGTATGCCCAGGCGGATCAGGGCGGCGGCGTGATTGGAGCCCTCGGAACCCATGCCATGGACATGCTGGCCTGGCTGATCGGTCCCCTGGGGGCCGTTGAGGCCTTGAACAGTGTTTCGATCAAGCAACGCCCCCGCCGCGATGGTGGTCTGGCCGCCGTGGATGCCCCCGATGTGTCGCTGCTGCAGACCGTTGCCCATTGGCAGGGAAGGCAAGACCTGCCGGTGCCGGCACAGGTCAGCCTCAGTTCCGTGTCACGCAACGGTCGCGGGTTCTGCCTGGATGTGGTGGGGTCCTCGGGATCGCTGCTGCTCAGCAGCACCAATCAGAAGGACTACGTCCATGGCTTTGAGCTGCAGCACGCCCCGCTCGGTGAGCCCTTCCGCGCGGTGGAGCCCGATGCCGACCTCGCTTTCCCGCAAACCTGGTCGGATGGCCGGATCGCCCCTGTGGTGCGGGTGCTGGGCGGGTGGGCCGAGAGCATTCGCAGTGGGCAACCGATGCTGCCTGGACTGGCCGAGGGCGTGGCGAGTCGTGTGGCTTGCGATCAGGCTGCCCTCGGCACATTGGATCTTGCGTAACACGCGGTAAAGTTGCCGCCGACTCGTCTTCGACGACCCCAACCCTCCGAGGATTTATCCATGGCGCTCGTTCCGCTTCGGCTCCTGCTCGACCACGCCGCTGAGAACGGCTATGGCATTCCTGCGTTCAACGTGAACAATCTGGAGCAGGTCCAGGCCATCATGGAAGCGGCTGACGAGACCGACAGCCCTGTGATCCTCCAGGCTTCCCGCGGTGCCCGCAGCTACGCCGGCGAGATCTTCCTGCGTCACCTGATCCTGGCCGCGACCGAGACCTATCCCCACATTCCCGTGGTGATGCACCAGGACCACGGCAACGCCCCTGACACCTGCTACTCCGCTGCCATCAACGGTTTCACCTCCGTGATGATGGACGGTTCCCTGGAAGCAGACGCCAAGACTCCCGCCAGCTACGACTACAACGTCAATGTCACCAAGCAGGTGGTGGACTTCGCTCACTCCGTGGGTGTGAGCGTTGAGGGTGAGCTGGGTTGCCTGGGCTCCCTGGAAACCGGCAAGGGTGAAGCAGAAGACGGCCACGGCTTCGAGGGCGAGCTGTCCAAGGACATGCTGCTCACCGATCCCGCTGAGGCTGCCGACTTCGTTGCCAAGACCAAGTGCGACGCTCTGGCCATCGCCATCGGCACCAGCCACGGCGCTTACAAGTTCACCCGCAAGCCCACAGGTGAAGTGCTGGCCATCAGCCGCATCGCTGAAATCCACAAAGCCATCCCCAACACCCACCTGGTGATGCACGGCTCCTCCTCCGTTCCCCAGGAATGGCTGGAGATGATCAACAAGCACGGTGGTTCCATCCCTGAGACCTACGGCGTTCCCGTCGAAGAAATCCAGGAAGGCATCCGAAACGGTGTGCGCAAGGTGAATATTGACACCGACAACCGTCTGGCCTTCACCGCCGCTGTGCGTGAAGCCGCCATGGCTGACCCTGCCAACTTCGATCCCCGCCACTTCAACAAGCCGGCTCGGAAGTACATGAAGCAGGTCTGCCTCGACCGCTATCAGCAGTTCTGGGCTGCCGGCAATGCCAGCAAGATCCAGCAGCAGAGCATCACCCACTTCGCCGGCCTGTACGCCAAGGGCGCTCTCGATCCCAAGGCTGCCGTCGCTGCATGATCATCACGATCAAACGATCGATCACCGGGGGCCGAAAGGCCCCCTTTTTTGTTGCGCTGCTCCTTCGTGAGCGGAGTCAGCCTTTGATCAGGCCATCAGGCTGAGACGGCCGTGGTTGCCATCCAGTTGCGCCTGCGCTCCCAGGGGCAAGGCCTGGTTGGGCCCTCCATGGCCCAGTGGCAGATTCAGCACCAGTGGAATACCGAGATCGCCAAGCCGTTCTTCAAGGATCTCGTCCATCGTGAAATCACCCGGAAGGATGTCGTCTTCTGCCCAGCTGAAGCGACCGCACGCCACCCCTGCCAAGTGCTGCAACAGGCCTGCGCTGCGCCACTGGGTCAGCATCCGATCGACCCTGTAGGGCGCTTCGCCCACGTCTTCGAGCACCAGGATGGCCCCCTTCAGGGAGGGAAGCCAGGGCGTGCCGATCAGGTGGGTCGCCACGGTGAGGTTGGTGACCACCAAAGGGCCGCGGGCAATTCCCCGTCGTCGTGACTCGCCCAGCAGGGGCGCCACAGGATGTCCGCAGAGCAAATCCACCGTGCGTTGCCACTGCGCCTCACTGCCGCCGCTGGATCCATGGATGGCACCCGGTAGCCCAGCGGCCCACTGGGCCAGTAGTAGGGAGCTGGTGTCGGAGAACCCCAGACTCCATTTGGGATGTCGCGGAAAGCGAAACCCAGCTTCGAGCACACGGGCGCCCCCCCAGCCACCGCCAAGGGTCACCACGGCATCCACGGTTGGATCATTCCAGGCTGACTTCAGATCCTGAACCCGTTCCTGGTCGGTTCCCGAGAAATAGCGCCATTGACGGGTGACGGCTTTGGGAGTCTCCAGATGCCACTGCTGTTCATCACAGCGTTCGCGCAAGGCCTGCAGATCGGTGTCCGGATCCATCCAGGTGCCGGGGTTCACGGTGCGGATGCGCGATCCAGGCTTGAGGGGTTTCAGCCTGCGCTGGGCAGCCATGCCCAGGGGGGAGAGCAGGGCAGTGATGACGGTGGATGCCCCTGAAATCAGCAGCGTCCGTCTGGTTGGCATCAGCCCAGCAGGGCTTCCAGCATGCGGCGGCCGTCGGTTCCTCCCGTGGCTGGATCACAGGCCCGCTCCGGGTGGGGCATTAGGCCAAGAACACTGCCGCTGGCATTGGTGATGCCCGCGATGTCGGACACCGACCCATTGGGGTTGTTGCCATAGCTGAGGGCAATGGCGTCTTCGTCCTGAAGCTGCTTCAGCGTCTCATCGCTGCATTGGTAACGGCCTTCACCGTGGGCGATCGGAAGGGTCAGGGCTCCGTCGTTGTACCCCTGCATCCAGGCCGTGCGTTGGCTCACCACCTTGAGGGGTGCGTCCTCACAGATGAAGTGCAGATCCCGGTTTCGGGTGAGTGCACCGGGGAGGAGCCCCAGTTCTGTGAGCACCTGAAATCCGTTGCAGATGCCGAGCACGCGACCGCCCTTGGCTGCAAAGTCGATCAAGGACTGCAGGGCTGGCGCGAAGCGGGCAATGGCACCGCAACGCAGGTAGTCGCCATAGCTGAAACCGCCTGGCAAAACGATGGCGTCAAAGCTGCTGAGGTCGGTCTCCTCATGCCAGACCCGGCGCGTGCTTATCCCCAGGCAACCCTCAGTAGCCCATTGCACATCCCGATCGCAGTTCGAGCCTGGAAAAACGATGACCCCGATGCTCATGACTGCTCCAGCTCCAGGGTCCAGTCTTCGATCACCGGGTTGGCCAGCAAGCGATCACTGAGCAGTTCCAACCTGCGGCGGGCTTCGGCTTCATCAGGAGCCTCCAGCTCCATTTCCACGGCTTTGCCGATGCGCAGTTTGCTGAGGCCTTCCACCCCAAGTCGTTCAGCGGCACCACGCGCTGCTTCTCCGGCTGGATCGAGCACAGAGGGGCGCAGACGCACGAGGACGCGGGCTTGAAAACGCGGCACGATCAGCAACTGGTCTGATCAAATCCTGACAGACACCAAACCCTGAAGAGATCCGGTGCGCCTCAACGGCGTGACCATCGCCCGCCCCCACGGTGAAAAGGAGGCCTCTAGCCAGTGTGTTGCCGAGTCGGTGTCTGTGTTTCGCATTCAGCTCTGGACAGCTGCTCTGCTGCTGATTGGCAGCTCAGCAGATGGCAGCTCAGCAGCAGCGGCCTCGATGCGTTGCCGGATTGCTCAGCAGGCCTGGAGTCCCTGTCGGATGGTTGCCTCCAGTCCTGGAGAGCGCTGGGTGTTGACCTGGAATCAGCAGCGCGTCGAATTTGTCCATGACGGCAGCGGTCAGATGATGATGCGGGTTGGTCAGGCTGAAGACTGGCTCGAGGTGCAGCCCTTCTGGACGGTGGATCACAGCCTCTGCTGGGGTTCGGTTTGTGCCACGGGTGTCATCCCGCTGGAGTGAAACCGGAGTGATAGATCTGAATTGAGGGCAGATTCCCCATGGCAGTTTTTTCTCTCCCTTGTTCCAGCTGTGGAACACCCGTTGAGATCCCTGGTCGTTACGGCTTCAAGTTGAAGAGTGCAGGGGTCGCCAAAACGGTGTGCACCCAATGCCGGCAGGGGGCATTCCTGGCGTCACGACGCGACAACATCTCAGGCCAGATCGCTCTTGGGCCCAGTCCTGGGCGTCGACGCTTGATTCCCCTGGTCGCTGCTGTGGCGGCCTCGGCCCTGTTGATCGCCGGTGTCGTTTGGCGTGCTGCCGTGCCGACGGCTCAGGAGGCTTTACCAGTGAGTGAATCTCCCTCCAGGTAGAGCGTCCGGCTCGGGAAGGCAAAATCGATGCCTTCTTCTGCAAAGGCCTCCATGATTCCGAGGTTGATTGCTTGCTGTTCGTTCATAGCGACCGTGAAATCGCGGGTGTCGATGTAATAAACCAGTTCAAAATTTAAGCTTGAATCAGCGAATTCGGTGAAGTGGCAGCGGTTGAAGGTGCTGTGCTCCTGAGCATCGATGATGGCTTGAATCATCGTTGGTATCGCCTTCATCTGCTCGGCTGATGTGGTGTAGGTGACGCCAATCGAATAGATCATCCGGCGTTGTGCCATTTCGGCGAAGTTGAGGATGGTGGAGCCTGTAAGGGATGAGTTGCTCATCACCACTTGTTCACCGCGCAGGCTGCGCAGATGGGTGGAGCGAACACCGATGCGTTCCACCGTTGCCGAAGTTGAGCCCACCGTGATGAATTGCCCAACGGTGAAAGGCTTGTCCAGAAGAATCATCAGATAAGCGAACAATTCCTGGGCAGGTTCTTTCAGGGCCAAGCCGATGCCGATGCCGCCGGCGCTGAGCAAACCCCAGATCACCGTCATCTTCACGCCCAGGCTCTGCAGCAGCACCAAGGAGCCGATAGCCCACACCACGGTTCTTAGCAGCGGGAGCAGGCTTTGGAGGAGTTTTTGAAGATCATCTGCGCCTGCACGGCGTGCCAATCCGAAAAGGAATCGAGCTCCGATTCGGTTAACCAACCGAATAAGAATGACCGTGCCAACAATCCGTAGCGATGTGTTGTAGGCCCTTTCGATGTTGTTGGGCAAGCCCAAATCATCCTGCGCAAGGATCAGGGTGACCACCAAACCGAAAGGCACCACCGAAGCGGCTAAGGCGTTGAGCACAAAGTCGTCGAAGTCGGTTTTGCTCCGCTTCGTGAACCGAGGAAAAACCGTCCTACATAGGAAGACCAGGGCCAGGGTGATGGCTGAACCGATCAGCAGCGTTGTTAAAACACCAGTCGGATCCATCGCGCGCACCGGATATAAGCGTGATTGTCGATGGCCTTGCTGAAGCTGGCAACAAGATCGGGCTCAAGCGCGCTGAAAAACGAGGCTCAGATTGTTGGCGGGCATGGGGAGCACGTTTTCGGTTTTGAAGCCTGCATTGGCGGCGATGGCTGTTACGTGATTCAGCTCCCTCAACCCCCACCGATGGTTGCGTTCCCTAAGGGATTGGTCGAAGGCTGCATTGCTTGCACTCGTGTGAGCACCATTGCGCATGAACGGTCCGTAAATGATCAAGGGGGCTCCGCTGGGGAGTAGCAGGGCGGATTCCTCCAGCACGGCATCAGTGCAGCTGGCTGGACTGATGTGCAGCAGATTGATACAAACCACAGCGTTCAGTGCTCCTCGTATGGTCTGGGGCAGGGGCCAGGGGCGTTTCTCAACATCGATGTTGAGAGCTGCTGGCATCACCTGGCTCAGACCCTGGTGCTGGATCCAGGCGTCGATGCTGGCGCGATGGTTTCGATCTGGATCGCTGGCTTGCCAGCGCAGATGGGGGAAGCGTTGCTGAAAACAGGTGGCGTGCTCACCACTGCCGCTGGCCAGTTCCAGCACGGCCCCTGAGGCAGGCAACAGCTGGTTCAGCAGATCTCCGATGGGGCCTCGATTGCGTTCTGTGGCTGGGAAGAAAAGCCGTTGGTCCATCGTCAGCTCGGGCAGGGGGCAGCGCTCTGGCTGCAATGAAGGCGCAGCTCCGCCAGCCAGGCTTCCAGTGCTGCCAGGGCGTTCGGTTGCAGGCGGTAGTAGATCCAGCGGCCGCTTTGTCGGTCTGTCAGCAGCCCTGCTTCGCGAAGCACCTTGAGATGAAACGAGAGCTTCGACTGGGAGAGGTTGAGATCACCGGTGAGGTCGCAGACGCATCGTTCGCCTTGCGCCAATGCATGGATCACGTCGAGGCGGATCGGGTCGGCCAGTGCTTTGAACAGCTGCCTCGACTGCTCGACATTGAGGGTGTTCTGGATCACAAGAGCCGCATCGCCCGATCTGCTTGGATCAACATAATTTGATGGATGATTGGGGTTCGGCATGCGCATCGGCCTCAACGGCTTTGGGCGGATTGGTCGCCTGGTGTTCCGGGCCCTCTGGGGCCGGCCTGGCATCGAATTGGTGCACGTCAATGATCCCGCTGGCGATGCATCAACGGCGGCCCACCTGCTGGAGTTCGATTCTGTGCATGGTCGCTGGGATAGAGGAATCACCAGCAGCGCTGATGGATTCAGCGTGGAGGGATCCGCACTCACCTGGTCCAGTGAAAGCGATCCCACCGCCGTGCCCTGGAGCGATCGGGGGGTGGAGATGGTGCTCGAGGCCAGCGGCAAGATCAAAACGCCGGAGACTCTCAATCCCTATTTCGATCAGCTGGGCCTCAAGCGTGTGGTGGTGGCCTGTCCCGTGAAGGGTGTGATCGCCGGTGAGGACGCGCTCAACATCGTTTACGGGATCAATCACCACCTCTATGAACCGGCGCGGCACAAGTTGGTGACGGCCGCCTCCTGCACCACCAACTGCCTGGCGCCGGTGGTGAAGGTGGTGCACGAAAGCTTCGGCATTGAGCACGGGCTGATCACCACCATTCACGACATCACCAACACCCAGGTGCCGGTCGATTCCTTCAAGACCGATCTACGCCGGGCGCGCTCCGGCCTCACCTCACTGATCCCCACCACCACCGGCTCGGCCAAGGCGATCGCGATGATCTTCCCCGAGCTGAAGGGCAAGCTCAACGGTCATGCTGTGCGCGTTCCTCTGCTGAATGGATCACTCATCGATGCGGTGTTTGAGCTCAAGCAGAGCGTCACGGTGGAGCAGGTGAATGCCGCCTTCAAAGCAGCTGCTGAAGGGCCGCTGAAGGGAATTCTGGGTTACGAGGAACGCCCGTTGGTGTCGTGCGATTACACCAACGACAACCGCAGCTCGATTGTCGATGCCCTCTCGACGATGGTGGTGGATGGCAACCAGCTGAAGGTGTTTGCCTGGTACGACAACGAGTGGGGCTACAGCTGCCGCATGGCTGACCTCGCCTGCCACGTGGTGGGACTGGAGGCATGAGGCTTTCCCCCCTGCAGCAGTACGGCATCGTCACCGCCAACTATTGGGCGTTCACGCTCACCGATGGAGCGCTGCGCATGCTGGTGGTGTTCCATTTTCATCAGCTCGGCTACACCACCCTCGAGATTGCGTTCCTCTTCCTCTTCTACGAATTGTTCGGGGTGATCACCAACCTCTACGGGGGATGGATTGGGGCCCGATACGGTCTTCGGCTCACCCTCTGGGTGGGCACGCTGCTGCAGATCTTGGCGCTGCTGATGCTGATGCCCGTCGCCGCCAGTTGGCCGAAACTGTTGAGCGTGATCTACGTGATGGCCGCTCAGGCCATCAGCGGCATCGCCAAAGATCTCAACAAGATGAGCGCCAAGAGTGCCATCAAGACGGTGGTGCCAGAAACTCCGGATGATCAGCAGCAGGGGCAGCAGCAGCTGTTCAAGTGGGTGGCGATCCTCACGGGGTCCAAGAACGCTCTCAAGGGTGTGGGCTTCTTTCTCGGTGGAGTGCTGCTGACCTCCTTTGGCTTCAATGCTGCCGTGGGCTGGATGGCGTCAGGCCTCGCCCTTGCCTTCCTGCTCACCCTGGTGCTGCCCAGGGAGATCGGAAAGATGAAGTCCAAGCCGGCCTTCTCCTCGCTGTTCTCGAAATCCGAGGGCATCAACGTGCTGTCTCTGGCGCGCTTCTTTTTGTTTGGTGCCCGGGATGTCTGGTTTGTGGTGGCTTTGCCGGTGTTCCTCGAGGCCTCCCTGGGCTGGAGCTTCGGGGAGATCGGTGGCTTTCTCGGTTTCTGGGTGATTGGCTACGGCATCGTTCAGGGATCAGCGCCGGCACTTCGACGACTCTGGGGGCAGACCACATCCCCGGGAGTGTCTGCGGTGCAGTTCTGGAGTGCGTTGTTGACGGCAATACCGGCTTTGATCGCGGTGGCGCTGTGGCGCCAGGTGGATGTGGCGGTGGCCATCACTGGAGGCCTTGCCGCCTTCGGCGTGGTGTTCGCGATGAATTCGTCGATCCACTCCTACATGGTGCTGGCGTACACCGATGCGGAGAACGTCAGCCTCAACGTGGGCTTCTATTACATGGCCAATGCTGCCGGGCGACTCGTGGGCACGTTGCTCTCGGGAGCGGTGTTCATGCTCGGCAGAACCGAAGCCGCGGGCATGCAGGCTTGTCTCTGGGCTTCATCCCTGCTGGTGTTGTTGTCGTGGTTCAGCAGCCTCAGGCTGCCAGCGGTGCGAAACGCCGCGGGATGAATGCATGGGTGGTGGACGTTGGGGACAAACCATGAATTTCTGCTGAATATCGCCGTGTTGGTAGGGATTTAGACACCCACGAGCAGGCATTTTCTGCTGAATAGATGTATTCGCTTTTGATCTGATGCGTGACGAGCCCGGCAGCCCCGATTGTCGTTTGGTGATCGATGCCAAGCGATCCTTGGAGGATGTGCTGCGTTTGATCGCTGATCTGCCCCATACCGACCACATGCGCCGACAGCTTTTGTCGGTCTACAACCAGTTGGAGGGCATGCACGACTTGAAACGTAGTGGTGGCGCCAACGTGTCGTTTCGTTCCGCCGATTGGAGTTCTTCGGCGAAGTGATCCGGTTTACACCGATAAGGTCAGGTGTCGCCTTTCGCTGTCTTGAGAGATGTTTGAAAACGAACGACGTCCGGCTTGGCTGAACTGGGTTTTTCTTGGGATGTTCCTCTGGTCGTCGTGGCAGCTGTTTGGTTTGTGGTCCCAGCGGCTGAGTGGTTGAAGGGTTTTAGACCAACACGCCGGTCAGACGCAGCGTTCCCCACAGGTCGAAGACGCAGAAAATCAGTCCGATCACGATGATGTCCCATGCTTTGTGGCGGATCGCCCAAGGGGCAAGGAACAACTCCGCGATCCCATGGAGTGCCGTTCCAATGGTGATGTGCTCCAGCACCAGCAGTCCATGGGCCACCAGGAACAGTGCGCTCGCGACACACCGCATTAGGACTTGCCAGGAACCGAGCAAAACCTGCAGGACTGGATGGTTGGCCACCTTAAAGCGTGCTGCTGTATGGGCTCAAGCCCGCTGCGCGTGACACTCCATCTCATGAGGAGATTCATTGGAGTGTGAGTAAAAAGATCTAGTCGCTATGTTGAAGTTCTTGGCCCTTCATTGTCTCTGATCCGCCTTCAATAATCGATTTCTGGTCAACTCAAAAAGCGCAAAGAGTTGCTTAGAACCTTGGTGCGATTTCGTCCTATGCCTCGATGCTGACCTTCTTCTGGCATGGTGTCAGTACGTTGGCTGCTAAGGAGCAGCCCAAGCACACCTTGGTTGTGTATGCCGCTTTGACATTTTTTATGATCGTGGTGATGGTTCCCTACAAATGGGACAAAAGTGGATGCGGATTAAAACATCGATCGGGATATTGGTGTTTGGCTTATCACTGTTGATCTATTTGTTCTGTTGGTTTGCGTACTGATTTGGATTGCAAGGATTTCGATGGCATTGGCCTAATCGAAACCCAACGGTCTGTCTGAGGCCGACAGAAGTGCAGGGTCGACGTGCCTTGAGCCGTGTGCTCAAGCGGCAGAAAAATCGTTCCTATCTTCCTTTGAAGGACCTACGTCTTCAGGATTCATAGCCCACTGGCTCACGCCTGAAGCACCATCTCCGCCAGGCCGACCGCGACCGGAATCTTCGCTTGGATCCAGAGGAAGCCAAGCGCATCGCATGGATCAGTCGCAACTTCAATGTTTTGGATGGTGATCGGGATGGAACCGTGACGCTTGAGGAGTTGTGGAACCATCAGCGCTCTCTGGCTCCGCCTCAGCGCCGGCCTTGAGCGGGGGGCGAGATCACCAGGCGGATAATGCGAATCAACCTCCAGAGCGCACCAAGCAAGAGGATGCCGGCCAAGAGCGCGATGCCAGCGATCAGCACGATGGCGGCGAGCCCAAGCATGGCTTCCAGCAGTTGCTGAACACCGCCAATCAGATCATCGATGGCCGTGCTCAGCAGCAGCATGATGTCGACCTGCTGGGGCAACTGATGAAGAAGCACAGCGATCCCGGCTGCCGCAGCCAGCATCAGAACGACGACCGTGAACTGACGCAGCACGGCGCTGTAGGGGAACCGACGACGGGGGCGGAAGACCCGTCGTTGATCGAGTTTGCTGCTACGGCGTGCCTTCCTCATGGCATGGTGCTGATCAGTGAGCCATTAATGCGGCGATTCTGAAGCGTGTTTCCTGCACGTCAACGGTCTGACTGCGTTTCAGGCTTCTCTACTGGTGCGGGCACCGGCGACGACTCCTTGGTCTCATGAGGTAGAGGAACAAGCCATGCCGTGGCGATGGTGCACGCCAGAGCGACTCCAGCCAGAAGGGGTGGTCCAAGGCGTTTCTGCAGAGGAACGCGATCGACGATCTCTTGACGCTTCAAGGGGCGGTCCTCGGGGAACGTCCAGGTCAGCTTGACCCGGCTGTCCAGCCGCAAGCGATCGAGGCAACGCACCAGATCGGCCAGTTCGGCGTCATCGAGCTTGAGCTGCAGCGGCTCAACGCCCTCTCTGCTGCTGCGCAGTTCCAGTCGATGGTTGGCCTGATCCGGCGCGATGCTTACAAAACCACTCTCCTGGCCAAAACGGCGCTGCACTCCGGACAAGCGATGTCTGGCGTAGGGCATCACGGCTCCCATCAGAGCCTCCAGATGATCCCGTGTGCCTTCTAGTTCCGGTGCTCCGACCAACTGCAGCCGCCAGGACGACAGGATGCCGATCGCCTCATTGGAATGGCCGGCGGAGAGGTCGGGAAAGCCCTCAACCACCAGCCTTGCCGCGGTCTGTTCGTATTGGTAGGTCGTTTTCAACATGGTCGGCCTAGGGCGTGGGGTCGAGCAGGGTGGCGCGGAGTCGATCGATTCCTCCTGGGCCTGCGCAGAACGCCAGGGTGCTGATCAGTTCGCGGTGCAGAGAGCCCGCCGGCTCCATCGTGAGAAGGCGAACAACCGCTTCCCGCCGCTGATTCATCCGCTCTTCGATGAGGTCGCGTAGACGCTCGTGGAACAACTGCCAACGCTGTTGGGTGAGCTGTTCCGGCTCGCGGCTCGAGAGGAGTTGGTGGAGCAATGGGTAGAGCCGATCTGCCATGGCACAAACCAGGCAGATCAGGGATTCGGCGTCCACTGGGTCGAGCTGGTCCCGCCGGGTGGTCCGCCGAAGGGGGTTATGACAGCGCCGCTTCCAGAGTTCAACCCGGTTAGGGAATTGCGCCTGAAGGCCCATCTGCTGGCTGGTCCAGACCATCGCCTCGCCACCATTGAGATCCAAAGCCTCGATGGTCAGCAGCAATAGGTCGAGGCGCTCGACGCCCCGCCGGCTGAGACGCGAGCCGTCGGTGGGTGCGCTTGGGGCTGGAGCTTCAGTCATGGCTGAGATGATGCCAGGGGCACCGCCATTGCGTCACCTGGATTTGGATCTTCAGTCGCACATTCGTTCAATTCCAGACTTTCCCAAGCCTGGAATTCTGTTTCGAGACATCAACCCACTCCTGCGTTCGCCCGAGGCCATGGCCGAGGTGATTCGACAGCTGGGCCGGTTCTGCGACCAGGTGAAGCCGGATCTGATCGTGGGGATCGAATCCCGGGGGTTCATCTTTGGGGCTCCTTTGGCCAGCGACCGACGAATTGGCTTCGTGCCTGTGCGGAAGCCCGGAAAGCTGCCTGGCGAGGTGGTTGGTCTGGACTACGCCCTCGAGTACGGCACCGATCGGCTGGAGATTCAAGCCGATGCCTTTGAGAATTCACCCCGGGTCTTGGTGGTGGACGATCTACTTGCCACCGGTGGAACGGCTGCGGCGACAGGACAGCTGGTGGAGCAAGCCGGGGGTTGTTTGGTGGGTTTTTCTTTTGTGATCGAGCTGGAGGGGCTCGGAGGTCGCCAGGCGTTGCCCTCAGGCCAACCCGTGGAAGTGTTGTTGCGCTACGGCTGACTGTTCTGCCAGTCGAACACCTCCTCCAACTGCTTCAAACTCAACAACCCGAAGCTCCAAAGCACAATCGGGAGGGGGGCTTGTTCCAGTTCCGCCTGGCGTTGCCCCAGTTCCAGGGCGCTGGGACTCAACCCCAAACGGCGCTGCAGAAAGTGCAGCAGCGCGTCGGTTGCTGGAGGTTGCCGCTGGCTGGACATCACCATGGTCGCGACCCGCGCTGGATTCAGTTTGGCAAGGCCTGCCAGAGCTGCATGGGACCGTCACTCATGGCCCGCAGGCTGAGTCGGCGTAACACAGAAAACTCTTTTAGCAGCAGCAGTGCCAAACGCCGCAGGGGAAGCAGCAGCGGTTGGCGGTTGGAAAACACTCGCACCAGAAGATCCGTCGCCAAACCCACCTGGAGCACATCAAGCCAGCGGCTCATCCCGTAGTGCCGAGCGATCGTTGCAGCGCTGCCGCCCCGCTCCACGGCGCTCAGTAAACCTTCCACATCTCGCCAGCAGAGATTGAGCCCTTGGCCTCCCACGGGATGGCAGCGGTGGCCTGCTTCGCCGATCAGCACGCCCCGTCCGCGATGAAAGCGGCGAGCCAGCAGCCATTGTTGAGGGAAAGCACGGGGTTGATCGAGCAGGCGATCCGGTTCAATCCCCTGCGGGAGAACAGCGGCCAGCTGATCGAGAAATGCACTGTTTTGCAGCGTGCTGCGCTGCTGGCAACGCTGCCAGGGTGCACTCCACACCACTTGGAAGATTCCCTGACCCAAAGGCAGAACGGCGAGGGGTCCTTCCGGACGAAACAACTCGCAGGCCCTGTCGTGGGGGAGTCCCCGTAGGACAACTTTTGCGGTGAGACATCCCTGGCGATAGCGGATGCCCCAGTGACTGATGCCCCAGGCCTCTCGCGTGGGGGAGCGCGGTCCATCAGCCGCCACGATCAGGGCATCAGCGTTTGGACCAGGGCATGGTTCTGCCAGGTGCATTGCAACGTTTGCATTGGCCTCCAGCCGTGCCAGCAGCAGCTTCATCAATGGCCGGTGATCGAGGATCCATCCAATGCCGTCATGGTTCCGATTGGCTGATGCCAGATCGTCCTGGCCGAAGAGAACGCGTGAGTTGGTAGCCCCATCTCGCAAATCAAGGTCACGGAAGGGCACCAAGGCATCGTGCAGGTCGTGCCAGAGCCCCAGATTTGTCAATAACCGACGACTGGAGTGGGTGATGGCATAGGCGCGACTTCTGGCCTGCAATTCCGATGACGTCAGCGGGTCAAACAGGACCACGCGCTGACCTCGGAGACCGAGAGCAAGAGCTGTAAGGGCGCCGGTGGGACCAGCGCCCAAGACATGAATTTCTGGAAGGGAAGGGACCATTCGGGGAGTCTGGCCAGCCATCCCAATCCAGCGCGAGGCAATCAGCCCAGGCCGAGCAGCCCGTGAACGAAGGATTCGCCACCCAGGGCCAACTCGGTGGCGAGCAGAGCGATGAAGCCAAGCATGGCCATGCGGCCGTTCAGTTTTTCGGCGCGGTCATGAAAACCCCAACCCTGCGTCGCTTCAACCACTTCCATGCGGGGTTCCGTGGCAAAGGCGTTGAGGCGGCCGCCGTCTTCCATGGTGACCTGCGCACCGCGCACGACAGGAGTGGAAGGTGAGGACTGAGACATGGATGCCACCGCTTGAATTAATAAGAAGTGTAAACCAGGTTTAAGAAATATTCAGCTGCGGCTGTTTAAGCGGAGTTGGCAGAGCTCCTCAAAGGCTGGACGGAGCAGGAATGGGTACTCGCCAACCCACATCCGCATGCCCGGCAGCCAAGCATCGCTGAGGGCTCCTATCTGTGAGAAATCCTTGCGCTCACTAAGCACTAGGCAGCGGATCACGCTGCCGCGTCGGATCGACTGGTGCTTTTTCTCCATCGGAAATGCCACTCTGCCGAGATAGCCCTCCTCGTCTTCGAGTTCCAGCAGCATCCATGTGCGTCGGTTCTCCACGAGTTCCAGCCGGCCTCGGCTGTCGGCCTGCTCGTGGCGGTTTTCCACCCGTTCTCGGGTGATCACGTCCGCTACTTCACCCTCAAACAGTGCAGCCGAGGGATATCGCCGCAGGGTGGCGTTGCGCTGGCCGGCCTGAACGATTGGGCCCCACAGCACATATAGGAAAAAAACGACGCTGATCACCAGCCAGACGGGTCCCCAGCGGCTACCGAGCTGCGCTTGGTTGTAGATCAGGAATGTGATGACTCCACCGATGGCGGCGATCATCAGGCGCTGCAGCACCTCCTGGGGGTTGCCGAGGGAGAAGCGGAACTGGTTGGCGGTGGCAACGGCAGGGATTAGCCGTTGCAGTTCACCGGGGCGAAGGGGAATGAGCATGGTGTCGCCTTCAGATCAGGCGCTCAAGGCCGTACACAAGGCTGCCGAGGCTGCCCACCTTGCGCACTGTCAGCAGCACGCCTGGCATATAGGCGGAGCGATCGATCGTGTCGTGACGCAGGGTGTAGGTCTCCCCCGGGGCACCGAACATCACTTCCTGGTGAGCCACTAGGCCCGGCAGCCGCACAGAGTGCAGCCGCAGACCACTGTCCCGCTGTCCACCGCGGCAACCCGCTAAGGATTCGTGCTCGTCCACTTCCTCGGGATTGAAGCTTTTCCCCAGCTCTTCCATCAGCTCAGCGGTTTTGATGCAGGTGCCGCTGGGGGCGTCGGCCTTGCGGTTGTGGTGCAACTCCGTCAGTTCCGCGTGGTCGTAAAACCGTGCCGCTGCGGCTGCCGCTTGCTGCAAAAGCACCATGCCCACTGAAAAATTAGGGATCACGGCCCCACCCACGGACGCTTTGACCGAAAACTCGGTGAGGTCGTTGAGTTGCTCCGGGGATAACCCCGTGGTTCCGATCACGGGATGAACGCCGTAGGCGATTGCCGCTCGGGTGTGCTCGTACACAACGGAAGGGTGGGTGAAGTCCACCAGCACGGCGCCGCTGCCGCTGTCCCGCACCGATTGGCTCACAGCGCAGAGACAGCCTTCGAAATCAGCCGTCACGGCCACCTCAAGCTCGCCCAAGCCCAGCTCCAGGCCCACGTCGGCCCCCTCTTTGCCGGGTGTGTTGTCGATGGCGCCAGCCAGACTGCAGTCTTGGGCCCCCACCACAGCCTTGATTACCTCGGCGCCCATTCGCCCCAAGGCACCGGCGACAACGACGGGAATCGGAGCGGTCATGAAAGCGCAGCAGACGCTTCAAAGCCTATGGGTCGGCTCGTGTAACGGCCGATCAGAAATTCTCGCGTCCCTAGGGCCAGTCACCGTAAGGTTCTTTACATTGCTAAAAGCGCCCAAATGTTCACACAGGTCCGCTCCGCCGATCGCCGAGTTGCTCCTGTGGAGGGTCAGAACCACAAGTCCGTGATGAAAGCGGTTTATGTGGTGCTGGAGCCCCAGTATCAAAACGCCCTCACTCAGGCTGCGACGGCACTGAATGCCTCAAGTGGCGATCTCGGGATCGAACTGAGCGGCTATCTGATCGAAGAACTCCGCGACGACGACAATTACGCCAGCTTCTGTGCCGATGTGGCTGAGGCTGATGTCTTTGTCGCCTCCTTGATCTTCATTGAAGATCTGGCTCAGAAGGTTGTAGACGCCGTTGCCCCACACCGCGAACGACTCAAGGCGGCTGTGGTCTTCCCGTCCATGCCTGAAGTGATGCGGCTGAACAAGCTGGGCAGCTTCTCGATGGCCCAGCTCGGCCAGAGCAAGAGCGCCATCGCAGGCTTCATGAAGAAGCGGAAGGAGGCCGGAGGTGCTGGTTTCCAGGACGCGATGCTCAAGCTGCTGAACACCCTGCCCACCGTCCTCAAGTACCTGCCAGTCGAGAAGGCGCAGGATGCCCGCAGCTTCATGCTCAGCTTCCAGTACTGGCTGGGCGGTACTCCCGACAACCTCCGCAACTTCCTGTTGATGCTGGCGGACAAGTACGTCTTCCCAGCCGCAGAAGGTGAGGAGCGTCCAGCGATGGACGTGGCGGAGCCCGAAGTGTTCCCCGACCTCGGGATCTGGCATCCCTTGGCTCCCTCGATGTTCGAGGACCTCAAGGAATATCTGAACTGGAACTCCAGTCGCTCAGACCTGTCTGAGGAAGCCCGCAAAGGACCTGTGATTGGCCTGGTGCTGCAGCGCAGCCACATCGTCACCGGTGACGATGCGCATTATGTGGCCACCATCCAGGAATTGGAGTTCCGTGGCGCCCGCGTGATTCCGATCTTCTGCGGTGGCCTCGACTTCTCAAAGCCTGTCAACGCTTTCTTCTACGACCCGCTGAATCCCGAGCAGCCCCTGGTGGACGGCATCGTCTCCCTCACCGGTTTTGCGCTGGTCGGAGGCCCGGCCCGCCAGGACCACCCCAAGGCGATTGAGTCGCTGAAAAAGCTCAACCGCCCCTACATGGTTGCGCTTCCTCTCGTCTTCCAAACCACCCAGGAGTGGGAACAGAGCGACCTTGGCCTGCACCCGGTGCAGGTGGCCTTGCAGATCGCCATTCCGGAACTTGATGGTGCCATCGAGCCCATCGTTTTGTCTGGTCGCGACGACGCCACCGGCAAAGCTCATACCCTCCAAGATCGGGTTGATGCCATTGCTGAGCGCGCGATCCGCTGGTCATCACTGCGGATCAAGCCCCGAAACGAAAAGAAGCTGGCGATCACCGTGTTCAGTTTCCCTCCCGACAAGGGCAATGTCGGAACGGCGGCTTACCTCGACGTCTTCGGCTCCATCCATCGGGTGATGCAGGAGATGAAGGCCAAGGGGTACGACGTTCAGGACATGCCTTCAACTCCTCGAGAGCTGTTGGAGGCCGTCATCAATGACGCCGATGCCATGCAGGGCTCCCCGGAGCTGTCCATTGCCCATCGGATGAGCGTTGAGGAGTACGAGCGCCTGACTCCTTACTCCGAGCGGCTTGAAGAGAACTGGGGTAAGCCCCCTGGCAACCTCAACAGCGATGGCCAGAACCTTTTGGTTTTCGGTCGCCACTTCGGCAACCTCTTCGTCGGTGTTCAGCCCACCTTTGGCTACGAAGGTGACCCGATGCGCCTGCTCTACTCCCGTAGTGCAAGCCCTCATCATGGCTTCGCCGCCTACTACACCTACCTGCAGAAGATCTGGAAGGCTGATGCGGTGCTGCATTTCGGCACCCACGGCTCCCTCGAATTCATGCCCGGAAAGCAGATGGGCATGAGCGAAACCTGCTATCCCGATTCACTCATCGGTGCGCTGCCCAATCTTTATTACTACGCCGCCAATAACCCCTCCGAGGCCACCATTGCCAAGCGGAGGGGGTATGCCTCCACCATCAGTTACCTCACCCCTCCTGCCGAAAACGCCGGTCTCTACAAGGGCCTGAAGGAACTGGGTGAGCTGGTTGGTTCCTACCAGCAGCTCCGTGAGGGCGGCCGCGGCATTCAGATCGTCAACACGATTGTTGAGACGGCACGTCAGTGCAACCTCGATAAGGACGTCGACCTTCCTGAGGAAGATGCTTCGACCCTCGAATTGGAGGGACGCGATGCCCTGGTGGGTGCCGTTTATCGCCAGTTGATGGAGATTGAAAGCCGTCTCCTTCCTTGTGGCCTGCACACCATTGGTAAGCCTCCCACCGCGGAGGAAGCAGTTGCCACGTTGGTGAGCATCGCTGCTCTTGAGCGTGAGGAGGATGGCCTGCGCTCACTCCCCGGTCTGCTGGCTGAGGCGATGGGTCGCTCCATTGAAGACATCTACAAAGGCAACGACGAGGGCGTGCTCGCTGATGTCGAGCTCAACCGCACGATCACGGAGACATCTCGCGCTGCGATCGGTGCCATGGTTCGCACCCTCACCGGTCGTGATGGTCGTGTCAGCCTGCGCAACAGCTTTGGTTGGTTCTACGACCTGCTGGCGAAGTTTGGCTTCAAGCTTCCCTCACCCTGGTTGCGGGCTTGTTGTACGGCCGGTTTCGTTCAGATCGA
Source organism: Synechococcus sp. MU1642 (assembly GCF_020514115.1). Taxonomy (GTDB): domain Bacteria; phylum Cyanobacteriota; class Cyanobacteriia; order PCC-6307; family Cyanobiaceae; genus Parasynechococcus. The sequence goes on from NZ_VTKZ01000001.1 coordinate 135,749, forward strand.
TTCCACCGAGCTCGACAAACTCTTTGCTTATCTGCGCTTCTGCCTCGAGCAGGTGTGTGCCGACATGGAGATGGAGAGTCTCTTGAAGGCGCTGGATGGTGAATACATCCTTCCGGGCCCTGGTGGTGACCCGATTCGGAATCCTGGTGTGCTTCCTAGCGGCAAGAACATCCACGCGCTGGATCCGCAGGCGATTCCCACCCGTGCCGCGGTGGCTGCAGCCAAGAGTGTTGTTGACAAGTTGATTGAGCGTCAGCGCGAGGAGCAGGGCACTTGGCCCGAGACAATCGCTTGCGTGCTCTGGGGAACGGACAACATCAAGACCTATGGCGAATCCCTGGCTCAGATTCTCTGGTTCGTCGGTGTCAAGCCGATGCCTGATTCCGTGGGTCGGGTTAACAAGCTTGAGCTGATCCCCCTTGAAGAACTCGGTCGTCCCCGTGTTGATGTGGTGGTGAATTGCTCGGGTGTGTTCCGCGATCTGTTCATCAACCAGATGGCCCTGATTGATCAGGCCGTGAAGATGGCTGCAGAGGCCGACGAGCCCCTGGAGCAGAACTTTGTACGCAAGCACGCCCTTGAGCAGGCCGAGAAAGAAGGCATGAGCCTGCGTGATGCGGCCTGTCGGGTGTTCTCCAACGCCAGCGGCAGCTACAGCTCCAACGTGAACCTTGCGGTGGAGAACAGCACCTGGGAGGAGGAAGGTGAGCTGCAGGAGATGTACCTCTCCCGCAAGACCTTTGCCTTCAATGCCGACAACCCTGGTGAGATGAACCAGAAGCGGGAAGTGTTCGAGAATGTGATGAAGACGGCGGATGTGACCTTCCAGAATCTGGATTCGGCTGAGATTTCCCTCACCGATGTGAGCCACTACTTCGACTCCGATCCCACCAAGCTGATCGCTGGCCTCCGTGATGACGGCAAAGCTCCCACCAGCTACATCGCTGACACCACCACGGCCAATGCGCAGGTTCGTTCGTTGAGTGAAACTATCCGCCTGGATTCACGCACCAAGTTGCTGAATCCCAAGTGGTACGAAGGCATGCTCGACTCTGGCTATGAGGGTGTGCGAGAGGTGGCCAAGCGCCTCAACTTCACTTTGGGTTGGAGTGCAACCAGTGGTGCCGTAGACAACTTCGTTTACGAGGAAGCCAACGAGACTTTCATCAACGACCCGGAGATGCGCAAGCGTCTTCTGGAATTGAACCCCAACAGCTTCCGCCAGATTGTGGGCACGCTTCTTGAGGTTCATGGTCGCGGCTACTGGGAAACCTCAGACGAGAACATCGAGCAGCTGCAGGAGCTGTATCAGGAAGTGGAAGATCGGATTGAGGGTGTTGTCACCGACTGACCTTCAAGCAAGCGTTGAACATCAGCCAGAGTTCTCAACGAACTCTGGCTTTTTTTTGGAGATGAATTGGCTGCAATTCAGAGCTGCGAAATGTTGAACTCTGCCTTTCTTGCGGCAAGGCTAATCTTTGCTGTTTTAAAATCAACTCCAGCCCAATCTTGATACATTTTTAAGTTGCGATTCGTCCCTAATCCGAAGTATTTAAGTTCGCCAGGATGATCATTGAAGCAACGGATTGCTGTCGGGGCATTGTCGAGGCTGCCAAGCAGTATGTGAACACGTTTGAGTGAGCGAAGGTTGTGCCGGTGCCAGTCACTGTGATCACCCCAATGAGTGGCTGAATGTACTGCTGCCGCGGTTTCTTGCTTGTAGAGATGAAAAAGAAGCAGGCGATTCGGGGCGTAGATGTTGAAACCCGAAGTCCAAAGTCGTGCCGACATTGCAATCTCTTCTCCATAGAAGTAGAGCTCGGGGTCGTAGGGCACTTCTCTCACGATTGAGCCAGCTCCGAACAGGAAGCCTCCTGCGATAAAGGCTCCGGGGATAGGACGTTCTGGCTGTTCTTCTGGAAGCTGGAATCGGCTGATGCCTCGTAGCTTGAGGATGCCGTATGCATCGAACTCGTCCGCACCCATCACCGGCAATGTTGATGTTTGCAATCGACAGGGCGGTTGAAAGCCGTTGGGGTAAACACTGAGGATGGCTTGCTCATCGCTGCATTCTTTCCAGGTCTTCAGCAGCAGGTCATCCCAGTGCTCCACGGACCGCATGTGGCTGTCGATCTGGAGCAGGAAATCTTCCCCGCCGTAAAAGCTTTGGGCCTGCCGACGTGCCCAGCAGGCTCCATGACTTTCCGTCGCGTCGATCCTGACGATCTTCAGGTGTGGATGATTCGGAAATGCACTTTCTCCCCAGTGGGCTGGGTCGTCATCAGCCAGCTGCAGGCAGATGCCGAAGCGCAGGCGTTCGGGTTGTGCTGCCCTTTCGATCAGGTTGTGCAGCGTGGCCGGAAGATCCGGGTCTCGGTAAGACGCGATCTGTATGAAGATCGTGGATTTCACCAAAGGGCGGCAGCCATGCGCAGCGTCTGGCTGATGGGGCCTACATCGTGCACCCGAAGCACGGCAGTGCGCGCCTGAGCGCAGCGGCAGGCCACGGCAGCGGTCCCCCAGAGCCGCGCTTTCGGTCTGGGCTCGTTGAGCACGGCACCAATGAAGCGCTTGCGCGAAGGACCGATCAGCACCGGTTGCGGGCCCTCAGTGAGTTGTTCCAGATCCCGCAGCAGCTGGAGGTTCTGCTCGTGAGTCTTGGCAAAACCGAGACCCGGATCCCAGATGATTTGGCTTTCCAGGACGCCGGCTTGAATCGCGGCCTCACTGCACTCCCGCAACGCCTCCTTCACATCCGCAACGACATCGGCATAGGTCGTGAGTTGATCCATGGTTTGGCTGTCACCGCGGCTGTGCATCAGCACCACCGGACAGCCCGCGTCGGCGACAACGCGCAGCAGATCGGGATCACGCCTGCCACCGCTCACATCATTGATCCAATTGGCACCTGCCTCCAGTGCTTTTGCGGCAACTGGTGCGAGAAACGTGTCGATGGAGATCAGGGCCTCTGGGCAGTGTTGCCGGATTGCTTGGAGCGCAGGCAACAGTCGGCGTAATTCCTCCTCGGCGCCAACCTCCTCAGCCCCAGGGCGGGTGCTCTGTGCTCCCAGATCCAACACGTCAGCGCCATTGCTCAGTTGCCGCTGGGCTTCGGCGAGGGCCCGTTCGCTGGCGAGGAATCGTCCTCCATCGCTGAAGGAATCAGGGGTGATGTTGATTACCCCCATCACTGTTGTGCGTTGGCGCCAGCCCTGGGGCCAGTTGCCTGAATCAAGCTGCTTGGTAGTTGGCAATTCGTCCAAAGCTTTCAGGCTCCAAGGAAGCTCCCCCCACTAGAACCCCGTCGATATCGCTCATTCCCATCAATTCATCAATGTTGCTGGGCTTGACGGAGCCGCCGTACTGAATCACCAGATCGGGGGATCCCACCCAGCTTCGAATCAGACCGCAGATGCGGTTGGCTTCTTCGGCAGCGCAGGTTTTGCCTGTGCCGATCGCCCAGATCGGTTCGTAGGCGACCACTAACTTCTCTGCATCGAGACCCTCGAGTCCCTGCTCGATCTGGCGGCGGATCACCCGTTCGGCTTCGCCCCGTTCACGTTGCTCATCGCTTTCGCCAACGCAAACGATCGGAATCAGACCATTGGACTGGGATGACCTGGCCCGGTGGTTGATCTGCTCGTCGCTTTCGCTGAAGTATTTCCGGGGTTCGCTGTGGCCCACGATCGTGTGGGTCACACCATGCTCCTTGAGCATCGCTGGGGAGATCTCTCCAGTGAAGGCCCCTTGGCCTTCCCAGTGCACGTTCTGGCTTGAAAGGCAGAGACGGGAGTTCTGGCTGAGTTCCGCCATGGTCGACAGCGCCGTGAAGGGTGGTGCCAGCACCAGATCGCGGTCGTCTGGGGTGTCAGCAATCAGTGGCAGGAAGGCTTCCATGAATTCCCGCGACTGAGCGCAGGTCATGTGCATCTTCCAGTTGCCAGCGATCACCGGTCTGCGCACGCCTTGCTTCCCCATGGAATGTGGCAGCCAACTTACGGCCCGGTCGCGTTTTCGCCCCCGACAACGGACTCCTCCCCAGCAAGCACAACCCGATCTCCCGGAGAAAGCTGACGTCCCCGCCGGGTTTCAACGCTTCCATTGACCTCCACTTCACCCATCTGAATGCGTTGCTTCGCTTCACCGCCGGTGGAGACCCAACCCTTCCATTTCAGGAACTGATCCAGCTTCATTGGAGAGAGTTCTGATCTCACCATTGATACTGTGCCGCGATGCTGACCCCATCCCAGGCCGGATTCCGCCGGCTGCTGCCGCTGCTTCGCCCCCACTTGCGGGAACTGCTCTGGGGGGGCTGCTGCATGGTGGTTTACGTCGGTAGCTTTCCGCTGCTCGTGCAGCTGGCCGGGGACTTGTTGCCAGCCCTGGGGTCGGGTGATCTTGCTCGCGTGTTTCAGCTGATCGGGCTGGCGTTGCTGATCTTTGCTGTTCAGAAAATCGCCCAGTTCGGTCAGGACTCTCTTCTTGCCGGGCCTGCATTGCTGGTGAGCCAAGACTTACGGCGCGATTTGTTCCGCCGCTTGCAGACCGTGGAGCTGGGAGCGCTGGAGAAGCTCTCGGCCGGTGATCTCACCTACCGCTTCACCGAAGACGCAGATCGCGTCAGCGAGGTGCTCTACAAGACCATTCACGACACGGTTCCCAGCGTGCTTCAGCTCTTTGCTGTGCTGGGGATGATGCTTTGGCTCGACTGGAAACTGACGCTGGCCATCCTGTTGCTGGCACCGGTGATCGTCTGGTTGATCAGCCTGTTTGGTGCGCGCGTTATGGCGGCCACTGAACGCAGTCAGAAAAAGGTGAGTGAACTGGCCGGTCTGCTTGGTGAGGCCATCGAAGGTTTGCCCCTGGTGCGTGCTTTTGCCGCTGAGCCTTGGCTGCAGGAGCGTTTCGAGACGGAAATCGACCAGCACCGGCAGGCTCGCCACCGCACCTACAGCCTCGTGGCGCTGCAGCATCCGGTGGTTGGCATCATCGAGGTGGTGGGTCTGTTTGCCGTATTGGCCCTCGGAGCCTGGAGGATTAAGACCGGGGACCTGAGCATTGCCGGGCTGAGCAGTTACTTGACGGGGCTGATCGTGCTGATCGATCCCATTGCCCACGTCACCAACAACTTCAACGAATTCCAGCAGGGGCAGGCGTCGCTGCGACGTCTGCGTGAGATCGAGAGAGAGCCTCAGGAGGCTGCTGATCCAGCCGAGGCGCAATCCATCGGTGCTCTCCGAGGTGATCTGGTTTTTGATCAGGTGAGCTTTGGCTATGACCCAGCCCAGCCAGTGCTGCATCAGTTCAATCTGCGGGTGGATGCCGGTCAGGTGCTGGCCATCGTTGGCCCCTCCGGTGCGGGCAAAAGCACCTTGCTGTCGCTCCTGCTGCGATTCAACACCGTTCAACAGGGTGAGATTCGTCTTGATGCCACCGACATCAGCCTGATGCGCGCCCGTGAGCTGCGTCAGCAGGTGGCCCTGGTTCCGCAGCGCACAACCGTGTTCTCCGGAACCGTTGCTGAAGCGATTCGGTTCGGGCGTCGTGCGACGGACGATGAGGTGCGCGATGCGGCTCGGTTGGCCAATGCGGATGATTTCATCCGTGCCTTGCCCCGGGGGTATGACACCCAGCTTGAGGAACGGGGAACCAACGTTTCCGGAGGACAACTGCAGCGGATCGCTATTGCCCGGGCGGTGCTTGGCAACCCAGCGCTGTTGCTGCTGGATGAAGCCACCAGTGCCCTCGATGCTGAAGCCGAGGCTGCGGTGCAACTCGGACTGAAGCAGGCGATGAAGGGACGAACGGTGTTGGTGATCGCTCACCGTCTGGCCACGGTGCAGGAAGCTGATCGAATCGTGGTTCTTGAGAAAGGTGCTGTTGTCGATCGAGGAACCCACGATGAATTGATGCAGCGTGGTGGGCGTTATCGCGAATTGTGCGAACGGCAGTTCATTCGAGATCAGCAAAAGACTTGAATCCCTCTACGATCTGGCCGCCGGCACACCGCCATCCCGGCAATGAATGATGACTGACTCTGCAGCCAACAACCCTGTCTTGACCTTTGAGGGCAAGCGCTATGACCTCAATACGCTTCCCGATGAGCTCAAGGAACTTGTGCGTGGCATGCAGGTTGCCGACGCTCAGCTGCGGATGCACGAAGACACCCTCAAGGTTCTGGCGGTGGGCCGTCAGAGCCTGGCCACGCAGCTCAATGAAAGGCTCAAGTCTGTGACTCCGTTGCCTGATCAGGGTTGATCGCCGTCCATTAAAAAAGGGGGCTCAACAGCCCCCTTTTTTAATGCTCGTCGTTGTGCTCAGTCGCTGAAGCTGTAGTCCTTGGTGAGTTTGAACACCGTTCCGGACAGCAGGATCAAGGCCACGAGGTTCGGTAGAGCCATCAGGCCGTTCAGGGTGTCGGCGATCGACCAGATCACTCCACGGTCGCCGGCGACAGCACCAATCACCACAACAGCCACCCAAGTCAGACGAAAGGGCAGCACGGCGGACTGACCGAACAGATAGGTGGTGCAGCGCTCGCCATAGAAGCTCCAGCCGAGAATGGTTGTGAAGGCGAAGACCACCAACCCCAGGGTGACCACCACGCCGCTGCCTGCGATGCCGGTGTTGAAGGCAGTGATTGAGAGATCTGCTCCGCTTAGCTTTTCGCCCGCTGCATCGAGGATCAGATTGGCTTTGGTGGTGATGATCACCAGAGCGGTCATTGTGCAGATAATCAGGGTGTCGATGAAGGTGCCCAGCATCGCCACCGTGCCTTGGCGGACGGGATCATCGGTTTTGGCAGCCGCGTGAGCGATCGGAGCGCTCCCCAGGCCTGCTTCATTGGAGAAGATGCCCCGTTTGAACCCCATCAGCACAACCTGACCGAGGGCACCACCGGCCGCAGCTTTGCCAGAGAAGGCGTTGGAAAAAATTGTAGCGAAGGCTTCAGGCACGCTCCCCAGATTTGCCAACAACACCAGAAGGCATGCAGCGATGTAGAGGATCGACATCAACGGAACAATGGCGGAGGCCGCCTGGGCGATGCGCTTGATGCCCCCGATGACGACAGCAAAAACCAGGGCCGCCAAAATCACACCGGTCGCCAGCTTCGGGATGCCGATCAGGCTCAAGGCTGACGACACCTCAAAGGCCTGAACCCCGTTGCCGATGCCGAATCCCGCCAACATGCCGAAGAGGGCAAACAGGCCAGCCATCCAGCTCCAGTCGCTTCCGAGTCCGTTGCGGATGTAATACATCGGACCACCTACGTGGTTGCCGTCTCCATCGGTTTCGCGGAACTGAACCGCGAGCACAGCTTCGGCGTACTTGGTCGCAATGCCGAAGATCGCGATGATCCACATCCAAAAGACGGCACCAGGTCCACCAACGGCAATGGCCCCAGCAACACCGGCGATGTTTCCCGTGCCGATCGTTGCCGACAACGAGGTCATCAGCGCTTGAAAGGGGGTGATCTCTCCTTCGGTTTGAGACGCGGCAGGACGCAGCATCATTGAGATGCCATAGCCCAGCCGTTGCAGCGGCATGAACCGCAGACCCACCATCAGAAGAATGCCCGTTGCGGCAATCAAAAGGACGGTGGGCCATCCCCAGACAATGCTGTTGATCGGGCCATTGATGGCCTGAATGGTCGACTCGACTCCGCCCATACCTTCCAACAGGTTTGGGCGGATGGTCTCATAGCCGGCTTGTACCGGCAATCAACTCAGAGTGATTCGAGATCTTCAAAGCGGAAGGTCTGGCTTCCGGTGGGGGTATCGCCATGGGCTTCGGTGGTCACGACCCGCTCGGCCAGCACCCAGGGGCCATCCCCAGGCAGGGGAGAGAAGCTGTCTTTGAAGCTGCTGCGGCCGCCCCGGGCTTCTCCCGTTGCCGGGTCGGAATACTGACTGGTGTAGGTGTGACTGAGGTAGCCCGCACCCGTGTCGGTGACATCGGTGGTGTAGATCGTCACGACAGTGCCGTGGATGTGACGGTGAACCATGGTCACCACGTCATCCTTGATGCGGTATTTGTCCCCTGCTCCTTTGCCGCCGACCAGGACTTCGGTTCCCACATGGTTGGTGTCACCGGCGGTGAAGGTGTTCTCACCGTGGGTCTGCTCGAAGCTGCGACGTACGCGATGGATGGCGACTTCCCAGAGCTGGGAATTCACCGCCTTGAGGATCTCTTCGTTTTCGATACCTTCCACCTTGGCTTTGAGATCTGCGCCGATCTCAAACTTGCCCTCGACCCGCTGATCCCCCTGCTGCCAGATGCAGCGTCCGCGGTAACCGGGGAATCCAGGCGCCCAGGTGTAGCGGTTTTCGTAGGCGCGACGGAAATCATCACGCAGGTCATTACCAGACTTGACGGGAAGGGAGGCTGTCACAGCGGTGAGATGGCTTCTGCAACCCTACCGGTGGCCTAACGATGCATGGCGTGAACGTCCTGCAGGGCATGGATGCTGAGCCTCGGCTGTTGCTGGAGCGCTGAGATCGCCTCCACAGCCGCCCGTGCTCCCGCCAGGGTCGTCACCGTTGGCACGGCGTAATCGAGCGCTGCTCGACGCAGGTACTTGTCGTCATGGGCAGCTTGCCGACCGATCGGTGTGTTGATCACCAGCTGCACCTGATTGGAGCGGATCTGATCCTCGATGTTGGGGCGCCCTTCGTGCACCTTGAGCACCGATTGCACCTTCAATCCCGCGTTGGCGAGAGCCTGAGCCGTGCCCGAGGTGGCCGTGACATCGAACCCGAGTTCGATCAGCCGAGCGGCGATGGGCACCAGCGCCTGCTTGTCCCGGTCGTGGGTGGAGAGGAACACCGTCCCCTGGGTGGGCAGAGCTTCTCCAGCGCCGAGTTCAGCCTTGGCATAGGCCATGCCGAAACTATCGGCGGATCCCATCACCTCTCCCGTGGAGCGCATTTCTGGCCCTAGCACCGTGTCCGCCCCCGGGAAGCGCCGGAACGGCAGCACCGCCTCCTTGATCGACTGAAGCGGTGGCTTCGGTTCGTTGGTCATACCGATGTCGGTCAGGGTTTCGCCCGCCATCAGTCGGGTTGCCAGGCGAGCCAGTGGTTGTCCTGTGGCCTTGGCGACGAAGGGGACAGTCCTGGATGCGCGGGGGTTGGCTTCGATGATGTAGACGACCTCCGATCCATCAGTGTTGCGCTGCACGGCGAACTGAAGGTTGATCAGACCCCGCACCTCGAGGGTTTGCGCCAGGGAGCGACTCCAATCGCGAATCGTGTTCAGTGCAGCCTCGCCTAGAGAGACCGCCGGCAAGCAGCAGGCTGAGTCTCCGGAATGGATTCCAGCCGGTTCGATGTGCTCCATCAGACCACCGATAATCACAGCACCGGTGTGATCGCAGAGCGCGTCCACGTCCACCTCAACGGCATTTTCGAGGTACTGGTCAATCAGCACCGGATGGTCTGGCTCCACCTGCACGGCTTCGCGCATGTAGCGGTTGAGTTCCTCTTCGTCGAACACCACCTCCATGGCTCGTCCGCCCAAGACGTAGGACGGACGCACGACGACTGGATAGCCCACCCTCGTCGCCACGGCCCGTGCCTCCTCCTCACTGCGTGCCAAGCCATTGCGGGGTTGGCGGATGTTCAGATTCCGGAGGATGGCTTCGAACTGTTCGCGGTCCTCGGCTCGGTCGATCGATTCAGGAGAGGTGCCCCAGATGCTGGTACCCGTTGCGCGCCCCTCATCACTGTCAAGCCAGCGCAGCAGGGGAATCGCGAGTTTCAGAGGCGTTTGTCCACCGAACTGCACCACTACGCCATCGGGACGCTCCGCTTCGATCACATTGAGAACGTCCTCCAAGGTGAGCGGTTCGAAGTAGAGGCTGTCGCTGGTGTCGTAATCGGTGGACACCGTTTCCGGATTGCTGTTCACCATCACCGTGGTGATCCCTTGGTCCTGCCCTGCAAAGGAGGCATGGCAGCAGCAGTAGTCGAATTCGATTCCCTGCCCGATCCTGTTGGGTCCACCGCCGAGGATCATCATCTTGCGGCCGTCCTCGCGGCGACATACCTCAGATGAAGCGGGAAGGGGCTTGAGGGATCCGTCGGCCTGCAGGGTCTGCAAGGGACGCTCGTAGGTCGAGTAGTGATAAGGAGTGGAGGAAGCGAACTCCGCAGCGCAGGTGTCGACGGTTTTGAAGATGGCGCGAACATCGAGCTGATGACGCCTCTGACGCACCGACAATTCGTCGCTGTTGGTATGCCACGCGATCTGTCGGTCTGAAAAACCCAGCTGCTTGGCTTCAAACAGGCTGTCAGCATCCAGCTGTTCCAGGCTTTTGCCCTTGATCAGCCTTGCCTCCGCCTCAATGATGCGTCGCAGTTTGGCCAGGAACCAGGGGTCAATCCTGCTGATCCGATGAATCTCCTCATCGCTGCGTCCGCGCACCATCGCCGTACGCACGCTGAGGATGCGCTCTGGAGAGGGGGTCCTCAACTGGCGATCCAGCTCACCATCAGTGAGCTCCGGTTCCTCCCGGTCGCCTCCCCATCCCGAGAATCCCGTTTCCAGGGATCGCACGGCTTTCTGGAAGGACTCTTCGAAACAACGGCCGATGGCCATTGCTTCGCCCACCGATTTCATTGAGGTGGTGAGCACGGCCGGACTGCCTCGGAATTTTTCGAAGGCGAAGCGCGGGATTTTGGTGACGACGTAATCAATGGTCGGCTCGAAGCAGGCAGGCGTCTTACCGGTGATGTCGTTGAGGATTTCGTCGAGTGTGTAACCGACGGCGAGGCGTGCGGCGATCTTGGCGATCGGGAAGCCGGTGGCCTTGCTGGCCAAGGCCGAGGATCGACTCACCCTGGGATTCATCTCAATCACCACAACATCGCCGTTGTCGGGATTGATCGCGAATTGGATGTTGCTACCGCCAGTTGCGACACCGATTTCGCGAATGATGGCGATCGATTGGTCGCGAAGTCGCTGGTATTCCCGGTCGGTGAGGGTCTGGGCCGGAGCCACCGTGATCGAATCCCCCGTATGCACCCCCATGGGGTCGAGGTTTTCGATGCTGCAGACGATCACGACGTTGTCCGCCAGATCACGCATCACTTCAAGCTCGAATTCCTTCCAGCCAAGGAGCGATTGCTCGATCAGGATCTGAGAAACAGGACTCGCCTCAAGTCCGCTCTTGCATATTGCTGCGTATTCCTCTGGGTTGTAGGCAATGCCGCCGCCACTTCCGCCGAGGGTGAACGCAGGACGGATGATCCGGGGGAAACTGCCGATTGCGGCCCCAACGGCCTCGGCTTCCTCCTGGGTTGAGGCAATCCCTGAAGGGCAGACCTTCACGCCGATGCGCTCCATCGCCTGCTTGAACAGCAGACGGTCTTCTGCCTTCTGGATCGCCTTGAGGTCGGCACCGATTAACTCGACGCCGAAGCGTTCCAGGGTGCCGTTTTCCGCCAGGGTGACAGCCAGGTTCAGGGCGGTCTGCCCCCCCATAGTGGGCAGCAGAGCATCCGGGCGCTCCTTTTCGATGACCCGGGTGACGACATCCGGCGTCAGCGGCTCTATGTAAGTCCGATCAGCCATCTCCGGGTCGGTCATGATCGATGCCGGATTGGAGTTGATCAGAATGACTTCATATCCCTCGGCTCTAAGGGCTTTGCAGGCTTGGGTTCCGGAGTAATCGAACTCGCAGGCCTGGCCGATCACAATCGGACCAGATCCCACCAGGAGAATGCGACGCAGGTCAGACCGCCTCGGCATGGGAAATCGTCCTTGGCCAAACAGTTCAAGCCTCTCACGCGGCCTTGCCCCGACCGCGGGACTTGGCCTCGCTACGGTGAGTGCAGATCAGCACCAGAGTTGCAATGAGTGAGCTCCAGCGCCTGAAGGGGCTGCTGCCACCGGAAATGCAGAGCTGGGTGTTTGTGGAATCAGCTGCTGCAGTCGATCCTCCATTGATCACCCTGGAAGAGATCGGCCGGGATGAAGTGGAGATCCAGGTGGATCTCGATGAATGGGATGCTCTCGCGCTGGACCATCGCAATCTCTTGTTCTGGCACGAGGTTGGCCGCATCCAGAACGACACCATTCCTCGGGATGGCTGGGAGATGGCGGCTCTCGCCATCGGCCTCGGGGGAGCCATCGGTGAATTGTGGGTTCAGGACGGCCTGCTGCTGATGATGGCCCTTGGCCTTTCCGGATTCGCGGGCTACAGGCTGTACCTGAAGAACAATTCTGAAAAGCGTCTTCAAGACGCCATCAGCGCTGATGAGCGCGCGATTGACCTGGCCTGCCGGTTTGGTTACAGCGTGCCCAATGCCTACCGCAGTTTGGGGGGAGCGCTGAAGGACTTGGTCGAAAAGACCCGCAAGAAGCGCCGCCGCAGCTACTACGAAGACCGTCTTGAGGCCCTGCGCAAGAGCGCCAGCAAGGCCAGAGCTGAAATGGCTCAACAGGAGGGCTCACGTAGTTCCGTCACCAGTGAGAACGTTTATGGATAGCGAGAAGCTTGCTGAGTTGGTGGCGGACGCCTGCGATGACCGCAAGGCCACCGATATCCGACTAATCCGCGTTGATGAAGTCTCCAGCCTCGCCGATTGGATGGTGATCGCCGGCGGTCAGTCCGATGTTCAGGTACGTGCAATTGCCCGGTCGGTTGAAGACCGCTTGGAGACTGAGGCAGACCTGCTCCCTTTGCGCAAGGAAGGGCTTAATGAGGGGCGTTGGGCTCTTCTGGACTATGGCGACGTGATCGTTCATGTGCTGATGCCCGATGAGCGCGGCTACTACGACCTTGAGGCGTTTTGGAGTCACGGTGAAAGCCGAACCTTCTTACCGTCGGTGAAGTAGCCGCTTGCCCCATGTCAGAAGCGGTGCCCTGCCCCGTTCCACCGGAGCAGCGGCCACTTGAAGAGTTTCAGCAGCTCTGTGAGTCATGGTTTTTTTCTTGGCCAGCTGGGCAAGCCCCTCTCCTGACCCAACGCCTTGCCGGCTTCTGGCTGCTGATACTCCCGGTCTGCAGCTTGATTGCCAGTGGGAGTTGGACCTTGAAGCAGGATCCGCCCAGGCTCCTGGCCTCAGCCGCTGTTGCAGCTCTTGTGCTCCCCCTGCTTCTACTGGTTCGGCAATGGCTTGGATGGACTTACGTCATGCAGAGGCTTCTGCGTGAATCCGTCGACTACGAAGAATCCGGCTGGTACGACGGGCAGACGTGGGAAAAGCCGCTCTCCTGGCGGGAACGGGATCTTCTTGTGGCGCGGCATGAGGTTCGCCCGATCCTTGGACGTCTCGGACGAGCCATGGCCACCTCGGCAGGTTTGATGCTGGCCGGTGCCAGTCTCTGTCAGGCTCTCTGAATCAATCGGGGTGTCCGATGACTTTGCCCTCGGGCTTCAGCCCTGCAGCCCGATCCGCGTCAGCCCCCCTTGAGGTCTGTCTGCGGCGTGGATCGATTACTGAATCGGTGCATCGCGTTCATGCGGTGGTTTGTGATGGCCGAGGACGGGTGTTGATGTCGGCAGGAAACCCCGGGCAGGAAAGTTTCATTCGTTCGGCTCTGAAACCCTTTCAGGCTCTGCCGTTTCTCAGCAGTGGAACCGCCGACCAACTGGATGTAGATGAACGGGGCATCGCCATCAGCTGCGCGTCCCATGCGGGCACCAATGCCCATGCCCGGGAAGCCTTCAGATTGCTCTGGAAAGCAGAGTTGGACAGCTCCTCACTTCAATGTCCAGTTCCAAATGGGGCTGACAGTCCGCTGCAGCACAATTGTTCTGGTAAGCACGCTGCGTTCCTGGCTACCAGTCGAAAGATGGGCTGGCCCATCGAGACCTATCTCCAGCAGGACCATCCGCTGCAGCTTGAAGTGAACCGCCGGGTCGCTGAACTGATCGGTCTACCTGCTGAGGAGTTAGTTGCAGAAAGGGATGACTGTGGTGCTCCCACCCTGGTGTTGCAGTGCGCTCAGATGGCCTTGCTCTATGCCCACCTCGGCGCTTCACAGAATGCTGAGTTCGAGCAGATCAGTCGGGCGATGCTGAGTCATCCTGATCTGGTGGCCGGCGAGGGTCGTTTTGACACTGAGCTGATGCGGCGCAGCCATGGTCAGGTCTTGAGCAAAGGTGGTGCAGAGGGCATTCAATGCCTAAGCCGCGTTGGTGAGGGTCTTGGTGTAGCCATCAAGGTGGAAGACGGCTCCCGTCGTGCCAAGCAAGCGGTTGCTCTGCATTTGTTGCGTCAACTGGAGTGGCTCACACCGATGGGGCTTGATGAGCTCGATGAGCAGGTGCTGGTCGTGAACCCGAGCGTCAAGCTCAGCGTGTCCGGTGCCTTGCAGTCGTGACTTTGCTGTCACGTGCGACACCGACATGTATGATTTTTAGGTCGCCGCGGGGTAGAGCAGTCTGGTAGCTCGTCGGGCTCATAACCCGAAGGTCGGGAGTTCAAATCTCCCCCCCGCCACCAACTCTGATTGAATAACAGATCTCCCCCACGGGAGATTTTTTTTGCTTGTCGTACCTCCATGAGCAGTCGCTCTATGAACTGCGATGGCCCTTGGGACGCCATTGTTGTTGGCTCTGGAGCGAGTGGCGGCGTGGCCGCAATGACCTTGGCTGAAGCAGGAGCGCGCGTGCTCGTGGTGGAGGCAGGCCCTGACCTCAACAGCACACAAGCCTTCGGGTCTGAACCAGGAAATCTTTTGCGGCGGATCGTGGGCCTGACCAGCGGCAGCCACCGCCAGCAGTCCCAGCATCCCGGCTACTGGAAAGCCAATCCTCGTCTGTATGCCGACGAGCGTCTGCATCCCTACGAGCACCCGTCGGAACAGCCGTTTCTGTGGACGCGAGGCTTGCAAGTTGGCGGCCGCAGCCTCACCTGGGGTGGCATCACCCTGCGTCTCTCTGATGAGGATCTGGCCGGTGTGGATGTGGAAGGTGAACAGGTCAGTTGGCCTTTGCGCAGCGGTGAGCTGACTTCTCACTACGCCGAACTGGAGCGCTGGCTAGGCGTTCATGGTGGGCGCGATGGTTTGAATCATCTGCCGGATGGCGAAACGCAACCGGCTCTGGCGGCGACGCCGGCGGAAGAGCGTTTTGCTGAAGCTGTGAGGCAACGGTTGGGGTATCCCGTGATTCCTTCAAGGGGGTTTGGTCCGGCGCCGCAGGGAGAGGATCCCGCCTGGCCTCGTTCCAGCAGTCGCGGCAGTAGCCTCCCTCGCGCCATGGCCACAGGACGTACACAGCTGCTTTCTGCGCATTTGGTGGAGCATGTGTTGATGGATGCCGGCGGAGACAAAGCCATTGGTCTGGTTGCCGTTGACCAATCCAACGGCAACCGCAGGGAGTTGAAGGCGGATCTCGTGGTCTTGGCTGCTTCCACGATTCAGACCGTGTCCATCCTGTTGCGTTCCCGTCGTGGGGAACAGAGCAACGGTTTGGACGACCCTTCAGGACGACTTGGAACACGTTTGATGGACCATGTGTCCACATCGCAGTTTTTTGCCTTCCCCGAGCCTGTTCAGGGCGATCAGCCCATGCTCACGGGGGCTGGAAGTTTTTTTGTTCCGTTTGGCCGACACCTGCCATCGGCTGATTTTCAGGGTGGCTATGGCCTTTGGGGTGGCATTGGACGGTTTGATCCGCCGCGGTGGTTGCGGCGTCGACCTTCAAGCATCACAGGGTTCCTCATTGGTCATGGCGAAGTTCTACCCAGGGCTGACAACAGGGTGACCCTGAGTGAGCGTATGGACCGCTGGGGCGTGCGTGTCCCCTCGATTGCCTGCCGTTGGAGCGGCAATGAATTGGCAATGGTGAGGCACATGCGCGCCTCGATCAAGGCCTGCATTGCCGCAGCCGGAGGCGAAGCCAAATCGATCAAAGACCTCTTCCACCTGCCCTTGGTTGAGCCTTTCCTGGAGGGGGCTGTTGCGCTTTCAGACGGTGCAGCTCCACCTGGCTACTACATCCACGAGGTGGGAGGGGCTGCGATGGGGGGGAGCGAGACCAGCAGCGTTGTTGATTCCTCTAACCGCCTTTGGCGAGCTCCCAACGTTCTTGTGGTGGATGGCGCCTGTTGGCCGACTTCGGCCTGGCAAAGCCCAACGCTAACGATGATGGCCCTGAGCCGTCGGGCCTGTCTGCTGGCCCTCAGTGGTCGGGGCGGGTGAACAGATCGTCGAGATAGCGCTCGGTCACGGCGCGGTCGTCACAGCCGTTCTGAAACAGAAAGTGGGCAAGAGCAGAACTCATCACGCGGTATTGGTCCCAAGTGGGGTTCTCTCCGAGGAAATCCTTCATGCCTCGATAGAGCACCTCGGGGATTTCCGTTTCCAGGCTCACGTAGCTGGCTTTTGAAGCATTTCCGCGCTCCGTGGTCCCCTTTTCATGGCATCGCTCGAGGTGATTTCGATTCATTCCTTCCAGCTTGTCCTTGTCCAACGCCCACCAAGAAAGCCACATAACCGGCACTTGCGTCAAAGACGTCCACATTTGTTGAGTTGCAGGTGAGACGAGATGAGACGGCAGTCTGTGACTGGGTCTGAGTGCATGGAAAATGACGAAGTGCGGTTGACCTAGGTCGAATAGACAGTCTGTCAACCTGGTGGAACGATTCCCTCAGAAATTCACAGGTTGACCGTCACAGCCGGCGGGCCAACTTCTGCCTGTGGAAAACGACGTTGTTTTTTGTGGAAAAAGAGGGCGGCCCCTGGCGAAGCAATTTCGATAAGAAAGCCTGATCTTTGCTTCGTCGCTGCTGTCGCTTTCGAGAACCGTGTCATTGGTGACCGAGAAACTGTTTCCCTTAAGGGTTATGGACTCAATCTTTAGGAGTATCGCTTCTGCGTTGCAGCGTTACCGGCCCAAGGGGGTGATCGGCGTGGGGATAGGGCGGGTGATGGTGCACATGGTTGTGGTCTGACCCATTGCTGTTGTCTGAAGGGTGGCTGTGGTCATTGGCAATCGGGATGCCGTCGGGTTGGCAGGCACCCGTGCACTCCAGTTCGCAGAGCGTGCAGCTTTCCGCAAGCCCTTCGACATGGTGGTGGTGGCTTTCCTGGGCACGTCCCACGTCCTGTTCGAAGCCCAGCACCTGGGCGCGGTATTTGCAGAGGGAGCAGTTCATGGCGGTGTCTCCTCGCAACACCTCTTCGACCCGTTCTTTGAAAGTGTCCACCACCAGGGTGTGGTCGCCCAGATAGCCCGCAGAGAGAAACTCCACCTCGGGATGATCGGCAGCCACCAGCTCGGTGTGTTGGCGGATTCGGCTCACCAGAACCCCTGAAAAGAGGAAATAGGGCATTACCACCACCCGGCGGAAGCCCAGCTTCACGGCGTGACGAAGCCCCGGTTCCACCAGGGGGAAGGTCACGCCCGAATACACCGTTTCTCCCCAGCTGAAGCCAAATCCCTCCACCAACAGCCGCGTCACCTTGGCCACGTTGGAGTTGGCGTCTGGATCCGAGGAACCTCGACCCACCACCACCAGCAGGGTTTCGGCCAGTGGAACGTCGTGCTTCGCCGCACTCAGGCACTCCTGAACGCGGGCCCCGGCGGCCAACACCATCAACCGATCCACCCCAAGCTCTCGTCCGTAATCGATCGGTAAACCCGTTTCGGCCGTATAGGTGTTCAGAACAGAGGGGATGTCGTTCTTGGCATGCCCTGCGGCAAACAGCATGGCTGGAATGGCCAGCACCTTGGTGACGCCTTTTTGCCGGAGCGCTTCAAGGCCATCTCGAAGGATGGGTCGGGCGAATTCCAAATAGCCGTGCTCCACCGGCATGGGGGCGAGCCGGGGTCGGAGGGCGTCCACCATCTGGGCGAATTCTTCAACGGCTAGTCGGTTGCGACTGCCGTGGCCGCAGATCAGAACGCCAAGACGCTCGTTGCCGGTTTCCGCGTGCTGTTCGGCCAAAAGGTCGCTCTGCTGTTCCAATGGTTTGACGATATCGGTCGCATCGCAATGGATTCAGACCGTCCCGTTTTCTTCAATGCGCAGGCGGCTGATGCGAGGCGCTCCGGTCTGGTCTCCCCCCGACCAGAGGAGTTGGTGGCCTTGGTTCAAAACTGGACCGGCCCGCGGCCGCTGCGTCTCTGTGGTGGGGGGACCACGTCTCGTTCCGCCGTGGACGACCACTGGACCCTCGATCTTCAAACCCACTTCCAGCGTCTGGAGTGGAAGCCCGCTGATCAGTCGGTCTGGATTGGAGCGGGCTGCCGCATGGGAGAGGTACTGGAGGCCTTGCTTCCCCACGCCCGAACTGTGGCTGCAGGTTTGTCGGGTCTGCCTGGGCTTGGCTATGTGCTCACGGGCGGCATGGGGCCGTTGAGCCGGCAGGTGGGGCTCGCTGTCGATCAAGTGCTCGAGATCCATGGGGTCTGGGGCGATGGCAGCCCCTTTGCCCTGTCTCGGGCTGCTGATGCTGGTTCGCTGGAGTGGCGCAGCCTCTGTGGTGCCGCGCCGTTTCTGGGGGTGGTGAGCGCGTTGCGCATGACCACCCAGCCGCTCGTGCCGCTGTGGGCGGAGCAACGCGTGGTGTCTCCGGATCAACTGGCTGAGTTCATGCTTCAGGCGGAAGCATCCGACTCCAGCGCCAGCCTGCAGTGGCATTGGGAGAGCGCTGACGCGGTGCAGTTGCTCCGGATTGCCGATACCCCATGGGCCGGTGCGCAGAAGATCGAAGGGTTGCATCAGCTCCCGCCGTTGCGGGGATCGGCCCCGATGTCTCCCCGCTGTCACACGGAGGTGGTCGGCTTGTTGGGGCCTGCAGCTGCTGAGCTCTGGCGGGCTTTGATGCCGGATTTATGTCGTTTGCTGCAGCACCGTCCTCATCCCCTCTGCAGCCTGGCCTGTCAGCAGCTTGGGGCGGCGACGCAACAGGTTGCGGTGGAGGCCAGCTCGTTTGTGCACCGCAACTCCGAGTGGAAACCATGGATCACGGCCGCGTGGACGCCCGGGGATGCCCCTGGCCAAAGGCGCAGCCTCGCTTGGTTGGAGGAGGTCTGGCAGGTCCTCCAGCCGGTCTGCCCTGGTGTGCATCTGGCGCAGTTTCACGACCATCTGCCCTTCCATCACAAGGAGTTGGAAGCAGCGTTCGGCCTCTGGTTGCTCGAGTTGCGAAAGCTGAAACAGCGCTTGGATCCAGCAGGCACCCTGCCGACGCTCTGATTTACGGTCGCCACTAATCGGCATCCATTGATGGCCAAACGATCCAGCCCAACCCTGGTGAATCAGTGGTTGGCCAACCCCAGTAAAGACCTGCTCTCGGGTCTGGTGGTGGCTTTCGCGATGATTCCCGAGGCCATTGCCTTTTCGGGGATCGCTGGGGTTGATCCCAAGGTGGGCCTGTTCGGAGCGTTCTGCCTGTCGTTGACCATCGCTGTCGTGGGTGGTCGCATGGCCATGATCACCTCAGCCACCGGCTCTACGGCCCTGTTGATGACAGGGCTTGTGGCCACCGGTGAAGCCAGGGGGCCAGGCCTGGGTGTCCAGTACCTGATGGTGGCCGGGCTTGTGACGGGTCTGCTGCAGATCCTTTGGGGGTATCTGCGTCTTGCCTATCAGATGCGCTTTGTTCCCCAAGGGGTGCTGAGCGGCTTCGTCAATGCGCTCGCCTTGCTGATTTTTCAGGCCCAGCTGCCTCAGCTCGGTCTCAATCTTCATGCTGGAGATGGTGAACATGGGGCCTCGTCGTTGCTCCCTCATGGCGGCCAGATCCCCGTCGTCTGGGGCTTGGTCCTGCTGGGTTTGGTGATCATCTATGGCCTTCCCCGGCTGACCAGGGTGGTGCCTTCACAGCTGGTTGCCATCATTGTTCTGACCGCCATCAGTGTGGGATTCAGCTTCGACATCCCCACGGTCAGCAGTCTCGGCACCCTCCCGGCAGGGCTGCCCTCCTTCAGCCTTCCCTTCGGTGAAGGCGGTGTTCCCTTCAGCTTGGACACCCTTGGCTTGGTGCTCCCCACAGCCTTGGCCATCTCCCTGGTTGGTCTGATGGAAACCTTCTTGACCCAGGACATCCTCGACGACAAGACCGACACCACCACCAACAAAAACGTTGAGGCCAGGGGGCAAGGCATCGCCAATATCGTCGCGTCCCTGTTCGGTGGCATGGCCGGCTGTGCCCTGGTGGGTCAGTCCGTGATGAATGTGGATAACGGCGGTCGCACGCGGCTCTCAACCCTGTTCTCGGGGGTGAGCCTGCTTGCGATGATCCTGCTGGCTGGGTCCTGGCTAAAGCAAATTCCGATGGCGGCACTGGTGGCCGTGATGATCAGCATCGCTGTCAGCACCGCTGACATCAATGGTCTGCGCAACCTCCGTCGCATCCCCAAGAGCGACACCTCGGTGATGCTGATGACCTTCGCCGTCACAATGCTCACCACCCCGCACAACCTCGCCCTTGGCGTGTTGGCTGGCGTGGCGCTGGCAGGAATTCTGTTCAGCCGCAAGGTAGCCAAGGTGATTCAGGTGGAGGCTGTCGAGATCAGTGATCAGGAGCGGTTGTACCGCGTGCAGGGGCAGCTGTTTTTTGTTAGCAAGGTGTATTTTCTCCAGGGATTTGATCTTCACGATCATCCCGAGCGCATCACGATTGACCTCTCCCAAGCCCACATCTGGGACCAGAGCGGCGTGGCTGCGCTGGATCAGGTCATCCGCAAATTCCGCAGCGGGGGATCTGTTGTCAGCGTGATTGGACTGAATGAGGAAAGCCTTGATCTGTTCGAGCGGATCGGCGGTCAGGAATCAGCCCATGCATGAGCCTCCACTTGGTTGGCAAGACAGGCGCTGAGGTCTTGGCGCATCGTCATGAGCCGCTGCTGAATCTGCATGTCCTCAGGGTTGGTCGCCATGTACTACTCGGTGACATCGTTGCCGATGCTCATCAACAGGCACATGGTTTGAACATCACGTCCGGTACTTTGCTGGGCACTTTCTAGAAGAAAGTCCAACAGCGCCATCTTGCTTGTTGTACGCACCACGGTCTTGCTCGTCCAATGCCGTAGCACCGGGAACCGTGGTTCCAGCGATCAGTCCAGCCAAAAGGCAGGCTCAGACCTTCATTGCAGCGATGCTGATTGCCGTGAACGTAGGTCGGAAGTAATGGATGTCCTCGGGATCTGGGACAATCCCACCCGATCCCTACCAACGCTGATGTTCCGATCCAGTTCGCGTGTTCTGATCGTTGCGTTGGCCGGGTTGTCCTCATTGCTTGCGTCCTGCGCGTCACTGGACAGTGCGTCTGGCTCGCGTCTTGATCTGGTCAAAGCGCGAGGGGAGTTGCTTTGCGGGGTGAGCGGCAAGATCCCAGGCTTCAGTTTTCTCAGCCCTGATGGGCGTTACACCGGCCTGGACGTCGACATCTGCCGTGCCATGGCTGCTGCTTTTGTTGGCGATGCTGAGAAGGTTCAGTACCGGCCTTTAACCGCGCCCGAGCGGTTCACGGCCTTGCGATCGGGCGAAATCGATCTGTTGTCCCGCAACACCACCCACACCCTCAGCCGCGATGCGGTGGGGGGCAATGGGCTGCGCTTCGGACCTGTGGTGTTCCATGACGGACAGGGCTTGATGGTGAACGCCACCAGCGGAGTGCGTGCGCTGGCTGATTTGAGTGGTAAGTCCATTTGCGTGGGATCGGGCACCACGACCGAGCAAAACCTCAACGACGCCTTCGCCTCCCAGGGGCTCCCCTACACACCGATCAAATATCAAGATCTCAATCAGGTGGTTGGCGGCTACCTCCAGGGGCGCTGCGAAGCCATGACGTCTGATCGGTCGCAACTTGCGGCGGCGCGCTCAGGTTTCAGTGATCCCCAGGCGCATCTGATCCTTGATGACCGGATCAGCAAGGAGCCATTGTCTCCAGCTGTGGTGGGGGGGGACCAGCCCATGGGAGATGCCATGACTTGGGTGGTCAACGCCCTTATTGAAGCTGAGGAACGGGGCATCACCCAAGTGAATGTGGATGCGGTGATGAAGCAAGCCGCAGCCGATCCCTCCCAGACCGCTCTGCGGCGATTCTTGGGTGTGGATCCAGGCCTGGGTCACAAACTCGGACTCGCCGATGACTTTGTCGTTCAAATGATCCGTGCCACGGGTAATTACGGCGAGATCTACAACCGCCATCTCGGACCGGACAGTGCCGTGGCGATTCCACGGGGGGCGAACCGCCTGGGCGGTGAAGGTGGTTTGATGATTTCCCCACCGTTCACCTGATGCGGCAGCGTCGTCTCCTGGTTCAGGTTGGTGTCGCCGCCGTTCTGATCGGCCTGCTGGCTCTCTTGGTCAACAATCTGGCCGTCAATCTGATCAGGACGGGCTTGGGGCTGGGTTTTGGCTGGCTGGGTCGACCCGCTGGTTTTGCTCTGGCGGAAACAGCTCTCCCCTATGCCCCATCCGATAGCTACCTCTGGGCCTTGACCATCGGTTGGCTTAACAGCCTCAAGGTGATCGCGGCTGGTCTGGTGTTGGCCACCGTCCTGGGTGTGGCTGCTGGTGCAGCCCGCAGCAGCAACAACCGTTTGCTGCGCAGCTTGGCCGGGGGCTATGTGGCGTTGATTCGTCAGGTTCCTCTGCTCCTGCAGTTGCTGTTCTGGTATTTCGTTGCCTTCCTTGGCCTTCCGTCCGTGCCGATCGGTGGGCTGATCCGGCTTTCGAATCAGGGCATTCAGTTGTTGGGCCTGAATCTCAGCGTTGAATTTTGTGCGGTTCTTGTCGGACTCACGGTGTTTACGGGTGCGTCGATTGCAGAGATCGTGCGCGGTGGCATCAACGCTGTGCCAAGGGGCCAGTGGGAGGCCTTTCGCAGCCTTGGACTTGGGGAAGGGTTAGGGCTGCGTCGGATTGTGTTGCCCCAGGCGCTGCCGGCGATTCTTCCCGCGCTCACGAGCCAGTACCTCAATCTCGCGAAGAACAGCACTCTGGCGATTGCCGTGGGCTACGCCGATCTCTACGCCGTCAGTGACACCACCATCACCCAAACCGGCCGCGCCATTGAAGGCTTCCTGCTGCTGCTGCTCAGCTTTCTGCTGCTGAATTTGTTGATCAGCGGCGGCATGGCTGCCTTCAATCGTGCCGTTCTGGGCCGTCTCAATAGGAGCCGTTGATGAACCGTTGGTTGGATCGTGGGATCACCCTGCTACTGCTGGCTCTGCTCGGATGGGCTGGCTGGTCAATGCTGCATTGGCTGCTGCTTGGGGCCGATTGGTCTGTGGTGACCACAAATCTGCCGCTGTATGCCGTGGGCAGTTTTCCAGCGGATCAACGCTGGCGACCGCTGCTGTGGATGGCTGCACTGATCACGCTCACGCTGCTGACCCTCGTCGGTCCAAAGCATGGCTGGCTTCGCCGTTGGTTGCCGTTGTTCTGGATCGTGATGGCACCGCTGGGTCTCTGGTTTTTGGCCGGAGGTTTGGGCTTGCTGCCGGTGGGCACGCGCAGTTGGGGTGGTCTGACGCTCACGCTGCTGCTTACGGGAGGCAGTGGTGCTTTGGCGCTTCCGTTGGGGATCCTCCTAGCCCTCGGCAGGCGCAGTGATCTGCCAGTGCTGCGTTGGAGCAGCGCTGCTTACATCGAGCTGATGCGGGCTGTGCCGTTGATTGCAGTTCTGTTTTTCGGACAACTGCTGATTCCGTTGTTCCTGCCGCCAGGGCTTGAGATCAATCGGGTTCTGCGGGCGCTTGTCGCTTTCGCTTTGTTTGCAGCGGCATACATCGCAGAGGATGTGCGCGGTGGACTGCAGGCGATTCCGCCCACCCAGCGGGAAGCTGCAGCCGTGCTGGGGCTGTCGCCACGTCAATCGCTGCAATTGGTGGTGCTGCCGCAGGCACTGCGGGTTGCGCTTCCTTCGCTTACCAACCAGGCGGTGGGTTTGCTGCAAAACACAAGCCTGATGGCCATTCTGGGTTTGGTGGAATTACTGGGCATCAGCCGCAGCCTGTTGGCGAATCCAGCTTTCATCGGCCGCTATCTGGAGGTCTATCTCTGGCTTGCTGCGGTTTACTGGCTGGCTTGTACGGCCATGGCGCTGCTGGCCCGCCACCTGGAAGTTCAGCTTGACCCTGCCCGCTCCGCCTCATGACTGTTGCCATTCGTGCCACTGATCTGGTTAAGAGCTATTCCCAAGGGGTTCGAGCTCTCGATGGCGTCACCCTTGAGGTGAACAGCGGCGAAGTGCTGGTGGTGATGGGCCCTTCTGGGTCCGGTAAGAGCACGCTGATCCGTACCTTCAATGGTCTGGAAACGCTGGACGGCGGTGCTCTTGATGTGCTCGGGGTTTCCTTGGATGCCACCCATGGTGAACGTCAGGTGCTTGCGATTCGCAAGCGCGTGGGGATGGTGTTTCAGCAGTTCAACCTGTTTCCTCACCTTTCCATTCTCGACAACATCACCCTTGCCCCGATCAAGGTGCAACAGCGTGCCAAGGCGTCTGCCGAGCAGCGGGCGATGGAGCTTCTTGATCAGATGGGGATTCGCGAGCAGGCCTACAAGTACCCGGCGCAGCTCAGTGGTGGTCAGCAGCAGCGGGTGGCAATCGCCCGGGCTCTGGCGTTGGATCCTGAGGTGATGCTGTTCGACGAGCCCACCAGCGCCTTGGATCCGGAGCGGGTGAAGGAAGTGTTGGATGCGATGCGTCAGTTGGCCAAAGGCGGCATGACGATGGTGGTGGTCACCCACGAACTGAGCTTTGCCCGTGAGGTGGCGGATCGGGTGATGTTCATGGATCGGGGCCAGGTGGTGGAGACCTCCGATCCAGAAACGTTTTTCAGCAATGCCAGGGAAGAACGCAGCCGCAGGTTCCTCAATCAGATGCAGCACTAAACGGCTTGCACAGCCTCGTGCATTGCTTCAGGCCGACTGTCGTTCTCTCCAAGCCTCAGTGGGCTTTCGGCTGTTCTTTTGGTGCGTTGCAGCTTGGCTGACAGTCCGAGGCTTCGAATGCTGCTCCTTCCAATGGAGGTAGGCAGTCACGCTGATCAGCCAAAACACCACAAAAGCGAGGGTCAGAGCCAGTCCGTGCATCCGAAAAAAGGTCAGCACGATATGGATGGATATGGCGACTGAGCCCCCTATCAGAAACGTATTGCTCAGGAGCGAAGCGACGGTTGTCCTGAAGGATTTCAACTCTGTCGCTCCACTCAGGCTCACATTACCGAGCAACAATTGTGATGCCAGCCCCATCGTGGCTGCGGTAAGACCCGGGTTGTTTTGTTGCCAAAAAAAAGCCCCTCCTTGTGCTGGAGGGGCTGAGAGAGATTCACCTTGGGGTGATGGATCAGTTGATCAATCGTCAACCTGGTCGGCAGCTTCGCTGTGCTCCGCAGCTGCACCCGTGGGGATCAGACGGATGGCTTTCTTGCCAAGCTTGATCTCAAACTCGTCACCGGGTTCCAGGTTCAGCATGGCGGTGTAAGCCTTGCCGATCAGCAGATTGCCGTTGCCCTGCACTTTGGCGATGTAGCTCAGCTTGCGACCGCCTTTGCCAATCGCAGCACCACCGCTGCTCAGATTCACGCCCTTGGCTTCAAGCAGAGCTTCGTAGAAGGCTGTGAAATTCAGGCGATCACCACCATCTTTCTTGTCAGAGACGTATCCGCAAGCTCTCACCAGATCGGATTTGGAAACATCTCCAATCTCTTTGACCTTGGCAAGCAGATCGGAACCGGTCAGCATTTTAAATGCGTCTCAATGGATACATAGTTCATAACTGGTTAGCTGGCTGGATGTCAATCATTCGAGCCGATATTGCCAAGGCTTATTGGTTTGAAAGGTTGGTATCTGGGGATGCGTCTCTGTGGTCTGGCTTTTGAGACTGCTCTCCTGCGATGAAGTTTGACGGGCTGATTTTGAGGCCTCCTCAGTGGTTTAAACCTCAGGACTGTCTGAGGGTTCACAAACGATCGTGTACTCGACACGATCATCATCAGAGCAGCAAAAATCGCTGTAGTAACGCTCAAGTTCATCGTAGGCAGCGTCGTAGCAGTCAAAGCGCTGCCTTGTCAGCCCATCCTCTGATTGATCACTGCGCACGATGCGGTGGCACGAAGCTGGTTGCATCAGCTGGATCTCCGCGGCCGATCGGGCGTCAGATTAAGCCTGGGGCTGAGGCATCAGTTACCTCAGTTTTCTAGGGTCGATTTGTCTGATGGAGGTGCCAATTCTTCGGTTTTTGCTGGAGCTTGTGCCCTCTCTTCTGCTTGGGCTCTGGGCTGGTCGACGCCATGAAACCCTGTCCACCCTCATGGCCGCACCGCTAGTGCGCTTCGGTGTGCCGATCAGTGTGATGGGCCTGCTGTTGAAAGGTGGCCTCAGCGGCGACATGTTGCAGTCCGCAGGTCTTGCGGTGCTCGCCATGGGCCTTGTTCTGGTGGGGGCCGCGCGCCTGCCGGGATTGGCTGAGCTGGCGTCTCCCACGCTGCGGCTCGGCAGCTGCACCGGAAACACGGCCTATTTCGGGGTTCCTCTCGCCCTGGCCTTCCTCCCTGACGAAGCTCTGCCCATCAGCATTGGCTACGACCTCGGGGCGACCCTGTTGGCCTGGAGCCTGGGACCGCTGCTGATCGAGGGGCAGGTCGATGGTTCCAAACGGTTACGTGGTCTTCTGAGCAGCGTTGCTGGGAGTCCTGCAACCCGAGGGCTCATCGGCGCCTTGCTGGTTCAGGCGACCCCATGGTCTGGGGCGGTGGCCGATGCGCTGTGGTGGCCCTCCCGCAGCGTGATTGTGCTGGCTCTGATGGTGTTGGGCATGCGCCTGGGCAGCATTCATCGTCATGGCATCGCTCCAGTGGCACGTCCTGTGCAGCTGCTCAAGCCACTGGTGGGCAAACTTCTGCTCTACCCGTTGCTCCTGTTGCTGCTTGCGTCGTTGTTGCAATTCAAGCCTTTGATGGTTCAGGCGGTTGCTCTGCAAGGAGCCGCACCGACGGCGATCTCTCTTTTGTTGATTGCAGAGTCTGTGGGTGCTGATCAGGAGCAGGCCGCAGGTCTGGTGTTTTGGAGCACGCTGCTGGCCTTGATGACAGCGCCTGCATGGGGTGTGCTGCTGCGATCTCAGTTCTGAAAACGGCGAAAGGTGAGGTTGATGCGGGTGCTCTGCACTTTGCGCCGCTGGGGAACACTGTGCATCCAGCGGCTCTGACACCCCGGGTGCATCACCAGAAGGTCACCATCGGCCAACGGCAGAGACATCTTCAGCTGAGCAGTGTTGCGGTGGCGGAGCTGAAAATCCCGCGTCGCCCCGAGTGAAAGGGAGGCAATCGGAGCCCGCTGATCAATTTCCGGTTCGTCATCGGCGTGCCAACCCATGCGGTCATCGCCATGGCGATACAAATTGAGCAGGCATCCATTGAAGTGGGTCTCACAGGCTTCATTCACCTGGTGGAGCAATGGCTTGAACCATTCAGGCCAGCCACAGCCGGTGTGAATGGCACCGCTGTAGCGGTAGTGAATTCCTTCATTGGCAAGAAACACCGTCATTCGGGGGACCGGGTGGCGCTTGCCATAGACCTGAACGACGGGCTGCTCCCACTGGAGCTGGTGTTCAAGCTGTGTTTGCCAGTGCCTGGCAAGATCTGGCTTCAGCCAACCTTCATGCAGGGACCAGTCCGTTACAGCTGCGGCTGGATGGATGGCCATTCGTGACGTCGGATGACGAGGTCGCTTCGTTCCCGCGACTGTCCCATACATTCGGTGCATGGGAGCCCGCATTACCCAAGACGAATTCCTCAAGCGCGCCGTACAGCGCTTCGGTGATCAATTCGATTACAGCTTGATCCGCTGGCGCAGTTACAAGAGTCCCGTTCAAATCCGTTGCAACGCCCATCCGGTTCAACCGATCACGATCACACCGGAAAAGCATCTTCAAACCCTGGGTGGCTGCCGTCATTGCCTTCGCGAGAGACGCATCGCCTCGCTTGAGAGGGAACTCAATCGCAGATCAGCTGAGCGCCCAGATGCCGTCGCTCACGAGCCATCGGTCAATTTGGAACCAACCCCGAAATGAAACGGTTGAGGGTGCTGCTGTAGCCAAGCTTGATCAGGCCTTCAGGCTGACTCGCTGGTAGCAGAACCAGAGCCACTGTTGGAACAGAAGGTTTCGGTGGGACCGCCAGAGGGTCAGCGGTTGGGCTGGATCGAAATTTTCAGGCGGAGGAACATCTCCCCGGGCCTGGTCTCGTTCCATTTCTCCGAGGATCCGTCCCACGTTGTATTCGGGGTGGCCGAGGTGCATCAGCTGCCGCTGATCCGGTGTCTCGAAAATGGTGTAGCCCACCTGTTCGCCATGGGCGAGCAAACGAAGACGACCGTCCCGTTCGGCGGCTTCCATCGCGGCATCCGGCAGTCCGGCATGACGGCTTTGGGGGCAGACGAAATGGTCGTCCTGGGTTCCCATCAATGGATGCCCCGGAACAAGGCTGCGCATCGGGTAGATCCCGAACAGCTTCTGCTGGAAGGCCACCTTGTCGACGCCTGCAAGGTAGGCGAGGGCGAAACCGGCCCAGCACAGTCCGAGGGTGCTGGCACAGGTGCTGCGCGCTTCCTTGATCAACTGGACCAGTTCGTTCCAGTAACTGACCTGTTCAAAGGGCAGGTGTTCCACGGGGGCACCGGTGATGATCAAGCCATCCAGGGGACCCTGGGACAAGGCTTCATCCCAGCTCACATAGAGCTGGTCGAGATGGTTCTGATCCCAACTCTTGTAGGCATGGGAGTTGAGTCGAATCCAAATCGGTTCGATCTGCAGCACCGAAAGGCCCAGTGGATGCAACAGGTTGAACTCGTACTGCTTGCCCAGCGGCATGATGTTCAAAATGCCGATACGCAGGGGTCGGATGTCCTGGCGTTCGGCCTGTTCAGGCTGAATCCAGGAGATCCGGTTGCGTTCAACCTCCGCGATTTTGTGATAACTGCCAGGAAGGATCAGCGCCATGGGGGCTGGGTCGTCATTCAGCTGACAACGGCTAGGGCCTGCTCGAAGTCGGCCTTGATGTCGTCGATGTGTTCGAGTCCTACAGAGACCCTCACCATCGTGGGGGTCACGCCAGCCGAGGCTTGTTCAGCTTCACTCAGTTGCTGGTGGGTCGTGGATGCAGGGTGAATCACCAGGGTTTTGGCATCGCCCACGTTGGCAAGGTGGCTGGCCAGCTTGAGGCTGTCGATGAACCGAACTGCATCGTCGTAGCCACCGTTGAGGGAGAACATCAGCATGCATCCCATCCCCCGGCCTGTCAGGTATTTCTTCGCGGCAGCGTTGTAAGGATCACCTGCCAGACCGGGGTAGCTCACATGGGCAATGGCGGGATGGGTCTGCAGCCAGGTGGCTAGGGCCATTGCGTTTTCCGTGTGACGCTCAACCCGCAGGCTCAGGGTTTCCAGGCCCTGCAGCAGCAAGAAGCTGTTGAACGGACTGACGGCCGGACCCCAATCTCGTAAGCCCTCCACCCGGGCCCGCAGCGCGAAGGCGATGTTGCGGTCATCTGGCAGGCCAAGCATTTTGCAGACGTCACTGCCGAAGCCAAACGCATCCCAGTGCACCAAGCCGTGATACGCCGCGCTTGGCTGGCTCATCAATGGGAACTTGCCGTTGCCCCAATTGAAAGTGCCGGCATCCACGATCACGCCCCCCAGGCTGGTGCCGTGGCCCCCGATCCACTTGGTGGCACTTTCAACCACCACATCGGCGCCATGCTCAATCGGTCGCAGCAGAGCCCCACAGGCCCCAAGGGTGTTGTCGACGATCAATGGGATGCCTTTCTCTTTGGCGAGCGCTGAAAGACCCTCAAAATCGGGAATGTTGAAGCGGGGATTTCCCATCGCCTCCACATAGAGCGCTTTGGTGTTGTCGTCGATTTGTGCTGCAAAGCTCGCGACGTTGTCGCCTTCGGCAAAACGCACGTCGATTCCCAATCGCGGGAACTGCACCTTGAACTGGTTGTACGTGCCGCCGTACAGGTAAGACGTTGAAACGAAGTTGTCTCCCGCCTGCATGCAGTTGGTGATCGCCAGGAACTGAGCCGACTGCCCGGAGGCTGTCGCCAGTGCGGCCACCCCGCCTTCAAGGGCGGCGACGCGTTTTTCAAACACGTCGGTGGTGGGATTCATCAGGCGGGTGTAGATGTTCCCGAACTCCTTCAGACCGAAAAGGTTGGCTCCGTGTTCGGCGTCATTGAAGACGTAGGAGCTGGTCTGATAGATCGGAACCGCCCGCGCGTTTGTTGCACTGTCCGGGGACTGTCCGGCGTGCAATTGCAGGGTCTCGAAACGGTGAGACATGGTCTTCGGCGGGGGCCACTGCCCCAGTTCTAGTCGTCAGAGAGCTCGGGTTTGTCGGTTTCCGCCAAAGAGGGGAACGTGCTGCGGATCACAGCCTGGATGTCGCGGTGAGCTTCGCTGCGGAATCCATCCACGCCATCGGCGCTGAGCAGGGGATAGGTGCGATCACTGGCATCCACCTCTCGCAGGTGCTTCCAGCGGTTGCTGCTGTCTTCCGCTTTCAGCGCAATGAGGGGCGCCTGGAAGTCGTAGGCCTTGGTGTAACCGAGGGAGGCCACTTGAGCGGTGAGCTGTTCACGCAAGGGGCTGAGGGCTTTGGCCTTCAAAGTGTCGGGCAGGCCGAGCACGGGCTCGTAATGGTCGAGCAGACGGAGTTCGGCCTCCAGCAGCACGGGCCATGCTCCGCGTTCACCGTCGCCTAGGCCCATCCCCGCCTCGGCCTCGGTCATCGCATCAAGATGGAAGCGCAGCCAGCGGTAGTAAGTCTTGTCTTTGATTGGCTTCTTGGCGGCGGCCCGTCCAGTCACAATCGCCGGCAGAGCTTTTTCGGCTTTGCGCAGGAACAGGCGATCCTCCCGTTCCAAATTCATGGCTCCCCAGCGCTGCCGGTATTCCCAGAGCTCGACGTAGCGAGCTACATCAGCCTCGGACCAGCCGAGACCCTTCAGTTCATCACCGCGATGGGAGGTTTCCTTGGACACCCGCTTCCTGGATCACGCCAGGTCTCAGCGTAGGTGTCGATGCTCACCGGTTTGGTGATCTGCTGGCGGGGTTGGCCTGCAGATGCTTCTCAACCGCAATGCGCTGCGGTTGGTCGTAACCCACCGGCAGCCAAAGATCGCCGTCTGCAGCGTTGAAGTGGATTTCCCAGTGAAACAAACCGGTGTAGGCCGCGGGGTCCTCTTTCATCAGCGAGGCGTAGAGCAGTACGGCGCGGCCGTAGTAATCGCTGTTGTTGTAGCCCCAGAGGCCGCGGCGAATGTCCTGCAGTCCGCCCCGCCTGACCAGATAACGCGCTGCTGCCTGGATGGCGTCGTGGGGATCGCGGATGTCCCCGGCGCCAATCCCCTGTTCGGCCCAGGTGGTGGGAAGGAACTGCATCGGGCCCTGGGCATTGGCCACGGAGACGCCATCGATCCGTCCCATGCCCGTTTCAACCAGATTCACGGCCGCCAGAACCTCCCATTCGATCCCTGTCGCCGCCTCGGCCTTGCGGTAGTAGCTGAGCAGATTCTTCGCCGGTTCGGGCTGAATGATCCGCCAGGCGGGGAGCATCGTCGGTCCACGGCCGCGGCTCATGCGAACGAATTCGCGCCGTGCCGCCAGGTGGCGTTCGGCCACGCTTCGCCAGCGCGGAGGTAAGGCATTGACGACCTGATTGGCTCTGGGCTGGTCCGTAGACAGGACCCGGTAGATCACCTGTTGTTGATGGCCGAGATCGGGCAGTGCATCGGCCGGTGTGGCGGGATCCCTCAGTGCCCGTTCAACAGCAACCAGCAGTTCTGTCAGCTCGGCTGGCTCAGCTGGAACAAGGGGGTACTGCCGGCCGTCTTTCGTTGTCGGTTGGCTGGCTTGGGCTGGAAGCAGCACTGGTGCCATCACCATCGGGTTGGAAATCACCGCTTCGGCTACAGCCCGCGGCTGTTTTGGTTTCAGCAACAGCCCTGCCAGAAGGCTTGCCGTGATAGCCGAGACAACCAGCACACTGCGGTTGCGCATGGTGAGGCAGGTTGCTGTGCTGACCCTACCGGTGCGGTTCAGGCTGAAAGAAAGGTGCTGCGGTCGTGAAAGTCCGGCTTACGGCCGTGGCTGAGGGCCCAATGGCTCAGACCCTCCTGCCCAAGATCCATTACAGCCGTCAGTGCCAGGTCTGGGCAGACGCCTGGTGTCCACCAGGGCTCCAACGCAATCCGGGCGTCGAGCCGCAGTTGGTGCACCCCGCGTTGCAGTCGCACCATTGGGGGCACCCTAAGCTCCTGCTGGGTTTGGCCACTGCGGTAGCCATCGAAGCGATAGACCGCCCAATCGCCATTGGCAGCCAGATTCACTTCCCAATAGCGCTGCTCTCCAGGGGCAGAGATGAATGCCTCGAAGCAGGTGGTGGTCCAGAGCTCATCGGTCCGCTGCCCCTGTTTGGGCCCATCGTTCAGCCCCGCTGGCAGCTTCAGGACGTCGATGCCCTTGGCCGCGCGGACCAGAACCCCATAGCTGAGTTCCAGCCAACCCTCGCGCCTCCACACCAGCTCAGCGCTGAGCTGGACCTTCGGTGAAATGGACCGTTCAAAGGGAATCAGGCGGCAGGCCTGACGCAGCATCACGGCTGAACGCGCCATTTCAAAGGCTTGGGCTTTTCTGCTGCTTCAACCGCGCAACAAGTAGCTCCAGGGCGTTGAATTGCTGCTCAACCGCTTCGGTGAGTCGGAACTGCACCAGAGCCCTTTGCAGGTTGTGCCCAGGTCGATCGCAGCGGAAATACACATCGCCCTCCAAATGGTCCGTCAGAAAGCGCAGGCCAAGCTCCAGGGGGATCAGGCGGATGCAGTGGGGCAGATAGTGCAGGTCCCAGTCACTCAGGAACTCACCAGCCACGGATAGATAGCCCGTGAGGATCGCCTCACAGAGCTCCATGTCGAAGCGCACATCGTTGAGGCAGAGGGTTTCCTCACCGGCTGGATTGCAGCAGGAGCGCACACAGTCGCCGATGTCGTAGTGAATGAGCCCCGGTTTGACGGTGTCCAGATCGATCAAGCCAATCGCCTGGCCGCTGGCCTCGTCGATCATCACGTTGTTGATCTTCGGGTCTCCGTGGATGGGCCGGTGATGGAGTTCGTTGCGGGCGAGGGCTGCTTCCAGAACATCGACGCTCTGGCGACGCGCTTTGATGAATGCGCAGGCGTCACGTTCAGCAGGCCCCAGGCGGTCTGTGGCCGTGGCGACGGCATCGAAGTGTTGGAGGTAGGCCGGGGTGACGTGGAAATTTTCGAGGGTGTCCGCCAGTTGATCGGTGGGCAGATCGCTGATCAGGTGGTGGAACATTCCCAGTCCGTAGCCCACTTCCTGGGCGTGGTTACTGTTTCGGATGACGTCGCTAGTGGTCGCCGCCCCGATGTAGGTGATGGAACGCCAGAACTCTCCGTTCTGTTCGATCCAGGGGGAGGCCTCTCGCCGACAGGGAACCACCCTGGGCACTTCCCAGCGCCGCCCCTTCAGTTGTGGGGGTGGAGAGGCGAGACGGCGTTCCATGTGGTCGCCCAGGACCTGCAGGTTCTGCATCACCAGGTCAGGCCGATCGAACACGTTTGTGTTCAGGCGTTGCATGACGAAGGCCCCGCCCTGTCCCTCGTGGGTCACGAGGAAGGTTTCGTTGACGTTGCCTGAACCTAGAGAGCGGATGGCTTTAATCCCTTCGCGAGGATGGAAGCGATCGGCGATGGCTTCCAGGGCCTCGGTCATGAACAGTCGCATCGGTCTCATGCAGCACCTTGCCGCTGTTCTGGTGCTCTGCCCCGTTCAGGTGTGCAGAACCACAGCCGACTCAGGCCTCGAGCTGGCTTTCGATCACATCCATTAACTCCAGGTAGGCCGGCACCCCGGTCTCACCGTTCTCGTCCAGAGCCATCTTGCTGCCCATGGCCTGATTGGCGTTGTCGGCAATCACGGCGTTCACTACAAGCTCGAGGGCTTTGGGCATATCGAGGTTATGAAGCGCCTCTGCGTAGCGACGGCTGTGGCTGGGTCGCACGGATTCCTGGCAGTAGTTGGAGAGTTCCCGGCTTTCTGTCATGACCCGGTAGGCGGTTTCCTTCACGCCTGCCCGCCCGTAAATCGCCATGTAAAGCAGGTTCACCATGGAGGCGTCGTTCGCCGGGATGGCGTACTTGCGGGCGATCTGAGGCCAGTACCGCAAGGATTTCAGGCCCTCCAGGCCGCCTTTGCGCAGCCCTGCGGCTTCGCACCATTGTTCCAACTCATCCATGGAATGGGGGCAGCGGCCCTGATCCCGCATCGCTTCGGCCATCACTTGCCCGGCCTGGAAGTTGCGGGTGGGGCTCCCGGAGACCGGCAGCATCATGCTGCCGCGCACATCGGCCACCATTGCGGTGAGCTGGCTGAAGGTGTGGTCCCTCACCCGTTCAAAGTCGCCGTCGCGTACCAGGGTTGATTCGATCCTCGGCACGGCATAGCCCAGTTCCGTTAGGGGAAAGGGCTGGCGGTGGTAGAGCCTTTGGCGGTCGGGGCGTGCCATCGACACGGTGGCTGCCTGGTCCAGGCACTGGTTCAGCAGCAGGGTCAGCAGCGTTGGCAATACCCCGGGGTTGTCCTGATGGAAGCCGTAGCCGAAGCCGGCGAACACCGAGGCCATGTTTTTGGCAGCTTTGATGAACTGCCCCTCCACGTTGTGAACACCGGCTGAGACCTGAATGTTCGGGGATAGCTGATCCATCAGTTGGGCCCCCAACATGGCCGTCAGGGCATTGGGATGGCAGAAGTTGGCCGTGAAGCTGTCGAAGGGGTTGCGCAGAGCTCCATGGCGGTGGAAGCCGGAGAAGAAAGCGAGCTCCGGTTCTTGTTCACACAGCACATAGGCGCTGTTGCTGATCGGGTCATGGCTGAAGGATCCCGCCAGGCAGGCCAGCACCACCTGTTCCCGATTGAGCTCCTTTCGCAGGCGACAGGCTTCTTGGAGGTCTTCTTCGATGTGGTTGCTGTTGGCGCTGAGCACCACGAGCTCACAACTCTCGATCAGATCACTCAAGGTGTTGGCGAGCAGGTCACCGCTGCTTCGGTGACCGCCCATGTTGAGCACGGTCTCAACGTGCTCATCGTCCATTGTTGCAATCGTCTCTTTGGGGAACGCTCCAAGGAGGTCCCGTCCAGGGCGAGGGGCCAGCAGCAGACGCCCGTTGGCGTTCTGCATGGCGCAGTTGTAGGCAAGCGACGCGGGATAGAGCCCGACGCTATAGAACCCCACCTTGCCGGTCGAGAGCTCCTGCACTCGCCGGCTGATAGCGCCCGCGTCAAGGCTCTGATCGAAGAAGGAATTGCGCATGCCGGCAAGACTAAGCAGCGCTCCCGATGAGACTGCTCACCGCAGACAGACGCCATTCCCTTGGGTGAAACGGAGTTTCGCCCTAACGCGTGCCACGAACTGACCCAACTCAATCATTCTTGATGGCTGCAGATCGTTTTGGATGTCTGTGAAGCATCTGCCAAGTTGGAAGATTGAATGAAAGAGCCAAGCGAAAATTCAATGGCAATTGAATGACTCAAAGGCCCATGATCGTTCTGTAATTCATGTTGGCTCGTGTTCGCTCATTCAGGGCCTGGATTTCTGGATAAGCTGAGAGATCTTCGTTGGGATAAAAAATAGGGAGGTAGCCGAGGTATGCGTTGACTGCACAATCGGCGGCTGTCCAGCAATCACCCACCAAAAACTGTTTCTTGGTGTAGATGTCATTCAGGGTTGCCATTAGTCTTGGAAACTCCCGCTCTTTATTTGATGGAACGAATAAAGCGATCGCCAGTGTGGAGTTGGCGAATAGAATCCATTGGCTGATGGAGGCGCGTGTTGCGGGGTCTTTGATCTCGTTGGCGTAGTTCTCGGAAAGATACTGAAGAATCGCTCCCGACTCAAACAGCACTAAATCATTGCTGTCGTCTTTGAGGGCGGGCAACTTGCCGAAAGGATTTACCTCTAAATAGCTCGTCCCAAGGTTTTGACGAGCTGCTAGGTCAATGTTGACGTATTCGTAGGAAATCCCCTTTTCTGCCATGTACCATTTCGGCATCGAAACACGGGTCATGGGACCGCCGTAGAGATAAAGCGTCATCACTGATTTTTGATGGTCTTCATGCTATCCCCCAGGGTCAAACCGTCCGGTTCCGTTGTAGATGCTCTGCTGAGTATTGATGTCAATGTTGGGCGCCTTGATGGCGATCCCCTGGTGCTCGAGACTTTGCGAGCAAATCTGTTTTGTCGGAGTGGAAGAAACAACTGTTTGATAACAGCCGGAGGCGGC
Source organism: Synechococcus sp. MU1642 (assembly GCF_020514115.1). GTDB lineage: Bacteria > Cyanobacteriota > Cyanobacteriia > PCC-6307 > Cyanobiaceae > Parasynechococcus. The sequence continues at coordinate 172,030 of NZ_VTKZ01000001.1, forward strand.
TGTGCGGGTGTCATCACGGGCAGGCCGGTTCAAATACGCTGTAATGCGCTCAAGCCATTGCCTACAGGCTTGGGCCCAGCCGTGATCTGCTGATGGCGTACAGATGGCCGGCGGCGGTTGTTTTGGCCAGCCTGGTTCTGGCGGTCACGGCCGTCAAGCTGTTGAGTCGGCCCATCCCTATTGCGATTCAGGGTGGATTGCAGGTCGAAAAATTGGTGCTTCCGCCCAGTGTCACCATCCGCTCCGTCACACCTTTGCCGGTCGTGGTGCAGGGCGGCGAAGCGCCCCTGGCGATTGAAGGCCCTGTGTCGGTGAAATCGATTGCGGGAGCTGTGAAGGTGAATGCCGATGTACGGGTCAGCGGAGTGGAAGGTCAGGTGTCCGTCACGGCTGAAGATCCACTGGCTGTGCGAGCCGATGTGTCTGTTGACAAGACAATCACGATCGGCGGCAAGGTCGACATTGAGGGCAAGGTGAAGCCGACCTTGCTTCCGGTGCCAGGGCTCTGATCAGCGGTTGCGGGGAGCCTGGCCGTTGCCGACAGTCAGCCCCTGCTCCCAACGGTTGAACTGCCGAAGTGCCAAGGCCGACAGTGCGGCGGCCACCAAGCCAATGCCGCTCAAAGGGTTGCCTTGCTCGATGCCCACAAGAACGGCGGATCCCCAGAGCAGGGCCCAGGCCCAGGGTCGGCCAGCGCGAATCCGCGCCAGCGCCGTTGAGCAGCTGCGGCAATGGATGGTGTGGCTGGCGTACCGATCCATCAGCGCCGTGGTGGTTTGCCTCGCAGGTAGCTGTTGTCCTGCAAAGGGCTCGCCGCCGTTGGCGTTCAACCAGCGATGCAGCGCCGCTACGTAGACGTCTGCCGTCGTGGGCATGAAAAAACTGCGTTCTACGGCGGGGCTCCCACCGGCTCGCTCCACCACACGTTCCTGCCAGTGCAGGAATACCTGATCGTCCTCCAACACCTTGTGATTGCCGATGTGTTGCAACCAGCGGGGCCTTAATCCGATCAGCAGCCGGGGGACGGCGGATTGGAACTGGAAAGGGAAGCGGGCGAAGAGGCGGCATTCGCCACGGCGAATCGGCACGGCGTACACCACCGTGAGGATCCGCCCGAAGCCCTTGGCGGTGAGGTCATGCCACATCAGTTGCGGGGCATGAAAGCTGGTGGATTGGGCGCCGAGCTTGCCCCGTCGCGGCCCTTCGTCCCAGTAGGCCGTGAAACCCTTGGCGTCTTCCCCTGTGATCGCGGCCTCCACGGGCGCAGCGTTCTCCCGTTTGCCAACGGTCTTGTGGTGGGTGAAGGGAACGTGGCTCACATCCAGCACGTTCTCCAGCAGGGTCACGGCGTCCATCGGGAGGTCCCGAAAGGTGTCTTGCACCGTCCAGCTGTCGGGGTTTTCCTCCAGTGCTGGCACCAGGGGGAGCTGACTGGGGTTTGCTGCATCGGGGGCACCCATCCAGACGAACAGCAGCCCCTGCCCCGTTGCTGTCGGCAGGCTGGCGCAGCGGGACCGACGGTTGTTGGGCTGGGTGTTGTCGAGGGCCTGTGGCACGCGCTGGCACTGGCCAATGCCGTCGAAACTCCAGCCGTGGTAAGGGCATTCGAGCAGTCCTTCCTCGTTGATCCGCCCTTCGCTGAGGGGGACCAGACGGTGGGGGCAGACGTCAGGGAAGACCCGCCAGATCGATTCGGCGCGATCCCACCAGATCACCAGATCCCGCTCCAGCAACGTGAAGCGACTCGGCGTTTTGGGGTCGAGGTCCTGCACATAGCTGATCGGCCACCACTGTTCGGTCCAGGTGGGGTGCATGGCAGGAGCATCAAGGCCGCCATGTTCGCTGGCCGGATGGCCTGGCCGCGGTGTTTCGCTTGCAATCAGCGGTTCTGTCTGCCTCCCCCACTGGACTTCTTAGAGGTTTGGAACTAAGGAGTTGCGCGACGAAATTGCAGTGCTGAGCCTTCGGCTGCAGCGACCTCCCTGAACCTCCATGTCCCGTTTGACGCCCGATCAGTTGCTGCAGGAGCTCTCCGGTCCTGAAGACCTGCTGATCGTGCAGGACCTTGACGGAGTCTGTATGCAGCTGGTGAAGGATCCACTGACGCGGCGTATGGATCCGTCCTATGTGGACTCGGTCGCCGCTCTGGATGGCCAATTCGCTGTTTTGACCAATGGTGAGCACGAAGGGCGGCGCGGGGTGAACCGCCTCGTGGAGCAGGCCCTTGGGGATCCCAATCTCCCCAAACGCGAGGGCCGTTATCTGCCAGGCCTGGCGGCTGGAGGGGTGCAGTTGCAGGATCGCTTTGGCGACTTGAGTCATCCCGGCGTCTCGCTGGCGGAAATGGCTTTCCTCGCTGCAGCCCCCACCCGGATGGAAGCTCTGCTGATGGAGCGGTTGCCTGCTCTTCTGGCGCAGGTGTGTGTTGACGATCTGGCCGTAGTGGCCAAAGCCGCGGTGTTGGACACCCAGGTCTCACCGACCATCAATCTCAACGGAATTTTTGCGCTCGTCCCTGCTGATGTCACCGCTCAGCATGCCCTGCAGACGATGCTGTCGGAGCTGATGCATCAGTTGCTCGCCGAGGCTGCCGACCAGGGATTGGAGGAATCGTTCTTCCTGCATGTGGCTCCCAACCTGGGACGTGATGCGCAAGGCCAGGAACGGATCAAGCCCGCTGCTGCGGGAGATGTGGGAACCACCGACATCCAATTCATGCTCACCGGGTCCATCAAGGAGGCCGGACTTCTGGTTCTGCTCAATCAGCACATTCAGCGCCGTTGGGGTGAATTTCCCTTGGGTGAGACGTTCAATGTGAGAACGGCTCCCCATGACCCCCAGGAGCTGCTGGCGTTAGTGAAGCAGCGCATTCCCGCAGAGCGGATGCCGTTGTTGGTGGGGGTGGGCGATACGGTCACATCCACGGCATCGGCTGATGGAACGGGCTGGTTGCGGGGGGGGAGTGATCGCGGTTTCCTCAACCTCTTGCAGGACCTCGGTGCCTGGTGCGGTCAACCCAATCGAGTTGTTCTCGTCGACAGCAGTCATGGCGAAGTGGATCGCCCCAGCCATGCCGATGGGACCTTGCAAGGCATCACCGATCCGGAGGACCCCCTGCGGATTGATGCACTCATGCCTGACGGCCCGGAGCAGTACATCGGCTGGTTCCGTCAGCTCTCTGAGTGTCGCCGAGTTGGTTGATCAGCTGCTCTGCCTCAGGGGCACCCGTTTCTCCTGCCTGGATGCATTCTGTCTGGAAGAATCAGCTTTATTCGCCTGAATCCGGTGACTTTCGTTGCGAGCGTTTTTCCGCCCCTGAAGCGCGGACAGCTCACAACGTTGCAGGTGAATCTCGGCTACCGCTGCAACCAAAGCTGTGCCCATTGCCATGTCAATGCAGGGCCCACCCGCACCGAGATGATGTCTGCGGATCTTTTGGCGTTGATTCCGCAGATCCTTGAACGGCATTCCATCTCCTGCCTCGATCTCACGGGGGGAGCACCGGAGTTGCACCCCGGCTTTCGCGCGTTGGTGCGCCAGGCGCGCTCACTCGGTACCACCGTTATTGATCGCTGCAATCTCACGATCCTCAGTGAACCCGGCCAGGAAGACCTGGCTGAATTCCTTGCGGAGCAGAGGGTTTGCATCACGGCCTCCTTGCCCTGCTACAGCGCGGAGAACGTTGACCAACAGAGGGGTGATGGCGTGTTTGAACGCAGCATCAGCGGGCTGCGCCAGCTCAATGCCCTTGGCTATGGAACGGGCGATTCAAGCCGGCAGTTGGATCTCGTCTACAACCCGCTGGGTCCGGTCTTGCCTCCGCCCCAGCAGGCCTTGGAGGCCGACTACAAGAACGTCCTGGGCGGGTTGGGGATTCGCTTCGATCGTCTACTGACGTTGGCGAACATGCCCATCCAACGTTTCGCCAAGCAACTGGAACGCAGTGGCGACTTGCAGCGCTATCAGACCCTTCTGGAGGAAGCACACAATCCGGACAACCTGGGGGCTGTGATGTGCCGTCAGCTGATCAGTGTGGATTGGCAGGGCTATATCTACGACTGCGATTTCAATCAGCAGCTCGGCCTGCCCTGCCCCGGGGAGGTCCGTCACCTTCGCGATCTGATCTGCTTTGAGACCGTTCCGGTGGATCAGCCCATCCACACGGCTCCGCATTGTTTTGGCTGCACCGCTGGCGCCGGGTCAAGTTGTGGCGGCGCGCTTCAGGGCTGATCAGCTCGTTATGGGCATAGTGGGTGGATGTTTGTAGAGGCCATCTTGTTGCAAAGCATCTGTTTTGTTATCTCCACGTTGATGCTCACGGCGACAACGGCCATGGCCGGATCCCAAGGCATGCCTAAGCAGGCGATGTTCAAAACGCAGGCTGAAGCTGAGGCGGCGGCTGAAGGTTTTGGCTGCAATGGGGCTCACCAGATGGGCGAGATGTGGATGGTCTGCGACAAGCACAGTGATGCGGATCACCAGGGAGCCCACTGATCCATGACTGAAGGCGGGCATTGCGGCAGCAAGCCGAAGCGGATCGCGATCGGCGTGGCTCCCCTCGGCACCATCTCAATCGGCATTGTGCCGATGGGGGTGATCTGCATCGGTGTGGTGCCGATGGGTGTGGTTTCGATTGGTGTGGTGGCGATGGGCGTGATCAATGCCGCCATCGTCGGCATGGGACTGGTGGCGGTTGGTGTGAACACCATGGGGGTGATCACGGCCGGCCCGATGAGCATGGGCTTGATTCAGATCCGCTCCACCACCAATCCCCGCTATTTGGCTTATCCCAGTCGCGCAGAGGCAGAGGAACAGGCTCGCCAATTGGGTTGTGAGGGTGTGCATCGCATGGGCGATCGCTACTGGATGCCCTGCAACGAGCATCCTCAGTAACCAGCCCGCGCGATTGCTTCAGAAAAGCTTCGGAAGACTTGTTGCTGCTCATCCCTTTTCAGTGACCCTGGTGCCGGCTTCAGTGTGCGAAACAGGGCGCATCTGATGCCACCATCGTCGCCACGCCAACGTCTTCAATCCCTGCTCAGTGCCCGATGGTTGGAGATGGGTGAAGTGTCGTTAATGCATCACCGCCAGGTTCAGATCTTGCTGAACACCTTGAGACGCGAAAAAGAACTGGTGTCTGTGCAGCTGATTGACCTTCTGGTGGCTGATCTTTACGACAAGGAATTTCGCACTTAATGATTCAGGTGTTGTGTTCTATCCCTGGCATTTGGGGCAGATCGCACGCACGTTCAGGCTCGACTCAATCAACTGAAAACCAACATGGGCTGCGGCAGCAGCTCCTGCTGCCAGTACGGGTTCACTTTCGAATTCCTCGGTGCGGCCGCAGCGGATGCACACCACATGGTGATGTTGGCGGTGATCGTCAACGGCAAGCTCGAAGCGTCGACCCCCTTCACTGAGCTCCAGCTCCTGGAGCAGACCCATGTCGGCTAGCAAGCGCAGGGTGCGGTAAACGGTTGCCAGAGACACCTTCATTTCAAGTGCTGCCAGTTGCTGGTGTACCTCTTCGGCGCTGAGGTGGCAGCCCGACCCACAGCGTTCGAACAGCTCAAGAACCCGTTTGCGTTGCGGAGTCAGGCGGCGCCCGTCCTGATGCAGCCCCTGCTGCAGGGTGATGTCCGTGGCGGCAGGCGCGGAGGACGATGTCACAGCTTCTCCTCGCTTATTCTCAAGAGTAGGCCTTAATGAGAGTCCTGTCTCGCCCTCAGGATCGGGACCCTGGTCGGATCCCATCGGTTGCCGATGAGGGAGAAGAATGTTGGTGATAGCGTCCGACGACGCTGTCGTTCAGGTGGATGGAAACCCACGTCCTCACCTTCACCATCACCAAGTCATTTGCTGAATGGGTCTCCACCTATGACGCATCCCTCCCGCTTCAGAAAATCGCTGGCATCACCTCCGTCTATCGGGGAGTCAGCAAGGACGACCCCACCAAGGTCTGCGCGGTGATGCAAGCCGCCCCCGGGGTGATGGAGCAATTCATCGCCGACAACACCGACACGATTGCCGCTTCAGGGCATGTGATTGAAAGCACCGTGAGTCAGGTTTTCGTCGCTAGCTGATGGCCTGGCGTCCTGCTCGGGCCTGGACCAGCCAAAGCCCGGTTTCCGGTTACCGCCATTTCGAGCTGATCACGCAAGGGGGGCGTGGTCAGCAGCGATGGGTCGAGTTGGCGGCTGTGCTGGCTCCGTCGCATCGCGAGCGGGTTCTCTGGAGTGAGCTCAAGGATCCAACCCGCTGGAGCAGCGGCTGGCAGTCCATCCCCGAGAGTGATGAGGAATCTTCAACGCAGTGATTCACACCAGGTGCTGCGCTGGTCCAACGTTTGAATTCAGCCCATTCCATTCTGTGATTCGCGGAAGGCCTTGAGTTTGTCGATGTCCTTCTCTTCGTCGATTGAATAGTCCGTCAGGATCAAGGCCTTGCCGATGGTGCCCAGGGCGTACTCGATCCGTTCGAGATCGCGGCGTCCATCGTCATCCAGTCGTGCTGTACGAATCACCTCAGGGCGCAGTTGGTCGGCCAACTGCTCCAGTGCCGATGCAATCGCTTTGGCCTGCTGGAGCGGCTCGGAGTCACCCATGAATCCTGAATAGATGCAACCGGAAGACTCTGACAGTTCTCCTCAGAAGCCTTTGGCCGTGCGCCGATGGCTTGAGAGGGAGACGTTGCCCAGAGGTTGCTGTTGAGGGGCGGTCTGCTGCATCGCTGTTGGTGCAACACCCGGCGCTGCCACAACATTGAAGGCCAGCGACCAGCGTTCCCCATCCCCGCGGAAGGGCATCACGGAATGGGGTTGCCAGGCAGGGAACACATAGAACTCACCAGGTACTGGCAGCACATAGTGCGCCATGCCGGTGCGGAACGACTGAATGTGCCAGTCTTCCGGACCGTGGAAGCAGAGTTGGCCATCGAAACTGTTGGCATTGATCTGCGGTGGCACCTTCAGAAAGATCACTCCTGAAAAGCTGCCGCCATGGGTGTGGGTGGGGTTGTAGTCACCTGCGGTCTGGCAATTCAGCCAGAGGTCAATCATCTGCAAGCGGTAGCGACCTGGAACCCAGGGGCCGCGACCCTGGGGTGGCTGACGTTCCATCACATGGCGGATCCAGCGATCACAGGCCGGCAGCAGGTGATTGTTGCTGAGCTCCAGCACGCCGGGTTGATCAGGCCTCAGTTCGCGCTGCTGACGCAGCTGACCCGCCAGCTTCGCCGATGCATCGGGGCTGGAATCAGGGTGGGCGAGAACGCTTGCGCTCAGCGCAGTCAGCTGCTGGAGCAGGGGATCCGGCAGGGTGCCCCGAAGGATGGAGCGGGGAAACAGATCGAGAACGTCCACCACTGATTGGTCTGCTGCAGGCCATCGTGGCAGCCCCAAAGTGGGAGCACCGTTCATGCTGATCGTGATGCTGCGCTACGCACTCCTGCTGCCTGTGCTGCTTGGAAGCTGTGTTGCTGCGGCGGCCTCTGATCTTCCTGGGCAACGGGGGCCAACGACAGCGCTGCTGCATGGAGATGAGCTGCAGCTAAGCACCCGCCGAACGGCCGAGCAGTTCCCAGACGGCAACCGCATCTGGAAGGTTGAATTGCATCGCGGTGCGCGCTTGCTGGCCAGCTGGCCAGCAGCCAGTGGTGTGGCCGGGCGCCAGAGCGCTGATCGCCGCTGGAGCCCCGGCAACGCAGCCCCTTTGCCCGCCGGCAGCTACAGCCTGGGGCGTCCGGAGCCGTGGGGGAATGACCTCTGGTTCGACCTGACCCCTCGCTTCGATACCAGCCGCAGTGCCCTTGGTATCCACCGTTGTTATCCCGGCACAGGCTGCATTTGCATTCCCAAGCGGGCAGACATCGACGCCCTGGCCAGTTGGGTCAAGGCCTCTGGGATTCGCAGCCTGAAGGTGTTGAACTGATGTCAAGGCGTTGAGCTGCAGCTGTACCAGGTTCGGTCTCGAACGGAATTTGTGAATGTCGAAAAATCGTCGCCGTCTTCCCTGCAATTTCGTTCTTTTCAGCTCATGATGAGCGAGTCAGGTCATCATCGGGCTTGAAAGCCGGGCCGAGCGATGTCCGACGGGAACTGCGATTTGGCTTCTGCTTTGGCTGGGGTCAAATCCGCTCGTCCTTAAGAAAATTGGTTGTGTATCGCTGAATACCTATTTGTCAATCAACGTGAATTCGTGGTCGAATCGCTCCAGTGGTGCATCACTGTCGACCACACAACATCCCTTGATCATCAGACGCCTGGGCGGCCTGGAGCATCGTCCTTCCTCCTGAGGCTCACTACAACGGAGTCGATCCATTGTCTTGATCGGATTCATGGACGTCAGCATCTGGATGATTGTCGGCTTCCTGCTGGCGGCCTACTCCGTGGTGGCGAACGACTCGCTCCAGACCCTCGGCACCTATCTCTCCTCCAACCGGAAACGCACGCCGAAGCCGGTTCAGATGCTGTTCATCTGCACGGTGACCTGTGGAGTTCTGATGTTGGGCTGGTTCCTCAACAACGGTGATCCCACGTGGGGTCTGCTCAGTGTGCCTGGCAAGGAGTTTCCATGGCCCGAGCCGTTCACCTGGGTCTATGTGCTTCCACCCCTCGCTGTTGTGGCCTTGACCCAGTGGGGAGCACCGGTGAGCACCTCGTTTCTGGTGTTGTCATCGTTTATGCCCGCCAACATCGGCACGCTGCTCAGCAGCTCTCTGACGGGGTACGGCCTCGCCTTCGGCATCGGCCTGGCGGCTTACGCCCTGGGATTGTGGTCGCTGGAGCGATGGGTGTTCTGCCGTTCTCAGGACGGCAAAGACCCCAGCAAGGTTTGGTATGGCCTGCAGTGGTTCTCCACCGGGTTTCTCTGGTGCATGTGGCTGGTGCAGGACCTGGCCAACATTTTTGTGTTCCTGCCGCGCCAGTTGCACCTCGTCCCGATGCTCATCTGCACGATGGTGCTCTGCGTGGGCCTTTGTGTTCTGGTGGCCACTGGGGGTGGGCCCATTCAGGCCGTGCTCCGCACCAAGACCAACAGTTCCGATCTGCGCTCGGCCACGCTTATCGATTTGTTGTTCGGTCTTTGCCTGCTCTACAAGGCATTCCTCTCCAGCTTCCCCCTCAGCACCACTTGGGTTTTTTTGGGCTTGATTGGCGGCCGCGAGTTGGCCTTGCGGATCAAGCAACAAGCATCAGAAGTCCCGTTCACCAACCGGGAGGCGGGCAGTCTTACCAAGGTCATCGGTTCGGATCTCTGGAAAGCCGCCGTTGGCGTTGTGGTGAGTGTGGTGATCGCCCTCAGCATTCAGCCCCTCGCTCAGTTCACCGCAGGCTGAACCCTGTGGTCAGCGCCGTGATCCATGGCTAGGGCAGAGATGGATTAGCCCTTCCATGGCACATTGTGTTGTCTTGTCGTTGTTGCTGCCCTGGTTGATGGGCGGGTTTGCCTTCGCCAGACCTGAGCCGCAGCTCAGTGCCAGGCAGACCATCCTCGAGGCGAACAGCCACCTAATTGCCGATGGCTGGCGTCCTGCCCCGGAAAAAACGCCTACGCCCGAGGAGCGGCACTGGGCATCTGTTGCGCTCGAAAGCCTCTCGGCCTGCTCTGGCACAGGCGTTGGGTTCTGCCGCTTTGATTACCGCCGAGATCTGCAGCGGCTGTCGGTGGTGACGGTTCCGAGCGAACCGGGCCGGCCCTCCGTTGGTCGTGTGGAGCGATGGTGGTGATCAGGGGTTCAGCGGCTGCTCCCGCCAGAGCGTGTCCGCGCGCCAAAGCGTGCGTTGATGGGGATGTGGGCCGAGGTTGAGCCGCTCGACAGTGTCCACTTGGAGCCTCAGCACCACGAAATGCTCCGGCAGCTGCGCAGTCTCAGCGAGTTGTTCGGGGAACGCCCCCGTGGGGTCCAGCGGATTACCCGGGGTGGGCCACCCCCAGACAGCCCGTCCCGTATCGGAGAGCTTTTGCCAGCGCTGCTGGCAAAACTTAGGTTGCTTGGAGGCAGTGATCAGCTTCACCTTCCCCCGTAGTCGGTACTGCTGGCGGGCTTTTGGGAACAACCAGCACAGTTCAGAAGCTCCATCGTTGGAGAGTTCCTTCACCTTCTCGCTGCGCTGATCGCTGAACAGTTCGAGCTGTTTGGCCCCGGCCCAGCCGCGGAACACCAGGGTCCGCACCCGGGGTGAGCCATCCAGTCCCGTAGTGGCCAGTTGCACCCAGCGGGCGGCAACGGAGCGTTCCTCCCGCTGCATGGCCGCGTGTAGAAGAGGTCTCCAGGGGGGTATGGCCTCAGAGATTCCCTCAGTCATGGAAGGTCAAATAAGCGAGCCTGTTCGGCAGCAGCACGCACCACGATGGCGTGGCGCTGCACAAGGGGTGTGAGGGTGTCATAGCCGCCACCGATCACCGTCGCGGTTGGAATCTTGCGGCGCAGACAGGCATCGAGCACGAGCCGATCTCGCATGTTCAATCCTGCATCGCTGAGGCAGAGTCGGCCGAGCCGATCATCGCGATGGGGATCGACGCCTGCGTTGAAGAGCACCAAATCCGGCGCGACGGTATCCAAGGCATCGGGCAACCGGTCGGCAATGGCGGCGAGATAGTCGTCATCGCTGGTGCCATCGGCGAGGGGGACGTCGAGATCCCCTTGCACTTTGCGCAAGGGGAAATTGCTGGCGGCGTGCACAGAAAGAGTGGTCACCCTGGGGTCGTGTTGAAAGCAGGCTGCTGAGCCATCCCCTTGGTGCACATCGAGATCCACGATCAGAATTCGCCGCACCTCTCCTGTTCCCAGCAACACCCGTGCGGCGACAGCACAGTCATTGAAGATGCAGAAGCCGCTCCCGAAGCCGGGGTGGGCATGGTGGGTGCCACCCGCTAGATGACAGGCCAAGCCCCACTCGAGAGCTAGCCGTGCCGTCAATAGGGTGCCGCCCACGGCGAGCCAGGTGCGCTGCACCAAAGGGCGCGTGGCCGGAAGCCCGATGCGACGTTGCTCTGGACGGGTCAGGCGATCACGGCTGAAGGCTTCGTGATACGAGCGGGGATGAACGCTTTCCAGATCCTTGCGCGCGATGCTTAAGGGCCGATGCACCTGGTCGGCCTGCACCACTCCCTGCTCCAGCAGTAGTTGATGCAGCAGCCGGAACTTCGCCATTGGAAAGCGATGGGTGCTCGGCAGCGGCGCGGAGTAGTGCGGGTGGTAAACGACTGGAAGCGGCAAGGGGCTGTCTCACCCGGGATGGCTCCGCCCCATTCAAGGGTCAGGCAGGCTGTTGGTGCAGCAACCAGTCGTTGAAGCCACTGGTGTTCAGTTCGCTGATGCAGCTCTGCAGTTTGCGTAGATGGCTCTGCTTGATCTGGGTGAGCCTCTGCCCTTCCTGGGTTGTTGGCCCGACGCGGATTCGCTGCTGATTGAGCAGGTCCATTTCGCGATCCAGATGCTCCATCAGGTTGAGCAGGGCATAGCCCTGCTTGATTTCCTGCGCGTTGAGCTGCCTTGCGAAGTAACCCATCCTCCAGCCCTTAAGAATTGCTTAAGTATCTCACGATGAGGCTTACTGGTCTCGCTTAAGCCTTTAGTTCTTGTGTGAGGGGTGTCTCGTTCCTCAAATGAATTGTGGTGGCAGCGGCCTCGCGAAGCATGACCAGGTTGTGGCGAGGGCATGTACAGGTGTGACTCGCGTGTTCAAGGAATCGCTGAGGCGGAACAACTTGGCGTCAGTTCGGAACAAGCTGGTCGATTGACAAGCAACGGGCCCAGCCGGCTGCTGGCAGCTCGGGGTTCTTACGGTCGACAATCTTGTAGATCAGCTTGAACTGGCAGAAGCCAGCGGCGTCTTTTAGTGCTGGAACGTGAACACGAACCTCCGGCAGCGGTAGAAGAAACTCCGGCTTGGCTTGGGGCTTGAAAAAAATGCCGTGCCTGGCTTCACGGTGAACACAGCTGCTTGTCCCGCTGGGACCAGCTTGCCCAAGAGCAATCCAGCCGTCAGGAATCGGCGCATTCGGCTCGTGGGTTGGTCCGGAGGAATTAAGAAGCGACCTTCCTGCCATCAATGAAGGTCTGCTTCCTCAGCACCAACTGGGTATGGTCCGCAGGACTAGTGGATAGGCATGGGCGATTACACAACAGCGATCTGGGTAACCATCGGTCTGACTGTCATCCTTACAGTCCCTGTCGTTTGGCAATTTTTGCAACCCAACGACGATGATTTTGGTGACCTCACCCGCAGAAAGTGAGCCAACACGACGGCGTCACCATCCGTTGCTGGCAATTGACGGGTGAAACAGCACTGAGGACACGGTCCTCGGTGTCGATGAACGTGCTGTCCGTTATGGGATCAATGTTCTGTCTTCAGACGATTTCGATGCCTGTTTGGCCATCGTGGTCTGTCGCATGGGACCCATTTTTATGCGCACCTGTCGCAGGTGGCGGGGCTTTAAAAGGGTAATGACAGTGGGATCTGATACCGCAGTCGTGGCTCTGGCGTTCCAGAGGGACCAGCCTATGAGATCAAACCGGTCACTCGCATTCATCGTGTTCCTGAGGCGTTGATCGGTCCCGACTCTCCTCAAGGAATTGCTGTGTCTGATCAGGTTGCCATCACGCACTATCTGCTCTGCATGGGCTAGGCCATGCACCTGTTGAAAATGTTTCGAACTATCCTCGGCCACCCCTGATTGAGCTGGTGTCCGGTTCTGTCGAGATCTGGATTGTAGGACAGGTAATCGCTCAGGGTCAGCGCGACGTGCGGGCGTGTGAAACCTTTCACCCGCCCTCGATTTATCTACACCCTTAAGCCTTTCGCCCCGGCACGCTGCACCCCTCAACGGGACGGCCTTCATTCTGTGAATGGAAAGGAGTGGCGTCCTATTGGGATGTAAGTGCTGAGGATGGCAGCGAGCGCCGTTTTCGCGCGGGGTGGAGTTACTCCAATCCAACGCAGGCCTTTTCTCTCTTGGCCGGGTGGATCAGTGTTTAGCCTCGACGCGTTGATTCCAGCAGGTTGGCAAGGGAGATAGTTACTGCTCAGCAAGGCGTTTTATGGCGGCTGGATCAGCCCATAGATCCATAGGCCCAACCAAGGGGGTAGGAACCATCCCGAGTTGATTTTGAGGTGGTTTGAGTGAGCGGAAACAATCCAACTCACGTAATAGAGATTTATGTCTTCGTCGTCTGCAGGGTTGAGTAACCCATCAGTTCTTGGGACGGTGTAACGGGGCTGCTGAGGACTCGAGCTTGGCGTGGGCTTTGTCGGCCTTCCTCAGAATCTTTTGCGCTTCTTCGCGGGTCTGGCACTCCTCAGCTGCGAGCTGAAGAGACTCGAGACGTGAATGGGCGGTGCTTGTCTTCATCGCTTCATAACCAATTCATAACCTTTTATCGCAAAATGCCTGGAACAGCAAGCATTTTGGCTGAAAAAAATGTTTGTAAAAACCTTGCCTCTGTCAAGGAGATAGTTGAGTGCAGGGTTGCAACTGCACTCCCGGCAATCCCAGCGGCAGCGGATCGGTTCAGTTGCAGCCGAACACGCCAAAGGTGATCTGACTGACGATCCCATGCCCCGTCAGGGCTTCCGTCAGCACGCCCACCACAAAGCCGATCATTGCGGCGCGGCCATTGAGGAGCTCTGCTCGCTCGAAACGTTCGCTACGGATTTGCGCTGCTGCAGCGGTTTGGAACCAGTCGTCGTTGGGGGTCGAAGAAGCCATCATTCGGTAAAGTCTTACGAAATGTTAAGCCTTGCGTAACGATATGTAAATAGGATCGAGGTTCGGCTCTCTAAGAAGCATCACCAACTGCGGCCAAGCAGCTTGGTCCGAGGCCAGAACTGAGGTAGATGAATTCGCCCAGTCATGTCAACGTCACGAAACCGAGCCCACGGGCGCTTCTCCTCCCGTCGAATCGACCAGGAGCTTCAGGGAGCCCAAGACGCCTTGATTGCCTTTGATGGATATGGAACCAACGGACCGATGCTGCATGCCTCGGTCTTGCAGCGGCCTGCTGGGCGACGTTCAGGCACCTGGTTCGACAAGCTGTTTGCGCAGTTCAATCAACTCCTGGATGGGTTCGGCCACCGAGGGTGAGTCAAGGGGTGTTGCGAACTCCGCGTTCTCGAGTCCTTCGTTGTTGGGATCCGATGGCCAAGTGGTGAAGTTCCTCTGGATTCAATGGACGCACTGCAGACATCAGTGCGTCATCAGTCCAATAGTCGGGACTGTCGAGAACTCCCAAGCGCAATGGGCAGGATGGGCCAGAAATCATGGCTTCTCCCTTACGGATGTCTTCAGCATGAAGCATCGCAATCCCGAAGTTTTTTGACCGACTGCTCCAGATTTAGTGTCTCCTTGGCAGCAGGATTCCCTGCGCTAGGTGCAGTGCTTCTGTTGCCTGATCTGGCTCCTTTGAGATGTTCACCAAAGTCTTAAGTGAGTGTTGACATCCACTACATATGGTGTCTGGTGGGTATTATTAATTCATTGCATCAAAGAGTGGTGCAGATCGCCGGGTGATGGGGATTGCCTTGGCTATGGAAACCGCCCCAAGGATGGGGTGGTTTTTTGTCTGCACCGTACGATTTATACCCTTGGTGCCTTGTGGATCAAGCCCGCTGCGGCTGGATTAGGTCAGCTGTGGATCTGCACCTGTAATCCTTGCCCTGGCGAGGACCAAGACGAAGGCAGAGCAAATTGCTTGCCAGAACACCGCGGTGATCAGGGCTAATCAGGAAGCGCTATGAGCATTTGTTCAGTGGCTTGGGTGCGATAGTGAGTAACCCAGAAGGATGTAGGTTCTCGATAAATTCAGATTAGCGGCCAGATATAGAAGAAACTCTGCTCACTCCTGATCGATATTAATCACCACTTCTGTCCCCGATTCTGTCGCCACAAAATAAGACAGAAATGCGGCGCAGAAGAAAAGAGGCCAGAAGTATCTTGGTATGAAAAAGTTGCTGCTGGCAATCAGATTTCCATCAAGAGAGTTTGTGCGTATCCATCGGATTGAAGGTCGCCACAGGACGAGCACCAGAAGTATGATCGAGACCTAGCAAAGATCGACGTCGAGGTGGTTCTGGAAGAACTCAAGGTTATGGAGTGTTGTCTGATTTTGGTCGTTTACCGCAGCGATGTTCTCTGGCCTTTTCCAGCCGAATAGGATTTGCCCATAGGCAACCTCCTCGAGGCCAATAATCAGCATGATTAAAGAAATGATCGCGTAAACCACTTAAGGCAGATGCATGGACAAGCGCTTGCGTAGATCTTTGGAGATGAGCTACGACATCCAGGCGGATGTGAAAAGAACTAGGGCTTGCAATTACTCCAGACTTCCTCCTTCGCCAAGCAGACGCTTGTAGCGACAAATGTCCTGAACAGAAACTTTCAATAAAACAACGCAGCCCATGATGAATGATGCGAGGGCAATCATCAGGAAGGATCGTCGAGCTCGTGCTGAAGGGCTGTTTTCTGCCAGCAGTGTCGTTATGAATGCTGAGTTTCGAAAAATCCATCCTGCTGCAACCAAGATCAAGCCAGCGGCACCCAGTTGCAACTCAGGCCAAGGGGAAGCATCCAGCCAAAAAGCGCTGATGAATTTATAAAGAGAGACCCAGAGAACAACGACTCCAAACCACACAAAGACCTGGCCGCAGATGCTCTGCACCGTCTCCTGCCTCATCAAGCTCTCTGATCGGCTCTTTTCTGAGGACGGGTGACCCTCAAAGCCATGCGGTAGGGGCTAATGACGAAGCAGCCTTCTCATTCAGAGGAGGTTATGACTCGATTTCTTTAATTTGCGCAGTGGGCATGAGGATTCTTATCCGGTCAAGCAGATACGTCTGAGGAACGACTTGGTCGGATCAGGCAGATCCATCTTGGGGTTGGGACTTTAACCGGCCAACCTGGCCTGCCGAATCGATTCAAAATCGATTCCCATAACCTTGGTTAGATAAAGGTATCCGCCCCAAGCGACAACATTGAGGCCTAGGGCCCAGAGATAGATCGTTCGTCTGGCTTGGGTTGAGTCTTCGCGCATCGGTTATTTCCGGTTCAATAGACACCAGGCACCATAGAAGGCCAGGCCGAGCAAGATCCACGGAAAAATTGCGCGCAGCAGTGTTAATCCAATCAGGACGACCACAATTGTGATCGCAGATCGTTTCACCATGGCTTTGCTGCTGTCAGTCATGTACTGCCAGCGTGGAATCAAGGTCATAACAACAACGATGCTGAACAGCGTTCTAGGGGACTTGGCTGAGATTGCCAACCTCCATCCCAAAGCGGTTTGTTCGCAGTTTGATGTGTTGGTTTGACGCCTACTAAGCCATTATCTTTGCCTGTGATTGATTAGTTCGTGGCTTTAGCAATCGTATTCTAGGTGAGACTTCTGCTCACGCTTGCCAAAATTGGCCTCTTTCATCTGTGATTCGTCGTAAGCCCAGTCGCTGTAGATTCTTGATTTTGGGAAGCTCCTATTAAGACGAAGAGCAGTGATGCGTTGGCCAAGTAGATCGAACGACCATTTTGCTGCTGAAAGAACCTTGCCCATGATGCCTTTGTTCAACTCTTCTAAAGTGATAGCCCATGGATGTCAATTGAACATTGGTTCATATGCTCATTGAGGCTTGCTTTGATTCAAGACCCCTCGACTGCATCATTGGTGTTTTGTTTCATGGCCTGTTGGCGTCGCCGTTGTGCTTCACAGTTCCGGCACTCCTGTTGATCCAATCCAAAGAAATTCAAAGGTTTGATCTCACCGCAGCCGCTGCATTGACGTCCTTGTGCAGGGGGGCTTCAAAAGCCATGGTGGTCACTCCTTGGTGTTACTCGGCGTTTGCTTGATCCGATCTGATAACGCCTGAGGGGACCCTAGTCTCCCCTGCTTGATGCACTGGGGGCAGTCGTTTCTCAGACTTGAGTGCATGTGACCGCAGTTCGCACAACAAATCAGTGCCATGGCTGTCGTTGCTGATGCACCACGCTGATTGTTCAGATCGCATCAGGCATCGGTGTTTGTCCCTAGTGATCCCCTCGTACTAGCGATGATCAGGATTGATCAAAGATCTTTTGCAGGGTGGTTCTCTCGTTCTGGAGTGAATTGGCCCTCATGGGCTTGCCAAGCGGTCTTGGCTTCCGAGGTCGATTCAAAAAAACTTTACTGAGCCACCAGATCTGGAGCGCGACAAATGCGAGGGCGAGTAGTGCCAGTTCAGTTGCCCCCTGCATTAGTAGTGCTTGCCGCGGTTGTCGATCGCATCTGTTTTAAAGCACTCCAACTCTTCAGGGGTGTGCAACGGGGGTTTCTCCCGTTTGCTAGCCCATTTCAAAAACAGTTGCAGCAGTCGTTTCATCCTTCAATTTTGCGCCATCACAGCCTTGTGCCATCAGGTCATGTCAATCCTGATTTCATTCTTTTCAGAATTATTTGATGCCATTGGCCTTAGGCTCGTTCTAAGAAAAACAGTTTGTTGCTGATGACCTTTAAAGAGCTTGTGGCCAGTTTCAATCAACAAGAAACGACCTGGGAAGAGCTTTGTCTTGAAATCAGGTGTGAGAGCTGTTTTGCCTCGGTTTTTGATGAAGTTAACGAGCAAATGGGCTTGACTAGCGATGTGCTTGCCGGGCTGGCCGATGAATTTCCCAACCATTACAAGAGATATGCCAAGGAGAGAGGCCTCGATCAGCCTTGACGAAGAGGTGTGAGAGAGGCAGTAGGTCGTGACACCACCCACCAAATCAAGCAACCACGCCCGAAGAGGTCTCCCTCTCACCTCCCAACCATAGATCTGGCTCGAGTTTCGGTCAGCTCCGTCTTCAGTGAGAGGCTGCCAAGTTCGCTTTCGCTGCCTTCAGGGCTTCTTCGCAAGCCGCTCGGTCTTCGTTGTCGATGTCACCCTGACTGCCGTTCAACCGTGCCTCCAGGAATGCGATCTCATCAATCCAATAGGTCTTGTCTTTGTCTTGTTGATCTGTCACGCGTCGAGAAAGGATCCAGTCCATCGCACCCTTCATAGAGGAAAGCTGCCCATGCGGCTGGCTCCCCTGTCTGGTTTGGTCATGATTTTGGGCTGGAGCACAGAGAGGACGCAGAATGGGTTGATCTGAATAAGTAGTACTTCTCCATCGACGATTTGTCTCCAGTCACCCCCATGACCGCCCTGATCATCGATGCAGATGGGCGTTTGACCTACATGGGGGAGGACGGGTGCCGTCGTCAGATCGTTGGTGATCTTGAGCTCCTGGGCCGTCTGCGTCAGCTGCAAGCGAAGGACTGGGCTGATCGTGATGACGATGACGATGGCGATTTGCAGTCGTAGGTCGTCTCGACAGATCTCCCAAGATCAGCGAAAGGCTTCATCGTCCTTCGCTCCTGAATTGAGCCTTTTGACCGATGGGCTGTTTTGCTCTCTTTCCTTATTGAGAGGCCAGCCATCTTGAAGTCATGGACACAATGTTTTTCGTTGGCGTGAACGCGGGCCTGCTGATTCTGCTGATTTTTGGTCTCGTTTCAGCCAAAGCCAAGATCAAGGCTGGCCGTAAAGAGATCATCTGAGTCACGCGTTGCTCCAGGTGACTCGTTGTTGATCACCTTGCACTGACCCAGCTGCGCAGGACCCACTGCTGCCAGAGCAAAAAAAACCACCCCTTGTGGGAGGTCCTTTGGAGCTGTGGTGAGTTTGGTAGCTCTCATGTTATTGAGCCCTGCTATCTCAATCAATAAGCAGCATGCCGTGGCCTGACTGAGTAACTCGAGACCGAGCGTTCCTCTCGTTACAAATCCTTGGTTGCCTTAACGATCGCGACTTGCTGAAGTAACGCTCTCTTAGGCCGTTGCTTTGACAACGAAAGTCATGACAAGGACTGCAATCGCGACGGTGCCGCTGAAGTAGGCAACGTTCGTGTGGAGTCCTTTCATGCAGGTTCTGTCGGTGAAATCAGTCTGCAGGTTTTTCTCTGGCCAATGGCTAAGGCTTAATGCCTAAATCTCCGCCAAAGAGAAGGGTCACCTTCCCTGATGACTAGACGACCTGCCCCGAGAGGTCGCATCAGTAGTAATTGAGGAGATTCACTTCTCCACTGCCAGTAGGGCGGGGCGATGCTCCACTGTGGAGAGGAACTTTGGTCCGAGGACCCAGCGAGAGAACTCAACAACGAGATCTCGGAACTTCAAGCCCGAGTCGCCTTCCCCCACCACTGGAGCAGCGGAGAGCATGAGCAGCACATCGAAAAGCTCCGTCAGCTCACCTACGAAAAAAGCCGTCTGACCGATCGATCAGGTTCATCTTCCATGGAGTGAACTCATCACTGAAGAACTCTCCTACAAATCTGTTGGTGCTTGGCTTGCCAATGAGTCACAGCAGCTTTACTACCAATTCACCGCTCATCAGGATGGCTCTCAAGGCGAGTCGATCGTCATGCGCAGCTTCCATTGGCGACCACCTGACGACCCGATCCCTCAGGGGAGTCAACTGATGACACGGCAAGAGGCGCTGGAGAAATGGAATGCACTCAAGTCAATGGGTTGGAGGAGATGCGCCGGTCCACTTCAGTAGGGCAGTGAACGAGTTGGCCCAGTCCGTATAAGCAGTTGGCAATTGGGGCAAAACCAGCGTTAGTCCAGAGTGCTGTCATGAAACAGCCGAACACTCAGCGACTCCGGGCTCTGCGGCTGTCTGCACTCGCGAGGGACAACAAGGTTGTCAATGCCATTCGCACCTCGATCACTCGGGCCCCTGATGCTCTGGTTAAGGAGTTGATGGATGTTCATGGATGGCCTGCGCATGAAGCCCTCTGCGCCGTTCAGCAGCTTCAGCAAGATGTCCTCGATGACACGGCTGAACAGGCAACGGCATGAAAGAAATCGTTGGCGACGGCCAAGATTTGGTTGGGTGAGTGGATTCCCGGGTTGGCGCTTGTCCTCGTTTGAAGGGAGGGCTCACTGGCATTCGATCCACGCCCGTTTCGTGTATCTAGGTTGCGACCGTAGTCCTTTCGAGGGACAAGGGATTTGACGGCGTAGAGAAGACAGGCCGCTTCATCATTGCCTCGAGGAGACGGGCCGAAGCTGCATTGCATGAGACATCTCCAGCGAGGTGAACGCCCCTGCAAGAACAGCAAGGCGTTTTAAGGAACTGCCGATTTCTCTCAAAGAGGAAGGCCGCCCTCCCCGATGGAAAGACGGCCTAGCTCGCTCGTTTATGCATTGCAGTCGACCTAGTCAGTACGTGTTGCCTTTGGGGATCTCCTTGGCAATGGGACTGAAAGAGAGAGGCCGAAGCGTCTGGCTAGTGGCAACCCTGGGGCCATTTTGTCCAGGTGTGAAGCGGGACTCCTACGGGGCACCTAGACGGACGGTGCAGAGGAGTGTCGACTGATCAGACGCACATCAGTGTCGTCACAGACGAAGTGCTCACGGTTGGGTTGAAAAGTTGGAGCAGGGGCCAGAAAAGTCAGGCTGCTTCTGCGATTTGCTCAGGTGGAGTGTCGGCCGTCATGGGCTCCTCCGATCTCGATACACACACTCTCGGCAGCCGTGGAGCGCCCGGCAATCAGTTGTCGTGCTCATTGCCTTCTGGAGCCAATCGGCCGATTATGGGAATGGCGTGCAAAGCCCGAAGTAGATCAGGGCTGACGAAGCGAGGAAATCTCCAGACTCCAATCCATGCCGAACAAGGTCCGTGGGACCAACCGCAGTAGGTAGGGACCTAGCTTGAAGTGCGGACACAAAACCACATGCTCTGTAATCGCAGCAAAGAGTTCTGACTGGTACACCTTGACCAGATTTGGGCCAAGCCATGGGCGACCTGAGCAAGGAGCAGGAACAAGCCATCGCTCGGTCAACGATGTATCTGGTCGCAGCCCTAATCACCATCCTGATGATGCTTATCGCAGGACTGTTCCTCTCTGCGGAACTCGAACAGCAAGCTCTGCAGAAAGCCGAGACAGCACAGCAGCTCGCACGTCAAACGGCGATCGCTCCTCAAGCCCAACGGCCGTGGACTCTGTGGACAAGGCACGCTGATCAGGAAACCTAGGGATGCAGCGGTAACACCAAATTTCACTGCTTAAATCGAGCTCCAGCCCTCTTGGAGGACCTCTGTTGGGCCGGATGACCAGTGAGGATGGAACTCCAGTCGTCTGGGGCTGCCGTTGTCTTCCGTCTCATCTCTGCCGCCCCTGCGTTTGGCTGTGGTTGGCCATGTCGAGTGGATGGAATTTCTGGCGGTGGATCAGCTGCCCCATCCCGGGACCATTGGTCACGCCCTGCGAACCTTGCAGGAACCTGCTGGTGGCGGGTCCGTCGTTGCTGTGCAGATGGCACGGCTGCAGCAGCAACCTGTCCATTTCTTTACGGCTATAGGCCGCGATTCGGTCGGCGAAGCCTGCGTCAAGCGGCTTGAAGACCTGGGCCTTGTGGTTCATGTCGCCTGGAGAGAGGCACCAACCCGGCGTGGCATCAGCTTGGTTGATGGGGAGGGGGACCGAGCAATCACCGTGATCGGCGAACGGCTGACCCCATCACTGGACGATGACTTGCCTTGGGAGGCCCTCGGCGAATGCGACGGTCTCTTCGTCACGGCAGCTGATGTGCCTTTATTGAAAGCCTGTCGCGCTGCAGCAGTCATGGCCGCGACTCCGCGGGTGCGTTTGCCTGTGCTTCAGAAGGCCGGTGTGTCCATCGATGCCCTGATTGGCAGCGGACTTGATCCTGGTGAGATGGTGGATCTGGATCAGTTGAACCCAGCTCCCCACACCATGATTCGCACGGAGGGTGCCGCAGGAGGGCTCAGTCTTCCGGGAGGGCGTTATGAACCCGCACCCCTCCCTGGGCCCATCGTTGAAAGCTATGGCTGCGGTGACAGCTTTGCGGCGGGGGTGGTCACCGGCTTAGCTGCGCGTTGGACCTTGGCGAACGCCATTGCCTTGGGTGCCCAGTGTGGTGCCGCCTGTGCGACGCGCTTTGGACCTTACGGCTAGATCATCAGAAACCTGACGGGTTTGAACGTCAAATTCGAAGAGGCTTTGGCGCACGGCAGGAGTGCCAGCTTGCGGAGATGCTTAGAACCATCTTTGTCTATGGCGCCGACCTAGCAGAAGGAAATGGTCTGGGCTCCTGAGGTGGGCTTAAGCTTTTTTTCTACGACCGAAGAAATCTCATAGGGTGCCGCATTGGGAATCCATCCAGCTGATCAACCGCTGCTTGAGCAGCAAGACGAGAACAGCGTTGGGGCTTGGCAGATGCGCAGATTAAAAGAAGCCGAAAACCCTGTGGCGTTCCCCGACGATGGAGCTGGACATAAGGAAGCTGCCTGATGATGATCCACTAGAGAATCTTCAAATGCGACGTGCGCGGCGACTTTGAGCTGAATCCAAAGGAGACTCCCCTGAGACCGTGGTTATTAGGTGTAATGGGCAAGCGAGAGCACGAAAAGGAGTGTGATTACCTTCAGCGACAAATGAGCCGATTGGGCATCCGCCTGAAAGATGGATTGTCATAACTAACGTGAACTTCCGACGTTCTACGAATGTCAAGTTCCCAGTCACCGATCGGCTTCCCGTACTTCACCTGATTCAACGCCACAGGTGTTAGGTCACACAGTCGGCATCATCACTGCCTCAGAGACTGATCTGGATCATTCGCGAATTCAAGGTCCGCCCAGCACTGACCAATAGGAATGCAGCTCTGCTTCCCTGCGGCACAGCCCCAGCCCCATTGGGGCTGGGGAGTTCACCTCAGCGCACCCAGTCTTTGGGAATGGTCAAGGAGTAAGGGCAGGTTGGTGGTTTGCCCTTTACCCCTTGCGTGACTTTCGAGTCAAAACGAAAGCTCGATCTACAAGTCACTATTAATTGATAGCTACCGAATAGGCATCTGGCAGGACTCCCCTTTTTCAATAGAATGAGTCATGTTGCATTGGTAAATTGAATTCCGGAACAATACGGCGGCTTATTCTCACGCTTGCGACTGGATACCTGACGGTGTTTGGTGTAAGGCAAATTCCTTATGAATTTGACAATGAATGGCTTGTCCTTGTTCCAGCATTGATTCTTGTCTATGCGTTGACTGTTTGGATAGAAGGCAAAGTGTTCAGAGATGAATCGCTAGCAGTTCCTGCTGCTAAGCCTGCTAAAAAAAGAGCTGAACCCTCAGTCAAAGGCTTCAAGTCATAGAGCTAGTACCCTCTTCAGTAAGGGGTATCCGTAAAAGAATCAAGGCAGCAGGAGAGAGGGAAATTAATTGAGCTTGCTAGGGTGAGCATTCACGTTGTCGATGGATGCTCAGCAAGTTTCCAGTTATCCGAAGAGTGTCTATCTATATGGCGCTTAGTTATTCAGGCTTAGTGCTTGTGAATAATATTGGCTATCAGCTGGAGAATATGTGGATTATCTATGCGCCAATGTTTATTAGTGTTTATTTCTTTTCGAGATGG
The DNA here is from genome assembly GCF_020514115.1 of Synechococcus sp. MU1642. Taxonomy (GTDB): domain Bacteria; phylum Cyanobacteriota; class Cyanobacteriia; order PCC-6307; family Cyanobiaceae; genus Parasynechococcus. Next base: position 195,458 of record NZ_VTKZ01000001.1, read on the forward strand.
ATTGATAGCAAGTTGGCCAAGAAAGGCAATGAAGGTGGCTCTTCATAAATAAGTCTTGCCTCTATGAGCCTTCACTCAATCGGCCAGTGCTTCCACTCAGCACCTTCAGGGATCTCAGGTGCGACGGTCAGATCCTTCAGCTCCTCCCATGACACAGGCCACTGGGGCAGGTGACAGGGCGCTTGACCCCTTCAAGTGTTGGCTGTCTGATGGGGTGCACGACCTTGGAGAGCCAGTGGTGGTGGAGCTGCGGCTGGAATGGCTTGATCTGTTTCTGATGGTGGAAGAGCGTGAGGACGCTGTGCCTATGTCAAGGCAATAAAAAACCCCAGTCAGTGACTGAGGTCTCATGTATCAGCTGGGGACTGACTGTTGATCGCATCGGGGAGACAGGATTCGAACCTGCGGCATCTTGCTCCCAAAGCAAGCGCGCTACCAAACTGCGCCACTCCCCGGCGCACTTAGAGATTAGCGGTCAGCGTGCAGCTGCTCAGCGAGGTTGACGCCGCTGAGGATCGCTCCCTCTGCTCTGCCGAAACCAGGCCCTTCGATCCAGTCGCCACAGAACCCAACGCCGCTGGTGGGGCACCACTGCAGCTCAGGTGGCAGAGGGTTGTTGAGGGGCCGAGACGCGCCCCAGCGCATCACCCCCAATGGCGTCGCCTGTTCCAGTGCTGCTGAAACAACCGGCAAGGCCTGCACCAATTCGGGCAACAGGTTCAGCAGGCGTTGTTGCTGCTGGGCGAGCAGGCGGCTCTGGTTTTGGGGCGTGATTGCTTCTCCGGAATCCAAACCATGCACCACTAGCCCCCAACGCCCATCACTTTGTGGCTGCAACACGAGCCGTTCCACCTTCCAGCGTGCTTTGGCGGCGTCGTTCAACCAGATCTGAGCCGGAAGCTTTTCACCGTTGAGCGCGAGCTCGCCCAGATCCACCATCAGGTTCCAGCGCACCTCGGTTTGGCTGTGTTGCAGCAGGCTCAGTGCCGTATCGAGGCCGACGTCTACCCCCTCTTTAACGGCTGATCGCAGGGGGACGTCGTTCCAGGCCAGCATCTTCAGCGAGCGGGGATGGGCCAGCAAGGTTCCACTGAGCACAAGGCGCTTGGCCCTGAGGCACCAGCTTCGATCCTCGTTCTGCACCAGCCAATGATCCTGGCGTCGCTCCAGCCAGCGCACGCGGGTCTCGAATTGACGACTCAAGTGTATTGAGCCAGCAGCATCGAGCAGCGCCTCGCAGATGCTGGCCATGCAGGGAATCCCATGCCACCAGCCCCCGTCTGGACAGGCTGCAGGCCAGTTGGCTGGCGATAAACTTGCTTGGGCGTCGAGCGAAAGCACAGCTCGATTGTCACGGTGAAGAACACCCGCTGAGCGCAACGGCGCAAGCAGTTCCTCCATGCTCTCCGGCAAGGAACCACTGAGTGAAAAGCCCGGTGCTCCATGGTTGAGCAGCCAGCTGCTTTGTTCTCGTCTTCTGCGGGTGGCTGCACGGCCTCCCGGCCCCCGTCCAGCCTCAATCAAAGCAATGGTGAGATCCGATCCCAGCTGCTGGAGCCGGCTAATCAGGCTGCAACCAGAGAGCCCTGCACCGATAACGGCGAGATCAACCTCAGTCACGACCGCTGACGTCTCCGCCGTCGATCACATCCAGTAGCGCTCTGCGGCAACTCGAGAAAACAAACCACCCAGCAATGCCAGAAGAATCGTGACGCCAAAGAACGTGAAATACGCCATCTAAACTGTTGGCCTGGTCAGGGATTCACGGTTTTCTAACAGCCGTTGGGTTGTCGGCTCAATTGAGTCACGAGACGAAATCAAACCGCTGGTATGGGTCGCCTGAGATTCGAACTCAGGACCAGCCGGTTAAAAGCCGGATGCTCTACCGCTGAGCTAGCGACCCGTGCCCGCTTGGGCATGCCATTTCGGCACTAATGAGGTTATCACTCAGGTCGCCGGTGAGACTGGTGGCTTCTGAACCATGGCCATGACTGGCTCCAAGCCCTGGCCCGATCCTCAAATTGATGCTGACGCCTGGGTAGCTGAATCCGCCGTCGTGATTGGCAATGTGCTGATGGCAGCAGGCAGCAGCCTCTGGCCCACAGCTGTTGCGCGCGGCGATCTCGAGCAGATCAGCATCGGAGCGGGCAGCAATGTTCAAGACGGTGCCGTGCTCCATGGCGATCCGGGGCAGCCGGTGCGACTCGGTGCCGACGTCACTGTTGGCCATCGGGCCGTGATCCATAGCGCCACGCTCGAGGATGGATGCTTGGTGGGAATTGGTGCCATCGTTCTCAATGGCGTAACCGTCGGTGCCGGGGCCTTGGTGGCTGCTGGTTCTGTTGTCACCAAGGATGTGCCTCCCGGAACCCTGGTGGTGGGCGCGCCTGCGGTGGTGAAGCGGGAGTTATCGCCTGAGGCGATCGACGAGCAGCGCTGCCACGCCCAGCGCTACGCGCGATTGGCGGCATCCCACGCCCAGATCAGGCCTTGAATTCAACCCCCTGATTGCTGCGAATTCGATCAGCTTTCAGGGAAGGTCGTGGGATCAACGGAGAAGTCCGTAAGATCGGCCACACTGATTTCCGTTTTCAAGAATGGTCCGAGTTGCCATCGGTCTGGTCCTCATCCTGGTGATCGTCGGTTACTCGGCCTTCAGCGTGATCACCACAGGTCAAGTGCTGGGCATCGACGCCCGCCTGTTCCTTGTGGTTGCCCCGATCCTTGCCGCTGTCAGCTGGGCTGCTTTCAACATCGGCCGTGCGGCTGTTGGTCAGCTGCAGTTGATGCTTAAGCGCAGCCGCGCCTGATCCAGGCAACCGAGCTTCGTAGGCTGAAGGCTGCTTGATGCAGCCGGTTGTCTCAATCTCCTCATGTCACCGTTCTTGGTGCCGGTCTGGCCGGTACTGAGGCTGCTTGGCAGATCGCCCGTGCAGGAGTTTCGGTAACCCTGGTGGAAATGCGTCCGATTCGACGCTCCCCAGCCCACCACAGCAGTGATTTTGCTGAATTGGTGTGCAGCAATAGCTTCGGTGCCCTGAGCAGTGACCGTGCTGCAGGCTTGCTGCAGGAAGAGTTGCGCCGACTCGGCTCCTTGGTGATCGGCACAGCCGACACCCATGCTGTTCCGGCAGGTGGTGCATTGGCGGTTGATCGCGGTCGCTACAGCGCTGCCCTTACCGAAGCCCTCGATCAGCATCCCCTGGTCACTATCGAACGGCGCGAGCAGCAGGCCCTGCCGTCGGAAGATGCGATTACCGTTCTGGCGACGGGCCCGCTCACGAGTGAACCGTTGGCGGAGGACCTGCGCCAGTTCACTGGACGTGCCGACTGCCACTTCTTTGATGCGGCCAGCCCGATCGTGCATGGAGACAGCATCGATCTGTCGGTGGCCTTTCGCGCCAGCCGCTACGACAAGGGCGATGCCGACTACATCAATTGTCCGATGGATAAGGAGCAGTACCTGGCTTTCCGTCAGGCCCTGCTGGAGGCTGAACAGGCGGAACTCAAAGACTTCGACAAAAACGACGCCACCTTCTTTGAAGGCTGCCTGCCGATCGAGGAGTTGGCGCGTCGTGGTGAAGACACCATGCGTTATGGCCCCCTGAAGCCGATCGGGCTCTGGGATCCCCGTTGGGGTGATGTGAACGATCGCGATGTTCGCCGGGCCAAGCGCGCATATGCAGTGGTGCAGCTGCGGCAGGAAGACAAGGACGGTCGCCTCTGGAATCTGGTGGGTTTCCAGACGAACCTTAAATGGGGTGAGCAGAAGCGAGTTCTGCAGATGATTCCCGGGCTGGGTCAGGCGGAATTCGTGCGTTTCGGGGTGATGCACCGCAACACTTTTCTTGAATCGCCGCAGCTGCTGCAGCCCACCCTGCAGTTCCGCCAGCGGCCGAACCTTTTGGCTGCAGGCCAGATCACCGGCACCGAGGGCTATGCCGCTGCCGTGGCCGGTGGCTGGTTGGCCGGCACCAATGCGGCCCGTTTGGCCCGGGGCCTGGAGCCCATTGATCTGCCGGCCACTTGCATGAGTGGAGCCCTCACCCATTTCGTCAGCGAGGCACCAACGGCCAAGTTTCAGCCGATGCCGCCCAATTTCGGCCTGTTGCCAGATCTTCCGGAACGAATTCGAGATAAACGGGCTCGCTATGGCGCCTACCGCGATCGTGCCCTCCAAGATCTGGAGCCGATGCGGGCCCTCCAACCCGAGACCGTGACGGCATGAACTCCCCTGCGGAGGCTCGCCGGATCGAACAGCGCTCCTTGCGCTTCGGGGTCGGAGCCAACGCAGTGATGGCATTGGCTGGTTTGTCCGCCCATCTGATCACCGGATCCTCGGCCCTGCTCTTGGATGGCCTTTATTCCACCGTGTTGGTGGGGTCGTCCTTGATTGCCAGTCGCATCAGCTGCAATGTGGTGCGGCCGCCGGATCGAGCCTGGCCCTATGGCTACGAAGGCCAGGAAGCTTTGTATGTGCTGTTTCGCTCATTGGTGCTGCTCGGGGTGATCGGCTTTGGCGTCGGCAGCGCCAGCTCCACCTTGATCGACTGGTGGCGGGGGAACAGAATCGCGGCGCTGCACCTGGAGCCGGTGGCGCTTTACACCGCTCTGATGACAGCGTTGTGCGGCCTGCTGGCCTGGCGGCACCGCCGCGATTGGCGGCGCACGGGGCGGGTGTCGTCGCTGCTGCTCACAGAGGCCCGCAATGCCCGGATTGATGCCGTGATCACCCTGGCCACTGGTCTGGCCCTGTTGGCGTCTCCCTTGTTGCGGGTAACGCCGTTGTCTGCCCTGGCGTCGATCACCGATGCCCTGCTGGTGCTGGCGGTGAGCCTGGCTCTGCTGCGCGAACCGCTGGCGGCGCTGCGGGATGCCATGGCCCAGTCTGCGGGCTGTGCCGCCGATCCGAATGTGCTGCAGCGCACACGGCTGGTGTTGATGCAGGAACTGGGGGGCTTCAGCTGCAGATGATGGATTTCACGGTGCAACAGCTGGGCCGCACGGCCTTCGTCGTGGTTTAAATCAATCAGCTGCAGCCCCAGGAAAGTCGTGTGATTGATGGGTTGCGCCATCACATCAATGCCCGCTGCAGTGCCGAACTTGGACGTCCCGTGCGCTCTGAGGTGATACTTACGGTGATGCCGCCGATTCACCGCCAGGATCAAAGGCCGCAGACGGCCCCTTAGCGTCACTTCCAAAGAAGCGATGCCATGAGCGAGAACCATCAGTGGGATGCCGTTGTGATCGGTTCCGGCATCGGTGGTTTGGTTACTGCCAGCCAGTTGGCGGCCAAAGGAGCAAAGACCCTCGTCTTGGAGCGGTATTTGATCCCCGGCGGCAGTGGAGGTGCCTTCAAGCGCGAGGGCTACACCTTCGATGTGGGTGCCTCGATGATCTTTGGCTTCGGCAAGAAGGGTTTCACCAACCTGCTCACCCGGGCCCTGGCCGATGTGGGGGAGCACTGCGACACCATCCCCGACCCAGCCCAGCTTGAGTACCACATGCCCGGTGGGCTGCGCATCGCCGTGGATCGCGACTATGAGCAGTTCATCGCCGACCTCACGGCGCGGTTTCCCCATGAGGCTGAGGGGATTCGCCGCTTCTACGACACCTGCTGGCAGGTGTTCAATTGCCTCGATGCCATGCCGCTTCTCTCGCTGGAGGATCCGGCATACCTCACCAAGGTGTTCTTCAAAGCACCTCTGGCCTGCCTGGGGCTGGCCCGCTGGCTGCCCTTCAATGTCGGTGCGGTCGCCCGTCAGCACATTAAGGACGAGCAGCTGCTCAAGTTCATTGACATCGAGTGCTTCTGCTGGTCGGTGATGCCGGCGGATCGAACCCCGATGATCAATGCCGGCATGGTGTTTTCCGATCGGCATGCGGGAGGGATCAACTATCCCAAGGGAGGCGTCGGCGTGATTGCCGAAAAGCTGGTGAAGGGATTGGAACGCCATGGCGGAGCCATTCGCTACAAGGCCCGGGTCACCGAGGTGTTGATCGAGAACGATCAGGCAGTTGGCGTGAAGCTGGCCGATGGCGAGGTCATCCGTGCCGAACGTGTGATCTCGAATGCCACCCGCTGGGATACCTTCTCGGGAGCGGCTGACGAGCAGCACCGCTCTGGCCAATCTCTGGTGGATGCCGCCCACACCCCTGACAAGGAGCAGTTCTGGCGCAAGCGTTATGTGCCGTCCCCCTCCTTCCTGTCGCTGCATCTGGGGGTTCGGGCTGATTTGATCCCGGCCGGCACCCACTGCCATCACCTCCTGCTGGAGGACTGGAACCGGATGGAGGACGAACAGGGGGTGATCTTCGTGTCGATGCCCTCATTGCTGGATCCGGATCTGGCTCCGGCTGGGCATCACATCGTCCACAGCTTCACGCCGTCCTCGATGGAGGCGTGGCAAGGGCTGACCCCCAGCCAGTACCGCGACAAAAAGCAGGCGGATGCGGCGCGGTTGATCCAGCGCCTGGAGGCGATCCTGCCGGGCCTCGCCGATGCCATCACCCACAAGGAGATCGGCACGCCCCGCAGCCATCGGCGTTTTCTGGGTCGCTTTCAGGGCAGCTACGGCCCGATCCCGGCGATGCAGCTCCCGGGTCTGCTGCCGATGCCGTTCAACCGCACCGGCCTGAAGAATCTGTACTGCGTGGGTGACTCCTGTTTCCCCGGCCAGGGCCTCAACGCTGTGGCCTTCAGCGGGTTTGCCTGTGCTCATCGGGTTGGGGCCGATCTCGGCTTGAACCCCTGGGCGCTGCCGGCCTGATCTTTTGCTTAGCGTGATCTGGCGTAGGAGTTGGGATGCTGCCTGAGTTTCAGCCGTCGTCGGAAGATCTGGCCCGCTACCTCGAGCAGAGGGGTGAGCTAAACAAGCCTTGGAATCTGCAGATGCTGCGGCTTAAAAAGCTCAAGGAAGCAAGGGACTCGATGGACCCTCAGCTGTATCTCGAGAAGGTGCAAGAGGCCCATGCCGATCTGATGCGTCTCGGCCAGTTCTGGAAGGGTCGTGAACAGGAAGTATTTGGTGGTAACTATCAACCGCCTGAACTGATTGAACCGCTGCCGGGTTCTCCTGACGACCGATGACTGGCATCGAACGTTTCGGGTTATCTCCCCTGATCCGTTTCACTCTGCTCAGCCTGTATGGGGCCTTGGTGTTGCCCTTGCCGTTGCTTGCTCCTGCGGAGTCGCGCTGGCTGATGGTGGCTGGTCTGCTGCTTGGCTTGGTGTTGGTGATCGGTTTGCTGAGTGAACGGGTTGAGACCGATGCCGAGGGCATTCAGGTGCGTTATCCCGCCTGGATCCGTTGGTTGCTTCGGCGCGGTTGGACCATGCGTTGGCAGGACATCCGGGCCTTGGTTCCCGTCGGCACCAGTCAGGGGGGAACGGTCTATTACGTGAAGGCAGCCGATCTACGCCACCAGCTCTTGCCGCAACGCATCGAGCGCTTCGATCGATTCCTGGAGCTTCTGGCGACTAACACCAATGTTTCGACCAAGGGCATCGGGCGTTTGACCCCGCCCTGGACGTATCAGCTCTTGGCTGGATTGGCAGTGGTGATGATTGCCGGCGAACTGGTCACGTCTCTGGCGCTGGCCCAGGGATGGATCAGCTTGCCGGCGGGTTATCCAGGCTGATGACAGCTGTTTTCTAGAAAGAAAATTCCACCAGTGCTGACGGGGTGGTGTGTGTGAGGTTTGGTAGGGAGATAGGTGGCTGCAATCAGCACACATTCCCTCCCCTTAAGGGTCTTGTATGGCTTTCAGCCTTTCTCAGAGAGGTCCTTGGCAAGTATCAGGCTTCCCGACGCAATCTTTCAGACATCAGCGACCCACTTGGATGCGGCAACAGTGATGGGAGTCCAGATAGCAACGGCTACTGCGATGGTGAGCATTGGCAGCATGGAGTTCTTTTCTCTGAACACACCATCTCCGTTCCTGTCTGAGAAAAATTCACCCATTTGAGGGATTTATACGCCAGCGCAGCTCACCTATCTCAGGGGTGCAGTCCCATGATTCCCTCCGAATCTGGAAGTGAAACGGTTTCACGATTCAGACCGGTATTGCTGCTTCAATCTCCCAGCCTTCGTTGGCCAGCTCTTCGCTCCTTTGGGAAGCGTCTTCAGACGCAACATCGATGAGGAGGAATCTCTCTCCTTGGTTGCAATACAGTCTGGTTAATCCGATCACGGCGGGGGCTCCCGGGTGTCGACAGTGCCATGTTGACCCTCTTGCACCGATCAAGCAATGAGGACGGCCCTGTGGACAACTCTTGATTTTGTCCAGATGTCTGGCGTTGCCATCTGTCGTTCAGGCGTTGAAATTGATTGAGTTGATCCGATCGGATGACAACCGAACTCACCAACCTCCCCTGCGGAACGGTTCAGCTCAAAGTCTGCTCGAATCACCTTTGTGAATTGGGTTGGGTGACGTCACACCATCTGGTCCCGCCAAAAGAAGAGCAACTTAAGAAGGCACTTCGTCACCACAAGACCAATTAAGGCCTCTTCAAAGGGCTCGAGGCAATGGCTGGGTCGGGGTAGTTTTATTGGCACTAACCCCAAAATTCCAGTCTCTGACTGGAATTAATTCATTTGACTTAGCTGGCTGGCAGGTTGTCGAGGCTGAATCGGTAGCCACGCTGACGCACGGTGGTAACTCCACCGCCCTCGCCAAGACCGGCCTGCTCCAACTTGCGCCGCAGAGTCAAAACCTGGGTGTCCACGGAACGGGGACCACCGCTGAAGGGAGGCCAGGCCATCCGCAGCAGTTCCTGACGGCTGCGCACCAGCCCGGGCGGCATCAAGAGGGCGCAAAGCAGGGCAAATTCGCGAGGACTGAGCTCCACCGGCTGCTCCCGTAGCGTTACCTGGCGCAGCAGCAGATGAACTTCCAGCGGACCAACTGTTACCCGTTCCTGCAAGCCGCTGTGGCCCCGCTTCAGCAGGGTGCGGCATCTAGCGGCCAATTCCTCGAGGCCAAAGGGCTTTCGCAGCACATCATCGGCACCGTCATCCAGGAGGCCCACCACCGGCTCTGCACCGGCGCGTGCGGTCAGCACAATCACGGGGCAACGCAGCTGCTCAGCCAACCGAAGAGCGGAGCTGCGCTCCAGCAGTTCTGCACTCACCAGCAGATCGGGTGACTGTTCTTGACAGACCTCTAATGCTTCAACAGCACTGGCTACTGCTGCGGTGAGATGACCGTCCTGCCGTAGCCGCTGCACCAGCACCGTGCGCAGGGTGGGGTGTGGCTCGACCACCAGCACCCGCGATGGTTCCTGACCGGTGTTTGCGCTTGGCATAACCACCGGATTGCTGCTGGCTGAGGATGCTTCCGCCTTGAGGTCGTGGGGAGTGGAGGTCACTGGATCGGCCGAGGCGCGCCTACGCTAAGCCGAAATTCCTGGCAGGCTGGTAGCAGGGGCTGCTGTTGTATCTCATGACATCACTCGACGACCCTGAATCCATCCGTCATTTCCAGTCGCTCTGCGATGCCTGCCAGGAGCTGACCACGAGATATCACACCCCTTCGGAGTTACGTTTGTATTCAGACGGTTACCTCCATGCGTTGCGAAAGTCAGGAACTCTTGATCCTCGCTCTCAGCATCGCCTTGAGCAATTGATCGATCGCTGGATCATGGATCCCTCCAGCTTTATTGGCCCTGACGGGGATGTGAGCAGCTTGTACATGCATCATCCCCAGGGTTATTGAGTTAGCTGGCGAGTGCGATTTCCAGCTTTTCGCGAAGTTCTCCGGAGTTATACATCTCGATCAGAATGTCGGATCCGCCCATGAACTCTCCTTTTACATACACCTGGGGAATGGTGGGCCAACTGGAAAACTCTTTGATTCCCTGACGGATTTCAGGATCGGAAAGCACGTCGAATGTTTCGAATGCCACACCGAGGGAATGCAGAATTTGCACCACATTGTTTGAGAATCCGCACTGGGGCATCAGCTTGGAGCCCTTCATAAACACGAAGATCGGGCTGGAAGCGACCAGTGTCTCGATGCGAGATTTGGTGGAGGGGTCCATCGTTGAGCGTGGGTAAAGCGTTAAGCGGACGCAGCGTCCGAGGGGGTTGAGGTGTTGAGGGCGAGGGCATGAATCGCTTCGCTGGCCAATTCCTGCTGCAGCGCGCCGTACACCATTTGATGTTGACGGATTCGTGAAAGGCCGGCAAAAGCGGATGACACAACTGTCACCTGGAGGTGATCACCGCCACCGGTGAGGTCTTCAACAGTGACGTTGGCGTCGGGAATGACCTGTTGGATTGCTGCTTCAACGGCATCCGGCTGCACCATGGCGGTGGTTGCGTAAGGGGGAACTGGCTCAGATGTTGACAGACGGGCTCATTGGCCGGCTGCTGATGCGCCCCGGAATTCAGTTTCAACGAAGCCCAGTTCCAGCAGGCTCTGATAGGCCTTCTGTCCCTGGGGTTTGGCGGGTGTCATCAGCTTGACCACCTCGATAAGCACTGGAACAGCCACTTCGGGCTGGTTCTGACGGCGGAACAGGGCGGCCAGACGGAGGTTGGTTTCAGCCAACAGTTCAAGGGCTTCACGCCCCTTGGTGTCCATCTCACGAGGAATCCGAGCATCCAGCCCGCGGAAGGCACCACTCAGGTCGCGGTAGAAGGCCAGCAGTTGCTTGGAGGCTTTGCGGGCTTTGTCGTAATCGGCCCGTGCCTCGGCCAAATCTCCCCTGCTGGCGGCGGCATCCCCTGCGGCAAGGATCGAACGGACGGCCGCTGGGTTGAAACCACCTTGGGTCTGAGCCAGAACGCGGTTCCCGCCTGATGTTTGGGCGATGCAAGGAGCGGCGGTTACGCCCAGGGTTGCCACCAGTGCAGCAGTCGTCAGCAATGTGCGACAACCCATGAGACCAGCAAAAAAAGGTGGACGGACTTTAGAAGCTTTGTAGGGGTCGGCCAACGGCAGCACGGGCCGCTTGTTCAGCCGTATGCATTGCAGCAGCGAGGTGGCTGTTGAACTGCCGCGTCGCCTCGCGATCTCCCTTGGCTGGCACGGTGAGCGGTTCTCCGAAACAGAGGGCTGCCCGGCTGAAAGGCCGTGGTGGGGCCTGGCTGTAGCCCAAACCAACTGGAACCACTGGAACGGAAACGCCGCGGCTCTGGGCCAGTTGGGCCAGACGCACCAGGCCGGGCCGCAGCGCAATTGCTTCGTCCTGCCGGTGGATCCTGCCCTCGGGGAACATCACCACTTGTTGTCCGTCGGCTAACAGGTCGATGGCAAGACGCAGGGTGGTCATCGAGGGGCGTCCCTGGTCCACAGGGAAGCAGCCCAGCCGTTGCAGAAACCAGCCCTGCAGCCCCCGCATTTCGGTGGTCGTCACCATGAAGCGGCAGTCGCGACCACTGACCCGACGGCCGGCGGCCATCGGCAGCATCAGGGCATCCCAGCGGGCGCGGTGCGTCGGTGCCAGCAGCACCGGTCCCTGATGGGGGAGATGATCTGGATGCAGCACCAGCCGCTCACGAAATTGAAACCGCAGCGCCAGATCCTGGGTGGTGAACATCGCCAGGGGGGCCCAGAAGCTGTCGATTCCGACACGCAGGCTGTTTTCTCGTGTCGCCAGGGCCGCTCGCAACGGGCTGATCGAATTCGGTGCATGAGAACCTAATTCCCCTAGGCAAAGCTGCATAGGATCCAGCCAACGACTGCCCCTTCATGGCCAGCCTCGGCGTCAATATCGACCACATCGCCAACATTCGTGAAGCGCGGTTAACCGTCGAGCCGGACCCGGTCTCGATGGCACTCCTGGCTGAACTCGGTGGGGCAGATGGGATCACAGTGCACCTGAGGGAAGACCGGCGTCATATCCAGGATCGAGATGTTGAGTTGCTGCGCCAAACCGTGCGCTCTCGCCTCAACTTCGAAATGGCGGCCACCGAGGAGATGGTGACGATTGCGCTGCGGATCAAGCCCGACATGGTCACCCTGGTTCCGGAACGGCGCGAGGAGGTCACCACGGAGGGGGGACTGGATGTGGCCGCACAAGAAGCCTCCCTGGAGGCCACGGTGCAAACCCTTCAGGCCGCCAAGATTCCGGTAAGCCTGTTTGTGGACCCGGAGGCCACCCAGCTCCAGGCCTGCAAAAACACCGGGGCCTGCTGGGTGGAGTTGCACACGGGTCGCTACGCCGATGCCGACTGGAGCACCCAGCCGCAGGAGCTGGCGCGGTTGCAGGAGGGCACAGCCATAGCCCGTCAGCTCGGTCTGCGGGTTAATGCCGGCCATGGCCTCACGTATCAAAATGTCGAGCCCATAGCGGCCATTCCTGGGATGGAGGAACTCAACATCGGTCATACGATCGTGGCCCGTTCTGTCGCAGTCGGACTGCAACAGGCCGTGCGAGATATGAAGGTCTTGGTTCAGAATCCCCGCCTTGATCCCCTTTTCGGACAGGCGCCCGGATGACCACTTACCACTTCGTTGCAGCCAGCGAGCGCTTCCTCACCGTGGAGGAGCCGCTGGAGGAAGTGCTGCGGGAGCGCCAACGCAACTATGCCGAAAACGGCAAGACCATTGATTTCTGGTTGGTGAAGCAACCAGCTTTCCTGTCTTCTCCTGAGCTGGCTGCTCTCAAGGCGAGCATTCCCCAGCCAGCTGCAGCTGTGGTGTCAACCGATCCCACCTTCATCACCTTCCTCAAACTGCGTTTGGAGTACGTGGTTGTGGGGTCCTTTCAAGCACCGTCCGCGGGGATCCCCGATGCTCTTGCCGGTGCCGTCTGATGAATCCCAGTTCCCTCCCCGTTCAGCAGCGCATCGCACTTCTGGTGCAAGCCCTGGATGGTGCGCAGAAAACCAACAAGGCTTTGGCCACCTGTGCCGACGGGGACGCGATGGTGGACATCCTTCTGGGCGCTTCGGGCAAACTTGGGCTTGGGCTGACCCGTCGGGATCTCATAGAGACGCCACCGATTCGCGACTGGATCTGGTTCAAGAACAACGACCCCTTGGTCACTGTCGGTGATGCCAAGGCCCGCTATCGCCGCGAAACCCCCGAAAAGCCCAAGCCAGACCCGAGCCAACCCAAGGAACGCAAACGCTTTCTCGGTTTGTTCTGATCTGCATTCCGGATTCTTAGCGGTGCCTGGCTGAGCATCAGAATTGATGCATCTCCAGGTTGTTGGTTTGAACCTGCGCAGACACCGTCACTGGGTGATTGGAGATGTGCATGGCTGCTATCAGCCTTTATGCCATCTGCTCGCCAGCCTGCCGCCTAACGACCATCTGGTCTTCTGCGGGGATGTGATCAACCGTGGTGTGGCTATTCCCGCAACGATGAATCTGGTCTGGGATCTGATCCAGGCAGGCCGTGCTACCTGGCTGCGCGGGAACCATGAGCAAGAACTCATTGAGGCTCTTGAATCCCAGGACGGCTTGAGTCAGCACGCCACCTATGCCCAGTTGGGCAATAGCAACGCTCGCCAATGGTTGCCGCGACTGCAACAGCTTCCGCTCGTTTATCGCGGTGAGGGTTGGTGCGCGACCCATGCCGGGTTCGACGCGGCGGGCCAACCGGATCTCTCCATTCGTGATCACTTCTGGGAGGCCTATGACGGTCGTTTTGGCCTGGTTGTTGTGGGCCACACGCCCCGTCCTCAGGTTGAGCGCCTCGGAGCGATCGTTCTGATCGACACCGGTGCGGTCTATGGCGGTTGTTTGTCGGCCTACTGCCCGGAAACGGATGCGGTCGTTCAGGTTGAAGGAGCTGCAACTGACGCCGTGCTGGCTGGAGTTGGCCCTTGCTGACGGTTTACCGAAGCAACAGGGCTGAATTTCTGGCTCGCTTGCTCTCCCGTCAGTTGATCGAGCAGCAGCCGGGGCCCCTGGAGATGGTGGAGGTGATGGTCAACACCTGGCCCACCAGCCGATGGTTGGGGGAACAGCTGGCCACGGTCAATGGCATCAGTTCCCTGGTGCGGTTCCCCTTCCCGGGCAGTCGCCTGCGGCAGCTGGTGCGCCAGGTGCTGCATCTCCCCGCGCAGGAGGACGATCCATGGCGGGCGGGCCAGCTGGTTTGGGCTGTGCTCGAGCTGCTGCCGGAGCTGTTGGAGCAGCCCGTCGCCCAGCCGCTGCAGGTCTGGCTTACCCAGCGTGAAGGAACCGCCTCGGGGTTGACGCGGGACCGCTGGCAGCTGGCCCGCGCCATCGCCGATGCCATGGACGATTACGCCCTATACCGCCCCGATCAACTGGACCAGTGGAAACGGCCGCGGCCTGATGACGATTGGCAGCCCGTGCTCTGGCGACTGCTGGCCCAACGGCTGCCGCGGGCTCCCTTTGGTCTGCAGGTGCGTGAGGCCGTCGATCGTCTCCGGGGGGGAGACGTTGATCCGGCCCTGCTGCCAGATCGACTGCGGCTGTTCGGCATCAGTGCTCTTGCGCCGGTGCAGGTGGATCTGATTCAGGCTTTGTCCGGCCTGCTGGAGGTGGAGATCTACCTGCTCACCCCGTGTCCGGATCTGTGGCAGCGCTGTGGCAGTCGGCGTGCTTCGCTCGGAGATGACTGGCTGGTCCCGCCCGATGGGGGCTGGTTGGCGGAGGCGCCGCGTTTGGAGGCTGTTCTTGGGCGGATGGGCGCCGAATTTCAGCAGTTGCTGGAGGGCTCCGGTGAAGCGCAGCTGGGGGAGCGACGTGAGGGTGATCTATTTGCAGGCTCACTGCAGATCGCCGCGGCGGAAGAGCGCCAGCCCACCCTGCTCGATCAGCTTCAGCAGCAGCTGGTGGATGCAGAGAGCATCTCTGAGCTGAATCGTTCCTCAGACGATCAGTCGCTGCTGTTTCAGGCGGCACCGGGGCCTTGGAGGGAGGTGCAACTGGTTCGTGATCGCATCCTTCAGTGGCTGGCGGCTGATCCCGATCTCGCGCCACGCGATGTGCTGGTGATGACGCCGCAGATTGAGCGCTATGCACCGTTGCTCAGCTCCGTGTTCAACGACACGGCGGCCATCGGTGTTGATTTGCCCTGGCGTCTAACCGACCGCAGTCAGCAGAGCAGTCCCGGATTGTCGATGGCGATGTTCACGCTGCTGGAGCTGGCTGCTACACGCTTCACCGCCACGGGGCTGGAACGTCTGCTGGCCAACCCGGCTCTGCAGGGCCAGCAGGGACTGACGGCTGAGGAGGCAGTGCTGATCACCCAAACGCTGCAAAGCAGTGGCTTTCGCTGGGGGTTGGATGCCATTGAGCGGGGCGGGGACGAGGTGCACAGCCTTCGTTGGTGTCTCGACCGTTGGCTGCTGGGGCTGGTGCTGCCGGTGGAGCCGGGCCTGGCTCCGGCAGGGGCGGCACCGTTCCAGCAGGAGCTGGACCCTGAACGTCTGGTGCGTTGGTGGACGCTGCTGGATCGTCTGGCCCGCACGCTTGATCGCCTGCGACAGCCACGGCCGTGCCATGGCTGGGTGAAGGTGCTGCAGTCTCTGTTGCACGAGCTGTTTGCTGGGGGCGGGGCCTGGGCCGATGAATCGCAGAGCTGGGCGGCGGCGCTGGAGGAGTGGCGGCTGCGGGCCCATGACTGCCCTCTGGATCTCGACGCTGCCGTGGCCTTGGAGGTGCTGCAGGAGGCCTTGTCGGTGGACAGCGGCCGCTTCGGGCACCGCAGTGGAGCACTCACCATCAGTGCCCTTGAGCCAATGCGGGCGATTCCCCACAAGGTGGTGGTCTTGATGGGCCTCGACAGCGCCGACTTCCCGCGCCCAAGCCGCCGTCCTGGCTTTCATCTGCTCGAGCAGCAACGGCGCCTGGGGGATCCCTGCAGCAGCGATCAGGACCGCTATGTGCTGCTGGAGGCCTTGATGTCGGCACGCCGTCATCTGCTGATCAGCTGGTGCGGGCGGCTTGAGCGCACCGGAGAGCCCCAACCATCTGCTGTGCCGGTGGAACAGTGGCTTGCCGTGCTGCAGGAGCAGTTGCAATGGGCCGGCGCTTCCACGGAGGGGTTGTTGATCACGCCGGCGGCCAACCCTCTCTCCCGTGAGAATTTCCGGCCTAAGGCGCCGCTTAGCTGTGATCGGCGCCAGCTGGAGGCCCGGCGCTGCCTGGATCGTGCTCCGGTATCGGCTCAGGACGCCCAGGGGCTGGCCTTGGCATCGCTCTGGCAGCAGGACATGATCGATGACGAGGTCGAGGGACGTGATGGAGACGATCTAGCGCTGAGTCCTGAAGCGTTGCTGGCCTGGATGCAGCAGCCTCAGAAGGCCTGGTTGCAGGCGCGGGGGTTGCGGCCTGGGGAAGGCATTGAGGCGGTGGAGGATCTCGAGACGCTCGAGTTGGTGGGGCTGCAGCGCTATCTGCTGCTCAACCACGAGCTTGAGGAGCAATTCATTCTTGGAGCGGCACCTGATTGGAAGGCGTCGCTGGCGGGCCAGGGTGTGCTGCCGGCGGGGGCTGGTGCGGACCTTGAGCAGGAGGAACTGCAGCAGCGTTGGCAGGCCCTGCAACGGCAGCTGGCATCGCTCGGTCCCTGCAGGCGGGAGGTGCCTGTGCTCGCCGGTCTGCCGATGCCCCTGCTCTACGCCGGTGACACCCAAGTGGTAGTGCAGCCCGGCATGCTCACGGCCGCGGCGGTGATGCGCGGCTGGTTACAGCACCTGTTGCTGTGTGCCGAGGGATTGGCTCCTGGCGCCGGTTCAGCGGTGGTGGCGCGCAGCACCCGGGTGGCCGGCGCCGAGGTGCACTTGCGCTGGACGGCCTTGCCGACGGTTGAAGCCGAAGACCAGCTGCAGCAGCTGGTGCGGCTGGCGCAACAGGGGCTGGAGCGCTGCTGGCCGGTCCCCCCGAAGAGCGGCTGGCAGATGGTGGTCAAAGACCGGCGCAAACCGGGGACGGGGAAGCAGGACTTCCGCAAGACCTGGCAGGACGAAGGGGCAACCCCAGTGATGCAGCTCTGCTTCGGTACGGAGATCGCTGCAGAGCAACTGATGGATCAGGCCGGATTCCAGGAGGCGTGTCAGCTGCTGTACGGCCCACTTCTGGCGCAGCTGCGTTAATCGAACAGCTCGTCGAGCATTTCGCGCATGCGTTCGTTGGAAATCACCGCGGGTTCGCCTACCTGACGGCGAAAGAAGTAGGCCCGATGTTCTTGGTTGATGCTTTCAACTGCGGCAGCCTTGCGCACCAGCAGCTGGGCCAATTTTTGACGACGTTCGTGGGACACAACAGGCAGGTGGCTTCCAACAACGTGCTGGCCTGATGGCACGGCAACACCGCTAGCCCCTGTTCTCTCAAGGGTTGGGTTGCATCCGTTCACAAGCCCATAAAAAAAGCGAGGGTTCTTCAGGTCCTCGCTCAGGTCGTCTTCTGTTCTGGGGTGTGACTGCACCCAGACCATTCCGCAACTATTACTAGCTGCTTCATAGAAGTTAACACTGTTTCAAGGGCTTAGTTAACCAGACTCCATCTATGGCCCAGCGCTTCGATGCCAACACTTATCCCCTCTCTCCTGGGGTCCGCCTGCTTGAGGCCAGCGCTGGCACCGGCAAAACCTTTGCCCTGGCGCATCTCTGCCTGCGGCTGATCACGGAGGACGACCACGCCCTTGAGGCCTTGTTGGTGGTGACCTTCACGGATGCAGCGGCCGAAGAGCTGCGCTCCCGCATTGGCCAGCGGCTGCAACAGGCGTTGCAGGGACTCGAACAGCTGGAGCAGGGTATTAAGGCTGTTGCCCCGGACCCCGTCCTGGCGGAGTGGCTGGCGGGTTCCGAGCCAGGGGAGGCGCGTCAGCGGTGGATTCGGCGCTTGCTGGTGGCCCTTGAGCAGTTGGACCGGGCCGACATCACCACCATCCACGGCTTTTGCCGCCGCAGTCTTCGCCGTCTGGCGCTCAGCAACGCTGCGGCGATGGAGCCTCAGCTGGATACCGACGCCACCGCGCTCCAATCCGAGGTGGTGCAGGACCTCTGGCAACAGGAGCTGCATACCCTGCCACCGGATCAGTTCAAGGCGTTGCGTCAACGCGGCCTCTCGCCCCAGACCCTGCGCAGAGGGCTGGCGCAACTCGATGGCGAACAGCAGCCGCGGTTCCGGGCCGGTGATAGAGCGATCGATCTGGACCAGTCCCTCGCCCCACAGCTGGAGCACTGGCTGGCGCAGCTCTGGGACGACTTCATGCCGCTTTGGCAGCGGGATCATGTCGCCCTGGATGCCGGGTTCCGTCAGGCAGCCGAGCAGTGGAAAGCCCAGGGCTGTGCACCCACCACCCCTTACTCAGCCAAGCCCAAAAGCGATCGTTGCGCGCAGATCAACCAGTGGCTGAATGGGCAGACCGCAGTGCCTTCGCTGCTGGAGATTGCCACCCATGAGAAGCCGCTGAAGGAGTACTTCCACCCCGGCAGTTGGTGCAAGGTCGCCCGCAAGTGCGGTGAGACCGACCCCAGCCTGGTGATGCCGGCTTTGCAGGCCGCTGTTGCGGCGCTCTGGGATGCACCGATCGAGCGCACTTGGCAGTACCTGCTGGAACGGGGCTTGCGGGAGCTGGACCGCCGCCGTCGCCGCCGCGGTGTGATCACCTTTGGCGGCTTGTTGGCCGCCATGGACCCCGGCGATGGCGCTGTTGAGTGGCTTGCCCCCCTGCAACAGCGCTA
Organism: Synechococcus sp. MU1642; assembly: GCF_020514115.1. Lineage (GTDB taxonomy): Bacteria > Cyanobacteriota > Cyanobacteriia > PCC-6307 > Cyanobiaceae > Parasynechococcus. The sequence continues at coordinate 214,077 of NZ_VTKZ01000001.1, forward strand.
CAGGGCTGTGATGGTGGATGAGTTTCAGGACACAGACCCCGTGCAGTGGCGCCTGTTGCAGCGCGCCTTTGGTGGTGGTGAACGCCACCTGCTGCTGATGGTCGGGGATCCCAAGCAGGCGATCTACCGCTTCCGTGGTGGTGATCTGGCCACTTACATGGCAGCGCGGGATCAGGTGGAGCGGATCGATCACCTGCTTGAAAACTTCCGCACAACGGCACCGTTGATGGAAGGGTTGAACCGCTTGATGGCTCCCGGTCTCCCCCGATCCGAACTGACGGTGCCCGCGGTGCAGCCCCGCAGCTCCGCCACCCCACCCCAGGACGCCCCGGCATTGCAACTGCTGATGCTGTCCACCGAGGCGACCTCCAGCCGAAGTGCCCTTGAGGAAGAGTTGCCCCAGCGGCTCGCCGAGATGGTGCTGGAGCAACTGCAGCAACGGGAGGATCTCACCCCAGCAGATCTCTGTGTGCTGGTGAGTCGCCATCAACAGGCGGAAGACCTGCGCCGAGCCCTGGGGGTCTGCGGGCTCCCCACCCGCCTAGTAACCCAGGGGGATGTGCTCGACAGTGAAGCCGCGTTGCTGTTGCAGTGGTTCCTGGATGCCCTGGCGGAACCGGGTGATGACGCTCGCCTGCGTTTGCTGGCCTGCTCGGGACTGATGAACATCGCGCCTGATGCCCTGGAGCCGGCCATGCTGGATAAGTTGGCTCTGCAGCTGCGCGGTTTGGCTGATGTGATGCCGCGGCTGGGACTGCTCGGGGCCCTGGCCGATCTGCTGAAGGGTGAACAGATGGCGGGGCTGTCGGAACGGGGTCGGATGCTGGGGGATCTGCAGCAGGCGGCGCGGCTAGTGCAGGAGGTGATGCACCGCCAGGGATTTGATGTGGCCACTGCGGCTGATTGGTTGCGGCGGGAGCGGTTGCACCCCAGCCAGCCGGTGCCAGAGGCCCGCCAGCCCCACAGCGATCAGGCCGATAGTGCCATCGCCGTGGTCACCGTTCACCGCAGCAAGGGTCTGGAATATCCGGTGGTGATCTGTCCCTATCTCTGGCAGTCCCCCCCAGCGGTGTCCGGTCCGCTCTGGCGTGACCCCCGCTCCGGGGAGTGCCTGGTGCTGGTGGATGTTCACTGGGGGGAGGGCTGGCAGGCGGCGCAACAGGCGCAGCAGGAGGCTGCGGCCGAGGCCGAGCGGCTGGCCTATGTCGCGGTGACCCGAGCCCAATCCCAGTTGATCCTGATTTGGGCCAGGGCCAACGGCCAGGAGGATTCACCCTTGCCTGCCTGGTTGTTTGGTGCTGAGGCCGCTGGGGCTGCGATCGACAGCCTCACCGATGAGCGGCTGAGCGATGCCCTGGCATCGCGAAAGGTTCCGATAAGCATCGATGGCCTGGTGGAGAGCCTGCCCAGCGGCAAGCGTTGGCGGCCTCCGCTGGTGGTGGAGCCATTGGCCCTTGGTTCGGTTCCCAAGCGCATCGACCGGAGTTGGGGCCGGGCCAGCTACTCGGCCTGGATTGCCTCATCCGACCACGTTCATCTCCATGAGCAAGGTCGCGATCGCGATCCCGGCGCCGAGGAATCGATCTTGGCCGGGGCAGAACCGGCATGGTCTGAGACGGGGCCGCTGGCGGCCTTCCCACGCGGGGCCGGGCCCGGGGACTGTCTGCACCGGATTCTTGAACAGTTCCCCTTCTCTGCGGCTGAGGCCTCTGAGCCCCTCCAACGGCTCGATCTGATCACCGCAGAGTTGCGGCGGGCTGGGCTTGATCCCGATCTTCAGAAAGATGTGTTGATCGGTTTGGAGCAGGTGTTGCAGACGCCCCTGGGGGGACCGCTGGGTGCTTTGTCGCTGGATCGGCTGGGGCCGCACCAGCGCCTGTCTGAACTCAGTTTTGATCTGGCGGTTCAGCACGTACGCACGGCTGATCTGGTGGCTGCCTTCGGCTGTGATGCCCAGGCTCGTTTTGGCCGCTCCTACATCCCGGCGCTGGCGTCGCTCTCGATCAACAGCCGCGGTTTTCTCACCGGTTCAATCGATCTGGTGTTCCAGGACCCCCAGCAGAAGCGCTGGTGGGTTCTCGACTGGAAGAGCAATTGGATCGGTGAACGACGCACCGGTGCTGAGCCGGGACTGTGCGGTCCTCATCACTACTCCCAGGAGGCGATGGAGGAGCAGATGCTGCACCACCATTACCCCCTGCAGGCCCACCTCTACCTGGTGGCTTTGCATCGCCATCTGCGTTGGCGGATGCCGGATTACAACCCGGAGCAGCATCTGGGGGGCTACGTCTACTGCTTCCTGCGGGGGATGCCCGGATCGGTGGCTTCTTCTTCAGAGGATGCTGTCGGACCTGGGCGCATCGTCGAACCCGTGCCGCTCAATCGCATCGCAGCGCTGGATCGAGCCCTGGGGGAGGTGCCGGCGTGACGGAGCTGCTGCCCCCGGGAACCAGCACTTGGCCCTCCAGCTTCGCGGCCGGCCTCCATGCCGCCCTGCAGCGACGGATTCCGCCCCAGGCGGATGGCCCCGCATTGGAGAAGCTCAGCCGGGACATGGTGCTGGCCTTGGAGCAGGGGGAGTTGACGGTGAAGCTGACGCCGGAACGGCTTGCCGTTGCCCAAGCCAGTGGCTGGCTGGAGGGGGAGGCTTCCCCCCTGCTGCTTCAGGGTGATCGGCTGGGCTGGCGCCGCTGGTTGCAGGCCATGGAGCAGGTGGTGGCCGAGCTGGTGAAGCGGGCCCACGCCCCTGTTCCAAAGCCCGACAAGGCTGCCGATCTCGAGCTGTCGGATCGTCTCAACCCTGAACAGTGCGCCGCCGTGCGTGCCCTGGATCAGGCCTCTGTTGTTCTGCTCAGCGGTGGTCCGGGCACGGGCAAAACCAGCACGGTGGTGGAGATTCTGGCCCGGGCGGAAGCCCGCCATCCCGGCCTGCGCATCGGTTTGGCGGCCCCCACGGGCAAGGCGGCCAGGCGCCTGGGGGATGCGGTGCTGTCGCAGCGGGCTCCATTGCCCTGCAGCACCCTTCATCGCTGGTTGGAGGCCGGCAGCCGTGGCTTCGGTAGGCACCGCCAGCGTCCCTTGGAGCTGGATCTGCTGGTGATTGACGAGATGTCGATGCTGGATCTGGCCCTGACCCAGGCTTTACTGGAGGCGTTGCCCAGCGGTTGTCGGCTGCTGTTGGTGGGTGATCCAGCCCAGCTGCCGCCGGTGGGAAGCGGAGCGGTCTGGCATCGGCTTCAGCAGCCTGACGTGCGCGGCCGTTTCGGTGCCGGCGCCGTACATCTCGAACACACCTACCGCAACCGCGGAGCCCTGGCGCAGGTGGCGCAACAGCTGCGCCAGGGGGATCTGAAGACCTTTGCAGCGGATTTGGCTGCTTTGCCCGAGCAGGCCAACCTTCAGGTGCACCCCAGTCCCCTGAGTCGTTTTCCGGCCTTGGTGCGGCAGCGCTGGATCCAGCGCCTTCAGCAGCTGCAGGCGCTGACGGTTGATCTCAACTGCTGTAAAGAGCAGGAGCTGATGGCGGAGTCCCGGCCCTTGTTCGCGCTGCTCGAGCAGGACCTTTTGCTCTGTCCACGCCGCCGGGGGCCGTGGAGTCTTGATGATGTGCACCGCACGCTGCTGGGGGCCAACGCAGCCGGCAAGGTCGAGCGTTGGCCGATCGGCTTGCCGGTGATCTGCGGCAGCAATCAACCGGAACTCGGCTTGGCCAATGGCGACCTCGGGGTGGTGATCGGGGCAGGCTCTGAACGACGCCTGTTGTTCCAGGTTGTGGATCCGGAAGGCCAGCTGCAGGTGCGCCGTTTGCATTCAGCTCGTTTGCGGCGTCTGGAGCCGGCGGTTGCGCTCACCATCCATCGGGCCCAGGGCAGTGAGGCGGATCGGGTGATCCTGCTCTGGTCAGATCCCCTCGAAGATGGCCCGGCTGCTGAACATCAACGCCGTTTGCTTTACACAGCGATCACGCGAGCACGTGCCAGCCTTGACCTGGTGACGCTGATCTGACGCGGGTGAACTGATGCGGGTTGAGCGTCCCTGGGGCTGGTACGAAACGTTGACCCAGGGGGACAACTATTTGGTGAAACGTCTGTTGGTTTGTGCCGGGCAGCAGTTGTCCCTGCAGCGGCATCGTCATCGCAGCGAAAGTTGGACCGTGGTGTCAGGTTTGGGGGCTCTGCTCTGCGGTGAGACATGGCATGCCGCAAGCCAGGGCGTCATGCTCTCCATCCCCTGCGGCGCTGTGCATCGCGCCCGTGCAGACGACTCAGATCTGTTGATTCTCGAAGTTCAGCACGGTGTTGATCTGCGGGAAGACGACATCGAACGTCTGCAGGATGATTACGGCCGGGTGATAAATTGAAATCCAACCTTTGAAGCGTAGGCAACACAACCAGAGCGCAACTCTTTAGTTGCAGGGAGGTTGTGAGCCTGATTTCAGAGATCAATCAGGCGAAGCCACCTTCCATGACTGAACAGCAACAGCAGCGCGACGATTCCGCCTGCGCTGTGGATCTTTCTGCATCCGCGCTCCCGGAATCCAATTCCAATGCTGAGGTGTTCACTACCACGATTAAATCGGCTGAGCCGGAATCCGGTTTTGCCGGTTTTGGTTTCAGTGAGGCTTTGCTCCGCACCTTGGCGGACAAGGGGTATACCGATCCGTCCCCCATCCAGAAGGCCGCATTCCCCGAGCTGATGCTCGGCCGCGATCTGGTGGGTCAGGCCCAGACCGGTACCGGCAAAACAGCAGCATTTGCGTTGCCGTTGCTCGAGCGTCTTGAGAGTGGCCAGAAAACACCCCAGGCCTTGGTGCTCGCCCCCACACGGGAGCTGGCGATGCAGGTGGCTGAGTCGTTCAAGGCTTATTCCGCCGGCCATCCCCATTTGAAGGTGCTGGCGGTCTATGGCGGCACGGATTTCCGCTCCCAGATCAGTGCTCTCAGGCGCGGGGTTGATGTGGTGGTGGGCACCCCGGGTCGGGTCATGGACCACATGCGTCAGGGCACGCTCGACACAAGCGGTCTGCGCAGCCTGGTGCTCGATGAAGCGGATGAAATGCTCCGCATGGGCTTCATCGACGATGTGGAGTGGATCCTCGATCAATTGCCTGAGCAGCGCCAGGTGGTGCTGTTCTCCGCGACGATGCCCCCCGAGATCCGTCGCCTGTCCAAGCGTTATCTCAAGGACCCTGCTGAGGTCACGATTCGCACCAAGGATCAGGAAGGCAAGCGGATCCGCCAGCGTTCGATCACGGTGCCGATGCCGCACAAGCTCGAAGCCCTGCAACGGGTTCTCGACGCCTGTGGTGGTGAGGGTGTGATCATCTTTGCCCGCACCAAGGCGATCACCTTGACCGTGGCTGAAACCCTTGAGGCCGGCGGCCATCAGGTGGCGGTGCTCAATGGCGACGTTCCTCAGAACCAACGGGAACGCACCGTGGAGCGCCTTCGCAGTGGGTCGGTTGACATTCTCGTGGCCACCGACGTTGCGGCGCGGGGTCTTGATGTGGAACGCATCGGTCTCGTGATCAACTACGACATGCCGTTCGACAGCGAGGCCTACGTGCACCGCATCGGCCGGACGGGCCGCGCTGGACGTACCGGAGAAGCGGTTCTGTTCGTGACCCCACGGGAACGGCGTTTCATCCGCAACCTGGAGCGGGCTACGGGTCAGCCGATCGAAGCAATGGAGGTGCCCGGTAATACGGCCATCAACCAGGGCCGGTTGGACCGTCTGCGTAAGCGTCTAAGTGAGGCAGCCCAGGAGCAACGCCCTGAAGCCGATGAAGCGGCCCTGCTCCAGGAGTTGATGCAGCGAGTGGCCACGGAGCTCGAGCTCAGCCCCGAGCAACTGGCCATGGCGGCGCTGAATTTGGCAATCGGACCCGATGCGCTGCTGCGCAAGGGAGACGATGACTGGATTCAGAACACCCGTCGCAACGACCGCGACCGAGATCGCGAACGCAATTCGGGCGAGCGCCGTGAGCGGCGCGAGCGTCCGGCGCGGGCTCCTGAGGAGAACATGCAGCGCTACCGGGTTGAGGTGGGTCACCGCGATCGGGTCAAGCCGGGCAACCTGGTGGGCGCCATCGCTGGCGAGACCGGTCTGCAGGGCCGAATGATTGGCCGCATCCAGATTTTTGACAATCACAGCCTGGTGGATCTGCCCAAGGGCATGCCCGAGGAAGTGTTCAACAGCTTGCGTTGCCTGAAAGTGATGAACCGCGAACTGCAAATCAGTCAGGCTTCTTGATGCGTGTGTTTCCGGCGTTTGCTCTGGTTCTGGGCCCTTTGTCAGCAACCGCATCGGACAACAGCCTGATCACCCAGTTCTGCAGAACGGCCGTCAAGGCCGAGCTGCAGAGGGCTGTGACTGTTCCCCCTGAGGGAATGGTGGCCGACACCTGCCGTTGTTTTCTGTTGGAGGTGCAGAACGGGGCAGGGATCCAGACGGCCCAAGCAACCTGCAAGGCCAAGGCAGCTGAGGCCTACGGCCTCTGATCCCCGGGGATCAAAAAGGGTCAGAGATGGCTCACTTGCACGGTGGCCTCGGGCTGAAGCAGTGCCAACTTTTCCACCACTTGAATCAACTCGATCTGCTCTCTAGGCGTGGCCTGCCGGATCAAGTTGTTAATTAGCAGAAGCTTGTCCACTGGATCCAGCTCTCCATCGGCGGTCCAGGTCATGGCTTGGAAACAAAGGCTTTCAAATGCCATCTCTCTCTTATGTCATGGTCTTCTGACAATGGAGTGGATGGCTTGGTTGCGGGCGAGTCTTCGGAATTGCTTCTTTTTTTTGTGTTGATTCGTGCGACTGCCCTGTAACGTCATCGGGTTCACGCCTGAGCATTGGTCCTCTCCGAGCTTTCGGAACCGGCTCAAGCGATCGATCAAGTTCAACGGTTCCACGGTCCATGACCATCTACATCGGCAATCTCTCATTCCAGGCAGAGCAAGATCATCTTGTTGATCTCTTCAACGAGTACGGCGAGGTCAAGAACTGCAGCCTGCCCCTGGATCGTGAGACAGGCCGCAAGCGCGGTTTCGCTTTCGTCGAAATGGTCAACGATGCCGATGAGCAAAAAGCCATCGACGATCTTCAGGACGTGGAGTGGATGGGCCGCATGATCCGCGTCAGCAAAGCTACCCCTCGGGAGCGCTCAGGTGGCCCCCGCGGTGGTGGTGGCGGTTACCGCGGCTGAGGCTGAGGCCTCGGCCTCCATCAGGTCCGATTCCACTTCACGCAAGCTCAGCCGACTCAGCATTTCATCACTGCTGTCTGCTGGGTTTTGCTGTTGCTCACGGGGGTCCTGGAACTTGGGCAACACGTCCCGCAGTCCGCGGCGTTTCTGGCGCGCCAGGTAACGGTGAAAGCGGTTGAACGACCTCGATCGGCTCATGGCACCTCCTTCAGTTGTGGTTCCGTTGTAGTGCGTCTTCAGGGGTGAAAACCGTGTCGGAACGAACCCTCAGGAAAGCTTCAGCAAATCGTTCCCCCTTGATGCGGCTGATGCGTCATTTGGCGCCGCAGCGTCGCCTAGTGATTGCAGCGATCAGCTGCTCTCTGCTCAACAAGCTGTTCGATCTGGCCCCACCCGCCTTGATCGGTCTGGCCCTTGATGTGGTCGTGCGCGGTGACCAGTCTGTGTTGGCGGGTTTCGGTCTGAGGACCGCAGGCCAGCAACTCTGGTTTCTGGCTCTGCTCACCTTTGTGATTTGGGCGGCGGAGTCGCTATTTGAGTACCTCTACGACGTGCTCTGGCGCAACCTGGCGCAAACCACCCAGCACAGCCTGCGGGTCGAGGCTTACGACCATCTTCAGAAGCTGGAGCTGGCCTTTTTCGAGCAGGACAGCACCGGTCGCCTGATGGCGGTGCTCAATGACGATATCAATCAGCTCGAACGCTTTCTGGATCGCGGTGCCAATCAGATCCTGCAGTTGATCACCACCGTTCTGGTGGTGGGCATCGGCATGGCGATGGTGGCGCCGGAGGTTGCCCTGTTCGCCTACCTGCCTATTCCGCTAATTCTTTGGGGATCGCTGCATTTCCAGCGCCAGCTGGCGCCGCGTTACCGGGAGGTGCGGGCCCGGGCGGGCGACCTCGCCTCCCGGCTTGCCAACAACCTGGGGGGGATGCTCACGATCAAGAGCTTCACCGCTGAGGCTCTGGAACTGGAGCGGCTGCGAGCAGAAAGCCTGGCCTACCGCCAGAGCAATGCCCGGGCGATTCGTCTTTCGGCGGCCTTCATCCCCTTGATCCGCTTCGCGATTCTGTTCGCCTTCCTGGCGATCCTGTTGATCGGTGGCTTCAAGGCCCTGGCCGGGGAACTGCCGGTGGCCACTTACAGCGTTCTGGTGTTCATTACCCAGCGCCTGCTCTGGCCGTTAACCGCCATTGGCAGAACCCTGGATGAATACCAGCGCTCGATGGCCTCCACGCAACGGGTGCTCGATTTGATCGACACGCCGGTTCTGATCCAGGGAGGAACGGTGCCTGTGGATCCGCAGCGGCTGCGGGGTGAGATTCGCTTTGAAGCGGTGGATTTCGCCTATGGCGGCCGATCAGCACTGCTGCAGGGCTTCGATCTGACCGTGCAAGCGGGATCGACCCTCGGCATTGTCGGGGCGACGGGGTCCGGCAAGAGCACGGTGGTGAAGCTGTTGTTGCGGCTGTATGAGCGAGATGGCGGAAGTATCTGCCTGGATGGGGTCCCCATCGAAACCCTGCAGCTTCAAGACCTGCGGCGCTGCATCGCCCTGGTGAGTCAGGACGTCTACCTCTTCCACGGCACCGTCGCCGAGAACATCGCTTATGGGGTCTCAGATCCCGATCCGGTGGCGATTGAGCAGGCTGCTTGCTTGGCGGAAGCCGCTGGATTCATCGATGCCTTGCCCCAGGGATACGAAACCCTGGTTGGGGAGCGGGGGCAGCGCCTCTCGGGCGGACAGCGCCAACGCATCGCCCTGGCCCGCGCCATCCTCAAGGATGCCCCGGTGATGGTGCTCGATGAAGCTACCGCAGCGGTGGACAACGACACCGAAGCCGCCATCCAGCGCTCCTTGGCGCAGATCACCCTGCACCGCACCACCGTGGTGATCGCCCATCGTCTCAGCACGGTTCGCCATTCCGATTGGATTGTGGTGATGGACCAGGGCCGGATTGTGGAGCAGGGCTGCCACGACAGCCTGGTGGCCCAGGGTGGGGTCTATGCCAACCTCTGGCAGGTGCAGGCCGGCGAAGGGGTTATCGCTTCCTGAAGCAGCTGTTGTTGCCGGCAGATTCGGCGACCATGCTGGGTCCGCAAGCCGGCAGTGGAGCCATGGCCATGCAGGCCTCGATCAGCCACGTGATGCATCACCCCCTCGGGGTGTTCTCGCTGTTGGTGGCGATCAGTGCGGCGGTGCCGCCGTTGATCCGGCGGCTGGGGCTGCCCGATCTGGTGGGGTTGCTGGCGGCTGGCGTGGTGGTGGGTCCCCACGCTTTGAACTGGGTCGACAGCAGCAGCGAAACGGTACGGTTGCTCTCCGATCTCGGGGCGGTGTATCTGCTGTTCACGATGGGTCTGGAGATTGATCTCGAGGAGTTCAACCGGGTCAAGCGTCGCTCCTTTATCTATGGCCTGCTGATCCTGTTGATCGGTGTGGGAACGGGCGTGTCGATCGGCCTGATGGCGGGCTTCGCCTCGGTGTCGTGCCTGTTGCTCGGCGCCCTGATGGCGACTCACACTCCCCTCGGTTATCCGATCGTGCGCAGTTACGGCGCCCAGAAGGACGAGGCGGTGGTGGTGAGCGTGGGCAGCACGATCTTCACCGACATCGTGGCCCTGCTGCTGCTGGCGGTGGGACTGGGGCTGGGCCAGGGCAGCCTCAGTGGCCTTGGCCTGGGCCTGCTGCTGCTCAAGATCGGTGGCTTCGCTCTGGTAGTGGTGATCGGCATCCGCTGGCTGGGCCGGCGCCTGGTGCTGCAAGGCATCAGTGATGAAAACCGGATGGTGCTCGCTGTTTTGGTGGCCCTGTTCCTGGCGTCCCTGGGTGCTGAGCTGGCGGGAGTGGAGAAGATTGTCGGCGCCTTCTTGGCTGGTTTGGCGGTGAATTCCGTGCTGCCCGAGGGCCGGGTGAAGGAACAGGTGATTTTTGTGGGTGGCGTGCTGTTCATCCCGATCTTCTTTATCGATTTGGGATTGCTGCTTGATCTGGGCAGCCTCGGCCAAAGCCTGGGCAACTTTCAGTTCACCGCGCTGATGCTTGTGGGCGCTATTGGCGGCAAGGGTGTGGCGTCCTGGCTGAGCGGACGGCTGTTCGGTTACCGCCGCGCCCAGATCCTGATGATGTGGTCGCTGACGATGCCCAAGGTGGCGGCGACCCTGGCGACGGCCTTCATCGGCTACCAGGCGGGTCTGCTCAATCAGACCGTGCTCAACAGTGTGCTGGCGGTGATGGTGGTGACGGCCACCCTGGGGCCGATCCTCACGGAGCAGTCGGTGACACGGCTCAAGGATCCCAGTCCCGATGCGGTGCCGGTCAGCTTCGGTGAGGAGGCGGCGGTGCTGGATGGCGTCAATGAGGTCGTCCAGCGCCCCCTGCGCATCGTTGTGCCGGTGGCCAACCCCAGCACCGAGAAGGGATTGTTGAGCATGGCGGCCCGCCTGGTGCAGGGTTCGGCTGGGGCTGAAGGGTTGCTGCTTCCCCTGGCGATGGTGAATCCCAGCCTCGAAGAGATGCGCGGTGGTTTGAACAGGGCCATTGCCGCAGCGCGTGGACGCCTCAGCACGGCGGAGAGCATCGGTGCCCAGTTGGCTGTGCCCAGCCGCAGCCTGCTGCGGCTGGATGAAGATATTGCCGGCGGCATGAGCCGCACAGCTTTGGAACAGGCCGCGGATCTGTTGCTGATCGGTGCAGCCCGCACCGATCAACTCCGGGCCTGGCTAATGGGCGACATCGTTGATGGGGTCTGCCGCACGGCCCACTGTCCGGTGGTGGTAGTGAACCTGGGGCATGAGACAGATAGCGGCCTGGGCCGAATCCTTGTTCCGATCAAAGACCTCTCCGCCAGCGCACGCGAGCAATTCGAACTGGCGCTGCGGATGATCAACTCAGCTCCGGAGGATCAGCGCGTTCGGATCACCCTGCTGCATGTGCACGACCCCCGCTTCAGCGGCCAGGACCGTCATTGGATGGAACAGCAGCTGATTCGCTGGCGTCCGCCGGGGATTCCAGAGGAGCGGTTCCACATAGTGATTCTGCGGGGGCCGGGTATCGATGGTGCCATTCATCGCCTCAGCCGCGAACACGATCTGGTGATCCTGCGCACCCAGCGCAGGCGGGTGGCTGGTCTGCCGATTCCAGGCAGTGATCGCATCAGCAAATTGATCCGCCAGCTCCCCTGCGCCTCGATGGTGATCAGCGATCCATTGGTTTGACAGAGGTCTGCGTCCCTCTACCAGAGATGGGACGAGCGCGCCAAGATGCTGCTTAGCGTGCATGCCATGACACAACCCCCCTCTGCTAAGGCGTCATCTGAGGCCATCACATGGCCGGTGGTTGCTGCTGTGGTGGTTGGTCTCAGCGGCGGCCTGACTCTTTCGGTTGCTCTGAGCCGGTTGATCATGGCGCCGTCCAGGACGGCAGATCAGCCTTTCGCGCTGCCTAAGCCTGCGCCGCTTGCCAACCCATTTGTTGGTTGGACCGGCTTCGGGGCAAGGGAGGTGGTGGTGCTGGGCCGAGACCGCACTGGCAACAACACTGATGTGATTTTCACGGTGCGGGTGGATGGCACCACCACGTCGATCACCCAGATCCCCCGCGACAGCTACATCGATGCTGAGGGCTTCGGTGGCATCAAGCTGAATGCACTGATGGCCTACGGCGGAGTGGAGGCTGTGGAGCGGGAGTTGTCGCGGTTGATGAACCGACCGATCCGCCACCACATCGTGGTGCGCCTGGATGCGATCGAAACCCTGGCCAACCTGGTGGGGGGAATCGAAGTGGATGTTCCCAAGCGCCTCTATTACATCGACCGCAGTCAGAACTTGTTGATCGACCTGCAGCCCGGCCCTCAGCTGTTAAGGGGCAAGGATTTGGAGGGCTTTTTGCGTTGGCGCAACGACGGCCGCGGCGATTTCGGCCGGCTGGAACGGCAGCAGCTGGCGTTGAAGGGTCTGTTTGAGCAGATGAAACAACCGCAGAATCTGATCCGCCTGCCGGCTTTGATCACCGCTGCGGGCCAGGCCTTGGAGACGGATCTGGGGCCGATCGAACTGGGTGGATTGGTCACCGCCATGGGCACCACCGATCTGAAGGCTTCCAGTCTGAAGGCGGTTCCGTTCAATGCCGATGGCATCAGCTATCTGGAAACCGAGTGGCCGGCCAAGTCGAGCAGTGGCAGCGATGCCAGTGTTGGCAGCCAACGCTTCCGATTCCTGTTCTGATCAGATCAGCAGGGTCAGTGAGTGCACCACCCGGCCGCAGAGATCACCAACCTTGCTCCAGCGTTCTTCGTTGACGCTGGTAGCCAGGGTGTAAAGGCGGCCGCGATCTACCACCACAGTCGCCAGCTCATGGCGGTCCCGATCTTCCAAGTGCACGGCGTATTCCAGGTCGTAGAAGGTGTGGCCATTCACCTCTCGCTCCTGCGCTCCCACCAGCTCCGCGGTGCGGCCGCTGCCGGCGGTGGCGATCACCTCACGGCGCAGCCGCTCTCCCACTGCGATGGCGCTGCCCAGTTCACTCAGTTCGTTGTCTTCGCTCACCTTGTTGATCATCAGGCTCACGGTTTCATCGCTGTGGATCAGGTCGTGAAACACCACCCGTGGTCCGTTGCTCACTTGAACCTCAGTCCAACCGGTGGGATAGAGGAAGGCGAAACGGCCATCCGGGCTCTGGTACGACTGCAGTCCGGCTGTTGGTCCCGCTGCGCAGGCCCCCACCATCAGTGCCAGGGCGCCGCAAATGATCACGCGACTCAAAGACTGGAAGAGCTGCATCAGCTGGGCGATCAATCCATGGGCCATTCTGCCTCTGTGGCCTGATTGTCGTGAACTCTGTTGCGGCAGATGATCTCCGCAACTCCTACATTTCCCGCATCGGCGGCAGACCACTGAGCGGCTTTACTAAACCGTTAGCCCGGCTGATTGATCAGTTCGAGCGTCTGCCTGGCATCGGTCCGCGCACGGCCCAGCGGCTCGCTTTGCATCTTCTGAATCAACCGGAGGAGCAGATCCATCAGTTCGCTGATGCCCTGTTGGCGGCCCGCACCCAGGTTGGCCAGTGCCAAACCTGCTTCCACCTCTCCGCTGATCCCGAATGTGAGATTTGCCGCAACCCTGAGCGCCGCAACGGCGTGATCTGCGTGGTGGCGGATTCCAGGGATCTTCTGGCTCTGGAACGCACCCGTGAATTTCAGGGGCGCTACCACGTGCTTGGGGGCCTTATTTCGCCCATGGACGGGGTTGGTCCGGAGCTGCTGCACGTCACCGAACTGGTGCAACGAATCACCAATGAGGAGATCAGTGAGGTGATCCTCGCCCTCACCCCCAGCGTGGAAGGAGACACCACCAGCTTGTATCTGGGGCGGTTGCTCAAGCCCTTCTGTTCGGTGAGCCGGATCGCCTACGGCTTGCCGATGGGTAGTGAACTGGAATACGCCGATGAGGTCACCCTGAGCCGCGCCCTGGAGGGGCGCCGGCCGGTATGAGCAAGTACAGCTCCATTCCCCCCGCCGAGCGATTGCCGGACTGGCTGCGACGGCCGATTGGCAACGCATCGGAGTTGGAGCGGGTGCAGGGGCTGGTGAAGCAGAACCGCCTGCACACCATCTGCGAGGAGGGTCGCTGCCCCAACCGCGGCGAGTGCTACGCCGCCGGAACAGCGACGTTCCTATTGGGCGGCTCAATCTGCACCCGCAGCTGTGCCTTCTGCCAGGTGGACAAGGGCCAGGCCCCGATGCCGCTGGATGCCGCGGAAGCGGAGCGGGTGGCAAATGCGGTGGAGGCGATGCAACTCCGCTATGTGGTGCTCACGGCGGTGGCCCGCGACGATCTTGCCGACCACGGCGCCAGCCTGTTCACCACCACCATGGCGGCGATCCGGGCCCGCAATCCGCTCATCGCCCTTGAGGTGCTCACCCCCGATTTCTGGGGCGGTGTGGCGGACTCGGAGCGGGCCGTGATGGCCCAGCGGGAGCGGCTGGCGACAGTGCTGGGGGCCCAACCGGTTTGCTTTAACCACAACCTGGAAACGGTGCAGCGGCTGCAGGGGGAGGTGCGCCGGGGAGCCACTTATGAACGATCGCTCGGTTTGCTCGCGGCGGCCCGGGAGCTGGCGCCTCAGATCCCAACCAAGAGTGGTCTGATGCTCGGCTTGGGGGAGAGCCGCGACGAGGTGATCGCCACCCTCCAGGATCTTCGCGCCGTGGATTGCCAACGGATCACCCTGGGGCAGTACCTGCGCCCCTCGCTTGAGCACATTCCAGTGGCCCGCTACTGGACGCCCCAGGAGTTCGACGCGTTGGCGGAGGTGGCCCGTGAGCTTGGATTTGCTCAGGTGCGCAGTGGCCCGCTGGTGCGCAGCAGTTATCACGCCGCCGACTGACGCCAGCTCCGCAGACTGCGGTCCAGAACGGTTGCCACATCGCTACTCATCAGGGCCCCGGCGCCTCCCCAGACCATGCGCAGGGGGAGATCCCAAAGCGCTGCTTCCACATCACGGGTTTTGTTGAAGCCGCGTTGGTGGAAGTAGCGCACCAGCCGGCGGTGTTGCTGCTCGTCGTCGCGGATGGCTAGCAACCGGGCCTTTGTACAAGGCGTGGCCTCCTGGGCCCAGGCCATGGTGGCCGCCCAGATCAGATCACCCACGCCCGCAGGTGCCTTCGGCATCACCCGCATCGTGTCGAGCTGCAGGCCCGTGGCAGCGGGGTAGGCCCATCCCTTCATTTCCCCCAACAGCAACAGGCTGCCGCTGGCGGCTTGCCGGGCCACCACCAACCGCAGGCTCCACAGCCCCAGGGGGCGCCCCACCTGCAATCGCAGCAGCAGTCCGCGTTCGCGGGCCTCGGCTTCCAGGTGTTCGAGCATCGATCGGGAGGTGGTCGTGCTCATGCTGCCGCGGTCATGGCGACGACCGAGCGGACCGCCTCCAGGGGCAATGGACCGTAGAGATGGGGGAACAGTTCGCCGGTGGGAATTGCATCGGCCCGTAGGGGAGCGTTCATCGCGGCGGGATCAATCTCCAGCAGGAGCACCTCGCCAGCGTCCGCATAAAAACGCACAAATGTGTCTCTTACCTGCTCCTGCCATGAGCAGTGGATGAAGCCCACCTGCTCCAATGTCATCCCCCGGGTGGAGATGCGGTAGCTGCCGCTAGCCTGGGCAGCCTGCCAGTCGGCCTTAAGGGCTAGGTGAAACAGGGGTTGATCCAGGGGAACCGCGATGGCATCAGCGGGGAAGTGGTGTTGCTGTCCCCCTGTACTCCAGGGGTCGGCGCGCTGCATAAGCCGCTCGAATCTGGGGTCCTCCAGGAAACGCTGGAGCCAGTGATGTAGGTCCTCCAGGGTGTTGTCGTTGTCGAATCTCTCGGGATCGGCGATGCGCCACTGCCGCACGAAGGGCCAGAGGGCGGCATCTGCCAGCGAGCAGTGCTCGCCCAGCAGCCAGCCCTGATCAGCGATCCTCTGGTTCCAGCTTTGCAGGATGGCGAGCCCGGAGGCGCATTGCTCGTCTTTGTTGGTGCCTGGGTAGCGGTCGGTGTACTTGAACCGGTCCAGATGATGTTTGAAAGCACCGTCGTTTTGCTCGATCAGCGCTGAGGCATCGCCGGTGTTGCGCAGCCCGCGAGGGTCCGCCTGAGCAAGGGCCCATTCCATCACCGCCAGACTTTCCTCGATCACCGTGCCGTCCGGCAGCACCAATACGGGCACCGTGCCCTTGGGGGAGACCGCCAACATCTCAGCGGGTTTGGCCTTCAGTGCGATCTCCCGCCACTGCACGAGAAGTCCGGCCTCCAGCAGGGCCCAGCGTGCGCGCATGGCGTAGGGGCAGCGTCTGAAGCTGTAGAGGATCGGCGGCAAGGCATCGGGTGGTCCCTGGCAGGGATTGTCCGATGCGGCCTGATCTCCTCAGGCCTGCTGCTGGTCGATGTTGTGTTGGTCGATCTGGCGTTGCCGCATGGCGAAGCGTTCCCGGTCGGCATCGGTGAAGCGATCCACGCAGTGCACGCACTGCACCCCCTTGATGTAGCTCGGCAATTCGCGTTGCTGGGCTGACAACGGCAGGCCGCAGGCGTGGCAAAGACTGTGCTCGCCGGGTTCCAGCCGGTGGTTCAACGCCACCCGTTGATCAAAGACAAAGCACTCCCCTTGCCAGCGGCTCTCGGCTTCCGGTACCAGTTCGAGGTACTTGAGGATGCCGCCGCGCAGGTGGTGCACCTCCCCGAAGCCCTCTTGCTGCAGGTAGCTGCTGGCTTTCTCGCAACGGATTCCGCCGGTGCAGAACATGGCGATGCGTTTGCTGCCCTTCTGTTCCATCAGGGGCCGAAGCGTGGACTCTGCCCATTTCGGAAAGTCGCGGAAGCTCTCGGTGCTGGGGTCGATGGCCCCCTCGAACGTGCCGATCGCTGTTTCGTAGCTGTTGCGGGTGTCGATCACCAGGGTGTCGGGATCATCCACCAGTGCATTCCAGTCGTCCGGCTCCACGTAGGTGCCCACGCTGGTGCGGGGATCCACGCTGTCCACGCCGATGGTCACGATCTCCTTTTTGCGCCGGGCTTTGAAGCGGCGGAACACCGGCTTGTTGGTCCAGCTGCGCTTCACCTCCAACCGTGCGTAGTGGTCGTTGCCGAGCACCAAGGAAGTGCGCAGATGATCCAGCACCGCATCAACTGCTGATTCCGGGCCACTGATCGTGCCGTTCACCCCTTCATGGGCCACCAACACCGAGCCGTGCACGCTGCCATCGCAAGCCAGGGTCGGCAAGCTGCTTAGCAATGTCTCCCTGAGCTCGTCATTCAGGGGCGTGAAGGCATAAAACGCCGCCACCAGGAGCCGGCTGTCTTTCGCCAGCACAGGCTCCAGGTTGCTCGAGTCCACGCTGTTAGGGGTTCAACATTCCTCCAGCCTGCATCAGGCCGGGTCGTTCCACCCGTGTTGTTGGTCGTCAGGCTTTCCTGCTGATGCGAACCGCCGCCGGTTTCAGGGGACAGGCCAGGGCATGGAAGGGCTTGTGTCCCCCTTCAAAGATCAGGCTTCCCATCGGTTGAGCGTTGGCGCTGTCGATCTTCATGGCTGTGCCACAGACCAATACGGTGTAGCTCAACAGGGACGACACCCACAATGAGTCTTTTGTGCAGTGTTTCCGGTTGGTGACAGTCGGGGTTGTCCGCGCAGGACCCTTCGGCCAGTTCTCAATAGCGGTGATTGTGGTGACGTTGCTTGTCCGTCTTTGATCGCCTCCAGGATCACGGACAGAACAAACAGACCAAGCAGGGAGGGGATGACGATGGGATCGATCAAGGCACCTCATCGACGGGCTTTTCCCTGCCTAGCCCTGCACAGACATCCTCAATGTGCCAGTGGAGCAATCGTTGCATGGGGTCGGCTGATCAGTGGGGCGAGCAGCTGGCCCGAGCCGCCGCTTCCTCCTGCCAGTTGGCTGTCACCCCCGCATCGGCGAGAAGTTGGCGGTCGGCCTCCACATCCGGGTTGCCGGTCGTGAGCAGAACATCGCCGTAGAAGATCGAATCTGCCCCCGCCTGAAGGCAGAGGATCTGTGCTTCTCGGCTCATCGATTCACGGCCGGCGCTCAACCGCACCCGGGCGTGAGGCATAAGGATTCTCGCAGTCGCCACCATCCGCACTAGCTCCAGCGGTTCAAAGGGAGCCTGCTCTTCCAAAGGGGTTCCCTCCACCGCCACCAACCCGTTCACCGGAACGCTTTCGGGATGGGGGTTCATGCTGGCCAGCACCTGCAGCATGGAGGCACGGTCCCTCAGGGTTTCACCCATTCCGATGATGCCGCCGCAGCAGAGGGTGACGCCGGCATTGCGAACCCTTTGCAGGGTCTCTAGCCGTTCCTGGTAGGTGCGTGTGGAGATGATCCGTTCGTAATGCTCGGGGCTGGTGTCGAGGTTGTGGTTGTAGGCCGTGAGACCAGCTTCTGATAGCCGTTCCGCCTGTTGGTCGGTGAGCATCCCCGCGGTCACGCAGGCCTCCATCCCTATGCCGCGGACCCCTCGCACCATTTCGAGCATCGCCTCAAAGGGAGCGCCATCACGGATCTCGCGCCAGGCCCAGCCCATGCAGAAGCGGTCAGCACCGGCCTCCTTGGCGGCCCGGGCGCGCTGAAGCACCGGCTCTACCTGCATCTGGGCCTCAAAGGCCGTGACGTCACTGCTGTTGTGGATCGACTGAGAGCAGTAGGAACAGTCTTCTTCGCAGCCCCCTGTTTTCACGCTCAGCAGCGAGGCCAGCTGCACCCGGTAGCCAGGGTTGGCTTCCCGATGCACGGTTTGAGCTTGCCAGAGCAGCTCCATCAAGGGAAGTTCTAGGAGGGTCTGGATCTCCTCGATGGTCCAGTCGTGGCGGATGCTGAGGGTCATGGGTTGATCGGATCAAGACCGCCGAAGCGGCGGTGGCGACGTTGGAAATCGAGCAGAGCGGCTTTCAAGGCATCGGCATTGAAGTCAGGCCAAAGCACATCGGTGACGTGAATTTCGGCGTAGGCCAGTTGCCAGAGCAGGAAATTGCTGATGCGGTGTTCCCCGCTGGTGCGGATCAACAGATCGGGGTCTTGTTCGCCAGCAGTGAATAGTTCTGCGGCGATGCTGTTTTCATCAATGCTGACGGGGTCCAGTTCCCCGGCAGCAGCGCGTTGGGCCAGACGCTGAGCGGCTCGCACCAGCTCCCGTCGTCCGCCGTAATTGGTGCACACATTGAAGTGAATTCCTTTATTGCCCGCCGTCCGGGCCGTGGCGTCGGCAATCAGCTCCTGCAGTTTCTGGGGCAGAGCGTTCAGATCGCCGAGAAAGCGAATCCGCACCTGTTCGGCCTCCAGGGCCTGCAGTTCAGCCTGTAATACCCCTTCGAATAGGGTCATCAGGAAATTCACTTCCTCGCCGGGGCGCGACCAGTTCTCCGTGGAGAACGCGTAGGCCGTGAGGGATTGAATGCCCCAGTCGCTGCACAGCCGGAGGGTGGACTTCAGCGCTTCAACGCCGGCACGATGCCCCATCACGCGCGGCAAACCGCGGGATTTGGCCCAGCGACCGTTGCCATCCATGATCAGGGCCACATGCTGCGGGAGCCGACCTGGGTCGAGGTCCGCAGGCAGAAGCGAACGATCGGCCGTGTCAGTGCTGGTGGCCGGAGGGCGGCTCAAGACAGCGATTCGGACGGAGCGCTACCCACCGTACGTCGTGCCGGCGGCATCGATTCGGCGGTGCTGAACAGCTCCCTGAGCAGTTCCTGGAGGCGAGAACTGGTGATCGGTCGTTCCAGCTTGCCCTGGTTCGCCAGAGACAGTGTTCCTGTTTCTTCCGACACCACAATGCAGATGCAGCGATCAAAGCGTTCGGTGATGCCGAGTGCCGCAAGATGCCGAGTGCCGAAACGGCTCACGCTGTGTCTAGATAGGGGAAGAATCACGCCAGCCGACTCGATTCGATTGCCCCGTACCAGCACGGCACCGTCGTGGAGGGGGGTGTCGGCGGCGAACAGGTTGAGCATCAGCTCGCGACTCAGCACAGCACCAATGGGGATGCCGGGATTGAGAAAATCCTCGGGCCTCAGGTCGCTTCCAAGGTCCACCACGATCAAGGCACCACGCCTCAACTGAGACAGCCGGCCCGCTGCCTCAGTGATTTGGCTAACGGTTCCCGCCGAAGCGCTGAACTCTTTCTGGGGATTGCCCAGCAATACAGCGAGGCGACCGGTTCCTAGAAGCTCCATCAGGCGACGCAGCTCGCCTTGCCAAAGGATGGCCAGGGACAGCGAGCAGGCCATGACGAGCGCGTCTACCAGTTTTGTGGTGAGGGGCAAGTTGGCGAAGCGCTGGACAAACCAGGCCATCGCCACCAGAAACAACCAACCTCGAAGCAGCCAGAGGGTGCGCTGCTCATTGACGCGAGAAAAAAGCAGAAAGCCGATGGAAGAGGCAAAGAGAACGTCGAGCACCAGGCGCGGATCCACCACCGCCAATACGTT
Source organism: Synechococcus sp. MU1642 (assembly GCF_020514115.1). GTDB lineage: Bacteria > Cyanobacteriota > Cyanobacteriia > PCC-6307 > Cyanobiaceae > Parasynechococcus. The sequence goes on from NZ_VTKZ01000001.1 coordinate 234,267, forward strand.
CACTCCGCCCTTCTCAGTACTGCATTCAACGTAACGCGTTGAATCGTTCTGGCAAAACGTCGTAGCGCAGCAGGTCATCCGGCTGCTCCCGTTTCTGCACCAGTTCTGCTGAACCGTCATGCACCAGAACGGCAGCAGGCCTCGGGATCCGGTTGTAATTCGAACTCATTGAGGCGTTGTAAGCACCGGTGGCAAACACGGCGACGATGTCACCGCTCTCGGTGGTGGGTAGGGGGAGGTCCTTCAGCAGCACATCGCCGGATTCGCAGTGCTTGCCCACCAGGTTCACGCTTTCGTCTGGCTTGGCCAGGGGGCGATCGGCCAGGCAGCAGGTGTAGAGCGACTGGTAGGTGATCGGGCGAGGGTTGTCGCTCATGCCACCGTCGATGGCCACGTAGGTGCGCACGTTCGGGATCGTTTTGCGCGAGCCCACCGAATACAGGGTCATGCCGGCGGTTGCCACCAGGGAACGACCCGGTTCGCACATCAATCGCGGCAGCTCGAGGTCTCGTTCCTGGCAGGCGCTTGTGACGGCTTCTGCCACCACCTGGATCCACTGTTCAATGCTCGGAGGATCGTCCGACTCCACGTAGCGGATGCCAAGGCCACCTCCGACGTTGAGGTCGGTTACGGGATGGCCCAGCTCACGGGCCAGCTTCAGCTTGTCGGCCATCACCGCCGCCAGATCCCGGTGAGGCTCGAGTTCAAAAATCTGCGAGCCGATGTGGGCGTGCAGTCCGGTGAGTTGGGCCCAGGGTTGTCCAATAAGGCTTCGCAGCACAGGCTCCACCTGGTCAGGATCGAAGCCGAACTTGCTGTCCAGGTGACCGGTGCGGATGTATTCGTGCGTGTGGCACTCGATTCCGGGGGTGAAGCGCAGCATCAGGCGTGCCGGTTCGGCTCCAGCGGGCAGAAGTTCGGCGAGGCGATCGAGATCGTGCTGGTTGTCCACAACGATCATCACCTTGTTGGCATAGGCGAGCAGCAGCTCCTCGTCGGATTTGTTGTTGCCGTGCAGGACCATGCGCTCCCCGGGCATCCCCCCGCGCAGCGCCGTCAGCAATTCACCGGCTGACACGGCATCTAGACCCAGCCCTTCGGAGGCCGCCAGGCTGCTCATCACCAGAGAGCTGTTCGCTTTGGAGGCGTAGATCGGCAGGGATGGCCCGGAGTAATGCTTTTCCAGGGCCTGGCGGTAAGCCCGGCAGGTGGCCCGAACGGTCTCTTCATCCAGCACATACAACGGTGTGCCGTAACGCTCGGCCAGATCGCTGAGACGACACCCCCCAACAACAAGACGGTCGGTGCCGTCGAGTCCTGTGGTGATCGGGGTCAGGTTGCGATTGGGGCTCTCCGCATCCATGTTCGCCTCGAAAGGCCGTTGACTGGTGATGGTTTGGGTCACGGAGTGGCGGCGTCGGAGGGCAATCTAGGAATCGACCCTGCAGTGGGCGGACTGACCCCGCAGATCCTGCGTCTTGATCCGTCCTGGCAGCAAGCCTGTCTGGCATTGGATCAACGGGCGCTTAACTGCCTCTGGACAGGAGAGCAATGGCGGCGGGAGCTGGACGACCCCCGTCGCCTCTGCATCGGTCTTGTGCAGCTCGACGCCCTGATGGGTGTGGCCTGTGGCTGGATGGTGGCCGATGAGCTGCACATCACAGCGCTGGCTGTGGATCCCGACAGGCGTCGCAGTGGCCATGGAGGTCTGCTTTTGCAAGCACTGTTGCAACGGGCACGACAGCACGGTGCAGTGCACGCCACCCTCGAGGTAGCCAGCGACAACGTTGCCGCTCTGGCGCTATATGCCAAAGCCGGTTTCCGCACCGCAGGCACCCGTTCCGGGTACTACTCCGATGGTCGCGATGCCCTTATTCAGTGGTGTCGCATTCCGTCAGCGCCGTTGCCCATGTCGGCCGAATGAAGTTGTTCGGTTTCCCGTCCCTGGGAGACAAAAAAAGCGGTGAATCTTCTGGGATTCATTGTTATTTTTCGTGCGGTTCAGGCCAGTCTCAGACTGGAAAGTGACCGAACAGACCGAACACTCGCAGCGGTCTCTCAACCCTGATAGCTTGGTCACATCACTGCATTGGCCCAGCGATGTTTGAACGCTTTACCGAGAAGGCTATCAAGGTGATCATGCTGGCCCAGGAAGAGGCCCGCAGGCTTGGTCACAACTTCGTTGGTACTGAGCAAATCCTCCTCGGCCTAATCGGCGAGGGAACGGGCGTTGCCGCCAAGGTCCTCAAATCCATGGGGGTCAACCTCAAGGATGCTCGGGTTGAAGTTGAGAAAATCATCGGCCGTGGTTCCGGCTTCGTTGCCGTCGAGATCCCATTTACTCCGCGTGCTAAGCGGGTGCTGGAGCTTTCTCTGGAAGAGGCTCGCCAGCTTGGTCACAACTACATCGGCACAGAGCACCTGCTGCTCGGTCTTATCCGAGAAGGAGAAGGTGTCGCAGCCCGTGTGCTTGAAAACCTCGGTGTCGACCTGGCCAAGGTGCGCACCCAAGTGATTCGCATGCTGGGTGAAACCGCTGAAGTTTCCGCCGGAGGAGGAGGCGGTGGTGGAAAGGGATCCACCAAAACCCCCACCCTCGACGAATTCGGCAACAACCTCACCCAGCTCGCTACCGAAGCGAAGCTCGACCCTGTCGTGGGTCGCCACAACGAAATCGACCGCGTCATCCAGATTCTTGGTCGCCGTACCAAGAACAACCCTGTGTTGATCGGCGAGCCTGGTGTTGGTAAGACAGCCATCGCTGAGGGCCTGGCACAGCGGATTCAGCAGGGCGACATTCCCGACATTCTCGAAGACAAGCGTGTCCTCACCCTTGATATAGGCCTGCTGGTGGCCGGCACCAAGTACCGAGGTGAGTTCGAAGAGCGCCTCAAAAAGATCATGGAGGAGATCAAGTCGGCCGGGAACGTGATTCTCGTGATCGACGAGGTGCACACCCTGATTGGTGCCGGTGCTGCTGAGGGAGCGATCGACGCCGCCAACATCCTCAAGCCGGCCCTCGCCCGCGGCGAGCTCCAGTGCATCGGTGCCACCACCCTTGACGAGTACCGCAAGCACATCGAACGGGATGCTGCCCTGGAGCGCCGTTTCCAGCCGGTGAATGTGGGCGAGCCGTCCATCGACGACACCATCGAAATCCTGCGCGGCCTTCGCGAGCGTTACGAGCAGCACCACCGTCTCAAGATCACCGATGACGCCCTTGTGGCGGCCGCAACCCTCGGCGATCGCTATATCTCGGATCGCTTCCTGCCCGACAAGGCTATCGATCTGATCGATGAAGCCGGTTCCCGGGTGCGTCTGCTCAATTCGAAGCTGCCCCCCGCGGCCAAGGAAGTGGACAAAGAACTGCGTTTGGTGCAGAAGGACAAAGAGGATGCCGTTCGAGATCAGGACTTCACCAAAGCCGGTGAACTGCGCGAGAAGGAAGTGGAACTGCGTGAGCAGATCCGTTCTCTGCTTCAGGCCAACAAGGACGAGGCCAAAGTCGACGCCAGCTCTGAAACCGGTGAAACTGCTGTTACGCAGGCGGCTGCCTCAGACAGCTCACCGATGGTGAACGAGGAAGATATTGCTCAGATCGTGGCTTCCTGGACAGGTGTTCCGGTTCAGAAGCTCACCGAGAGCGAGTCGGTCAAGCTTCTCAACATGGAGGAAACTCTCCACCAGCGTCTGATCGGTCAGGACGAAGCCGTCAAGGCGGTGTCCAAGGCCATCCGCCGTGCCCGGGTTGGCTTGAAGAACCCCAATCGCCCTATCGCCAGCTTCATCTTTTCGGGCCCCACCGGTGTCGGTAAAACCGAGCTCACCAAAGCTCTGGCCACCTATTTCTTCGGTAGCGAAGAGGCGATGATCCGACTCGACATGTCGGAATTCATGGAGCGCCACACGGTCAGCAAGCTGATCGGCTCGCCTCCGGGCTATGTCGGTTTCAACGAAGGCGGTCAGCTCACAGAGGCCGTGCGTCGCCGTCCCTACACCGTTGTGCTCTTCGACGAAATCGAAAAGGCGCACCCCGATGTGTTCAACCTGCTCCTGCAACTTCTGGAAGACGGTCGTCTGACCGACTCCAAAGGCCGCACAGTCGACTTCAAGAACACACTGATCATCATGACCTCGAACATCGGTTCGAAGGTGATCGAGAAGGGTGGCGGCGGCCTAGGTTTCGAGTTCTCCGGTGAAAGCGCTGAGGAGTCTCAATACACCCGGATCCGTTCCCTGGTGAATGAGGAGCTCAAGCAGTACTTCCGGCCTGAGTTCCTCAACCGTCTCGACGAAATCATCGTCTTCCGTCAGCTCAACCGCGACGAAGTCAAGGAGATTGCTGAGATCATGCTTAAGGAGGTCTTTGGCCGCATGGGCGAGAAGGGCATCACCCTTACCGTGTCGGATGCGTTCAAGGAGCGCCTGGTGGAAGAGGGCTACAACCCCGCCTATGGCGCACGTCCGCTGCGTCGAGCCGTCATGCGTCTTCTCGAGGATTCCCTCGCCGAAGAGGTGCTGTCGGGTCGTATTAAGGACGGCGACCATGCCGAAGTTGATGTCGACGAAAACAAGAAGGTGGTGGTCCGCCACAAAGGTCAGGTGGATACGGCACCGCAACTCGCCGGTGCCAGCGTCTGATGGTTCGATCCACCTCGTCCCACTCCATTGCCCCCGCAAGCGTTTTGCGGGGGGATGAGGCGTGGGATGAGGCCTTGCCTCAGATCAAATCCCTCTGCTCACGTCCGTTGGTGCTGGGTCGCAGTTCCTCCACGGCTGAGCAGCGTCAGCGTTTGGTGGTGGATCTCCAGGGCCAAGGGCTTCTCCCCGTTCAGGCTCAGCTTCAGTTCGACTGCTGTGAGCAGGATCTTCACAAATTGGCTTTTGAAGCCCATGGCTGCGACGCCGTTTTGGCCGCAGGGGGCGGAAAAGTACTAGATGCCGGCAAGCTGCTGGCCTACCGCCTTTCCCTTCCCTGCATCACTGTTCCGCTGAGCGCCTCCACCTGTGCCGGTTGGACGGCTCTGTCCAACATCTATTCCCCTCAGGGTGCTTTCGAAGGGGATGTGGCTCTGGATCGTTGCCCAGACCTTCTCGTCTTCGATCACGGCTTGGTGCGCCAGGCCCCACCTCGCACTCTGGCCAGTGGTGTCGCTGATGCCCTGGCCAAGTGGTACGAAGCCTCAGTGAGCAGTGGCGACAGCAGCGATGGTCTGGTGCAGCAGGCCGTGCAAATGGCTCGCGTGCTTCGGGATCAACTGCTGATCGATAGCCTCACGGCACTGGAAGACCCAGGCAGTGCGGCCTGGATGCGCACCGCCGAAGCCTGTGCCCTCACCGCCGGGGTGATTGGGGGGCTGGGCGGTGCCCGTTGCCGCACGGTTGCGGCCCATGCCGTTCACAACGGACTTACCCAGCTCGAGGCCTGTCATCACGTTCTCCATGGCGAGAAGGTGGGTTTCGGAATTCTTGTGCAGCTTCGCTTGGAGGAACGTCTGGGCGGAAACCGGCTTGCAGCTCAGGCGCATCGCCAGCTGCTGCCGTTGCTGCGGCAGCTTGGTCTGCCCGTAAGCCTTGATGATCTTGGTCTGGCGCAGGCCAGCCTCAGTGACTTGCAGGAGGTGTGTCGCTTCGCTTGCCGCGATGGTTCCGATCTGCATCACTTGCCCTTCGCTGTGACGCCTGGTGCTTTGCTGGAGGCCCTTGTGGGTGCTGCGGAACTCAGCCCCATCAACTTTTGAAGACGCTTCTGGATCAACTGCGGCCGGCTCTGCTTGACCCGCAGGCCGAGTCCTTAGCTGCTGAGGTGCAGTGGTGGACGTTGTCGGGCCTGGGTGTCGATGATCCCTTTCCGGTTGCGGTGCTTGGCCAGGGCTCTCCGTTGTTGCTGCTGCATGGTTTCGATAGCAGTTTTCTCGAATACCGGCGCCTCGCTCCCCTCCTGGCCGATCGCTTTCAGCTGTTTATCCCCGACCTCTTCGGTTTTGGCTTTTCGCCGCGTCCCCCGGGTCTGACCTACGGTCCAGAGGCTGTGTTGCGGCATCTCGATGCCCTGCTGGAGCGGCTTCCCACAGAGGCTCCAGTGGGCCTGATTGGCGCTTCGATGGGAGGCTCCGTGGCAGTGGAGTTGGCCCGGCGTCACTCCGAACGCGTGGCTTCTCTTCTGCTGTTGGCTCCAGCCGGTCTCACGGGGCGTCCGATGCCCGTGCCGCCTCTGCTGGATCGTTTTGGTGCCTGGTTTCTGGGTCGTCCCGGAGTACGGCGGGGGCTATGTCGCCAGGCCTTCGCTGATCCCGATGCGGATGTGGGAGCTCCGGAAGAACAAATCGCCTCCCTGCACCTGCAATGCCCCGGCTGGGCGGAGGCGTTGGCCGCCTTCGCCCGCAGTGGTGGTTTTGCTGGATGTGGAGATCCCCTGCCCCCCCAATCACTGCATGTGATCTGGGGTGACAATGATCGGATTCTGCGTGCTCCGCAGAAACAGGCGCTTCAGGCCTTGCTGGATCAGCCTGTTGAGACCTTCTCCTCCTGCGGCCACCTTCCCCATATCGATCAGCCCCGCAAGGTGGCTGAGCGTTGTCATGTGCTGCTGACCAATGGCTGATCCCGTTCTCAATGTGCTGGCAGGGGCCCTGCGCCTTTGGATTCGCAGTCAATGCGACAGCCTTGGCAGCGTCGAGCTGGCCCTGAACGGTTCCACCTGGTCTTTGCTGCGGGGGCGTCTGGATGGCGTGACCCTCAGGGCGAGGGATGCCTGTTTCCAGGGGCTGCCCTTGCGGAGCGTGGAGTTGTGCAGTGGTCCGATTGCGGTGGACATGAAGCTGCTGAGTCCCGGTCAGATGCTGGCCCTGCAGCAGCCGTTCCAGGTGGAGGGAGAGGTGAGCATCAACGGCCGTCAGCTCAACAGCGCTTTGCTGGCCGAACCCTGGCGCTGGCTCGGGGACTGGATGGCTGAGCAGCTGATGGGCCTCAGCCCGTTGGGGGCTCTGCGCATTGATGCGGATCTGCTCGAGTTGCAGGCGCCCGTTGTTGCTCATCAAGAACCTGCTCGTCGTCGCTTCCGCCTCAATGCTGAGCAAGGAACGTTGTGCTTCCGGCCGGAGACCGCCGATGAACCGTGCACCCTGCTTCCGATGGATCCGGCCATTCGGATCGTGCACGTGCAGCTGGCGAGTGGTCAGTTGGCCCTCAAAGGTCAGGCCAGCGTCACCCCGTAGCGCTGGTTATGGGGCCAACAGCGGTTGGCACAGCGCGATCGCGTAAAAAACCACCGCTGGGGTGAACAAATAGCTGTCGATCCGGTCCAGGATTCCGCCATGGCCGGGCAGCACGTCACCGGAATCCTTCACGCCTGCATCGCGTTTCATCATCGATTCGGTCAGGTCTCCCACCAGGGCGAACAGCGCGATCAGTGCGCCCAGCAGCAGCCCCGGTAGGCCATGCAGGGCCCAGCCCATCAGCTGGCCGCAGACCAGGCCGATCAGCATGGCTGAGATGAATCCACCGATCGCCCCTTCGATGGTTTTCCCGGGGGAGATCGGTGAGAGGGGCCGTCGCCCGTAGCGCCGTCCCACGGCCCAGGAGCCGATGTCGGTGGCGACGATCATTAAGCAGGCCGACAGCGTGATCTCCAGACCGTTGTCCAAACCGCGCAGGCTCAGCCAGTGGCTGGGCAAAAACCCTAGGTAGAACAATCCGAAGATCGATGCCGCAATGTCGGCGATGGAACCCGTTACCGGTTGCAGCAGCAGCCAACCGCAAATGGCGGCTCCAGAGAGGGGCAAAACAGCATGGGCCACATCAGCCGGTAGTCCGCCTTGAATCGCCCACTGGGTGGTGAGCAGCAGCAGTTGGCAGGCCACAAGGGTGGTTTTGGTGGCGGGGCGAATTCCCTTGAATTGCGCCATCCGGAAAAACTCGAGCAGGCCGAGGTGCACCATTCCACCCAGCGCTGCAGTGAACCACCACCCTCCCAAGCTCACCACCAGCAGGCCAAAACCACCTACACCTAGGCCACTGATCAACCGTTTGCGCAGCGCTGCTCGGGCCGCTGGTGCTTGGCTCTGATCGAGGACAACCTCACGAATCACGTTGATTGGAGGCTTCCTCAATTCACCCTATCAATCGCCCCTAGAGAGGGCCTCGAGCCTCACCGTCACCTCTCCCACCTGCATTATGTTCAGCTGAGATGCGGCTCCATGGGCCAGATCGGTCACCCAGTGGTATCTGAAAGGACCACGGTCATTGATTTTCACCACCACCCCCCCCCATTGCTCAGATTGGTGACGCGCACCTTGGTGCCAAAGGGGAGTGTGCGATGGGCAGCCGTCAGCGTGCCGTTGCGAAAGCGCTCACCATTGGCAGTTGTGCGGCCGTAGTCCCCCGGGCCAGACCAGCTCGCGGCTCCCTGAACCACCTCGATCAGCTTGCTTGGAATGGCTGAGTCGGTCGCCATCGGTTTTGGAGGAGGAGCTGGCAGAGGCCTGACCGGGGCGGCCTCCTAGATCACTCTTGTTTATTCGCTCTCCTGGATAGCCCTAATCACGAACTCTTCGCTGCTTGGACTGGCCTCAACGGAGGGGGCCAGCATCAGCGCAATCAGCAGCGATGTCAGAGGTTTCATCCACTGCAGCCGAATGCATGGATTGAAACGGCTGTGGGGGTGGATTTCACCCCCCGTTCACCACAGAAAGCGTGTCGGGCATTTGGTCTCCCCAGAACAGCTGCTGGCGCTCGAGCCAGCTCTGCCGCTGACGATCCAGCCGTTCACCGGGAATCAGCAGGGGGATTCCAGGTGGGTAAGGGCACAGCAATTCAGCTGCAATGCACCCCTCTGCGACCTTCAACGCCACCTGGTGATGCTCCGCCGTCCAGGCCTGTCTTGGTGAATGCGCTGTGGTGGTGACCAGTGGCAGCGGTGGGGCTTCGAACGCTGGCAAGGCAGCGCGATCGGGGAAGCTCCGCAGCAGGTTCTGCCAGTGGTGGTGTATTTGGCGTCCCAGCCCTCTGTGGCGTGCCAGCCCCAGGCAGAAGGTGAGGGTGGCTGGTTCCGGTAATTCGCCCACCAGCCCGCGTGGCAGAAACCAATCGTCGGCATCCAGGCCGGTGATTCCCGCCTGTCCCGTGTGCAGGATTAGGCGCAGCGGATCCTGGTTGTTCAGCAGAGGCACGCCGCTGTTGCGTAGGCCCTCGCCGAGCTCTTCAGCCTCCTGCAGACGCCGCAGCAATTGCCGGCGTCCCCTGCGGCGCTGCCAGTGTTGAAGGGCTTCTTCGCAGGAGGCCAGCAGTAGCGCACTAGGGCTGGTGGTCTGCAGCAATCCCAGGCTGCGTTCCACCCGCACAGGATCCAGACGCTCCCCCTGCAGCCAGAGCACCGCCGTTTGTGCCAGAGCAGCAGCTGATTTCTGCAGGGAATGCACCACCAGATCAGCTCCGCAATGCAGGGCGCTTGGGGGGAGGGGGTGATCCACTCCTGCGGCGAAATGACAGCCGTGGGCTTCATCCACCAGCACGCAATAGCCCTGTTGCTGCAGACGCTGAATGACCGCCGTCGGGTCATTGGCATAGCCCTGGTAGGTGGGATGCACCAGAACCGCAGCACGGATGGGTGTTCCGTCAGAGGGCAGAGCCTCCAGCACCCGTTCGATCCAAGCTGCATCTGCCGGTGCCGGCTGGCCGCGGTCGCTTTGGAAGGGGAGATCGAACAGGACCGGCCGCAGGTCCCAAAGAACGCAAGCCTGAATCAGGCTGCGATGGACATTGCGGGGCAGCAGGACCCGCTCTCCTGGCCGGACCATGGCTAGCAGTGCAGCCTGCAGCAACCCCGTGGCCCCGTTCACCCCATACCAGCAGCGCCCCACACCCATCTGTGCAGCGGCGGAGCGTTGGCTTGCTGCGATGGCGCCGTCAGCTTCCAGCGGACCGCCAAGGGCTGGCAGTTCCGGCAGGTCCCAGATGCCAGCGCGGCGGCGCAGCAATTGACGGAGTCCATCCGGAAGGGCAGCCCCCCGTCCATGGGCCGGCAGAAACAGGGGCTGACCGATTCGACGGGTGAGCTGGGGCAGAAGCGCCATCGAATCCGTCTGATCTCCTTAAAGTCTCTCTCTGTACTAATCGCGATGCGATGCGTTACGACCCCGGGCGGGATCTTGGCTGGTTGTTGCTGCGTCCCTGGGTTGCCATTCCGCGCCTAGTGCATGTGCTGTGGTCCTTGGCGGGGCTTGTGCTGGTGTTGCTGCTGCGTGGAGGCAGCAGTGACCCCGCCGTTCAGCAGGGGCTGGCGCGTCGCATTCTCAATACACTGACGGGGCTAGGGCCCTGCTTCATCAAGCTGGGGCAGGCCCTCTCCACCCGACCGGATCTGGTGCGTCGGGATTGGCTGGACGAACTGACGCGCCTGCAGGACGATCTGCCGGCCTTTCCCCATGCCATCGCCCTGGCCTGCATCCGCGAGGAACTCGGTGCTCAGGCCGAGGAGTTGTTTGAGGAGTTCCCGGACACGCCGATCGCCGCCGCCAGTCTTGGCCAGGTTTATAAAGCCCGTCTGCAGGGCCAGCACTGGGTTGCGGTGAAAGTGCAGCGCCCCAATCTCAACTTCATTCTGCGACGGGATCTGGTGTTGATCCGGGCTCTGGGGGTGATGACGGCGCCGCTGCTGCCGCTCAACCTTGGCTTCGGTCTGGGCGGAATCATTGATGAGTTTGGCCGCAGCCTGTTTGAGGAGATCGATTACGGCTTGGAAGCGGCCAATGCCGAGCGGTTTTCGACTCTTTTCGCGGACAACGATGCGGTCTACATCCCAAAGGTGGAGCGGATGCTCAGCTCCACTCGGGTGTTGACCACCACCTGGATCGATGGCGCCAAGATGCGCAACAGCGAAGAGCTGCGCTCTCAGAGTCTTGATCCAACGGCGTTGATCCGCACCGGCGTGATCTGCGGCCTACAGCAACTGTTGGAGTTCGGCTATTTCCACGCCGACCCTCACCCCGGCAACCTCTTCGCCTTGCCTGGTCGCACCGGCGATCTAGGCCATGTGGGGTACGTCGACTTCGGGATGATGGACTCCATCAGCGACAGCGACCGGCTCACCCTCACCGGTGCTGTGGTGCACCTGATTAACGGTGATTTCTCAGAGTTGGCCAAGGACTTCCAATCCCTCGGTTTTCTCAGCCCCACCGCCGATCTCACACCGATCATTCCTGCTCTCGAGGAGGTGCTCGGCGGCAGTCTTGGCGACTCGGTTGGATCGTTCAACTTCAAGGCGATCACCGATCGTTTTTCGGAGCTGATGTTCGATTACCCCTTCCGGGTGCCGGCTCGCTTCGCCCTGATCATCCGGGCTGTAGTTAGCCAGGAAGGTCTTGCTCTGAGGCTCGATCCGAACTTCCGGATCATTGCTGTGGCCTATCCCTATGTGGCCCGTCGACTGTTGGCGGGAGACACACGCGAGATGCGCGAGAAGCTCCTGGAGGTGATCTTTGATGAATCAGGCCGCCTGCGCCTGGATCGGCTGGAAAGTTTGTTGGATGTGGTGGGTCAGGACGCGCCCGCTCCAGGCAAGGAACTGATCCCTGTGGCCGGGGCAGGCCTGCGGCTTCTGTTCAGCCGAGATGGTGCTGACCTGCGCAAGCGGCTGCTGATGACCCTGATCCGTGACGATCGTCTGCACACTGACGACGTGCGTGCATTAGTCGGACTGCTCGGACGCACCTTCGGTCCTCGGCGTTTGGCCGGTGGGCTGTTGAGGGGTCTCAATCCCCTGGCGGCAGCGTGATGCTGAGATCACGACTCCAGCGAGATTGCCGAACTCACCGCTAAGGTCTCAGCTCTTTGAGATCGGCGTCGATGCCTGACGAGATCAGCGCCCAGGAGCTTGAGCAGCTGCTCCAGATGATGACTTTGCCCCAGCCCCCTTACCTGTTGGCTGGCATTGGTCTGTTGATGGGTGTGCTCTGCGGCTTGACCTTCGGTCGTCAGGTGCAGAACAAGTTGGATAGCTGGAAGCAAGACCGGCTCCCCCTCTTGCCACTGGGGACTGCTGAAATCAACCTCAGCTATGCCGGCACCCTTATAGGGGTGACGCTTTTCATCGGCTGCTGTCTTCAGATCTTCGGGTTTGCCTCAGGCGCTGCCCTGCTGGTGGCACTGCTGCTCTCGCTGCTGACCGGTGGAGCTTTGTTTTCTCAGCTCGAGCGCTTGATGCAGCAGGTTGAAGCGGGCAACTTCAAAGCGGTTGACTTCGACAACTTCGACGAATTCTTCTGAGCTTCGTCTCAACGGGTTGTTTCGTTCGTGATTTGAGCCCTTAAGCGAAGCCGTTGTTCTTCCCGAAAGAGATTGGCTATTAGTCACAATGAGTCAAACACTGTTTCCGGACGTGACAACCCTGTCTGCGGCTGTCTCCACAAGTCGTCTACTCGTGGTGGAAGACGACGACAGTATTCGGGAAACAGTTGGAGAGGCCTTACGTGCGGAGGGTTTCGAGGTGCACACCTGCGCCGATGGCTCCTCAGCCCTCAGCCTGATCACGGCTGAATGTTCAGATCCGTTGGATCTGATTGTGCTCGATCTGATGCTCTCGGGTTTGGGGGGGCTTGATCTTTGCCGTGAGCTTCGTCGCATCAACAACACCACCCCGATCCTGGTGATCAGTGCCCTTGACAGTGAGATCGATCGGGTGCTGGCGCTGGAGGTGGGCGCCGACGATTACCTGGTGAAACCCTTTGGCCTGCGCGAGCTGGTGGCACGCTGCAGGGCCTTACTGCGGCGTGCCCGTCAGACGGAGAAATCGTCGTCTGAACCGAAATCCCTCAGTCACGCCAACCTTTGCCTGTTTCCCAGTGAGTGCAGAGTCACCCGGGATGGCACGGACCTCACCCTCTCCCCCAAGGAATACAAGATCCTCGAGCTGTTCATTCAGAACCCCAAGCGCGTCTGGAGTCGCGATCAGCTGCTGGAGAAAATCTGGGGTATCGACTTCATCGGTGACACCAAAACCGTGGATGTTCACATCCGCTGGCTGCGGGAAAAGGTTGAGCAGGAGCCCTCATCTCCTCAATTGATCCGTACGGTTCGCGGCTTCGGGTATCGCTTCGGCTGAGGGCTCTGTGGTGATCTCTGCCGCACTTGGCTTTGCAGCTGGCATCGGAATCACGCTTCTGCTGCAGCGTCGACGAAGTGCCCTGGCGTCCAAGCGAGCGTCCAAGGATCGCTTCATCGTCTTGAACGCTCCCCAGCTGTTGGCCTGGATTGATGCGGCCACCCAGGGCTGGATAATCCTGACCCCGGATCACTCCATCGCTTACATCAACGATCGGGCCGAACGGCTGCTGCACATCCCCCCCAATCGCCTGGTTCGTGGCATGAAGCTCCGGGATGTCCTCGACATTCCTGCCTTGGAGGAGTTGATCTTCAGCAGCCGCTATCAACTTCGTCCCCAGCGTTGTGAATGGGATCAACAGGGGACCCCGCTGGAGGCCGTTGTTCTGCCGGGTAGTGATGAATGCTGGCTGGTGCTGATCCAGAGCCGTCAGTCCCTCGAAGCCCAGCAACAGCAACAGGAGCGCTGGGTGAGTGATGTGGCCCATGAGCTCAAGACTCCCCTAACGGCCCTGATGCTGGTGAGCGATCGGTTGGAACTTGCCGTCAAGGAAGAAGACACGGCTCTGGTGCAACGGCTGCAGAAGGAACTCCGGCGTCTTCAGCTGCTGGTGGAAGACCTGCTGGAGCTGTCGCGGTTGGAAAACAGCCTGCCCCAGGACGACAGCGAGCATGTTCCCCTCACCCTGGAGGATTTGGTGGACAGTGCCTGGGGATCCATTGGCCCGATCGCGGAGGAACGGCGGGTGATGCTGCAGCTGGACCGCAGCGAATCCGGGCCCCTGCGTGGTGATCGGCGCCGTTTACACCGTGCGGTGCTCAATCTTCTCGACAATGCCCTGCGCTACGCCCCGGAGGACAGCAGCGTTGATGTGAGTGTGCGCCAGAGCGGCGGTTGGTGGTTGCTCAGCATTCGTGACCATGGCCGTGGATTGAGTGAGACCGATCTCACGCGCATGTTTCAACGCTTCTATCGAGGGGATCCTTCCCGCGCGCGCTCCAACCGCAGCGGTAGTGGCCTTGGACTGGCCATCGTTCAGCAGATCGCTGTGAACCATGGCGGCCGCATCGAAGCCCGTAATCATCCCGTCGGCGGAGCCTGCATGGAGCTGCTGCTGCCCCGAGATCCCCTGGGATGACGCGCCAGCGCCTGCAGAAACTGATCGCTGCTGCCGGGCTCTGCTCCAGACGCCGGGCTGAGGAATGGCTGCAGGCCGGCCGTGTGACGGTGGACGGCCAGGTTGCCCGCGTTGGCGACCAGGCCGATTCGCAGCAGCAAACGATTTGTGTGGATGGTCAGCCCTTGCCATGCCGTGGTGCGTCGCGGGTGCTGCTGATGAACAAGCCGGTGGGTGTGATCTGCAGCTGCGATGACCCGCAGGGTCGCCGCACGGTTCTTGACCTGCTGCCTCCGGAGCATCGGGCTGGTCTTCACCCCGTTGGTCGCCTAGATGCCGACAGCCATGGCGCGCTTCTGCTCACCGATCTGGGTGAGCTCACCTTGAAACTCACCCACCCGCGTTACAGCCACGCAAAGACATACAGGGTGTGGGTGAAAGGTGTGCCACCGGAGCCGGTTCTGGACCGTTGGCGTAGTGGTCTGCCCCTGGATGGGCGCTTGACCCGCCCCGCCAGGGTGCGTCGGTTGCGGGCTTGGGGCGACCGTTCGCTTCTGGAGATTGAGCTGCGGGAAGGTCGCAACCGACAGATCCGCCGGGTGGCGGAAGTCCTGGACCATCCGGTGCTGGACCTCCAGCGCACGGCGATTGCCGGGTTGCGGCTCGGTGATCTTGCCGAGGGGTGCTGGATCTGGTTAAGCGAGGGAGAATGGAAGCCCCTGCTTGAGCGGGCTGATTCGATGGATCTGCCCAAAAGCCCATGCGACTGAAGCGTCTAGGACTTTGGTTGCGACGTCCCCGTAAGGAGACCAGCCCTGATGCCGGCACGGTTGAGGCCCAGGAGCAGCAGCGTCTTGATCTGGGGCTGATGCTGCGGCGGCGCCGTGAGGAACTTGGCCTCTCGCTTCGTGATCTGGCCAATGAGACCCGGATCACCACCACCGTGATTGAGGCCCTGGAACGGGGCTGGCGTGATCGCCTGCCAGAGCGGGCCTATCTCGCCTCGATGCTCCCTCAGATCGAGCGTCGCCTGGCCCTGCCCGGTGGATGCCTCGACCCCCTGCTGCCCCCGCCGGTGTTGCTCCGCCGCGGACCCGCCAAAGTGGGTTTGGGTCGCTTCACCCTGGGCAATATCGATGTGTTCACCACCTGGCAGGGAACGGTCGTTTATGCGGTGGTGATCACCTTCAGCCTGCTGGCCATCAATCGTCAACAACAGGACTTGGCCCTGCGCAATAGCCTCAGCCTTGAGCCCTTGCGTGCTGACGTTGAGGCGATCACCCGAGGCCCGAACCTTGCGGGCTCAGACGAAGCCATCGCAGCCATGCGACCCCTGGAACAGGTCCGGCAACGCACGCCTCAGCAGTGGCTTGAGCTTGTGCGGGACGCCCTGCCGCAGTCCCAGGGTGTGCTGGAGGTTGTGGTGGCTGAGCCGAGAGAGCTGCAGCTCTCCAGCGGTGGGGGAGATCGGGTTCAATTTACGGCCAGTGCCGGCAGGTTGACGCTGAAGTTGCAGGCTCCTATTGAGATCCGCCTGGATCCCCCGGCTGGTGCTGAGGATCAGGTGCTCTGGAATGGTGAGCCTCTGCCTGTGGATCAAGAGCGGCCGGGGATCTACCGGGTCAACAACTTGCCGGCTCCCGAGAGCGACCGTCCCCAGACCCTTCCCCTGCTCCCGTAGCCGCCAAGAGCATTCCCTAGCGCGGAATCAAAGCTGCGAAGCCTCCAGCTCCAGTTGCCTGTGCTGGTACCGGGGGTGTTGAACCTGGCCCGGTCGTCCAGGTGCATCAGGTCCTGCAGTGGGGCGATCACCAGGCCTGCGGTCGTGGCAAAGGCCATGTCGAGCAGATGCCAGGCCGGAGCCGTGATCTCACCATTCACCCGAGCAGTGATGCGGCCCCGGCTGTCGGCATCCAAAGCGTTCCACCAGCCCAGGGTTGTGGGGTTGTCATGGGTGCCTGTGTAAACAACCCATCGATGCCCATCGGTGTTTTCCGGCAAATAGGGGTTGTCGCGCTCGCCGTCGAACGCGAACTGCAGCACTTTCATGCCCGGCAACCGGAAGGCATCGCGGAGTTCCTCCACATCCGGTGTGATCACGCCGAGATCCTCGGCAATCAAGGGGAGGACACCACCGGCGTCCCTGCGTAATTTGCGGAGCAGGGCATGACCTGGGGAGGGCTGCCACTCCCCATTCTCAGCGGTGGCGTCACCACCGGGGACGGCCCAGAAGGCCGCGAGGGCCCGGAAGTGATCCAAGCGCAGCAGATCCACCATCTCCCGCTGGCGCGCAATTCTTCGCCGCCACCAACGGAAGCGCGTGATCAGATGCTGTCCCCAGCGGTACACCGGCGAGCCCCACAGCTGTCCGGTTTCAGAGAAGTAATCGGGCGGCACACCGCTCTGGGTGGTGAGTTGTCCGTTCTCTTTGACGGTGAATAAGGAACGGTTGCTCCAGACATCGGTGCTGTCACTGCTCACGTAGAAGGGCAGATCGCCAAACAGCTGGATGCCTAGGTTGGCCGCTTGATGGCGGATCGCCTGCCACTGGCGATCGAGGTGCCACTGGATCAGTTTTTCGCGAAGTAGCGCGTCATGGTGTTGCTCCGCCCAAGCCCGCAGGGCTTTGTTGTCATGCCGAGCCAGGGGCAGCGGCCACTCCCACCAAGCTTTGTGGTTTTGATCGTGTAGGACCTGGAAAAGGGCGTGGTCGTCCAGCCAGGAGCGCTGCTGTTGCGTCCAGCGCTTGAAGTCGGCATGTCGCGCTGAATCCTGATCAGGCCAGGCGTCAATCAGTGCATCCCCCAGGGCACCGGCCCGTTTCTGGGCGAGGTTGAACTCCACATGCTCTGCTCCCTCCAGGGGTGCATCAGCCCCTGGAGCGGCCCTGAGGGCTTCATCGCTGATGAACCCCTCGTTGGCCAGGTCCTGGCCGTCGAGGAACCAAGGGTTCAGGGCATTGCAGGAGGGAGAGCTGTAGGGCGAGCCGGTGGGATCTGGTGGGGCCAGAGGGAGCATCTGCCAGACGCCGATGTCATGGTCGGCCAGCAGCTGGAGCCATCGGCGACAGGGCTCTCCGAAGCTTCCACAAACGGGGCTGCCCGGTAGGGCGGTGGGATGCAGCAGCACTCCTGTACTGCGCCCAGGTCCAGCCTCGGCCGGGTCAACAGTGGACTGATCCATGAGGGCCTCTTCGTCTCCCAAGGATGGCTGCCTCAGAAAAGTGCGGCATCCCCTAGATCCTGCCCAGCCATGCCCTCCCGGGCCACGCGCTCGAAGAACTGTCCCAGCGTGTCGCTTCCATAGGACGGCGTGGCATCCGCGTCGTAGCACTGCTTTTGCTCGTCCCAGACGAGCATCGATTCGCTGGCGTAGTAGCGGCCGATGCGTCCAAATTCCGCCGTGTCGTTGATGCCCGGGAACAGCCGACCCAGGGCGTCCAGTAGAGCGATCGGTGCGTCCATCAAGGCGATCGGCACCGACAGCATTCGTTCTGGCTTGTTCAGCGCGCGGAACAGCATCTCTCCCTGCTCCCGGGCGCTCAGTGCTGGACCCGGCCCCCCGATGGGGAGTACCTGGTTGCGTTTGGACTCGTCATGGATGCAGTCCGCCATGAAACGGGCCAGATCGGCTTCGCTGATCGGCTTGCAGCTTGCAAGGGTTCCGCCTCCGAACATCACGTAAGGGCCACCCTTGCGGCAGCTTTCCACCTGACCCCCCAGGCTTTTGAAGAAGGCGGTGGGGCGAACGATGGAGTGGGTCATCTCCTTGTCCTCCTGCAACGCGGCTTCGAAGGCCAGCTTCGCCTTCTGAAACTCCAGAAGTGGTTTCTGCACGCAGATGGCTGAGAGCAGAACGAAATGGGCCGCTCCGGCAGCTCGTCCCTGCTCGTAGGTGTTGAGGGTCGCTGCGTGGTCGATGGCCCAGGAATCTTTGCGGCCGCCCGTGCGCGAGGCCAGGCAGCTCACCACTACATCTGTGGGTTGATCGAAGGCCTCGGCCGAGATCGAGGCTGGATCGGTGACATCCCCGAAGCGCACCTCAGCTCCTGGGAAATTGGCGATGACTTCGTCCCTGCTTTGGCGACCACCGATGCCGCTGCGCTCGCGGGCGAAGGCGATCACCTGGTAGCCCCGGTCCACCAGCTCGTTCACAACAAAGCGGCCGATGTAGCCCGTGGCTCCGAACACCACCACGCGCACCTGTTCGGGTGGTCGGCTTCGGTAGTCGTGGCGGAGGGACATCGATGACGGCTTCACGGAGTCCAGGCTAGGAACTAGAGATTTGGGCGAAACTAATCGCCATTTGGGTTGGTCCAGCGAAATGAACTGGTTGTCGCCACCCCGAGTTCGCGGTGCGCTGCGTGTCGGTTCCGCCGTGCTGGGGATTGGTGTCACCGGGTGGTTGCTGGCGACGCTTTGGCCTGAACCCGATCGTGTTGCTGCGGGCGCTCCGCTGAGTGCGGATCAGCCTGAAACTCTGGCCCCCTACCCAGAGGTTCCCGTCACGGTCTTGGTGATTGGTGTTGATGCGGATCGGCTGGGTGCGGCCTCCAATCAGGCTGCGCCCAAAGGGCCTGCCAATGCTGATGCACTTCTGTTGCTTCGCATTGCGGCCCAGGAGCCGCTTCAGGTGCTCCACATCCCAACGGAGCTCGGCGTTCAGCTTCCTGGTGAGAAGGATCCAGGCAGCCTTGGCCAGTTGTGGCGACGGGGTGGCGTCGGTCTTCTCAGCGATGCCATCCGCGACATTGTTGGCCTCCAGGAGGGTGATCCCAAGCGCTATGTGCTGATGCCCCGAGCCGCCCTACGCCGCCTGGTGGATGGACTGGGCGAGGTGGAGGTGGTGTTGAGCGACTCCTACAAGCGCCAGGACAAGACGCAGGGCTACACCGTCCTGCTCCAGGCGGGGCGACAGCGTCTGAATGGCGCCCAGGCGGAACAGCTGGTGCGCCACCTGCCCGATCCCAAGGCTGTCTCCCAGCGTCGCCAGCGCCAAAACATCCTCGTTGAGGGTCTGATCGCACAGGTCAAGAACCCCAGTGGAATCGTTGTTATTCCTGCACTGGTGAACCAACTGAACACCGAGGTGGAGACCAACCTCAGTCGTTCGGAACAGCTGAGCTTGGCCGCGGCGCTCATCTCCAGCCCTGAACCCTTACGGATCAGCCGCCTGCCCCTGGCCGACCGGGCCGGCGACCAGACCTTGCGCCAGATCAAAGCCGGTGCCAGCCGTCCCCTCTGGCCCCAGCCTTAAGCAAGGCTGCGGAGTTGCAGTCTCTGGGCGAGGGCGTCGATGTATTGGGCCTGATCCGGGTGATGTTCATCGGGAATCCAGCCCAGCCAGCTGAGGCCATCACGGCGTCGTGCTGGGCCGTTCCAGGGCCCCTGGAGCTGCACCAGGCCGAGCAGTGGTACGTGCAGTTCCCGGCAGAGGGCGGCATAGGCCGCGGCTGCTCCAGGGATGGCGCCGTCGGGTTCTGCACTGGTCAGCAGCAGCACCGGCTTACGCCAGTCGGCTAGGGCCTGCAGCCAGCTGGCATCTCCTTCTGGGGTCGCTCTGGCTGCGTCACCGCTGAGCCGCACCAGCCCTGTGGCCGCCGGGTTGGTCTGCAGGATTTCAGCGGGTGATGCACCACTGGCCACGGTGGTGAGAGGGCATCGGCAAGCTCGGGCCAGGGCTTCGCAGGCCTGACGCATTTTGAGTTCCGGAAGGGGGCCCGCACCCACCAACAGTGGGAAACCTGTGGACATGGGGGGCACTGCTCACCTCTACCATCGGATTACAGCAGAATTCGTTCCGCGGGCGCCGTGACCAGTTTCCTGACAGCAGCCCGTTCCGATCAGGAGCAGTTAGCCCCTGACAGTCGCCGCCTGCGTCTTTTCAGCGGCACTTCGAACCCTGCTTTGGCCAAGGAGATCTCCGCCTATCTCGGGGTGCCTGATGGTCCCCGCGTCTGCAAGCGTTTTGCGGACGGTGAGCTCTATGTGCAGATCCAGGAGTCGATCCGGGGTTGTGATGTGTTCCTGATCCAGCCCACCTGCGCGCCAGTGAACGACCACCTGATGGAGCTGCTGATCATGGTGGATGCCTGCAGACGGGCCTCCGCACGGCAGATCACCGCTGTGGTGCCCTACTACGGCTACGCCAGAGCGGATCGCAAGACCGCCGGTCGTGAATCAATCACCGCGAAACTCACGGCCAACCTGCTGGTGAAGTCCGGTGTTGACCGCGTGCTGGCGATGGATCTGCACTCCGCCCAGATTCAGGGCTACTTCGATATCCCCTGTGATCACATCTACGGATCCCCCGTGCTGGTTGACTACCTCTCCACGCAGGACCTTGGAGATGTGGTCGTGGTGTCTCCTGACGTGGGGGGTGTGGCGCGGGCCCGGGCGTTTGCCAAGCAGATGAACGATGCTCCTCTGGCCATCATCGATAAGCGCCGCACCGGTCACAACATGGCCGAAAGCCTCACGGTGATTGGTGATGTGGCGGGGCGGACGGCGATCCTGATCGACGACATGATCGACACCGGCGGCACGATATGTGCGGGTGCACGGTTGCTGCGGGAGCAAGGGGCTAAACGGGTTCTGGCCTGCGCTACCCATGCCGTGTTTTCTCCCCCCGCCAGCGAACGTCTGTCCTCCGAGGGGCTGTTTGAGCAGGTGGTGGTGACCAACAGCATTCCGATCCCACAGGATCGGGTCTTCCCTCAGCTGAAGGTTCTCTCCGTTGCCAACATGCTGGGTGAGGCTATCTGGCGCATTCATGAAGAGAGCTCCGTGAGCTCGATGTTCCGTTAGTCCATCCCATGAGCCAGATCCATGCTCTTTCTCGCGAGTCTTAGCGGGCTACTTTTGGCCTCCGGCTCTTGTGAGTTCCTAACCCCAATTGGCGGGGACGGCAATACGACCGTGACCAAGCGAGTGGATAGACCGAGGATGCATCCTTTACGGCTGGCCCTTGGCCATACGAACTGGAACACGGATTTCGTCGTTAATCAGCCCTTTCGCAGTTACAAGCTGTTCTTCACGGCGCAATCATCAAAACAGGCCAGATACCCAATTGAGGCTTACCTCAAGTTTAGCGATGGCTCGAACCTCCAAGTGGTCAATGAATCCGTGAAGCCGCTAATCGGTACCGGCATCATGTTTGGCCCTTTCAGACCACCAGGTGGCAAAGCGGTTAGCCAGGTGAACTTCAAAGTAGGCTCCAGTGCACACCCAGAAGCCTCAGGCTTCAGCTATCGCATTTCAGTGCAGGGCTGCCGGTAAAAAGTGATCACGCCCTTGACGCGGGCGTGCGTGTGGCTCTGGGTGTGTGCGTGTTTATCTGTTGGGTGGCCTTTTTGAGCCTCAGATCAGATGCATAACCATTGATCTTCCCTCCCTTCATTCAGCGACCCCACTAAGCCCACCGTCGCTAAACCCAATCTCTGATATCCCTGTCGTCGTCAGTGAAGTGGGTGCTGTCGTTGAAATACTCAGCTGCCCCTGGAATGTCTCGTAGTGTTCCGCTGATCGCTGGCTTGCGGGCCATGGACTGTTGAATGAGCGGGCTTGCTTCGGCTTGATCATGGTTGATCCGAGTCATCCTTGGGGCCCGATGCTTCAACGGCGTTGGTTCAGCGGTGGAGGCCTCTAATTGCGTGTGCTCTGGCCAGCCTGATGGCGGGGCTTCCAGCCCCTCTGATGGCCGAGTCTCGATTGGATCGCCTGCTCCGGAACCGCAGCACCATGGGGGTGTGGCTGATCAACAGCCCCACTCGATTGGATCGCCTGCTCCGGAACCGCAGCACCATGGGGGTGTGGCTGACCAACAGCCCCAGTCCGCTCTATTACGACCGGAAGCGCATCAGCGCTGCGATGCAGCAACTGCAGGATGCAGGGTTCAATCGCGTGGTGCCCAATGTCTGGAGCCGCGGCACCACGTTTCATCGCAGCCGCTTCGCTCCAGTGGAGCCAACGCTGCAGAAGGCTGGGATCGGTCTTGACCCCATCTGCACCCTGGCCGCTGAAGGTCGGCGCCTCGGCATCAAGGTGATGCCCTGGTTTGAGTACGGCCTGATGGAGCCGGCCGATTCATCCGTTGTGCGCGATAACCCCAGCTGGGTCTTGGCCAAAGCCAATGGCCAGCGTTGGATGACGATGCACGGCAACCATCGAATGGCTTGGCTCAATCCGTCTCATCCGGAGGTTCGTGCCCGCTTCATCGGGTTGGTGGTGGAAACCTTGAAGCGCTGTCCAATGGACGGTCTGCAACTGGACGATCACTTCGCCTGGCCGGTTCAGTTCGGTTATGACCCCACCACCGTGGCGCTGTACGAGCAGGAGACGGGACTGGCACCTCCTCGGGATCACAGCAATCGGCAGTGGATGAAATGGCGCCGCAATCAACTCACGTCTCTTTTGCGTGAGTTGCGGCAACGTCTCAAGCTGGAGCGCCTCTCCACCAGAATTAGCCTGTCTCCAGGCCCCTTCCGTTCGGCCTACAACCTCTGGCTGCAGGATTGGGAGCTCTGGGCTTTTGGCGGGTTGATTGAAGAGTTGGTGGTGCAGAACTATGCCTATTCCGTTCGAGGATTCGCCAAGGACTTGGATCAGCCGGCTCTGCGCAAAGCCCGCGACTGGGGCATTCCTTCGCAGATTGGTGTGTTGGCGGGATTCGGAAAGCGCACTACCTCGATGGCTGTTTTGGAGCAAAAAGTTCGCCTGGCCCGCCAGCGCGGTCATGGCGTGATTTTTTTCTACTGGGAAGGGTTATGGGGCAAGCATGTGGTGGAGCGGTATCGAGATTCTCGTCGCGCAGCATTCATCCGGCTTGCATCTGATT
Source organism: Synechococcus sp. MU1642 (assembly GCF_020514115.1). Classification (GTDB taxonomy): domain Bacteria; phylum Cyanobacteriota; class Cyanobacteriia; order PCC-6307; family Cyanobiaceae; genus Parasynechococcus. The sequence goes on from NZ_VTKZ01000001.1 coordinate 257,318, forward strand.
GACCAGCGGATTCTGCTTGACACTATTTTTTTGACTGCATGAAACAGTTCACCGAAACCAGTTCCGAACCCTATGACCGTCACCACTACCGCGTGTGGTTGAGCGATGGGTCGTTCAAGGATGTCGAGAGCTATGACGAAGCACAACGTGTTTGGTTTTCCAGTAAGACAAGGCCAAGGACGATAGAAGTGATGCAACCGAAGCGAAGAAAGAGTTCCAAAGGCTTCTAGGGATTTTGATGAAATTGCTGTTAATCAATCAAGTTTCGATCGATTCACTTGGCTGCAGCAAGTTTTTTCCCAGGTGAACCGCATTAAAAATGCAACCTCGCTAGGATGATTGGCCTGTAATTTCTTGCTTGACTCTTTGGCTCATGATTAATGTGTTCCACATTAATGTGTTCCACATTAATGTGTTCCACATTAATTTGTTCGGAACAGCTATTCAGTATTCGATAACCGTGAAGCTGTGGGATATTTGAATAATGAATCAGTTTGAGCTCAACCAGATTCGCTCCAAGCTTCGTCGGCTCGATCTCGATGATCAGTTTATCGAGCGGTACATCGATAAGCTAATCAGGAACAAAGAACCATTCTGTATGGCATCGAAGACCATTGATCGTTGGGAAAAAAAAGATTCAGGCCAATTTGTTCTTCAAGCACTCGCCTGTGGCTTGATTGCAGCCTTGGTTGGTGGTTGGTTTGCCGTTGTTCAGTAGCGCGGTGGATGGAGCCATGAGCGATGCAAGCTTGATTGCCCTGTTCAGCGTGGGGATGGCGTCGACGTCGACAGTTTTGTTCCTGGCCTTTCGGCGTACCTACCACCTGGAGCAAGAGCGCACATTGATGCGGAGAATGAGGCGACGCCTTGATCGGATGTTCTTAAAGCAAACGCCATGAATCAGCCTCTCAATCACCTTTGCTCTGCGGTGTTGGCCTTGTAGGTGAACAGAAGTGCCAAGCACAGTGTTCCGATCAGTGGACCCGGGGGTAGGTCAATAGCAATCGCCAGCATCATCCCGCCGCCACATAGAAGTAGGCCCGTGCTCGCGCTGCGCAGCATGAGTTCTTTCAGGCTTCGGCTGCGCTCTACGTGCATCAGCACTGGAGCGCAAAGCAGGCCAATTACCAGAATTACGCCCACGGCAGTGATGGCGCTGATCACCACGAGGGCAGTGATTAGGCTGCAGATCAGCCGAACCAAGAGCACCGGTCGTTTGGCGATGGCTGCTCCCTCGGGGTCGATGCCAACGAACACCAGGTCGCGGTAGCCCCACACCAACATTGCCAACAGGGCACTGGCTGAGATGGTTGTACGCAGCAGATCTGTTGTGGTGGCAGCCAGCAGATCGCCGAATAGAATTGTCTCCAGGTCCACTCGTGCCTCCAGCAGGGGCACCAACAGCACGCCCAGGGCGGTGAAGCCTGCCAGCACGGTGTTCATAGCGCCCTCTTCCCTGCCCTTGAATCGCCGGTTCAAGCGTTCAGCCACCAGGGCGCCCAGCAGTCCACTGATCAGGCCGCCGATGCTTGGGTCGATGCTGAAAGCCAGGGCGACTACCAAACCGGGAAGAACGGAATGGGCCATCAGGTTGGCCAGCAACACCCGGCGTTGGGTGATCAGCAACGCTCCAGTTGCTGGACAGATTGCTCCGATCAACAGAGAGATCGTTAGAGGCAGAAGCCACCAGATGTCCGGTTCAGCCACAGCAGTGGCTCCCCATCATGCAAGTCAGGTCGCTCAGTTTTTCTCGAACCATGTTGGGTGATCCGTTGGCCAGGATTTGGCCGTCCATCACAACAACCTGGTCGTAGCTGTCGAGGGCGCTGCCCCAATCGTGGCTGCTCACCAGCAGCGTCTGACCTGCTTCCGCTTGATCCCGCATCACCTTGAGTAGATGGCCTCGCGTCGGTGGATCGATGGCGCTGCAGGGTTCATCCAGCAGCAGGATGTCGGTTTGCTGCATCAATCCTCTGGCCAGCAGGACGCGTTGTTGCTGGCCGCCGGAGAGCTGGTTGAGGCGTCGTGATCCCATGGCTCCCATGCCGACGCGTTCCAGCAGCTGTTCGCAGTGGTCCGCTGCTGTGGCTTTGCCCTTCTTGGGCGTCCCCAGCTGCACCATGTCGCGGGCGGTGATCGGAAACGACCAATCAATGGCTGCCCGTTGGGGCATTAGGCCGATTGGCTTGCTGGTGTTGACCGTTCCTTGGCTGGGTTTCAGTCGCCCTTCGATCAGATGCAACAGCGTTGACTTGCCGGCTCCGTTGGGCCCCACTAGCGCCGTCAGTGTTCCCTCTTGGAGTTGCAGGTTGACGCGGTCGACGGTGTTGCGACCTCCGTAGCTGAAGCACAGCTCTGTTGTGCTCAGCACGCACGACGAATGGCTCATCAACTCTTCGGTGGCCGGACTTGGGCCTCTTGAGGCTTTGCACACCTCATGTTGGCGAGGGATCAAGTATTCGGCAAAATGATAATCATTCTCACAAAGTCGTCTATGCGTCCTGTGTTGGCTCGATCGGCGGGGGTCAGTCTTGCGCTGGCCATTGGAGCTGCCCTTGTTCCGGCTCATGCGGCTCAACCTGTGGTGGTGGCCGTCGACGGCACGTTGTGTGATCTCACCAAGACCCTGGCTGCCGGTGCTGCCTCGGTCACTTGCCTGATCCCCCCTGGGGGTGATCCCCACTCCTATCGCTTGAAGCCCAGTGATCGCAGCCAGATCGCCAAGAGTGATCTGGTTTTTCACATCGGTTTTGGGCTGACCCCTTCCGCCAAAAAGCTCAAGTCACCAGGAACGGTGGTGGCCGTCGGTGAAGTCGCCCTGCCGTCCTATGGCGGCAGCGACCCCCATGTCTGGCACGACCCGGCCAATTCCGCTGCGATGGTGCGGGTCATCTCAAGTTCTCTGGCCCCCGTTCTGCCGGCCAGTGATCGTGCGGCCTTGGAGCAACGCACGGCGCGTGCTTTGGAAGTTTTCCAAGCTCTCCAAGCCTGGGAAGCCAATCAGTTCAGCTCTTTGCCCTCCGCGCAGCGAGTCATGGTTACCGATCACAAGACCTACAGTCATCTCGCAGATCGATTCGGAATGGTCGAGATTGCGATGTTGGATAGCCACACAACCGGTGGTGTTTTGCGGCCCTCCAGTCTCAAAACTATCACCAAAGAAGTTAAAGAATCAGGGGCCAAAACCATCTTTTCTCCTGCGGCATTTGCCAACAAAACTCTGAAGCGTATTAGCAAGAGCACTGGTTTGCCGATTTGGACAACGCCTCTCTACGGAGAAGGAATTGCTGCTGGTCGCAATGCTGTTTCGACGGCGACGCTTAATGTTTGCACTATTGTCAATGGTCAGGGTGGTTCATGTGATATCTCAGGTGCCAACGCATTGAACTCTCAATGGTCATCTATTCGTTGACCAAGTCTCAATTCAAATTCCACGTCTAATTTTTCTGTTTCATGTTCCGTTCTCGTCTTCTTCTTCTGACTCTGTTTCTGAGTCCTTTTGCTTCTATGGCTCCAGTCCATGCGCACGGTTCACATGGAAGTGGTTCTGAATTGAAGGCTGGTGAATTCGATTTTACTCCCCTTATTACCGTTGAGGGCCATGCTGGATTTGACGATAATCTTGAAAATCCAGAAAAGCATTATGCGGCTGACTTTTTGATTGGTGGCGAATTTGCTTGGGGCCTTGGGGATGGAAAGCAATTTTCTTTGGCTGCTTTCGTAGGTCCAACTTTGACCAGAGGTGGCGCAGAGCATTTTTATGGAGAAATCCATGCGCACGCAGAGGAAGAGGGACACGAGCATGAGGAAAGCGAAGCTCATCCAACTCGTGAAAGAGTTGATTTCAAGGCTTTCTTTGAGGCTAGATATAAGCACTCAGATAGGTTTAATATTCAAGCCTATTGGAATCCATACATTGTCACAAGTGACGAGTTGGAATTCCATGCCGACGAAAATGAATGGGAAAAGTTTGAATCAAAAGGTATTAAGAATGAGTTGGGTGCCAAAGTAAATTATGCATTTGGAGATGGTGATGTTGACTTTGGCCTAGGCGATTCCCTGTCTGATTTGATTGATGGAGCATATCTTTCAATAGATCATCGACAGGGTTGGGGTGTAGATGGTGTTTATATTGGGAACTACACTGATCCCCGCGTTGGAATTGGCTTTAATTATGGTGAAACATCTTTTCGGGTAGAAGCTGGCCCTCGTTTTTACACCCCAGGAAGCTACGCAAATGATCTAGATTCGCGAACTGATTTTGCTAGTGAGATAATGATATCTAGGCCTGTTAGCGACAAAGTTGATTTCTTCGCGCATTGGAAGGTTGTGTATACATGGGAGGATGTTGAAGGCTGGGGAGATGGCTACCAGCACCATGTAGGTACTGGTATTACCTATAAGTTGTGAGTTGATCGCAACTTTGGCCTCGCCGGTTGTACCGGCGAGGTTTTTTATTGTCTTGCTTTTGACGGTGATAAGGCTGTTATTCAGCCTGCAGAAAGCCACTGCGCTTCACTAACAGGCGTGTTGACCACCTTGATGAGCTTCAAGCTGTCGCCATCGATCAGGCCAGCTCGGGCATGGGTTTGGTTCGGTCGCGTCAGCGTCATCAGCAGCTGCTTGGTCACAGGGTTCCACTGGATGGGGCTGCCCGCCTTAAGCGTCCATGGCTCTAGGGCCCTGCGTTGTGTCACATCTCCCGCGTCGCTAAAAAGCACCAGTTCGTGATTGCCCCGTTGCTGCTTCCAGCGCCCCAGCACGGCCCAGATTTGTGTACCGCGGTTGTTGCAGGCGACCCCCAGCACCGCCTGATCACCGAGGTGCAATTGCTTCGGCGCTTGCCCAGCAACCACTAGCTCGATCGAGCGCCTGTAATCCGGCCAGTGCCGGATCAGCACGGCCCGCCCTGAGGCACCGCAGAAGGCCCCAACCTCCCTGCTCCCCGGCAGCATCTGCGGCTTTTGCTCAGTTGCTTTCAGGGGCCGGATGCTCAGGCCGTTGTAGCTGGGCATCACCACGCCTCCTCCAGCCGGCAGCAACTGCATCGGCCCTGAGGGTTTCAGATCAAGAGCTTTCCGTTTGCCATCGGCCTGCAGCAAAAGGACCTGGTCGCTGCCCGGCTGAAACCCACCACTCTGTACCAGCAGATCACCGTTGAGATTGCTGCTGAGATGTGCGAAGAGCACCTCCCCTTTCAACAGGGGTTCTGTGCTGCTCAGCGTTGGTGGTCCCAAGGTCGCCAGGCGGTTGGCGGTGCTGATGGGCGTCAGTTGGTCCAACCACACCCGTTCGGTGCCGTTCTGATCGCGTTCCACCAGCGCAATACCCCGTCCGTTGCCCAGGGGAACGACGCTGAGGATGGCGTGCCAGACCTGACTGATCGGCATCCACTCTCCCGATCGCGTCTGCAGTTGAACCTGCTCGCCTCCCTGCACAGGCCGCGTCGCGATCAGCCAGGGCCTCGGGTCCCACCACCATTGCTGCTCTCCCAGCGGCAGACCGCGTTGGCCGTCCCCTGCGATCGATAGCTCGAGCGGAGTCGTGAGCACGACATCCGCATCGATCACCATCCGCAGCGGTGTCGTCTCCCCCAGCCACTGATGGGGCACGGCCGGAGTCATTCGGGTGGCTTCGATGACCCGGGGCCGATCCATCGGGCGACTGAACTGCAGGTCCAGAGCTGCGCTGCCGCTTTGCACCCTCTGGGGCACCAGGCGCAGCAGCCTCGGAGGCCGGCGCAACAGCAGCTGGTGCTGCGCCAGAACCGCAGCGCAGGCCATGAGCATCAGTAGAAAGGGCCGTCGCGTCATGGTTCGAGGGGCCGCTCGGGCCTGGCAATCGGCGTGATGTTTTGGGGAATCACGACGGGGATGCGCCGTTTGTTCCGGGATTGCACGCTCATCGTTCCGTTGATGGCCAACCACTGGTTGGTTTTGGGGGTAAACGACAACGGCCACTCCACCGCAAGGCCAGCGGGCGTGGCGTCGGCCAGGCAACAGCGCACCGTGAGCCTGGCAATTAGCGGTGGGCCCTGGGGCTGCCTCCAGACAAAACCGCTGATGCGAACAGGATTGCCCACCACAAGATCGGGATCGGGTTGGCTTCGTAGCAAGCGCACCCATTCCGTGAGGCTGCGTTGTTCGGGGGGCAGAACAAAGGCCAACTCCGGTGGATTGGGCAAACCCTGGGGGCGATTGCTGGCCAGATCGCTGAAGGAGGGGCTCGGCGGAAGGATCACCACCAGCGCAGCCATCACGCCGCTGAGCAGCCAGGGCCAGCGCCAGCGTTCGTTTTGCTTCTCTCTTTTCAGCAGAATTGACACGCCCAGCATCAGCAAGACCAGGCCGGTGACCCCCACCAGGCCATGGAAGACTCCCCGCAGCAGCAGATCGAGCCGACCGCTGTGGAAGCTCCACAACAGCGTCAGGCCCCAGAGCAGTAGCAGGGTTCCGCGCTTCAACACGACCGGCCCCTCACAGCAGCCATAGGTTGATCCACTGACCGATCAGCAGCACGCCAAGACTGGCACCGACCGCCGTGATCAGGATCGCCCTTGGCCGCATTAGCACGGTGAATAAGCCAGCGAGTTTGAGATCCACAACGGGCCCCAGTAAGAGGAAGGCCAGCAGGGCCCCTGGGGTGATCTGAGCGGCAAACCCCAGAGCAAGAAAGGCATCCACACTGGAGCAGACCGACACCACTACCGCCAGCAGCATCAAGGCAAGGATCGATGCCGTCGGCGCGCCCCCCACGGCCAACAGCCAACTGCGCGGCAGCCAGGTTTGCACCAGGGCCGCAAGCACACATCCCAGCACCAGCAGAGCCAGCAGATCGAGAAATTCGCGGCAGCTCTGGTCCAGCACCTGCCAGGCCTTCGGGCGCCTGCCGCTGATGGATCGTGGGGTGCTGGGTGATCCGCCGATCACACCACTGTTGCGCTGCAGCAGCCCCAGATTGCTGAGCGGCTGGCTCATGCGGCGTTCCTCCAGAAGCGCAGTGGCCAGGAGCTGTGTCTCGGGCAGTTGCACCAGCAACAGACTCAGCAGGATCGCCAGCAGAAAGGCCCCCAATGGCCGGGCCACCAGCAGCCAGGGCTGATCAGGAAACGCGGCCCAGGTGCTGGCCAGGACGATGGGATTCAGCACCGGGGCTGCAAACAGAAAGCCGAAGGCTGTGCCCATCGGTGCCCCGCTGGCCAGCAGTCGGCGGGCAACAGGAACGTTGCCGCATTCACAGGCCGGAAGGGCAAAGCCCATCAGGGCCCCAATGATTGGTGCCAGCACCGGGTTTTTTGGGAGCCGCTCGATCCAGGTACCCGGTGGCACGGTCCATCGGGCCAGCCCTGCGATGGCAACGCCGAGCAGCAGAAACGGAACGGCTTCCAGCAGTAACCCCTGAAAGATCGCCCAGGCCGTGGCGAGCTTGTCCAAGCGTTCAGGCGGCAGTTACTTTTCAACGTTCTCAGTTCAGCTCGCCCATCGGGGGGTGTCGACATGGTTTGTTGATCGACCTGCGCGGCAGGCTGGGGCGACGTTGACCAGAGCCTGAGATGGGGTGGTGCTTCTGGATTGATCGCGGTGGCACCTTCACCGATCTGATCGGTCGCGATCCAGAAGGGCGGCTGCACGTGCGCAAGGTGCTCTCGAAGCAGGCCGGTGCTGGAGACCCTGCTGTGTCGGCCATGGAAGCGATGTTGGCGTCGGCTTCTCCACCCGTGGAGTTGGGGGACGTCGACGATGTGCGTCTTGGCACCACCGTGGCCACCAATGCGCTGCTCGAGGGGGCTGGTGCGCCGTTGCTGTTGCTCACCAATGCCGGGCTGAGGGATCAGCTGTGGATCGGCGATCAACATCGCGACGATCTGTTCGCGCTTGAGCAGCCCCAGCGCCCCTTCCTGGCGCAAACGGTGCTGGAGCTGGCCGGTCGGCTCGATGCCCGGGGTGAGGAGGTGGAACCCTTGGTGCTGGATCAGCCGCTGCGGTCACGTCTCGAGGAGCTGCGCCGTTCCGGCCTGGATGTCGCCGTGGTCGCGTTATTGCATGCCCAGCGCAACGCAGCCCATGAGCAGCGCTGCGCTGCAGTCTTGCGGGAGCTTGGCTTTCGCACCGTGGTCTGCTCCCATCAGGTGAGCGTGATGCCCCGCTTGGTGCCGCGCGGGCAGACGGCGTTGGTTGAGGGGGCTGTGCATCCGGTGTTGTATGGCTACCTGCAGCAGGTGCAAGGGGCGCTCGGCGCCGCCACACCACTGCGGGTGATGACCTCCAGCGGAGCGTTGCAGGCTCCAGACAGACTGCAAGCGAAAGACACCATCCTTTCGGGGCCAGCGGCCGGGATGGTCGGGGCGATCGCAGCGGCGCGGATGGCCGGCTTTGACGGGGTACCGGTGCTGGGCTTTGACATGGGCGGCACGTCGACGGATGTGTTCTGTGTGGCTTCCGCCGATGAGCAGGCCTTGCGGCAAGTGAAGGAGCAGACCGAGATCGCCGGCTTGCAGTTGCTGGCCCCACGTTTGCCGATTGAAACCGTGGCGGCCGGAGGCGGATCGGTGCTGGAGCTGCAGGGGGAGCGGCTGCGGGTTGGGCCCCGCTCCGCCGGAGCTCAACCGGGCCCGGCCTGTTATCGCGCCGGCGGACCGCTCACCGTCACCGACGCCAACCTGCTGCTGGGGAGGCTTCAGGTGGACTGCTTCCCGGCGGTGTTCGGCCTATCCGGAGATCTGCCACCGGATGTGGAGGTGGTGCGGCATCGCTTCGCCAATCTCGCGGCAGCGCTGGGGCAGACCCCGGAGCGGGTGGCATCTGGGGCGTTGCAACTGGCGGTAGAAATCATGGCCGCTGCGATTCGGCGGGTGTCGCTGCATCGCGGTGAGGACATTCGCGGCGGGGTGTTGTTGGCCTACGGAGGTGCTGGTGGTCAGCACGCCTGTCGCCTGGCGGATGAACTGGGGCTGAACACGGTGCTGTTGCATCCAATGGCCGGAGTTCTCTCCGCCTTTGGCATGGGCCAGGCCCGCCAGCGCTGCCGGCGGCAGGTGCATCTCGGTGCTGCCCTCTCGCCTGATCTGTTAGCGGCTCTGCCCGATCAAATTGAGCAGCTGACGTGTGAAGCGCAGGAGACCTTGCGTCGCCAGGGGGATGGCACCGACACCAACGCTGATGCGCCGGAGGTTTGGGTCAGCTTGGCCCTTCGTTATCCATCTGCCGAGCAGACCCTGGTGCTTCCCTGGATCGCCGAGCAAGGCGTTGATGCCGTGATCTCGGCTTTCCAGGCGAGCCATCAGCAACGCTACGGCTACTGCATTGATGCCGACCAGGCCCTACTCGTCGAACAGCTCAATGTTGAGGTCACAGCACCCCAACAGTTTGATGCCACAGCCACAGCCACAGCTGAGATGGTCGAACCAACGCCAGGGGTGGAGACATCCCCGAAGGTGTCGATGCACCTGGAGTCGAGTGGTTGGATGCAGGTTCCGTTGCTGGACCGCAGTGCCCTGCGGCTGAATCAGCGGATTGAAGGCCCTGCGCTGATCGCTGAAGCCACTGGCTGCACGGTGCTGGAGCCGGGCTGGCAGGCCCGGGTGGCGGAGGAGGGCACGCTGTTGCTGGAGCGCCGGCAACCCGCGGTCGGATCACCTGTGCTGGAACATGCTGATGCCCACGACCCGTTGCAGGCGGAACTGTTTCGCCACCGCTTCATGGCGATCGCTGAACAGATGGGGGAACAGCTGCGGCAGAGCAGTCGCTCCGTGAACATCCGCGAGCGCCTGGATTTCTCCTGTGCGTTGTTCGATGCCTCGGGTGCCCTGATGGCTAATGCCCCCCACATTCCGGTGCACCTCGGATCGATGGGCGACAGCGTGCGCGACCTGCTGGCCCAGGTGGCGACCGGTGATGTCGTATCGCTGCAGCCCGGCGACACGCTGCTCAGCAACGACCCTTTCCATGGCGGCACTCACCTGCCCGACATCACCGCCATCTCGCCGGTGTTCTGCAACGGGGATCATCCCAATTTCTTTGTAGCCAGCCGTGGCCATCACGCCGATGTGGGTGGCATCGCTCCTGGGTCGATGCCGTCCTTCAGTCAGACCATTGCCGATGAGGGCCTGCTGCTTCGCAACCAGCTGTTCGTGCGCCAGGGCCGGGTTCTCGCCGCTGATTTGGAAGCGGTGTGGAGCGGCATGGCGACGCCCCCCCGCAACCCTCCGGAACTGCTGGCCGACCTGCAGGCGCAGGTGGCGGCCAATCAGGCGGGGATTGTGGCGCTGCAATCTCTCGTGGAGCGGGAGGGGCAGACCCTGGTGCAACGGCAGATGACCCTGCTGCAGAAGGATGCAGCCCGCAGTGTTCAGCGGCTGCTGTTGCGCCTACCGGACGCCCGGCATCAGTTGGCGCTGGATGACGGCTCCTGCCTGGTGGTGCAGGTGAGCCTCGACCCGCAACGCCAACGCTTGCGTTTGGATTTCAGCGGAACATCGCCGCAACGGCCGGGCAATTTCAATGCCCCCTTGGCGGTGACGCGGGCGGCCGTGCTCTACGTGATTCGTTGTCTTCTCGACAGCGACATCCCTTTAAACGCGGGCTGTTTCGCACCGCTTGATCTGGTCGTACCAGCGGGCTGTTTGTTGAATCCGCGGCCCCCTGCCGCTGTGGTGGCCGGCAACGTCGAGGTTTCTCAGGCCCTCTGCAATCTGCTGTTCGCTGCTTTCGGTGCCCAGGCGGCCGGCCAGGGAACGATGAACAACGTCAGCTTCGGAAATGGCCGCTGTCAGTACTACGAAACGGTGGCCGGTGGTGGCGGCGCTGGTGAGGGCTTTCCCGGATCGGTGGGGCTGCAGTCGCACATGACCAACTCGAGGCTGACGGATCCCGAGGTGCTGGAGAGCCGTTATCCGGTGCGGTTGGAATCCTTCGCGGTGCGCTCCGGCAGTGGCGGCCAGGGCCGATGGCCTGGGGGCGACGGGTTGGAGCGCACGATCCGTTTCCTCGAGCCAATGAGTGTCTCGTTGATCAGTGGCTCGCGGCAGGTGGCCCCGATCGGTCTCAACGGCGGAGCCAGTGGTGCTTGTGGCCAGAACCTGCTGCTGGACCGTGAGGGTGTGGCCCATCCCCTGCCCGGTGCCGTGCAGCTGGAGCTCCAAGCGGGCGAGGCCATTCGCATGCTCACCCCAGGGGGAGGCGGCATGGGACGTTGAGGGGGAGATGCCTTCTGGTGGTGTGATGCCGATGCGATCACAGGGTTGGTGGTTGGGCGTGCTGCTTGGCTGCAGCCTCAGCGGGGCTGCCCACGCCAAAAGCCTCGACCAGAAGGTGTTCCAGTTGCAGCTGGTGATGGATCAGATCCATCTGGCCCGTTCCCTGGGGGATCGCGTTGGCGTTTGCGTTGAATCCCGCCGGGCCAACAATCTCGTGCTTGATCTTCTCCCGGCCCTGCAATTGCACCGTCCTGGCCTGAATCACGCTGCCTTCCAAGACAGGATCCTGTTGGGATTTGATCAGTGTTGATTACTTCTACAGGTCGCGCCTTTGATCGCTCTATCCTGATCGACCTTGGGGCTGCTGTTTGAAAACCAGCATGACGCCCCATTGTCGAACGGCATTTGCGGATTCAATCTGAATGCAGCAAAGGTGATGGCATGGGTTTGCTTCAAACGATCCAGGGACGGTTGCTTCAGTACGACTCACCGTCGCGGCAGTTGCAACAGGCCCATTTCGACGCAGCCCGACGCCTGGCCCAGGCTCAATTTCAGCTGGCTGATGCCGAATTAAGCCAACGCCTCTGGCAGGACGTGGCTGATCGTGATCTCGATGTTGATCGGATCCTGAATCTTCTCTATGGCTGCTGGTTTCAGGATGAACCTGCAGAGCTGCGTGCTGCTGACGCTGAGTTTCAGGCGCGCCGCGAGCGGGAGTTGATCCCCGGGGTGTTCGAACACTGCTGAGGATTGTGGGCCTGGGAAATTGTTGTGCTGAACTGACGGATTTGTTGGCGGTGGCGTGCTGTTGATCCCAGGGATCCAGCCATGAACATCCTTGTCCTCAACCCCTCGGACTGGCTGGATGAACGGAATGTTCGTCTTGTAGATCGGAGGGCCGATCACATCCGTTCGGTGCTTCGGGCTGCGGTGGGCGACAGCCTCAGGGTTGGTGAGCTGAACGGCGATCTGGGTCAGGGCTGCATCCGTGCGCTGGATGCAGAAGCCGTGGTACTTGAGGTGGACCTGAAGCAGCCACCGCCGCCCCGCCATCGGTTCGACATTGTTCTGGCTTTGCCGAGGCCCAAGGTGCTGCGCCGTTTGTTCCGCACCGTGGCCGAATACGGGGTGGCCAACCTTCACCTGATCAACTGCGCCCGGGTTGAAAAGAGCTATTGGCAGTCGCCTTTGCTCGCACCAGAGAAGGTGAACGACGCGCTGCTTGCGGGGATGGAACGCGCCAGTGACACGTTGATGCCCAGGGTTCATCAGCACCGGCGCTTTCGACCCTTTGTTGAAGATCAGCTCAAGGATCTTTGTGCCGGACGGCCCTGCTGGATGGCCCAGATGGGGGCATCCCTCCCGTTACGCGACACTCCACCGGGGTCTGCCGTGGTGATGGTTGGGCCGGAGGGCGGTTTTGTGCCTTTTGAACTGGAGTTGGCCCAGGCGGTGATCGCGCAGCCCGTTCGTCTGGGATCGCGCACCTTGAGCGTGGACACGGCCCTCACCACCGCTCTGGCCCAGGGATGATGGGGATGCGTGTGTTGCTTCAACAGCGACGGCAATGAACGATCTGGCTGGATTGCAAGCTCTTGTGGAGGACGTCGGGTCCGGCAACGTCATCGATGCCGAACTGCTCGATGGGTGTCCGGTGGAAGCCCACGAACTGGATGAAATGGATGCGTCCCAGGCCGCGCAGGTCGCCGCCCATTGCTTCGGCCTGCTCTTTGATCACAAGGTGGAGCAGCTGGATGGGATCGAGGCGGATCTCGATGCAGGCCTGTGGACCGGCACCGTTGATGGCTTCGGGTTCCAGATCAGCCGTAATGACGTCGGCGATCTGGTGCTCGATTTCTCGAACCAGCAGGCGTGACGGTCGATGAGCTGCGCAGCGATCTGACGGCCCGGCTTGGCGAGCAGGTGGAGCAGGTGTTCACCCGGGATGGAGCCCTTGTTGACGACATCACCGAGCTTTATCAGCCGTCTCCGGCTGGTTTTGGCGGCCAGCTGCGACTGAAACGGAGCCGCCGCCGCCTGGCCTGGGAGCTCTGGTTTGAAGACGGTGATCGCTGGAACTTTCACGCCACCGACCTTGCCGATGCATCACCACAGGCTGAATAAGTCCTGGTCTGACGGGATGAACGGGCCTCGGTAGGGTGGAGTTCTGGTTTCAGCGGGGAACAGCCGCTGGAGGAAACGGGGAAAGAGCAGTGAAAATCTGCCGCTGTCCCGCAGCTGTGAAACGTCGGCCCTCCGCCTACGTCAGTCAGAACGCCCGCCAGATCAAACCGACGAGGATCGACTTTTGCATTCTTTGCCACTGGCCCTGCGCAGGCCGCTTCAGATCGCCGGCCCTTCGTTTCTGGCGGTTCTTCTTCTGGCCAGTCCGGCGTTCGCTCACCATCCCTTTGGCATGGGCGACAGCGTTGCTCTCACCCCCCTGCAGGGATTGCTCAGTGGCATTGGTCACCCGCTGCTGGGTCCTGACCACCTCCTGTTTCTGCTGGCCATCGCATTCATCGGCCTGCAACGTCCCCGCGCCTGGGTAATTCCTCTGGTGGCTGCTGGCCTTGGCGGGAGTGTTTTGTCGCAGTTCATTCCCCTGCCGGATTCCATGGCTCCCTGGGCGGAAGCACTGGTGTCCCTCAGCCTCGTTGTGGAGGGGTTGATGGCTCTCACGCTGGCCTCCACCAGTTGGTTGCTGCCGCTGGTAGCCCTGCATGGTTTTCTGCTGGGCAGCACCATCGTTGGAGCGGAACCCACCCCTCTGTTCACCTATTTCCTGGGTCTTCTGATCGGCCAAGGCGTACTGCTGCTGGTGGTGAGCAACTGGTCCAAGACCCTGGTTGAGCGCCTTGGCTACCAGGGGCAACGGCTTGGTGCCGGCATTTGGATGGGCATCGGCATGGCCTTTGCCTGGGTGGCTCTGATCGATTGATCACGACCACGTCGTTTCTCGGCTTCTGACCCCAGAGATCACCTCTGGGGTTTTTTTATCTCTTCCAAGCCATGAAGTTTGTTCAGCAACCGCTGGTGGCACCCGCCGCCATTGGGCTTTCTGGCCACTGGCGCCAATGCCGCCGAGCTGAACATCAACGGCGTTGCTGCCCCCTTATTCGAAGGTTCAGAACGGTCAAGACCTGATTGTGTATGCCTCGCCCTTCTTCACGGATCGTTTCAGTGATCGGGGCGTGACCCACGCCTATGCCCTTGGTGGGTTCTGGCATTCGCTGGAGAGTGGTTGGCTTCCTTCGCTGTCGCTGGGTGGGGCATCAATCAATCCGACAACCAGCGTGAAGGCCAGGTGAGCACCAGTCAGTCCTGGAGAGCTGGCCTGGAGTGAAATTATGTATTGATGGCTGGGAACAACGCTGGAATGGCTGTGGGCCAGCCTGTGTTCGCGTCGGGTCTGCGTGGTGTCGACACCCCTGCTGATGGTCAGTTCATCTGGGAGTGGTGGCATCAGTTCCAAGTGACCGACAACATCAGGATCACCCAGGCGCTGTTCTATCTGCCGAGACCAATGGGTGAGCTCACACCGGGGGGTTCAAGCTTTCTGCAACTGGGCGGTCTGATCAAGACCACATTTGTGTTCTGAGCTGAGGGTCCTTTTGTTAGATCCGAGCTCAATCGAGGCTGACCGCTGCCATCGGCTTGTTTGTCTGCGCTCCTTTGCCGTTTTTTGTCTGTGCTGATGTGGATGATATTGCCGGAATGACGAAACAAAGAATGAACCCCCCCACCTGATTGAGATGAGGGGTATATCAGAAATAGCAGATCAATCAGGCACTGATCTTGGCATTCCCCATGTTGTCAAGCGCATCAGAAACACGCTTGAAGTTAAAGCCCATGCCGCGCAAGGCATGCCAAAAATGTCCTTGCAGGAAGAAGAATGCAAGGTAGAAGTGCGTATTGGCCAGCCAAGCCCGGGCTGAGTGGGCACCACCCTCAAGAGTAGTTGCGTCGCTGAAGTAGGGAGAGAAAGCGAAATTCAACTTCAATGGATCGCCATACAGCTCAACGGGGTAAATCGTTGTGTTTTGAGCACACCAAATGGCGGTCACAAAACCCATCAGAGCTATACCTGCAAGCGAGTAGGACAAGATCGACTCGCCGTTGTAGATCAAGACCTTTTTGAAGGGACCGAAAGGGGTGGAGATGATATGCCAAACACCACCAATCGTGAGAATGAAGGCCAAAACAGCATGGCCACCCATCACGTCCTCCAGACTGCTGATGGAAAGGAAATTAGCCTGATAACCCCACACCATGCCGAGGTCAATGTTTGGTTCAACCCGTCGAACAGCTCCGATTGCGCTGTCGTAAATGCCATGACGCTTTGCCCATTCGACGAAGGCGATCACTCCTAGGCCGAGAAAAATCAGATGATGACCCAGGATGAAAGTGAGCTTTTTGCTATCACTCCATTCAAAATGAAACTTTTGGGCGCGGCCCTCAGCTTCTGAAAGGTCTTTGGGAGCTCGAAGCGTATGCCAGATTCCAGCTGCTCCAAGTACAGCAGATGAAACCAAATGGAAAGCTGCGATCGCGATGAGGGGTTGCTGGTCAACGATTACAGCACCTTCTCCTACGCCGAAACCAAGGCCGGCGAGATGTGGAATCAAAATCAGCCCTTGTTCTCCCATTGGCAGTGTTCCGTCATAACGGGCCAACTCAAACAAGGTGAATGCACCTGCCCAAAACATGATTAAACCTGCATGGGCAGCGTGGGCTGCAATGAAAGAACCGCTGCGCTTCGCGACTCCTGCATTTCCAGCCCACCAGTCATAACTGACTGACGAACTTCCGTAAGACTGCATTTTCAGAAAGATGCGGCATAAGAAACATAATGAGTGCTCTCTGTCGAATAAATCTGCTTTTACATAGCTTTGCAGGCGTCAATCATATTTAACTGGTCATGGAATCATTTGATTGAAACATTTTTTGTTTAATCCTTTGAGTTATCGATTGGAATCATTTGATTCTCTGGCTTAAATGCTTTGAGCTGCATAATGAATTTTTTGCTCTGGCAAGGGTATCAATTTGATGCTTAATTGCAGCCAATTGATAGCAGATGTCGTATCAAACATTCTCACCACAATAATGTAGTACCAACTGGATTACTCTTGAGTGCGCATGCTTTGCAGGCTTGGGCAAACCATGTTTCAGTCATACATGGCTTGTTCTTTATAAATCTATGAAAAAAATCTATCTCCCGAAATCGCTTACGAGAGATAGATACTTTTATTTATGCCGAAACCCGTCCAAGGCCGACAAGAGAATTATCTTGCTCTGTATTGCCTTGGATGTTGGCAACGCATCAAGTGAGTGTTAAATTCTGAACATCTTTGAAGTCAAATGATAAAGGATCAGAGTAGCTGTCTTGCTCATAGTGTTGCCCACTCAGAAGGCAACAAACTAGCGATGAGCTTGAAGCCCTTTCCCTCATCGGGCTGAATGATGTATGCGATTCCTTGTGGTTCAGGATAAATTCCTGTTGCGGCCTCAAAAGGATCATCATGTCCGATAATGACTGTATTGGTTCCTGGTAGTGGTGGGCGGGTTAATAAAGGCATCACATTCTTTTTCATCAGTTCAATGTGATCTTCAGTGTAATTCTCATAAGGCAAAAAGTTTAATCGGGAATCTTTTTGGGTCCATTCTCCAAATGCGAGGTTTGCTGTTTTCCAAGACCTGCAATACTCACTAACAATAATTTCACCGACCGGAATTTCTTTTGAAGCAAATGACATGCCAATATCGTTAGATTCTTTGATGCCTTGAGTGCTCAGCTTTCGCTGAGAACTGCAATCATCAAGGCGCATCAGAGGATCAGCTTGGTCTGCATAATCCCTCTCAGTCGTTGCATGACGGAAATAAATAACATAGCCTCCATCCTTGATGGAATCAAGTAACGTTGATTTGTTAATATTCGCTTCTGGAGACAGAGCAACGTCTAGTTTTTTAGTTTTTTGGTCTGCTGGGGTTACAGCCTGACCACCCTTTGAGGAGGCACCATTTTCTCTATTGAGTCCACATGCACTCAATAGTAATGCAGTAAACAATGGAACAAGGATCTTAGACATGAGATTAGTGATTGAAATGCTTACTTTGCTTTCAGTGAAGCTGGGATTTTGTTGTCACCTTTTTCTTTTTTTTAGGAGTTGACGGCATGGCTTTGGCTTCTACTTTTTGATCTTAAATTTTACTCGCGTCCAGTCATTTTCACCAAATGTTTTGTAAAGATGTAGAGCCAAGCTGTTTGTTGATGGAATAGATGTTATTCCACTTGCAGAAATTTTGAATCCTCAAAAGGACATGGAGAAACTGAAGTAATCTAAAAATAAATGTTTAATTTATGATTATGTGTTTCTATTGACCTCAATATACGTTGGCGCTCAATGACATTTTGAACTGTGGTCCGATGGGCTTCTGCAATTGCATCAACAAGGCCTATCGGCCATTTCGTTCCGCAGCGCATTTGCGCTTCTAATACCGATGCGTCAAGTTTTGACAACCGGCTTGTTTTTCGAGTCATTGTGTTGATGGTGAGAAGTAGAAAGCATCAACGCCAGTTATTGATGGGCAAAGATAAGCCCAAACAATTGTCCTGGTTTGGTTTAAATGCCACTCTGGCTCTTGAACCTGGACGGAAGAAGAGCCAGTTAACGCCCAATGAAACTGACATCGTCAGATTCATTGTTTGAACAGCTCCGGCTGGAGTGAACTGACCAATATAATTTTCGCGTTGTGCATTAGTACGTGTCTTTCACATGCCGCAGTACCACGTTTCAATTGATGCACTCCCATGTAGTGATGCCAAATTAGTATTTTTTTTCAAGTTTACGCTTCATGAGCAGGCTATTACTCTTTGCAAGCCTTTGATTTTTTGTTTGCCATTGGTGTCTTGTATGAATTTTGTTTTGTTGAACTATCACTCTGTATAATTCGAATGCTTATAGCCGTATTTATCAGTTGCAAAAAAACTAATATTGATTGATGTTACTCGTCCTTCACTTATTTGCTGCCTTGTTCTTTCGCTTTGACTGTTTGATTCTCAAGTCGCTCTGTTACGAGTTGCCTAAAATCGCAATAATCAATATCTCCTGTCTTTTTGTCGAGCATGATTTCCTGCGCCTCCCTCATTAAATACTCGTAAGTGGCTGCATCATTTGTTCTATTAGCGAGATCAATAATGTGCGCGAATGCTTCGATGTTAGTCAAGATTTGATTGCTGATCCTTGTAGTATATATTCAGTCAAGCCGAGTTCTGTTGTAAATTCTACCAATCGATGGTTGCATTGATCGATTTGCATTTATTACCAATGCTTCGGTAATCTGCATCAGTCTTTCAGCCCTATCTGCCAGTCAGTTATTCGTGCTAAAGACTACACTTGTTTATCAAGAGATGATTTTCTTTGTTGTCTGGCCAAATAAAAGTTGGATCTTTTGAGTCCAATATGAAAAGGGATTGATTGTTGGGGCCGGTATTTCTAATGATCTTTTTACCTCGTCTCCTATTTTATTTCGCGATTAAGGGTCATCCTTTTGAGTTGAGGGCAGAATTTCATCAATTCGAGCCTTTCCGGATTGTTTCTTCGGTTTTTTGTTGTTGTATATCGAGATACCCCAGGGCAGCATTTTTCAGCAAAGGTCGCTGTTCTACATTCGGTGCATTGGTGTGACAACGATTCGTACGCCTTTGCTTTTGGCCATAATAATTCAATGCAATTCTGGGAATAAGTAACCGGACTGACTCCTCTGTTTGAGCAGAGGAGTCAGTTGTAACCCCAGCGTGATGACCCGGATAAGCCATCGGATGAAGGTGCCTCGTAAGAACCTTCAATTCCATATTGACTGGTTTTCCTCAGAGCACGAGTACAAAACACCTATTCTCAGCCATCAAATGAATCGATGATTGGTTTTCTTCTCCTCTGCGCCCTTGGTCTCTCCCTCTGTCCACTAATTGGAGAGGAGTCAGTGTTGTTACCCGCGTGAAATGGATCTGGATAAAACCCCTTAAGCCGATGTTACGAGTGAATATCTCTGAGTAGTTTCAATCCATTTCATGGGGATACCAGACAATATCAGTGCGTGCGTCAAATCAGATTTGGCAATTTTCTGTATTGAAACTACGCTGATTTGACTCCCCGCATCGTCAGAGAGGGAGTCAGTGGTGTTATCAGCGCCCAATGGTCATGCAGGGGCCATTGGATGGAGGTGGGCCTCCAAAGTCACAGTCGCACTGTCCATGGCTATTGCTTGTTCTTAAGAGGAGATGGCAGTGATCAAATGAGCCGAGTCAATGTCCATAGCTGCTCACCTAAATACTGGACCAGCTGCGTTCTCAGGTTGAGCTGGAGGTGCTGGAGCTTGAATCCTGTTGTCTATCCGCAATGGTGAGAACAGCAGAAGGTTTCCGCCAACCAGCCCTGCCGTGACGACAATCGCGGTGACTACTTCCAGCAACTCAGTCGTTTTTCCTGAGATCAAGTCACCCTTCAGTTAACGCTGAACTGACTCCCCGCATCGTCAGAGAGGGAGCCAGGTCGCTCCAGCGCCCAATGGCATGGGTTTAGAGCCATTGGGTGGAGGTTTGGGGACTCCGAAGACACAATCACCCCTGTTAAGGGTTCGATTCGATACAAATGAGTCGGTGGCAGTGGCTAAATGAGTCACCCGAATGTTGTGGCCAATCAAAACGCTGAGCTGACACCACCGGTTTAGAAAAGGAGTCAGAACCTGAATCAGCGCCCAATGTTCACTGCAGGAACCATTGGATGGAGGACTCGATGCTCCATGGGTAGCTTCTCCCTGGTTATTGGCTGTGTGCTGTGTTGATGTGACGGTAGTGGTGAATTTATGAGAGGTAGCAAGGTATCAGTGGGTGAATCCCATTCGCACCAGACAGTTCTGATTGCTGGAGCAGGAGTTGAGGTTCCGTTCTTTCCTGGCAAAATCCAGTTATAGAACGGGGTTAGTTTGTTGATGCGATGGATCTATGTGCTGCTGATACACCTGGTTGCTTACGCAACTAGCCACGTGTTGGTCCCGTTCATGGCGACAGAAAGCATCAGCGTTGTCTAGGTCTGCTTTTTTCACTAATTACTTTTTTGAGTTCTCTCCCGTTTGAGCTAGAGGGTGGGTTGATCAAAACCGTAGTTGTGTGCCTTCTGGTTACGACAAGGAAATACAGAGAAAACGCTCAATAAGAACACCTCAGAGTTGAATGCGATCCACTGGTCTCTCAGCGGCTGAGGTGTACTAGGCCTACATACATAAGGGCAATGCTTCGAATTCAGGGAGATGCGCAGCTGCTCCGATCACTTCTTCTGTGTGCGGAGGGAGCCTCCTCGCAGCGTATTGAGAAAGAATCTCAATTTAAGGGCCCTATTGAGAATGACTTGCAATATCGACAGGAAGTCTGTACTCTTGCGATTAATTCTCAATCGCGATAGTTCGTGACGACGTCTGCCTACCGTTTCCTGCCGGAAGATCCAGCGGCACCTTTGTCGATGCCCAGGCTTCAGACCGTTCTGCTGGACCCTGCTGGTCGAGACCAGGCCACCGTTCTGGAAGTGTTAGAGGGTGTCTGCCGGGTGTATTGCCCTTGCGAGGAGACCGAGGGAATGACCTTGGCGTTTTTGCAGTCAGGCGACAGGCTTCGCACTGATCGCATGTGCAGTGACGGGGCCTGTGTTGAGGCACTCACGGCGCTTAAGTTTCGCCGTGATTCCGTCTCCACGGATGAATTCGGCATCGACGCAGTCAATGAGTGGACGTTGCAGCTCTTGAGAGTCCGTCATTTGGGTCAGGCAGAACAGCGGCTTCACGCTCTTCTGGCGCTTTTGGTCAACCGGCTTGGACTTCGTTGCAGCGATGCTTATCAGCTTCCTTTCCGTCTAACCCATGATCGTTTTGGCGAGTTGATTGGTGCTACCCGGGTGACTACAACCCGTCTTCTTTCGAAATGGCGTCAAGCGGATTTGATTGCCATGTCGTCTGGTGATGTGACGATGCGTATTGCACCTGACCTCATCAACTCTTCACCTCTCCAATTCTGAGGATCGTGAATTCCTTTGGTGTACTTGGCGATCTCTGCAGAGAGGCTGAATGGATTCAGCGGCGAATTCAATGTGCCAGTCGTTCAATACAGGATTGCCAGCACGAGCAGCTAAAAAATCGCCTCGTTGCGGAGATATCTTTTTACCGTCATAGATGTTTAGCGATACAAACAACTCTGGCAGAGCTCAACAGTTATCTTGATTCTCAATCTATACAGAAAAATTTATTAGAAGAATTGCTTTGCCGTTGTCTATTGGCGATTCGGCTACAACATCGCGTTTTTTGAACTTATATTCCTATCTTGCTGTTCAGCCCATAAAACTATCTTATTGGATTTTTCTATAACAATAATGCCTAATTTTAAAAGGTATGCTTGTAATTTCAAGCTTTTTTGTTATTAGATTGACTTATCAGGCATTCTTATTTTAAAAGTAGTTAAACAAAAAAACCTAGGCTTAGCCTGTTCTAAGGTATGATTTTGTTATAAATTGCTCAAATGGAGTATCACTTAAGATCAAGCGCAAAGCATCATTTGCCTCATTGCACTTTGAAGCATTCTTTAAAGTTCTAAATTACTCTTCAGAGTTTAACATGCTTGTTGGTTCAGAAATCCTCGAAGAATTTATTGATCACATAGAACGTGATGACCTGGTTCGTTTCCGTTGGCTCAAGCGCATCCGTAAGACAGGATTTGATCAAGCACTCTCTGAATATCGCGAGTCTTTGAATATTCTGAGACATTCTTAGATAAAAATTCTTATGGCGGACCTAGGTGAATGAGTTCTTCTGATGTGACTGATCTCACCTGCAGTTGAAACAAGCTTTAATCGGGAATAAAGAGTATTTGCGATTCTTGTGGGGTGATTTCTTTTGCATGACTTTCACCATTTTCTTTGCCACCTCTACGGGCAAAACTGAAGACGTGGCTGATCGACTGAAGGAGCTTCTTCCTGGTACAGAAGCGAAGGATGTCGACAACATTGATTCAATCGAAGAGTTGGTTTCAGCTGAGTCGTTGATTTGTTGTGTTCCAACCTGGAATACCGGTGCTGATGAGGCAAGATCCGGAACAGCATGGGATGATCTAGTTCAGGAAATTCCAGATAAGGATTTTGCCGGAAAATCAGTTGCTATCGTTGGACTAGGCGATTCCTCCGGTTATTCCGATTTTTTCTGTGATGCTATGGAGGAATTGTATACGTCCTTCCTTCAATCTGGTGCCAAGTTGATTGGTAAGGTCTCCACAGAAGGGTACACCTATGATGAATCAAAGAGCGTTATTGACGGTAAGTTCTGCGGACTCGCAATCGATGAAGATAACGAGTCGGAATTAACAGATCAACGATTGCAAGCCTGGGTTCAGCAAATAAATGCGGAGTCTTGAACCAAGTTCATTACTGAACCATAAGCGCCCGAAAGGGCGCTTTTTTCATCGATGGACCCAATCCACTCGAATGTCTTTACGCTTGTTCAGATATTTATCAATTGCCATCGCTGCTATGCATCCATCCGAACAAGCAACAACAGCTTGTTTAAAGGGTGTATTGAGGATATCACCGATTGCCCAGACTCCTCCAAGATCCGTCATCATATCGTTGTTAACTCGAATTCCACCATTCTTGTTGACCGGGATTTGTTCTTGTAGATAATCAGTGATAGGGAGTGAACCTGTGGAGTAGACAAAAGCACCTTGAACTTTAATTATTTCCTCTTCACTTTTTCCGGATGATTGCACTTTGACACTATTCACTCCTTGATCATCCCCTTGTATGGAGTTGACTCTTGTTCGCTTCCAGTGTTTTACTTTCTCTGATTCGAGAAGAATTTGTACTTCTGGAGAGCTGGGACTTGGCTTACTGTTAGTAATCCAATGAACTGTTGATGCAAATTTTGTGAGTACAAGTGCCTCATCGATTGCTTCCTGATTTGAACCATAGACGGCTACTTCTTGGTTCTTATAAAATGCACCGTCACATGTTGCACAATAACTAACGCCTCTACCAAGAAACTCGTTCTCACCGGGAAGTGTTGATGCTCTTCCCATTGCGCCCGTTGCTAGTACCAATGTCTTTCCGACGAACGTACCTTCTGGCGTGTAGACCGTCTTCTCAGAATCAGTCATGCTGATTCCATATACTTGAGCTTGCTTGTATTCCGCTCCATAGTTAATTGCTTGATTTCTCATTGTTTTTAATAGCTGTTCACCTGAAGTGTCTCCTTCTACTCCTGGATAGTTTGCAATTTTGTGAGTTATTGCAAGTGCACCGACTGCTGGATTTTTATCTAGGATAACTGTTGATATATTTGATCTTGCTGTATACAGCGCACACGAGCATCCTGCGGGCCCACCACCAATGATAATCACGTCGAAGTTATTCATTTGATTCATGAATTGGTTTTGCTAACACTTAGATCCTTGTAGTAATCAGGTACAAGTTTGCGACTTTTGTCTGGCACCATTTTGATAAATGATTCGATCATATTTGAGGTTTGACTCCATTCTGTAAATGGGAAGAAATGGCGTCCATTGGCAATTTTCTGGTAGCAGTCTCCAGGCTTTAGACAGTGTCTCCATCTGTCGCAACTCTGTTCATCAATCACGAAATCTTTTTCTCCGTTTATTACGAGTATGGGAACGTTGGCTTTATTTATATTCTCAATTATTTGGCTTTTAACGATAGACCCATATACAAAATCATTGTCTAGACATCTTGCTAATAGCCTCGTCACAGCACTTCTAATCTGCTCTGAATTTCCATTTACCAAAAGACTGCTTAGATGGCTTAAAATATGAAATCTCGAGCAGGGTAATTGGCTGCGCATGCTCTGATAGTGACTAGTCCATTGATTTGTTGAATGAGTATCTACTGATAATGCTGAAACCGAGGATATATTATTTGGATATTTTTGAGCGTATAAATATGCAATTGTTCCGCTTATTCCGTGGCCAACGAGATGAACTGGTCTTGAAGAGTTATCTATTGTTTGCCTCAGTAGCCTGGTGACTGTATTAATATCACATGATTCGTCAAGATCATGTTCGAAAGCCCATCTTTTGACTTCAAAATTCTTACTTAAGCTTTGTGCTGTTCGTTTGAATAGGCAGTACAGTGACGGCTGAAGATCAATCCATAGTATATAGCTGGTTTTCATCTGATTCAATTTTTCTTATCTTCTTATGCTTTTTATTATGTCCCCTTTCAGAGTAGACGTCCTGCTGTATTCTTTATCACATCTAAGTCGATCAGCTTTTATCTTTTGATCAAGAAGAAAGCACAACTTTTCCATGTCTGACTTGTTCTTTGATCCTTGTAATCAATTTCTTTTCGATTGGGTCGGCTTTTGATTCGTAATTCAGCATGCTCTGATATGTTGTATCGCTTATTTTGTTGAAGCATGATGCATTCAGATACTGATCCACCAAGCTAATATCCTTTTTCTTGTGTGCTTTCATTAGTCGTGGACCCTTTCGCCTTATCTATTGTCACCAAAGCTCTTCTTCGCAATCAGTCTTTACGATCAAATTCGATGTTGCATAAGTTACGCATAGAAGTGAATAGCCCTCTTCCATTTGCTCATCATCGAGAAAACTTTGATCAGACTGGTCTACTGTTCCTTCAATAATTTTGCCCACACATGTGCTGCATGCCCCTGCTCTACATGAATAACTCATATCAATTCCAGCTTGCTCTGCCGCTTCTAGAACGTATTCATCATCAGGACAATCGAAGTACTTGATTCCATCAGGCATCCTTAATTCGACCTTGAATGTGTGCATCACGCCAACTAAAAACCTACAATAAACTTTACTATTTGTCACCGCGAATATTTGTATCTTATACGTGCTTCATTGACTACAGTTGAGATTGATCTCAGGCATGTATTGGCCATCCTTTCGTCATCATCGCTAGTTACATCTAATCGATGACTTCCTTGAATATATGATTAAATTTAAAATATCATGAATTAAATTCTAATTCTTATGAATTCTAGTTCAACCTCTAGGGTCTCGCACTATTTAGGGAGTCCAAATGGTTGGCGTAAAAAGCGTCTGAAGATTGCGTTGGCATTGCGGAACCAGGGGTGGTCCCACCGACTAATTGCTGAATATTTGGAGGTGTCACCTAAATCCCTGATGCGGGATATAAAATGTTTCGCAATTGATCCGCTAGGATTAAATATCTGAGTTCGCAAAGTTTATACGTATTGATAAACTTATGACCATTTTTTTAGCTCTACCCTTGTAGGGACGCGGGTTTATTTTTGCCTTGTTCCAATTCGTTGTCGATGATCAACAAGGCTGTTGCTTGATTGTCTGCAAACTTCACCCGTCCCAGCAGGTGAGCAAATTCGTGCTCTGACTGAGTTTGCATTTCTACCATTGGGTCGAGAAATACTGTTGTACGTGTATCACTCACTCGTTCTGCCATTGAATAGAGCTGCTGCAACGAGGTTGTGACATCAACTTCCATCTGGAATGCCGTACCCATTACATCTGCAGGAGATGTCCAGTTTTGGAATGGAGCATCGACTGCTTTTAGAGCAACACTTTGTCCCCTCGCAATGATGTATTCCGCGAACTTTGCAGCATGCTTTTGCTCGCTACTGGATTCATCTCGGAAGAAACTTGAAAATCCTCTTAACTCACGTTCTGCAAACCAGATTGCTGCGGCGAAATAGGAGGCATGGGCTTGCCTCTCCATGTTGAGATGGTCTTGGATGGCGTTCAGTAGTTCAGAGTCGATCCCTTCTGCAATTGCCCGACCTGATGGACCGCAAGCGATAGACGATGCGGGAGTTGAGTTGGTTGTGCTCAGCATTTTTTACCTGACGTTGTCCAAATGATACGCATAGACACATCGGTGCGCTTGATTGGTGTGTTGTTTGCACCAAGTTAAATGAGAGTCATTATCAAAAACTTTCATTCCGTATTTTGTTCAACTCATTGTTAATCCCTGTAGATCAACGCCAGCCAGCATTTGCCATCACTTGGATTGCGGTTTTCTGCGTTGCACCTAGAGCACTAATAGAAATATTGTCTGGCGTAAATTTCCCAAATGCTTTCAATTCCTTTGATTTTCCAAGGTTTTTTAGCGGATATTCAAAGGTTGGGTCTGCAATTAGACGACTACCTTTTGGTGACGAAATGAACTCAATGAATTTGATCGCCTCCTCTTTGTTTTTGGCTGACTTGGCAACTCCTGCGGCACTGATATTCACATGAGCCGGATTAGGCATGATCAATTTGATGTTTGATGTCACATTCTGATCGTCTATCCCACTCGAACCTGCCTGCATTCGTGCAAGATAATAATGATTGACTAGCCCGACTCCACACCTACCTTGTCCAACTGCACGAATTAGTGATACATCACCACCGAAGTAAGGCTGACTTACATTTTTGACCATATCTTTTACCCAAGCTGAGGCAGCAGTTTCACCCTTCAATAAGATTTGATCGGCTACAAGTGATTGGTTGTAGACGTTTTTCCTTTTGCGCAAACAGAGTTTTCCTTTGAGAGCTGGATTTGCAAGATCGGAATAGGTTTTAATCGTATTTAGATCAACGACATTAGGGTTTACAATGATTGCCCTAACTCGCCGCGTAAAGCCAAACCACCGATTTAATGGATCCCTATAACGTGAGGGTACATTCGACTGAAGTTCTTTCGAGGGTACGGGTTGGAGAAGACCAGCCTCTGCAGCGTTGTTGATTCTTGCTGCATCAACCAATAAGATCACGTCCGCATTTGAATTCTTTCCCTCTCGTTTAAGACGTTCAACAAGTGATATCCCAGTGGCCTCGATCAGTCTTACTTTGATTCCAGTCTCTTTACTGAATTGTTTGTAGGCTGCCCGATCAGTGTTGTAATGCCGTCCTGAGTAAACCCTTACTTCCTTTGCCTCTACTGAAGGTATGGCAGCGAATGGTGCCACCAAACTCAGTGCTACAAGGAACCTAAGCATGTCTCTAAACTAAGTCTTATTTATACTAATCCAGTGATTCCACCCGTCAGCTGTTTTTGATGGTTCGTTTTGTAGCATTTGTTAAGGGCTTTCATCCTTGAGACTCTTTGAACGATGGATTTTCTGACGCATTCTCTTTTGCCTCTCCCTGCAGTTCGTGACTTTCAGCAGCGCCTTAGTGCTCCCAACCTTCCCTGGAGAGATGGTCGATTGACCGCAGGTGACCACGCTGCACTGGTGAAGAATAATCATCAACTTGATCCAAATGCTGAGCTCACTCTTGCGATTAGCAACAGCATTACTTCAGCAGTTACTAGCGATCCCCTGATCAAAAGTTTTTCACTTGTTCGCAAGGTCCACAGCTTGTTGGTTTCTAGATCCAGTGCTGGAGATTCTTATGGATGGCACGTTGATAACCCTTTCTCTCGTCATGGTCGTCGGGATTTATCTTTTACCTGCTTTTTGAGTGATGAAGACACCTATCAGGGTGGATCTTTAATGATCCAGAGCGGTGGGGAGGAAACAAAGCAATTTCGATTGCCTCCTGGTCAAATCGTCATTTATCCGTCCTCTACGCTCCATTGTGTTGAACCGGTTTTGAGCGGTGTCCGTTATGTTTGTGTTGGCTGGATTGAGAGCTATGTCAAGGCTCCTGATGACCGCTCGATCTTGTTCAACATAGATGCCGGAGCACGTGGTTTGTTGGCCCGCCATGGCCGATCCAATGAACTTGATTTGATTTTCCAGAGTTATTCGAATGCTGTTCGCCGTCTTTCGAACTGATTTGTATATTTTGATATAGCCGTTATTTGTATTTCCTGGCTACATCTTTCCTACAATCGGATTAGTTCAGCTTTATTTCAATGCCAAAGCCCTCTGCTATCTCAGTTTTCGTCGCTGCGACCTCGCTTCTTGTTGCATCTGCACCAGCCTTGCATGCTCAGGATGCCGGAGGTCTTAAGGAATGGACTACAGATCAAGCTGTTGATGAGGAAAGTGTTTTGGACGCTGATGCTGCTGCTCTAAAGAAAAAGGCAGAGCAAGAAGATATCTGCGTTCCTATTGGTGAGGGCGAGAACTGTTGGTGACTTCAATCCTTTTTTAGATTAAGGGGGCATTTGCCCCCTTTCTTTTGCCAAAAAAAAGGCGCCCTGAAAGGCGCCTGTTCTTTGTTCACTGAAGGATCAGAACTTGAAGGTGGTTTTGATCAAGCCGCCAAGGCGATTTGAACCATCAACAGCTGCTGCACCATCAGCATCTTCAATCCAAAAGATTGCAGGAGTTACAGTGATGTTGTCAGAGACCTGGTAGTCATAGTAGGCCTCGATGGCGAAGTTTTCGTCATCGGGGTCACTGTCACCTTTCATTTCTGTTGCATAGCTGGAGTAGCTGCCGAAAGCTACACCCAGTTTGTTTCCATCAATGAAGGCATTCTTCCAATTGAGGCCAACCATCCAGCCGAAGCTTTCTTCGACTTGGCCATCGGCCTCAGCATCATTGAAACCGAAATCGATGCCTGCACTGACAGTAGGCATCAGGCCCGAATCTTCAGGAGACCAGTAGCCGCGAATGGCGAATGCATTCAGTGCCGCATCATCCTTGTTAACAGCGGGAGTTGAGTAGCCCTCTGCAGGATCTGAACCTTGCTCACCTTGTTTGTGAGCGTATAGACCTGAGATGTACCACTTCCTGTTTCCGTAGCCTATTTGGCTCAGGAACAGGCCGTCGGTATCTTCACCAAACAGCCCTTTCTTGGAAGATGAGCTAGCACCCTCGTTTCCATCAGCTACGTAGCTGATGGCAGCATTCCAAGCTGCTTCTCCAGGAGCGACATTTTGACGCCATTGGATACCAGCACCTTGACCAGTACTTGCGCCCATTGCGATGCCATAACCACCCAGCTTGAAGGCCTTGAGGATTGGCTTATAGCGAGTAGGTGTTTCCACCATGTAGTAGTTCTCGACCAAGGCACCTACCGTGACCTTGAACTCGTCACCAACAGGGAAGGTATACCAAAGTTTATCAATTTTGAGTGCATTTGTGCCTGACTTTGCGTCTGACAAGTAAGAGTTGTCCTGCGTCCACACATTGGACATGTTGCCCGTACGAATACGGGTGTACAGCAGATCCTTACCGCTAAACGTTGTGTTCAGATTCAGGGTGTAGCGATATGAGAACGAAGTGGCGTCGTCTTCGCACTCACCCGCCTTCGCTGCATTGCAGTCATCCCGATCTTCATAGGAGACAGCACCAATGAAGAAATCGGCTTGACCCTTGAGCTTGGTGGTAGTGGAGAACTGGGTTGCTTCCAGCTCGCCGACACGGGCCTCGAGGCCGTCAACGCGACCCTTGATGATGGCCAGCTCGGTTTCGAACTCAGCCATGAGGCGACGCAGCTCGTCGGTCACTTCGGTGACGCGGTCGAGACAGGCGTTCAGCAGGGCAGCCGCTTCGTAGCGGGTCATGGCCCGGTTGCCACGGAAGGTGCCGTTGGGGTAGCCGGCGACGCAGCCGTAGGTCTCAACCAAACCAGCCAAAGCCTGATAGGCCCAGTCGGTGGGATAAACGTCGGAGAATTGGGTGACGCTGGTGACCTGATCAGCGGAAGCCGCGTAATCAGACACACCGTTGATGTTCAGCTCGGCGGCATTGGCGCCAGTGGCCAGAAGGCCAAGGGCGGCGGGAGCCACCAGCAGTTGCTGGAAAAGCTTCATTTGAATTCCTCACACAGGAAAGCCCAAAACGGGCATTCCTATTTTGCTCTTCCGCTGTGTTGCTTGCTACTCCTTTACTTCATACTGGTGTAGCTTTCTATACACCTCGAAGTTCTTTTGATTCGCGATTTACCTAATACCTATGATGCCGGTAAACGCTCTTTGCAGGCTGTAGACCCTCTTGATTGGGATCAGATGAGTTGCAAGCTTGTGCTTTTTGCTACTCCTGAAAGGTGGTTGTATTTCCTAGTGAAGCAGTATTGTTACTGTCTTGATTGGGTAGGATTTTGGCCGAATCTTCCGAAAAGCGTCTTTCAGTAAATAAGAAAAAGGGTTGTAAGAAATCAAAGTGCTCTAAGTGGAAGGGTGGGACATGCCGATGCGGACGTTAATTAGTCAACAGGCATGATCACTTGTTCCTTTAATTCATCAATATAAATTTTTTGCTTCTTTCGAAGGTTACTGATTGTTCTTGATACTGTTGATCTAGTTGATCCAATGATTTCAGCAATGCGTGCATGAGGCAGTGTGTGCTCCAGCAATAATCCTTCCGATGTTCTCTTGCCTAGTTTGGTCATCAATAACTCAAAAAATTTCATAAGTCGGCTTTCCATATTTGCTTCATGCCTCACGATATGTAGTTGTATCAACCAGTCCAAGATGTCGTCGCTTTTATTGGAGTCTTTTGTTTTTGTCCATTCAACAAAATAAGTTGTATCTGTTATTGATTCTATTGTGATCTCTAGATCTGTTGGATAGTGAAACTTGAAAATATCTGCTCTGCATGCAAAAGCCAATGTTATGTCTTCTGCATTCTTGGATTGGTTGGCTGCGATTCTTATAACTCCCATCTTTACTGTTATTTCTATTTCTTCTCCGCTGTGAGGTTTTTCTAGGCGAACTGTTTCGGACGAATTCAGGGATATCGGCCTCCCTATTCCACCTGAGTGGTTGTGCAGAGTATTCATTGACGTATTGACTTGTATTTTTTATCACATCGACTGGTGTCTAATTTTTTTGTTGAAATTTTTTCGCTATGTATGAAAAGATATTCCATTGTTTCGTGCGTATTTAATGTCTTTTATAGCACGATGCGGCTTTTTGGTTTTGTCTCTGCTTGTGATATTTGCTTTCTTTGAGGTCAGGTACGACACAATTCGTCGGCGCGATAAAGGCGCTGTGTCTGTTAATGCCCGACCCACAGCATATTTTCGGCGTTAACGTTCTGGAGTGATTCCATGTGCTCTTCCGTCAGGGCTTGTGCGGCCTTGTCGTGACCAGTAGTTGAAAGGTGTGACGCTCGTTGGTAGCACCATGTATTGATTTCTTGAAGCGTTTTGTTTCTTCTTTGATTAATTTTATCCATGGGCTTTTGGATACTGTTCTCTTAATTTTTTCATTACACGGTTGATTCCTGGCTGATTTGATTGCTTTTGTCTGTGTCATATTGTTTGTTGCGCTGTGATTATTGACCTTTCTCTTTTAGGTCCTATTGCTCATTCTTGCTGATTGAGTCATCTCTTCGCCGCTAAATATCTTCCTGCGATGAAAGCCGTTATCAATATTCCTGCGAGAATTGTATGTTCTTTCTGGAATTTTCTGTTTTTCGTCCTATACAATAGTGAGTTGATTGCTTGCAATGGTTCCCGCTACTCCCTGTGCCTGTGTGCCTTGCACCTGCGAGGTTCAGATGTCTCAGGCTGTTGTTCGCGACGGTCAGACTTTCTGTTCAGAGGCTTGTGCCACTGGTCACCCCAATCATCTACCTTGCCATTGCAGTGGCTCATGCGGCTGCACTTGCGCGGAGTGAGGTCGTTGGGTGATCTCAACCCCCTTTCGCTCGGGCTTGCCTGAGCAGCATCGTCAGCCCAGACACAGTCACAACAATTGTCAGACCTCCCAGCAGGATTGGGTACACGGGCTGAAGGTTGAGCCAGCCGAACTGTCCTGTGTGCAGCTTGAGCAGCCAGAAGGCGTCAATGTTCTGCTCCAGCAGCAGGCTGTAGAGGGAGCCGGTTCCAGCGGTTATCAGCAGCGGTGCTGCGGCGATCGGCACCAGCCAGCGATGGATGCGCCGCGCCTGTCGGCTGGTTGTTCTGGAGGCTTTCATTGCTTGCGCAGCTGTTGGTGGAGTTCCCGTTCATCAGTGCAAGGCATCCAGCGACCGTTGTTCTTATGAATCCTGCGGCAACCGATTTCAGCCGCCCGCTGCTGGGCTTCGATTTTCGTCGTGTACATCCCCTTGCCGTGGGCCATCCCTGGCTTTTGGTTTACCAACAGGGCCAAAATCCCGAAGCTGAGAGCCGATAAATGGTGGATGGCGCGCATCGGTTCAGAAGCCTTCGCAGTGTTCGACGGCTTTGAGGTAATTCAGTTTGCCGGGAGCAGTGTCCCCCTTGGGATTGATGCTGGCCCGCATGGCGATTTGCGCATAGATGCAGCGGTTGTAGCGATGGGTTTTGACGGTTTGTG
Source organism: Synechococcus sp. MU1642 (assembly GCF_020514115.1). Classification (GTDB taxonomy): domain Bacteria; phylum Cyanobacteriota; class Cyanobacteriia; order PCC-6307; family Cyanobiaceae; genus Parasynechococcus. The sequence continues at coordinate 289,733 of NZ_VTKZ01000001.1, forward strand.
GAATCAGCAGAATCGCGATGCTGAGCAGGCTGAGGCTGCTGACAGTCGCCAGTACTGGGTAGGCGTGGGCTCGCACCATCTGGCGAGCTGTGAGCTTTCGTTGGCTGTGGTCAACCAAGCGTCGCTTGTGTTTTGTTCCAGCGTATGGACAGCCTTACGCGTTGATTGAGCTCGAGCACCGTGGTTATCAGCCAAAGCCCCGGCCGCAGCATGGGAGGGTTCTCCCGCAATTCGAAACTCGATGTGATCCGTGGCGGGATCGTAGAGGGTGTAGTGCTTCCCCCCACCAATGCCGATCACGCTTCGTTTGGGTACAGCCTGTTCGCTCTGCTGTTCACCGGCATGGTCTTTGACGTGGGATTGGATCGATCCTCCGGAAAGCTCCAGTCGGAACTGACGACGACATCGCGCCGTAAACAGTCGGTTCACATCCAGCCGCGTTAGCCGATCCAGCAGCACCAGGGCTGAAGTGTCTTCTGTCAGCCGGTCGCCGACGTCAGCGGAGCTGCCATGAATCAATGCGCAGTCGAGTTCGATGAAGCCGAACTGCAGCGATGCCAGCCAGTTGAGATGGTCGGCGTCTACCGCAGCCAGAAGTTCTCCGACCGCCGCCTCGCCTTGCTCTGCTCTGAGGCCTTCAGCCTTGCGTTCTCCGCGGTAACCACACTCCGCCAAAAGCTGCTCTTCCCACCAGCCATAAATGCACTCGGGCTGAAGATCACCGCGTTTCGGCTGCCTCAAACGCTCGAGCAGTGCATTGCACTTGCGTTCTGATCCGACTACATCACCGAGAACAAAGAGGCTGGCAACACCCCGCTGTTGCTTCAACTCCTTCTGAATCTCCTCGTAATTCGAGAATCATTCTCATTATGGGCTGTCGTCGCTGCCCTGTCTCGTCCTCTTCGTGCCTTTGGACGCTTGGTATCGCTTGCTATGACACCACCTGCTTCTCTCGCTAGTGTCGTCGGAACTCGGTTTTGATTTATGCAGGCCTTGGAGTTCCTCGCCCTGGTGCTGGTGAACTTGGCTCTGGCGGTTTACCTGGTTGAAAAGGGATACAAGTACTGGAAAGAGAATCGCCGGCTGAAGCGACTCGTCAATCAGCATCCCGAAATGCAGGGCGTTCATCCAGATGAGGATGGGCTGTTTGTGTTTGAGAGCGATGATTCGCTCAAGGTGCTCGTGCTGGAGAACGATCAGCCCGGTGCCGATGAACCCTTTCACGTCAGAGAAGAGGATCTCGAAGAGGAGTGAGTGGATTGGTGCAGGAATGGGACGATGAATTCATCACCCAGGCTCAGCATGAGCTCAGGGGGATTGTTGCTGACTGGAAATATGACTACGGCGTGAGTGACAGAGATTGTTCGGCCATGTTGCTTTGGATGCTGATCAGGCTCAATCCCGATGTCAAGATTGATGCCGGCCTGTTGGATTGCTGAGCTGACCGCTGGCTAGGTGCAATCACTGATGCCCTGAGGTTCTCATAGATACACAATGAATGAGTAACCTCCAGCTCAGAACAGGGGGGGGACTGCGTCGAACAGTGGAGGGATTGGGACCCCTCCCTTTTTGTGAACCGCCTGCAGTGCGTTGGTCCGGCGCTAGATCTGGTGTCTTGCTACAAAAAGCCTCGCCGAAGTGGCGGGCCGGGTGATGAGGTCTCGCAATATAACGACCATGGCCACCATATGAAGCGTCTGTTTGTGCTCAAGGGCGCTGCATAAGTGATATCGCTTCTCTTGGATCTGGGGCTGGTTGAGTAATATCAGGCCATCGCTTCAACATCTGGCGCTATCGGCTGGGTGATGGGGATTGCCCCGGCTTGATGATTCGCTCCATGGCTGGAGCGAATTTTTTTGTCATCGATTTGAGCGGTGTTTGTGTTCCACTTCAGGCACGTTGCGGCTCAGGTAGAGGGCGTTGCTGAGCCCCATCACAGCGGTGCACACGGCTGGTCTGCAGACCCGATAGAGGTGATTGCCGATCGATTCCACGGTTCCGTTGCCTTGAACGGAGTAGGGCAGACGCAGGGTCTCGGCTATGGGATCTCGCTTGAAACTGGAGCTGTCATACGGATTCGTGATTGGACTGGGCTGCGACAGCCGATACGGGCTTGCTTTCTTTGCGTCTCTAGTCATTTCTTATGGATTGCACTCCCGTGTCCTGTGGCCTCTGGTGCCTGGCAAATGGCTTGCCCTGAGGCGATCGAGGTGGTTTCGCACCGGCATGCCCATCACCGGTTTTATCAGGTTCTGCCGATTGGCGTAGATCCCTTTGCATCCCTTCAGCGGTTCGATCAGCAGATCGAGCAGTTGAGCTTTCGCAGTTGTGTTGGTCATGCTCTTGGGTGGTCCACACATCACCCACTCGAGGGGGTGTGGTCGCGGATCCAAGGCAATGTCTCCCTTGTTTGAGGGGACGTCGTCTCATTACTCCCTTTAACGTGACATGTCTTCTGAGGTTCCGATGAAGGTTCTGCAGTCCGTTCTGGCGTTGCTCTTGGTGCTGGCGCTGGGTTGTGCAGCAACCTCGACGGTGTCTGCTGCACCGATTGAGGAGTCGGCCAGTGTTGAGCTGATTGCAACGCTGGAAAAGGCTCGGGATGTACGCGAGCAGGCAGACCTCAAGATTCGGGAAAACCTTAAATTGATGGCGGCGAGTTGTCTGTATATGAGTGATTCGTTGAAGGAATTGATGGCTCTGGAGAATCAGTTTGAAGACCGCCAGATCGAAGATTTCACCGTGGGAATGGCGGACGCGGTTGAGCTTGAGTTGCTCGATGAGGAGTCGCGCAAGATCAAAGCCCTCTACCGCAGATCCCACTGTGATGATCCGATCATCCTGCGGGAGCAACTTCGGCAGGCTGATCAAAAGCGCAAGGCCTGATTCAACAGCAGACCCCCGGTCCTTGTGACGGAGGGGGGCTGAAAGTCAGTTTGCTTCTGACATCTGCTCGGTTGGGCCGTCGTCTCGCATGGACGCCTCCGATCTCAATGAACAAAGTCTTGGGGCTGGGCCAAGCCCTGACAATCCGCACGAACACGCATTGCCTTTCAGGGGAGAACTTGCTGGAAGTGGGGCTGGGGTGGCTCCGATCTAATTAATCTGATCCACTCTGCTCGGCTGATGACCATTCCCTTCGGCACGCCTGAGACTTCGGATGGTCTGCGGAACATGTCGGTGTCGTCCACCCGACTGCGCACCTGGTTGAACACTCGTCTCCGTCAGCTCGCGCTGGAGCAGCGGATTCAGGATTCGCGGGCCCTGCGTAGTGAATTTCTGGTGGAGTGATGTTTATCGCGTGCTGCTTTGGTGAAAGTCAGAGCTCGGCCTGCTCACCCTCAAGACGGTTTCGATCGATCCAGGCACACATTTGCCGCAGTGCGGCGTCATCCATCTCCACAAGATGATCGGCCCACTCCTGCATGATCAGTTGGAGGTGATCGGGATTGTGGATGGTGAGCTCTGGGCCCATCAGTACGTATTTAATGCTGAGCAGTTTCCAGGCCTGGGCCTCGAGCAACCAGGGGTGAGCTGCCAGTAGCCGTTCCACTCGACTGATCGGCTGATATTCATTGTCCATGGTCTGATTCAGTGCCGAGACAACTAGGCCGCTTTCTGGCTTCGCTGATGCGCCTGAAGTGAAAGGAAGAGCGCGCGCGGATTGCCGTAACGGTCTGGCAGGGCCTGATGCAGTCGGTTCAGTTGTCGCCAGCAGACGCTCTCTCTGGCCTCCCCTTCTTTCACGCCATCTGCCACCAGGTATTCCATGGCGCGGGTGTACACCGTTTCTGTTTCACGCAATTCTGCGAGGGATGGTTCATGGGTGAAGGTGATTGCTGCCATCTCTTCGTGATATCACTTATCGCCACCCATTGATGCCTGGCTGGGGACTTGAGCTCTACCCCCATTTGGGGTGATTTGTTGGCTCAGATCTGAACCATGCCGCACCGCATTCCCTTCAACACCGCCTGAACCCGGTTGTTCACTTCCAGGGTGCGCAACAGCCGCTTGGTGTAGGTGCGTGCGGTCTCTTCGGTGACGATCAGATCTTCGGCAATTTCTCGATCAGACATGCCGCGGGCGAGGCGGTCGAGAACTTCGTATTCCCGTGGTGTGAGCCGCGGGCAACTGAGATATGGAAGTTCATCCGAGCGCAGTGATGGGCTGCGGTAGAAGTGATGTCCCATCACCGCCAGCACAGCTGCCTCAAGTGGTTTGCGGTCTTCGATGATGTCGGCTTCGGCAACAACGGCTTCCAGCCATGGCGCGTTGTCGTATTCCACCGGAATGGCATCGCTTAATGCCAGCACTACTACTTTAAGGCCGGGTTGAAGCTCTTGGGCTTTTCGCACCAACTCAAAGCCATTGCCTTTTTCAAGCAGATCCGTGCAGAGAAGTAGCTCAAATGAATCCTTTTTGAGATAATTTAGGCAGGACTCTTCATCCGTAACAGCACAGCCGATACGAGATCTTTCGCTGAAACTTTCGCAGAAGCAGCGCAGGAAGAATCGACCCTTCATTGCCAAGGCAATGCTCCCGTTGATGGCAACGGAAAGCAGGGGCTCTTCGTCGGCAGACTTGGGTTCGCTCTGCAGGTATGGGGTCAGATCCATGCGCTTCCCTGCCTCTTCTATCCATCCTTGCGGGCCAACCGGCCCATATGGTTTCGTCCTTCGTCAGTCGTCATAGACGCGGCATTCCGGAGCTTCGGGGTTGAGGTCGCAATGCACTTCGAGGGAGGTGGGGTCTTTGTGTTCCCCAGGATGGTGGCTCCGATACGTCTCGAGCCCCTCGAGCTCGGTGGCGTAGTGACGCACCTTGGCCTCATCTCCGCTGGCCTCCGCCCTTGCCAGTTCCTCACGGTCTTTAGCGATGTGGGTTTCAATTGATTCCACGCTCAAGATTGCAACCGAAACCATCAAACATGGTTGCTGCATCGTTGAGCTACCCCCATCCGGGGACAGAACGATTGTCCCCATATGGGAGGCGATGCAATGGCCTCATTTGTTCCATAGTTCTGCCCGGCGGAGTGACGAATCCATGAGTACATCCAGTATCAGCATCGGAGAGCTTGAGGCCAAATATCCGCTGTACTGCAAGGCCCTGAAGATGCTGATCAAGCAGGGCAAAACAAGCGCTGAACTTCAAAGAACACTCTGTTGGGATCGTTTATGCTTGTTGCACCGTTCCTTGCCGAGACAATACAAATCTCCTGAACGTTTGATGTTGATGATTCAGGCAGAGTTCTCGTCAATTCAAGATGCTTAAGGGGGGGGGATGTCGATTGAAGCTGATGTCATTAGGGCTCAAGTTGTTATCGAGGTGATTCGCAGGATTGCCGTGCTTGATCAAATGCAACGCTATGAAGACAGCTATGCGTTGACTCAGGAATTCAGGGAGTGGTTGCTTGATCCTCGGATTCAGCCGAGCTCGAGGCAGGCCAAGCCATAAACGTTGCGGTCGTGGCCTTGTGGCATCACGCCCTTGTACATGCGCACGGTTGAGCCCATGGGTTTGAAGCCCTTCGTCGTAGTGATCGTTTTGGCAGCCGGGTTATGCCCCGGGGTGTCGATCAGAACAACTCCCTTGTGGCGATCGATGGCGTTTCTCAGCAACAGCGATGCCATGCCGGGATCTTCCGCCAACCAGGGCCCCACCCGCCAACCTTCACCGATGGGGAGAAGGCAGGGCCGAATGCGCACGTAGCCGTGGCACTCCCCCTGGGCATCCCTTGTTACAAAGACGTCTCCTGCCCTGTGGCGTAACCACATTTCAAGAAAATGGGGCCTTGGGCTGATTTCGTGGCGTTCGTCGTAGCGCTGAATCGCCTCGAGAGAGATCTCACGCAGTGGCACAACGGTGATATCGCTGCGGTCGAGCAGGGTGGTGTTCGGGTGTAGTGATTGATCGCTGCGGCAGAGCATCTGCCGGCGTGTGGTGACGCAGTCCTTCTGAAATCCGGCTTTCTCGTAGAAGCCCACCATCTGGACTGCGGCTTCCAGGCCGATGCACTCCACACTGCTGAGGGTTTTCAAGGCGTGTTGCCAGAGGCGACGGCCGATTCCCTGACCCCGATGCTCCGGCTTCACCACAAACAGGCCGATGAAGGCGTAGCTGGGGGTGTAGGTGACGGCGGCGATGCAGCCCACTGGCAGGTTGTCTTGCCAGGCCAACCAGATTCCTTGGCGATCGGTGTTGGCATAGATCTCGATGTCGCCCACTCCTGGAGCGAAATCCTGTTCACGGGCCATCCCAATGACGACGTCGAGATCGGTTGGCGTGAACGGTTTGATCTCAAGCATCAATATTCAGGTGGCGTCAGGCGGCCTGAAGAATCGAATCCACACTGGTTGGATATAGACGCACGTAGGCGTCGGTTTCCATGGCGACAATGCGCGCTTCTTGGCGATTGGCCGCGTGGAGTTGGAGCGAGTGTTGGCTGCCGTCGTTCTTCTTGTATCGAACGCCAAAACGTGGTGATGGGGTTGTCATCGTGCTGAGACCTTCCGTCCGATGCGCAGTGCTGCCGGCCTGAGGGCGCAGGCAAGGGCGTGGAATGGGCGGTGGGTTCCCTCAACAATGAGGCTTCCCATGGGTTGTGCTTGGGCAAGGTCGAGCTTCATGGCTTTGCCTCGAATGGAACCTTCTTAGTTCCTTTGAACGCAGCGATCCATCCCCCATCTGGGGACAATGCGCGGGCGCATCAAGCGGTGCCTTAGACGGGGCTTCAAATGGTGCATTTGAGATCCGAACTGTTGCGGGCGGTTCTCCTCTCCGCACTGTTCAGGCTTCCCGGCGATGGTGATGTCGGACGGAAGTTAATGAGGGCATCAATCCCTGAGGCTCACTCCTCGGGGGGGCATGACTGTTCCCAGTGAAGAGTTGCTCTCTAGGGTGCTTTTCACGACCCACTTGCCCCTGCGGGCTTTCGATCCACATGACTGCTTCGAAGCTGTTCGATTTCCTCGGCCGGGTGCTGATGGCGGCGGTGTTTGTGAATGCCCTGCCGGCCAAGTTCACCAACTTCGCTGAAACCGTAGGCTTCATCGCCTCCAAGGGCATCCCCGAATCCTTGGCCTCGGTGCTGTTGGTGGCGGCAATTGTGGTGCTGATCGCTGGATCGATCCTGCTGGTGTTCGGCAGCAACACGGTGCTGGGGGCATCGCTGCTGCTGCTGTTCCTGGTGCCAACCACACTGATCTTCCACACATTCCCTGTGGACAGCGGCTTTGCGATGAACCTGGCCCTGATTGGCGCATTGATCCTGGCCATCACTCGCGCCTGGGGCAATGGCGTGCCCAGCTTCACTCACCTTCGCTACAAGGGTTGATCGCCGGATGGCTAGATCAGGGTAGGGCCAGAGCCGTTCCTTCACGACGCGGATCCGCGGCCCCCTGCCAGCCAGTATCGACTTTTTGCAGCAAAGCGGTGCCGCTGCCGATGTCCTGACGTCGCAGGCTTGCCTCGCTCTTGAGCTGCTCTAGCGGAAACGGCCAGGGCAGCGGGGGATCGCTTTCCAGCACCAGCGCTTTGCCTCGGCGGGAGAGATGGGGAAGGGCTACCGCCCGCGCCGGCGGTTCGTTCCAGACCAATGACGCCAGCAACACCCGGCTGAGTAGGTGGGGAATGCTGCGGCCGCCGGGGCTGCCCAGGGCCAGCACCGCCTCGCCGTTGCGGAACACCAGCGTCGGTGCCATCGACGACATCGGCCGCCGTCCCGGCAGACGGCGGTTGGCGACCGGTTTGCCGCCAAGGCTGGGCTTGAAGGCGAAATCGGTGAGCTGATTGTTCATCACCATTCCTCCCACCAGGTGCCGACTCCCGAAAATCGTCTCCACCGAGGAGGTGTATGAGGCGATGTTGCCGCCCAAGTCCACGATCGTGATCTGGCTGGTGCCTTGTTCGATGCCTCGATCCGGCCTGCCGTAGGGATAACGATCGATGCCTGGGGGTAGCCCCGGTGTTGGTCTTAAGCCGTTAGCGCGCTGCATGGCTCTGGCCCGGCTGGCGATGTAGGCCGGATCCAGCAGGGCTGGGCTGGGGACCGCTCCATTGATGGGATCGTGCACCCAGTAGAGGCGGTCGGCATCGGCCCAGGCCTGGGCGCGGGCCAGCTCTCGCCACACCTGCGGCTCATCTACGCTGGAGCTGGCCAGGTCAGTGTTCTGGTTCAGCAGCGCCAGGGTTTGCAGCAGCGCCAAGCCACCGCTGCTGGGGGGCGGCATCGTGCAGATGCGGTGCTGCAGCTGCTGGCTGCAGAGGGGGGTGCGCCGGATCACGGCATAGCTGCTCAGATCGGCGGAGCTCCAGCCGCGGAAGTTCGGCTCGCTGGCCTGTAGGGCGTTGACCCCTTCCAGGATCTGCTGCGCTAAGGGCCCTTGATAAAAGGCTGAGCCCCCTCTCCTGGCCAGCAGCCTCAGGGTGCGTGCCAGGGCTGGGTTGCGGAAGGGTTGATCCGCTGCTGGTGGCTGGCCGCCAGGCAGGTAGAGCGCTTGAAATGCAGGGCTGTGGGCGACACCGAAACGCTGAGCCAGGCGAATGGAGCGCAACAACCGCGGGCTCGGTAGGAAGCCAGCACTGGCCAGGTGGATCGCTGGTTGCAGAGTCTGTGCCCAGGACAGACGGCCGTGGTTTTGATGGGCCTCCCAGAGCAGAGCCATGGTGCCGGGGATGCCGATAGCGTTGGCTTGGCTGGTGGCCTGTCGCCAGGGGAGGGGATTCCCCGCGGCGTCGAGCAGGTCGCCGGGGCGGCTGCGTTCCGGGGCTACTTCACGGCCATCCAGCACTGAAAGATGGCGTTGTTTGGCATCCCAGTGCAGCAGAAAACCGCCACCCGCCAAGCCGGAGCTCTGGGGTTCAACCACCGCCAGCAATGCTTGTGCTGTGATCAGAGCATCGATGGCGCTGCCTCCGTCGCTCAACGCAGCCAGTGCTGCCTCGCTAGCGAGGGGATTGGCGGTCACCACCACGGCTGATCCGCTAGCGCTTGAGATGCCCTTGTGGCCAGGGTCGGTGGATTCCGGATCGTCGCGGCTGATCGGGGTTGCAGCTGCGGGGAGGATGCTCCAAAGGCTCAGCGCCAGCAGCAACGCTTTGAGCTGGGGGAGCATGGCGGTGGATCGGCTGCTTTCAGTCTTGTGGCTGGTGAAGCGGACTTCTGACCTTCCGATCAAAAAAAGAGCCGGCCCCTCAGCCTGCTCTTGCTTGCCGCATTGAAGGCACCACAGACTTCATCTCAAGAGTGGATCTGTGGAGCTCTGCTTGCGACACGAGTGGAGCGTTTTTCAGAGAACTCTCAGGAGACGAAATTGGCATCACTGCTCAATGAGAATCATTCCCGCCTGATCGTTTTTTGCGTTGGCGCGAACATCACGGCAATCGCCTTTGGAGGGAATAGGGAGCATGCTCCCTAGCTTGCTCCTCCCCGCTTTTAGAGAGAAGCGGACTTTCAGCAGGAAGAGATGTATCCGCAGGCCCACCTACGGGATACATCGCAGTCCTGGTTTGAACTTACCTAAAAAAAGTTCCCAAAGAGCCCACTCCTCGGGAACGACTCGTGCATGCGTCGAGAACTTAATGCTGCGCAATCTCCCTTAACAATGAGCAATTGTGCTCAGTCTGGGGGTGCTGGGTCTCGTTTTGGCTGCTCTTTCGCCTGTGTCGCGTTTGACGCGTTGCCAGCCCCCAATAAAAAACCCCTGCCATGGGCAGGGGTTGAAGAACGTTGTTGTTCTTGGCTGATCGGTTCAGAGGCCGAGGAATTTGGCCGGAATTCCATCCAGGCTGTTGTTGCCCATCATCTGGAAGATGACGTTGATCAGCATTCCTCCGATGTGGAAGGCTCCCACCAGAGCCAGGCCTCTCCAGAGTTTTTCAGCTGCTGCTGGGGGCTGATTGTTGGTCCAGGTGCCGGATCCATTGGTCATCGGTTGATCGCAACTTCGATCACGTTGGCGAAAGAACTTGTAGGGGTCCAGCAGTCGTCACTGACATTCACCAGCGCAAGGATGGAGAGCATTGGCGAGCACCAAGGCAAGTAGGTATTGCTGCTCTGGCATTACTCGATCAACCCGTCGTAGAGATCGAATCATCAGCCCAAAAGAGGCTGTCATGTTTGAGGTCCTCAAGGGTCATACCGGTAGCTGCCAGCGGAGAACCTGTCTCAAGTGGGAAATCAACGGTTAGTTGTCAGCTCTTGATCGAAAAAACCTGATGCAGCTGTTGTGCCAAGCCGACAAACAAGCCTGCATCGACGATGTCGGCCTCGATCCCGATGCCGGCCTGGATGGAAATTGATTGACGCTTCTATCTCCACTTCTGATGGCCCTTTCGTCAAGGCGCCATGGCGCTCAGGCTTCCCCTCTTGCACCCAAGCCATAACTGTGGGGTCCAACGGAAAGGGCCAAGACCAAGCCAAATGTTTTTGATGTCATCAGCGCACGGGTGGTGAACAGCTCCGCCATCCTGTTTTGAACATCGTGTTCCAGGCTTCTATCGCGTTGTGCCGCAGCATCCGCCGCCGGGTCTGGGGCACCGGTGGATTGGGCGGAATCTATCTGTAGGTGTGCACCGCCACAGATTGAGCATGATCTTTGGCTGCGTCCGGTTTGAACTGCACCACCTTCTGCTGCTCTGGGTTTACCAGCCAGCCTTCTCCTCCAGGCTGTTGCGGTGGTTCATGGGTTGCGCGGTTACGGGGCAAGACGGCTGGGGCGACGGCAAAAGAGGACACCTCTGCAAAACACTGCTGCAGGAGCGACGCCCCGGCTTCACGATGGCGAATTCGCAGCTTGGACGGTGGCCCGATTCGAGCAGGAAGCCTTTCGGGCCTCAAGGGCGCTGGCGAGTCCAACGGAACATTGATGGATGCGTTGTTGTTGTGCTCGAGAAAAAGAAGCTTGTCTCAGTCAAAACGAGGCTTGAGAAAAGCTTCTGGTGACCTTGGCTTGCGACCACAGTCCAACCAAGGCGAGGCACCTTTGCACTGGTTGATGCGTGAGTCCAGGTTCTCGAGCAAGATCTCGAGCATCTTTTTGTTTCTCAAAGAAAAACATAAAGTTTTGTAGTTGATCGATAAGCAAGAATACGAAATTAAACTTATTGGTTCAAAAAGTTATTAGGGCTTCATTCTTTTTTCGCATACATTCTGGCAAATCCAGAAAGCGATGTCCTGCCGTCAGGTTGAAGATTTTTCCCAGAAAATTGCCTCGGACTTTGCCGCAGCCTGCAGGACTGATGAGGAGAGTGAGGATTGTTTTGGTACTGCCTACAACTACGGTCGCGACCATGTGACCCGTCTGACCCACGAAATCATTCGGCTTCAGCGGGAGAGTGGTTTATCGCGAAAGGAGATTGTTGAATCGATTAAAGACTTGGCCAGTCATATGAATGCACTTTCTTATGTGTTTCTTGTGGCGGCCGATATTGCCGAGAAAGCCCTGGTTCATGATTGATCCCGATAACGCGACCGCACACAACGAGTCAGCTGAAGATGCTCCTTGTTACGCTCCGCGCGGCGATTTTCTGATCGGTCTTGCTCAGGAAGCGCTTTCCTTCACGAGGATACGGAAGCTTGAGAAGGAGATCGCTGTGATCAAATCAGCGCTGCAGGGCTGTGACAACAAACCAACAACGCGTCGCGCTAAGCAGCTCACGACGCGTCTTGAAAAGCTCAAGGATGAACTGAATAGCACTTCGTAGGCATCACTGCCACAACTCGAGCGATGTTTTCCGCCAGGTTGTTCAGACCCTGCTGTAACCGAGCTTGGTTTCAAAGATCTTGAGTGGAAGTCCAAAGGACTCCATAAGCTGCCGGCATTCATCGCCAACCGTTCCGTAAACCTCAACGCTGAAGCCATCGCCAAGCTCCGCATGCTTCTTCAGATACTTCTGAACAGGAGGGTTGGAGACATGGGCGCTGAACGCCTCGTCGTTGGCGTAGACCTCTGACCACACGAACGACTGAGGATCGTCTGGGTCTTGATCAAAGGTGTGATGAATCATGCCGGGCTCAGAAGCCTGAACTGCTTCATCGGTGACGCGGGCGAGCTCCAGGTACTGGTCAACACAACCGGGCTTGACGTGGATTCGTGCCAGCAACATGAAGGGTGTGGACTTGTCGAAGCTGGCCATTGGCTCTCAGGCGGTGCCCAAGTGTTCCATGGATTCAGGTTGAAAAAAACCTGGAGGTGCACTCTCCAGGGGAACCCATGCTTCTGTTCAAATCACGTTCAAATGGAGCTGATCAGGCAGCTAGAGGCTGTTGTTTCAGTGATAAGCGACCGCCAGCCATCGAGTTGTGAACCAAGTCTTCGGCGTAGCGGCGGCCTGCTTGTTGGGCTTCTCGAACACTTTTGAAATTGCCAACAAAGTCGTATTGCTTTCCATCAACCGTTGCCGCAACTGCATAGAGCCTGTCAGCAACCTTGCTCACAGACCAGCGCAAAAAGCAGGCCGGGGAGTTCTTCTGACTGTGCATACTGTCCTCCATGAATCAACGGGACGACTTAAGCACTTGCTTTCTAGTTTGCTTATAAACCTTTAAATATCGCAAATAGGTAATTATATTTCTTTCATTATCTTCTGATTAAGGTCTCATCGGATCGAATGTTGCTGAGGGCGTGACCGGCGTTTTCGAGCAGCTCCCTCTGCCGCGATGGCTGACCTTCAACCAAGCTGCGACCTAACGATGTGGAGCCACGAAACCGCGAGGAGAAACGAGTCCTCCTCGAGCGATGCGGTATCCGTACAAGTACGTTCGCCACTTCAAACAGATTTGCGCCTGACGCACTGAATTTCTAAAGCTTTAAGGCGCAGAGAGATTTCCCCGTTGATCGCTCTCAAAGGGGAAATTCTTCTGCCAGCACCAGGGTCGCTCGCCCCGTGCTGCTCAGCACTACATCTGGTCTGCAGGCAACTGTGGGTTTAATGATGAGGCCATACAGCAGGCTTGTCCGGAAATTTCTGAAGTTGTTCTGATACGCCAAAAATTTCGGCAGATCCAGATGATGGTTGCGATTGATACGGACTCGTCGAATGCTCGATTGCCCCCGCCTTGTGAAGAGTTTCTCCCAGGCCTTTTGATCGATGGGGCACGGGAGAAAGGCTGGATTCGCTAGACAAACGGACCCAGCAGTTGCCGCTGACTTGGGTCCGCGTCCCGGGCTAGGCGCATGAGACCAGGACGCAGTACACATAAGCCATTGGAGCCAGTGGATTCAGCGAAATTCGCTACTCAAATGGCTCCACTGGTCAGGTGCGTGCTTTGCAGAAATTGGTTGAATATGGGAATCGGTAGCCAAGCTCCATCTCCTCCAGCTGCTCTTCGGCGAGGTAGAGGCTGCGCGTGAAAAAGCACACGTTCTCGCTATCGCAAACCAGAAACTTGCCGGCTTCGATTTTTTGGATGGATGAACCGCGAGGTGTCTGAGCAATCAAGTCTGCTTGAGCCATTGAGCGTGCTGGCAAATCTCCCCTGTCATGGCTTTCATCGTTTTCGTTTGGTCGTTACAACGCTCACACATTCGACAATGTCATTGCTCAAGCTTCTTGGTAACAACAGATACTCAGGTTAAGCGTTAAAAAGAATCTCACTCACCAGCCCAAAAATGGGCTATTTACGGTCTTGTTTGAAAACGATGTGATGAAATGGCTGCTCTCAAAGCTCGGTTTACTCAAGCAGGACAACAAGCCCCAGAACCGTAAGGAAGATTTCTCGTTTTTTAAGACCTCGGTTCACTCCAATGCCATTGCATGTCAATGGCTTATAAGGAAGCAAACTCAGCTCTTCCTCAGGCAAAGCAAGGGGTCAGCATTAATGATCAGAATGAGGGATGCATCCGGTGACGGCACTGTTGCGAGCAAGTTGGTGGAGCTCAGCCTCAAGGCAACGCAAGCACATATTGAAGCTCCATCTGCAAGTGGCCAGATGCTCCTTGAGCTTGGTTATCGAACTATTGGAGGTGACTTTATTACGCTTGAGTATTCATTCGTTGATCTGGGTCCCAAAAAATTTGTGCAGCCAGAGTTGTCCAATTGGTTCAACAAGGAATCAGATGATATTCACCAGGAAATGTATGACTTGGCGATCAAAGGAAGAGCCCTTGGAGGATCAGAAGTCATGCCCATGGGCCGGTAGCTCAGGTCGTTATACGGAATGGTTCTTGTATGGTGAATATAACGGTGTGAATGATGTAAAAATCACCGACCCACCTTGCGAGTCTCAAACAATGTCCATCGATTTGCTTCAGGCTAGGTCTCATTTTTTTTGAGCTTTTCGAAAGCTGCCATCACGTTTGCAGTGGCTACCGCTTGAGACTCTCCAGTGTTTTGCATCCGTCTCTCTACAAGCTTTTCTATCAGTCTCTGCGTGGAGTCCATTCAGTCGTCGGTGCTTAGAACTCAACGGTGAGCCAGGAACGCCAGGACGTACCCGATTACTAGACCTTTGCCGAAGGTGAGCCAGAGCATTTGGTACTTGCTCAGACCAAACCGCTGCCTTATCCGCTTGATAAAAGTCTGATGCCAGAGAAGGACCGAGTTGGTCGCTTTGGCCTTTTTTGATTTTTTGGTTTTCTTGCCCATTCGCCAAGGATGGCAGCGATTCTCTGGAACGCCCAATCTGCTCGAAGGGTTGATGAGACAACAAAAAGAGGGTAGCCCCTTAGCCATCCCTCTAGACGCATTCGGAGGCAACACTTCCACATGAATCAGTCCGGTTCAGTTTGGTGTGCAATGTGCAGCCTTTCGAACTGAATTGCAGATGAATTAGGCGTTTCTTCTTAGTGAGATTCGTTATCGAGGCGTTGTGGTAATGGACTATGCGCGCGCACCACTGCTTTTGCGCGAATGGGAGATGAACGATGCACGTTGCCTCGCCCGCGTCCCCCTGACTCTTCATCGACTTAGCAGAGCGCAGCGTCGCAACCTTGCTGCGGCTCATTTGGTCACTGCCATTGCCTCATTGGGTCGTCATTGAACCTATGGGCTCGGCGACGGTGTCGTTGGAGCGTCCATAACCTCCATCCAATCGAACCTGCATAACCATTGGGAGCTGACAAGGAAGCTGGCTTCTCTCTGACCAGGGGGGAGTCAGTTCAGCGTGATTGGCGTCTGAACAGCGCCAAGTGATATTTGCAAGTGCGATTTGCTCATGGCGTGGTCTCGTGGAATCAATAGTGGATCTTGTGACATGACTCCTCTTGTGCTGCCCCTCGCTGGCCTGGTGCTGGTTTTGGCTCAAATTATCTACGGGTCTCAAACGCAGAGCCAAGACCGAGAACTCCATTAATCAGGCATCCACTGCGACGTTGCTTTGGCTCAAGGGATACTGTCGCTATTTCGTCTCAATCGCTCTCAACCCATAGCTGGGATGTTGAAAGTTCTGCGGCAACGGAGTCTCAATCCAAAGGGCACCAAGTCCACTGCACGCTCACAACACCACTGACACCTCTGCTAGTGAAATGTCCTGGGAATCAGCTCAGTGTTGTGGGACGGGTGCTGAAAAGCATCAAGCATTTCTAGTGATTCAACTAGCAGTTGAAACGAACGACCACTTGAGCCACAACTGGTTTGTCGCAACAACTCAGATGGGTTTCAATGCTGAGCAACGCAAAGTAGAAACCACGAGCTCCATTCGTATTGCAGCTGGACTCATTCTCGGGTTGAGTTGTTTCACTGTGGTGCTGACCGGTGGGATCTTTGTTGGACAGTCCATCGGTGAGGCGTTGAACACGCTTCAGACCATCGCTCCGGTTGAGGTTGACCCTCTTCGCTGAATCGTCTGATCAGATCAGGCCCTAACTTCCGCCTTGACATCGGACTTGTGATGTACCTCCACTGAGGTTGCTTCAGCAGACTTGCTGCGGGGGCATTTACCAGTGTTGGCGGCGTTTGCAAAAGCGGCCATAACCATGATCACAGTGCCTACCAAAAAGGCCAGATTCGGATGGGGATTCACATGAGGCTGATCTGAGATCTCCGGGCCCTACTGGCTAAATCTTGTGGTTTATCCGAAGGCGCATTGCGTTGATCCTCTAGACAGTGGTTGTCAAAATATTGGACACCTGGAGGCATCATGAGACAGCGCAATACAACTCATAATTGTGAGTGCCGCTACGAGGCACCTTGGGTATAAAAGTCGTTCGCAGCTCTACACGCTGATCAATGACGGCTTGCCGGATCACATGTGCATGTCCAGACGCCGAGTGGGCAGCGTTTGAAGGATCTTGATGGATTGCAGAAGACACTGGAGGGCTTATGTCAAAGGGGTGTCGATGGTATTTTTCTTTGGAAGACTCTTTGATATTGGCTGCTTTATTTCTTGCTCTTTCGGCACAAGTCTTCTAGGTCAAACTCTTGGGGCGGAAGCCTGTAGGACCGTGAGTAAGTTCTCTTCGCGATCCTTCTGAGTAGAAGGAAAGCAAGTGCCAGCACAAGCAGCAGAAGAGCTTCGATAGCAACAGTGTGGCCCTTACCGTCGTCATCCCAGATGAGGAAGATGGCGCTGTCACCATCACTCATGCAATAAGGGGTCTGCCATGACGAACGATCGAGGTTACTCGGTTGGTGGTTGCGTCAACCACCATGTAAGTGCACATCAGCGCTTTCGACTTTGTGCGGGCACACAAGTAGGCCCTGAATTCAGTTTGGAAGTAGAGCTCCTTGACCCAACGGTCGGGAGCTTCTTGCTTAACGACGTTGTACACGACTATTGCCTGGTTCCTTGCTCTAGCAATGCCTTTGATGTGCCAGCCCAAACTACGGAATTTCCGCTGTTTGGGCACCAGCACTTATCCAACGAGTCGGTCATCTTCAGCCAGGATCGCTTTTCCTTTTGAAACCCTCAGCACCTCACCTGAGTTGCCAGAGCTTTCGTACACGACTCGATAGAGTCCGAAAGTATTTAGCGATTTGGCTCGGGCGTTGGTGAAAGCTTTGAACTCAGTTTCGAAGCACTGCTCCTGAAACCAAATGTCGGGACCATCGCTTCGTTCAACACAGAACATCATCCGTATCCCTTGATGTACTCAGCTTGGTCAGGGCAGAGCTGCTTGCTTGCTATCTCCAAATGAGCTTCGGGATCATGTCTTCAGTTGGCGACCAGTGAGCAAGGGGCCCAGTCAGCTTTAGGAGGCCAGCTCGTCAATGGCACATGATGCTCTTGGCCCGAGAATTTGTGTTGATCACCCTTACGAAATCACTGTTCAGCTGGAAGACCGCAGGAATCCTTGCGGGGATGAAGCTGGTAACACTTGCTGTTGTACTTGGCCTGGCCCGTGCAGGGCTTCTTCCCCAGTGGTTTCCGCACTGGGGTTAGCCCCTTCAGGAGCCCAGCTCATCTCCTTCTGTCATGTGGGATCCCAGCGCTTGCAATTCTTCCTCAGGTCCTGGCCCTGCTGTTTTTGCAGGGTCGGCCACTCTCTTCAACTTGGGCCACATCGCTTTCTCAAGTGCCGTCAGCTTTGGAGATGTCTCATGCAATCCAGCTTCAGCCCCGTCTCCTCGCGGCAATGATGAAGCGGTCTGTCTTGTCGACACCGTCGAATCACATCCTTAAAGAGAACGACGGTTGCAACGTAGACATACGAAATGGGCGTGCATCGAATGCCAGTTAGACCTCACTTCAAACGAGAGCAGGAGCTAATTGGGACTCCATTCACCCCACAAAATCTTGGCCGTCGCGAACGATTGCTTTCAAAGCGTTAGTGGTCTGGTCGACAACTCTGTAAATGCACGCCTTGACCTTCGATATGTCACGTGCTCGGAGATAGGCCTTTACATCAGTTTTAATGCACAAGTCCTTAATACAATGGTCAGAAGTGTTCTCTTGATGGATGCAGTACAAGGGTTGTCATTACTCACTCCTATTGGTTCTAAAGCAGTCCGGCAGTCCTGTTCGAGAACTGATTAAGCAGTTCTCTCGTCTGCTAGAGCGGTAATACGCAGTGCACGGCATTGGGCGGGTCGCAAGTTGAACTCATCGATCAGCAGGCGCTGAATTGCGCCATTTGTCCTTCGTCCCTTCGCCAGCTCACGGGAACGTTGGATTTGTTCTGAGGAAAAAGTCATTCGCCCCTTGAAGCAAGTGAACGGTAGTGATTGACAAGCCCTTTAGAGCTTGGTGGCTTTAATCAAGGAATCTTGGTGACAGTCAGGTCAGGCCTCTTATGAAGAAGTCGCTGAACTTCACGCATTCCTCTGACCACATGGCAGATGCCTTGATGATCGCAAACTCTGTAGTACTCAAAGCCTTCTGGCGCGTTGGTTAGCTTGGTAGGACTCATCTCATTCATCCCGCTTCGGCTTGTGTTTCCTCTTCTGCCTCGGCACGAAGGAAACGCTGATGTTGAGGTGACTCAAGCCCAGCCATCTGAGGGTCAGGCCTTTCCAACGGTTTGTCCTCGACTTTGTGGTCTGGCTTGTCCAACTCCATCAACAGGGGTTGCATTACTCTTCTCCTCATTGTTCAGACCTCCTATGCAGATCTAGCGTTGTGGTCTTTTGGCCCTTCCGCGTTAGATAAATTTCTCATCCATACGAGATGCTTGATACCCCCATTCGGGGGTATTGGCGGATGTCAAACAGGAGTTGATTCAACAAGTCGGTTGTGTCGTTCGAAGCTCCGCTTGGTCCTCGAACAAAAAAACTGGACCTGAGACGACTAGTGCTTTCTCTTCGTGTCTGAAGTAATTCCTGGAGCCGTCACTCCTGGATTTTTCTCTGGAACTAACGTTCGATAATGTTGAGCGTTAGTTGTCCCCTCATCTCTATCTCACCAAGTTTTTTCCGAAGGTGAAGAAGGAGTCTTGATTTTGAGCGGTAACCATCTTCAGAGCAGATAAAGCCCGTCACCCATTCGCCAATCGAGTACTAATGCTTAGTACGTGCAGGTACTAATAAACCTAGGCTTGGCCCAGGTCTTTTCAGCGCCTCGTTTTGAAGCTGACCTGATCTGTTGGGGGCCGCCGCCAAGCTCGCCCCCTCCCAACCATCAGGCCTTCGAAGGCTTGTTGCTTAAAGCTGCGGACATGGCAGTGGCCAACAGCATGCAGCCGGCGACAGCGAGAAAACCCATGGGTGTGCATTAACTTCAAGAATCATTCCCGTTCACCTGCCCCCCTGCCTGTCGCCGTTGCGACAGAACCACGAGGGCGCTCAGCTAGAGGGACAAGCAATAGGCTGTCCATGAAAGGCTTCCCGATTTCTCATCCCCCAGGCATGATTAATCTGTGAGAAAACACCTCATGGGTTGGAAACAAGGTCGCATCCCTGAGATTGTCTCAAGAGTTCTACCTTTGGCGGAGGTATTTTTTTGACTGCCCAATTGGGATGAGAGCGAAATGCCTTTTGTAGAGCATCAGTTATCAGCAGCTATTGCGCCCTGTGTCACCCCTGCCATTATCATTAAATGCATAAATTAGGTGAAGCTTGAAGAGTAGAACATCACTCTAATGGATGTAGCTGGGAGGGTTTCGGACGAATGGTGTCGGGAAATGTTTTTTCAGGAAGTAGACAAAGTTTTGATGCACATCAATGCTCAAGTTTTTAAAAACAGGCAAGAGTTCAACGCTATGTCTGCATAAGTCGGCAGTTTGTAAAGGACTGACATTCACCCCGTCGCAAGACGGGTTTTTAATTGCTTGTGCAGATGAATCTGTCTATCGACTCACCAGTGCTTGGAAGACCAGAGCAGCTAAGAGCGACCAAAGCACTGTGCTTGCGAAGCGGTGCTCCAAGGCAAACCGACGGGACGTGCTCCTCATCAGTAGGTCCCGCGGAAAACCGTTGCGATGACTGAAGCAAGCGAGCACGTAAACAACGCAAGCAGTGCGAACTCCATGAAGGTTGTGTTGTGGCCTGCTTCTGTAATGCCTCGGGTTGAAGCAGAGCTGTCGTAGCGGTCGGCACAAGAGAGCACCGATAAGCGCTTTCACCAGTAGCGGCGAAGGAACCCTGTCTTTTTCTTGGGGTCTGAACCCATTCTTCGTTTTGTCGTGATGGCGACGACCAGTCGCTGAACCCCAAGTCATTATTCGAACGCTTCTTCGGTGAAGGGGCGATGCGTCAAATGAGGGGGTACTTAGGGAACGCCCCCCATTTTTTTTGGCAGGTCGTAAACGATGCCCACGGCAGTGCTGACTGATTGAAGAAAGTGGTGTCGCTTGGACGCCAGCACCTTCAACGCATTCGTCCCCTTTTTGATGGGCGGCATTCCCTGACACCTTTTTTGCCTGTGGGCGACTAAAACGTGGCCGGTGTCCGCGACCGGTTCCGACGGTTCTCCCACTTCCTTTCACGAGTCATCTGGAAGAAAGTGGATTGGTCGTCAAACGAGGGACATGGGCCTCTGGAGGTGAGATCACCAGAGGTCTTTTTGTGTTCTCATCTGCCCTGGGTGGGGAATCTCCCGAAGAGGGCTACAGCACAGCCAATCAGGTGGTGGTTCAGCCCGATGTGCTCAGTTTGTTGTACGAAATGATGGCTATGCAGCGATGTCCTGATCGGTATAGCCCAGAAAATTAATTACTTTTCTTTCCTTCTTCTCTTGCAAAGCCTCTTTGGCAAGAGTCAGCAGCTGATTCTCTCTTGCTTTGATGGCTGTTCTCCACCTTTTGGATTTGGGATTGGTCACACGGAAGGGCCCTGAGAGAGGAGAAGTCCTGCGAGGCACGAGTCTTTTCAAGTCGCATGACCATACTGGTTACAAGTAAAAACCTCCCAGATGCGTGATAGTTGTTGATGCAGGTTCATGTAGATACCGTTTATGTGTATCAAACTGAACTCGCAGTTCGGTTGTGTTAAATCAAGAAATAGCTTCAAAAGTGAAAATATTCGCCGATACCCTTTGCAGGGCACCGCATGAAAACAGGGTTAACTGCAAAGACCTGGGGGTAGGTGTTGACCTTTCCTGAACTCAACGCTTGGGGGGCGTGGGCGCATCAAGTTGAGGAGTGATGCGATGTGCAGTTGTAACGAGGTACGGCTAGAGCCACAACTGGTTAGTCGCAGCAACTCAGATAGATTCCAGAACTGAGCTACGCACGCCAGAAACTTCGAGCTCCGCTCGCGTTGCGGCTGGCCTCATCCTTGGGCTCGGTTGCTTCGCTGCGGTGCTGACCGGTGGGTCTTTGTTGGTCAGTCCATCGGCGAGGCGTTGAGCACGCTCCATATGATCACTTCAGTGGAGGTTTACCCTCTTCGCTGAATGGTTTGAGCAGATCAGGCTTTATCGATAGCCTTATAATCCGCTTTGTGGTGGGCCTCAACTGAGGTCGCTTCAGCCTGCTTGCTGCGAGGGCAATGACCAGTGTTGCCGCCGCTAATAACAGCAACCACAGTCATTATACCCACTGTCACGGAGCCACCTACAAATGCGACGTTTGGACCTTTTATGCGAGGTGTGTGCCGATAGTTGAAAGAACCTAGTGATGGATTCAGGCCTTTGGTGCGATGTGGGTGGCAAGGTAATTATTCATCCACGTGATGACGTCTATTGATCCTTGTTTTCTTTGTATCTCGGCAGGTCAGTCGGCTGAGCCAGCACGTAAACGACGGCAGCAGATATGACCACGGTGACCACGATGAGAGCGGTGATGGCTGCTGAATAGTCGGTCATTGAGGTCTCTCCAAAGAGAAAGGTTAGGGCTGACGCTTCGCTTTCTGCGTCAATTGTATGTAAGCCACTGGCTCGGTAAGAGGCTTTGAGCCTCATAGACAAGCGACGTTCAGCTGCTTGGAAGGGCCTGGCTGTGAATCGTTGTCATTGTGTTGTTTAGATCGCCCACATCCCGAAGACCTTCGGCACTGAACCAGGGTGCGTTCTCCCAGCTGAAGCCTTCGCCATAGGTGTTGTCTGGTGCAGTGACGTACCAGTGACAATCCACGTCCGGCGCATCAAGAGAGCACCGGGACCAATCTGGCTCCCACTGAGGCACCTGGACCCACATCACAGCTGCAAACACCAGGGAGAACAAGGCTTTCAGCATGGTCCTGGGGCTGCTTACGGAAACTTTACACGAATTAGTCTCAGGATTAGACCCGCGTAGCGATGTGAGCGGCAGGGTGAGCGTTGCTCTAGTTGATGACGCCGGTTCGACGTCAGTCACCTGAAACAGGATTGAAACCATTGATCGTAGTGACGATCACAATCTGAAGGCTCAAGCGAGAACGGTCATCGGTTGTAAGTGACTCGATCCGATCCGTTGAGTGGGGAAACAACCGGAGTGCCGTGCTGTGCGTTCAAGGGCACACCGGTGGCGGAATCGCATCCCCTCATCGCTCGACGCGATGTAAGTCCGTCTTGTGCATCCAAACGTGATGGATATTTCTGACGCAAGAACAACCTTGGAGCGTGACGCCTTCAATCTCCCCGTCACCAACTGAAGACGTGATCCCGAAGCTGGCTTGTAGATCGAGGGCAAGACGCCGCTGCCTCATCAGGCTGCGTGTCCTCTGCCTTCAAAAATGATGTACTGCGTTGAGAGAAGCAATGGTGCAGAACAATGGGTTCAAGAGCAGTGCTTCAAGACTGAATTCAAGGCGTTCGTTAATGCACGCGCCAAATCGCTTGCTTTTACGAACGTGTATCGCGTCGTTTATCGAAGTTCTGGGCTCTCAGGCGAAGTGGTGAGAGTCTCGAACGGAAAGGCACTTTTGAATTCCGATGATCGGCTGGTTGGTTGAGTCGTTCAGCTGAGGGTGGATAGGCATGGGAAGGTCCAAAGGTCAGCATGACCTTGTTCGATCCATCCGCTCAGATCAGGAATCCTGCGATTGTTCCTCCTGGGGAATGGAACTGGAGTTGAGACTCGATTGGTCGGCCCCTTGGCTCATCTCTTCCGCTATTGCCAATCGCTCTACCAGACTGAGGGTGTCGTTGGGAGACAGCTCGCCGTCATCGCCCCACTTGAGACTGGAAAGGTCAAGTGGGCACATATGGAAGCGAGTTACTGCTTGAACGCTATGAGAACCGAGATGCCTGCTGAGGCAATGCCCCCCGAAGATTCACGGAAGAAATCCTGAATTGAGTAACCACTCGATACTCATTGGTTGGTCACGGATACATCGACGCACGATTCTGCTTCATGGCGGCAAGCAATCGGGAAGGGTGGCTTCTCCTCTGCCACGTTCCTCACACCACAAGCTGCTCCAAGAAAGAAAACCCTGGAGTAATGGCTCCAGGGCTTCCCTCATTCACCTGAAAGAGACAGTTTCAAAGCTCTCTCGGATTCGAGGAGGAAAACCCCAAGATTATGGAGGACCTCGGGACATTCACTGGTCGATCGCCGACAGACTGCATCCTCTGCAGTGTCTGATCAATCAACTCCCGTGCATAACCTTCTTGATACCCCCATTTGGGGTGTGGTCGCAACGGTCATCGCAGCCAGGGCGCTTGCGTCACCTCCAGGGTGTATTCACCTGTGCGTGTGAAGCGCAGCGGGATGGAGTTGATGCGGATGTAGGCCTCGCCCTGATCAGCAGCCAGAAAGATGAACTCATGCTCAGCGCTGTTCACCATCACGTTGTCGCCGCGCTGCATGAAGTCACAGCGGAAGGTCTCAACGGTGGTTTTGGAGCCGTTGTAGCTGAGCAGTCGGCATGTTGAGGCAACGATCTCCGCTCCTGCGGGAGTTGCTGCGGAGATAGCGAGGCTTGCTGCAGCGAGGCTGGTTCGCATGCAATTCATCTGAGCACTCCGCTGTGCGTTGCGTTCGATTCATGAACGCATTTTGCTTGCTCAATCCTTCCCAGGCCGGCCTTGTTGGTCGACTCGCAAGATTCTCTTAAGAATTTCGAGGCGCGTCTGAAACCGATCTGCGCGATAGTTAAATCACGCGAAAGGGCCGAGAGACCACGACGCGAGATCTTAATAAGAGGAAACTCCAATGAGCAGGAGAGGTATTCATCCCCTTTTGATGGGGTTGGACAAGCCAGGCACCAAATTGGATCAGTCGTCGAAGCCAGTCGATCTTTCTGGGAATGAATCCGCTCAACGCAAGCGCTTCATCCGATCCGAGGAAGAAGAGACAGGCAACCAGCAGGCTGCCTGATCATCCGCCAAACAAGTGATCCGACATCGGGTTGGATCATTCATCTTTGTGGCCATTGCCCGTTCTTCCTTTCTGAAGAGCGGTTTTTTTGTGTAAAGGAATGGGTTAAGTACCTATTGATTTTGAAGGGGAGAGGAGTAGAGATAAGTCAGAGACAAGGAGAGAGATGGTTACGATCTGTTCAGGTTTTTTCGATCTATGCATTCCCCTTAATGCATTTGACAAGACGCAGCCAGAGCAGGCTGATGAACCCAAGCAAGCGATGAAATCTCAGCACGATCTGTACTGGGAGGAACGTTGCGACAAGTCCCCCACTGCGCCTGGATGCAAGATCTACGACGACTGAGCACGGCATGTCTCAGCTCGCGCCATCAAGGCAACGCAATCGATTCTCTTTGGTTCAAACAAACAATCCTGGCTGACCTGCCCGCGTTTATTGTTTACATACAGTGATCTCCCTGTGTCTTGATAATGGGGAAATACGAATCTACTGCGGAATTTTTGCAAATCATGATCTTGATGGCTTTTCAACACCAATTGATCAATCAATGGTGAGATTTAATGAAAGACAAAATTGTCGTTCTCGACACGAATGTGCTCCTCCACGACCCTGAGGCACCGCATCGCTTTGGTGATCTGAGGGTTGTGATCCCCATGCAAGTGGTTGAAGAAATCGATCGCTTCAAGAAAGATCACTCTGAAAAAGGCAGGAATGCTCGTCGGATTTCAAGGCTCCTGGATTCCTATCGCGCTCGCGGAAGCCTTGCCGAGGGTGTTCAGATTGAGGGCACAAATCACGGAAAGTTGCAGGTGATTTTCTGTCAGGCCCAAGCCCTTCAAGACTTACCGGCAGAGCTTCAGGGAGGCGGCGGCGATAACAACATCCTTGCGGTGGCCCTCGAGCAGATGCGATGCAGTGGGCTCAAACAGGCACCTGAGGTTGTGCTGATTAGCAAAGACATCAACCTGAGAATCAAGGCTGATGCGGTGGGCCTGCAGGCCGAGGACTATGTCAACGACAACGTCTCGATCGACGATCTCTACTCAGGGTTCCGTGAGCTCAGCACCGATGCGGAGACGATCAAGACCCTGCATGACGAGGACCAGCTGTCTCTGGAGGCTCTCACCGATCCCGATGGGCAGCATCTCCAGGCCAATGAAGGCGTTGTGCTCGTGGATCAGCGCAACGACAGCCACACCCTGCTGGCCCGGCATCAAGGCAACAGCAACAGCATCAAACCGCTGCACTGGCTGCATCGCGCCCACTTAGGCCGCATCAAATCGAGAAACCGCGAGCAAAGTTTTGCGCTGGATCTGCTGCTCGATCCTTCCGTCGCTCTGGTAACTCTGGTGGGCAAGGCCGGCACAGGCAAAACATTGCTGGCCATTGCCGCGGGTTTGCACCAGGTGGCCGACACCCATCAATACGCACGCCTGTTGGTGACGCGCCCACCGATCTCTCTGGGCAAAGACATTGGCTACTTGCCGGGCACGCTTGAGGAGAAACTCGGTCCCTGGATGAAGCCGATCATTGACAACATTGATTTCATTACCGGTTCGTCCCCTGGCGAGGACGCTGAGCAAACAAAGAAACAGCGGCACCGCGAACCACGCAACGCCTGGGCCGACCTGCAGGGCATGGGCTTGTTGGAGGTTGAGGCGATTAATACCATCCGCGGCCGATCGATTCCCCATCAGTTCCTGGTGGTGGATGAGGCGCAGAACCTGACCCCCCTGGAAGTGAAGACGATCGTGACGCGGGTTGGTGAAGGAACCAAGGTTGTTTTCACCGGTGACCCGTACCAAATCGACAATCCCTATGTGGATGCCGAAAGCAACGGGCTCACCTGGCTGGTGGAAAAGCTCAAAGGCCAGCCCCTGGTGGGACACATGACCCTCACCAAGGGTGAGCGCAGTGAACTAGCTGAACTGGCGGCCAACATCCTCTGACGCAGGAAGACACAGCCGAAAAGCGGACACCAATCAAGGTTGAATAGATGACTCAATTTTCAGAAACCTCAACCCCTGAGCAAGCCAATCTGGATGCGATTATTAGTTCTCCAACTTACAGAATTGCCCATGAAGATCACGACTTGCTGAACAGCAATGACATGCGTGGTGTGCGCATGCTGCTTGAAATCACGAAGCCGGATCTGCATCTTGAAGCAGCGGGGATCGAATCGACGATCATCGTTTTTGGTGGCGCCAGGATCGTCGACAAGGACACTGCTTCAGCGAAGCTGGCGCAAGCCGAGCAACGCCTGAGTGAAAATCCCGATTCTTCAAGTTTGAAACGAGCGCTGAAGCACGCGCAACATTTGGTGGATCTGTCTCATTTTTATGATGCAGCCAGGGAATTCGCTTGTCTGGCGTCCCAGCACGGCCAGTGCAACAGGGAACAACCTCACGATTGCTCATCTCACGTGATCGTGACTGGTGGAGGACCAGGAATCATGGAAGCCGCCAACCGAGGTGCCTTTGAGGCCGGCTGCCGTTCCATCGGGCTGAATATCACGCTTCCGTTTGAACAACATCCCAATCCCTTCATCACCCCCGACCTTTGCTTCAAGTTCAACTATTTCTCACTGCGTAAATTCCATTTTTTGATGCGCTCCATTGGAGCCATCCTTTTCCCGGGCGGTTTTGGCACGCTCGATGAACTGTTTGAGCTGCTCACCCTGCGGCAAGTCGGCACCAAAGGCAGCATGCCCATTGTTCTGTTCGGAACAGATTTCTGGAGGAGGCTGGTGAACTTTGATTACCTCGCTGATATGGGCTTGATTTCAGATGAAAACCTTGATCTGATTCATTTCTCGGACTCAGCGGAAGAGGCATGGGACTTCATCCGCAGCCGAACGCGGGCCGAGCCTGAGGCGAGCTGAACAGGCAAGCTACCCGATCAAGATGAGGGCTCATTGTGCAGGCGCAGTTTCTTGAGCTGATCTTCAATTTGAAAGCGCAGCTGCCTGAGGTTTTCAACATTGATCTGGTGTTCGCCGGAACTCCAGTGCTGCGGGTTGGCGACACGAATCTCCAGTTCGCGCAGGCGGGAGCGATCAGATTGCATAGGGAACTCCACAGCCGGATCAAGTCTGTTGCCGCTGCTCCTGCCTAAACATGAGTTTTTTTACTGGGTAAGGGAAAAGTACTGATTTTCTGCTGAACAAAGGCTCAGATGGAACCCGATTCGAGTAAGTGGTCCATTAAGGCTGCATAGAGCTGAGTCTTCATGTTCAACAGGCATGCCTGTTCGTTGGCGTCACCGCCGGGCCAGTTGTCGTGAGCTTCTGCCACGACTCGGTGCAGAAGACGCAGAACATCTCTCTCCAACGTAATGGTGGTGATCATTTGGTTGCCTTCCATTGGCGCTAAGAGCGAAAGGAGCTGATTTCAGAGGCCCTGTGACTGCTGGCGCACGATCCAGGCTGACGCGGCTTGCTGTTGTTTCCATGCCACCAACAGCTCTTTGGCAATGCTGCGTAGGGCTGCAAGGTCATCTGAGTTGTCGATCTCGCGTGAGAATTTCTCGACTTCAAATTTCTGGCCCAGAGTCAACGCGATCGGTTCCATTGGCTTGTGGCTTGGTGAGCGGAACGTACCCGAGAACTTTTGCCGCTGCAAATCAAAAACGTAGTACTTGCAACCGATTTGAGGAAAGAATGCTCATCTCAATGCATTGCTGTCATTACAGAACATTTCTGAATGCCGCTGATCACTCGGATTGCAAAGGCTTATGGCCTTAGAAAGCATGTATATGCCTGGAGCTGATGCATTTCTCCTGGGAAAAACATCTGGAATTGTCCAGAAATGTAGCTGTTGCATCAGACAAAAATCAGGGCATAGCACTCGCCCTGATGGGTGTTGCTCTCACCATGATGGCCACAGATCTTCTGGCCCATGAGTTGAAGGCTTCAGCCTTGCCGTCCTCCAGGGCTTGATTCAGAGAAAGTCCATCTCATCTTGGTTTGATCACTCGGATCGCCAGGTCTTGTGGCCTCTAGAAGCATCCATCGGCTTGGAGCTGATGCATGCTTCTGGGATGAACATCTGAAATTGACCAGAGATGTAGTTGTCGTCTCGACAACAATCAGGGGATGTCAATTGTGCTGAGGGTGTTGCTCTCACCATGCTGGCGGCGGATCTTCTGGCCCATGCATTGAAGGCCTCAGTCTTGCTGTCCTACAGGACTTGATTCAGAGGAAGTCCATCTCATCTTCATTGTTGTCGTCTTCCCTGGATTGAATCCATAGGGCTGACAGCGGAAAAATGAAGCAGCTGGCCACAAGGAACTCCATGGACTTTCGAATTTGATGAATGAATAATCAGGTGATTTCCAGCGACAAGTTGTATCAACCGCTGTCGTTTTTTTTGAATTTGGTTGTCGATCGATCCGTTTACTCGTGTTGAGTATTTGTGCTTAATCAGCCCAGGTTGATCAAGGTGACACCTGCCACAAACAGCAGAACAGACAGCAAAAGCAAGCCGCTGTTCATCGATTGCTGGCTCGATTGATCGATTTCATTCCCAGACGTGCAGCCCGGCGCCCAAGCCCCACTACTGCCTGGGCGGTGCTTTTGATCACGTCCTTGGCAGTAGTGCGGACCCGGCGGGGACTGCGTTGCATGGCATCGGGCCATGATCCCTCCGGCCAGCGCGGCACGCGGCGGCCAACGCGGTCACCGAGTTGAATCAGGGATCGACGCAGCCGGCTGACCACAGCTTTGAAGCAACTGCATCAATGTGCTGGCCCCACATCAATGCTGTTGTGCCAAATGACACGAAGGTGGCTTGGTGCCTTGGTCATTGCTCTGCATCCCTCAGTTGAGGGATACAACCACCCACACGGCTCCCTCAACTGAGGGATGCGAAATTCATTGGCGTGTCGCTGAATAAGGAAGCCCGCCGCTGGTTTGCATGTCTCCTCATTTATGACCTAATTCTTCAGCGCAAGGGCGAGCTACAAGCCGAAACGGTGCAGGTGGCCGATGCTGCCCAGGCCTGGCGGCTGGGGCGTGAGCGCTATCCCCACTCCATCCGCGGCGTTGTGCGTCGGGATGGCTCTAGATCGATCTCGTGATGGTTCTGCAGCTGAGCCATCCAAACGCCGCTAGAAGAAAAGCATCCGTAAGTTCTCGGGATGGAGCTGCGGCTCGAATCGCGCGCGTTGTATGCAGCCATTTAGGCAACGGCTAAGTTTTTCAAGATACAGCGGGTGGTGGCCTGCTGAGGTGATCGCCTCACCCTCGCTTCCCTCTGTCTGACCGAGCCATCCGCCGCGCCGTGTTGGGTGCCGCCACCACTGAAGAGGAGGGCTTTGAGCTGGTGCTGCGCCTCAAGCCGAGCCTGTTGATCTGCACGTCGGATCTGGAGACCGGCTACGGCATGAACCTGCTGCGTCGGGTGAAGGCGGAGCTGCCACCTGTCAGCTGCTGATCGTGTTGGTGCGTGAAAGCAAGGCCGTGGTGCAGGAGGCGATGCAGGCCTATGCCGATGCGGTGATCTTCAAATCAAGCCTCGGCACCGGCAAGCGTGATTTCGTTCAAGCCCTCCATACCCTTTCTGAAGGCGGCGTGTATCTCCCCGAGGAAATACGCCAGCTCGGTGCAGCCCAGGCACCGAACCCGAATCTGCCGCCCTTGATTGAAGAGCTCACCGAGCGGGAGCTGGAGGTGGTGGCAGACGTGGCCCGAGGCCTCACCAACCAGGGCATCGGCAGCAGCCTCGGCATCTCGGTGGAAACAGTGAAGACCCATGTGGTGAACGCCAAAGACAAGTTGGGTGCCGCTGATCGCACCCAATTGGCGGTGATGGCGTTGCTCTACGGCCTGATCGATCCCCTCGGCTGATTCCTGGGGGGCTGTTCGGTGATCGCCTGTTCGGTGATCACGGTCGTGATCTCTCTTCGGTTGCCAACGCTCGATCCATAGAGCCTCGGCGTCGCTTATTTGTGATGTCCGAAGAAATCACCAACCAGCAGTCCTGTGGCGGCAAGAAGCGGGCGATGCTCGCCTATGGCCTGGTTCAGATCTCTGCCACCGTGGTGTCGGCTGTGTCGTTGGCGGCCATTGCCGTAGGCCTGTGCGCCGTGAAGCAGGAGAGCCGCCTGTTCAACGGCTGCGTTGAAACTGTTGTGGCTGAGGGCCTCTCTCAAGCTGAAGCCGTTCGCTACTGCAATGGCGGCTGAGCTTAATGACCAACTCTTCCCAAGGGTTGTGGCCAACACCCTTGGGAAGAGCCTGTGTTCTGGCCGAGAACAGGCCTTTGTTTTGGCCTGAAGCAATCAACGCCTATTGCTGCTGCAACGCAGCTTTTAACTATTACTAAGTTCATCTCCATTGATGAAGCGATCGCCATATCTTTGACCTGATTTCACTGTTTTCTCGGATGCCAGCCCTGAAGTACAAGCGGGATTTCACCCACGAACAGCGGGTGTCATTCGCATTTGCGAACTCCGTGGATGCAGCCAAAAGTGCCAGCTCCAACAAGGGCAAGGCGGCATCTACACCTGCTGAGTACAAGCAAAACCAGTGCGCCGCTATGGGCATTGGTATGGGCCCCCGGATCCATGAGGAGTGCCCCTTCTCGGCGATCAACCACTCCTATGCCTCAACGGGCAGCCAGGCTCTGGAAGCTGCCATCACCGCCGGGTACAAGCAGGTGTTTGGCAACATCGGTATCTCCGACAACCAGCGTCTCGTCTCACTTGAGGCCTTCCTCTGTGACGGCCGCATCAACGTGCAGGGCTTCATGGCAGGCCTGGTGAAATCTGAGCTTTACAAGCAGAAGTTTTTCCACGCTGTGTCTCCCATGCGTGGCATCGAGCTCACCACCAAGCACCTGCTGGGTCGCCCTCCTATCAATCAGAAGGAAGTGAGTGCTGGCATTCAGCTGATCTCTGCAGAGGGTTTTGACGCTTTCGTTGACAGCCTCGTTCGCTCGGAGGAGTACCTCGAAACCTTCGGAACCGACACGGTTCCCTATCTGCGTGGCTTCAAGTCGGAAGCACGGGCTTCCTGCTCCACCTTTGTTGGCATGGCCGAAATCACTCCGGCCAATGCCAGCTCTGAAAACGCCATGTACACCGGCCCTTCCCTGGTGAAACGTTTCAGCATGGATCTCAATTCCTTCGCTGCTGCTGCTGTTTATTCAGACGACAGCGATCGTGGTGGCTTCTCTTACACGAACGCCGTCAGCAACCCCCGCAACGCTGCCTACCGCCGCATGTATGGCGGCAAGTTCAACTACGGCCGCTTCTGATTCATTGCTGCTTGGAGCGATGAGTTGAACAGTAAGGGCAGGAGGGGCAACCCTCCTGCTTTTTTATGAGAGCCCCCACGTTTTGGCACGGTATTTGGTGAGTAATTATGCTTATTGCAAATGATTCTCGGTTTTGTAAAGTCTCGTCGCTTTGATTTAGTCGATGCATTACTTCGGGCTATTGGTGCATGAAAGCGGTCAAGTGACACCTCTCTTTGGTGCTGAAGTCCTCGAAGTTGCTGTCTCCAAATTCTTTGAAAGCTGTCTGAGAGTGGGATACAAGCCGATTGATGTTCACTTGCGGCTGATTAAATCGGCGTCGCCAAAATTTCCAGCCGAGATCTGTCTGGATAAAAATCTGCTGGTGTCGGCTTATAACCTTCAGGTGGAAAACTATCAATAGCGTGTTCGTTGCCTTGGCTGCGTCCTGGCGACGGCAATGACATCTTGGGGTTGACCCCCGCTCGATGCTTTGTGGCCATTCCCGCCGACGCCAACCTCAAGCGGGCCCTCGAGCAGCTCAACGAGAACGAGGCGGCCGTGGCCGAGGCGATCAATGAAGCCCGCGCCGAGCACGCCCGCTGTGAACCGCCCCTCACCGGGCCCGCCCTGCTGGAACGCATCGATCAGCTGGCCAGTCAGCGCTCCCTCGACAGCCAGGACGCCGCGATTCTCTGCCACTGGCCCGATGCTGCCTCCATCGGCCAAGCCTGGTTCGAGCTCAAGCACCCCGGCAAGAGCGTGCCCAGCCCGATGCTGGTGCTTGATGCCTATCTCGTTGGCGCCCCGCCGTTCCTGAGCAAAGCCCAGCGGGATCTGGTGGGTGACTGGTACCGCAACAAGGTGAGTGCCAATTCCGATTACACCGATGCCGTCACCGGGGCGGCTAAAGCCTTCGTGCTGATCGGCGATCTCAATGCCAGTGCCGCCGGCATGGCCTGGCAGACGATCATTCCCGACCTGCTTGAGCAGGGCCATGATCTGGAGTTCAACGTCACCAAGGAACAGGTGACGGCGGCGGCGGCCCGTTGGATTGTTGCGGTGGGCGACACCTTCACGCCACCATCGCTGGATTGACGCGAGCGATCGATGGGTCTGCAGCTGGTTTCCGCCGATTACCTTCACGACGACGGCTTCACCTACCGGATCCGCCGCGACACCCTCGACCAGGACTTCACGATTGAGGAGAAGCGTGATGGTGCTTGGGTGGATTGCGGTCTGGATCAGGCGGTGAAGGATGTGAACTTTGCGGAGTTCAAGCGCCTCGGCCTGTTGATTAAGAAGGTGATGGACGCCGATCAGTGGCTCTCTTGAGCGGCATCGATCCACGGCCGCCGGCCCCGCACGCCAGGATGTAACGAATTCGTTACAAACCCCATGACCGTCGGAGAAATCTTCCTGGAAAGCCTCTCCACTGGGGTGATCACCGAGCATGAGGTGAGCTGGTTGGCCTCTCACCAGACCAACTTCGACCGGCCCGAAGAAGCAGCCGCCATCCGCCTAGGGCGCCTGATGGATCAAGGTGAGATCAATCTGGGTTGCCGCCTGCCGGAGCCGATGCTGCGCCACCAGGAAGTCCTGGTGGACTGGATCGAACCCCTGGGCCGCCGCCGTCACCGCGCTGCAGCCTGAACTAGCAGGCCGTCTTTAGGAGTGGGGCTGGGGATCAGCTGCAGCGTCAGGTCTTGATCCGGCTGCAGCTGCAGTTCCACCGCCTCCAGCAGTCCCACTGCCATCAAGCGGATCTCCAGTTCCGCCAGGGCCTTGCCCAGGCAGACCCGTTCGCCGCCGCCGAAGGGCAGCAGCGTTTGGTTGAACGATCCATCCAGGTGGCGTTGCGGCCTGAACGTCACCAGATCGTCGTCATCGTTGTTGTACGTCGGGCTCAGCACCACCTGAATCACGCTGCCTTCGGGAACGGCCACATCCGCCAGGTTGATCGGCGCGAGGTTGCGCCTGAAGAATCCCCCCACCGGCGGCGTGAGCCGCATCACCTCCAGCACCGTCGCGTCCAAGCGTGGTGATGCCGGATCGTCCGCCAAGCCCTCGCGCAACCAGCTCTCGACCTCCGGGTTGAGTAGCAGGGCCCGGAACAAGCAGCTCAAGGACGAGGCGGTGGTCTCGTAGCCGGCAAACAGCAACAGCAGCAGCTGTTCGGCCAGGTCGTCATCGTCCAGGGGGATGCCGGCTTCATCCAAGCCGCCGCTCAGCAGATCCAGGCCTCCTTGGTTGCCCCCCGCTTGAAGCACTCTTTTGATGCGGTTCAGCAGCCGTTGGCGTGCCGCCATCGCCTTGGCGAAGGGGGTGCCCGGAATCGCCAGCGGAATCGAGAACAGCGCCCGGGTCCAGATCTCGAAATCGGCGAACAGGGCGTCACGGCTGACGCCATCCAACCCCAGCACCGTGGTGGCGATCACCGCAAAGGCGAAACGCCGCATCCGCGCCGCCAGAGGCAGCGGTGTGTTTGTGCTGATTAACTCCTGGCAGAGCTCGTCCACCAACTGCTGAATGGACGGGGTGTAGCGCGCCAGCGCTGCGCTGGAAAACAGCTGCCCCACCACGCGCCGCCGAGCCTTGTGGCCGGGGCCTGTTCGGTTGGCCAGCGATTGGCTGCCTAGCAATTGCCGCACACTCTCAGGCCACCAGCCCTCGAGTGAGTCGCTTTGCCCCAGTAGATCGCCGATGGCCCGTTCGCCGCGGATGAACACCATCCGCTGGGCCAGCAGCTTGGTTTCGAACACATCGCCGTGGGACTGGAAGCGCCGTTGGGCGAAATCCGCCTGGGTGAAGAAGGCCAGGGTTTCTCCCAGTCCGCTCACGGCGCCCGTGCTGGGGAGGGGGGTGGTGGCCATCGCAGCTTGGTGTGAGCTGCCGTTCTAAGGCTGACAGTGCTGCAGGCGCTGGCTATCTCAAGTGGTGTGCCGCCCGTTCTCTGTGGAAGTCAAGTCCCTGGTTGTGGTGCTGGTTGCTCATCTAATCAGCGCAGGCCTCTCGAAAACCGTTGCCGCCCAGAAGGCGCGCAACAGCAACCGCTGGGCTATTGCGGGTTTTCTCTTTGGTCCGTTGGGTCTGATTGCTGCCGTGGGCATGCCGGATCGTCATCAGATCGTTTACCTCCGCTACCTGGCCGAGCAGCAGGGCTACCAACCCCGCCATGCCTGTGGTGGCCAGAAGAGCGAGACCGACGCCTGAGCGTTCGCCGGAACCAGTTCAGCGGCAGCGCTGAAAGCGAACAATGCTGCGGGTCAGGCCTTTGTCGGGCCAGTTGGGCATCACCCGCCAGGGGGTGTGCACCGTGAGCAGGTCGCCGTCGATCGCGAAAAAGCGGGTTTGTTCCGTGCCCACCCATTCCGGGTTCCATGCCACATCCACATGGGTGATCCAGCGGTCACCTTCGAGCCGGTAGATACCGGTGTAGGCGATCATGCTGCTGAGAAGGGCAGATCGCTCGTCGGCGTTGTTGCCTGGTTGGCGATCCTCCGCTGAGAGCATGAAGGAGAGACGACCCTCGGCCGTGAAGATCACATAGCCCGTGGGGTTCTCGCCCATCGGCGCGAAGGTTTCGCCGTTGGATTGTTCTTCAACCTCGTAGCTCAACAGTTGCCACGCGCCATAAACGGTGGGAGTGGTGATGGCTTGGGCGGGCTGAACTGAACTGACTCTCACAACTGAACCTGTTCCTCTGCGGCAACCTATCGATCGTGATCTGGCTTTAACAGCATGAAGCGAGGCATTCCTAGGCAATTGATGCCATTGAATGCCGATCCAGTAGCAACAACAACGAAAGTGATCAGCACACGCTCCAGGTGTCGATGGCGCTCCGACGCAGAACCCGGGGATGGCTGAGGGGTTCTGGCTTGAAATGCACCACCGGCTTTTGGGTTGTGCTCACCGACCATCCGCGGGTCATCTCAACTCATTATTTGGGGGCCAACTGTTAGATGCTGAGGGCTGTGTCAAACCATCCACACATGCTGATTTTTTGTTTTCACAGCAAATCAACTGAATTCAGTCTTTTTTCCCCTTGTGACCAGCACAATATTTGTTCTAATAGAGAAGTCACGACCACAAAGGCCCATGCTTACCGGAGCTGAATTGCTCAACCGCGTCAAAGAACTTGGCGATTGCGCCAAGACAGATTTGGCCAGAGGTTGTGGTTACGTCGTCCAGAAGAAAGACGGCTCTGAACAGGTGAAATTCACCGCGTTCTACGAGGCTTTGCTTGAGGCCAAGGGCCTCTCGTTCTCCACTGGTGGATCCGGTGTGGGCAAAGGAGGTCGCAAGCTTTCTTACAAAGCTGTAGTTCAGGGCAATGGCAATCTCTTGATCGGCAAGGCTTACACCGCCCTGTTAGAACTGCAGCCCGGTGATGAATATGAGATCAAGCTCGGACGCAAGCAGATCCGCCTGATTCCCGTTGGCGGCTCCGAAGAAGAGGATTGATCACCCGTTCAGCAGAAACATCGCATTCCCCGTGGTTCCTTTAGGTTCCACGGGGAATTTTTTTGGCTTCGATGCCCTATCAACCCACCAAAGAGCATCTGGACCATCACATTCCAGACGCGTTTAAGAGCATCAACGGCCTGATGCGTCAGCTGAAGCAGGACATCGGCATGGATGACCGTTACATCGCCCTGATGCTTGATGCTCTGTCTCGGGAGTATTCCGCTAAGCAGCCGAGCCGCGATGGTTTCGGCTTTCGCTGAACGTCAAGCGGCTGGGTGAGCAACCCGATGCCACCAAGTTGTTGCTATCAACCTGTGGAATGGTGTCTTCTTCCAACAATGAAACGACTCCTGCTCGTCCACAACCTGGTGCACGGTCAGAGCGTTGTGCATGAACTGGACGACAAAGATTTCGCCGTTGAGTTGGTGGAGGGTGATCCGGAGGAGACAGATGAGCAGGGCGAGATGGATGTTGACAGTCGCTTTTTCATCCGCGTCGACAACGAATGACCTCCTGTTCGCAGCTCAGCACAGAGACGATTGGTAGGGCTGAATCAGCGCTATCGCGGAGGAATCCGTTGGTGGATGTTTATGGCAACGCGTTACGTGCTTCGGACGGGGGAGATCATCCACTCCAACCGCAACCCTGACGAGCTCGACGTCTACTGCTACCGAACGGGCGCCAATGACTACACCTGTCTGTTGCTTTCCGATCAATCCGAAGCTGATTTTCTGCTCCGCTACGGATCAGACGAGTTGAATTTGGCCTATTGACGCCGCTCAGATCGTGGCCTGAATGGGTGGGCATCAAGGCAACTCCATGGACGACGTCAGGCTGCAACAGTTGCTTCAGGAGGCAGAAGAGCACCTCCGTGCCCGAAGCTGCCGCCAGCGCTATGAGCGCGCCGTTGTTCGCCTGCCCGATAGCCGCCGGGGGATTTGGTTTGGTGATGACAAGCGTGCGGCCTAGGTCGCGCCGTTGACGAGAACGGCTGGCTCCAGAGGGGCGTGCAGCAACTCAAAGACAGAATCGATGCGCTCAGCCTCCACTTGCGAAATCGAGAGCATCAAGGCCAGCACGTCGAGCCGTCGCCGCTCCTCGGCGGAATAGGGCCCATCGGAGCGCATCAGTTCTGAGGCCATGGCGTAGGCCGTGAGCGCTTGATCGGCCGTGAGCACCTTGGCGGCCTCGAGCATCAGCGCCTTGGTCCCACGCTCAAGCCGCATGGCAAGCACCGCATCCATCAGCAGCACCACCTCGTTCTCACTCATTCGGCAGTAGGGCTCGCGATAGCCGAGGGCATGCCGGAACGCCCTGGCCTCAGCTCGGCTGAGGGTGTCGTCCCATGACACCGCGGTAAGGCCAACGGCTGCAAAAGCAGTGACGACATTCATTGGGAATGGCGCAATCGTTGCCCAACAGTTGATGAATGGCCTGGGTCGCCGTTGTTAAAAGCGCAACAGCCCGTTGCAGATGAGTTGTTTGACCTAGTCGCCTTTGGAGTTATTCCGGCAGTCGCTCCACGGCCACATGCATAAACCGCTTCACCATGGAGATTGGCCAGCCTTCCCGCTGCAGGCTTTCAGCGATTTGATCGATCTGAATACTGATCTCTTCGGCAACCAGCTCTTCAAGCAGGTGGTTTGAATGTTGCGTGGTGGTCATGGGTCGACAGCACTGCACCGGGCCTAACCCACCCAGGCTGTGTTTTGCCACATTGATTTCGTCGCCTTCGGTTGCAGGCTTGCGGCGTTGTTGCCAGCTTGAGGGGATGAAACAGGCTTCCCTGCTCCGGCGCATCGGCACTTACCTGCTCGGTTTGGTGGATGAGTACTGGGCCATGCGTCGTCCCTGGCAGTACGGCGCCAAGCAACCCCAATGCGGGCTGCAGTGTGATGGCGACCATTGCGAGCGCGTCGACTGAGTGAGTCCAGCGCAAAATGCGCGTTTACACCGGTTGCCGTTGCTCCATGTCCCCACAACAGTGAGGTCAGCTCTGGAGATGAGATGGAGTTCAAAAGCCGCATTTTTGCCACTTCGCGCGGGTCCACCATCGACGCCATCGGCGAAGGCAAATATCTGGTCTGCAATCAGGCCTATTGCTTCATGGTGCATGGCCTCCGCCAGGCCCATGAGGCCGTGCAACGTCAGGAAAAGCCCGGGCTCTGAGCCATGGCGGAGTTCCGGATTCACTGCAAGCACTGCGGCTACGAGGGGCAGGCCAACTCCCGTTGGATCCCCTTTGTGCAGGTGGAGAAGCGGGGGCAGGATTGCCCCCATTGCGGCCGCCCCACCCTGCTTGAGCCCTGGTGCACGCTGCGGGCTGAGGCGTCAATGCCCGACTACTAGCCCGGCTATTAGGCCGTCTACTGAAAGGTCTGCCAGCTGCTGGTGAGCCACTGGGGAGCCACGCTCCACCAGATGGCGGTTGCCACAAAAATCGCGGTGAGGCCGATCAGGCTGGTGATCAGCTCCTCCTGCCGGTTATCGGAGCGAAGTTTCTTGGCTTTGCCCACGGTTCCTCTTGGATGCTTCCCTCGGTGTAGGGCCTCTGTTCACCATTGGCCATCGGTCAAAACACCCGGCCGCAGCTCTGGCGATGATGGGCTCAGCGTCAAGGCCCGATGAGCACCGCCACGTTTGCTGAGTTCGCCGAACGGGCCGACTATTCCCTGTTGGAAGCCCTCACGCCTGATCCCGAGGCGACAGCCGATGGGGAGGACCACCGTCCGCGCCAGGTTCTCTCCGGTCACTACGTGCCGGTGACGCCCACCCCACTCCCTGAGCCCAAATACCTGGCGCACAGCCGCAGCTTGTTCAGCGAGCTGGGCCTCAGCGACGACCTGGCCCAGGATGATCAGTTCCGCCGAATGTTCTCCGGTGATCTCGGTGTGGCCACGGGTCCGATGCGGCCCTGGGGCTGGGCCACGGGCTATGCCCTCTCGATCTACGGCACCGAATACACCCAGCAGTGCCCCTTTGGAAATGGCAACGGCTACGGCGATGGCCGCGCCATGTCGGTGTTTGAGGGTTTGTTTGAAGGGCGCCGCTGGGAGATGCAGCTCAAAGGCGGTGGTCCAACGCCCTACTGCCGTGGTGCCGATGGCCGTGCGGTGCTCCGCTCCAGCGTTCGTGAATTTTTGGCCCAGGAGTTCATGCATGCCCTTGGTGTGCCCACCTCCCGTTCGTTGACGCTCTACGTCTCCCATGCAGAGACGGTGCGTCGCCCCTGGTATTCCGAGAACTCACGCTCGATGGACCCGGACGTGATGGTCGACAACCCGGCGGCCATCAGCACGCGGGTGGCGCCATCGTTTCTGCGGGTGGGTCAGCTTGAGTTGTTCGCCCGCCGTGCCCGCAGTGAGGCCCATCCCCGGGCGCACCAAGAGCTGCACGTGATCGTGGCGCACTTGATCGAACGCAATTACCGCCAGGAGATCGATCCCGGCCTGCCCTTCAGCGACCAGGTTGTGCTGTTGGCGCGCTTGTTCCGTGATCGCCTCACGGCCCTAGTGGCCAACTGGATCCGGGTTGGCTACTGCCAGGGCAATTTCAACAGCGACAACTGCGCCGCTGGCGGCTTCACCCTCGACTACGGCCCGTTTGGGTTCTGCGAGCTGTTCGATCTGCGCTTTCAGCCCTGGACGGGTGGCGGCGCCCACTTCTGCTTCTTCAACCAGCCGGTGGCCGCGGAGGCCAACTACCGCATGTTCTGGAAATCACTGCGAACACTCATGGAGGGCCAGGCGGAGGCCCAGGCCCAACTGGACCAGTTGCTGGAGGACTTCCCTGCGGCCATGCAGGAGGCCATGCAACGGATGTGGAGCAGCAAACTCGGCGTGTCCAGTGCCGACGACGCCCTGGTGCGCGAGCTGTTGCAGCTCTTGGTGGATTCCAGCGCTGATTATTCGATGTTGTTCCGCCGCTTGTCGGATCTGCCCGAGCAGATTGATCCGCTGTGGGACTGTTTCTATCTGCCCCTTTCAGCGTCCCTCGAATCCCAGTGGCAGGACTGGTTGCGGCGCTGGCGCGCCCAGTGGCCCAGTGGCGTTGATCCGGCCCAGATCTCCGCTGGTATGCGGCGGGTCAATCCGGCAATCACCTGGCGTGAGTGGTTGATCGCTCCGGCCTACCAGCAGGCAGCCGAAGGCGACACCTCTTTGATGGCTGAACTGCAGCAGTTGTTCAGCACGCCCTACGACACTCCTGCCCCTGAATTGGCGGCCCGCTACGACCGCTTGAAACCGCGGGAGTACTTCAGCGCTGGTGGCGTGTCCTACTACAGCTGTTCGTCTTGACAGCAGACGACGTTCTGGAGTTCTGGTTTCAGCAGTGCCGTCCCTGGCAGTGGTTTCGCCGCAGCAGCAGCTTCGATGCGCTGGTGCGCGATCGTTTTGCTGCTCTTGTGGAGAGGGCACTGGCCGGCGAGCTTGAGGCCTGGGCTGATACGCCATCGGGCGGCCTCGCCCTTGTGTTGCTTTTGGATCAATTCAGCCGTCAGATCTGGCGCGGTGAGGCAAAGGCCTTCGCCGGCGACCAGCAGGCCAAGGCCCTCAGCCAGAAGGCCTTGCAACAGGGTTGGATTCAACAGGAAAAGGAGCGAGCCAAACGTCAGTTCTGGCTGATGCCTCTCTTGCACAGCGAAGAGCACGAGGTGTTGGTCCAGGCCATCCCTCTGCTGGAGCAATTCGCCGACGTCGCCACCGCTGATGTCGCCCGCCGCCATCTCATCCAGCTGCAGAGCTTTGGTCGTTATCTTCATCGCGATGCTGCTCTTGGAAGGTTGAGCTCACCGGAGGAAGCATTGTTTGTGCAGCAAGCACAACGTTGATGGTTGATTAATCTCTCTGCTGATGTTGATTTTTTGGAATATTTTGGAATGGTTGTTGCAGTCGTGAGTTGATAAATTCTTTTCGTTCGATCACAACTAAGAGTTGAAGCTTGGATTGAGGGCGTGTTGATCTAAGGCCAGAAATGAGATCACTGCTAGCTTCTTGAGGTCAGTCCCGCAGCGATTACGCATTTCTTGCGTTCACGGGTGCTCGATGAGGCTGGATTGCCCAGTGACGTTTCGGCTAGGACCTATGGCAACAAGCGCTACTTCGGCATGGTGATTGCTGATCAGTCTTTAAAGCCAGGCAAGCGTCTGCAACGATGCAAGCATGTTCATGCAATGCCTCAACGATTCGTTGAGGGTCTTGACTGGCATCAAACCAAGTATTCAGTGCTGTTTTAGAAAAAATACAAGCAGTTTATGAAGGAAAGAGCTATAGAAAAGGAGTTTTTAAGGCGTTTCTATCGGAAAAATTAGAGTGGTACGACGCGATTTATCAAGATATCGAGCGAAACGGGTATCGGCGGTCCGACTCGATTGAGAACAACGTGGAAGTTGCCTTGGCCGCGAAAGGCGATCTTCTGCTCATCGATGGACGCCATCGTTTGATTTTGGCGCAGCTGCTGGGTTTGAAAAAGATTCCTGTAGTCGTGAACTTGGTGGCTGAAAGTGTCGCAAGATCCCTGCTCGATTGTTCGGATCATTCGACGGCTCGTCCCTACGAAGAAAGCAAAAGAACCACTGCAGCACAGTGGATGTCTCGTCATCACCTTCCTTTTGCTGTGGCGAAATTGCTGGGTCTCAAGAAAAACGCTGGCCCCCTCGATCATCTCAATGGGGTTGGGGCAACGTTGTCGATAGCTGATGCTGAAAGTTTAAAGCAGCAATTGCTTCATCAAACGGTTGATCAACGTTTCAATGCCTTGATCACCGTTGCAGGTGGTCGAAATGGAAAAGGGGGGCTGGTGAATTCGCACCAGCGCAATCATTTTTCGTCTTAACGGCGAGTTATCAACGATTGTTCTTGTTGTTCAGCTCTGTTCGCCTTCATCCTTCATCAGGCGCAGCGCCGCATTCATCACAGCAGCTTTCACCTCCCGGCGCTCGAGTCCCTGGCGTTCGAAATGACGGACGATGCGCGATAAATCCCACCAGACGGCCACTTCCACTTCATCCATCTCGTTGGCGATGTGGAGAGTCATGGCTGTGCTGGGTCCTATTTCAGCTGTAGCCCGTTGTCAGCTGCGCCTGAGGCTCCTGCGGAATGACTGCTGAATTCAGTTGCGATTCCGCCTAGATGCTCGTTCGTGGCTACGAAGCAAGTGGTTGCCCCCTTCACCATGCAGCACTACTTGATCGTTTGGACCTTCCCGACCGTTGAGGGGGCCTGGGAGTCGTGCCCTGGCTTTGCTGACTACATCAATGCGGGAGCACCTGGTGATGCGTTCGACGGCTTTGCTCTCAAATACCGCGTCTGTGAACCGATCAGCGGTAGTGGTGTTGCTATTGCCGTTGCCAGTGACATCGGCAAGGTGTGGGCGCATCTCGGCCCCTGGATCAAAGACTTCGGCATTCAGTTCGACGTCACTGCCGTGGTTTCGGATGCCGAATTTGCTGCGATGTGGCCGATGGTGGAAGCTGCATCATCCGTCGACTGAGACGGCTAATCCGTAAACCTTTGCCCGGCCTTGACGCTTGCCTTGCTTGAGCCTCTGCTGTTTCTTGCTGCGGCTGGATCGGCTTCAGCGGGATTGTTGATCCTGCAATTGGGTCTGCAACGCGTGTTTGCTGTTGCACCGCGCTTGAAGCCGGCTCAGTCGGACGCTGCTCCGGACACCTCGCTGACTGTGGTGATCCCTGCATTCAACGAAGCACACAACATCGCAGCCTGTGTTGGCTGCGTGCTGGCCAGTGAGCCTCCTTGCCGGGATTGGTCGGTGCTGGTGGTGGATGACGATTCCACCGATGCAACGGTGGAGAACGCCAGTCGCGCTGGCTCTGAAGCGTCCCACTTCCGCCTGATTCAGGCCGGCCCCAGGCCCGTCAATGAACGCTGGGTGGGCAAGAATTGGGCCTGCAGCAAGGCCGTTGAACAGGTCTCCAGCGATTGGCTGTTGTTCATCGATGCCGATGTTCGGCTCAAGCCCGATGCGCTGCAACGGGCCCTTGCACAGGCCCTTGATGAGGATGCTGATCTGCTCAGCCTGGCGCCGCGGTTGAGCTGCGGATGCCTGGCGGAATGGATGGTGCAGCCCATCATGGCCAGCCTGCTGGGCCTCGGTTTCCCCATTCTTGAAACCAACGACCCTGCATCGCCGGTGGCGTTTGCGGCGGGACCTTTCATGTTGTTCAAGGCGTCCATCTATGCGCAGATCGGTGGCCACCGTGCCCTGGCTGGCGAGGTGGTGGAAGATCTGGCCCTCGCCCGTGCCATCAAGGGCGGCGGCCATCGGCTTCGTTATCTCCTGGGGCTTGATGCGGTCGATCTGCGGATGTACAGCGACCTGGCGGCTCTTTGGGAGGGCTGGACCAAGAACTGGTTTCTGGGTTTGGATCGGGATCCCGTCAAAGCCCTCGGAGCAGCCTTGGTGGTGCTGTTGATGTTCACAGTGCCCTGGCTGTTACTGCCGGCATCGCTCGTGCTGCTCTGGCTCCAGCCCCTGTTGGCGAATCTTTGGTGGTGGTTGATGGCCTTGGCGAGCTTGGCCATCTTTCAACAGCTGCTGCTGCGGCTGTGGACGCGCAGAAACTTTGACGTGCCCCTCAGCTATTGGTGGCTGATGGGTGCCGGTGGGTTGCTGGTGGGCGCGATTGGCCCTGTCTCGATTTGGCGCACCCGTTCGGGACGCGGCTGGACCTGGAAAGGCCGGCCCCTCAATTAGGCCTGGTGCCCTGTTTTGCGGGCATCTTCAGCCCGCCGCCGGATCGCGGCATGCCGGAATGCTTTTTCCAGCTTCGTCAATTTGGGCTGCTGGTACTGCAGGGCAGCCTCGCCGCGGGCTTTGGCTGCGTTGATGAAATCGTCTGTCTTGGTGCCGCTGAGTCCACTCATCTCAATGCCTCAACTAGCTCAAGCCTGGTTCTCTTGAAGCTCAATTGGGCTCGAAGTAAAGACCTTCTATGGAATTCACCCTTGAGGGGAATGGTTGTTCAGCCTCGATCTGACCGATAAGCCATTCCCTCTGAAGCCTCTCGCATGGGCCGCTTGTGTGCGAAGGTAAGAAGTCTTGATCAATTTCTTTTTTTGACGATCTTCATTGGAAATCTCTCCTGGGACGC
The DNA here is from genome assembly GCF_020514115.1 of Synechococcus sp. MU1642. GTDB lineage: Bacteria > Cyanobacteriota > Cyanobacteriia > PCC-6307 > Cyanobiaceae > Parasynechococcus. Next base: position 333,602 of record NZ_VTKZ01000001.1, read on the forward strand.
TGAGCGGGAGGATCTCACTCATCTGTTCAGTCAGTACGGCGAGGTGAGCAAATGCTCCTTGCCCCTCGACCGGGAGACGGGCCGCAAGCGTGGTTTCGCTTTTGTGGATCTCAGCAACGAAGCCGATGAGCAGTCGGCGATCGACGACCTGCAGAACGTTGAGTGGATGGGCCGTGCCATCTCCGTTCGTAAGGCCGAACCCCGCCGCTGAGCTTCAAAACAAGCCCAAGGGGGATGGGCCGGTGATCGTTCACTGGCACCCGAACCCCTGACTCACCTCACTGTCCAAAACCTCGGTCGGTTGTGGATGGTGAGCTTGTCTCATGCTTTGCGTTGGCCGGTTGCTGTTGTGAGGCCTGGTTGAACCGACTGTCGAGCCAACGCGAAAGAACATAGATCCCAATGAACATCGGGATATAAATCTGATAGGCACTCTGCTGTTCAATTTCGAGCTGATTGACGACTGTGACGGCTGCCGTGCTGAGCACGAGGTAGATCCCGACACGCCGAAACAGGGGTGATTTGAACAACGGTTTGAGAGTCCGAACCTTTCATCATGTTCTCCTGCTGAGGACCTCCCTCAATTGGGGGATGTGCCAGACGCGGTTTGCCTACTGAACGAGGAGGCGCTGCAACGCTCTGATGCCACCCGCCTATGACCTGATCATTGAGCGTGGGGGCTTGGTTGTGGTGGAGACCATCGAGGCCTGTGACGAGGACGCTGCCTGGCGCGCTGGTTTGATGTTGCACATTGATGCACTGATGGCCGTGGTCTGCACGGACGAACACGACCCTTAATTGATGCGGGCTTAGGCTTCTCTTAAGAGTTGGAGCGGTGCCGTGATCGGATTGATCGCCTCAGGTTTGTTCCTGGTGTTTCCCTCGATTCCTGGAGCGGATCTTTCCCTGTTCAGGCAGTTGAACAGGGAGCTCGGTGCCCTTTGTCAGGAGCCTCCCGCACAGGCCATCAGGGTCTGTCACCTCCACGCCAGGCTGGTGAACGGCTGAGTCAGCGCTCGTCAGGCACCACACCACAAGCAACCCGCGCTCCACCTCCACCAAGGGGGGGCTCGTCCTTGTAGGTGTCGCCTCCAGCGTGAACAATCAGAGCTTTGCCCCTCAGATCAGCTGTGCTGAGCCGTGGCGCCACCACGCTGGTGTTGGTCTTGCCATCGTCATCCACCACCAGCCTGCTTAGATCGCCCCGGTGACCGTTTCCAAAGGGGCCGAGGTGCTGGCCAGTTTCGTCAGGGTCCCAGTGCCCACCTGCAGCAAGGCCGGCAACTGGGGTGCTCTCGGGGGTTTCGCCCACTTCACAGCTTCCCGTGCTGTGGAGATGGAAGCCGTGTTCCCCAGGGCTCAGCCCCGCCAGATCGGGATAAATCACCAGGCCTTGGTCGGTATCTTGCGCTGTGATGCTGCCGATCGACTCGCCAATGCCATTGGCATCAATGCGTTGCAGGGTTACCTCCAAGGCTTCGCACAAGCCCGGAGTGAGCGTGAGCAGGCCGATGAGCAGAACGAGCTGGGCGAGCAGATGACGCATCACAGAACCGCGTGTTCTTGAATTGTCGCTTCCGGTTGGTGCCGTCTGCGGTGAAGATGGTGCGTCGTTCGGCTGATGCTTGGTGATGAGGTGGGAATACACCCAGTTGCGCTTCGTGCCCCGGGGGAAGTCGTGGACCGGTGAAATCGAGGAGCTCTGGCTGGATGATCGCCAGCTGATCTCCAGAAGCCATCCACAGCGGGACGTCAGTCTGGTGGGGTTAATGAATGAATTGGGTGAGCAGGGCTGGGAATTGGTCACCTACGCCCAACCCTTTACCGGCTACCACGGTGGTTGCTACACCTTCAAACGTCAGAAGTGAACAGGTGTCTTAGAGCGGGCTGGCGTTGATGTGCTGGGCCATGCCCATAAAACCGATCACGAGAAGAGCAACAGCAACCGTTGAGGCCAGGGATGCCAAGCTCATTTGTGTTTGATGACTCAAGCTTTTCATGCATCAACCTCGTTTTTCAGATGCACGAGAATGCATTGCTCGTAACAGACTCCGTCATCGAGATTGCAGAGTGTTAGACACTCAAAATAAGCATTTACTTGTGTTTCAGTGACGCAGGCCTGGGCTGCATTTGGTGATTCTAGGTCTTTATTCAGCATGTCATTCTCAATTCGCAGAGCGACACTATGCTGATTTTCTTTTTTGGGCAATGAAATTATTGCGGAGGGTAAATACCTAGAAAGGATTACCTATTCGATTGCAATTATGGTTTTTAGGATTCTTTCCGAGCTTCTGAACGCAAGAGCATGCGCTCGAAAGCTTGATTTGATCGCAGATCCGGGCTCCTTAAGCTCAATTGATGAGCAAGGGCAACCCCACTGAACGGCTCGAGGACGATCTCGACCGTGCTAAAGCTCGTGGCCGTTGGCTCAGTGACGATGAGCAGGCTGAGCTTGATCGTGAAGCCGATGCCGTGGCCATTCAGGTTGAGGCCAAGCAAAAGCGTGATCGCAAGCTGATGATCCTCACCGGGGTCTGCCTGTTAATTCCGCCGTTGTGGCCTGTGGCCCTTGGCCTGACACTGTTTCTTCTCTACCCACACAGCATGGCCAGGATCGGGCTTGCTGCTGCGATCACCTTCTTAGTTGGCGGATTGCTGTTGGCCGGCCTGCTCGGTTTGGTGATGGTCTGGCTGATTCAGCTGCTGTTCTGATCACTTCTGCTCAGATCAGTTTCTTGATTTCACCACCGTCATGCCGACAAGGGCCAGGGCAATCAAAGCCAGCTTGATGTGCTGAATGCCAAAGGGAATGCAGACGATCGTGACAAAACAGGCCAGGGCGCTGCTGAGGTGGCCCAGGGCAAGCCACCAGCCGGCCAAAAGGAACCAGATCACATTGCCGAGTGCACCCAGGGACCCGTCCTCAGATCGCCTCTTTCCCTGAGTTGACGACGTCTCACGGCTTCGGAACCGAAAGGCCAGAGCGAGAAATACCCGATCATCCAGCATGACCGCGCCCATGGCAGTCCAATGATGGTGATGGCGCAGATCAGTGCGGCCAGTCACCAGGCCAGAGCCATGGGCAGTCCGCCGAGAACAACTCAGAGGAGGTTTAGGACTATCGAGAACATGTCTCCATTGTCACGGCAAGCCCAATGCTCGTTCGTTAAATTCTGTAAAAGATGTTTGACCGGTTATGTCGGGCAGTTACGGGATTATTGGTTGTGGATATGTCGGATCTGCTGTTGCAGCTCATCTCAGGCGTCAAGGCCACGAGGTTGTTGGCACCACCACAAGCCCTGAACGGCTGGCTGAACTCTGCGATCTGGTCGACCATCCCCGCCTCTACAACGCGGGCGACTCCATGGCCGATACCAGCTTCCTGGATCGGCTCGATGGCGTTCTGATTGCGATAGCTCCCACTACAACCACCTTTGAAGAGGATCAATATGAGAAGGTCTACGGCCAGGCGGTGCCGTCCCTTGTTGATGCGCTGCGTCAACGCCAGGGGCGCCGGCCTCTGCATGTGACCTACCTGAGCAGTGCTGGGGTGTACGGAGATCAGTCCGGTGCGATCTGCAATGAGCTGACGCCTCCTGATTGTTCCAACAATGCCAACGCTCTTCTGGCCAGCGCCGAGACGTCTGTTCTTTCATTGAACGACGCCTCAACCCAGGCTTGTGTGTTGCGGCTGGGTGGTATTTACGGTCCTGGTAAGGACATCCCGTCGTACATCCGTAGTGCTGCTGGTCAGTCGGTTCGCAAGAACGGCAATCACATCAACGCCTGGGTTCATTTGCTCGACATCGTCCGTGGCGTTGACTTTGCTTTCGGCCGGAGTCTCCAAGGCATCTACAACCTTGTGGATGATCTTCAGTTCACTCGGCGTCAGCTCTCTAATGCCCTGTGTGATGACTTCGGATTGCCTCCTGTGATCTGGGACAACCACGATCGCCCCGGAGGCCGCATCTTCAATGCCCGTGTCAGCAACGCCCGGCTGCGTGAAATTGGATTTCAGCCCAGTATCAGCTCCATGCTCGAACCTGTGGCGGCCTGAGCCTCGCAGCATTGGTTAGCGGATCCGTACAACGTCTGCGGCTGATTTGATTTTTCGATACACATTGAGCGAATTTCTCTCATTTTTTTGATGTTCATGTAAAGCAGGATTGCGGGATCCACGGTCAACTTGCTGCGTTGATTAGACCCTCTGCATTCAACGCGGTGGCGCTGTGAAAGACGAATCGTTTTGCACTGAATTTGCGTCCTACTTGGCACTGATGTTGTTGGAGCTCAATGCAGAACTGCTTGAGCTTGCAGACGAAGCCTCTAATGTGAAAACAGATGCTTCTGTAGTTGAACTTGAGCGTGCTTGCTAATGCTGGCTAGCATTCGTGCCGTCTTTGCTGACGCTCAAACAGAAGCTTTGGATCAGCTATATGACGTCATCAATGCCGCGCGTGATCTTGCATCGGATTCAGATTTTCAAGCCTGTTACGACCTCGTAATGGCCTCCGGTGGCCCTGAAGTTGAGACCTGGATCAACTTCACTGTGACGACTGCTACCCGCTTTAATCTTGATGATCAACTGGAGCCGAAACAGTTTCTTTCAGTTCTCAAGGAATGTTGTGATGCCCGTCGGGAGCATCAGAGGGCTCAGCCCTCGGAATAGCGCAGTGCTTTGAGACCCATCACCAGATGGGTGCGAAAACTTCCCAGCGCCATTACCTGTTTGGGCGACCGGGTGTCGCTCACTGCATCACCCTGCCCTTCAATCCAACGCAGCAACTCCTGGGTTTGGTCGGCCCACGCACTCAGTGCTGCGCGCAGCAGTTCGTCATCGCTGAGTTGACCTTCAGGAACGGCGGATGTGTCCATCGCCGCTTTCAGCAAGGCGTTGAGTTGCTGGTGACTCAGCGCGTCAGGAACAAAGGGATCGAGATCGATGCTTAAGAGAATCTTTAGGTATGTCTCGACGCTAGTTCAGGGGTATCGGTTAAGACCACCCGTGTTTTGGCTCATTGCGTCAGCGTGATGGAGCTTGATCCGGGTCAACGCTTAGGCCGCGCGTGGCGAGTGCCAGGCGTCGGGCTGCCAACAGAGCGGGATAGGCGAGTGCTGAACGTTGGTTATCACCGAACAGCTTGGCCAGCAGCCCTAATAGGGGATCGCTGGGTTTCATGCGCCGGCTGAGTTCTGCGATGGCTTCACTGCCATGCCACCGACGCTCTCCTTCGATCAAAATGGCTCCATTGCGAAGAGGCAGTCCGAGGGCATTGAGCTCGCGACGGATGTTGTGATCGGCGCGCCCGTCAACAATGCGCAAGTTTGGAACACCCGCCTGGAGCTCACTGCGCAGGGCAAACTCCCGACAGAATGGACATCCGCCGTCGTAGATGAGGGTTAACAGCATTGCTGAATTCTGTCGCGAAGGGCTTGGGCCTGGCGTTGTTGCTCTGCTGGTTGTTGGTGGCGCCCCAGCCGTTATGGGCCGATTGGATCTGCGATGGCGATCAGCTCAGTGTTGTGATCACGCGAGGAGCCGTCGATCTCACCGGTCTGCCGGAGGGCATTCCCAACTCGTTGGAGGGAACCCTGCCTGGAGATGGCATTTTGCTTCGTTGGCGTGATGTGGAGTTGCAACTTCCGCGCACCAACAATGCAGGTGAGCCCAGTTACACCGATGGCCGTTGGTGGTGGCGTGTTGTTGACGCTTCAGCGCCGGAATTCTGGGAACGCCGAGGCTCGGTGGTTCGCCACCAATGCGAACTGATCTGAGTCCTTTTACTGCAGTTTTCGCTTTCGGCGGTTGGCCTTGCGGGTTCCTCCATAGCGATAACCAGCTTGTTCTTGAAAGTTCGGCCAGCAGGTTTTGCACACCAGTATCCAGTCCGCGAGTCCTTCCGTACTGACTCGGAAATGCACGCTCCCCGGCTGTCTGCAGTGATCACAACAAAAGCTTTTGTTTTTCCACAGTTTTTTACCTGACTCCTGTCGCACATCGGGCTGCTGAGACTCCCGCTGAGGATTCTTTGCTTGGTTCACAGCAGAAAGCGCTTCGTTTGGACTTGATGCGTTCTCAGGATCACTGATGCGTTGGTTCCTTGAAAACAACTGCCAGAACAGCATTCTTGTCAACGAACTGGAGGATTCGCTTGGTACTGGTGAGCGTCTGAGGCTTGTTTTCCACGCCGACTGCCGAAACCGCTGTGTTCGCCAGGATCACAGGCTTGAGTCCTGTGGAAAAGCTGTGTATAAAACTACGAATCACTTGGAGCATGGGCGTTGATAGAGGCTTTTAGGGCGGCCATCTCATGGGCAGTGAGGTGAGCTTCGACGGCCTCAGGAGTGTTGTTCAGATAGTGGATCCATTCTTCGTAGCACTGCTGTTGCTTTGCCATGGGGTTCTGGCCTTCAACATCCCTTGCGCTGACCAGAAGCTCTTCGATCCTGGCTAGCCGCGTTTCGATCCGGCTCAGGCGGCTGGCGATGGCGTCGTCCTGTTGCGTCATATGCGGAGGGGCGGGAGGGCCTCTGATTGCTGAAGGGAGAGACAGGGTTGACGGTGTAGTACATGCGCACTAAAACAGATGTACTGCTCTAAAGCTCATGTCTGCGAGTTCCCCTTATGCCCCCTTCTGCGCTGACGAGTGGATGCGTCATTCTTTCATCCGTCCGCGCAAGGCGTTCCCGGCGAAAGCCTCAGCCTTGGCTAAGTCTCGTGCCAAGCCGCCCGCTGCAGCTCGAGCTTGTGATGCCGTGCAGGGAGAGCTCTTCCTCTTTCCAGTTGTGATCTGCTGAGCCTTGGTCTCTGCGACAAACGTTTGCAGAAGTAGCTGTTTGCCCCCTGCTCTGCCAGGGTTAACAGTGGTTTTTGTTGCCAGACCATGCTGTTGTTCGCCTCTCAGACAGCTCAAGGAGGTCCGACTGTGATTCTTCCGGCCCTGCTCATCACCGGTCTTCTGGTCGCAGCATCCCAGGCTTTTGTTCCCAAGGGCGGCGACAACGACTGAGTTGTGCCGCCCGCTTTATCGAAGGGCTGAGAGAACATCAGCCCCGAAAGCATTGGCATCAAAAGCTGGCTTTTTGGGTGTCTGTCCCACACGCACAATCACCGCGCCCTGGGAAGGAGCCACAAGCAGCAGTTGTCCCTAGATAGCCCTCCGCTGAAAAGCTGTCTGTGGGAAGTTAAGGCCTTGACATGCTGCGGCTTAGCCACCATTGCGCTCCGTAGGCCTGCTTGGATCCCCGTGACGCCGTTCGAGCCTGCTGAACCAAGTTCGAGGGCAAAAGTTGCTTGCCGTTCCAGCTGCCCTGATCCAGGTAAAGCTGGCCAAAGCGGGCCCAATCGCGTCCGCTTGCCCAAGCCAGGGATGAGCGCACCAAAGTTCCACTGTTGTCGCTTTCCAGAACAGCAGTAGTCATCCCGAGAGGCCCGAACAACGCCTGTAAGGGGGAAGTTTCAGTAGCGCTGATCGTCATCGATGGCGTGACTCAGGATCCGGCTGAGGATGTTGGTGGTTCTGGATGAATAGTTTTCCCTGGTTTTTTCATGAGCAATTTGCTTGCGGCGAACCCTGCTATGTCGGCTTCCTGGGTCAGCATCCGTACCAGATCCGAGTTCAGTACTCCCGTCGATTCCTCGAAAGCCAGCCCTCTGTTCATTCGCAGCAGCTGATCCAGGTTGATCTTTTTGCGTGGATCCAGCGCAATACTCCATTCGGGCACCCTTGGCGGCTTGTCTGGATCCAGAAGCTCTTCGTGGATGGCTCGTCCGATCAGGGCATTGTTGATGCTTTTGCTCATCGACCAGCCAATCAGTGGCATGTCGGGCTGAATGCCCTTGTCGTAGCGCTCGGCATTCACCCAGCCGTTCTGCACCACAACCACAGCCTGGGTTCGTTTTGGTAGGAGCGGCTCGTTCTCCTGAAAGGCGAGATCGAAAGGCGTGTTCAGCGCTTGGCGATCGATTTCAGGTGGCTCTGGCTGAGCTGTGGCGATTAGGAGCCTGGGGTCTCCAATGGGCTTGGAATTCCCTGAGCCAGGTTTGTTTTGGCTGAGTGCTCGGGGCGTTGGTTGGCCGTTGATGCTCGAAGTGCAGCCCCTTTCACCGTTATCAATTGCTTCAGCACGAATCAGCCCGAACTGGGAGCTCGCTTTAACTCGACCAATTTGGGTGTGGATCATCCCCTGGCCGTCGCCAGGTCTTCTTTCAACATTTGGTTTGGATCCATCCCAGCCATAAGCGCGCCGCTGCAGAGCTGCTTGGCGATGAAACTCGTCCCCGCCTTGGCGAAGTTGACCAGCTTTGGCAGGGGAGTTCCCAGGCCTGCTGTGATGCTGAAGGCCACTGCCGCAGTTGAGATCACCACAATGCGCCACTGCTGCTTTGCCACCTTCAACGGCCATGAAAAAAGCGGGGGATGTCCCCGCTTCAATCATGAGTGGAGATTTGGCCTTAGTACACGTCGTAGCTCACCCCGCGGTAACGCAGTTCCCGTCCGCCGCTTGGGTGCTGTTGTGGGTCGATCGCTTCGTAGACAACGCCGCGATAGCGCAGCACCTTGGTTTTGGTTCCCACCGGGGTGTGCACCTGGTCGGTGTGGCCTTGGTGGCGGTATGCCCGTGCCATTTGTGTTCTGGCCGTCTCAATGGCCTGATTGCGCACAGTCCGTGCCTTGATCAGTTGAAGGGTGTTCATCTTTCTCTTGCGCGGTGCCCACGCCCCCGTTGCTTGGCGTGGATCTGACTGCTGCCTGCTGAAGAGGCTCAACGTGACCACACCCTAGCCCTAGTTTGTATCAACCGCTACTGTTTTTCTGCTTCGTTGTGGGGGGCTTGGCAGCATGGGTCTTGATGAATGCGGCGATTGTCTGAGGCAGTTCCTCTGGTGTGCATCTGCGGGCCCTCTGCAGCTGGCAAGACAACCTTTGCGGCTCATCTCGCCGAGCAGCTGCGTGGTAGGGGACGGCGTCCACTTCTGATCGCTTGCGACGACTACTACCGCAGTGGTTGGTTCCCCAGCTCTCGCTATGGATTCGACACGGTGGATGCCATTGACGCGGATCAGCTGCGGATGCAGCTCAGCGCTGTTCGCTACCGGCAGCTGGGCTCCCTGCGCAGCTACGACATGCGCAGCCGCAAGGTTGGCTCACGGCCATTGAATCAGCCCTATGACCTGGTTCTGGTTGAAGGCTCCTATGGGCCCCAACATTTGCTGGAGGCGGTGCCGATCTCGCTTGTGGTGTACATCGAAACCCCTCTTCTGCAGAGGCTGGTCAGGCGTCTCTGGCGTGATGTACGCGAAAGGCAGCGGTCGGCTTTGTATGTGATTCGTCAGATGCTGGGTGAAATGTTGCCCGGTGAAAGAAACTTCATTCACCCTTTGAAGCAGCGCGCTGATGTGATCGTTCGTGGTTACGACTGGAATCTGGACCCTGTTCTCAGCAGGATTGAATAATCGCGGTTAATGGAGGCAGCCGTAAGCCTCCCCTCCTCTGAGGCAAGACAGGACTCTGGTGAATGTCATTCCCAGAGGTGTGATGACCAGGCTCAGCTGTCAGGCCTTGTTTCCTTTGTCGTCCCAGTACTCGATCCTTCTCACTTCAAGGGCGTCTTGTTTCAATTTGGTGGCGATCTCCTTGGCTCTCGCTCTCAGGTACAACTCATCCGCCACCAGGCTTTGGTAAACGATCTCCTCCAGTGTTTCTGCTGGAGCTTCTGAGACGATCTGCTTTACGTCATCCTTGCTCAGCTTCACGTCAGTTCGGATGCTGACGGTCTGCTCGAAGTCGAACTCGATTTCGTTGATTACCGTTTCCATGGGATTCCTTCCAGGCAAAAAGAAACCCCCGCCAAAGGCAGGGGTTCCAAAACGACTCGCAGGAGTGTGTCCTTGTTTCCACCCTGCGAGGCACTTTTCCTCACACATCAAAGATGGCAACACGAGGCTCGCGGTGGGATTGCTGATGGACAGCCTCGCGGTTGGCACCAGGCCCGTCTCAAAGTTCAGCCGCATCGCCCCAGGCCGGAGACGCAAGGCGCTTCCAGCCTTGGGTCTGCAATGACGCCCAGAGTTGTTCTGCTTCGGCCTTTCTGAGATGTCGCCGCTCCTTCAGTAGGGGAGGGCCATCAGGCAGGCGTCGGCCTCTGTCGATGAAAACCTTCGGCTCGTTGATCCATCCCTTCTGATCGCGATGGAATCGCCAGATCCAACGGCCATCACTGTCAATTAGCCAGCCTTCTCCCATGACATTGCTATGAGTACACCAGTACTAGCAATGACGAGCGTGGGCGGTCAAGTGAGCTCCTGTCTCAAGTTCAAGCCAAAACAAGGAGCAATTAGTCCAACCCCTCGGAGACGCATGGAAAGAATTGGTGCTTTCGTGTTGCACTGCCCATAGCGCTGGAGCTTTCGCGGGGATCGATCTGCACGTTTTTAGGCATTACTGCTTAAAAAGAGCTGTTCTCACTCGAGTGATGATTCGGTCGGCGGGAGAATCACTGCCAACGCTTCGGGCAGTTGAAAGAGCGCAGGTTCCCTCGCCTGCGCCTCCCCCACGCATTCAAGGGAAGACGTCGCCGGTCCAGCTGCCTTGGCACCGATGGGCTGATCCAGCTAACAACCCTTCAGGATCTACCGCATCATGGCCTCTTTCAACATCAGCATCGAGGGTGGAGCCAGCTTTGCGTGCCCTGATGACACGTACATCCTCGATGCGGCTGACGAGGCCGGAGTTGATCTGCCCTATTCCTGTCGGGCCGGAGCCTGTTCCACCTGTGCCGGCCGTCTGGTTAGTGGCTCGGTGGATCAGACGGATCAGAGTTTTCTCGATGATGATCAGATCGGGCAGGGGTTTGCCCTTCTTTGTGTGAGCTACCCCACCGCTGATTGCGTGATCAAGGCCAACGCTGAAGAGCACTTGTCTTGATCAGGGCTTGCGGGTGATTACAGGACGGCGCCGTTTCGGATAGAGCTCACGGCACATGGGGCAGACGGTTCCATTGCAGCCCCGTGCCGTGCATAACTCGCGGCCCCAAAAGATGATCTGCAGGTGCAGCCGGTTCCAGTGCTCCCTGGGGAAGAGGCGCTTGAGGTCCTGTTCCGTACGCACCACACTGCTGCCGTCGCTCAATCCCCAGCGCTGAGCCAGCCGGTGGATGTGGGTGTCGACGGGGAAGGCGGGCACGCCGAAGGCCTGGGCCATCACCACGCTGGCTGTCTTGTGCCCCACGCCGGGTAACGCTTCAAGCTCCTCAAAGCTCTGGGGAACGCCGCCGTCGTAGGCCGTCACCAGAATCTGGGCAAGGCGGCGCACGTTTTTTGCCTTGGTTTTCGCCAGCCCGAGCTGCCGGATGAAGGCGAGGATCTGCTCCTCCTCGAGTGCTGCCATGGCGGCGGGTGTTGGCCCCGCGGCAAACAGCGCCGGCGTCACCTCATTCACCTTCTTGTCGGTGCATTGGGCACTCAACAGAACAGCGATCAGCAGGGTGAACGGATCACTGTGATCCAGGGGAATCGGTGTTTCCGGGTACTTTTCGTGGAGGCGCTGCAGGATCACCTCCACCCGCTCTGACCTGCGCACGGGAGTTCAGTGGGTGCAGTGATCTTGGCGCTTCGGTGATTGCATCGCTTCCTTGCAGCGATTCCCTGCCGTTGCCGCTGTTGTTTTAGGACCGACTGATGCCATCCTCGATTACGTCAGGTCAGTTCTCTTTACCCCTGTTGAACTGGAAATGTTCGGCGGCTGCGCTGCTGGTTGTGATGGGTGTGCTGCTGGCCTCCTGCCGCAGCCGAGACCAGGACGTCACCGCGGATTCACGCCCACAGGTGCTCACCACCTTCACGGTTTTGGCCGATCTGGCCCGGAATGTGGCCGGTGATCGGTTGCAAGTGGCTTCGATCGTCAAGCCCGGTGCAGAAATCCACGGCTACCAACCCACCCCCAGTGACATCGAGCGCGCCAGCAAGGCGGATCTGATTGTTGAGAACGGGTTGGGGCTGGAGTTGTGGGCCCAGCGTTTCACGGCTGCAGCGGGGGATGTGCCCACCATCACACTTTCGGAGGGGATAGACCCTCTGCTGATCACGGAGGACGCCTATTCCGGCAAGCCCAACCCTCATGCCTGGATGTCCCCCCAGCGCACGATGGGCTATGTGGACCATCTGGAGCGGGCCTTCAGCCAACTCGATCCTGCCGGGGCCGAGGTCTTTGCCGCTAACGCCTCGGCTTACAAAGCAAAGCTCCAGGCCCTTGATGAGGAGCTGCGGACGGCGATGGCTGCGCTGCCTGAACAACAGCGGTTGCTAGTGAGTTGCGAAGGAGCCTTCACCTATCTTGCGGCGGACTATGGGCTTGAGGAGGCCTATCTCTGGCCGGTGAATGCCGAAAGTGAGATCACACCCAAACGCATGGCACGGTTGATCGACACCGTTAGAGAGCGCCAGGTGCCCACAATTTTTTGTGAAAGCACCGTGAGCGACAAAGCCCAACGGGAGGTGGCGGCGGCGGCAGGCGCTCGATTCGGGGGCACCTTTTACGTGGATTCCCTTTCGTCCCTGGATGGGCCTGCCCCCACCCTGTTGGAACTGCAGCGGCACAATGTGGGTCTGATCCGCAAGGGCCTAGACCTGTCCGAGAGCAACCGCTGATGCGCATTCAGGCCGACCAGCTCTGTGTGGATTACAACGGCACCGTTGCCTTGTACGACGCCAGCCTGCACCTGCCAGCAGGATGCATCTGCGGTTTGGTGGGTATGAACGGTGCCGGTAAATCGACGTTTTTCAAGGCCCTCACTGGGTTTGTTCGTCCCTCACGCGGCAGAATCCGGATCAACGGCAGCAGCGTTGCCGAAGCCCAGCGTCATCAGGCGGTGGCCTACGTGCCCCAGAGCGAAGGGGTGGATGCCCAGTTCCCTGTTTCTGTGAGGGATGTGGTGATGATGGGTCGGTACGGCGCGATGAATCCACTGCGGATTCCCCGAAGCTCGGATCATGTGGCTGTGCGGGACGCCTTGATGCGGGTCGATCTGCTGGAGCTGGCAGATCGTCCCCTTGGCACCCTCTCGGGTGGTCAGCGCAAGCGCACGTTCCTGGCCCGGGCGATCGCCCAGCGTGCTGATGTGCTGCTGCTGGATGAACCCTTCAACGGGGTCGATGTGCGCACTGAGCAGCTGATGGCCCAGCTGTTTCTTCAGTTTCGCGACGAGGGACGCACGATCCTGATCTCCACCCACGACCTGGGTCACGTCCGTGATTTTTGTGATCTGGTGGTTCTGATCAACAAGACCGTGCTCGCCTATGGGGAAACCTCGGAAGTCTTCACCCCCGAGAACCTGGCCATGACCTTCGGCGGCGTGCCGCCCGATCTGCTAACTGGCAACAGCTCCCCGGAAGAGAAGTTCTGATTAAGACCTTCTAGCTTCAGTCGTTGATGTTCGAGAAGCGTCAGGCATCAGGGCAGCGAGAGCCTGATCCAGGTCTTGCATGAACAGATGCATCGTCTCGCGTCGGTTACGGCGGTACTGGTTCAGTCGAGTCCGCACGGGCAAAGCACGTCCAAGACGCAGTTCCACCCGTTGTGGTCCGAGGCTGGGCTGACCCTTCCAGGGCTTGTCTTCAATCCAGCCGATCGCCTCCTCCACCAGCAGCAACATCTCAGCAAAACGATCAAAGTCGGGCCGATCGCTTATGTAGTGACCACTCACGCTGGTGAAATGCTCCACCAGTCGCATCCGGGTGAGTTGGAGATCGGCTTCCCGTGCCTCCCAGTCCGCAAGGCTCCGCTCCAGGGGTGAGAGCTGATCAACACCTTCCCTGTAAATCCGATCCCAGGCGGCCTGCTCGATCCGACGGCAACGCTCTTGCAGATTGCCGACGGCACGCAAGGCGAAATGGCCCTCGGCTTTGGCAAGACCATGCAGGCGATAGGCACCAATCCGTTCGCCGAAGGTCTGATCTGGATCGGGCTTCAGCCGTTCGAGCTGCTCAAGCGCTTTGAGCAGATTCATGCCGATCTGGATCAGCCGGTCGCGCCTGCTTCCCTCGGGATTTTCTGGGTCGGCGTCGGCGCCGGAAATGCCGAGATGGCTTTCCAGGGCTGTCAACCGCGCATCGATGGCATCCCAGTTGTGTTGTCTCCAGCTGTAGTCAATGCCAATTGGCAGCACCTCCAGTGGCCGCACGTCGTTAGCTTTCTCCAGATCTTCAGCGGCCCAGAACGCCAATTGGGCCACTCCCGGTTCCAACGGCGCCATCTCGCCGGAGAGGTTGTTGGTGGCTCCTTCCGGTGCCACCACCAGCGGGTAGTGCCCCTGGGTCAGAGCCGCACGGGCCTGGGCAAGGGCCGGGCGGTCCAACCGACCGCGATGGATCGCAATGCCACCGCTGCGTTGCAGCAGCCAACCAATCACCTGGCCAGCCCAGATCGGAATGCCACGGTCGTAGAGAAACCGCAACTGGATGGGACGTGGCAACGGCAGCTTGAGCCGCCTTGCCGCCTGGGGAACACGGTTCCAGAACAGATCCGCCAGCACCACCGGATCGCGGGTGCTGGGGTGGCGAAAGGCGATCAGCAGATTGCAGCCGCCCGACTGCTGCTCTGCAAAGGCCCGCGCCAAGCCTTCTGCCGCATTTCTATAGCGGATCTCGAGCCCCTGACTGCGGAAAAGCAGTGGAAGCAGTCGGCTGACAACGGCCTGAACCATCCGGCTGGGGCGTGTGGGTAGCCGGCGCAGCGCGGGACGAGCGGTATGGGTGGAGGCGCGGGGCATCGAACCGGCTGCAGCGCGCCCATACTGAACCGATGGAGCTCTTGCTGGAACCCCTCAGTCATGCCTTCATGGTCAAGGCGTTGTTGATCAGTGCCCTCGTCGGCGGTGTTTGTGGGCTGTTGTCCTGCTTCATGACGCTGAAGGGATGGGCGTTGATGGGTGACGCCGTTTCCCATGCCGTTCTCCCTGGCGTGGTGGTCGCTTATGCGCTGGGACTCCCCTTCTCCTTGGGGGCGTTCGTCTTCGGTGTCGGCTCCGTTGCGGCCATCGGATTTGTGAAGCAGAAGTCGAGGGTGAAGGAAGACACCGTAATTGGGCTTGTCTTCACCGGCTTCTTCGCCCTTGGTCTGGTGCTTGTCTCGAAGACGCGCAGCAACATCGATCTCACCCACATCCTGTTCGGCAATGTTCTGGGGATCTCAACAGGGGACGTGCAACAGACCCTGGTGATTTCCGTACTGGTGCTGGTGCTGCTGCTGCTGTTCCGGCGGGACTTGATGCTTTTTTGCTTTGACCCCACCCACGCCCGATCTATCGGGATCAACACCGGGCTCCTGCACTACATGCTGTTGGGGCTCCTCTCCCTGGCCGCCGTGGCCGGTCTGCAGACCGTAGGAATCATTTTGGTCGTTTCTATGCTCGTCACTCCCGGTGCCACGGCCTATCTGCTTACCGATCGGTTCGATCGGATGACGCTGCTGGCCGTCACCAGCAGCGTGCTCTCAAGTGTTCTGGGGGTGTTCATCAGCTATTGGTCCGACAGCTCCACCGCTGGTTGCATCGTGCTGGCGCAAACCGCGCAATTCGTGCTCGCCTTCCTTTTGGCCCCTGGTCAGGGGGTGCTGCGGCGTCTCTGATCGATTGATCAGCGCGCGTCGTCGTCCCAGTCGTAGATGTCGTTGAAGCGTTGAACGCCGGCTTCCCGGAAGTGAAATTCCCTGGCGGAATAATCCTGATTAGATGCCTTCTGTTTGGAACCTGCCTGGTCCCACGGCTCGCGGTAATCAAGATCGTCCCGCATGTCTTGGAGTGGCTCAGGAGGCTTCGCTGTCATCCCACTTGGCTTTGCCATCGAGCAGTTCGATCAGCTCCTGGAGCCTGCCCATGGTGACGCGAACATCGGCACCGTCGGGCAGAACACCATCGGCCACCACGTTGTAGTGGTCGCGGCACTGGTTTCGCAGCTCCTGTAAGCGCTTTTTGGTGATGGTCTTTTTCTGTTCTGCCGTTGCCATGGCGATTGCAAAGTCTGGCCCTCATCCCTAGCAGAGCAGGGTGCTGCGTTTGGATTTATCCCGGGAGAACCTGGCGAAAGCCATGGGCTTCGACCACGTTGAGCGGGGTCTTGAATAGCTCACTCAGCTCGGCTGGCCGCAGCATCTCCAGCGGACTCCCATCCCCAACAAGGCGTCCCTGCGCCAGAAATAGCACCCGTTCCATCTCCGGCAGGATCGTGTCCACGCGGTGGGTCACCTGCACCACGGTTGTCCCCGCTTGGATCAGGCCTCGGAGGATGTTCAACAACTGATGGCAGGCCTGGAGATCAAGGGCTCGGCTCGGCTCATCCAGCACCAGCACCTCAGGGTCGTGCACCAGGGCGCGAGCTATCAACAGGCGGCGCCGCTGTCCGTCCGACAGTTCTCCATAGCAGCGCCCACGAATGCTTTGGAGTTGCAGCTGATCGAGTAGATCTTGCGATTGCTCCCATTGCTCACCGCTTGGTTTCTGATCCCGGCCCAGCCGGGTGGCACCAAAAAAACTGCTCACCACCACTTCATCAACCGCTGTTTTGGGATGAACCCGCTGTTCCAACTCGCTGGATACAACCCCCAGGCGGCTGCGCAGCGCCCAGAGGTTCACCGTCTCGCTGCCAAAAAGCCGCAGGTGCGCGTCGGCCCGAACAATGGGATAAACGCTGCGGTCGATCAGTTTCACAAGGCTGCTTTTACCTGCGCCGTTGGGCCCCAACACCGTTGTGGACTGCCGCAGCTTCAATTGCAGGTTGAGGTTGTGCAGCACCGGGCGATCGCCCAACCATGCCTCCACATTGCAGAGATCGAGCCAGGTTTCAGCAGTCATGGCCTTCCTGCAGCAGCCGTTCGATCACGATCGACAGGCGGGGCGCGACGGGCCGTAGCTCCTGCTGCCGCTCGCTCCAAATCGACTCACGCACAAGTTCGCTGAGGGAGACCAACTTCATCTCCTGGCCCTCCTTCAACTGCAGCTTGCTCAAGGGCACGCTGAGGGCTCCACGGAACACATGGGCCACCCGGTTGCCGCTGTCGTCGCTGAACCAATGCTGGAGCGGCACGCTGGGTGACCAATCGATCTCCTCCTGCAGTTCGCGGTGCACGGCTTCGCTGGCTGTTTCTCCCGGGTCGAGATGGCCGCCAAATAGCCCCCAATGGCCTGGATAAATGATCGAGTCGACATCGTCTCGCAGCTGGAGCAGCCATTGCCCCTCCCGCTGGAGCATGGCCAGGGCAACGGCGTGCTTCATGGCACCTCCGGTTTGAGCCGCGACCACTGAGCGAGTCCACCGCCCCGGCCCCGCGCCGTCAGAGTTCTCTGCTGCTCGTTCAGCTCGATCAGGGCAAAAAAAGGAAGCCGTTGGGGCTGTGGTGAAGGCAGGCTTCGCTGAAGCAGCAGCTGACTCGACCAGGACAGCTCCATTGACGTGAAGCTGAACATCAGCAGCGGTCTTGAACCCTTGAGCTGGGCATGACCACTGAACCTCAATCGGAACCCGGCCAGGGATACCTGATTGGTGATGTCCAGGCCCTGGTCACAAGGGCTCAAAATCAGGCTGGCTTGCAGCCAACGCAGCAGTGTTGATGTGCCGGGCGCCGGCACATCACCGTTGCGATTCCAGGTTTGCTGCAAGATCCAGCAGCCCGGCAACTGCTCGATCTGAATGCCGCTCCCATTTCGGCGGCTCTGACGTTCACGAGCCAGAAGGGCAGCGGCAGGCGGACCAGATACGACTGAGATCATGGGGCTCTGCAACCTCCCTATTTTTTCGGAGTCGGCCCATGAAGCGCGACAAGCGCCGGATACCTCCCCTAACGGACCTGCTTCTACGGGGTCTGCGCATTGGGGCGAGCACCCTCGCCCTGGTTGAACTGCTGCGCAGCGATTGGAGTGGAGGCTGTCTAGCAAGCCTAGCCTGGCTTGTCTTCGTTCAGGTGGAGCGTCGGCGAGCGCCGCTCAAGCCTCCGTTCTGAGAATCGAATCGATGCAATTTGGGTGCTGACGGATGTATTCGTTGAACTCCATGGCCAGCAGACGCGCTTCAAAGGCATCCGTGGCGTAAAAACAGGATTCCAACTTTTCTCCGTTTGATGTCTTGTGGCGGACGGTGTAAGCAGCCCGTCCCTGAGTAATGCTGGCCATGGGCTGATGAATCAGTCGTTTCAAGCTGGCACTCCTGCCAGGTGGAATTCCATAACCATTCGTTCATGTTTGCGTTTCAACGCTTCGTGAAGCTGTTTGAAGTAACTGACAGTCCCCCTGAACGCTCTGCCCGCATCCTCCTGCCGATGGCCTTTTGTTCTCTGTCGTTCAACGTTGCTGTGGCCTCACTCTTGTCTCTGAGTGCATTGCCTGGTCTGGCGGAATGGCAGCCGATGCAGGAGCCGGGGGTTTGGCAATCGCGTCGCGGCGAGTTGCTGCCCGGCGATGGCTGGATCTTCATGGAGGCCCTCGACACCCCCGCGCTCAAGGCGGCTGAATACATCCGGTACCCAAAAACTGTGGAAGGTGGCGTTGAGGTCGAGGCAGGCCTGTTAATCCAGCGCGCTGGCCAGGATCAGTGGAGCCAACGGGTTCTGCCGATGCGCGCCAACTGCGCCAACGGTCAGCTGGAGCAACGCCGGGCCGATGGTTCCTGGACCAATTACCCCGGACGGGATGGAACCGTGGTTAAGGTCCGCTGGATCTGCGCATTGCGATGAGTCGGCCTGCTTTTCGCTACGAAGAACCGGAACGCTTCGGCGAGTCGCTCACCACGGCACGTCCCTGGAACCGGTCTGCTCTGACCGATGTGGAGCGTCTCAATGGCCGGGTAGCCATGCTCGGTTTCGCGGCTGCAGTGGTGTTTGAAAAGACCACAGGCTTGGGAATTGCGGGTCAGCTTGGTGCAGCTCTGCGCTGGTACCTGCAGTTGGGTTGATCGATGACGGTTGTTCCTGTTCTGAAGGACTCCCAACGCTTCAAGTTGGATGCCACTGATGACGCGATCTTCTACAGCGAGCCTCGTTTTGTTCACCACCTGGATGCAGGTTTTAGGACTCGGCTGACCGCCCTCTATCGCGAGCGCATTCCGCCCTGTGCCCAGGTGCTGGATCTCATGAGCAGTTGGGTCAGCCACCTGCCGGAAGACATCAGTTATGACAAGGTGATCGGTCATGGCCTCAATGGAGATGAGCTCAGCGCCAACCCGCGATTGGATCAGCATTGGGTTCAGAACCTCAACCGTGACCAAACCCTTCCGGTTGAGGACGCTTCGATCGATGCCACCCTCATCGTGGCTGGTTGGCAATACCTACAACAGCCCGAGCTGATCGCCGCTGAGCTGTTGCGGATCACCCGTCCCCGGGGCCAGGTGATCGTGGCGTTTTCAAATCGAATGTTCTTCACCAAGGCTCCGCAGGTCTGGACCGATGGTGATGACGGCGATCACCTCCGTTATGTCGCTGAGGTGTTGATGGCCCAGGGCTGGCCACAGCCGGAAATCGTTGCCGAAGACACCCGCGCCGAAGGTGTGATGGGTTTGTTCGGTGGCAAGGGAGATCCTTTCTTTGCCGTTGTGGCGGAGAAACCTCTCCAGTAATTCCTCGTCTTTCCTTTGAATTCAAGGGATGGACGCTGACCTCAAGTGCGGCAGCGTGAGGCGAGAACCAGGATCTCCATGAGTTTTACCCTTCCGGGTCTTCTCCCCTGGCGCTTCAGGATCGTTTTGATCGGTCAGCAGGTTGTTCTCGAGGCTTCCTCCGAGGATCAACAGCTGAGCACGGTTCTTGAGCCTGGTGGAAGTCGCATTCGGCGTGGCTACGACCTGATCAAGGCCCCGCAATGTGCGCTGATCAGGTGATCAGCACAGCTCGTCTCACCCAGCCCGTCGTCATTTTCGGTGGCTTTCTGATCACGGAAGAGGCCTATCGCCCCCTCGCTGATTGGATTCATCAGGCCAGCGGTGTTGCAGTGCGGATCGTGCCTGCGTCCAAATTGGATTGGCTGGCCACCAGCTGGGGCTTCGGTTGGTGTCGCCTGCTAGATCGCGTTGATACCGCTGTGCGCGAGCTTCAAAGCCAGTCGCCCACCGGTCGAGTCACCCTGATTGGTCACAGTTCCGGTGGGGTGATGTTGCGTCCTTATCTGGCCGATAAGACCTTTCTGGGACGTCGATTCAACGGTGCAGCCCGATGCAATCGCTTGATCACTCTCGGCAGTCCCCATCAGGCTCTGCGTGCCACACCGCTGCGCGCTCGGGTGGATCGTGAGTTTCCGGGTTGTCCTGAAGCCGATCGGGTGGATTACGTCGCAGTTGCGGGTCGGCTGGATCCTCTGCGAGCGAATGCATCCAGCTTTTCGAGGCGCAGCTCTGCCCGCAGCTATCGCCAGATCATGGGCGACCCGGATCTGGAGGGGGATGGTCTGGTGCCGATTTCATCAGCTCTGTTGCGGGATGCCCGTTGGATTGAGCTCGCTGATACGGCTCACGGGGGATTGTTCGGCCAAAGCTGGTACGGCTCCACCGATCGCATCGAACGCTGGTGGTCGCTGTTGGGTGACTGAGCCAGGCGATCAGTCATTGTGGCTTGCTTCGGCGATCAGCTTGTGCAGGAATCGAAAGGGTTTGGGGGTGAGGCCACCTCGGCCAAACGCAAAACCAGCAAGAAGCGCAAGCCAGGCACGTCAAACCATCGCCGCGATCAATGTCCGATGGGGCGCGATCCTGGTCTTGAGGCGATTCAGGCCAGGCAGTGCCTTGGATTGCCGCTGACCGGGCGGTTGACCTTTGCCCAGGTGAAGCGGGCCCACAAACTTCTAGCTGTTCAACATCACCCGGACAAAGGGGGAGACCCTGACGTAATGACGCGGTTCAACACAGCCCGCGATGTGCTGCTTGAGCCTGAGATGGAGATGCTTGCTGCCTGACGCCCTTTGAGGCCGATCAGCTACCGCTGCTGCGACCCAGCACCAACCAGGTGATAAGCATCAGACCACTGAGGCTGACCACGGTGTAAATCCAATCGGCGTATGGCGTCCAGAACAGTCCCGCAACGGGGGCTGTCATCGGTCCCAGACCAGCAGGAGCACCACAAACAACGCTCCGAACACGAGGAAGGGGGTGAGCAGCGTCAGCAGAGACTGTGTTTCGATCGTTCTGATTGCAGCAGGCGGATCATCCGGCGGTCTGTTTTGATCTGTCAAATCTCCGTTATTGACTGAGATTGGGGCCAGAGCTCACGGCCAATCCACCTTCACCGGGATCGAGCAGTGGGATGAACAACCGTCAGCGTGAAATTCTTGTTGCTTTTTCGGCCTCGATGGGGCTTGGGTTGCTTGGCGGGTTGGCGTTCAACGTCACGTCTCAACTGATCCGGCCGGGCCTGGGCCCGGCATACCCAGCAGGGCCTGTACTTCAAGGTCCGGCGTTGCCTGAGCGTTCACTCGATCCTGGCTGTTTCGTTCCTCCTGGAGGCGGCCCGCCTGTCAAGAAGAACTTCCAGCCCTGTTAATTGCATTGTCAGGAAAGGTTTTTGGGTAAAACTTTCAAAAGAAAAAATTAAAAAGTTGATCAACTATACCTAAAATTGTGTCAATTGTTTGCTCCGATACCGAAACTCAAGACTCCCCGAGGTGATTGTTTGGACCTCTTCCAGTCAACGCATGAACAGCGATCAGCGTCTCAGCTATCTGCACTTAATGAACAAAGCTGCTGAATCTGAAGACAGGCAGAGCTATTTCTATTACCTCAAGCTGGCTGAACAAACACTGCAACGCCAGGATCCTGACGTGCTCTGGAAGCCTGCAGATTGATTCAGCGAATCATGTTGGCCTTGAAAAAACCGAATCCAAGGCCAAAGGATGAGGATTGATCACGGTGCAGCGTGACTGAAACATCGAAATCGAGAAGATCTGACTGTTCGATGTCCTCACGCTTCAAGTTGTAAGCGTTGTCAGCTTCAAAGCGATCGAGGATTGCAACGCGATGGGTCTCTAGATAATCCACCACCTGCTTCAGCACATGGTCGCGCCACGCTTCGCTTGCGTCTTTGCCGACTCGATCAGACATGGTGGATTGACCTGTGTTTACAGATTGAACCCGAAACCGCCAATGCCCCGCTTGCCGTGGTGATACAGGTGAACTGGAACCATCCAGGGCGCCGATAAACTCATAGGGCCATACACCGGGGAATAGCTGCGGTAGATCGGACGGACGAGGCGGCGACAGGGGTTGTCGATCGCATTTTTGTAGCCCCTCCTGTAGCCCTTGCTAGGCCTTTTTCTTCTTGTGGGAGTGTTGTCGATTGTGGTGGGAGTGACCGCGATGGGCTTCAGCTGCAGGACTCAGGACGATTCCGGCTTCCCCCCACGAAAAGCATGGCGATGCAAAGACGTTGGACAAGTGTCATGGTGGGTCGATTGACTAAAAAAATGTATTGCGGCTCGACCTGCAAACCATGTCAGCTTTCCGGTCAAGTTTGACTGGATGCTGCTTTGGGCCGTGAATGCCTATTCAGTGTCTGTGCGCTGTTCGAGCACGAATCGCAACGCCCATAGTCCGGCATAGGAGCCCGTCAGAACGAGGAGGATCAGGATCAGCACGACACATCCTCAAAGTGGGGGTGTGTTGTAGCTGACCTGTGTTTGTTCTGTGGTCAGATCGTCCAGTAGCCGTACCAATCGGGATGGGCTGGAATTTCATTGACTTGGGGATCCGCGATCAGTTTTAAATGCCATTGGCCATTGCCGTGAATCGGCAGCAGATCATCGAGCGCACTGTCCATTTCGACAGAGTGAAGGTCATCCTTATGAACTTGCTCCTGTCCTCGCAGCCAACGCTGGCGTGCCCGCGCTTTTGCAGAGGCTGAAGAACAGGCCACGATCACCCCAAAGGCGTGCTGTTCGGCCATTGAAGTGGGGTCATAGGCGCCAAGGTTGACGAACCACAGCTGCTGACTATCAGCACTGGATCGATCCTGCGCTTGCTCAATAACCTCAACGCGATGGCCATCGACATGGTCGATGCAGCGATAGCTGTCGATGTGCAAGCCACGGCGAAGGCCGATCCATTCCTGCCGAAGGGCCGGCAACGTGGCCTCAATGGTCTCACCCACCACCCAGCGCACATCGTGCTGCTCGACATGGCAGCCCTTACAACGGCCCCCCAGCACTACCAGGAACAACTTCTTTGCGCTGCTCATCGCTGGGCTGTTGATGGGTCGTCGGTATGGGCAACGATGGCTCGGCAGTGGGCGATGAACTCCTCGGCGTTTCTCTCACCTTTGGCTTCTTTCGTCTGCAGGCTGAGAATCTCAAAGGTCGCGGCGCTGCTGCTGCTCACCGGGGAGACCGTCGGACTGCGGCTTCCATCATGAAGTTGGCTGTCCAACGGCAGTCCGTCGAAGGGATCCGTGCCGTCGCAACGCTGAAAGGCTGAGTGAATGGCATCGATGGCCTCCCTCACCTGGTAGGTGGCTCCTCGCTTTCTGGCGCGCTTGGTGATCGTTACCGCAGTGTGGTTCAGCAGCCGTTTGTAGCTGTTGGCATCGATGTCCAGCCAGCTGGGGGGCCTGACCGACAACGGATTGCGTCCCATGCACCCCTCGGTGGCTCAAGATTTTCAGATTTTTTCGAGCCAGGCCAGGAACAACAGGCGGATTTCCTCTTCGTTCGTTATGCGCTCGCTCAGGGATGCCGTCACGGCACCGGGGTGTTCGCGCCGCACGATTAGCTCAGCCTCGTAGGCATCCGATGCCTCAACAGGTATGAAGCCGGCGTCAACGGACGCTGGAGAGCAATAGAAGACGGGGTAACGGCTCATCGAGGCGCTGCAACCTCCAACCGATAGCAACGAACAAGTGATCGAGGGAATGGTTGCCGGGGCTCTCGCCCTCATCTGTTGGGTTCAGGGATTTTCCTTAAGTCCTGAGCCTTAACGGCCGCCGATTCATACCTTTGGTTGTACTTGCTAAGGCACCTTGGCGTTTGATTCTGGAGATAAGACAGACCGATTCATTGCCGCAGCCAAGTCACGGGCGGAAGCTGCACTGAATGAGCCGACACCAAAATTGACGGCCTTGGAAAGGGGCATGTTGGAGTCGCTGCGACAAGGCGGAAGGCCGGTACGTCACGGTTGATCTCAGCGCATCAGTAGCCAAACAGCCAAGGCACCACAACCAAACCCCTTGATGAACTGGGCCCAGGTGAGGCCGTAGGTATCGAGCGAAAGCGTTCTCATCATCAGATTCAGAATCTCCTTGTGTTTCCGAATCAACGGCGAGCTGTTGGCCGTGTTCAGTTGTGGAATCTGTTTGAGTTTGATCTCCCCGAGCTTGGTCAACGTTGCTAATTCTTTCCGCTGCTGAACCTTAAGGGCACTTCAGTGGACAGCGATCTCAACCCTCTCTGCGGATGGCTTCATCCTTCATCCGCTGAACCCGCTCCAAAACGGATTCATTGCTCATCCTGTTATTGAGCCGTTCTACCAACAGTGGAAAGGCCAATGGGCTGGGCCGCAGGGTTTCAACGTGCAGCCATTCCTGGCTTGCAGCGCGTTCCAAGGCTGCCTCCAGTCGTGAGATCTCCAACTGGTCGTCGAGCACCTCCTGCTGTGCCTGCAGCAGCAAGCGGTTATTCGGTTCGTGACGGCTGAAGACATCAAACAGCAGCGAGGCGCTGATCTGAAGCTGACCGGTGCTTTTGCTGGATCCAGGGAATCCCCGGTTCATCAGTCCAGCGATCTGGGCGATGGCGCGAAAACGTCTCCGTTGCAGCTCGGAAAGATTCAGTGCGTTTTTCAGATCCTGCTCCAGTTTTTGACGATCGAGCAGGAGATCGATGTGATCCTCCAGCAATTCCGCCATGGGGTAGTTCTTTGGAGCCAACAGCTCAAAGCCGTAGTCGTTCACCGAAACCGTGATCGTGCCCCGCTCCAGACTGGTGAGCCGCGACGCCCAGAGGAAGCCGATGCCCTCATGTACGAACCGCCCTTCAAAGGGGTAAGCAAACAGGTGCGTGCCTTCCCGGGTGTGACAGGTCTCAATCAACAGCTGCCCAACCGTCGGCAACACCGAGATGTCCTGTTGCCGATCAAACAGGGGCTTTAGAGCCTGCAGTTCGGCGTTGTCGAGATCACCCCGGCTGGCTCGGTCCACTTCGAGACGCAGGTGATGGGTCAGCAGATCGGAGAGAGCCATCTGCCCCCCAGCCCAGGCAGGCACCGTGCGCGTTTTTTTTGTGCTCACCTTCACGTAAGCGGTCATGTCGCGCAGCCGCACGAATTCCAGCTGACGGCCGGAGAAGAAGAACACATCCTTCGGCTTCAGCTGGCTGATGAAGTTCTCCTCCACATGGCCGAGCACTGCACCACGCACAAAGCGCACGGTGATTGCCGGTGCGGCCGTGATCGTCCCAACGTTGAGACGGTGCAGCCGGGCGATGGCCTTCTCGCCAACCCGGTAGCGCTGGCTTGTCTCCTCCCACTCGAGCTTGCGGTAGCGGGGATAGGCCCCGAGGCACTCCCCGCCTTGCTCGAGAAACAGCATGCACCAGTCCCAATCCTCCTGGCTCAGCTCGGTGTAGGCCGCGCAGCTCCGCACGGTCTGCAAGGTCTGCTCGGGATTGAAACCAGGGCCGCATGCCAACCCCGTGAGGTGCTGCAGCAGCACATCCAGAGGGGCTTTCGGTGGCTTGCGTTGTTCCACCAGGCCCTCCGCCAGTCCCCGACGCACAGCACTGAGTTCGAGCAGTTCGAGCGCATTGGTGGGCATGAACAGCACCTTGGATGTTCCGCCGGGCAAGTGCGCTGACCGCCCCGCCCGCTGCAGCAGCCGCGCCAGATTCTTTGGGCTGCCGATCTGCACCACTTGTTCCACGGGTTGGAAGTCCACCCCGAGGTCCAGGGAGCTGGTGCACACCACCCAACGAATGCCGCCGGCCTTCACGGAGGCTTCGATCGCTTCACGCTCGCTGCGATCAATTGCGCTGTGGTGCAGAGCCAATCCCTCCTCCATTTCCGGGCAGGCGAAGCGCAGACACTGGTGCCAACGCTCCGACTGATTGCGGGTGTTGGTGAACAGCAAGGTGCTGATCCCGGGATTGAGGCGGGCCACCAGCTCCTCATACATCCGCAACCCGAGGTGTCCGGCCCAGGGGAAGCCATCGATCGTCTCCGGAAGGATGCTCTGAATATCCATGCTGCGGGCAGGGGCGCCCCCGATCAGCTGTGGCTCCCCTGCCGTCCCCAGGGCATGGCGCGCTGCCTGGTCGATGTTGCCAATGGTGGCACTGATGGCCCAGGTCTGGAGCTGGGGACACAGCTGGCGCAACCAGCTCAGGCACAGCTCCGTCTGGCTGCCCCGTTTGCTACCCATCAACTCGTGCCATTCATCGAGGATCACCGTCTGCAGCTGGCCAAACAGCTCTTCGGCCTTGGCATTGCTCAGCAGGAGAGCGAGGGATTCGGGAGTGGTGACCAGGATTTGTGGTGGTGCCTTGAGCTGTTTTGTGCGTTCGCTGCTGCTGCTGTCGCCATTGCGGATGCCCAACCGTATCGGCCAATCCATCGCCTCGATCGGTTCGCGGATCGCTAGTGATAAGTCGCGGCTGAGGGCGCGCAATGGCGTGATGTAGAGCAGACGTATTCCTTTTAACGGCTGTTCCTCAGCCAACATCCGCGCAATCGGTCCCATTACAGCGGCGAAGGTTTTGCCGGACCCTGTGGGCACTTGGATCAACCCGTTCCGCCCCGCCAGATAGGCGATCCAGGTCTCCTGTTGGAACGGGAGCGGTGCCCAGTTTTTCTGCGCAAACCAGGCATGAATCGGGTTCAATCGAGGGTCGCTGCTTTTTGGCTTGACCTTGGCCTTCGCTTTTGAAGCTGCCATCAGCGGTTCTGGATCAACCCCATCGCTGTTTGGAGTGAATCCGCTTCATCGGCGGGTTTGTCGCGTCGCCAGCGAAGGATGCGCGGGAAACGCACGGAAATGCCGGATTTGTGGCGTTTTGAGGGGTGGATGCCCTCAAAGCCGATTTCAAACACCAGCTCGGTTTTCAGGGATCGTGCCGGCCCGAAGCGCTGGAGGGTGTTGCGTCGGATCCAGCGGTCAAGCTCGAGGATTTCGGCGTCGTTGAGGCCGGAATAGGCCTTGGCGAAGGTCACCAACTGGGGCTCTTCAGCATTGGTCCAGAGGCCGAAGGTGTAATCGGTGAACAGGTTGGCGCGTCGCCCACTGCCGGCCTGGGCATAAAGGAGCACTGCGTCGAGGGTCATAGGCTCCAGCTTGTGTTTCCACCAGTTGCCGCGCTTGCGTCCGCTCAGATAAGGCGATTCCGCGTGTTTGAGCATCAGGCCTTCGGAGTTGTGTTGACGGGCCATGTTGCGTTGTGTCTCCAGCTCCTCCCAGGTGTTGATCGACCAGGACGGGCTCTGCTGCAGCCGCCACGACTCTGGATGCTTGATGTTTCCCAGCAGCGCAGCCAGTTGCTGCTGACGCTGTCGTAATCCCTGCTGGCGGATGTCGACGCCCTGATGTTCCAGCAGGTCATAGGCGATGAATTGCATCGGGCAGTCCCGTTTCAACGTTGCTCCAACGGTTTTGCGGCCGAGCCGTCGTTGCAGCTGATCAAAGCCAAGCGGTGTGGCCGCGTTTTGTTGCCAGCAGATCAGCTCGCCGTCGAGAACGCTGCCGGATGGCAAAGCCTGAGCCAAATCCACAAGCTCAGGGAAGCTCTCGTTGACCAGTTCTTCTCCACGGCTCCAGAGGTAGACGCCGGAACCGCGGTGAATCAGCTGACCGCGGATCCCATCCCATTTCCACTCCAGTTGCCAATCTTTTACGGATGTCTTCTTCAGTCGTTCGGGTTCCAGGGGGCTGGCGAGATAAAAGGGGTACGGCGTGCCACTGGAGCGGTGCTCATCCGGCGTCGCAGGGGCGGTGAGTTGATCGAATCGCTCGGCGGAGGGCTCAAAGCCCCCCATCAGCCGTTGCACCACCAAACTTTCCTCGAGATCAAAAGCCTTGGCGATGGCGCGGCTGATCAGTCCCGTCGACACGCCTACACGGAACCCCCCAGTGAGCAACTTATTGACGATGAAGTGTTGATCGCGCGGGGTTCGGTGCCAGAGCCAGATCACCGCATTGGCCTGACCGTCCTCGCTTCTGGTGCTGATGGCCGGCAGCAGGGTGTCCATCCACCAGCGCAGGGGCATTTCTCCCTCTGTGCTGGGCAGACCGGGATCGGTTGCTTCAACCCGCTCTTGCACGGCGGGCCAGAGCAGGCTGATGGTTTCGGCTGAGTCGCCCACCTGGCCGTAGCAGTCGTCGATCAGCCAATCCGGTAGACCACCTCGGTCCCGGAGGATGTCGCGCAGTCGGCGACCGGTGATCAAGCGACGGCGTCGTTTGCCCAACAGCAGCGTCAACGTCCAAGCCGCTTCCCCTGGCTCGACCCCTTGAAAGTGATCCACCAGCGCCTGCACCTTGGCCTTGGTGCCAGTGACCTGATCCAGCTGATTGAACAGGTCCTGAAAGGCCCGCATGCGCGCTTGAACGGGATGGATGAATGCACCGCCATCCTGACAAGACATTTTGTGAGCAGTGCTGGAAATCCGGCGCAGACCTGTGTTGATCTGAGCGACAGCTTTCTGAATCAGCCGGATGGCACTTCTCTGGGACAACCTGGCGCAACAACTGGACACTATCCGCGCCACTGAGTCAGCAACTGCCGTGGTGACTCCTGTGGCTATTTCGGAAAATGCGGAGGATCCTTCCGACCGTCAACGTCGGCTGCAGAAGGCACTTGAAGCCGTTAAAGACAGCGGCAACACCATGATGATCGAGTCGCTCAATGCCGCGATTGAAGGCCGTCAAGCGAATCTCAACCTCCCCGAGCTGCCTGACGGCATCGCCAAGTTCTAGTCAGATTCCCCTTCAAATAAGGTCTCCAGCGGCTCCGCATCCACACCCTCCACCTCCCGCAGGTATCGGGCCAGAACGTCGCTCTGTCCATGGGTGACGTACACCTTGCGGGCGCCGCTGTCTCGAACGGTCTGGATCAGTCCAGGCCAGTCGGCGTGATCACTGAGCACGAACCCCCGCTCATAGCCCCGGCGTCGTCTGGCTCCGCGCACGGCCATCCAGCCGGAGGCAAAGGCGGTTTGAGGTGATTTGAAGCGGCGCATCCAGCTGGAGCGATGGGCCGATGGCGGCGCCAGGATCAATCGCCCATGGAGAGGATCCTTTCGGGGCAGTTCGCTGACGGGACGGCTGGGGGTCATGGGAACCCCCGCATCCCGGTAGTGACGGGTCACGGTCTCCACGGCACCGTGCAACAGCACTTCCTCTTCCACGCCGATGGCCTTGAGCTCAGCCAGCAAGCGTTGGGCTTTGCCGAAGGCGTAGCAGAACAGCAGTGACGGCCTGCTGCGATCACCGCTCCACCAGGCATGGATGTCCTGGGCTACCTGCGCCCCGCTCTGCCAGCGATAGATCGGCATCCCGAATGTGGCTTCGGTGATCAGCACATCGCAGCGAACCGGTTCAAAGGGTTCGCAACTGGGGTCATCATCCCGTTTGTAATCACCGCTGACCACCCACACCTCACCCTCCGATTCCAGGCGGATCTGCGCTGAACCGAGCACGTGTCCGGCGCTGTGAAACGACACCTTGCATTGCCCCAGCCAGTGTTCTTCGCCGTAGGCCACCGGGTGAAGCGTGATGTTCTGACCGAGCCTCTGGCGCAGAACCCCTTCACTGGAGGCCACGGCCCAGTACTCCCCGCATCCGGGTCGGGCGTGGTCGGCATGAGCGTGGGTGATCAGAGCCCGAGGGACTGGACGCCAAGGGTCGACCCAGGCCTTTGCAGCTTGGCAATACAACCCTTCTGGCGTGTGTTCGATCAAGCTCCGCTGCTGATCGCTGAAGACAGTCTGAAAGCCCCGTGACTTGAACGCGTTTGTCCCGCTGGCGATGAAGCTTCTTACTGCTGCTCTGTTTTTTTCAGCCCTGGCTGTGCCCAGTTCCGCTCTGGCTTAGAAAAAGATCCCAAGGCACAAGGCCATAACCAATACTCCCTGGGTTACGTCAACACCCTGGGCACCACCTGTACCTCACATATCTATTACGAGACGATGACCACCAATAGTGAAGCCTGCCCCTACGGATGGATAAATGTTGGTGCTGGTTATGGCCGCAAGAAGTAATCAGTTCTTTGATTCAGGCCTCAGACCACTCCAGCGCTCGAGGGTGTTGATCGATTGAACGCCCTCCAGCCGCGTTGATCCGGGCCGTGTCCATGTGGGGATGGATCGAATGTTTTCATCCCTGCATTGGCTGAGCTGGTTGGGATATTTGTCGGGCAGACCGCATTCCACGTAGTTCAGGTTGCGTCCGGCCTGTTTGCCGAAGAGTTGCATCTGCTCTTTGCAGGCGGGGCACCAATGGGCCCCAAAAAACTTGGCGTCAACAGTGTTGAGTTGGTCGGCCAACTTGATCGTTTGTGCTGTGGATTCCGTTACGGGTTCAGGGATGGGTTGGTTCCAGGGTTGTGCAGCTGCTGCGGTGCACGTTGTTCCCGTCATCGCTGCCATCAAGATCAGAAGCCTGATGCCCTCGGGCTGGGTTACAGGTGCCATGCATTGCGCGGTGGATTCTTGAAAATTTATTCGTATCAGATTGTCTTTCCCTGATCCGTTGGCGCGTCAACGGCTCATCTCGAGCATGCGCTGCATGGGTTTCAGGGCCTTCAGGCGCATCGATTCATTCATCTCGATCGCAGGCGTGAGGGTCTCCAGGCATGCCTTCAGTTTCTCCAGGGTGTTGAGCCGCATGTAGGGGCATGCGTTGCAGCTGCATCCATCGATGCCTGGCACGTCAAGCAGAGTTTTCTCAGGGACCCGTTGCTGCATCTGGTGCAGGATCCCTGGTTCCGTCAGAACGATTAGGCTGTTGCAGGAGCTCTGTTCGGCGTATTTCAACAGCTTGCTGGTGGATCCAATGAAATCCGCCAGGTCCAGCAGGTTCTGCTGGCATTCGGGGTGGGCGATGACTTCGGCTGAGGGATGTTCGTGCTTGAGGGCCAGCACGGCTTCTTCGCTGAAGGTCTCATGAACGATGCAGCGTCCCGGCCAGAGGGTCAGCTCGCGACCGCTCTGTTGTTGAACCCAGCGCCCCAGGTTCTGATCGGGGGCGAACAGAACGGGCTGATCGGCAGGCAGCTGGTTCACCAGATCAACTGCATTGCTGCTGGTGCAGATCAGATCGCTTTGCGCCTTCACCGCTGCTGTGCAGTTGATGTAACTCACCACGAAGTGGTCGGGGTGTTCTGCACGAAAGCGGGCGAACTCATCGGCGGGACAGTCGTCCGCCAGGGAGCACCCAGCCTCCAAGTCCGGCAGCACCACCGTCTTTTCTGGGCTGAGAATCTTGGCGGTCTCCGCCATGAAGTGCACGCCGCAGAACACGATCACTTCTGCATTGGTGCTGGCGGCCTGGCGCGACAACTCCAGGGAGTCACCAACAAAATCGGCAATGTCCTGTATCTCCGGTTCCTGGTAGTAGTGCGCCAGGATCACGGCATTGCGGTCCTGGCGAAGCTGGTTGATCGCCGCAACAAGGGCGGTGTCAGCGCTCATCAGGACCGATTCGGGCAGGATGGCTACAGACTAGGCATCCACTCTGAAGCACCTGCGTCTAGCCATTGCCGGTGATCTGCACGGCGCCTGGGGCGACGCTGATGAACAGCTGCTGCACAATCTCAATCCTGATGCTGTTCTCTTCGTTGGTGATCTCGCTGATGGGGATCTGCGGCTGACGCGCAGGATCACGCGGCTTCCCTTTCCCGTAGCCGTGATCCTGGGAAACCACGACCGCGGACGGGATCGCAGTGGCGGCATCCTTGAGCAGCAACTTGCTCTGCTCGGCGATCTGCACTGCGCCTGGCGCTCGATCCAATGGCCCGAGCTCCCATTGACGGTTGTGGGTGCGCGACCCTGCAGTGCAGGTGGAGGTTTTCATCTGTCGAAAGCAGTGGAGGCGGTGTACGGCCCGGTGTCGCTTGATGCCTCAGCCGATCGGATCGTTCAGGCCGCAGCAGTTGTTCCCGACGATCAGCCCTTGATCGTGATGGCCCACTGCGGTCCCTCGGGGTTGGGATCCGATGCTGCAAGTCCCTGCGGGCGCGATTGGAAGACACCGGCGGTCGACTGGGGAGATCAGGATCTGGCCCTTGCTTTGGATCGAATGGCCAAGGGCCGACCTGCCGATCTGGTGATCTTTGGCCACATGCACCATGCCCTCAAGCGCGGCTCCGGTTTCCGCCAGAACCTGTTGCGTCATCGCCATGGGACCGCGCTGATCAACGCCGCCTGTGTGCCGCGTTCAGGGGTTGATGGGCAAGGGCGGACCCTATTGCACCTTTCCTGGGCTGAATTCCAGGGCTCCCGTCTCGCTTTGCTTGCCCATCGCTGGTACACCCCCGATGCTGAGTTGATCCATCAGGAGTCGTTGCCGATGGATGCTCCGCTGCCGTGCTGATCTATCTCTGCAGCAGCAGTCATGGCTATGGCCATGCCGCCCGCGATGCTGCAGTGATGCAGCGGCTGCGCTGCCTGCGTCCTGAGTGGACCTTGGTGATGAGCTCAGGTCTGTCCTCTCCTGTACTAACGCTGCTGTTGGGGGATACATCAATTCAGCAACGGTCCTGTCAATGGGATGTGGGCATGGTTCAGGCCGACGCGCTCGGTGTGGATTGCGCCGCCACCCTCAGTGCCCTGAATCAGTTGGAGCAACGGCTGCCGGCCCTGATCGAGGCTGAGGCCGTCTGGCTCGCGTCGCAGGGGCAGCCGGTTCTGATCGTTGGGGACATTCCTCCGGCCGCGGCCGCCTTGGCCCAGCGCCTCGATGCCCCCTTGGTTTGGATGAGCAATTTCGGATGGGATGACATTTATGGCCCCTTGGGGGCTGCCTTCCAACGCTGGGCTGACGCTGCCACTGAGTCCTACTGCTGCGGTGATCTGCTGCTGCGCTGTCCATTTGATCTGGCGATGAATTGGGGGTTGCCTGAAAGGAGGCTCGGTTTGGTCTGCGCCAGCCCGCGGTCCATCCCGGCGGATCTTGAGGCTTCCCTGGATGCCCAGGACGCTCCCCTGGTGTTGGTGGGTTTTGGAGGCCTGGGTTTGTCCCTTTCGCGGGATCTGTTTCAGCTCTGGCCCAACCACCATTTCCTGCTTCCGGATTCAGCAGATGCCGCGCAAGCGCTTGAGTTGGCGGCGCTCCCCAACCTCACGCCTCTGCCGGTTGGGCTGCGTCCCGTTGATGTGCTCGGCCGTTGCTCCCGTTTCCTGGGCAAGCCCGGTTTCAGCAGCTTCTGTGAGGCGATGGCCCAAGGGGTTGGGATGCACGTGGTGGAGCGCAGCGGATTTTCTGAAGCTTCGGCGTTGATGGCTGGTCTGCGTCGCCACGGTCAGCACCGTTGCCTCAGCCGTCAGGAGCTAGACACCGGGGCATGGCAGCTGGACCAGCCGTTGCTGGCGCCAAGCGACGCCCCTCTTTCTGCATCAGGGGCCTCAGAAGCCGCTCAAACACTGGTGAACTGGGTGGAAGATCACTTGTAATTTCTGGTATTTATCAACACCTTTTTGAGCTCATTTGCTTCCACGTTGATGTCTTGGCCGATTGTTTCACTGGCATATATACCTATTGCTTTGAACCCTTGGTTCGAGAAGGTGCATCCGGTGGATTTGTTTCAGCCTGAGCATTTCATCCGCTTCTGAACTGCTCTTCGCCCTCTCGAGGGCATGTTGTTTGAACGCTCTCTATGGCTATCTCTGCATTCATCGGTCGTCAGACGCTCTCAGCGGCCGTGATCGTCGGAGTTTTGCCTGTTCTCAGTTCCCCACTGCCCGCCCAGGCGAGCCTGTTGCCCCCCGCTTCGCGGGCACAGTTAATTCATGCCTCTGATATCCAGCCCAGTCGGTCAATTCCCTATGTGATCACGCCCGAACGTCGGGCGATGCTCAACACGATCCGCTTCGCTGAAGGCACCTGGAAAGGTGGCCTGGATGTGGGCTATCGGGTGATGTTTGGAGGTGGCTTGATGCCTTCCCTTGCCCGTCATCCCAACCGGGTGATCTATAGCTCCCGCTACGCCAGTGCAGCTGCCGGGGCCTACCAGTTCATGCCCTTCACCTGGAACCTGGTTCAGCGCAGCATTGGAGTGCGTGGTTTCGGGCCTGAGGCTCAGGACCAGGGTGCTTTGTTCCTGATTCAGCGGCGGAAAGCCCTGTCTCTGACCGATACCGGTGTTCTCAGCCCAGTTCTCGCCGCCATGCTGGCTCCCGAGTGGGCCTCATTCCCCACCCTTGCCGGTCGCAGCTACTACGGTCAGCCCGTCAAGAAATACGCGCGCCTTCGCTCCTTTTACGATGTGAATCTTGCTGAGTTACGTCGACTGCGTGACGTCAAGCGACATGCCCTGCTGGCGCCTCCGCCGGCGCTGTGTACCGGGTCGCGCATCGAGTGCGCCACCAGGCTCTGAAAAGCCTCGAGAACTTTTAGGTCCCTCAGCCTTCGGCGTCGTTCTGAAGCTTTTGCCCGACGGTGGCCTGGGCAACCAGATATGCAGCAATGCCCCCGGCCAGGAAGCCAACCCCATTTCGCAGCAGGGGCATCACCTCTGAGGTGCGCGTCACCACGGGAGCGACGCCAAAGACGCCGAACAGCATCACCCACAGCGGTGAAAGCAGCAGCAACCAGGCCCAGGCGATGGTTTCGCCCTCCTTCCGGGGGTAGGCGGCAAAGCCAGCAATCAAGCCGCCAAAGATCGAGGTGGTCAGAGTCCACAGCCACTGTTCCTGGGGAAGACCAGGCACGACCTGACAGCCACCCCGGTCCAGACAGATCTCCACAGCATTGAGGGCATCCAGGACGGCTCCGTCTTCGCCGTGGTCCCTCACGTAGTACTGGTTGCCGTAGCGGGTCTGCAGCTCCACCCAGTAGGTGCGCGGCATCATCGCGAAGTAGGCATCGCCAACGTTGAAGTTCAGCAGGTTCCCGCCACGGGGGTCGGCCACCAGCAGCAGGCTGCTTTCATCCAGCCCCCAGTACTCGCGTATGGCCAGGCCTGGTGTGCGCTCGTACTGGGTTAAAACCCGCATTTTCCAGCCGGTGCGTTCCTCCACATCCCCCAGAGATGCCTCCAGCTGAGCCCTCTGGGTGTCGCTAAACACCTTGGCGAGGTCTATCACAGGTGTGGGGTGATCCGGCAGCAGCTCCGGGTTGTCGTAGGCCTCAGCCGGCGTCACCAGAACACACAGGCTGACCAGAGCTACGACGACGAGGCTCCACAGATGTCGGATGTGATGTGTTCCCATGGAACTGCTGCAGCGACCGGCATTCTCTCCAATGAAACCGATAGCTGCGTCCTGTCCTGACTGGTTGGCAACGCATCTGCATCAGGCAGGGGGTTCCGTTCCGTTTTCCCGGTTCATGGATCTGGCTCTGAATGAGCCGGAGCATGGTTATTACGGCTCAGGTCGCGCACGCATCGGCGCCCAGGGGGATTTCGTCACATCTCCCTCTCTGGGCAGCGACTTTGCAGCCCTTCTGGCGCCCCAACTTCTGGCCTGGCTGGCTGCGGTTCCCCGGACGGATCCTGCACAACGCCTGTCGATCGTGGAAATCGGTCCTGGTGAAGGTCATCTGGCCCGGGATCTCGCTGCTGCATTGTGTGTTGCGGCTCCAGAGCTGCTGGGCCAGATCGAGTTGGTATTGGTGGAGGCCAATCCCGGCATGCGGCGGCGGCAACAGGCCCTGTTGCAAGAGGTGGATGATCTTCCAATGCGTTGGTGTTCCTTGGGCGAGTTGCGCCGCGATCCGGTTCATGGGGTCGTGATCGCCCATGAGTTGCTGGATGCCCTCCCGGTGGAGCGATTGATCTGGCGGGAGGGAGTCCTCCAGCAGCAGTGGGTGGAGCTTGATCCAAACGGTGGCCTCCGCTCGACGCATCGGCCTTTTCCGGATGGGTTGCACAAAGAGATCAAGCGTGTGTGCAGCCAAACCGGCATTCAGTTGCCGCCCCCCGATGCCGAAGAGGGGTGGACCACGGAGTGGAGTAGCGCACTGCCCGACTGGTTCTCTGCGGCGGCCGCCGCCGTGGATGCGGGCGTGCTGCTGGTGATTGATTACGCCCTGGAGGCCCAGCGTTATTACGCGGCTCGCCGCTCCGATGGGACCTTGATGGCTGTTTGTGCTCAGCAGGCGGGGCTGTCGCCCTTTGATCAGCCCGGCGAGCAGGACCTCACGGCACACCTCTGCATCGAGGTCGTGGATGAAGCGGCCCAGCGCAATGGCTGGCTGGTGGGTGATCAGGCCAAGCAGGGCGAAGCACTTCTCGCCTTGGGGCTTGCGCAGCGTCTGTATGGGCTGCAGCAGCTGCCGGGCCAACGCTTGGCGGAGGCCTTGCAACGCCGCGAAGCTCTGCTTCGGCTGGTGGATCCTGCGGGTTTGGGTGCGTTCCGCTGGCTCACCTATCGGCGCGGATTGCCTGAAGGCGGCTTCAGCCTTTCAGGCGCTCCAGGCAGCTAAGAATTTCGTCGCGACTGACGTCATCGCGAATTTCAACAGAACCGATACCAGTGGGCATCACAAAGCGCAGGCGACCGTCGCGCACCTTTTTATCGCCCTGCAAGCTGTCGAGAACCGCATCGGCGCAGAGATCGGGCCAGGCGGTGGGGAGTCCGGCGCTTTCGACCAGCAGGCGTTGCCGCTCAGCGTTGTCGCGACTCCAGCTTCCTCGCAGCACGGCGAGTTCGCCAACCGCCACCATGCCAATGGCGACAGCCTCACCATGCAGCCAGGTGCCATAGCCGCAGAGGGTCTCCACCACATGGCCGAAGGTATGGCCGTAGTTAAGGATCGCCCTTAAGCCACCTTCCTTTTCATCAGCGGCCACCACCCGGGCCTTGGCCGCGGCCGATCGCTGCAGGATCGAGCTCAGGCGTTCCTCTCCAAGTCCAGCGGGGGTGCTTGGGTCGGCGCAGGCCTCCAGTTCTTCGAACAGCGAAGTGTCGCCGAGGATTCCGTATTTGATCACTTCCGCCATGCCGGCCCGGAACTCGCGTTCGGGCAGGGTGTTGAGGGTGGAGGGATCGATTAGTACCAGGCGCGGCTGGTGAAAGGCGCCGATCAGGTTTTTGCCGCGGGGATGGTTGACTCCGGTCTTGCCACCGATGGACGCATCCACCATGGCCAGAAGGGTTGTGGGCACCTGCACCACCTGGATGCCGCGCAGCCAGGTGGCTGCTGCAAAACCCGTCATGTCACCCACTACGCCGCCGCCGAGGGCCACCATCAAGGAGCTGCGTTCGAGCTTGGCGTTGTAGGCCGCATCGTGGATCAAAGCCACCGTGGCGGGGGTCTTCTGGTGTTCGCCGGCGTCAACTACCAAAAGGTCAACGCTGAAACCTGCCTCCTTGAGGCTTTTCAGACAGGCATCGCCATAGGGGCTGGCGACATCCGGATTGCTGACCACCAGGACACGCCGACCAGTCTGCACACCGGCGTCCAGCATCTGCTGACCGAGCCTGACAAGGCCGCCGGCTCCAATCACCACCTCGTAAGGATTGCGCTCCAGCGCAACGCTGATGTGATGCAACGGGGTGACTGTGGTCATGAAACCGCTGGAATCCACCTACTCTCTCAAAAGTGTTGCTGGTCCTGTGCGCGAGAGATCAGTACGCAACTCCCTTTCGGCTTGGGCGTTCCTGTTCCCGGCGGTGGTACTGATCAGTTTGTCGGTGCTGGTGCCGGCTTTGATGGCCCTGGTGATGAGCTTCACCGCCACCGGGCTGGACGTCAGTGAACCCCTGCGTTTTGTTGGTTTGGCCAACCTGGAGCTCTTGCTGTCCGATCCGATGGCGCGGCAGGTGTTGGTCACCACCTTCCTCTATCTGATTGGTGTGGTGCCGCCCATCGTTTTCGGGGCGCTGGCGCTGGCGGTGTTGGTCAATCAGGGTTTGCCCGGACGTTCCCTGCTGCGGGGCGCTTTCTACACCCCCGTATTGGTGTCGATCGTTGTCGCAGCGATCGCCTTTCGCTGGCTGTATGCCGAGAACGGACTGATCAATGGGTGGTTGAGCGCTCTGCTCGGCGATGCCTTCAGCCCTATTGGTTTTCTCACCACGCCGCAGCTGGCCCTGCCCGCAGTGATGTTGGTGACCCTCTGGAAGGGGCTTGGTTATTACATGGTGATTTTTCTGGCAGGTCTGCAGGGCATTCCTCAAGAGCTCTATGAGGCAGCGGAGCTGGATGGCAGCGAGGGCTGGAGAAAGCACCTAGACATCACTCTGCCCTTGATGAGTCCCTACGTGACCCTGGTCGCCGTGGTGTCGTCGATCGCGGCCACGAAGGTGTTCGAGGAGGTATTCATGATGACCCAGGGAGGTCCTGCTGATGCCACGAGAACTATCGTTTACTACGTGTACGACCAGGCCTTTGCTGAGTTGGAGATCAGCTACGCCTGCACCCTGGGCCTGGCGCTGTTCCTCTTGGTGTTGCTGTTCACCATGATTCGGTTGGCCTTTGCCGGCGATCGGCCGCTGATCTGACGCTGTCATCGACCCTGCAAAGTGGCAAGCTGCGGAAATCAGCTCGGACACGATGATCGGTGTTGTGGGAGGTGGTCAGCTGGCACGGATGCTTGTGCAGGCCGCCGCGCAACGCGGGGTTCCGATCGCGGTTCAAACGTCCAATGCAGCGGATCCCGCCGCTGGCTTGGCCTCGCGTCTCATTGCAGCGGATCCGAGGGATGTGGCTGGAACCCGGGACCTGGTGGTGGGCTGTGATGGCATCACCTTCGAGAACGAGTGGGTAAACATCGATGCCCTTCTGCCGCTGGAGCAGCAGGGTGTTCGTTTCCGGCCGTCTTTGGCCGCGCTCTCGCCCCTGGTCGACAAACTCTCTCAACGTCAACTTTTGGATGACCTCGCGATTCCCAGCCCGCCTTGGTGTCCGCTGAGCCTGATTTCGCCCGCTCAACCGGCACTTCCACAGGGCTGGAACTTCCCCGTGATGGCCAAAGCCTCCCGCGGGGGGTACGACGGCAAGGGCACGGTGGTGTTGCGCGAAATCGATGCCCTGGCGCAGTTGTTGCGCGCCGTCCGGGCCGACGATTGGTTGCTGGAATCCTGGGTGGACTACGAGCTGGAGTTGGCTCTGGTGGTCAGCCGTGATCAGCGCGGCCGGATCCGCCATTTCCCCTTAGTGCAGACCCACCAGCACCAGCAGGTTTGTGACTGGGTTCTGGCGCCTGCACCTGTAGAACCCTCGGTGGCGGCCTTGGCTTACAACGTTGCGGCATCGCTGATGACGAAGCTTGGCTACGTGGGGGTGTTGGCTTTGGAGTTTTTCTACGGGCCAGCCGGCCTGCAGGTGAATGAGATTGCCCCACGCACGCACAACTCCGGGCATTTCTCGATCGAGGCCTGCACCAGCAGTCAGTTTGATCAGCAGCTCTGCATCGCAGCCGGGCTGCCTGTGCCTGATCCCGAGCTCAACAGCCGCGGTGCCTTGATGGTCAACCTGCTTGGTCTGGATCCGGAGCGCCATGCTCCTTTGGATCAGCGACTTCAGGCTCTTGAGGCCATGCCGGGGCTTCACCTGCACTGGTATGGAAAGTCCCCGGAAACACCGGGGCGCAAGTTGGGACACGTGACGCTGCTGCTCGACGGCGACACGGTCTCGAAGCGGCGCGATGAGGCAGAGTCAGCGCTTGCCTCCATTCGCCGGATCTGGCCGCTCGAAAGCGAGAGTCAGGACTAGGCTTGCAAACGAACTGCTGTGTTGGTGACGGCCTTTTCTAGTGCTCTGATCTGACTCTCTTTCGACTTGGGGAGACTGTCGTGACGGTGACGTAGACCGGCCATGCAGCCGGAAACGAAACCCCACTTTGTCGCCCCTTCTGGTTCTTCCAGGTCGACCACT
This sequence comes from Synechococcus sp. MU1642, assembly GCF_020514115.1. Taxonomy (GTDB): domain Bacteria; phylum Cyanobacteriota; class Cyanobacteriia; order PCC-6307; family Cyanobiaceae; genus Parasynechococcus. Next base: position 373,582 of record NZ_VTKZ01000001.1, read on the forward strand.
GGGGCTCGCACGGCATGGTGGTTCACCCTCTTCAATTCATTGCTTGGTCGTTGCCTGGATCTGACCCAAGCCATCAGCGAATAAATTGTTTAAGTTTTTCTCTGGATACGTCTAAAGTTTAAACTTTACAGGTTCAGTTTTTTAAATTCTTTTTCGGTTAATATCTGGAAGAAATTTAACCTGGATTAGTGAGCCAAGCCCCTCATCAACCAAGACTCAATCACAAAAAATATAATGAAGAATGAACCGATACCGATCACCAGAATCTTGCCGTTCATTCTGAAAAGCTCGCTTTGCTGAACTTTAGATTCGTTTTGTCCGGATTGGTGTAGATCGGCTTTTTAGGGCTAGTTCTCGGAGTGGTTGAACTCCTGTAGAGCGTATTGGGCGAGGCATTTGTTTTTGTCAGTGTCGCTCAGCGCAATGGTGGTCACGCTTGGATGCCAGTTTCGGCGATTGATCAATTCATTGAATTCGGTCAGAGCATCTTCGAGATCGTCGAAGCTTCCCATAGTCTTCGTCGTTTGTTGCCCTTCTTTGACGGTAATTTCCAGGGGCATCGTTCGATCGCTTGAGCGATTAAAGGTTACCCCTCAACCGTTGTGTAGTCGATGATGCTTACTGCTGTGTGAACAAAGCTTGTCAGTTCTTTGGTTGTCCTTAGCTTTGAATCGGTTGCTGTGTCGTGATGCGTGATCCCCGCCTGGATGAGCTAATTCAAATGGAAACCTGGGATTGGTGGAAAGCTCAGGTTTTTTATTTGCGTGAAAAGAAAAATTATGCTGATGCAGAGGCACTCTTTATGGAATTCAAGATTCCTTTATCTGATTCCAATAATTGATGTCGTCGTTATTGATCATTTTGAATTGAGTTTTAGTTAAATCATAATTTTTTTTAGAACAGTTTTTTGTCGCTTGATATTTCATCGTTCGATTTTGGCTTCATTGCTCTCACTTTTTTTGGCCTTTGCAGGCGGACTGCTTGTTGATTGTTTCGGCAGCTCCTTCGCTGACGCTGTCTTCTTCCTGCCGGATGACGCTGAAGTCGCATGCCGGGCCATCCTTACCCAATGTTTCCGCCGATCCGATTGGGCTGATCTCTATGCCCGTGAACCCAACGTTGCTATTGGTCATCTTGAGGCCTTTCGTGATGCAGGATTCCAGCAAGGCCAATCCCCTCATGGGCGGTGATGCAGAACCGCCTGTTCTAGGTCTGGCCGACTCATCGATGTCACCACAAAGACCTCTTGGGCTGAGGTGCCTTTGCGAGCCACCAGCTTGTAACCCCCATGGATCGGTGTGGACACCCGCAGCCGTAGTTCGGGACTGCGGCCACGCACGCGGCTGATCACGGCAGGGGTAATCGTCTGGATATCAGTCTCATGGGACAAGGCCTTCAGCCACGGGATTAAGCCGTCCACATAGGTGCTGTGGGTGATGACGACTCGGCCCAAAGCTGAATGAAAACCCGAGAACTGGTGAAAGTTAGCGACTTTGGCTATGCCAGAGAGAGCGCTCCGGGGCTGTGATGCTGAAATCAGTTGACGCTCTCCACCACGCGATTAGTGGACCGCTGGAGGATGCATGTGGACCCCAGGCCCGCATGCTCACCGCTGAGGTGCACGGAACGGAGGTTCGGGGCCTGGCCTTGTGCCCTGGCCGCGTTGTGCGTTTTGTGATGGACGAGCAGTTGCAGCGTCTGCAGGTGGCTGATCTGCTGCGACTCACCAAAGCAAGTCGTAAGCCGGCGGCCTGACTTAGCAGCGTTCCAGAGGGGCCATCGTTAACCCTTCGGCCTGAAGCTGCTGGTGATACAGCTCGGCCTGCTCCAGGGGCCCGCACCAGACTTCAGCCGAACCCTGCCCATCAATTTTGTTGGCGAGGTTCCAGGCGTTGTCTTCGCTCATTCCGGGAATGATCTTGCGGAGGCAATCGACCACGTGCTGGAACGTGTTCACGTCGTCGTCCAGAACGATCACGCGAGCCTGGGGGTAACGCTTAGTTGTTTCCTGACGCTCCAGTACTGCTGATGAACCGGGGCTTGAGCTGGTCATGACAGTTGCCTCCGGACAGACGAAAAGGTGCCGAATCCTAGGTAGGATCCCGACAGTCGAGCGGTCAAGCGCATGTTGTTCACTCTGGGTTGGGCGTCCTTGGCCGCCATGTTCAGTTTCTCCATCGCCATGGTGGTCTGGGGACGCAACGGTGATGGCACCCTGAATTTCTGATCGAATCTGTGCTTCAAGACGCACCACTTCTCAGCCAGACCCTGGCGGTCACGGCAGCAGTGCTTCTCGTCTTCGTCAGCGTTGCCGTGATTTATCTCTCAACGATCGAATGGAGAGACCGTCGACGCCGTTAGGGTGCAAACAAGTCCTCTTCTTTATTGCGTCCATCCGACGCTAACTTCAAAATCACCTTTGCACAGCCCTTTTTCAGTGGTTGTGCTTTTTTTTGCCCGTCCTGCGGCTCGGCTCGTCCAGCCTGCAGACGCAATCTCTGAATCGCTGTGGAGCAGCAGAGCTGTTTGAGCTCAGTTGGCGGGCTCGCTTGGTTCAGAGTTTTGAGGCTGATTCCTCCAGATTGGTGCCGAAGGTCTGGCAGAAGAGACTGGGTCTTTAGGCAGCCCCTGATCGCTGGGCCCGGCACGGCTTCGGGCTCTGGTGGCTGATCTGGCTGGACGACGGGTACCCCCTTCTGGCTTTTCCGTCCGCATCGAATTCGTCTTCCCTGGATCTGCTGCTTGCCTTGGGGGACGCCACGACCATCGGCCCCTCACCGTTGAAAAGGGTGGGACACCACGACTTCGCCTTCAAGAGAGACCGGATCGATTGGTTCGGCTGGGCTGGCTCGGACCGGGCTGGCCTCGGGTGATTGGCAACGCATCTCAACTGGAGCTTGAGATGACAGCACTGCCGATGCAGAAACAGCCCGGAGGGCTTCGCCTTCAGTTGGAGGTGCCTTGAGCCTGCTCTGCCAAACGGCGCTCCTTCTTGCGCTTTTCAGCAGCGATCGTTTCATTCACCAGTTCAACGGCCTGCTCCATCCGTTCGCTATTGGAGCTAAACAGCGTTAGATCCTTCTCGACGCGATCGCTGGGCAAACCAAGGCTTTTGGCGAGTTCCTTGCTCTGATTGAGGATGGCCTCAGTTGCCGAGCCAGTGGCATCCACGGCGGCGGACTTGAGAAGGGACATCAGTCCGATGGCCATCAAACGTGAGTAGTGGCTGCCATCTTTGAGGCTGTGGGACGACAGCCAACTCTTCAGGCTTTCCAGATCCTTGCCTTTGGCTTGTTCAACCAGCGAGGTGTTGATCTTGCGCAGCCTTGCTGCGTCGAAGCCATTGCTGCTGCAGAGGGCACTGAACAGTGCGTCTGTCTGCGCTTCTGGCCGATAGCCCTTGGTGAAGGTGTCAAACACGCTGCAAAGCCCGACGCTGAAGAGTTCGTTGGCTTCGAATCGACTTTGATGGCTCAGCAAATGCAGCTCCACCAGCAGCTCGTCAGCAAGGCGGCGGTACAGCGGCGCAATGACGTGGGGGAAGGCCTGATGAAACGCTCGTTTGCTGTCGGCGATGGTCTGACTTACGGCCAACGTGCAGTCCCAGAATGAATGGCAGGAACCCTAGCGCCGCAGACATCGCCGTTAGGATTAATCGACCCTGCTGATGCTCAGATGATCCCCATTGTAATTGAGGAGTCCGGCCGGGGAGAAAGGGCCTTTGACATTTATTCCCGGCTTCTGCGCGAGCGAATCATCTTCCTTGGTGAAGCTGTCACCAGTGACTCTGCCAACCGGATCGTGGCCCAGATGTTGTTCCTTGAAGCTGAGGATCCCGAGAAAGATATCTACCTCTACATCAACTCGCCCGGCGGTTCGGTCTACGACGGCCTCGGCATCTTCGATACGATGCAGCACATCAAACCGGATGTGCACACGGTGTGTGTTGGTCTGGCCGCGAGCATGGGTGCCTTCCTTCTTTGCGCCGGCACCAAGGGCAAGCGCAGCAGCCTGCAGCACTCCCGGATCATGATTCACCAGCCTTTGGGCGGTGCACAGGGTCAGGCCAGTGATATCCGTATTCAGGCGGACGAAATCCTCTTCTTGAAGGACCGCCTCAACAATGAGCTGGCTGATCGCACCGGTCAACCTCTGAATCGCATCCAACAGGACACTGACCGAGACTTTTTCATGTCACCCACCGAAGCGGTGAACTATGGGTTGATTGATTCGGTGATCGACAAGCGTCCCGTTCAGGCTGTCGCTTGAAGAAGAGGGGGGCTAGAAACATTCGTCCCAGCAAGATCTGTCCAGTCTGCGATCGTCCGTTTGAGTGGCGTAAAGCTTGGAGAAATTGCTGGGACGACGTTGTGTATTGCTCCGAACGTTGTCGACGACGAAAGAGTAAATCCAATCCATAAAAAAACCCCCTTCTGATTCAGACGGGGGCTTTTTGTTGCGGGGCGGAGGATTAATCCAAGATGACGACTGTGCGGTCTTTCTCAGGAACAGCTGTGAATTCAGCCACAATGGCCTTGAACTCATCACCATTCATGGTTTCTTTCTCAATCAACAATTCCACAAGGCGGTCCATGGCTTCGCGGTTGGCGGCCACGATCTCCACAGTTTCCTCATAACAACGCTTCACCATGTTGCGCACTTGAATATCGATTTGTTGAGAAATCGATTCCGACACCTCACTGCGGGACATCAAGTCGCGGCCCAGGAACACTTCCTGGTTTCCGCCTTCTAGGGCAACAGGGCCGAGATCACTCATGCCGAGCCGAGTCACCATATTTCGTGCCATCGAAGCAACTTGCTGGATATCGCCACCTGCTCCGGTCGTGACTTCTTGATGACCGAACACCACATCCTCTGCAGCACGACCACCGAGTGCTCCCATGATGCGCGCTTTGAGCTGGGCACGGGTGACCAGAGTTTGCTCTTCGTCGGGGGAGAACCAAGTAAGGCCTTGGGCCTGACCACGGGGAACCAAAGTGACCTTCTGAACAGGGTCGTGATCCTTGACCAAGGTCCCGATCAGGGCATGGCCGACTTCGTGGTATGCGATTAGACGCTTGCTGCGACCGTCGGTGAGAGGACGACCTTCCATGCCGGCAATGATGCGATCGACAGCATCGTCGATTTCGCTCAGACCGATGGCTTCCTTGCGGCGACGGGCGGTGAGGATGGCCGCCTCGTTCATCAGGTTGGCCAAATCAGCTCCTGTGAAGCCAGGGGTGCGGCGAGCGATGCTTTCGAGGGACAGCTCATTTTCGAGCTTCTTGTTGCGACAGTGCACATCCAGGATGGCGAGGCGACCCTTGATGTCTGGGGCGTCCACGGTGACCTGGCGGTCGAAACGACCGGGACGCATCAGGGCTGAGTCCAGAACGTCAGGACGGTTGGTAGCGGCAATGATGATGATGCCGCTGTTGCCCTCGAAGCCATCCATCTCAGTTAAGAGCTGGTTCAATGTCTGTTCTCGTTCGTCGTTGCCTCCACCGATGCCGGCACCACGCTGGCGGCCAACGGCATCAATTTCGTCGATGAAGATCAGACAGGGGCTGTTCTCTTTGGCCTTTTTGAATAGATCGCGGACGCGACTGGCACCAACGCCAACGAACATCTCGACGAACTCAGAACCGGAGAGAGAGAAGAAGGGAACACCCGCTTCACCGGCAATGGCCTTGGCAAGAAGGGTTTTACCGGTGCCAGGGGGACCGACTAGCAGAAGGCCGCGGGGAATCTGAGCACCCACGGAGGTGAAGCGCTCGGGCTGCTTTAGGAAGGTAACCACCTCCTGCAATTCCTGCTTGGCTTCGGTTACGCCGGCCACGTCATCAAACATGACGCCGGTTTCCGCTTCCATCATGAAGCGAGCTTTGCTTTTGCCGAATTGCATTGCCTGGCCAGGGCCTCCAGGCATGTTGCTGTTGCGGCGCGCCAGGAAGATCAGGGCACCGATTAGCAGCAGCGGGAACGCCAGATTGCCCAGCACGCCGAGGGCCGGAGGCGCTGTGCGGGGGGGATGAATATCAAAGCTGATGCCTTCGGTCTTCAGGGTGTTGATCAGCTCAGGGGCGAGACCGGGCAGATCAACGCGCAGCCGCTGAACGCGGTTGTCGAGATCGGGATCGACTGCTTCGATCACGGCGTTACGGCCACCGTCGTAGATATCAACGGCTGTGACGCGACCGGCTTCGACGTAGTCGAGGAAGCGGCCATAGCTCATGCGTGCCACCGCAGCATTGCGGGGCGCGACAGTGGTCCCATTGCTGTCTTGGCTGAGGCCATTCATGCCTCCATTGCTCACCACCTGCCAGCCGATCAGCAACACGACGCCGATTGGCAACAGCCAGAGGGCAAGAAGGCGCCAGCGCTGATTCATGAGCTGAGGAAATTCGTTAACTAGTGTAAAGGAGTTGGTCTGATTTTTGAGGCCTTGATCAAAGACTTCTCAGGGCAACGATTGGGTCGAGTTTGGCGGCTCGTCGGGCGGGTACGACCCCGAAGAACAGTCCTATCGATCCTGAGAGTCCAACGGTGACCATCACCGTCGTGCCGCCGATCGCTGCCGGAAGAGGCGTGACCGCCGCCACGAGGCTTACTGTTCCAAGCCCCACCAGCGTGCCGACGGCGCCGCCCAGGCTGGCAAGCACCAGGGATTCCACAAGAAATTGCTGCAGCACATCAGTGCTTCGAGCCCCAAGTGCCTTGCGCAGACCGATTTCTTCGGTTCGTTCGCTGACGGACACCAGCATGATGTTCATGATCCCGATGCCCCCCACCAGTAGGGAGATCCCTCCGATGGCTCCGAGCATCAAGGTGAGTCCTCCGGTGATGGTGCCCACGATGGTGAGGGCATCCTTCTGGGACCGCACCGCGAAATCGTCATCCCGGAGAATTCGGTGCCGCTGCCTCAGCAGGTTGCTGATCTGAAAGCTCGCTGCATTGGTGCTCTGCTCATCCTTGGCTTCAACACTGATGAAGGTGAGGCTGACGCCGTAAATCGGATCCCTTCCGATGATTCGATTCACCATCGTTGAAAGCGGGATGTAGGCGTTTTCGTCCTGGTTGCTGCCGAATACGGCCCCTTTGGGGGCCATCACACCGACCACCTCGAAGCCTTGATTGCCGATACGTACTTTCCGGCCAATCGCTGGGCCAGTAGGGAACAACTTGGTGCGCAGATCAGAGCCGAGTACAGCAATAGCCCGTGCACCTGCTTCGTCCTGGGCGCTGATGAAACGGCCTTTGGCTACTTCAAAGCTGCGCACCGGAACGAACTCAGGTGTCACGCCGTAGACGGCGCTGGTGGAACTACGTGCCCCCGCTTGCACCACCTGGTTGCTGTTGATCTGAGGGGCGACGCGCTTGACGCTGGGAACCTGGGTGGCGATCGCTTCAGCGTCCTCCAGCACGAGGGTCTTGGGTCGCGTTGCTCCCTGGCGACGGGTGTTGTTGTTGCCCGGAACCACGAACAGCACGTTGGCGCCGAGGTTGGTCAGCTGCTCCTCCGCCAACCCCTGCGCACCACGACCAACTCCGACCAGAGTGATCACTGACGCGTTGCCGATCACGATGCCCACCATCGTGAGCAGGCTGCGCAGGCGGTTGCTCCGCAAGGTGGACAGGGCCATCCGCACCGTTTCCGTTGCGGGCATGCGCCGCTTCATGGTTTGGCTTCGTTCAGATCAGTGTCGCCGCAGCTTCGTTGCCGACGATGCTCACCTTGACAAGATCTGTGGATCCGGAAACGCCGGTATGGGTGCCTGCGGACTGAACTACGAGATCACCCTCCTTGAGCAGATTGAGCTCCTTGGCCTTGACCATCGCTGCCTGGAAGGTCTTCGTGGTGCGTTCGCCCTGAGGAATCACCAGCGGTGTAACTCCCCACACCAGCTGAAGACGGCAGGCGACGGTGCGCTCAGGAGTGATGGCAAGGATGGGTGCCGCAGGCCGGAACTTGCTGACGTTGCGAGCCGTGGCCCCACTTTTGGTGAGAGGAAGAATCGCGGAGGCATTGAGCTGGCTGGCGATGGTGCTGACCGCTCCGCTCAAGGCGTTGGGAATGGTGCTGGGCAGGTGGCTGTCGATCGAGCGTTGGGGGTAATCCCTCTCGATACGTCGAGCAATGGTGGCCATGGTTTGAACGGCTTCCACGGGGAAATCCCCCACTGCGGTCTCGTTGGAGAGCATCACGGCATCGGTGCCATCAAGGATGGCGTTTGCCACGTCGCTGACTTCGGCTCGGGTCGGCCGGGGGCTGGAGGCCATGGAATCCAGCATCTGGGTGGCCGTGATGATGGGAATGCCCAGGCTGTTGGCTTTGCTGATCAGTTCCTTCTGTAGCAGTGGAACTTCCTCAGCTGGCATCTCAACCCCAAGGTCACCGCGGGCCACCATCACACCGTCGCAGAGCGGAAGGATCGAATCGATCTGATCGATGGCCTCAAATTTTTCAATCTTCGCCACCACAGGGGTCTCATGGCCGTGCTCACGGATCAGTCCGCGAATCTCTTCCATGTCGGATGGATTGCGCACGAAGCTGAGGGCCACCCAATCCACGCCCTGGCTGAGGCCAAAGGCCAAGTCGGTCTTGTCCTTGTCCGTGAGGGCACGAACGGAAAGCTGAACGTCCGGAAAGTTGACGCCTTTGTTGTTGGAAAGAACACCGCCGACGGTCACGGTGCAGTGCAAGGTCTGCTGCGCCTTGTCGACGGTATCGACGTTCATCTCAACGCGGCCGTCGTCGAGGAGGATTCGACTTCCAGCAGTGACTTCGTCGGCCAGCTTGTCGTAGGTGACTGTTGCGATCGTCTTGTCGCAGCTCACTTGCCGTGAGGTGAGCGTGAAGAGATCGCCGTTGGCCAGGGTGATCGGCCCTTCCGCAAACCTCCCGAGTCGGATCTTCGGGCCCTGAAGATCCTGGAGGATGCCGATTGTCTGTCCCAATTCCTCAGATACCTGACGAATCGTGGCGATGCGTGCTGCGTGTTCGCTGTGGTCCCCGTGGGAAAAGTTCAGCCGGAACGTGGTGGCACCAGCCTTCACCAGCTCCTTGATCCGCTCCGGACTCTCCGTGGCAGGGCCGATGGTGGCCACGATCTTGGTCCGTCGGTTCAGGTCGAACTGGCCCATATCGCGGCTGAAAATCCCTGCGGAAACTACCATCCGGGCGTTTCCCTACCGGCCCCATGGAGATGAATTTCTATCAGGACGCCGCCCGAAAGACGGCTGCCTACCCGGATCTGGGCTGTAATCCCATCTATCCGACCCTGGGTTTGACCGGTGAAGCAGGCGAGGTGGCCGACAAGGTGAAAAAGGTGATTCGGGATCGTGAAGGTGTTTTTGATGCCGACACCCGAGAAGCAATCAAGTTGGAGCTGGGAGATGTGCTCTGGTACGTGGCTCAGCTGGCCAGCGAACTGGGTTATGAAATGGATGAGGTGGCTGAAGCCAACCTGCAGAAACTGTCGAGCCGGGCTGCCCGTGGGCGCATCGGCGGCAGCGGTGACCAACGTTGATCTCCTGATGCTCCGACGACTCCTTGCCTTGTTGTGCAGCTTGCCTCTGCTGCTTGGACTGGCACTCCCTTGCGATGCCGCTGAACTTCAACTCAGTGAGGTTCGCCTGGATCCCTGCGGAGAGCTAGACGCTGGCAATCAACCCGAACTGAGCCGGCCTGTGGGTGCTAGCTGTTATGTGCTGACGGGAGACGTTGAGAACCGTGGCAAAAACAGCGTCATCGATACCGATGTGTACGCACGGATCCTGGATGCCAGCGGTGAACCCGTTCTGCCAAACAGAACCCGGGTTGGATCCATCGGCGATGTGAACCCCGGTCACTCCCCATTCGCTCTGCGAATCTCAGTGCCTGCCGGAACCCCCGGACCGTTTGTGATTAAAAATCCCCGTGCCCGTGGGTTCAATGCCCCGGTCCGAACCCGCGTTGATGCTGACGAGGATGATTTGCTGCCGTTGGAACGCGGCATCAATCAGCTGTGATCACCAGGTAGAGCCCGACATGTAAAAGGCGCTGATCGACTGCCCCACCAGGCTCTGCAACAGATTTAGGGCCAGGAAGGCCAGGATGGCGGAGAGATCAATGCCCCCAAGCGGTGGGATCAATCCTCTGAATGCGTTGAGGTACGGGTCGGTGATCGCACTCACGCTGCTCAGCACCGGATTACTCCAGTCCAGATTCGGGAACCAGCTCAGCAGAACTCGAACGATCAGCACCAACGAGTAAATCTGCAGGGTTTGGGATAACACCTGCAGCAGGGTGACGGGTAGTGATTCCATGACGAGGGCTGATCTGCTTCGACTTTATGCAGCTTCCGGCAGATCAGTTGCCCCGAGATCAGGAAGTACGGAGAAGGTGCGATGGAATTTTTCGGTGAGAGTGAGCCAGTAGGACCGCCCCTCGCTCTGTCGACGCCGTTCGATGAATTCCTGCGCCAGCAGTTCCTTGATGTGGTCGTAGGCCCCCGAGCCCCGCAGATCCACAAGATCCGATTGAAGAATCCGCTTCTTCAGGGCAATGGTGGCAAGGGTTCGCAAGGTTGCCGTGGAGAGATTCACCGGCAGCAGGTCTTTGACCAGATCGCCCATGCCCGGCCTGAGCTGCAGCCCGTAGCGACCGCTCTGTTCAACGATCTCAAGGGCACTGTCCCGCTGAGCGTAAGAGGCCGTCAGGGCTACAAGGGCTTCCTCCACGGAGCGGCGTTCTGAGTCGGCCAGCTCGGCCAGTTCGCCGACGCTGACGGGCCGACCCTTGAGATAAAGAATCGCCTCGAGCCTCGTTGGCAGGGATGCAGACGTCATCACAACCCCTCGAGAGCACTAAAGTTACCGCCCTCAAACTCAGAGGAACAGGCCATACGCAGGGTTGTTTGTTTCATCCCAGTGGCGATACCCCAGGGCATTGAGGAATTCGGTCCAGCCCTCCTTCTCCTGTTCCGGCACCAGCACCCCCACAACGATGCGCCCCACGTCGGCGCCGTGGTTTCTGTAGTGGAAGATGCTGATGCTCCAGCCGGGGTGCAGAGCATCCACGAAGCTCATCAAGGCACCCGGGCGTTCGGGGAATTCGAAGCGATACAGCAGCTCCTTGCATTCCCCGGCACAGGCCGTGCGCGCTGAGGACGGCAGACGGCCACCCACCATGTGGCGCAGGTGGACCTTTGCAAATTCGTTCCCGCTCAGATCGAGGCAGGGGAAGCCCCCACCTTCCAGTTGGTTCAGCAGTGAGGCACGATCGCTTTCATCTTTCACCTGCACACCAATAAAGATCTGTGCCGTGGTGCCATCTGTCATGCGGTAGCTGAATTCCGTGAGGCTGCGCTCCCGCAGCACTTCGCAAAGCCGCCTAAGACTGCCGGGTGATTCGGGAATTTCCACGGCCAACATCGCTTCTCGCTCTTCACCGAGCTCAGCCCGTTCGGCGATGAAGCGCAGGCGGTCAAAATTCATGTTGGCCCCGCAGGCCACCGCCACGAGATTGCGCCCCTCTAGATGTCGATCGGACACGTCCTGCTTGAGCCCGGCCACCGCCAGAGCACCGGCTGGCTCCAGGATTGAACGTGTGTCTTCAAAGACGTCCTTGATCGCGGCACAGATGGCATCGGTGTCGACCCGAACCATCCGATCGACGTACTGCTGAGCCAGCTCAAAGGTGTGTTGGCCCACCTTCCTGACCGCGACGCCATCGGCAAAAAGACCCACCTGTTCCAGTTCCACACGCTGGCCTTGCTCGAGGGAGCGACTCAGGGCATCGGCATCGATCGGCTCCACGCCGATCACCTCCGTTTCCGGCCAGAGCCTTTTGACGTAGGCGGCGATTCCTGCGATTAAGCCACCACCACCAACAGCTACATAGATCGCGTTGGGTGGCTGCTTTGCCTGGCGCATGATCTCCATGCCGATCGTCCCCTGACCTGCGATCACTTCCGGATCGTCAAAGGGGTGGATGAAGGTGAGCCCCTCGGCCTTGCAGCGTCGCTGCGCTTCCGCGGAGCACTCGTCGTAGGTCTCGCCGTGGAGGACCACGTCACCGCCCAGGGCCCGCACGGCGCGCACTTTCACCTCTGGGGTGGTGCTCGGCATTACAATCACCGCCCGACAGCAGAGCCGCTTGGCACTTAAGGCGACGCCCTGGGCATGGTTGCCGGCGCTGGAGGCAATCACACCCCGCTTCAGCTCGTCGGCACTGAGCTGCGACATGCGGTTGTAGGCGCCGCGAAGCTTGAACGAGAACACCGGCTGGAGATCCTCACGCTTCAGCCAGACCGCGTTGTTTAGCCGGCGGCTCAGATTGGGGGCGTGATCCAAGGGGGTTTCCCGCGCCACGTCGTAGACGCGGGCGCGCAGGATTCGCTGCAGGTAGTCGGTCATCCCACCATTCTTCCAAGGGTTCGATCCAGACAGGATTCGGGTCGGTTCCCGTAGATTGAACGTATTGGAGTGGTCCGTGCATGCATCTCGGAGATCTGAAGCATCCGAATGAACTGCACGGACTCAGCCCGGCTCAGCTTGAGGATGTTGCCCGGCAGATTCGTGAGCGGCATCTGCAGGTGGTGTCCACCAGTGGCGGTCACCTTGGTCCTGGTCTTGGAGTTGTGGAGCTGACCCTGGCGCTGTACCAGACGCTCGACCTCGACCATGACCGTGTGGTCTGGGATGTGGGCCATCAGGCCTACCCCCACAAATTGATCACCGGCCGGTTCAACGACTTCGATTCCCTCCGCCAGCAGCACGGGGTCGCGGGTTACCTCAAGCGCTCGGAGAGCGACTTCGATCACTTCGGAGCTGGCCACGCCAGCACGTCCATCTCCGCGGCGCTGGGCATGGCCATGGCCCGGGACAACCGGGGTGAGTCTTTCAAATGCGTTGCCGTTATCGGTGATGGAGCCCTCACAGGCGGCATGGCTCTGGAGGCCATTAACCACGCCGGACACCTTCCCAGCACACCGCTTCTGGTTGTGCTGAATGACAACGACATGTCGATCTCTCCGCCGGTGGGTGCGCTGTCGAATGTGTTGAACCGTGCGCGGCTTAGTCCACCGATGCAGTTCCTCTCAGGCAGTGTTGAGGAAAGCGTTCGGCACCTGCCTTTCATGGGAGGTGAGATCCCTGCGGAACTCAACCGCCTCAAGGGGAGCATGCGTCGCCTAGCGGTTCCCAAGGTGGGTGCTGTTTTCGAGGAACTGGGCTTCACCTACATGGGGCCAATTGATGGCCATGACATCGTAGAAATGTTGCGCACCTTCCAGGCGGCCCACCGTGAAGGCGGCCCTGTGTTGGTGCATGTGGTCACCAAAAAGGGCAAGGGCTACCCCTACGCCGAGGCCGATCAGGTTGGCTATCACGCCCAATCGGCCTTTGATCTCGGTACCGGTAAGGCGATTCCCTCGTCGAAACCAAAGCCCCCGAGCTACAGCAAGGTGTTTGGGCAGACCCTTGTCAAGCTCTGTGAGCAGAACAGCCGCGTCATCGGCATCACCGCGGCCATGGCCACCGGTACGGGTCTCGATCTGCTGCAGAAGGCTGTCCCGGACCAGTACGTGGACGTCGGCATTGCTGAGCAACATGCCGTCACCCTGGCGGCGGGCATGGCCTGTGAAGGGTTGCGCCCCGTAGTCGCTATCTACAGCACCTTCCTGCAGCGCGCCTACGACCAATTGATCCACGACGTGGGCATCCAGAAGTTGCCGGTCACCTTCGTGCTGGATCGTGCCGGCATCGTCGGCGCTGACGGCCCGACTCACCAGGGTCAATACGACATCAGCTACATGCGTGCCATTCCCAACTTCACGGTGATGGCGCCGAAGGATGAGGCTGAGCTACAGCAAATGCTGGTGACATGTCTGCATCACGACGGGCCCACGGCGCTGCGGATTCCCCGGGGTTCCGGAGAAGGCGTCCCGTTGATGGAAGAAGGTTGGGAATCACTGCCGATCGGCCGCGGTGAACTGCTGCGGGAAGGCAACGATCTGATGATCGTGGCTTACGGTTCGATGGTGGCTCCCGCGCTAGCCACAGCAACGCTGTTGGAGGAAGCCGGACTCTCCACCACTGTGATCAATGCCCGCTTCTTGCGGCCCCTGGATCAGGCGCTGATTCATCCCTTGGCGCGACGCATCCCCCGCTTGGTCACCATGGAAGAGGGGGCGCTCCCCGGTGGTTTTGGTGCAGCAGTTCTTGAGTCGTTGATCGATCAGGACATCAACGTGTCGATGTTGCGCATCGGCATCCCCGATCAGATGGTGGATCACGCCACGCCTCAGCAGAGCAAGGAGGCTCTCGGCCTGACTCCTGCGCAGATGGTTGAACGAATCCTTGAGCGCTTTAGTAACACCTCTGGTGATCTGTCATCCACCGCTTCGATCAAGGCCCTCCAGGCCTGAGGCTGAGGATGTCGGTTCTGATCGTTGGCGCGGGGCCGTCGGGTGCCCGTCTGGCGATTCAACTGGCGCGGGCGGGTGTTGAGGTCACCTTGGTGGATCGCTTGGTCGGTCCCCATCGCCATGCCTACTCCAGTGGTGCTCTGCCATTGGACGCTGTTCGTCGGCTTGGTCTGCCGGATGAAGCCATTGCCGCCACCTGGCAGGGCTGGCAACTGCACGATCCCTCGGGTCTCGTTCATCAGTGGTGGTCTGCGGGCGATCTGGGGGTGGTGCTCGACTTCGGTCGGCTTCGGTCCTGGCTCTGGGAGCAGGCGCGCCGCCATGGGGTGGAGCTGATTCAGGACTGCCGGGCTGCGCTGAGCTCGCTTACGGCGGAAGGGGCCAGCGTCCGGTTGAAGATGCGCGATGGGCAGACGTCATTGCGCTCAGCTCGTTGGCTGATTGATGCCACGGGTGCTCGCCGAGATCTGTTGCAGCAGGCAGGCCTCAGGCCCAATCCGGAGGATCCGCTGCTTCAGGGTATTGGCGTTGAGTGGTTGCTTCAGGCCGACGACCGTCAGGCTGCTGCCTGGCGGGATCGGATCAGTTTCTTCCTGGGCACCGCCTGGATCCCCCACGGATATGGCTGGATCTTTCCCATGCAAGGGCAACGGCTGAAGGTGGGCGTCTGTCATCTTCCACCGGCGGATCGATCGACTCCCGGCAGCCTGGCTGGGCCCCTTCAGCGCTTGATTCATCGCTGCGGCTTGAGCGCCTGCCCGGTGCTGGATCGCCATGGCGGTCCCGTGTCCAGCAGCATTTCCCGCACCGAACCGTTGGCGGCCGGGGCGCTGCTGGCGGTGGGGGATGCGGCTAGTTCCGCCAATCTGCTTGGGGGAGAGGGGATCCGCCATGCCATGGACAGCGCTGATCAACTGGCCGATCTGTTGATCGCTGAAGGGCTTTGGGGAGATTCCACGACGATGGCTCGTCGCTACCAACAGCAGCTCAAGGCCCAGCGGAGTTGGCGCTGGTTGGTGTCTGGCCGGCTGGCGCGGCGCACCTGGTGGGGCCTCGACAATCCAAGGGCGGATCGGCGTCTCCAACGACTGATCCATGGGCTTTCTGTTTCAACAGAAGCTCCAGCTCTCTCCGATCTGTTGTTCGACTACAACTTCGAGCGTTACGGCTTTCGTCTGCTGCCGTATCTGCTCTGAGCCAAGAGTTGTTTCAGGGAGAAGACTGGCTCCTCCCCAAAGTCATGTGCTTCAGAGCACGCCGCGGGCGGCCAGACCCTGGATGGCGCCGATGCCGATGATGTGGCCCAGGCTGGTGGTGCCGAGCAGGGCTGCGTGGCCCATTCCGCCGAAGAAGGAGGCGTTGGGAAGTCCAGCACCAACGTTGGGGTGCTTGATCGTGGCCTTGCCGACCATGATTGCAACCACATTGCAGAGGATCATCACCAGGGCGACCTTGGGAGACCAGGACACGGTGGCGGGAGCGATCGCGAAAAGGTGGGTCAGCATTCGAGCCAATGAGCGACACCTCATCTTCCGGTGAACGAGACGCCTTGCCTGACTCTCTTAAGAGATGTTCACCCTTTTTTGGCGGTTGGTAACAACAGTCCGATCACCAAAACCGTATTGCTGAGGGTGAGAAAGGCTTCTGCCCCACCATGTAACCAGTCGATCTCCACCAGTTCTGCTGAGCAGCAGCGCAGGGCGGCAATGGCGGCAACAATCGTGACGGCCACAAACAGCAGGGTGAGCTGGAAGCCCCGTTCCGCCATCAGCGGAAGCGCCTCACTTTCCCGGAGCCAGTACAGAAACAGCAGATAGGGGATCAGCGAGGCGGCGAACAGCGGTGCGGGATCAAAGCTCATGGAGCGCTGACTCCGTCCACCACCCGGCGTCGTTGGAGCTGCCAAGCCGCAAAGGCCAGGGTGCAGTTGCCGATCACAGTGAACAGGGCCTGAAGGGTCACCAGGCCCCGCAACGCTTCGCTGTTGTCAAACAGATGCCAGGTGCAGGCGGCCATTGCACTCACGAGGGCAGGAAGCATGGCCCAGGCCATCCCGGGCAGCCCGCGCCGATGCATCAACACGATCGCAACGCACCACTCGACTACGGAGGCGACGTGGATCCACCAGGTTCCGAGCGACAACGTGTGCATGCCCTGAATCCTAGGAATCGGTTGATAATGCTCGGAGTGAACAGGCTTCTGCCCGTGGTCCGCCCCACTGCGCCTGTATTGCTGCTTTGCGGCTACTACGGAGAGCACAACCTTGGCGACGACGCACTGCTTCAGGTGCTGGTGTCATCACTTCCCCATCCGCACCAGCTCCTGATTACCGCCCGCGATCCAGCACCCGTTCTGGCTTTGGCTCCGTCGGCTCAGACGGTGAATCGTCGTTCTTTATTGCTTTGCCTTCGTGCGGCTTTGCGGGCGGATGTGCTCCTGCTTGGTGGCGGGTGCCTGCTGCAGGACAGCACCAGTTTCAGCAGCCTTGTCTACTACCTCCTGCTTATGGCTGTTGCCCGCCTCGGTGGCGCCCAGGTGGTTCTCTGGGGGCAGGGCCTTGGACCCTTGCGGCGTCGGATCAGTCGACTGTTGGTTCATACGGTTTTGCCCTTCTGCAAGGCAGCGAGTTGGAGGGATCAGCGCTCCTTTGATTGGGCTCAGTGCTGGGCCCCAAAGCTGCCGATGGTCCTCGCTGCCGATCCGGTCTGGCAGATGCCGGCGCGCTCTTGGCTCGGTGGCGACGCCATCGTGCTCAGCTGGCGTCCGACACCTCTGCTGGATCACTTGGGGTGGCGTCGCTTGACGGAAGCCCTGGATCGGCTTAGTGCCGACTTGGAGGCGCCGGTGATCTGGCTGGCGTTCCATCACACCCAGGACGCACCGCTGCTGCAGCGCCTGAGTGATCAAGGTCTGCTGCCGGCGCGATTGAAAGCGCGCAGCTCAACCCTTGTGCCCCAGTCCCTGGAAGCTGTGTCCGACTTGGTGCAGCGGGCGCGCCTGGTGCTTCCGATGCGCTTGCATGCCCTGATCCTGGCCCGACTTGCCAACAGCCCCATGGCTGCCCTCAGCTATGACCCGAAGGTGGAGGCCGCAGCAGGCATGGCCAACGTGCCTTGCACGCCATTGCGGTCCCTTCCCTCTGTGGATGATCTGCTGACCCTTTGGCGGGCAGAAGTTGATCGTCCAGCGGATCCTGATCAGACCGAAGCCTTGCGTCGCCAGGCGTCAGCGCACAGCGAGCTTCTCAATCGGATGGCAGCCGACGGCCGCTGACGGCATCAAAGTGGTGCTCGCTAGCGCTGGGCCAACTGACGCGCGGTTCAGCCTCAATTTCTGTTTCTCCGGGGCAGACCAGCCGTAGGTCGCCGCGATCGCAGCGCACCAGCAACATCTGGTTGGCTCCGAACCATTCACGGCTGAGGATCGTGCAGGGCGAGCCAGCGGAATCGAGCCTCAGGTCGTCCGGACGGATGCCCGTGATCACCCCGTCCTTGGCTCGCAGCAGGTTCATTTGCGGGCGGCCGATGAACTGGGCGACATAGGTGCTGGCCGGTTGCAGGTACAGCTCACGGGGCGTTCCGATCTGTTCGATGCATCCCTCGCGCATCACAGCGATGCGATCTGCCAGCGCCATTGCCTCCTGCTGGTCATGGGTGACGTAGACCACAGGCTGTTCACCGCCAATCATCAGACGGCGCAATTGAGGTCGCAGGTCCTCGCGCAACTGGGCATCCAGATTGCTCATAGGCTCATCGAGCAGGTAAACGAGGGGATCTCGCAACAGGGCGCGGGCTAGGGCGACGCGCTGGCGCTGTCCGCCGGACAATTGTGAGGGCCGTTGCCGGGCCTGCCCGCTCAGCTGCAACACCTCCAGGACGCTGCGGATCCGTTCATCGCGGGCGCCGGCGGTGCCGCCCCGCATTCGCAGCCCCAGTTCGAGGTTCTCCCACACATTCAAATGCGGGAATAGGGCATAGCTTTGAAACACCATTCCCACACGGCGACGTTCAGCGGGCACGTCAACCATCTCCGCACCATTGATGCGAATCGACCCTTGATCGGGGTGATCGAGTCCGGCAATCAGACGCAAGGCCGTGCTTTTCCCACAGCCGCTGGCCCCAAGCAGAGCGACGCACTCGCCGTTCGCCACATCGAGACAAAGCTGGTTGAGAACCTGACGCTTGCCGAAGCGCTTGTTGATGGCCCGAAGTTGCAGTGTCATCCCTTGATGGATCCGTTGGTGAGTCCACTGACGATCTGGCGCTGGAACACCAACACCAGCACCAGAAGAGGAATGGCACCGAGCACAGTGGCTGCTGCGTAGGTGCCGTAGGGGACCGAATAGGTCGATGATCCCGCAATTCGTGCCATCGCTACCGGCAATGTGAGCAGATCGCTGCGGCTCAGCCAGGTAAGGGCCACAGGATATTCGTTCCAGGCAAACAGGAAAACCAGGATCGCCGTGCTGGCGGAGGCTGGTGCAATCAAGGGGAGCAGCACCCAACGCAGCCGCTGCCACAACGACAGACCCTCCAGCTTTGCCGCGTCTTCGA
Organism: Synechococcus sp. MU1642; assembly: GCF_020514115.1. Lineage (GTDB taxonomy): Bacteria > Cyanobacteriota > Cyanobacteriia > PCC-6307 > Cyanobiaceae > Parasynechococcus. The sequence continues at coordinate 392,546 of NZ_VTKZ01000001.1, forward strand.
GATCGTTGGGCAGGGCTTCAAACGCAGCCGTCAGCAGCAGCAGGGCCAGTGGCATTGACAGGGCGCTGTAGGGAATGGCGATGGCGATTAGGTTGTTGCCCAGCGCAAAGGTGCGGGCCAGTTCGAGCAGAGCCAGGAACAGAAGCACATAGGGAAACAGGGCGGCTCCCACTACCGCGGCTCTAAGGCTTCCCCTCCAACGGTCCGGGAGTTTGGCCATGCCGTAGGCGGCTGGGATGGCGAACATCAAGGTGAGCAGTGTGGTGAGGGAGGCCACAAAGCTGCTGTTGAACAAGTAACGCCAGAACGGCGGATCAGTCGTGAGCAGATCCCGGTAGTTGTTGAGCGTCCAACGGCTCCAGAAGCTCAGTTGGTCATTGACCAGGGCATCTGCGGTGGTGAAGGAGCTCACCAACTGCCACAGCATCGGACCCAGGGACCAAACCATCAGCAGTGCAATCCAGAAGGTGCGTCGTGTCATTGATCCGCGTGTCATCGGTTTATCCGTCATCGGTCCAGGGGCCTGAGCAAACCGCAGCTCCTCAGCAGCAACGTGCCAGCCAGGATCAGCGCGGTGAGCAGCAGAAATCCTGCGAGCATTACCGTGGCGCTGTAGCCGAAATCAAGAAAGCGCATGCCGTTGAGGTAGGCATAGAGGGCGATACTTTCGGTGCTGCCAGCGGGGCCACCACCGGTGAGCACCTGGACAAGATCGAACACCCCGAAGGCCTGGGCCAAGCGGAACAGAAGGCTCAGGAGGATGTAGGGGAGCAACAGTGGCAAGGTGACCCTGCGAAGCCCCTGAAGGGGGGTTCCCCCTTCCAGGCGAAATGCGCTGTAGAGGTCCTCGGGAATGCTCTGGAGCCCCGCCAGAAGAATCAGTGTGATGAAGGGCGTTGTTTTCCAGACATCGGCAAACACGGTTACCAGCCAGGTGATCGATGGGGTTGACAACAGATCCAGAGAGTTGAGGCCAAGGCTTCGTACCAGCACCTCGATCGGGCCGTAGGGGGTGTTGAAGATCCAGCGCCAGCCCAGGGCCATCATTGTGGTGGGCAGGGCCCAGGGCAGCAGGGTCAGGGCACGAACGGCGCCTCTACCGCGCCAGCGCTGATGGAGCAGCAGCGCAATGGCCATGGCCAACAGCAGCTCCAAACCCACGGAGATCAGAGCGAATCGCGCGGTCTGTCCGGCATCCAGCCAGAAGCGCTGATCAGCCACCAGTCGCAACCAGTTGGCCCCGCCGTTGGCCACCGGTTCAAGGCCGGTGAGAACTGAATCAGCGTGGAAGCTCAGCCAGGCGTAGCGAAGCATCGGCCAGCCGAAGACCACCGCAATCAACAGCAGCGCCGGAGCAGCCAGGAGCATGGTCATGGCGTGGCTCCCGCAGCACGCAGCAGGGTCTGGCTCCGCTGCTGACTGGTGGCCATGGCCTCATCGGCGGACTCGGCATCGGTGAACAAGCCATTGAGTTCTCGCTGCACCACATCGCTCAGCTGGGCGTAAAGCGGGGTTGGCGGACGAACCACCGCATGGTTCAAGGCCACCAGGAGATCCGGCAGCACGGGGGAGGCCTTCAGCATCTCCGGGTCGTTGAACAGATCCGCCTGGATGGGGGTGTAGCCGTTGTTGAGAAATCTCGCCCTCTGGGCGGATTCGCTGGTGAGGTAGCGAATCGCTTCCACCGCTGCCTTCTGGTGCTCCGATTGCCGCATCAGGCTCAGTCCCCAGCTGCCGAGGGTGGCTCCGGGACGTTCACCCGGTTGGGCCACCATCAGGCCGATGCCGACGTTGCCTTTCACCTTGCTGTCGTCCTTCTGCAGTTCAGCCCAGGCGTAGGGCCAGTTCCGCATCAGAGCGGCATCCCCGGCTTTGAAGGCCTGAAGCGACTCTGCTTCGGCGTAATTGGTCACGGCGTAAGGGCTGACGCCTTTGCGAATCAGATCGTTCAACCATCCCGCCGCGGCTGTCGCCGCAGGCGTATCGAGCTCCATGGTGTTGGTGGTGGTGTCCATCCAGTCACCGCCGAAGCCCTGCAGCACTTCAAGAAAGTCGCAGCTCAGACCTTCGTACTGACGCCCCTGCCAGACAAAACCGTTAGCAACGGCTTGGCTCTGCACCAGCTGTCCAGCAATGTTCACCAGCGCGTCGGGCGTTGTCGGTGGCTGATCCATCAGATCCGTGCGCCAGTAGAGCAGCCCCACATCGGCCACAAGGGGCCAGCGGTAGAGATGGCCGTCGTAGTTATTGCCGAGCCGTGCCCCTTGCACAAGTTGTTCTTCGTCGCCCGGATCAAACCAGGGATCCAGCGGTTCCAGCCAACCGGCGGCTGCATATTTTGGCAGCCAGGTGACATCCATCAGCAGCGCGTCGAACGGCGCATCCCCAAGGAGAAGACTGCTGATTGCCAGATCTGAAATCGATTCCGTGTTCAACGGACCTCGAATCAACTTGAGATGAATCCGGCCGCGATGCTCGCGGTTGAAGGCCTTCACCAAATCAGCACTGGCATCGGTGAAGGACGAGGGCATGAGGATGCTCACCTCCTCCGCTCGAAAGGAGGCTGATCCAACCAGAGCTCCCAAGGCCATCACCAGAGCCAGGGCGCCGCCTGCGAGCCAGCGGCGCAGGTTCATTCCGAGGTCGAGGACGACAGACCAGAGATCTGTTCATCCGCCCAGTCGCTAACTGTGTAACTCTCCACGGCATCGGTCATGCGGCTCATTCGGTCGCGTTGTTCTTCTTCGTCCATTTCCAGTGCCGATTCGATGGCCTCATCCATGCGGCGATTCGAATAGGGATTGGTGAGCACGGCGCCATCGAGCACAACCGAGGCTCCGGTGAATTCAGAGAGCACAAGAACCCCGCCTCGGTTGCGTCGAGCAGCGGCATATTCCTTGGCCACAAGATTCAGGCCATCACGCAGCGGTGTGATCCAGCAAACATCGGCATGGCAGAACCAGGCGATCATTTCGTCGTAGGGGATCCGGCGGGTGGAAAAGCGGATGGGGACCCAATCGATCTGGCTGAAGCGGCCATTGATGCGGCCGGCCATTTCTTCGATCGACCGTTGAGTGTCTTCGTAGATCTTCATTCCACCGGCAGCGGCCACACAGGCCAGCATCAGCACCACCTGCCCATGCAGATCCTTGCGTCGTTCCAAGAGACGTTCAAAGGCCAGCAGTAACTCTTCGTTCCCCTTGGTGTAATCCACCCGACTGGCGGAGAGGATCAGCTTTCGGCCTTTTTTGGTGTCTTGAACGATCAATTCGCCGTGGCTTTCAACCGACGGGCTCCAGCACAACTCCTGAATCAGATCCGGTGAGGTGCCCACGGGAGAGCTGAGGAGCTGAATGGTGCGGCCATTGTGCTCGAGGTGACTGGTCACCGTGCCTTCCGAAAGAGCGGTGCCGACCTCGATGAATTTCTTGTCCACCGGGATTTTGGGGCCACGTTTTGCGCCAACTAGAGTGATGGCGGCACGGGCAAAGTTTTCTGTGTAGCGGGGAATGTGGAAGCCGACGACATCACAACAGAGCAAGCTTTCCAGAATCTGCTCACGCCAGGGAAGGATGGCGAAAACATCATTTCCTGGAAACGGAGTGTGATGGAAAAAGGCAATCTTTAGGTCGGGACGCTCCGCTCGGATGTATCCCGGAGCCAACCAAAGGTTGTAGTCGTGCACCCAAATTGTTGCACCTTCAGCGGCTTCCGCACAGGCCGCCATGGCAAAGCACTTGTTGACTTCTTCAAAGATCTTCCAGTTCGCATTGTTGACATTGAAGTAAGTTGGAAATGTATGGAGAATCGGCCAGAAGCATTCTTTTGAGGTGATGTGATAAAAACTGGAAATCTGCTCATCTTCCAGGGGGATCCTGCACAGAGTGAATGGCGAAGGGTTGTCCATTTCAAACCGTTCTGTGCCCTCATTCGACTGATCATCGACGCGTCTCCAGGCAATCCAGGTTCCCTTTTCGCAGCTTCGAAAAAGATTGCGAAGTGTCGGGATAATTCCGTTAGGGCTTTTCTGATCGACCCATATTCTTTTCCCGTTCTTGTCTCTTGATTCGTCGAACGGCGTGCGGTGGTAGAGGATTACAAACGAACTCTGACCCTCACCCATTTATTCGAACAGCGCTTCGTTTGATCCACCTTTCAGCAAAAGGCCTTTTTTGTCAAACGGTGGCTGTCTTCTGAAAAGACCTCAACGAATCCAGCACCTCCCGGGCGTGAGCGTTGGGTCGAACCGCCACCCAACGCTCACGCAAGACTCCTTCGGGATCGATCAGGAAGGTGTGTCGTAGTGAGTATGGCGCCATCCAGGACCCGTAGGCCTTGCTCACGGTTCCGTCTGGATCGGACAGCAGGGGGAAGCTCAACCCCTCGCTTTCACAGAAAGATTCATGGTCGTCAACGCTGTCAGCACTGATGCCGATGACCTCGGCCCCAGCCTGAAGGAAGTCGGAGTGGAGGCTTTCGAAGCCCCTGGCTTCGATCGTGCATCCCCCGGTGAAATCCCTTGGGTAGAAGTAAACCGCCAGCCAACGGCCGCGAAGATCACGGCTGCCCCATTGCTTCCGATCGGGTTCGGACTGGCTGGATCCGGGCAGATCAAAATCGGGAACGGTCGTGCCCGTTTCCAAAACAACACCCCCGAGGGCCGAAGCCCTCGAGGGTGAAAGGCTCAGGGCTGCAAGGAATAGGCCGGACTTGACTAATAATTCCCGCCGATTCACCCGTTCATGATCTCAGATCTTGGCCAGGTTAATGCCCAGAGACTTGGCATAGGCGCCCAGGCCTTTCTTTTGGATGGTTTTCAGAGCGCGGGTGGTGACACGCAGCTTCACCCAGCGGTTGCCTTCCGCCCACCAGAGGCGACGCTGCTGCAGGTTGGCCTGCTGCAACTTCTTGGTGCGGATGTGGGAATGGCTCACGGCCATGCCGTTGTTGGCGCGAGTACCGGTGAGCTGACACACCCGTGACATGACGATGTCCTTCTACTGAGAGGTTGTTTGGAGCCGAGAGACCAGTTCCAAAGAATCAACCTAGCAAAAGGTCTTCAGCTCAAAGTCCCCTCTGCATTAGGGCACCCATCAATTCAGCGCTGCGGGTCTGGAATCCGGCCAGCTCATTGGGCTCAAGCCCCCCGACGCCCAGCCGCGCCATGTCATACAGATGGCACGCCACATCCTCGGCCAGGCTTGCGGTTGGAGACGTTTCCGCCGCTCCTACTAATACGCCCCCGGCACGCAACTTCAGCATCCCCTCCACAATGGGGTGACGACGGTTCACCAGCAGAACGTGATGCTCGGGAAGGCCCGGCAGGCGTTGGTCCATCAAGGCGCCCATGTCGTTCAGCCGGCGCATTTGTTCCGGCAGAAGGATCATCGCTGGTGGTGCCCCTTCGGCTTTCAGTGCCTGCACCTGAACGTCCACCTTGTCGTTGGCCAGTGCCGCTTTGATCAGATCCCGCAGTCGGTCGGACTCCGTCGTGCCGTCTTGATCGGTGAGTTCGACATCGTTGTCCTTCAGGCTCTCGTCCAGTTCCGAATCGACACGCTGGAAGGTGAGTTCCTCATGGCGATGCTCTAGCCAGGGGATGAACTGGGTGTCGATTACCGTCTCCAGCTTCAGCACCTCCGCGCCCTGGGAGGTCCAGAGGTTGAGTGCTCCGGACTGGGCAACGTCATCGGTGCTGTAGAGCACGCGCTTGTTCTGATCAGCGACCAGTCGGCTGCGGTATCCCTCCAGGGTGGTGAAGGCACGGCCTTCGCAGGCGATCGGGTCAGCGTCGTCCCCGTCCCCTGCTGCAGCGGTGGTGGCGAACAGGATTAATTCAGACACCTGCTCGGCGAATTTCTCGTCCTCCATGGCGCCGATCTTCACGAAGGGTGCCAGAGCATCCCAAGCCTCGGCGTAGCTATTGGGATCCTCCTTTTTGAGGATCCGCAGCCGGTCGGATACTTTTTTGGCGACGAAGTTGCCAATGGAGCGAACGCGTCGGTCGGTCTGCAGGGCGCTACGGCTCACGTTTAAGGGGATGTCGGGCGAATCGATCACCCCCCGTAGGGGCAACAGATAGCGCGGCACGACCTCCTTGATCGAATCGCTGACGAACACCTGGTTGCAATACAGCTTGATTTCCCCCTTCTCCCAGTCGGCACGACCGGTCTGTTTGGGGAAGAAAAGAATGCCCTGAAGGTTGTAGGGATAGTCGGTGTTGAGGTGAACCCAAAGCAGGGGGTCGCCCTGGAAGGGATACAGGTAGTGGTACAGATCGATGTAGTCCTGATCACTCAGATCTCTGGCGGTTTTGCGCCAGGGGGCATCCATTTTGTTAATGGTTTCCCCTTCCAGCTGCACCGGTACTGCCATGAAGTCGCAGTAGGTGTTGATCAGGGTGCGGATCCGAGCCGGTTCGAGATATTCGAGCTCGTCCTCCATCAGATGAAGGATGACGTCCGTACCGGGCTGGTCTTTCTCGGCGGAAGTGAGGCTGAAGTTCGGGGAACCATCACAGCTCCAGCGCAGGGCTTCAGCGTTGGGCCGGGCTGAACGGGTCAGCAGCTCCACCCGCTCGGCCACCATGAAGCTGGAATAGAAGCCCAGGCCGAAGTGGCCAATGATGGCGTCGTTTTCCTGCTTGTACTTCTCCAGGAAATCTTCGGCACTGGAGAAGGCCACCTGATTGATGTAGCGCTTCACCTCATCGGCGGTCATGCCGATGCCGTTGTCGCTGATGGTGACCGTCTTGGCTTCCCGATCCACAGTGATCCGGATGGCGCCGTCGTCCCCTTCGCTGCAATCGCCAGCCATGGCGGCCATCCGGCGCTTGCTGATGGCGTCCACCCCATTGCTGACAAGTTCCCGCAGAAACACCTCATGGCCGGAGTAAACGGCCTTCTTGATGATCGGGAAAATATTTTCGGTGTGGATCTGAATCTGACCCTGTTCCTCCAGCACCGCCATTCCTTTGCTGCGAAAAACCAGACATTAGGGACAGGTTTTACCCCGGCTCAACGGCTGTTTCATGGGGGTCTCCGTACCTCCTTCTGGTTCAGGGCGTCTTCTGGAGGTCAGGACGCTCTTCGGCAACGATGGCCCCTTCAACGGGACACACCTGAAGGCAAATGCCGCAATCGATGCAGGTGTCGAAATTAATCCAGTAAAAGTCGGTTCCCTTTTTGTTCTTCCCTTCTCCTTGGTCAATGCAGGCCACAGGACAGGCATCAACGCAGTCAGCGATGCCTTCGCAGACGTCAGTGACGATTGAATGAGCCATAGAGGTCCTGCTGAACAGCGGGATCCTAAGGATCGACCCAATCCAGCTGCAGATCACCCTGGGCCTTCGCTTGCTGTTCAGCCTCCTGCTTGGACGCCAATGCTTCAAGGGCCATCACTGCTGTTCGTCCCTGTTGATGCCAGCTGCGCTGACGCTCCATGGCGGATTCCAGATTCGAGGCCGTTGAAAACGCAACGAGAACATCGGGCTGATGATGTGCGGCAGCATCCAGGTCCGAAATCATTTCGCGGATCGGGTCGATCGCCAGACTGAACCCAGCGCCAAAGGCGCGGTAATCCTTTGCGCCGCAACGGCTTACCAGATCGTCGTAGCGGCCGCCGCGGGCAATCACCACCGGTGAACTGCGGCCATCACAGACCAGCTGGAATACCAGGCCGGTGTACAGCTCGAAATGGGGTTGGAAGGTTGGGTCGAGCTGGATGGTCACGGCCTGCGCCTGAGCCGCCAAGGCGAGATGGACACAGAGGCGACGCAACTCCTCGAAAACCGGCTGTTCCCCGCAGAGGCTGGTGAGCTGCGCCAGCACCTGGTCGGCGGTGCCGCGGCAGTCCATCAGGGAGAGCAACCTGCTCTTCTCTTCCTCGGCGAGATCGAAGCTCTCGATGGCCAATCGGTCGAAATCGATCAGTGCCGTGCGGATCTGATCGCGCAACGTGCCGCTGAAGGGACGGAGTACCAGATCCATCAGGGCGGTGTGGCCCAGCAGCAACCTCGGCTTCTGACTGGCCTGCAGCCCCAGGGTCTGAATGGAGGCCATCAACAGGCTGAGCAGTTCCATCTCCGCCTCACTGCCACTGACTCCGAAAAGTTCAACGCCGCTCTGAAGGTTTTCTTCAATGCACTGTCCCCCCTCATCGGCGGAACGGGTGCGGAACACAGTGCCGGAGGCCCAGAGCCGCAGCGGTCTCTGGCGATCTGCAAATCGGGTGCAGGCGGCTCTGGCGATGGATGCCGTCATCTCTGGTCGCAGCCCGAGGGGGTCATCCGCCACCAGACGAACAATGTCTGAACTGTCGATGGCACCGCCGGCCATCAGGGTGGCAAGGCGTTCCACCCGGGGTGGAGATACCTCGTCGTAGCCCCAGAGGCGGTATACCGACGCCAGACGTTCGGTCAGCTGTCGGTTGGTCTCCACCTGACGTGGATTCAGATCCTTTGCGCCAGCTGCAGGTTGCAGCGCCATCTCACGTCCTCTCGGCCACGCCTCAGGATCCCATGGCCGTGACCTCGGGCGCACCGAAAGCGGCTCCAGACAGTGGTTTCACCTGAGACAAACCATCGGTGATCGCAGCATGCAGGCTGGCACCAGCGGCAACGACCCGGCCACTGGAGAGGTCGAAGGGTTGATGGCCATACCCGGTGACGGTTCCACCGGCCAGATCCACCAACGCAACTCCAGCTGCCAGATCCCAGGGAGACAAGCCCCGTTCCCAGTAGCCGTCCTGGCGGCCAGCGGCCACAAAGGCCAGATCCACCGCTGCAGCACCGCCCCGGCGCACGCCGTGGGTGCGATGGGTGAACCAGCAGAACTCGGCGTAGTTGTTGTCGAGACGGGTGTGTCGGTCGTATGCGAAACCGGTCACAAGCAGGGAGTCCTCGAGCCGATCGCAGCTGCTCACCTGCAAGGGGCTGTGGTTGCAGAACGCTCCGATCCCCGGCGCTCCCCAGTACATCTCCTTGAGAAAGGGCACAGCGATGGCCCCGAGAATCGGTTGCTGGCCCATGGTGAGCCCGATCGATGTTGCAAAGAAGGGATAGCCGTGGGCGAAGTTCGTTGTTCCATCGAGGGGGTCAACACACCACCTCAGGCCGTCCTGTTGTCCGGTTGCCCCGCTTTCCTCTGCCAGCACAGCAATCTCAGGGGTCTGCTCCGCCAGCAGCTTCAAGACGATGCCCTCGGCCGCAACGTCAGCATTGGTGACCAGGTCGCCGATGCGGCCTTTGCTTTCGATGGACGACAGGCGCCCGTAATGGCGCATCAGTTCTTGGCCGCCGGCATCGGCCGCTGAGCGGGCCACGCCGACAAGACGCTCCAGTTCGCTTGGGGTGAGACCGCCCTTGCAGGCGGCCCGGCTGCACATCGATTCCTGCATGCTCACTCCTCCTCAAGGGGAATTCGTTCGGTGACGCGCCCTTTGCCGAAGTGGCGACCGAACTGGAGCTCGTACACCTCATCCTCATCCTGGGTTTCAGCCTCCAGGGGGCCGACGGCGCGGGCAACGCATAGAAGGCCGTAGCCCTTGGCCCTCAGCTCCTGCGACAGACCCATGGCTTCGCGCTGGTCGAGGCTGCCGCTCTGCACGTGAACGGCGCACTCAGTGCAGCATCCGTTCCTGCATGAGAAGGGAAGTGGGTCTCCCTGCTCTTCAAAGCTCTGCAGGATGTAGTCCCCCTCAGGGACGTCGTGGCTGATGGTGCGACCCTCCTGGCGCCAATGAATCGTGATCCTGTGGCTGGGACGCATGTAGGTCATCTGGCAGTGCCCTGCTACATTCTCACCTGCCCCATTTAGCCGGTGGAGAGCTGGCCGAGTGGTCGAAGGCGCAGCACTGGAAATGCTGTATAGGGGCAACTCTATCGAGGGTTCGAATCCCTCGCTCTCCGCTTCTCCGGTCCTTAAGGGCCGGATTTTTTTTGCCGTTTTCGAGGTTTAAAAGCCCACTAGGGCCCTGGTCGGGGCCCGCTGACAGAACGATCAGCCGAAACGACCAGAGACGTAGTCCTGGGTGGCCTGCTGTTGGGGGGCGTTGAAGATTTTGTCTGTGTCGTTGAATTCCACGAGGTAACCCACCTTTCCGGTTCCGCCTTCAACGGCCTCTGCGTTGTAGAAGGCAGTCATGTCGCTGACACGGACGGCCTGCTGCATGTTGTGGGTCACGATCACGATGGTGAAGCTCTTCTTGAGCTCATGCATCGTCTCCTCGATCTTCAAGGTGGAGATGGGGTCGAGGGCTGAACAGGGCTCATCCATGAGGATTACCTCCGGCTGGATCGCGATCGTGCGGGCGATGCAAAGGCGCTGTTGCTGTCCGCCGGACAGCGAACAGCCGCTCTCGTTCAGCTTGTCTTTGCACTCATCCCAAACCGCCGCCTGGCGCAGTGATCGTTCAACAAGCTCATCCATGTCTCCCGCGTAGCCGTTGATGCGAGCGCCAAAGGCGATGTTGTCGTAGATGCTCTTCGGGAATGGGTTCGGTTGTTGGAACACCATCCCAATTCGGCGGCGCACTTCCACGGGATCAATCCTGGGCCCGTAAAGGTCAACGCCCCCAAACAGAATGCTTCCCCTAAGTGAGCAGCTTTCGATCAGATCGTTCATCCGATTCAATGAACGAAGCACCGTTGACTTTCCACAGCCGGATGGGCCGATGAAGGCTGTGACCTTGCCTCGGGGAATCTCGCAATAGACGTTTTTGACGGCTTCAAAATTACCGTAGCTGATCGTGACGTTTTGAAGGGAAAGAGCGACGTCTTCGTTGTGGGACTCGGTGGCTTGAGGCTGTTGAAGAATCGTCATTGTTTTAAGTGGGAAGTGGTTTATTTGGCAGCAATTCGCGCCAGCCAGCGCGAGAAGAGGTTTAGAGCTAAAATCATCACCACGAGTACAAACGATGCGGCCCAGGCCAACTCGTTGTGGAATTCGTAAGGCATGATCGCGAAGTTGTAGATCATCACGGAGAGTGTCGCGATGGGAGCGAAGATCCCTTCCGGTGTGAGCAGATCCGACCAAAACGGTGAGAACAGGGCCGTGAAAATCAAGGGAGCCGTCTCTCCTGCTGCTCTGGCGATGCCAAGAACCACCCCTGTTGCAATTGGAGTTAATGCGGCAGGGAGCGTGATTCGAACAATAGTGATGAATCGGGATGCCCCCACGCCCAAGGCACCGCGACGTAGATCGTCGGGCACCAGCTTCAGGCCCTCATCCGTTGTTTTGATCACTGTGGGAATCATCAGCACAGCTAGTGCCGCGCCGCCAGCCACGGCGCTATAGGCGTTCCCGAACAGAATTCGGCTGGTGACGATTGTTCCGTAGATGAACACACCGGCGATGATCGACGGCACCCCGGCAAGCACATTGGTGCCAAATCGGATGAACTGAGCGAACCATCCCGAGCGGGAGTATTCAGCCAGAAAAATGCCACCTCCGACGCCTACTGGAACGGCAATCAATGCAGCTATAGCCGACACAACCAGGGTTCCAACGATGGCATTGGCGATGCCACCTTCTTCGAGGCCTGGCGGCGGAGGAAGTTGCGTGAGCAGGGCCAGGCTGATCTTGCTGCCCCCCTGGATGAGCACATAACCCAGCACCAGGATCAGGGGCAGGACAGCGATGACGGCAAACAGTGCCGCCAAGAACGAGAGTGCCCCGCTGCTGATGTTTCTGCGTTGAAAGGGCTTGTAGCTGAGGTCAGGTACTGACCCGGCTTGGTTGTGGGTGAGCGTCTGTGTCATGTCAGTACTTCAGGCTTAAACGCTTCACGATCCACTGGGCAAAAATATTCACGCACAAGGTCAGAACAATCAGCACAAATGCTGCATACATCAACGATGACACCTGTGAACCATCCGCCTCACCAAATTGATTGGCCAACATCGCCGCAATGGTGTTTCCGGGTGCCAGCAGCGACACACTGAAGTTGTTCGAATTGCCGATGATCATCGTGACGGCCATGGTCTCGCCCATGGCACGACCCAACGCAAGCATCACACCTCCGATGATCCCGGAAATCGCTGCAGGGAGAATTACATTAATGATTGCGCCCCAGCGTGTTGTGCCAACCCCATAGGCCGCCTCGCGGAGTTGTGGTGGGACCTGATTGAGGCAATCACGGGAAATCGCCGTGATGATTGGCAGGATCATCACTACGAGGATCAACACTGCAGGAATGGTGCCTGGACCCATTGGCGGGGTGCTGAACAGGGGGAACCAATTGAACAGTTGATAGAGAAGTTCGAGACCAGGCCTGATGAATGGTTCCATCACAAAAATGGCCCAGAGGCCAAGCACCACTGATGGAATCGCTGCAAGTAGTTCCACCATCAGGCCGATCACGTCACGAATCCCTTTGGGAATGATGTTTTCGGTGATGAAAATGGCCGTGCCGACCCCGAGGGGCACCGCAATTAACAAGGCCAGCAGAGATGTGATCAAGGTGCCGTAGATCGCAGCCCCGGCCCCGTACTGATCGTCAACCGGATTCCAGTCCGAGGTGACCAGAAATTGCCAGCCGTAGCGGGCCATTGAATCCAGGCCCCCTTGGAAAACGACCACAAGGATGGAGAAGAGAACGATCGCCACGACGGAAGCCATGGCGATGGCGAGATTTCTGAAACTGTTGTCCACCAACTTTTCCGCCGGTGGACGGCTTCGGAGCAAGTAACGACTGTCCAGGTCGGACATGCATCCAAGGGCGTGCTTACACAACGTATGACCCGAACCGCTGGAGGTCATCAAGAATGGTTTAAGAGGGGGGGCTGGAGCCAATTTGGACCTGCCGTTAGCGTGGGGATCAAGTTTTCAGGGATATGGGGCGGATCGTCGGAATCGATCTGGGGACCACCAATTCGGTTGTCGCTGTGCTGGAGGCAGGTCGTCCCCACGTGATCGCCAATGCCGAGGGCGGACGAACCACCCCATCCGTTGTCGGATACACCAAGGATCAGGAACTGCTGGTCGGGCAACTGGCCAGGCGCCAGCTGGTGCTCAGCCCCCGCAACACCTTTTCCAACCTGAAGCGGTTCGTTGGTCGTGACTGGGACGAACTGGAGGACAGCAGCCTGTCTGTGCCTTACACGGTGCGTGCCAATGAACAGGGACAGGTCCGGGTGCCCTGCCCTGTGACCGAGCGGGAGTACGCGCCTGAAGAACTGGTTGCCAGCATCATTCGCAAGCTTGTCGATGATGCTTCCACCTACCTGGGTGAACCGGTAGAAGCCGCGGTGGTCACAGTCCCCGCCTATTTCAATGATGCGCAGCGTCAAGCCACCCGCGACGCCGGACGCTTGGCGGGGATTTCGGTGGAGCGCATCCTCAATGAGCCCACGGCGGCTGCCCTGGCCTACGGATTTGATCGCAGCGCCGTCAAGCGGGTGCTGGTTTTCGACCTGGGTGGAGGCACTTTTGATGTGTCGCTGCTGCGCATAGCCAACGGGGTTTTTGACGTCAAGGCGACGAATGGCGACACCCAACTCGGCGGCAACGACTTCGATCAGCGCATCGTCAACTGGCTGGCCGATGCCTTTGAGGAGGAGCACAAGGTTGATTTGCGGCGCGACCGTCAGGCGTTGCAGCGGTTGACGGAAGCCGCTGAAAAAGCAAAGCAGGAACTATCCGGCGTGCTGAGCACACCGATTTCGCTGCCGTTTATTGCCACCGGCAGCGAGGGGCCGCTTCACATTGAGACGCGTTTGGACCGCGCCACCTTCGAAGGGCTCTGCCCGGATCTGCTCGACCGTCTGCTGAGTCCGGTTCAGGCGGCCCTACGCGACTCCGGCTGGGCGGCCGACGACATCGATGACGTCGTGCTGGTGGGGGGTGCCACTCGGATGCCGATGGTGCAGCAGCTGGTGCGCACCCTGGTGCCGATCGATCCCTGCCAATCGGTGAATCCCGATGAGGTGGTGGCGATCGGTGCTGCGGTGCAGGCCGGAATCCTCACCGGTGAACTCAGGGATTTGCTGCTCAACGACGTCACCCCCCTGTCGCTCGGACTGGAGACGATCGGTGGATTGATGAAGGTGCTGATTCCGCGCAACACGCCGATTCCGGTTCGCCAGTCCGATGTGTTCAGCACCTCGGAAGCCAATCAGTCGTCCGTGGAAATTCATGTCTGGCAAGGGGAGCGCCAGATGGCGACTGACAACAAATCCCTCGGTCGTTTCCGTCTCTCCGGGATACCACCGGCCCCGCGCGGGGTGCCCCAGGTGCAGGTGGCCTTTGACATTGATGCCAATGGCCTGCTGCAGGTCAGTGCCACAGACCGCACCACGGGGCGCAAGCAGTCGGTGTCGATCCAGGGCGGCTCGAACCTCAACGAGGAGGATGTGACCGCTCTGCTGGCGGAAGCCGAGGCCAGAGCTGACGAGGACCGGCGCAAACGCAACCAGATTGAACGCCGCAACCGGGCTCAGACCTTGCTTGCCCAGGCGGAACGGCGGCTGCGGGATGCCTCGCTCGAGTTGGGGCCCTATGGAGCCGAACGTCAGCAACGGGCCGTTGAAATGGCCATGCGTGACGTGCAGGATTGCCTCGCTAACGACGACCTTCAGGAGCTTGATCTCTGCGTGAGTGGTCTGGAGGAGGCGTTGTTCGGGTTGAACCGTCGTCTGTCGGCGGAACGTCAGGCCGATGGCAGTCCGCTTCAGGGCATTCGCAACACACTGGGCTCCCTCAAAGATGAGTTGTTTGCCGATGACTGGGACGACGACCCCTGGGGTCCCCCCAGCCGTCCGGGTGAACGTGGCCGTGGTCTGAGCCGTCGTGATCCTGCACCTTGGGACGATGACTTCTACCGCTGAGCCTGATTACTGGTCTCTGCTGGGGGTCGATGCCGACTGCACGGATCAGCAACTGAAACGGGCCTTTCGCCGGGAAGCACGCCGCTGGCATCCCGATCTCAATAGCAATGACCCCGTTGCTGAGGAGCGCTTCAAGTTGGTCAACGAGGCCTATGCGGTGCTCAGCGATCCCCGCCGGCGTGATGCCTGGCAGCAGGGGGGTGGATCCAGCGCGGATGTCGCCGATCCTTTCGCGCAGGGCTTCCCTGATTTTGAGGACTACCTCGATGTGATCTTCGGCGGCGGATCAGCTCGATCGGGCGCTGAGGTTGAGGCAGAGCCCGATCCACCTTTCCGAAGTCCGGTGTCGGCACCGCCGCCACCGCCTCCGGTGCGTGCTGTGGAAGATCTCGAGTCAGTGGTTCATCTCACCCCGGAGCAGGCGCTCCAGGGAACCGTGGTGGAACTGACGCTCGATGACGGCACGATGATCGAGCTGAATACACCCCCCTTCGCAGGGGATGGCTGGCGTCTGCGGCTTGAAGGCGTTGCCCCCGGTGGCCGTGATCATTTCCTGCAGCTTCGGGTTGTGACCGACGACGGGCTGCGGATTGACGGTCTGCGCGTGCTCTACAAGTTGATGCTCTTCCCGCCGGATGCGGCGCTGGGCTGTGCTGTAGATGTGCCGACTCTGGATGGACCCGTGACGCTGCAGGTGCCTCCAGGCTCATCGAGTGGACGTTTGCTGCGGCTGCGGGGGCGCGGTCTGCAGCTGGATGACGAGCGGGGGGACCAGTTGGTGGAGATTGTTGTGGTGATCCCTTCGGATCTGGGCGATGCGGAACGGGCCCTCTACCGGCGGCTTCAGGAACTGGCGAGCGAATCTGAGCAGGGTGGTTGACGATGGGTGAGACTCCGGACCGGTTGATCTGACGGTTTTCTCGATGCGCGTCCACGTCCTGCTCTTTGATGCCGGTACGGAAAGCGAAGGCATCCACTCGCTTGAAATCGCCGGACGGACGGTGGTTCTGTTGTTTGAGAACCCCGACGATGCCGAGCGTTATGCCGGTCTTCTGGAAGCCCAGGATTTTCCTGTCCCCACGGTGGAGGCCCTTGACCGAGAAGATGTAGATCTGTTTTGCCGTGAGGCCGGCTATGAGGCTCGCTTGATCGAGTCGGGTTTTGTGCCGAGCAACGATGAGGAGCGTCTGTTTATGGCACCGCCTCAGAGCAACCGCGATGTGAGCAATTGGCAAGACGACGCTGGTTCTGACGACGCCATGGCTGGGCAGCAGGCTGTGGAGCCAGTACGCCAGGGACTGGAGACCGAATCGGAATCGAATCCTGAACTGGATGAGCTGCGGCGGCGCCTGGAGGGGCTGCTCTAAGCCATGGCCGTGTTTGACCCCGATCTGCAACCCTCCAGCGACCGCGGCAATCTGCTCACCGAGCAGAGCAACCAGCGAAGTTCAAGCCTGGATCAACTCGACACACTGGCGCTGGTTGAATTGTTTGCAGACGAGGATCGTCGCCCCCAGGAAGCAGTCGCCGCGGTGGCTCCAGTCCTGGCCCAGGCGGTTGATGCTATTGCCGAGCGTCTCCGTACCGGTGGCCGCCTCTTCTATCTAGGTGCTGGCACCTCTGGACGGCTTGGGGTGTTGGACGCCGCGGAATGTCCGCCCACCTTCTGCAGTGATCCTCAGCAGGTACAAGGCGTTCTCGCCGGTGGCTCCGCTGCGCTGCTTCGCAGTTCTGAAGGGCTTGAGGACATTGAGGCTGCCGGTCGCGCTGACCTGGAGGAGCGGGGCTTCTGCGCCAAGGACTGCCTTGTGGGCATCGCTGCCGGTGGCACCACCCCTTACGTGCTTGGTGGACTGGCTTTCGCGACAAATATCGGCGCCCTTGCCATCGCCATTGCCTGCGTTCCGACGGAGCAGGCCCCTTTGCCCTGCGACATCGACATCCGCCTCCTCACAGGCCCTGAGTTGCTGACGGGGTCCACTCGGTTGAAGGCTGGAACAGCCACAAAACTGGCGTTGAACACCCTCTCCACCGCCGTGATGGTGAAGTTGGGCAAGGTCTATGGCAATCGGATGGTGGATGTGGCCGCCAGCAACAGCAAGCTGGTAGACCGCTCATTGCGGATTCTGCGTGATCTGGCTGGCGTGGAGCGGGAGCGGGGGCTGACGCTGCTGGAGGACGCCGGCGGATCGGTGAAACTCGCCTTAATGATGGCCGCTGCCGTGTTGTCGGTGGATCAGGCCAAAGCTCTGCTGCTGCAGCACGACCAACAGCTGCGTCCAGCCCTGGACGCCTGCGGCGCTCAACTGGCGGAGGCCTGATTGAAAGTTCCCCAGTAGGGGGCGGTAAACAGATCGAGGTTGGAGCGGGTGTGCGCTGGCACCTGATGCTTGGGTGTGATCAGAGCATTGGCGAGGGCTGTGTGGGCTGGCGAGGCGGGGGGCTCGTGCTTGAGCCGCTGCATCAACCCAGTCAGGATCGGTTCGGTGGCCGAGGCGTTGGCCTGGAGGTTGCCGATAACCATCTCCACCGAGACGGCGTCATGGTGCTCGTGCCAGCAATCGAAGTCGGTGACCATGCTCAGGGAGGCATAGGCGAGTTCGGCCTCTCGGGCCAGGCGGGCTTCGGTGTGATTGGTCATCCCGATAACCGAACAGCCCCAGGAGCGGTAGAGCTTGCTCTCCGCCCGGGTGGAGAAGGCGGGTCCCTCCATGCAGAGATAAGTGCCACCGCGGTGCAGCTGTCGACCCTCCGGTAAGCCTTGCTCGGCGGCATCGGCTAGGAGGGCACTCAACTGGGGGCAGAAGGGGTCCGCAAGACTGACGTGGGCGACGCAGCCGTTGCCGAAGAAACTGGCGGGTCGATCACGGGTGCGGTCAATGAACTGATCGGGCACGACCATGTCGCGCGGCTGCAGATGCCCCTGCAGCGATCCCACCGCCGAGAGCGAGATCAGCCAGCGCACCCCCAGTGAACGCATGGCCCAGATATTGGCTCGGTAGGGCACTTCACTGGGGAGCAGATGGTGATGGCGGCCGTGGCGTGCCAGAAAGACGGTCTCGACCCCCTCGAGCTCTCCCAGTCGCAATTGATCGGACGTTGCCCCGAAAGGGGTATCGACCGTGCGTTCCTCAACTTGGCTCAAGCCGGGGATCGAATAGAGGCCACTGCCGCCGATCACACCGACGCGGGCTTTGGAGAGGTCGGGCATGGTCGGCGTCTCTTTACACTCCAGTTTTGCTCGCGCCAACATGACAAAGGCCTTGATGGACACTGAAGCAGGCCTGATCGAGCTCGAGCTGTTCGAAGCCGATGCACCGAACACAGTCGCCAACTTCGTGAAGCTGGCCAAGGACGGCTTCTATGACGGTCTTGCCTTTCACCGCGTCATCCCCGGCTTCATGGCCCAGGGAGGATGCCCAAATAGTCGTGAGGGCGCCCGAGGCATGGCTGGTACTGGAGGCCCCGGTTATCAGATCGATTGCGAGATCAACCAGCAGAAGCACCAGGCCGGTACCCTTGCCATGGCACATGCCGGTCGCAACACGGGTGGCTCGCAGTTCTACATCTGCCATGAAGGCCAGCCCCACCTCGATGGCGTGCACACCGTGTTCGGTCACACCGGCAACATGGATGTGGTGCTGAAGCTCGCCAACGGTTCCAAGATCAACAAAGTGACGATCCAGGAAGGCTGATTAGCTCCGGGTCCAGTGCAGCAGTGACGGGCCGTTTTCCAGCAGTCCGTCACTGCCCAAGTTGATCAACTCATTGAGTTGATGCTCCACCCGTTCGAGGGTCTGGGGAGGGTGCAGGGCCATCCGCTCTGTAGGAACGCGCATCAGCCCCACACGTTCGGTCGCTGCCAGGGCCGCCAGACTCTTGAGCAGGGGGGCTGCATCAGCTCCGTCGGGAATCAATTTCCACACAAATTGCGGTCTATCCCAGAGCGCTAATAGGCGTGGTTCATGCAGGGCCTCGAGGCTGAAGCCCTGGCGTTGGGCGATGGCTTCCACTTCCTGGCGAATGGTGGGCCAGCTTTCCGGGCCCACGTTCACCGCCAGTGCCAGCACCACGCAGGGACTCTCGGATTCGAACAGGTGCCCGAGCTTCTCTCGCTTGGCCGCTAAATAGTCTGCGTTGTGAGCGCCAGGGTCCATCACCAGCGGCACTCGTTCCTCCACCTGCAGGCCATAGCCGCCGAGGCCGGCGATCTTGCGAGGGTTGTTGGTGAGCAGCCGCAGCCTGTGGATGCCGAGGTCGGAGAGGATCTGCGCGCCAACGCCGTAGTTGCGCAGATCAGCCGGGAATCCGAGCCGCTCATTGGCTTCAACGGTGTCGAGCCCCGCTTCCTGGAGGCTGTAGGCCTTCAATTTATTGATCAGGCCGATGCCCCGACCTTCCTGGCGCAGGTAGACGACCACACCCTCGCCCTCCGCCTCGATTTGGCGCAGGGCCGCCTCCAGCTGGGGCCGGCAGTCGCAGCGCAGTGAGCCGAAGGCATCACCAGTGAGGCATTCGGAATGCATGCGCACCAGCACGGGTTCGCTCAGGGAATTGGGCTCGCCCTTGATCAGTGCAACGTGTTCGGAGCCATCCAGTTCGTTGCGGTATCCCACCGCCTGAAAGCTGCCGAAGCGGCTGGGCAATTGGGCCTGAGCCATGCGGCAAACGAAGCGCTCGTTCTCCAGCCGGTAGCGGATCAGGTCAGCAATGCTGATCAGCTTCAGCCCCCAGCGATCGGCATAGCTGCGCAGCTCCGGCAAGCGAGCCATGGAGCCATCACTGTTCTGGATTTCACAGATCACTCCGGAGGGGCTGAGGCCCGCCAGCTGAGCCAGATCTACGGCGGCTTCGGTGTGACCGGCCCGTTTGAGCACGCCGCCGGGGCGGGCTCGCAGGGGAAAGATATGCCCGGGCCGGCGCAGTTCCGCTGGCCGTGTGGCTGGGTTGAGGGCCACCTGAATCGTCGCGGCGCGGTCTTCGGCGGAGATGCCGGTGGTTACCCCATGTTCGATTCCGGCATCGATGCTCACGGTGAAGGCCGTTTCATTTGCATCGGTGTTGCGGTCCACCATCAGCGGCAGATCCAGTTCGTCCAGCCGCTGACCCTCCATGGCAAGACAGATCAGGCCCCGTGCCTCGGTGGCCATGAAGTTGATCGCTTCCGGGGTGGCGAACTGGGCCGCGCAGATCAGATCACCCTCATTCTCCCGTTGTTCGTCGTCCACCACGACAACGCACTCCCCATTGCGGATCGCCGCAAGGGCGTCGCTGATGGCATCGAACGCGATGGGTTCGTTCGTGGGGTCAAGGGAACTGGGATTCAGGAGCCTGGTCGTCGGGGATGACTTCATTATTGATCTCTGTACGATCGACCGTTGGCTGGTTGGTTCAATGGCAGGCAGGAAAAAGTCGGCGGTTGAAGCGATGGCAACGGTGAAGGGCGGACGGGTTGCTGTGATCGGCGCCTCCGGCTACGGCGGCCTGCAGACCATTCGTCTGCTTCAGGGCCACCCGGGGCTTTCCGTCAGCTTTCTGGGTGGTGAACGCAGTGCTGGTCAACGCTGGAGCTCCGTCTGTTCCTTCCTGCCCCTGCCGGACGACCCAACGGTGGAATCGGCGGATCCGGATCGGATTGCGGCCTGCTCCGATTTCGCTGTACTGAGCCTCCCTAACGGCCTGGCCTGTCAGTTGGCACCACAACTGTTGGAGCGGGGTGTGCGGGTGGTGGATCTCTCCGCCGACTTCCGCTACCGCTCTCTGGAGCAGTGGCGGCAGGTCTATGCCAGGGAGGCCGGCTCCCTCAACCGTCAGGACGCTGAGCTCTGCAGCAGTGCTGTCTACGGCCTGCCGGAATGGAACGGCCCCGCCATCGCTGACGCGAAGCTTGTCGCAGCTCCCGGTTGCTTCCCCACCGCCAGCCTGCTGCCTCTGCTGCCGTTCCTTAAGCAGGGTCTGATTGAGACGAGCGGCATCATCATTGATTCCAAGACGGGCACCTCTGGCGGGGGGCGGGTGCCGAAGGAGGCGATGTTGCTGGCGGAGGCCTCGGAATCCATCTCGCCCTACGGCGTCATCGGCCATCGCCACACCTCTGAGATCGAGCAGATGGCGATGGAGGTGGCTGGCCAGGAGGTGCGGCTTCAGTTCACGCCTCACCTGGTGCCGATGGTGCGTGGTCTGCTTTCTACGGTCTATGCCCGCTTGCGCGACCCCGGACTCACCGCGGAGGATTGCACCACGGTTCTAGATGCGATCTACCGCCACCACCCCTGCGTTGAAGTCCTGCCGGTGGGCACCTACCCCGCCACCAAGTGGGCGCGCCACACGAACCGTGCCCTGCTGTCCGTTCAGGTGGACAACCGCACGGGCCAGCTGGTGTTGATGAGTGCCATCGACAACCTGATCAAGGGCCAGGCCGGGCAGGGCGTGCAGTGCCTCAACCTGATAGCGGGTCTTGCCCCGGAGACGGGGCTGCCGTTGCAGTCGTTCTATCCCTGACGCCAGGTTGGCTGCAGGCCAGCCAATGCCCTGGGCAGGAGCAGATGTTCCTGCTCCTGAATCCGTTTGGCGAGCCTGGCATGGTCATCCCCTTCGAGGACTGGAACGGCGGCCTGGGCCAGGATCGGGCCGGCATCCAGCTCCTCGGTGACGATGTGCACCGTGCAGCCGGTGAGCTTCACCCCGGCCTTGAGGGCCTGCCCGATGGCGTCCAGGCCACGGAAGCTGGGAAGCAGTGAGGGGTGGATGTTGATCAGGCGATCGGAATAGCCGCTGATCAACACATCGGTGACGATCCGCATCCACCCTGCCATCACCACCAGCTCCACCTGGTCGGTACGAAACAGGCGCACCAATTCGCCGTCTAGCTCGCGCCGGTCCTTGATCAGGCGATGGTCGAGCACCGATACGGGAATGCCGAGACGCTCCGCACGCTGCTGGGCGCCACAGCCCGGATTGTTCACCACCAGCCGCTGGATCCTCGCGTTTAGGTCCCCCGCCTGAATCGCCAGGGCCAGGGCCTCGAAGTTGCTGCCGTTTCCGGATGCCATAACCCCCAGCTGCAGCGGGGCCTGGTCAGCTTGATTGTCGTGGCTAGGGTCAGTCAAAGCGGGGTTCGGTCCATGTCCCATCTCTCCATCCTGCCGACTGTCTTCACCGACCTCGAGCGTCTGGTTCAGGCCCTTTGTGATGAGGGCTTCAAGGTGGAGCGAACGACCGAATTGCAGGGGTTCGCGGACGACTCCCATTCCGTTGATGTGCTCGCGTTTCAGGGCTCAGCCATGCCCCTGGGGTGGACCCAGCGAGAGAATGGAGCGATCGTGATGCATGGCGACATTCAGCGAATCAGCCACCAGCCGGGGCTTGAACAGCGCTTGCAGAGACTGACCCGCCGCTACGCCCTGCTCCATGCCATCGACCAGGTGCGCCTTGATGACATGGGTTCCGCGAAACTGATTGTGCAGACCCACTGACGTGTTCGAACCGGTTCAGATCCGGCTCGATCTGAGCCATCCCCAAACCCAGACCATCTCGGTGTCCATCCAGTGGACACCGCAGACCCATCGTCAGACCTTCCAGCTGCCGGTCTGGACGCCGGGTTCCTACACCGTGCGTGATCACGCCCAACACCTGCACAGCCTGCAGCTGCATGCCAACAGAGAGGAGCTTCCGGTGCGTCGCACGGCGCCGCACCAATGGCTCTGCGATCTGCCGGATCTGAGCCCGCTCACGCTCAACTATCAGGTTGAGGCACGGGATCTGACCGTCCGTACCGGGTTGCTGGATCCCGATTTCGCCTCGCTCTGCCTTGCCGCAGTGGCAATGGAGATCGACGGCTGCCGCTGGTCAACGCACCACGTTGTCGTGACGGCCCCACAGCACTGGAGTGTGCATCTGCCGCTGGAGGCCAGTGCTGAGGGCTGGGTCGCTGCTGATTTCGATGCTCTCGTGGACAGCCCGCTGCATGCGGGGCCCTTTCAGGCGGAACCCTTCACGGTGGAGGGCAAGAACCATGAGCTGCTGCTAATCGGCACGCCGCCGATGGGTTGGCCGCCGAGCTTTATCAGCGACATTGAGAACGTGTGCAGCGCTGCCTGTCGCTTGCTGGGAACTCCACCTCCGGCGGGAGATCGCTACCAGCTGGTTCTGCAACTGCTCGATCAGGGCTATGGCGGCCTGGAACACGATCACAGTGCTGTGTTGCAGTTCAGTTGGTCGGCCCTTGCCAAGCCCAAGGGCTACCGGCAGCTGTTGCAGTTGATCGGCCATGAATATCTGCATCAGTGGAATGTGCGGCGGCTGCGCCCTGTTGAGCTGCGGCCCTACGACTACGGGCAGGCGGTGATCACCGAAGGCCTCTGGTTTGCCGAGGGAATCACCAGCTACTTCGACCTCAGCCTGCCCCTGCTGGCGGGGTGTTCGGATCGGCCGACTCTGCTCAAGGATCTGGGGGAAGAGCTTTCCATCGTGCTGATGTCACCCGGCTGTTCGGTCCAGTCGCTGGCGGCCAGTGCCCGTGAGGCGTGGATCAAGCTTTACAAGGCGACGCCAGCCTCTCGGGACAGCCAGATCAGCTACTACCGCCTCGGTGCTGCGGTGGCCTTCTGCTTGGATGTCCGCCTGCGGCGGCGCGGCCACTCCATGGCCGCGATCCTGCGGGAGTTGTGGCAGGGCCCCGGCCGTCAGGCCCGTGGCTACTGCCGTGATGACCTCAAGGCCGCCCTGGCTCCATGGGATGCCGAACTTCCGATGGATCTGGATCAATGGTTGGACCAGCCCGAGGCCCTTCCCCTCCTTGATTGCGTGGAGGCTCTGGGGCTGCGTATGGACCCTGTGCCGCTTAAGCATCCCGACCACGGACTCACTCTCAAGGATGCTCAGGGTGCCGCTTTGATTCAAAGGGTGCGGCGGGACAGTCCCGGCCAAGTGGCCGGGCTTGTGGTGGGCGATGAGCTGTTGGCGATCAACGGCTACCGGGTGCGTCGCAGCAGTGACCTTTCAGTTCTGCTTGAGAGGCAGAAGTGTGTACGCGTCACCTATTCACGACGCAGCCTGCTCAAGGAGACCCAGCTTTCCCCCGATACCGGTGTGGACCATTGGGTGTTGGATTGGGATCCTGGGTGCACAACGGAACAACGGCGGTTGCGGGATCGATGGTTCGAGATCGTTTAAGCCCTTGCTGGAGCGGTGTCTTGAACCGCGTTAATGAGCACCGGTCGCTCGCGATCAGCGTTGCTGCTGCGGGGGCGTTGGCTCTTGGATTGACCGGCTGGGTGTTGATGGATCAAGAGGAGCTGTCCCCCGTGGTGATGGAACGCGGTCGCCAACGGGAGGACAACCCCTCCTCATCGTTGCCTTTGCCGCCGAAGTCGCGCTCCTGGCTGTCGCCACTGGCCCGCCAGTGCTCGGGTGTGGACACCACTTTGCGGTCGCGTTTAAACCAGCTCGAAGCCCGCTCGAGTTCCTGGCGGGCCTTCGTGAAGATCGATCCCACCAATTTTGGTGAGCGCTACGACAAGGATGCCTACGGCCGTGTGATTGATGCCACGCCGCGGGTGGTGGTGCTGCACGAAACCGTCTATCCGCTGAGCTCCGCCTTAAACACCTTCATGACGCCCCACACGCGGGATGAAGATCAAGTGAGCTATCACACGTTGGTGGGCCAGGACGGGCGCGTTGTTGATCTGGTGGACCCGTTAAGTCGTGCCTACGGCGCGGGTTATTCCGCCTTCCTGGGGGAGTGGGCGATCACCAACAAAAAGATCAAGGGCTCCGTTAACAACTTTGCCTTGCACCTGAGCCTGGAAACCCCGCTGTCAGGGGCGAATGCCTATGGCTCTCATACGGGCTACACCACCCAGCAATACGACGCGTTGGCTTTGGTGTTGTCCGGTTGGATCCGCTCCTTCAATCTGCCGCCGGCGTCGATCACCACCCATCGTCATGTTGATCTGGGCGGAGAACGCGGTGATCCGCGCAGTTTTGACTGGTCGAAACTGCAGAAGCGACTCGCTGCCCTCGGGGACCTCTGCGTGAGCTGAAGCGTCGTTAGCGTTCGGTATCTGTTCAGTGCGTCGTTGACAACGCTCACCAGCGAAGATCTCGATCGGATCATTGAAATGGCCTGGGAAGACCGGACTCCCTTCGAGGCGATTGAATTTCAATTCGGACTCTCCGAGCCGCAGGTGATTGCTGTGATGCGGCAACAGATGAAAGCGTCGTCGTTCAAGCTCTGGCGCAAGCGGGTGAGTGGTCGCAAAACCAAACACGCCGCCACCAGCCGCTCCGATCGGTTCCGCGCGAGCTGCCATAAGTGATTGCATTTTGCGTCGGTTCAGCGAAAGACTTCACGCAGGATTTCCTCCGCAAGACCCACCGGAATCACGCCTGGTGGGACGTTGGCAGGCGAGCTGCGGAAACTTGGGCCTGAGATCAGACATGCAGCCATTTGACCCATGGCTCCACCCAGAGGGCCGAGATCAGCTCTGGATTGGGGATGAGCGGTGAAGGCCCTGACGCAGCCATAGAAATCCCTGGCGTCCTTGCACTGGGCAGCCACCTCGGCATCGACCTGAGCCAATACTCGGTTGGGAACAGCAGGCCAAACGCAATCGGTATCAGGAGTTGTTTCATCGATTTTCCGTGTTGGATCGATGAAACGACAACCATTAATTATCAGTCCCCCTGTCGGGAGATCTTTGGTGAGGCTTTTATCCCTCATCTGAGGGATGAGGGATGAGGGAACGAGGGATTGGATCGGCCTCTGCCAACAGACAAGTCCTCCCCGTGGAGTTTTAAACAGTGATGTACGGATTCGGTTGATGAAAGCCGTAAATCAACCCATGCAGTTCAGGGTCTTGCATGTAGCCCAGCACCCGCGCCGGGTAATCCGATTTTCCGTTATGCAGATACGTGAGGGTGGCAATCGCCTTGGCATCGAGATACGAGCGACTTGCTTGCAGCATCAAGTTGTCCGGCAGACCCAGAGCCAACTTCAGCCGTTGGAACTTCGCCGCCAGCAGGGTGATGTTCATCTTGGGGTCCAGCAGTTGATTGCGAGCCCATGTGATTTCTTCCGGCGTTGGGTTCTCGGAAAGTCGCTTTTGATGAATGAGCTCAGCAATGCCGAGCTGTGCAAGGCCATGGGTCTTCACCAGGCCGGAGTGGGCAATGAAGGGTAGGCTCTCTCCCGGCTTGGAGTGCTGTATCTCGTCGAAGAGAACGGCCGTGATCAACATCG
Source organism: Synechococcus sp. MU1642 (assembly GCF_020514115.1). Taxonomy (GTDB): domain Bacteria; phylum Cyanobacteriota; class Cyanobacteriia; order PCC-6307; family Cyanobiaceae; genus Parasynechococcus. The sequence continues at coordinate 418,612 of NZ_VTKZ01000001.1, forward strand.
GATTCACCTGATGCGCCGCTGCTTCGCGCAGGATCACCGGTTTGAGCTTCCGTAGGCGATTCAAGGTTGATGAGCGCAGCGGTTTGAGCTGATCGATGCTGCTTGTGAACAACTGGGCCAGCTGCGTCTGAGGGCCGTGAACCCCGAAGCGCCTTTGGAGCAGCTTCAGTTCCTGCGGTGTGAAGTCGGTCGGCTCGAGCCTGTCTTGCCCCATCACACGCAAATGATCTTGACGCTCAGCGACTGGCTGTGACCACTGACTGACCAGCAAGAGGCTCGCTGCCATCGCCAGCAGCCCAGTGGTAAGTCGCAGTGGCTCAGCCATGGGGGCTGGAAATGGGGTCTACGGAATGTGACATGAAACTAGCCGGGGTGTCCTTTTGCGTGGGCATCCCGTCAGATTCTGGATACGTTCGGCAGGACCGCATCGTTCGCCCGGCATGAGCTTTCCGGATTTCAACGCTTCCGACGCTCATATTCAGTGGCAACGGTTCTGCGACCTCGGCTGGTATCACGATGATCTGGGCGTCTGGCTCGACATCAGCCGGATGCACTTGAACGCCGCAGACCTGCAGGCTCTGCAGCCGCGGATGGACAAGGCTTTCGCTGCTATGCAGGAGCTGGAAGCCGGTGCAATCGCCAATCCAGATGAGCAGCGCCAGGTTGGTCACTACTGGCTGCGCACCCCCGAACTCGCCCCTTCCTCAGAGCTGCAGCACCACATCTCCAGGGAAATCGATCTGATCGCGGCCTTCGGGCGCGATGTGATTAATGGAACGATCAAGGCGCCCAACGGCGAAACCTTCACCGATGTGCTCTGGATCGGCATCGGCGGTAGTGGTCTGGGCCCCGCCTTGATGATCAAGGCCCTGCAGAACCCAGGCGAGGGTCTCCCTTTCCATTTCTTCGACAACGTCGACCCCGACGGGATGAGCAACGTCCTGGCAGGGTTGCAGGATCGTCTTGACCGCACCCTGGTGGTGACGGTGAGCAAGTCTGGGGGCACCCCAGAACCCCACCTCGGCATGGAGCAGGCCCGCCATCGACTCGAGGCCGCTGGTGGCCAGTGGGCCGGTCAGGCCGTTGCCGTGACGATGCTCGACAGCAAGCTGGATCAGCAGGCTCAGGCCGAGGGGTGGCTCAAGCGCTTTGACATGTTCGATTGGGTGGGTGGCCGCACCAGCATCACCAGTGCTGTTGGTCTGCTTCCCGGTGCCCTGATCGGTTGCGATATCCGCGACTTCCTCGCCGGCGCATCTCAGATGGATGCCGCCACCCGCGCAGCGAATCTGCGTCGCAATCCAGCGGCCCTGATGGCCGCCTCCTGGTATGTGGCCGGTGATGGTCGCGGTCAGCGTGACATGGTTGTTCTGCCCTACCGCGATCGCCTTGAGGTGTTCAGCCGCTACCTCCAGCAGCTGGTGATGGAATCCCTGGGCAAGCGCCTGAATCGCAACGGTGAGGTTGTTCACCAGGGCATCGCTGTTTACGGCAACAAAGGCTCCACTGACCAGCACGCCTATGTGCAGCAACTGCGCGATGGTGTCGACAACTTCTTCGCCACGTTCATCGAGGTGCTTGAGGACGTGAACGATATCCCCACGATTGACGGAGAATGCCCCGGCGACTTTCTCGATGGTTTCCTGCAGGGCACCCGCTCAGCCCTCAGTGAGGGTGGGCGCCAGAGCATGACGATCAGCATGCGCCGCTTTGATGCACGCCGTCTCGGTGCCCTCATCGCTCTGTTCGAGCGCGCCGTCGGTCTCTATGGCGAACTTGTGAACATCAACGCCTACCACCAGCCCGGCGTTGAAGCCGGCAAGAAGGCGGCGGCGGTGATTCTCGACTTGCAAGTCCGTGTTGAGGCGATCCTGGCCGACGGTGTGGCCCGTTCCGCCGATGAGATCCGCCTGGCCCTCGGGGATGGCACCGACGAATCCATCTTCTGGATCCTGCGTCACCTCACCGGCAACCAACGCGGTTTCTGTGCTCAGGGCGACTGGAGCCAGCCCGCCTCGATGCGCTTCAGCAAAGGCTGATCCTCCTTGGCTCAGGGCACCAGGTTCACCAGTTTTCCGGGGACAACAATCACCCGCCGGGGGGCGGCGCCCTCCAACCACTTTTGGGCGACGTCACTGGCCAGAACCAGCCGTTCCAGCTCCTCCTTGCCGGCGGAGGCAGGAACCTGCAGTTTGCCCCGCACCTTGCCTTTTACCTGGATCACCACTTCAACGCTGTCTTGCACCAAGGCCGTTGGATCCAGCACCGGCCAGCTTTGACGGTGCACGCTGCCGCTTCCCCCGAGACGGCTCCAGAACTCCTCTGCCAAATGCGGCGCGAACGGAGCTAGAAGTCGAATCAGCCCCGAAAGAGCCTCCTGAAGCACAGGAGTACTGAGGGCATCGATGCCTGTGGAGCTGATGGCATTGGAGAGCTTCATTAACTCGGAGATTGCCGTGTTCAGCTGAATCTCGTCACTGAGATCCTCGCTGACGGCTTCGATGGCCAGGTGCAGCGCCCGGCGTACGCCGCTGTCGGTATCGCTCAAATCGACCGGCCGTTGTAGCGGCTCGAGTGAGTCGATGCGGGCAGCACCCGCCTCAACAAGGCGCCAGAGCCGTTGCAGGAAGCGGAACTGGCCTTCCACATCTGCGTCATCCCACTCCAGATCCTTCTCCGGCGGTGCCTTGAACAGGATGAACATCCGGGCCGTGTCTGCGCCGTAGCGATCAATCACCGCCGCGGGGTCGACGCCGTTGTACTTCGACTTCGACATCTTCTCGAACAACACCTCGAGTTTGTCCCCGGTGTTGGGGTCGCGAGGATCCTCCGGATCCGCCACATCCGCTGGAGCGATGTACTTGCCGGTCGTCGCATTGCGGTAGGTGATGGCTTGCACCATGCCCTGCGTGAGGAGCCGTTCAAACGGTTCGTTGATGTCGATCAGGCCTCGATCCTTCAGTGCCTTGGTGAAGAAGCGTGCATAAAGCAGGTGCAGGATCGCGTGTTCAATGCCGCCCACGTATTGCTTCACGGGCAACCAGCGGTTCACCGCTTCTTTGCTGAAGGGTTTCTCGGTGTTGTCGGGATCTGCGAACCGCAGGAAATACCAGGAGGAACACATGAAGGTGTCCATGGTGTCGGTTTCCCGCTTGGCAGGCTTGCCGCAGGTCGGGCAGGCCACGTTGACCCAGTCGCTCTGCTGGCTCAGGGGCGAACCTCCCTTGCCGGAGAGATCAATGCCCCGGGGCAGTTCCACCGGCAGCTCTTCGCGCGGCACAGGAACAGTACCGCAGTCATCGCAGTGGATGACAGGAATTGGGCAGCCCCAGTAGCGCTGCCGCGAGATCAGCCAATCGCGCAGGCGATAGGTGACCTTGCTGCGGCCCCAACCCTGCTCGGCGCCGTGGCCGGTAATAACGCCCTTGGCCTCGCTGGAGGCGGTGCCATCGAAGGTGCCGGAGTTGATCAGTGTTCCGGCATCCGTCCAGGCCTGACCGGCCGCGATGGCTTCAACAGCTCCTTCGGCATCGATCACCTGCTGGATCGGCAGACCATTCGACTGGGCAAAGGCAATGTCGCGCTGATCGTGGGCCGGCACGCCCATCACGGCGCCTGTGCCGTACTCGGCCAACACGTAATCGGCGATCCACACCGGCAGCACTACCCCCGTCAAGGGGTTGATCACGTGACTGCCGATGGGCACCCCCCGTTTGGGCCGGTCATCACTGGTGCGTTCGATCGTGCTGAGACGAGCTACCTCCTTGCGGAAGGCCTCCACCGTCTCCCTCTGTTCCGTGCTGGTGAGGCTGTCCACCAGCTCGTTTTCAGGAGCCAGGACCACATAGCTCGCCCCAGCGAGGGTGTCGGGTCGGGTGGTGAACACCGTGATTGTCTGATCCTGTTTCCCTTCAACGCTGAAGTTGATCTCCGCGCCTTCGGAACGGCCGATCCAGTTGGCCTGCATGGTGCGCACCCGTTCCGGCCAGCCCTTGAGGGCATCCAGGTCGTTGAGTAGTGGTTCGGCGTAGTCGGTGATGCGCAGGAACCATTGGTTCAGCTGGCGTTGTTCCACCAGGGCTCCGGAGCGCCAGGAGCGGCCTTCACCATCCACCTGCTCATTGGCCAGCACGGTCTGATCAATGGGATCCCAGTTGACGGTGGCGTTCTTGCGATAGGCCAGCCCCCCTTCGAGGAGTTCAAGGAAAAGCCACTGGGTCCAGCGGTAGTAGTCGCTGTGGCAGGTCGCCTGCTCGCGGCTCCAGTCGATCGACAAGCCAAGCCGATCCAGCTGCGCCCGCATCTGATCGATGTTGCGGTCGGTCCACTCGCCGGGGTCCACATTGCGTTCGATCGCCGCGTTTTCCGCGGGAAGTCCGAAGGCATCCCAGCCCATCGGATGCACCACGGCATGGCCCCGCATTCGTTGAACCCGGGCGATCACATCGGTGATTACGTAATTGCGCACATGGCCCATGTGCAGGCTGCCCGAGGGGTACGGGAACATCGACAGGGCAAAGAAGCCCGTTTTCTCACTGCTTTCTTCGGTGATGTCCACCCCATCTGCCTTCCAGCTCTCCTGCCAGTGCTTCTCCAGCGCAGCTGGGTCATAACGACCGGTCTGGGCACTGGCGTCGACGGCAGGGTTGGCAGCGTTCACGGATCCAGCGCTCGGCAAGGTTGCGATCGTGCCACATGCCTGGTGTTCAACCGAGGGAGCTGATCACGCTGATCTGACGACGGTTGATCAACATGGGCCGGCTGCTGCCCGCACGTTCGATGGAAAGAAATCAAGGGTCCTGCCAGATCAGACGCCCCTAGATGGTCTCCTTTCCCACCACCGCAATGCTGAGGGGAAGCTGTTCACGGATTCTGCTCTGCAGCAATCGAACCCCGGAAGTCTTGGATCGAGTGGAGATGCCTCCATAGGATTGGGGGGAATACCGGCCACGCATGCTGCAGTTCAGCAAAGATTGGCTGAAATCAGCGTATAACTGGGTATTGGGCGTTGAAACCGCTCAATACCAACCAAATACCAACCTTGTTTCAGGTCCGTGCCGCGGATTTCGCAAAAACAGGCTGTCCTGAATGGGCGAGGAGCAGTTGTTCAGTACGCCTCAGGAAGCAGTGCTGGAGGTTGGTTCTACAGGGAGCTGGTCCCTGGGACTAAGTCCTACAGAACAAGGCGCATAGAAGGAGCCCAAACGCTCGAGGAAGCCGTGTCAGCAGCCACTGATGTGGCATTCCAGCTGAACTCCGCTTCAGCAGGCTCTGAAGCGGTTCTAGGGGGTGTTCTTAGGCAGCGAACCGGAGCTGAGAAGCAACACGTCACTTCCTCAGTCCGCACACCTAGGTCTTTGACCATGGAATCGGCCTTAGGGGGATTCGAAAAGGAGGAGCTTCTTCGGGTTAAGGCAGGTCACATCACTGAGGAGACCCACCGGAACAAGATCCGAACGCTCAGGAAGCACCTCATCCCTTTCCTGGAATCCAAGTACGTCGTTCAAACCAATCAGATCAGACCTGACAGCTTTCAGGACTACGCGCTGTGGCGAGCGAATGCGACTCCTTTGAGCATCAATCGTGAAATCGTTCAAATCCGTGACTTTCTAAGGAACTATCTGGTCAGGCATCGCCTGATGTCAGCTGAACTCCTGGCTGACAAAGGACTCTTTAGAAAGCTTCCGATCCGACAGACAGACCTAATGGCAAACCCAGCCATTAACCCTGAGGACTGGAAGTTGATCATTGACTGGATACGTGGTCCATTCCGTAAGGAGGTGGAAGAGGACTCAAATCACAAGTGGCATTACTGGAGAACTGCTTTCTGGCACTTTGCACTTCTGTTGAAGAACAGCGGTATGTCGCCTGAGGAGGCGATCAAGCTGAAGTGGAAGCAGATTGAGTTCCGCAATGAACCCAGAAGAACGTCAAGAGGAGGTACCGAAGATTGGATTGTTACCTACATCAATACAGTCAGATCAAAGACAAAGCAGGTAAGGGAGATCCCTTGCAATCAGGGGAGAGAATTACAGCGATGGCTTGAGTTCCAACGTCAGTATATCAAGGACAACAACATTTCAACAGAGATAACTTTGGATACGCATGTGTTTGGACAGCCAATGAAAGATTGGCGGCCTTGGGAACGGAATCAATTTGGTAAAGCATGGATAAAGGCAAGGAATGCCGTAGGTACACAGCTCAAGGGCCACAAGTTTTCAAAAAAACTTTATACGCTTTATTCATTGCGATCTACTTTCATCGAAGATCATCTTGTTAAAGGTACTGACATCTTTTTGTTGTCGAGGATTGCTGGTCACGACGTGAAGATCCTTCAACGTCACTACGAAAGAATGGACATCCGATTGAGGTCGCGAGAAATTACACAGATTGAATTTGGCAAAACCAGGGATGAGTCACTGCTAATAAATCACTTTGAATAGATCCGGCTAAGAATCCCCTCTAAGGCGCCTTATATAGCGCGAAGGCCGAATCCCTATCCACGCTCACCATGAAGCCCTACAGTTGCTTCTATAGGCTTCTCAGCATCACATTTATCAAGAGCAATTATCTCTGCATAAAACAGTGCCATGACGCCAACAATGCAAGCTGAAATTGCAGCTACTGTGCCGGTCTGCGTGAGGAACAGTGTGAAGAGTAGTTCGTTAAGCATTGATCCCTCCATCTCTCTGGATTCTTTCTACTGCTGCTCATGTGGGAGGTGAAGTTCGCATTATCGAACCGATCCGTCATGTTTGCAGGGAGAAAGCAATAAACGGTCTATACAGGAAGAGCCAGCTCCCTGCCTTTTATAGGTAGAAGCGATCCCCGGTCTATAGAGGAAGAAGTGCCCCTCAGTGTATACGGAGACAAGTGATCCACTATGTATACAGAGGGAGATGAGCACCTTTATATAAGGGAGAGTCGACCCCTGCCGTATACCGGGAGAAGCGATCCCACATGTATAGAGGGAGAAGCAATCCCTGCCTTAGACAGGGGGGAAGCTCAATAGGACAGGTATACAGAGAGAAAGACAGTCAAGGAAATGACTTAAACACGCTTACTCTCTTGTTCCATAAGAGAACAAGCCGTGTAAGTACGGACCACAAACGACACATCTACTTATTGATATTAGATTACTGAACGAAATTCTTTTGATTACGACTGAACAACTACTTATCAATTCTTAGATGACTGAACATCATTAACTACAACACACGACTAATGACTGAACCAATCGCTAACCTAAATGATGCCTTTGATCTCTTCTTTGAAGGAGGCACTGTCCGACTTTGACTAAAAGAGGGGATCACCCGCGAGACTCTGCTTGATGAAAAGCTCGACAAGTTGAAGTTTCTAATCCCAGAGAATCCTGTTCATAATAACTATAAGATCTAGGAATTAGTCGCTTCTTCTTTTTCGTGGCTTAACCCACTTAGCAATTAAAGCCCTGAAGATCCAGTTTCGATCAATTTTCCATCGATCGATTCGTTCTGTTCTCTCCTTTCTTTCTTGGTGCTGTATCTCACGACCATGGAAGGCATCAAACCATGATGCAGGCTTATAGCCCTTGACCTTTTCGTGTTTCTCTCGGAGTTGATCAATCAGATCATGATATTCACGTTGCGTGTATCCAATCTCCTGCAATAACCAGCAGATTTCTGCCAAGCTCTGCTCAGGTGTATAAGGACCAAAGACTTCCGTCTTGCCAGCTGGGGTGCAATAGCTGCAGTGTTCATCAAGCAGCTCCCTTAATGCATAGTTGAAATCGTCTTCGTGACCGTAGGGCTGACCCTTGAATCCCACTAAATAGAGAAAGCCCACGACTTAGCCACCTCGCTCAACAGTTGAAGGTCTCCTCAACTCATCCTTAACGAACCCAGCAACTCCGGCAACCAATGGAATCGTCATCCCAGCAACAGCAAGCAAAGCCATGGCTTGGATGAACCATTTTGGTGAGAGTGGTTTGTCTTCCATCAATCAGTTTGTCCTGATTTCATATGCACTTCTAAGCAGGTGAAGAAGTGCCTCTCTCTTTTGCTCAAGATCATTCTCCGTAACCCGGATTCTGTATTGCTTCCATCGTGAATCGTAATCGAGGCAATCAAGTTCAGCGGATTCAATAAACTGATCATTCTCTTGTGACTTTGGAATCTTGATATCCGCTCTTAATACTGATTTCTGCGGTCTGCAGATCGCAAAATTATTTGCTCTTCCATCAATCCAAAATCCCATATAGTGCTTGTTATAACTGAACTCCGTAGAGCTAGGCAGGAACTCTGAGCATATCACCAGTATCTTGTCGGCTAATGAGATCGTTTTCCTGCTACCTCGGTTCTCCCAATAAGAGCGATCAGTTATTGGGGCAACTTCTTCGTCATCGTCTACAAATCCTCTTGAGACAGTGTCCAGGACAGTGGTGAAGTGCAAGCCCACTCCTTCTCCTGTCTCAATAGCACTGAATTGAATAGCCATAATTGGGATATGACCATTGAAGAGACTAATTACATTGAGGAATCGACTTGTTATGTCCTCGGCAACTATTACAGCTGTGTGATCGTATTGAGGATACCTTTTTCTTTCAATATCCCAATATTCGATAGTTCTAATTATGTGTGATTCATCTGAGGCTCCCAGTTGGATTTCCACCTCATAGCGGCCATGACCATCCGCTTCTTGCAGCAGTAGATCTAGTCGGCCTGCATTCCGGTGGACCCTCTCTTTGTCTTTGAGAACGACATCGCCAATTCCCAAGATTGATGGGTCCTCAGCAATGACATCCTGTACCCAACGCTCATTTAGCGATGGGTGGTTCTTGAGCTGTATTTGACGGAGCTTGACGTGCTGCATCAAGAAGACCCACTTGAACTCATTTTGATGCTTTGACCGCCGGATTTATCGCTCCTGAAATCCGACAGAAATTTCTGAACCCCTTTTACGTATAGACACGGCCGCAAACCTCCCCCATAACCCCTCCGATCTACGGCTCAGCAGAAGCTCCCCAGCAAGGTTCCACTTGTTGCCAGCCAACGCGATGCAACTCCTTCCAGAGCTGCTCTGTCATGTCTTCGGATTCAGTGCTTCAAACCCAATCATCTGAGTACTGCGTCCTTTTGGCTGTCATCACAGCGTTGTCCTCTTCGAGGTGCTCTGCTGCCCACATGCCTTTGACCTCATGGCAGACGCCTTCTCGGTCGCAAACCCTGTAGAGCTCGAAGCCCTCTGGAGCGGTGGTGAGTTTGGTCTTGGTCCCTTTCATGCCTCTATCTTTGCTAACCCAACAAATAGGCGGCAAATCGAGTCCCGTATGGGCAAGTTGAGACAAAAAGTTCAGGTCGTTACATATCCTTGGGTGGCTTAATGATCCGGGTTGCAGCAGGTAACGCTGCTCTAGCGAGGGTCAACCGAACTTCAAGCGTCGGTTTTACCCATTGCAGTTCACGTGTACTACTGTTTACCTGGTAGGGCGCGACGAGAAAAGCGGATGTCGGTTGATCATTCGGTCGTCACAGAACAGCCAAGCCGCGACCCACTGTTCCTGCATGTCAAAGCAGGGATGACCGTGATCGTTGAAGAGAACGGTGAATGGTGGATGGGTGATGTCGTGTTTGTTGAAGGTGGAGCAAGGAACGTCAAGGTTCCGACCCTCTTTCAAGTGGCAAACGTGGACTCCGGTGTGATCCGTTGGATCAACGCTGATCTGGTGACACATATCGTCCCCAGAATCCACGAACCAGTGGCGGCCTAACTGTCCCCATACAGGGGTTTTGGCACTCATCAAAGAAGAGGAGATTGAACAAGTCAAAGGAGTGCTTGCAGCTCTGATGACCGTCGAGCGAAAGCCCTGAACTGAGCGACAGGTCTTTCGTGCTGATGCTGAGGAGACCCCGGGAGCCGTCACTCTCCTGGGTCTTTTCTTTGGCCTGGTGAGTCACATCACTCCAAGGGTCTGATGTGAACGCTGACCTTGTATCAAATGACGTGCACAGGGGTCTGAAAACGCCGTTAGCGTTGTCGTCATGAAATTTCCGAACTCGGCATACATCGGTGGCGGCGTCATCGTCGCAATCATGTTCTTGGCTGTTTTCGTCGGTGGTGCCAACGCCTGTCATCACAGCGCTGAGACAGCCGAGCAGACCTCCACCGAGGTTCCTCAGAAAGCTGACGAGAAGACTGAAGTCGAAGCCTGAGCACCTTCCAAATGGATGATCGTCTGAAGGTGGCGTTAGGGGCGACGCTCATCGCGGCAATCTTCGCCTTCGGAGCTGGTGGGAACTGGTTGGTGTTCCTTGTCCTCGCCTCCATGGCAGTCCTTGTGACTTGGGACTTCGGCTAGACGTCGATCAGGTTGGGCGTTCTACAAATTGCGTGCTGCACTACTGCTGAGATTGAGGTGAAGTACTTGGCGAGGTTGAGCCAGAGGCTGGAGATTGTTCTGGAGGCTTCTCCTCCGTACTAGTCACAGTGGCCAGACCCTCAGCGCCTGAATCCGTTTCGTCAGTCGATTGATTTGCTTCGGGCTCATCAGGTCGAGCTGGAGGTTCTGAAGCCCTAGTGGTGCAGTCGCGTCTGATTTTTTGGACATCCACTGCGAACTGATTTGCTGCTCCTCCTGCCATTAAGGCTTGCTGCATGTCTCCTAGTTCGTCCATCAGGACTGCAAAGGCTCGGTATCGAGGAACAAGCAAGTCCATCCCTGCGGTGATCCTGCCGCTGTTAGCGCACAAGCCATCAAGGTCAAGGTCTGAGACCTCCTCGAGGCTCTTGTCCAACTCTTCGAGAAGCTCGTTGATTTGCACTTGAAGCTTCTCTGCCACCTGAGCGGCGGTCGGTTCCGCGGGCTCACAAGCTGCCAGCAACAGCAGGGGCAGAAGCAGCAGGAGTCGTTTCATACCTCTGATTGTGCCTTCATCCCGCCTCAGGAGCCCAGCCCATTCGCTTTTGCGCTAAGCAGCGGGGAGCGATTTGGGTCGCCAGATCAGCTGGAGGGTAGAACGGCCAACGTGATCGACGTTTGATCACAGCTGGTAACTGCAGGTTGTTTGCCACTGATCACGACCGCCATAACCGTCGTTTTCCAAGTAAGTCAAACGAACATCGACACCGTTGATTTCGTTAGCGACGTAAAGGTGATCCACGAACACATAGCTCCCTGGATCCCAAAGAGCAGCTTTGATTGCCTGCTCACAGTTTTGAAGCAAGTCCTGACGCGAAGCGGCTTTCAACCTTTCAACAGGCTGCACATAAGACTTGAGCTCTTCGCATTTGAAATGCTCGTCTCCTGTGCCCGGTTCAGCTTTGTTGAGCTGGGTCCGGGTCCAGTCGCACCTCTTGTAGTCAGAGATGATCCCTGCACTCTTGAAATCAAAGTGGGCTTTGGCCTTCTCATCGGTTACAGCCGAAGAAGCAGCGTCTTTTCCATCCGACTTTGTTGGGAGAAATGCGTCTGCATGGCTGTAGTAGTCCCGAGCGCCTAGGCCACCCAGAGTCACAAGCAGAGCTGAGGGAATCAAGTAACGCTTTCTCATTTGCCAATTAAGGCTGAGGCCAAGGATGTCAGAGGTAGCGATTCAGACTCTTATAACCATATGAGTCATTGGGACTCTCGCAGCCTCGGGTTGTCGGACCTGGATGCCATCGAGAGTCAACTTCCCAAATCCGTTGCACTACAGATACCCGTCAGACCGACATCTCGAGTTGCTGATCAAAGATGTTTTGTTCGTAAGTCACTTGATCGCCATGGACCTCGTACCACTCACCAAGAAGGTCCAGCCACTTTTGCTGATACTCCAGAAGCAGGTTGCCTTGGGTCGAAACAACAGTGACAGGTTTGCCATCTTCGGGATGAGCAAATAAGAGACTTGTCCTCGTCACCGGTGCAGGTAGCTGGTCTTTGTAGAGATGGCTTATCGCAAGTGAATACGCAGCCAACTGCAAACGCTGCTGCTCGCAGAACTTAGGTAAGACATTTTTTCCGTGACGCTTGGTCTTGTAGTCGATGAGAACTACATCTTCATTGACAAGCATGAGTCCATCACAACTACCGGCGTACGCGCCAACACCATTGATCGAATGATGCAATGGGACCTCGACTGCCAGTGTTTTCGAGGCTCGTGAAACCAGGTTCTGAAGAGGGTTGATCCACTGCAAATGCTCCTCAACCGGTGCGTGGTCTTGACTTTGTAACCACTTCTCCATGGCCAGGTGGACTGCCGTTCCACGCTTGGCGGATTCTCTAGTGACAGCGTCGTGGTCGATGTCAGGCTCTGACTTCTTCCACTTCGCCTTATCGAAAGGAAACTTCCAACCCAGAATCGAAGTGACGTTTGGAGCGACACGTCCACCACGCTCATACAGGCCGAATTTCCGCCCCTTCGGAAACCAACGCTCACTCACCTTGATGGGAGTGATTGGTTCGAACACGGGGGGCTGAATCACTCCTGAAGTCTGGGCGTTGGGTGTTCCATGAATTTTGACTGGATTGCTCGTAGCAGGCATGGACTACTTACAGCTCTTCATCCCTAAAGAGGGAGGCAGCCATTGGCATCAAGTGAGGGCTCACTGTCATTTCCTGCATGCCACTTTCAGGTGTCTACCTTTCAACCGTCGTCCTTTTTAGGGACATGGGATTCGACGGCGTAGACAAGACTGACCGTTTCATCATTGCTGCTAGGGCACGTGCCAAAGCTGCATTGCACGAATCCTCTCCCAAGCTCACGGCCCTTGAAAAAGCGATGTGGCTCAAGTTGAAGCGAGGGGAACGTCCATGCACAAACAGCAAGGCGTCGTAGAGGAAGGCTCCTCTACGCACCAGCCATGTAGGTGGCCGCCTCCCTTTTGGGATAACGGCTTAGCTCTCTTATTGAGGGTTTAGGCGATCAGCCTCCAGTGGCTACACCCACTACGACGGTTGCAATAGAAACCACGATGCCTCCCCACTTCACCCATTCCGTGCCGTGATCATGAGTGTTGGCGAAGAGAAGAGCGCCAAGCTGCAGAACAACAAGCTTTTCGAACATGACATAGAAGCCAATGGCAATTCTTTTGTAACTTGAGGAACGTGTTCGTGCGGTTACAGTTTCTCTCGTATTGTGTATTAGTTGTTACTTTTGGCTTGAGGTTGATCGCTATCCAGAACGTCTGGCTTTCAAAGAGGGAGGCCGCCCCTCCCAGGTGGAAGAGACGGCCTAGCTCGCTCGCTTGTGCATGGTTCAACCCATCACTTCTGAAGAAAGAAAGGGTCGAAGCTTCTGGCTAGAGGCGCCCTGGGGCCATTTGCTCT
>NZ_VTKZ01000018.1 GCF_020514115.1 Synechococcus sp. MU1642
TTCATATACATAATAGAGATCTCATATCTAATAAATTCATTAATATTTTTAGCCCTGTGTATTGTCCTTTCTATATATTTTTGATGCGTGAATGCACTTTTAAATCTTAAGATAGGATCTCTTGTCAAAGCGAAGAAATGGTCAATAAAATGTGCAGGAAAAAGCCTCGAGGCTGAATCGCCACTGATATGCTGTGGTGATAGTTTTGTTGCTCTTTTTTCGATTGGGAGCAATAAGTATTGTTGATCATAAAATGCGACTTTCACTTCTTTGAACTGCGATGCATATGCAAGGACTGAAGTTCCACCACATTTGGGTATGTGCGAAAAATAAATAAGTGACTTGTTGGATCTGATAAGAGGCATAATTATTAGCTGTCTTGACTTCTTAGTACTTTAAAAAATCATATTCCATACTCAAATGATAGCATAAACTATAACTTGCAATTTCGCAACGCTATTTTAAGTCTCTAAAGAGGGAACTATGTTATTGCCCCAGTAACTCCACATCCGATTATTGACAGCAGTGGTTGATCCATCACCACTGGTCATCTGGGTAAGCTGACCAATGCTCAAGTTGCCGCCGGTATAGACCGCCTCAAGGGTGCCTTTGGCGTAAATGCCAATGCCGGAGACACCTCTGGCAGTGACGTTCTCTTTAAAGGAGAGGTCTTGGGAGAAGACACCAATGATCTTGATTTGGTCTTTGGCATCCAGTCCCTCGATGAAATCGGCTTTCTCTCCGTTGGGACTGTTGCCTGAGGTGCCGTACCACCAGTTGTTGAGGTGTTGATCGGACTTAATCGCGATCAGGTCTGTTGAACCATCGCGTTGGTCTTTGTAGGTGTTCCAGCCGAAGTCACCGTGGAGCTCATCAGAGCCTTCACCACCGGTAATGATGTCGCGGCCATTACCGCCGTGGATCAGGTCATCACCATCACCGCCATCGATGACGTCCCAACCAGCCAGACCCCTAAGGGTTTCACCGCCGGTACTGCCATTGAGGACAGAGCCTTTGGGCACTCCGTCCCAGGCACTTTTGTTGATCTGCTTGCCCTGGATGAGTTCACCGCCACCTTGCTTGGCTTGAACAACGCGGTTGATCTGGACCTTGTCGCTCCAGGTCTTCTCAATGACATCCATCAGCTTGGTGTCGTTGACGTCCTCGGATAAGGCGCTGATGGGTGTGGAGTCAGAGAACCACTGACCAACGATGTCTCTGGCTTTAACGGTTTGATCAACGCGGTAGATGTTCCAACTGCTGAGCTTGTTGTTGGAATTGACGGTGTTATTTTTGTTGTTGGAGTTGATCGTGGTTGTAGTGTTATTGGATCCTACCGTTGTGTTGTTGGAGTTGAAGTAGTTGTAGGTGATGTTGGTGTTATTGATCGTGTTGTTCACGACAGCTTGATCGTCATCCTCAATGGTGACGGTGGCAGCTTTGGTGTTGAACTGCGCAAGATCTTCAGTGGATGAGATCTTGAGCTTGAAGGTCTCATCCGACTCAACGGCGGAGTCTTCTTTGGTGGCGATGGATAGTTTTTTGCTTTTAACACCAGCACCAAAGCGAATGGTTTTGTCTTTGATCTGGGTGTAATCGGAACCGCTGCTTGCGGTGCCATTGACGGTGTTGACGATGAGGTCGATGGCAGCAGATGTATTGCCTTTACGTGTGATCAGAACTTGAGCCGTATCGCCTTCCCAGACGTTGGTGCCATCGATGGAGAAGATCGATTCGGCAGGTGTTAGGGAGGTGTCATTGATGGTGACGGTGGCAGTGTCCCCAACTTGATTCTCCCGTTTCCAATCACTAAAGAGCTTGATCTCTAAGGTCTCTGTCCCTTCTGTGGTCAGATCATTGGCAAGGGTATGGGCAAAGGTGATCGTGCCATCGGATTTGACGACACGTGAGCCTTTGAGATCACCTGTGGAGAAATCATCAGCATCGATACCGGTACCACTGAGCGTCCAATAGAGCCTGGTCCCTGCATCTACAACTGAAGTAGAGACATTGGTGCGAATTTCTCCACCTTCATTTGATGTAGAAACTGTTGGGCTAATGGTATAGGTGGGACTTCCTTCAATAGAAAAGTAATAGTAGTCAGCATCACCATCAGTATCATCGTCTGAATAATCCTTCCAGGTCCAGAATATCCCGGAATCATCTGCAATGCTCTCAAAGCTTTCTGAGGAAAAACTTGGGGTATTTTTGGCAGCTATGCCGGGTATATCAATTACTTTGCTCGAAGAAAGATTATAGGCTTTTAAGTATTTGCTATTGCTGTTGTATACCTGGAAAAAGATAAGCTCCCCGTTGTTGGAGAATCTAGGGTATATTCCGCCGCCAATATTATCTGATGCTCTTGTGAATTTGCCCGTGCCTAAGTCCTTTATGTAGACATCCGATACTCCGTTGGTGTCAGCCGGGTCAAGGGCTTCGCCAGTTTGAAAGACAATTTTATTGCCATCACCAGAAATATCAGCGTTCCATCCATAATTTGAACTAAAGGCATCTCCGTTCTGCTTTTTATTTATTAGCTCAAATGAGTTGCCTGAATTCCACAGATATATATTTTGGCCTGACACCCCAGTCTCTGTCAGGTCAAGGTCCGAGGCAAATACTATTTTCTGGCCGTCATTGCTTATTTCTGGAGTTGACGAAAACCCCATTTCCGATTCAGTCCTTAAAAAATCAATTCTTTGAAGCGAGCCGCCTGTCAGATCTTTTAAGAAGATATTGACTCTTTGGCTGCCCCAGTTTTTTGAGTCTGCGGTATCTCTAATTGCTATGACAGCTTTTGAATAGTCCGATGTAAAATCAATATCTTGTGCATCAAGGCTCCATCCCTGATAGGTAACTGTTGATCCATTTTCGTCTACGTCTAGCCTGCTGATTGAGCTATTGATGGCGTTTATCTTATGTAGGCCGCCTGCGGTTGACAAATAGGAATTCCAGCTTCTTATGTACACATTGCTGCCGTCACCTGATATCCCTGCAACTGCATAGTTGCCATATGGGCGTGAGCCTGGGAGTGAAACTGAACGGACTAACTTTATGTTGCTGTCGTATATATCAATTTGATTTGTGTTCCCTATCGCAATGTATTGCCCGTTCTTGCTGATGACGGGCTGTCCCTCGCGCCCCAAAGGGTTCAGCTGAATTCCCATATAAGCCCAGCGCCTAGAGGCGACCTAATCATTTCTCTTACTTTAAGACGCATGTGTATCACGAAGGAATCGTTGGTTATGCCTGCCCCTCGTCATGCCTTTGCTAAGCGATGGATCTCAACCCTGCGCAGTGCAATAGGCAGAACCCATTGATCTTGTATTGCTATCCACTGGGGCAGGATGTCCCATGCTGCTGCCGGATGGAAGAAAGGCTCAAAAGCCTGTGCGCCCCAGTACCCCGCAGAAATTTCTGAACCCTTTGTACGTATAGACACGGCCGCAAATACCCCCGGTACCCCTCCGTAGTCCAGCGCAGAGACGCGACTGTTTGGCCTGGTAAGGGCTTGTAGTGCTCCGCGCTATGCCACAGGCATACACACGACAGTCAGAATCCATACACACAGGACAAGCAAACACGTTGCTGCAACTGAGATCTGCTGAGTTCGTCTACAAATACAGAGACCTAAGCCCAGTCACAGGCTGACGTGATCACCACATATATAGATGCAGCGACACAGGGTGATCCGGCCAGCGGCAAAGGCAGATCACCCGAGCCGTAGTCCGCCCCACATCTGGCCGACTCGTCTCACTCCCACCGCTAGCCACGGATCAGCAACAACACCATTCAGGCAAAAAACCTGAATCTGGCTCGCACGCGATCTGTATGGAATTTCCTCGTAACCTCTTCACCAGCACTGCGGCTAACCGGCTCTGCCAGTTGAAAGCGGTTGATTCATTCACACCACATTCACACAGTGTTGTGCTGAACCCCTACCGCCCGAAACCCTTGCTATGACTGCTTCCTACGTTCCAGTTGAGAAAATGACCTACTTCACCTGGCGTGAATCCGGTCTCACAGCTGACTGCTCAAGCCTCGAGGCGATGGCTGCCCGCTTTGAGGAGTCGGCCAGTTTGATGCGGCGCATGTCGAGCGAAGGGTTCCAACTGGAATGCCATCGAAAGGAGCAGCGCATCACGCATCCCGATCCCACCGTGTTTGAAGCCTGGGGTTTCGTCAGCGAAGAATCACCGGTCCGCCAACTCACGCTGATCCCAGATCTTCAGAACTGATGGACAACCTGCTTGCCAAAACCGCTGAGCTGCTCGCCAACGCAGCTGCAGATCCTGATCGGGTTCTGCGGTGGGTGCTGATCTATTTCGGTGTTTCGTCTCTTGGATTCATGGGCGTGTGGCTGATCGGAGAAGTGCGCCGTCAGAGCAGCATCGATTCGAACTGAGACCTAGCGGGACATCGGGCGCTGCACCCCAGGCTGCGGAAAGTCTCAGGACTTGCGTTGATTGATGATGCAGGAAGGCCGTTCAAGGATCACCATGCCGTCGTTTCCACGCACCGTGATGCTGCTGGGCAGCGGGGAGCTGGGCAAGGAGGTGGCCATTGCTGGCCAACGTCTGGGCTGCCGGGTGATCGCCTGTGATCGCTATGCCGGTGCCCCAGCCATGCAGATAGCTGACGTGGCCGAAGTGCTGCCGATGACCGATGCCGATGCCTTGCTGGAGGTGGTCAGGCGCCACCAACCCGACGTGGTGATCCCGGAGATCGAAGCGCTCGCCGTCCATGCCCTAGCGGAACTCGAACAAGAGGGAATCACCGTGATTCCAACAGCCCGCGCGACGGCCGTCACGATGAATCGAGACCGCATCCGCGACCTCGCGGCCGGCGAACTCGGTCTCCGCACCGCCCGGTTCGCCTACGCCGCCAGTGCTGAGGAACTCAAAGCGGTGGCGGAGCCTCTGGGCTGGCCCGTCGTGGTTAAACCGGTGATGAGTTCCTCCGGCAAAGGCCAGAGCGTGGTGACCTGTGCAGACGATCTGCCCAAGGCCTGGGAAGCCGCCATGGCCGGTGCACGAGGCACCTCAACCCAGGTGATCGTGGAGGAATTTCTCCATTTCGATCTGGAGATCACTCTGCTCACCATCCGTCAGCGCAATGGCGAAACCCTGTTCTGTGAGCCAATCGGCCACGAACAGGAAAGAGGGGACTATCAATGCAGCTGGCAGCCGGCTCAACTGACCGACCAACAACTGCGTCAGGCCCAGGCCATGGCCAAAACCGTCACCGACAACCTGGGCGGTGCCGGTCTCTTCGGTGTGGAATTTTTCCTCTGTGGCGATGAGGTGGTTTTTTCTGAACTGTCGCCCCGGCCACACGACACAGGCCTGGTGACCCTGATCAGCCAGAACCTGAGCGAGTTCGAACTGCACCTGCGCGCTGTTCTCGGTCTACCGATCCCCACCATCAAGGCAGCTAATGCCGCCGCCAGCCGAGTGATCCTGGCCAAAAAGAACATGGATTCCATCGCTTTTGAAGGGGTCGAACAAGCGCTCACGGAAGCTGATACCCAATTGCTGCTGTTCGGCAAGCCCACAGCCCGCCCCGGTCGGCGCATGGGTGTGGCCCTGGCACGTGGAGGAGATCGGAAGGAAGCACAAGCCAAGGCCGACAGGGCAGCCGCCTGTGTGACCGTGATTCCAGGATCAACGGCTTCCTGAAAACCGGTAGTGGGTCAAGCCATCCAGCACAGCTCCAACACTGGGGCGTTTCGACACGTACACCCGCTGTTGGGTCCTTTGACCCAACAGGCAGGGATCGTGATCCGCAGGAACCACCGTGGCGGGCAAACCATCCAGCAACTCTCCATCCCCCTGCTGACTGGCCACCACCAGAACCTGCTCCAGAGGGAGCTGCCAAGACTGGGCCAGAAAACGGATGGCCTCGCTGCGGGACGCGCGCTGGGGCAGAACATCCAAGAACCAATGGCAACGGAGCTGGGGTTCCGCCTGCAGACCATGGCGGCGCAAGCACTGACGGGCCAAACCAATCAGACCGCGGTTGGAAGCACGCAACAGATAGCTGACCTTGTAAGGACTCTGGTGATCAGGGTCCTGAAGCTGAAGGTGTTCCTGGAGTTGCCCCATGGCTGCGAGAACAGCCTCGCGATCCCAGGCTTGACTGATGCGCTGCGCCCACACGGGATCTTCCGCGCGATCCGAGCTGTGGTGAATCTCGGTTCCAGCCCGGCAGATCCAGGCCTTGGGGTCGGGAAGATGCAACTCCTGGTAGCGCTGACGCGCCTGATCCAGCGACCGCCCCGTGAGAATCACCAAGCCTGTCGAAGCGGCAAAGGGTTCGGCATGAAGCCGATCGCGCAGATGCGCCAGGGAGCGTTCCTCCGGGAGCTCCAAGCAGCTATCGAGGTCCAACGCCAACAACCTGGAAACGGGACTGGGCCGCCGCACCACCGACATCGCACGAACAGGTGACACGCGGATCTTCTGCTGCATCAGGGCGAGGTACTGACACACATGGGCATCCCAACTGAAGTGGCGACTGATGGCCTCAACCCCGTTGTCACTCCAACGACGCCAACGGGAGCGATCGCTGCCGGCCAATTCCAAGGCCTCTTGAAGTGCACCAGGATCGGTGACGTCCGCCAGAAGACCGTTGTCGCAGCGGAGTTGGATGTCCCGTGGACCGCCATCATCGGTGGCCACCATCGGCAAACCACAGGCCGCGGCCTCCAGAAGAGTGAGTCCGAAGGGTTCGGTCAACGCTGGGTTCACAAACAGCCCTCCACGACGCGACGCCCAGCGGTACAGAGCGGGAATCTGGGCACGGCTGTGTTGTTTGGGATAAGCCACCTGGCCATAGAGATCAAACCGATCCACCAGATCAAACACCTGCTGAAGCACATCACGCTGCTGCTTCTCGAGCTGACGCGGGTCATCCCGACAACCCAGAACAAGGACCAAGTTGTGACGCTGCCGCAGCACCGGCGACTGGCCAAAGGCTTCCACCAGCGCGGGAATGTTCTTGCGCCGAACCGCACGGGAAATCGCAAGCAGGGGAGGACGATCCGGCTCCCTTAGGAAAGGCTGCAACAGACTTTCCAGCGCGGAGCATTCCTGCGATGAACCGTGGGGATGGAACCGGGAAGCATCGACACCTGGGGGCACCACCTCCGCCTGATCCGCCTGAAAGTGGCCGTAGCGGGAGTACTGCTGATCCGCCTCCTGACGGGTGCTAGTGATCACCAGATCCGCCTGAGCCAAAGCACGCTCTTCAGCGTCGATGCGGCGGCTGATGGCATAGGTCTGCTCGATCTGAGAGCGATCTAGGCCACCGGCCAGAAGACGTCGCTGTTTCTCCCGACCGAGGGAATGGCCAGTGAAGACAAGCGGAATCCCCAACCGCTGACTAACCAAAGCACCCACCAGACCTGCATCGGCGTAGTGAGCATGAATCCAATCCACCCTCTGGCCGGGCTGGCTCAGATATTCCACCAGCTGATCAGCCAGCTCCTCGAGATGGGGCCAAAGCAACTCCTTACGCAGATAACGCTTCGGACCAAAGGGAAAGCGCAGGATCCGTGCACCTGGAGCAATATCTTCAACCCGTTGGCTGTAGTCCAGATCAACCCGACGGTCCTGAATCAGCCGAGTGACCACATCAACCTGCTCAACCTCGGCCCGCTGGGCCAGGCTGCGCACAAGCTCAAGGACGTACAACGTCTGGCCACCGGTATCAGCATCCCGGCCCAGTTCGAGCTCATGGGAACGCAACAGACCGTGAAGATGCAGATGCAACAACCTGATCCCCATTCGCTCCCCTCACAAAAAACAACGGGACGCAAATTCGGTGCCGTTGTTTTTCTTTAGATGCGGAAGAAGAGGTGAAAAATGAAAAAAACCTTAGAAGGCCTACAAATCAAACAGAACAAAAAAGCCGAGTTGTGTTGTTGTGCAAGGGATCTGAGCCCATGGGACAACAGACATACCCTCTGCTTGATGTAACAAGCCAGCAACGTCAGAGGCGTTCACTGACATCGACAAGGCTGTCCTGCTCGTCACCCCAACCACCCGCAGTGAAGGTGACCACGCCATCCACCTCAAGCTGCTCGTTGATCCAGCCAAGGATGACCGGCCCAACCTGTGCGGGGGACGGCTCACCTTGAAAACTACGAAGGCTGAAGTGGTCGGCACCCTGCACCAACACCAAGCGGTGACCCAACCGCACGGCCTTGCTCTCACGCATCGGAGCGATGGCTTCCGGCCCCGAAGGCACCACCCAATCGCGGGTACCGCTGATCAGCAGCAACTTGGCCGGAAGGCTCTCCAAGCGGCTGCCGTCGAACAACAAACGCAAGGGCGGGCTGACGGCCACAACAGCCTTGACCCTTAGATCGGAAACAGCGGCTTGGTTAACCCCCGACAGCCAACTGCATTGGAGCACCCAGCTGATGTTTCGCTCAGGGTTCTTGAGGTCGTTGCAACGGGATTTGAGTTTTCGATCAGTGGGGATACCACCGGCCAACTGAAACGTGGTTGTGGCTCCCCAGGAGTGACCCACCACCGCTACGGCATCGGTGTTCAACGTAGCCCCACGCAGAAGACGCCTTGCACTGATGGCATCCAACAAGGCGGACACATCAAGGGGCCGAAGCCGCAACTCTTCAGGCCCCGGCGGGGGCGCGTCACCAGCGAGCATCGCCCTCTGCTGATTGAGATCACTGCCGGGGTGGTCGGGCAGCAGCACGGTGTAGCCATGAGCAGCCAGCACCTCACCCCAACCTTCAAAGGATTCCGGATCGTCCCAAAGCCCGTGGGAAATCACGGCCAAGCGTCCATTCCCTGGTGCTGCAGGCTGAAGCGTCAGAACCCGCAGGGGTTTCGGCCGGTGGGGCACAGTCACCTGAACAACCTCACGGGACCAACTGGGCCGCAATGCCCCCCGCAGAGCAGCCGTCACGGATGCGGGCTCAACGGAACGGGCTAAGGCAACCCCCTCCTCAAGATTGGTTTTAAGCCGATTGGCTACCTCAGCGAGACGCGACAGATCGATCGATGCCTGTTCTCCCGGCAACTCCCGCAAAAAACCAAGGATGTTGGGTTGTCCCCGGCGTTCAGCACGAATCAGAGCCTGGGTCAGCATCCGCCCGCTCACATCCAGCTCAACTCCTTCAAGAGCCACCACCTGCGTCGCCGCATAGAGGGCCTGCTCCAGCAGCGGCTGACCGGTCGATCCCGCCAGCAACGCCTTGGTTTCCAAGGGCAGTGGCGTAAGGAACACCTGGCGCATCAGCGGCAACAACTTGCCAGCACTTGCCAATTCCAGATCCTTCAGATCTGGACTGGCCTGGATCAATTGTTCAGCGGACTCACCGTCATCGAAGTTGATCGTGATCTCCGTTTCCAGGAACGGCAGTCGAAACACCAGCCGCTCCAATGCTGAAGCGGGACCCCCGCTGAGGGCCAGCGACATGCCAAAAGCCAGGGCCGTCAGGCGTATCCGAAATCGAACCATCAAGCCGCCAGTGGTACGGGTAGTTCTGGTGGATGCTGCTCCAAAACCCGGCTGAGGTAACGGCCGGTGTGACTGGTGGGATGCTGGGCGACCTCCTCTGGAGTGCCGGTGACCAGGATCTCGCCACCCTTGTCACCGCCTTCAGGGCCGAGATCGATGATCCAGTCGCTGCAACGGATCACGTCAAGATTGTGCTCGATGCAGATGATCGAGTTGCCCTTATCCACCAACCGCTGCATCACGTCCATCAGCTTGTGCACGTCGTAAAAGCTGAGGCCGGTCGTGGGCTCATCAATCAGATAGAGCGTCTTGCCGGTGGCCCGCCGTGATAGCTCCGTCGCCAGCTTCACCCGCTGGGCCTCACCCCCCGAAAGGGTTGGCGCCGGCTGGCCGAGCTTGACGTAGCCGAGGCCCACATCAACCAGCGTGCGCAAGCGATCTGCCGCCTGAGGAATCGCATCGAACACTTCAGCGGCCTGCTCCACAGTCATTTGAAGCACATCCGCAATGGTGTAGCCCTTGTATTTCACCTGCAGGGTTTCACGGTTGAACCGAGCGCCCTTGCAGACATCGCACTGGACGTAGACGTCAGGAAGGAAGTTCATCTCAATCACGTTCACGCCCTGACCGCGACAGGCCTCACAGCGGCCGCCCTTGACGTTGAAACTGAACTGCCCCACCTGATAGCCACGGGCCTTGGCCTCCACCGTGGCGGCAAATACCTGACGGATTGGATCAAAGGCACCGGTGTAAGTGGCTGGGTTGGAGCGGGGTGTCCGTCCGATCGGGCTCTGGTCGATCACGATCACCTTGTCGATCGACTTCAAACCCCGCAGTTCTCGCAACCCTTGCGGGAAGGGAACCTTGAGACCCAATCCGTTCTCCAGAGCCGGATGCAGGAGCTCGTTCACCAGGGTGCTCTTGCCGCTGCCGCTCACCCCGGTGACAGACACGAGCCGACCCAAGGGGAACTCAACCGAAACGTTCTTGAGGTTGTTGCGGTTGCAATCGATCAACTTGAGTGAGCGTGAACCGCTCTGCCGGCGTTCGGCCGGCGTGGGAATCGAGCGACGTCCGCTCAGGTAAGCGCCGGTGATGGATTCGCTGCTCGCCACCAAGTCATCGAAACTTCCCTCCGCAACGATGTGACCCCCATGGACCCCGGCACCAGGGCCGATGTCCACCACGTGATCAGCAGCACGAATGGTGTCTTCATCGTGTTCGACCACCACCAGAGTGTTTCCGAGATCCCTCAGCCGCACCAAAGTGTTCAAGAGGCGGTCGTTGTCCCGCTGATGCAGTCCAATGCTCGGCTCATCGAGCACGTAAAGCACCCCGGTGAGACCAGCACCGATCTGAGTGGCCAGGCGGATGCGCTGGGCTTCACCGCCGGAGAGCGTCATCGCCGGTCGATCCAGGCTCAGGTAGTCCAGGCCAACATCGAGTAGGAACTTCAAACGCAGGCGGATTTCCCGGAGCACCAGATCACCGATCTGGATCTGACGGGCATTCAGCAGGGGCTCTGAACCCTCATGAGCGCCCACACCCATCAGTTTTTCGATCCGTTCCAGGGTCTGACCGACGCTGACGGCCGTGAGCTCTGGAATCCGATAGGGCCCCACCTTCACCGCCAGGGCTTCGGGGCGGAGCCGCTGACCAGCACAGCTGGCACAGGGCACCAACTCCAGATACTTCTCAAGTTTCTGGCGCTGGGACTCGCCGCTTGCGTCGCGAAGCTGACGCTCAAGAATGGGAAGAATGCCTTCAAACGGGCGGGTGTAGCCGGCTTTGCCCTTGTGGTAACGGCTATCAGCCTGGATCAAAATCGGTTCGCGGCTTCCGTTGAGCAGCACATCCCGCTGTTCATCAGTGAGTTCATTCCATGGGGTCTTGATCTCGAAACCAAAGGCTTCTCCCACCGAGTAGAGAAGCGAGAAGTAATAGCTGTTGTCTTTCTCAGCCCAGGGAGCAACAGCGGAATACACCGGCTGAGATGGATCCGGGATCACCCGGTCAACGGTGAACTTGCGCAGATGGCCAATGCCATGGCAAGCCTCACAGGCGCCGTAAGGGCTGTTGAAAGAAAACAGCCGTGGTGAGAGCTCCTCCATCACAGCCCCATGCACGGGGCAGGCGTAATTCTCGGAATAAAGCCGCTCCCGCTCAACGCCATCAGGAAGCTCCTCACCTTTCTTGGGCACCACCTCCACTAACGCCAGACCATCTCCGCGTTTGAGAGCCGTGCGCAGCGAATCGGTTAGCCGCTCTTGAATCCCCTCACGGGCCACAAGGCGATCAACCACCACCTCGATGTTGTGGCTGTGGTTCTTGTCGAGCTCGATGTTGTCGGCCAGCTCGCGCACCTCACCGTTGATGCGCACCCGCGCGAAACCTTCGGCCGCAAGGCCGCTGATCAACTTGGTGTGGGTTCCCTTTTTGCCGCGGACCACGGGCGCCATCAATTGATAGCGGGTTCCCTCCGGCAACAGCAGGATCTGATCGACCATCTCGTCAATGCTCTGCGGCTTGATCGAGCGGCCGCATTTGGGACAGTGGGGTTCACCAGCCCGGCCGAACAGAAGACGCAGATAATCCTGAATCTCGGTGACGGTGCCCACCGTGGAACGGGGGTTGTGACTGGTGGATTTCTGATCAATCGAGATCGCAGGAGACAGGCCCTCGATGGCATCCACATCGGGCTTGTCTACCTGCCCCAGGAACTGGCGGGCATAGGCCGACAGACTTTCGACGTAGCGGCGTTGCCCCTCCGCGAAAATCGTATCGAAGGCGAGCGAACTCTTGCCACTTCCGCTCACCCCGGTGAACACCACCAGCTTGTTGCGGGGAATGGTGACGTCGACGTTTTTGAGGTTGTGCTGCCGGGCACCCCTTACTCGAATCACATCGTCCTGAGTCGCCAGCGGGCCAGCTGATTCAGCGATCTTGGCAGCAGCTCGCGCCATCAGGACCCGTTGGAAAGCTCGTGAGCTTAGGAAGAACCGAAGCCTTCAAGCTGTTCGCTGGTCCAGCAGACTCGCTGCATAGGCATCGGCCTGATCGCCACCAGCAAGGTCTGCCAGCTCCTGGCGGCGTTCCTGAGTGTCCCGCAGTCGGGACACTCGCGAGTGGGTGACACCTTCTTCCACATGCTTGCTCACCCGGAAATGGTGATCAGCGACCGCTGCCACAAGCGGTTGGTGGGTGACGCAAAACACCTGACGCTGACGGGCCAGGGTCTGAAGGAGATCCGCCATCGCTCCACTGACGCGACCGCTGACACCGGCATCAATCTCATCAAACAACAGCGTGCTGGAGCCATCCACCGCGGCAAGGGTGGTCTTGAGCGCAAGTAGAAAACGAGACATCTCACCGCCGGACGCCACCTCCGTCAGCGGTGCCATCGGTTGGCCGGGATTGGCAGAAAACAGAAATTGAACAGCATCCGCACCATGCTCAGCCGGATCACAGGCGATGAGATCCACCTTGAAACGCACGTTGGCCAAGCCCATGGGAGGCAACAGCTCCAGCAACGACGCCTGCAAAACCTCCGCCGCCTTGGACCGCTCGCGACGCAAGATGGCATTGGCATGATCTCGCATCTGGCGACGGTCGTTTTCCTCCTGGTGCAGGCGGGCGAGATCCGCCGCGAAGCCTTCAGATCCCAAACTATGAAGCAGTTCATCGCGACGCTGAATCAAGCCGGCCAGATCAAGGCTGTAACGACGCTGCAGACGTTTTAAAACCGACAAGCGGTCCTGGATCCGCTCCAGATGGTCTGGATCGCTCTCGAGCGCCAGACCGTATTGATCGAGGGAGCGCAACAAACCGTCCACACCAGCCTCGAGATCCAGAGCCTGATCACGGAGGGGCTCAAGCGAACCATCCAGCTGCGCCATGGCCTGCAGCTCTTGAATGCATGCCGCAAAGTGATCCTGCAGCGAAGGCGCCTGATCCACACCATCGCGGATTCGGCCAAACAGCAAGGCCAGACCCTCCAGCAGCCTCACTCCATGAACGAGGCGGTCTTGGTCCTGTTCCAGCCGCTGCTGCTCGTCTGGGTCTTCGAGATCTGCAGCTTGAAGCTGCTCCAGCTGCTCTTCCTGTTCAGCCCGCTCCTGTTCGGAGCGCTGCTGCTCCTGCTCAAGTGCCATCAGGGCATCTGCAGCCTGGCGCCACGCAGTCCAGGCATCAGCAACCTGAGCCTTGAACTCAACCAGTGCAGATCCACCTAGACGGTCAAGCCAAAGCCGTTGCTGCCCCGCCCGCGACAACAGCTGGGTCTGTCCCTGAACAGTGAGATCAATCAACAGCGGCCTGAGCTCAAGCAACTGTTGACGGTTCACAGTGCTGCCGTTCAAACGACAGCGACTGGAGTAACGATCATCCTCCTGCCGTTTCCATTCGCGACTGATCAGGAGCTCCTCTTCGGGGTCAAACTCCGCTGCGATCAACCACTGCTCAAGGGCTGGGGTGAGTTGAAACGCAGCCTCAATCTTCGCGCGATCCGAACCAGTCCGAAGCAGGCGAATGCCGATGGAACCCTGCGCTCCACCCAGCACGGCATCGAGGGCATCGAGAAGGATCGATTTGCCTGCGCCGGTCTCACCGGTGAGCACCGTAAAACCAGAGCTGAACTCCAGTTCAAGACTCTCAATCAGAGCGATGTTCTGCAGCAGCAGACCGGTGAGCACGTCCAGCCCTGTGATGATGCCGACCGTAGCGGCAGCTCGGTTCGTTTAGAAGGGGTGTCGGATATCCCTATGAATTGATGGCGCAGGAGCTCGGGGATTTCATCGAAGCCGCGGGGTTGCTCGAGTACGACCCCGCCGCCATCACTCGTATTTATTCAGGCCATCCCCAGCGGCTGATCCGCCGGCTCTGGCAAACACTTGTTCCCATCGGATTGTTGCTTCTGGGCGTCGCCTTCGACTGGATCTTCCAGCTGTTGAAGGATGAAGAACGGGCTCGGAGTCGAGCTCGAGAATGCGCTGAGCTGTTGGTGGATCTCGGCCCCGCCTTCATCAAAGCGGGCCAGGCTCTCTCCACCCGACCAGACATCGTCCCCCCGCTGCTGCTGGAAGAACTGGCCCAGCTGCAAGACCAATTGCCCGGCTTCGACAGCGGCCTGGCTATGGCCTGCATCGAAGAGGACTTGGGCGCACCGGTGGATGACATTTTCGAGCAGCTGGACCGAGAACCGATTTCAGCCGCCTCGCTGGGTCAAGTGCACAAGGGAAACCTCAAAGGCGGCGCCAGGGTGGCGGTGAAGGTGCAACGCCCGGGGTTGCGCGAACAGATCACCCTGGATCTGTACATCGTGCGCAACATCGCCGCCTGGTTGAACAGCAACATCGGATTAATCCGCAGCGACCTCGTCGCCCTGATCGACGAGCTGGGGCGACGGGTGTTCGAAGAGATGGACTACCTCAATGAGGCCACTAACGCTGAGACTTTCGCTGAGCTGCATCAGCACAACCCTCGAATCGCTGTTCCGACGATCTATCGCAACGCCACCAGCCGCCGCGTGCTGACGATGGAGTGGATCGACGGCGTCAAGCTCACCAACCTTGAGGCAGTTCGCGAGCTCGGTGTGGACCCCGACGACATGGTGGAGGTGGGCGTGAACTGCAGCCTTCAGCAGTTGCTGGAGCACGGCTTCTTCCATGCCGATCCCCACCCCGGCAATCTTCTGGCTCTGGAGGACGGACGCCTCTGTTATCTCGACTTCGGGATGATGAGCGAGGTAAGCCGCGAATCACGCACCGGCTTGATTCAGGCGGTGGTTCATCTAGTGAACCGAAACTTCGGGAAGCTCTCCAAGGACTTCGTGACCCTGGGATTCCTGGCTGAAGACGTGAACCTGGAACCAATTGTTCCCGCCTTT
This sequence comes from Synechococcus sp. MU1642, assembly GCF_020514115.1. Classification (GTDB taxonomy): domain Bacteria; phylum Cyanobacteriota; class Cyanobacteriia; order PCC-6307; family Cyanobiaceae; genus Parasynechococcus. The sequence continues at coordinate 15,374 of NZ_VTKZ01000018.1, forward strand.
GAGAAGGTCTTCAGCCAGGCCTTGGAGGCCGGCGTCAACCGCATGGATTTCAAAGCGGTCACCGACGACATGTCCGGTGTGATGTACAAATTCCCCTTCCGGGTACCGCCTTACTACGCCCTTATCATTCGGTCGCTGGTCACCCTTGAGGGCATTGCCCTAAGCGTGGATCCGAACTTCAAGATCCTCGGTGCTGCCTACCCGTACTTCGCCCGGCGGCTGATGGAGGATCCCGATCCCCAGCTTCGGCAGAGCCTCAAGGAAATGCTGTTCGACGGGGACGCCTTCCGCTGGACCCGCCTGGAAAATCTGGTGTCGAGCGCTGCCAACCAAGCCCAGCTGGATCTGGAGACCTTGCTCGATCAACTCCTCGATTTCCTGTTCTCACCCAAAGCAGGACTGCTTCGAGATCAACTGGTAACCGCCACCGTGGAAAGGTTGGATGCCCTGGGTTGGTCAACAATGCAACGCCTGGGTCGACGCCTCCCCAAACCACTGCAACCCTCCGCCATTGCCCAGACACCTGCAGGGCTCTCCGATCCACTAATGCAACTGGAGCCGGTGCGGGAGTTGATTCAGGTGCTGCAGTCGTTGCCTGGATTCACGCCCGACCTTCTCCTGCGTCGAATGCCAAGGGTGCTCAACGAACCCAACACCCGCCGCATGGGCTTCAAAGTGGCTCAGGGACTGGCCGAACGTGGAGTTGTCCGCCTGGTACGGGTCGCCGCTGGAGTTCCTGCCTAACTTCCGGGCAACACCTTCTGCGTGATGCACCCCAAGCCCCTCACCCGTTCCTCTTTGCTGGCCGTGGCGGCAGGGCTTGGGCTTGGTTGGAGCTGCGTCATGCAACCCCTACATGCCGCCACGGATGTCGCCCTGGTGAGTGGCGGCTTCCGCCGCTCCATTCCCGTCAAGGAATTTGAGCACCTGGCCGAAACCGGTGAAGCCATCGGCCTTCTGGAGGATCTGCTCGAGATCTCAGGGCAGGCCCCCAACGAGGTGTCGCAGATGCTCAACCAGCAGCTCGAGCTTCCCCTGGCACTCACAAGTCGTCTGATCAACACACGGATCGGTGAGGCCATCCTGCGTCGTGTTGCACGCATCATTCATCCGATCTACACACCGGAACCTGAAGTGAGTGTTCCGGCGATCCGCGCTGGAGTGATCAATGGATTGCAGAATGAAGATGGGCTGAGTGTCGTGAGCTTTTTGAAGGGCTACCCCAATGGCGTGATGGCGGTGAATCTTCCGGCTCTGTTTGGGGTGATCGAAAAAGCGGAATCGATCGCCGGCCTGGTGCAGTTTTTCTCCGACTCCCCCTTGGACGGATTGAAGGAAGCGCAACCCTGACCAAGCCCTGAACGGACGCCGCCTAGATTTCGGCAATCCCCCCATCCCAGCCGGTGTCCCTGTTTCAGAACCTCCGTCGGCGTTTCACTGCCACCCCTGTGATGCAGGACTGGCCTGGACTGATCGAGGCCTATCGCAGCTGGCTGCCCGTCAGCGATGCGACCCCGGTGATCACCCTGCGCGAAGGCGCCACCCCTCTGATCCCCGTCCCATCCGTTGCGGAACAGATCGGCAAGAGCGTGAAGGTGTTCGTGAAATACGACGGCCTGAACCCCACAGGGTCATTCAAGGACCGGGGCATGACCATGGCCATCAGCAAAGCCAAGGAAGCCGGTTGTGAAGCGGTAATTTGTGCCAGCACGGGCAATACCAGTGCAGCAGCAGCGGCCTATGCCAGACGGGGAGGGATGCGCGCCTTCGTCTTAATCCCTGACGGCTATGTCGCCCAGGGAAAACTGGCTCAGGCTCTTGTGTACGGAGCTGAGGTCTTGGCGATCCGCGGCAACTTCGACCGCGCCCTCGACATTGTTCGGGAAGCGGCAGAGAAGTATCCCGTCACCCTGGTGAACTCGGTCAATCCCTATCGGCTGCAGGGCCAGAAGACGGCGGCCTTCGAAATCGTGGATGCCCTCGGAGATGCACCCGACTGGCTGTGCATTCCCATGGGCAACGCAGGGAATATCACTGCCTATTGGATGGGTTTTCAGGAATATCAGCAGGCCGGCCGGAGCCACAGTCTTCCCAGAATGATGGGATTCCAGGCCAGCGGATCAGCCCCACTGGTGAACGGAACCACGGTGACGGACCCCGAAACCATCGCCACCGCCATTCGCATTGGCAACCCGGTGAACCGAGCCAAAGCCCTGGCAGCACGCGAAGCCAGCAACGGTGCGTTCCTGGATGTCACCGATGCGGAGATCATCGCGGCTTACAAGCTTCTGGGGGGACAAGAGGGAATCTTCTGCGAACCCGCCAGCGCTGCCTCTGTAGCAGGCCTGCTCAAGCGCAAAGATGAAGTGCCAGCCGGCGCCACAGTGGTCTGCGTTCTGACCGGCAACGGCCTCAAGGATCCCGACTGCGCCATCAGCAACAACGACGCCACGTTCCACACCGACCTCAATCCCGATCTGAGCACCGTCGCCAGTGTGATGGGCTTCTGACACCGCCTTCCATCAACGCGCTTCAGCCCCCTGACGGGGGCTTTTTGTGGCCATAAGACAAAACCAACCGACAAAGCGGCTACGGAAAACGCCCTAAAACCATCCCAAAACGCTGTGGAAAACAGACAAAAACAATCCAGTCACTTACCCCATGAGTTTTCCACCCCCTGTGAAGTGGTGGAAAACGGGGTCTCACTCCCCATCCCGTGAAAAATCCTCCTCAGCTCTAGTTTATCGAGAACTCTTGTGAAAGCTGGGTTTTGGGTATCTTTCCCCCTTTTCCCCAGGCCCTACGACGGCTTTGTTTGTTTTTCTTTTTTAAATCCATAAGAACCAAACAGCCGAACAGAGACTCCCAAAGCGCTGGCCATTGCACTTCCCCTCAGCCTGTGAAACCGTGGGAGACCTCAGCGCACTCAGGTCGTCAGGACGATGAAGGTGGTCTGTTCACAGTCCGAACTGAATGGCGCTCTGCAGTTGGTGAGCCGTGCGGTCGCCACACGCCCCACCCATCCGGTTTTGGCCAATGTGTTGCTAACCGCCGATGCCGGCAGCAATCGCCTCAGCCTCACTGGTTTTGACCTGAGCCTCGGAATTCAGACGTCTCTCGCTGCCAGCGTTGAAACCAGCGGTGCCATCACACTGCCGGCCAGGTTGCTGGGAGAGATCGTTTCCCGCTTGTCCAGCGACTCTCCGATCACACTTGCTGTGGACGGTTCCGGTGAGCAGGTCCAGCTCACCAGCCTCAGCGGCAGTTATCAGATGCGCGGCATGAGCGCCGATGACTATCCCGACCTTCCGATGGTGGAGAGCGGCATGACGCTCAAACTGCAACCTGAACGGTTGGTGCAGGCGCTCAAAGGCACCCTTTTTGCCAGCAGCGCTGATGAAGCGAAGCAACTGCTCACCGGCGTGCATCTCAAGTTCAACCAGCGGGCTCTGGAAGCGGCTGCCACCGATGGTCACCGTCTTGCCGTGCTCAATGTTGATGATGCTCTGCAGGATGCGGCCGTTACCGATGCTGTGGATGACGAGGGTTTCGCGGTGACGCTCCCATCGCGCTCGCTGCGGGAGGTGGAGCGCTTGATGGCGTCCTGGCGGTCCGATGAACCCGTCAGTTTGTTCTGTGATCGTGGCCAGGTGGTGTTTCTTGCGGCCGATCAGATGGTCACCAGCCGCACCCTGGAAGGCACCTATCCCAACTACGGCCAGCTGATCCCTGATGGTTTCATCCGCACCTTTGGAATGGACCGTCGCGCCCTGATCGCTGCTTTGGAGCGGATTGCTGTGCTGGCTGATCAACACAACAATGTTGTGAAATTCAGCAGTCAGCCTGAGGACGGTGTTGTCCAGATCAGTGCAGATGCGCAGGATGTGGGCAGTGGCTCTGAGTCGCTTCCCGCGAACCTGGAGGGTGATGCCATGCAGATTGCCTTCAACGTTCGCTACCTGCTTGATGGCCTGAAAGCCATGGGCTCCGATCGGATTGTTCTGCACTGCAACGCACCCACCACGCCGGCCGTGCTCCGCTCCGATGAAGTGCCTGAAGCCTTCACCTATCTGGTGATGCCCGTTCAGATTCGTTCCTGATGTGTCGCTACCGGATCAGCTGCTTCTCAGTGATCTTCTGAGTCATACGGTCCGTTGTGATCTGGGCCTGGATCACGGGCCTGGGGTCATGGCTTGGATGCATCCGCCGGTGCATCGTCTGCTGGGTTGGGTCAGCCGTCCATCGGCCCTGCGCATGTCGAGGGATGTCTGGCGTTTGAACCAGTGTTGTGGTTTGAGCGATCAACAGGTTTTTGTGCGTGGCGAACCGGTGGTCACCGATCAGGTGACCTTGGAGCGCTTGCCAACGCTGATGGATGCAGCCTTGCTGGACCGCGACGGTGAGCGTATCGGCAGCGTTGTTGACTTTGATTTTCGACCGGCCGATGGCGCGATTCTTCACTACCTCATTGCCCGCAGCGACCCGCGTCTGCCGGGTAGTTCCCGATGGCGTTTGGCTCCCGATCGCATTCTTGATCAACAACCGGGTCAGATCCAAACCGGCCTGATGGGATTGGATGATTTGCCAATGGCCCGCGCCAGCGTTCGTCAGGATCTGCTCCAACGCACCCAACACTGGCGGGACCAGTTGCGTTCCATGGGTGACCGTGCAGGCGATCGCCTGGAGGGTTGGTTGGATGACTCGCCCATCGATGAGCTGCGATCGGAAGCCAGGCGTTCTTTGCTTGACGACGAGGAACCAGAGGACGTCTCTGGACCTGAGGTCTGGGACGACGAAAGTTGGGACGAGCCCCCCTCCCGACGCCGCCGCGAGGACGAAGACCCCTGGGTCTGACGGGCGGTCGGCAACACTGGGGGGAGGTGCTCCGCGATTCGTGGTTTCCTCCCCTGCGTACGACATAGCTGCAGCCCTGAAGCAGGAAGGGCTCAAGCCCAGTGACTGGGATGAGATCTGTCGGCGGCTTGGTCGCGAGCCGAATCGAGCTGAGCTGGGCATGTTCGGTGTGATGTGGTCCGAACACTGCTGTTATCGCAATTCCCGACCCTTGCTGAGTGGCTTCCCCACTGAGGGACCACGCATTCTGGTGGGCCCCGGTGAAAACGCTGGCGTGGTCGATCTCGGAGAGGGTCACCGGTTGGCTTTCAAGATCGAAAGCCACAATCACCCCTCCGCCGTCGAACCCTTTCAGGGGGCCGCAACGGGGGTGGGCGGAATCCTGCGTGACATCTTCACGATGGGCGCGCGTCCGATCGCGCTGCTGAACGCCCTGCGCTTCGGTCCCCTTGAGGATTCCGCCAACGTAGGCCTGATGGAAGGCGTTGTGGCCGGCATTGCCCATTACGGCAACTGCGTTGGGGTGCCGACGGTGGGGGGCGAGGTGGCCTTTGATCCCTCCTATTCCGGCAATCCGCTGGTGAATGCCATGGCCCTCGGGTTGATGGAGACCGAGGAGATTGTCAAATCTGGCGCGATCGGCGTCGGCAATCCCGTGGTGTACGTGGGCAGCACCACCGGTCGGGATGGCATGGGGGGAGCCAGCTTTGCCAGCGCTGAGCTCAGTGCTGATTCCCTGGATGATCGCCCCGCTGTCCAGGTGGGGGATCCGTTTCTGGAGAAAGGGCTGATCGAAGCCTGTCTTGAGGCCTTCGCCAGTGGTGATGTGGTGGCAGCGCAGGACATGGGCGCCGCTGGTCTGACCTGCAGTTGTTCGGAAATGGCCGCCAAAGGGGGCCTGGGGGTGGAACTGGATCTAGATCGTGTTCCGGCTCGTGAAGCCGGGATGACGGCTTACGAGTTCCTGTTGTCGGAGTCCCAGGAACGGATGTTGTTCGTGGTGAAGGCCGGCCGGGAGGACGCTTTGATGCAGCGGTTCCGTCGCTGGGGATTGCAGGCAGCGGTTGTGGGCAAGGTGCTCCAGGAACCGATTGTGCGGGTGTTGCATCACGGTGCCGTCGCCGCTGAGGTGCCGGCCACGGCTCTTGCCGATGACACCCCGATTGAAAAGCATGCTCTGTTGCAGGAGCCTCCGGCAGACCTTCAGGCTCTTTGGAGTTGGACCGAGCAGGAACTGCCGGAGCTGAGCGATGCCGCGGCAGCCCTGCTTCAGCTTCTTGATGACCCCTCCATTGCGAGCAAGCACTGGGTTTATCGTCAGTACGACCAGCAGGTGCTGGCCAACACGGTGGTCTCATCCGGTGCCGCTGATGCTGCTGTGGTGCGTCTGAGACCCCAGCAAGGCGATGGATCCATGGCCGCATCCAATCGTGGTGTTGCCGCCACGGTGGATTGCCCCAACCGTTGGGTTGCCCTTGATCCCGAACGCGGCGCTCAGGCGGCCGTCGCAGAAGCGGCACGCAATCTGAGTTGTGTGGGGGCGGAGCCCCTGGCGGTGACCGACAACCTCAATTTCCCGTCACCGGAAACACCCAAGGGGTTCTGGCAGCTGGCCATGGCCTGTCGGGGGATCTCCGATGCCTGCTGCGCCCTCAACACACCCGTTACTGGCGGCAATGTCTCGCTCTACAACGAGACCAAACAGGACGACGGCACCATGCAACCGATCCACCCCACGCCGGTGATCGGCATGGTTGGTTGTGTGGATGACATCAGCCGTGTGACTGGTTTGGCCTGGCAACAGCCCGGTGATGCGATCTTCCTCATCGGTGTTCCGCCCGAGGATGGTGCCAACCCCAGCCTTGGTCTGGCGGGCAGTGTCTATCAGCAGCAGACCCTTGGCTTCTTGGCCGGACGACCGCCCAAGCCCGATCTTGCCGTCGAATCAGCGGTGGGGCGTCTCGTGCGTGAGGCTATTGCGCAAGGTCTGTTGGCCTCCGCCCATGACTGCAGTGATGGCGGCCTGGCAGTGGCGTTGGCTGAATCCTGCATCGCCTCTGATCTGGGCATCAACGTGACACTTTCCACAGGATCGGCGTGCCTGGAGCGGGTGCTGTTCGCCGAAGGCGGCAGCCGGGTGATTGTGTCGGTGAAGGCAGCTCGTCTCCCTGCATGGAATCAGTTGATCGGATCCAATCCAGCGCTCTGCGTTACCCCGCTGGGCGGTGTTACGGCGCAGGCTCGATTAGTGATTCGTTCCGAATCTGCGGTTGAGCTCGATCTTGAGGTGCAACGCTGTGCTGCTGTTTTCCGTGATGCGTTGCCCCGACGGATGCATTCGGAGTGATTGAGTCAGGCGTTGCCTGACGGTCGTTTCTCTTCCTTATCTATCTGACTTCAGATTCATCATGTGCGGCATTATCGGAATGTTCTGTGTTGACTCAGTCAACCAACAGATCTACGACAATCTGCTTCTGCTTCAGCACCGTGGTCAGGACTCGGCAGGGATTGTCACGATGGACAATCACACCTTCCATGTGCACAAACAAAGGGGACGTGTGCGTGAAGCTTTTCGCACCCGAGACATGCGAAAGCTGTTGGGGAATGCCGGGATCGGTCACGTTCGCTATGCCACCCGTGGCGCTGCTGCGTCAGAAGAGGAAGTTCAGCCGTTCTATGTGAATGCCCCCTATGGCATCACTTTCGTTCATAACGGCAATCTCACCAACACCCATCAGCTTGAGCAGGATCTGTTCAAGATTGATCGTCGTCACACCAATTCGAGCAGCGATACGGAGATGCTGGTCAATGTGTTGGCTACGGAGATTCAATCTCAACTCACAGGCGGTGATTTGACACCGGATCAGTTGTTTGATGCGGTGGCGTCACTGCATCACCGCGTTCAGGGTTCCTACGCAGCGATCGCTTTGATTGCGGGCCACGGAATGCTGGCCTTCCGGGATCCCTATGGAATTCGCCCTCTGATTCTCGGCAGGCGATTGTCTGAAAAGGGTCGTGAGGAGTGGATTGTTGCCAGTGAATCGCTGGTGATTGAAAACAGCGGCTACGAGATCGTTCGTGATGTTGACCCTGGCGAGGCGGTGTTTATTGACGTTGATTTGAACTTGCACCAGCGTCAGTGTGCCGAGTCTCCTCGATTGATTCCCTGTGCTTTTGAGTACGTGTATTTGGCGCGGCCGGATTCCGTAATGAACGGTATTTCGGTTTATGAGTCGCGGCTGCGGATGGGTGATCGTTTGGCTCAAACTATTGCCGCAACGTTGCCGGCTGGTGATATCGATGTTGTGATGCCGATTCCTGATTCAGCAAGGCCTTCGGCGATGCAGGTGGCCAAGCAATTGGGCATTGAGTATCGCGAAGGTTTTTACAAGAATCGCTATGTTGGTCGCACTTTTATCATGCCGGGTCAAGCTGAACGCAAGAAATCTGTGCGGCAAAAACTCAACGCTCTTGGGACTGAATTTGCCGGAAAGAATGTCTTAATAGTCGACGATTCGATTGTTCGTGGTACAACGTCTCGCGAGATTGTTCAGATGGCACGCAGTGCTGGTGCCAACCAGGTGACCTTTACGTCGGCTGCTCCCCCGGTTCGCTATCCCAATGTCTATGGGATCAACATGCCGACTCGGGCGGAACTTCTTGCCCACGGACGAACCAGTGATGAGATTTCAGATGTTCTTGGTGCTGATTATGTTGTTTATCAGACCGTTAAGAACCTTTTGGAAAGTATTGTTGAGAAAACTGAGATCAAGGATCTCGAGATGTCTTGTTTTGATGGCCACTATGTGACCGGTGGAATCGATGAAGATTATTTCGAATGGCTGGAGCAGAATTGCAGCTCCTGATCCGGGGTTAGAGATTCGGTTGAATTGCGTTGATCACCTCAACAATGGTTTCTCCATCCTGAAGAGGCGTCTGTCCCATCAGTTTCTCTCGGGGGTTTGAGATGTTGATGTTTTCTGGAGCCAAGCGTCCGTGACGGTCTTTGCTGGTGCGCACACCGACAAGTCCTGTTCCAGCGCTGATACCGACTAATCGATCAGATTCAGCATCAACCTCCACGGCCATGCTGCCGAGATCTCCCCGTTGGTTGTAGCGCAGGCCTGAACAGTCGATTCGTGCGACCAATCCCCGTTGGCTGAACAGCATCAGTGGTGTCTGTTCCGTGCAGATGGCTCCGACGATCTGTTCTCCGGGGAGCAATCGCATGGTCATAGGTCCCTGTGCCAATCGACCCATCAAAGGAAGCGAGTCCTCAGTGACTCGCAGTCGCAGCAGGCGACCGATGTCGCTCATCAGCATCAGTGTTCCTTCCTCGCGACAGATCACTGCACTATTGAGCTCGACGCCCTCTTTCAATTTAAGAACGCTTGTGGCCCGACCGGACAGGTCCACCACTTCGCTAAGGCGAATTCGCTTGAAACGACCATCGCTGCTGAGCAAGCCCAGACTCAACGCATCGATGTTTTGCCTGGGCAACGACAGCAGCGAAACGATCGTCTCTCCGTCGAGGCCGGTGGGAAGGAAACGCTCGATTGGGCCTGGCTGTTGTCCTGCAAACTCCCAGCGCACTTGGGCAATGCGTCCGTCTGCACTCACGGCCAGCAGCCGCGGGGGTGGTTCGATTGGCAAGAGCACCTGCGCTGGAGATGGTGCATCACCAATGGGGCAAGGATCATTGAGGTGCAGCCGGCCCAGCACCTGAGGGGTGATGATTTTCACTTGTCCATCGGCCTGGATCAGCACCCGACCATCTCCGGGCAATGCGGCCAGGGCCTGCTGACGGAGCAGTTCTGTGTTCGGGCGTTGGCTGGCTGCTCGTTCGGCTATTAGGGCATCACCGCCCTCCACCAGGCGGGTTCGACGCGGGGTGCTGAAGCGTTTTTTCAATGCTTTGAGCTCTGTCACCATCGCATCCAGCAGTTGATCCCGGTTGTCCAAGAGCAACTTGAGTCGTTGACGTTCCGCCCGAAGCTCGTCCAGCTCTTGGCGCAGGCTTTCCTGTTCAAGTCCGGTCAGACGCCTCAGGGGCATGGCCAAAACCGCATCCGCTTGCCGTTCGCTGAGGTCGAGGCGCACCATCAGGCTGGCGCGTGCTGAGGCGGCGTCATTCGCCTCCTGAATCATGGCGATCACGGCCTGAAGACTGTTCAGGGCTGTGATCAGTCCTTCTACAACCTCAAGCCGGTCTTCGGTCTTGCGCAGGGCATGACTGGTGCGTCGGATCAGGGTCAGTTCCCTGAAATCGAGGAAGGTCTGGAGCAGTTGGCGTAGAGACAGCTGCTGGGGGTGTCCATCCACCAGGGCCAGCAAGATCGCTCCGAAGTTGCTTTGCAGCGCTGTTCGACGCTGCAGATCCTTCAGTACCTTTTCCGGATCCGCATCGCGGCGCAGCTCCACCACCACGCGCATGCCTTCGCGGTCGCTTTCGTCCCGGATGTCGGCGATTCCGCCGATTTTTCCGTCGTTGACAGATTCCGCCAGTTTTTCAATCCAGCCGGCCTTGCTGAGCTGGTAAGGCAGTTCCGTGACCACAACGGCATTACGTTTATGGCGCCCCTTGCCGAGTTGTACTTCTTCGGTGTGGGCGACCCCTCGCATCGGGATGCTGCCGCGGCCGTGCAGATAGGTGTCTCGCAGGCCTGAGCTGATCAGCACCTCACCACCTGTGGGGAAGTCGGGCCCCGGGATGAGTTCCAGAAGTTTGTCGTCACTCAGCTCCGGCTTGTGGATCAGGGCGATCAGGCCATCCACCACCTCTCCCAGATTGTGCGGTGGAATGCTGGTGGCCATGCCGACGGCGATGCCGGAGCAACCGTTCAGCAGCAGGAAGGGAAGCTGGGCCGGAAGAACGGTGGGTTCTTGTTGGGATCCATCGAAGTTCGGTGCAAAATCAACGGTGTCTTCACCAATCTCCTCAAGCATCGCCTGATGGGAGATCGGTGCTAGGCGGGTTTCGGTGTACCGCATTGCCGCCGGTGGGTCATCGTCCACCGAGCCGAAATTGCCGTGGCCGTCGAGCAGGGGATGACGGCTAGAGAAGGTCTGAACAAGCCGCACTAGGGCGTCATAGACCGCTTGATCACCGTGAGGGTGGTACTTGCCCAGCACGTCACCGACGACCCTCGCGCACTTGCGGTAAGGACGGTCTGGGGTAAGACCCAGTTCCTGCATCGCGTAGAGGATGCGTCTCTGTACAGGCTTGAGACCATCGCGGGCATCGGGCAACGCCCGACCCACGATCACGCTCATCGCGTATTCGAGGTAGGAGCGCTGCATCTCCTGATGCAGGGCGATCGGTTGAACGCGCTCCTCAGCCATTCGGTCTGTCGCTCTCCGACCGGAAGGCGCTCAGCCTACAGATAGTCACTGGCTTTTCTTCCACGTTGCGTTCGCTTGGGCCCGTTCCACGCTGTTGGTGAGCTCCGTCTCGCTCAGCAATTGTGCCGTCGCCTCACGGATGCGCACCCCCCAAAGCTGTTCGGCTTGATGCAGGGGCAAGACGTAGTTGGGGTTCTGGGCCAACGCTCTGGAAGCCAACTGGATTGCCTCGGTCTGCTCACCCTGTTGATGCAGCGCTGCGGCCAGAGCCAGCATCGGTTCCGCGTTGGGCTCCAGCTTCAACACCCGGCGCCAACGCAGTACGGCTTCCTGACGCTGGCCCATCTCAAAAAGCACCAGGGCTTGGTTGTTCAGGGCTTCCCAGAACTCCGGCTTCAGAGCGGTGGCTTTTTCGAACGACTTCAGGGCCAGAGGGAGTACGCCCTGCATGATTCTCGCGTTGCCAAGGTCGAAATAGGCCGCAGCGTTGTTCGGATCCAATTGGAGTCCGCGGGTAATTAGGGGAACGGCATCGCTCGGTCGCTCTGCCCGAAGGGCGATCGCTGCTTCGGCGAACCACAGGCCGGCTTTTTCAGGATTCAGCTGCTTGGCGCGGGCTAGAGACCGGCTTGCGTCCTTGAGGTTGTTGTTGCGGAGTTGAGCCTCCGCCAGGATCGACCAGAACCGTTCGTCATTTGGGTTGAGCCGCACCGCCAGAGCCGCGAGTCGTGCTGCTTCCTTGGCTTGCCCCAGCTGTAGCAGCTGGGCAGCGGTCCGTCCGATGCCGATCGATGAGCCCTTGAGCTCCTCCTCGGTGGGCAGGTAGACATAGGGGATCAGGGCGTTGGCTGCTGGGGCGCCGAACCAACCCCCCAGAACGACCAGTGCAGCCGCTAGCGTTCGACGGAAGCCAATTCGACGCAGCACTGGAGCGAGGGTGGAGTCGCTAAAGCGTAGGTGTGGGATCCGGTTGTGCTGCAGCGGCGTTGCGTCGCCACATCCAGGGTTTAATCCGTCGCAACGCCGACCCCCGCAGGTTTTTGTCCCAGACGCTGTCATCCCAGTTCTGGATCTGCTGCTTGTCCAGATTCAGCAGCCATGGGCGTGGCTGCATGTCGGGATCGCTGCTCTGGGTCAAGCTTCGATGGTTCCAGGGGCAGACGTCCTGGCAGATGTCGCACCCGGCCACCCACGGTCCAAGGGCGACGCGAATGTTCTCCGGTAGGTCGTCCTCACGGTTTTCGATCGTGTGAAAGGCCAGGCAACGCCTTGCATCCACCACAAAAGGTTCGTGAATCGCATCCGTGGGGCAGGCATCGATGCAGGCGCTGCAGCGTCCACAGAGGCTGCGGGCTGGTGGATCGGCGTTCAAAGGCTCTGTGGTCAGCAGATGGCCGATCACCATCCACGAGCCCCTTTCGGGGTGAATCAGATTGCTGTGCTTGCCAATCCAGCCCAGGCCGGCTTCCTCAGCCCAGGCCTTGTCCAGCAGCGGTGTTGCGTCAACACAGGTGCGCCAGCCGCAATCTGGCCGTTGTTCCGAAAGCCAGCGGCCGATCCGTCGCAGCCGTTGATCCACAACCCGGTGATAGTCCCGTCCCCAGCCATAGCGGGCGACCTTGAGGGAGCCGGGGGAGGGTTGGGCGTCGACGTAATAGTTGAGGCCAACGGCGAGCACGCTGTTGGCTCCGTCCAACAGCAGTCTGGGGTCTCGCCGTCGGGGGGCCGCCATCCAGGCCATATCGGCTTGATGGCCATGGTCCAACCAGCGCTGCAGGGCTTGCGTGCGCAGCTGCAGCCGTGGACTTCCTGGGATCCTGGCAATGCCAACGGGGTTGAAGCCCTCCTCAGCGGCGCGGTGCTTCAGAGCCTGACTCAACAGCGTTTGTTGATCGGTGACATGCCCTTTCATCGACCTTAGGGTTGGGCGCTGATCAGCATCTTCTCTGTGACCGGGACTGAGACAGGACGTCTTGCACCTTTGCTGCGCTGGCTGGGCTTGACCCTCGTGGTGATTCTCGTCCTGCAGATGCTGGCTGTTCTTGTTGGCGTCGACTGGAGTGCGGATGCTCCTCGCCCGCAGGTCACCGGTCCGCTCGTGGCTTTGGCTCCCCTGGGGTTTGCCGGTTTGTTGATCTGCCTGATTGGGTCAAGGCTGGATCACCCTAAGCAGCAGCGCAGTCCTCTACGCCTCCTTATCTCTGTCCTTTCGGGGCTGTTGGCCCTCGGCATGGTGGTCGCCGTGCCGATGTCCCTGGATAGGGGTGCGGGTGACATTGCTCTCCAGCGCAATCTGGAACTGGGCCGCGAGGCATTGAAGGATGCCCGAGCCTTCCGCGCCGATCCCGCGCAGGTCACCTCCTTGGGTGAGCAGCTGGCCCAGGCCGGTCAACTTTCTGTCGATGCCACCGAGGACGACAAGCTGCGGGCTGCCGAAAAGATGGTGGACGATCAGATTGCCCAGATGGAGGCTCAACTCAAGACTGTTGAGGCCGGTCAGGCCCGTGAATCTCAGCAGCGGTTTATCGGTGGAACTATCACGGCTGTGGTTCTTGCGATTGCGTTTGTGCTCCTCGCGTTCACGGCAGTGCTCTGATCGCTGGTTAGGTTGGTCAGACCTCACTCAAAGCTGGGCGCAGTAGCTCCTTGGTCCAGTCCAATCCCAGACCTGATCTGCCGCTCTCCGCAAGGCTTCGGCAGGATCTGAAAAACGACCTGATTGCAGGGCTGCTGGTGGTCATTCCGCTGGCGACCACGATCTGGCTGTCAACGATTGTCAGTCGCTTTGTTCTGGCGTTCCTGACCTCGATACCGAAGCAGTTCAATCCGTTCATCACCCTGAATCCACTGCTTCAGGATCTGATCAATCTGGCTCTTGGTCTCACGGTGCCTCTGATGGGCATCCTTCTGATCGGTTTGATGGCCCGAAACATTGTGGGTCGCTGGCTGTTGGAGTTTGGTGAAGGCACCTTGAGCCGGATTCCCCTGGCTGGATCGGTCTACAAGACTCTGAAGCAGTTGCTTGAGACTTTTTTTCGCGACAACTCCACTCGCTTCCGTCGTGTTGTTCTCGTTGAGTACCCCCGGGAGGGATTGTTCAGCGTTGGTTTTGTGACCGGGGAAGTGGGTCCTTCACTTCAATCTGATCTGAAGGAGCCCCTGTTGAGTGTGTTCATTCCCACCGCTCCGAATCCCACCACCGGTTGGTACACCCTTGTTCCAGAGGGATCCGTCCGAGAGCTTGAAATCAGCGTTGAAGAAGCCTTCCGGACGATCATTTCGGCCGGAATCGTCAACCCCGATGATCGTGAAGCTCCTGTTAATCGGAGTTTTTCCAGCCTCATGGCCCAGTTACGGGCTTCTGCATCTCCTTCCAGCTGAGTCATGGCGACACGATCCCTTACACGAGAGCTGGCCTTGCTGGTGCTTGGTCAGGTGCCGGAACAGAAGTCAGCTTCAGTCGCTGACCTGGCCCTGGATTCGATCCTGGACCAGGCTCTCGACACCCTTACCCAGCACTGGCGTGAGTCACTTGATGCCAGTGCTGCAGAGCTCGATCAGGCGCAGCAGTCCTTGCTGGACAGCGAGTTGCAGCAGGGCGAAACCGGAACCCATGACACCGTCCGCACCCATCTGCGCGCGTCGTTGAGTTCCGCTGAACGGGTGCTAAATGGATTGTCCGCCAGTCTTGAGTTGCCTCGGCTGTTGTTGCTTGGCGACCAGGAGCAGATTCGCCGCGGCGCCATGGAGCGAGTTCAGAAGGTGCTCACCCAGCGCGAGGGCATCGACAAACGGCTCGATCAGGTGATGGAGGGCTGGAGACTGACCCGACTGCCGCGGATCGATCGCGACATTCTCCGGTTGGCTGTTGTTGACCTGGAAAGCCTGCGCACTCCAGCTCCGGTGGCATTTAACGAGGCGGTTGAGCTGGCCAACCGTTACAGCGATGAGCAGGGTCGCCGGATGATCAATGGCGTGTTGCGCCGCTTCCATGACGCTCAATCGAAAGCATCGGCCTGATGGTGTACAACTGGTTCGAACGACAGGCTGAGGAGTCTCCGGAGCCGACGCCCACGCCGGAGCCGACGGCTAGTGGGACTGATGCTCCCGTTTCAGCAGAGCCGGAGCCCACTCCAGCTCCTGCAGCCAGTGAGGAAGAAGACGAAGCCCTGGTTTGGGCCCGTGAGGCCTATGCCCGCCTGAAAGCTCAGCAACAGGCAGAGTCTCCTGTTGCTGAAGCGGCCCCCGAGCC
>NZ_VTKZ01000021.1 GCF_020514115.1 Synechococcus sp. MU1642
GTCCCGGCAGGGGGCCGTTGGGTTGGGTGGACGACGTTGGCGTTCATCTGCCAACAGCGAGTGGACCTCGGCAGGTGCCTTTTGCTGATCTCGATTTACCGGAGCAATGGCCCCAGGTGCCGATCGTTTACGGGTGTGTGGACCCTGAGCCACTCCTACTCAGCGCCTGTCTCAATTCCCGTGTTGCAGGCCTGGTGTTCACGGGTACCGGTGCGGGTCAGCTGTCGGTTGGCGAATGCCGAGTGTTGGAGGCGTGGGCTGGCCCACAACCGTTGATGCTGCGGGCCAACCGCTGTGGGTCTGGATCCGTGCATCGCCATGCCGAGGACGAACGGCTTGGATTGCTACCCGCAGGCAGCCTGAATCCCCAGAAAGCAAGGGTGTTGTTGCTGTTGGCTGTGTTGGCGGGTTGGGACAGAAATCAGCTGGATGCGCTGATCACTGCATCACCGTGATCACGGTGGTGTCGTCGAGGCGGCCCGGCAGGGTTTGAGAGCGGCCAACTCGGCGTACAGCGGTGCCACCCATGGCCTCGAGGAAGGGCTGCACACCCTCTTGATCACATCCTTCAGGCGCATCGCCGTTGACGTATTGCACCGGGATGACGCGCTTGGGGTTCAACTGCTTCACCACTGCCGCAGCTTCTTCGGCGTTGTAGATCTTGCTGCCGCCACCCACGCCGATGATCAGCACATCGGGGTTGCCCAGCAGCACCCGGTCGGCAGCTGTTAGCTCTCCAGCGGTGGCGCCGAGGTGGGCAAAGCTGAGGCTCCCCTGCTGCCAGCGCCAGAGGGTGGCATTGCCAAAGCGCCGTCCGCCCATGCGGTCGTGGGGATTGGCAAAGCCCTCCAGGCTCAGCCCACCAAGCCGATACGACCCGGGTTGGGCGAGAAAGCTGCCGCCGGCCACATCGCGGGCTCCTTCATCGGCGAGTTCGGAGTTGGCCAGAACAACGCCCGCTTTTAGCCGGGGCTCTGGCAGGCCTGCTGCACAGCCCACGGCCTTGTAGGGGTTGAGTAGCACCGACTGGCCGCCCCCCTGGATCAGCAGGGCCCGTTGCCCATAGCTGCTGATCGACACTCCCCCGCCCGCCAAGGCTGGAGACGTGAGGCTGAGTGCCAGGCCTGCAGCGGCGGTCACGGCGGAACGCAGGACGGACATGGGCGGGGTCGAACGTGTTTCGGACGCTAACAGCGTTATCACTCGGCTTCCCGCAGGAAGTTCGCCAGCAGTTGGTGGCCTTGATCGGTGAGCACGCTTTCGGGGTGAAATTGCACCCCCTGCAGGTGGTGATGCTCCCGATGCCGCAGGCCCATGATCGTGCCGTCCTCGAGCCAAGCGGTTACCTCCAGGCAGTCCGGCAGGGTTTCGCGTTCGGCGATCAGGGAGTGGTACCGGGTGGCCGTCAGCGGTTGAGGCAGCCCCGCAAACACGCCGTCGCCCCTGTGCAGCACCGGTGAGGTCTTGCCGTGCATCTGCTGCTGGGCGCGCACTACCCGGCCGCCGTACACCTGAGCGATGGCCTGATGGCCCAGGCACACCCCCAGGGTGGGCACGGTGGCTGAAAGCTCCTTGAGGATGTCGAGGCAGACGCCGGATTGATCCGGGTCGCCGGGCCCTGGAGAGAGCAGGATCGCGTCGGGCTTCAGGGCGCGGATCTGCTCCAGGCTGATGGCGTCGTTGCGATGCACCTGCAGATCGGCTGCCACCGGATGCAGGGCAGCGAGTTCACCGAAGTACTGCACCAGGTTGAAGGTGAAGCTGTCGTAGTTGTCGATGACCAGCAGCATCTGCGAATCGGGAGTCAGAGCCCCAGGTGGAGCAAGAGCGGCGGAAGCAGGAGTAACAGAGCGATCAGCAAGGAGCTGATGGCGGCCGTCAGCACGGCAGCAGCAGCACAGTCTTTGGCGATGCGGGCTAATGGGTGATAGCGCCGGCCAATGGCCAGATCCACCACCGCTTCCATCGCAGTGTTCAGCAGCTCCAACACCAGAACGGCAGCCACCGTAAGCACCAGCACGGCCAGGCGGATTAGATCCAGTTGCAGCCAGGTGGCCAGACCAAACACCACCACGCCCGTCACCACATGGATGCGGAAGTTGCGCTGAGTGAGGAAGGCGTAGCCAAGGCCTTGGGCGGCGTAACGAAAACTCGACGGCAGATCACCGGCGATGCGCCAGCTGCCTCGTCGTCGCATGCCGTTGGGCACCATGGCCACCTCTTCAGAAGCTGCTTCTGCGGGTGGTCTCCGGGGCGATTCGGTGGTCATCGGAACGGAACTCGGACTCCGCAGGGCGCACGCCCGCTCTTCGAAGCCTACCCGGGTTCTCCAGACCACCCATCCCCAAGAAGCCTCTCCTGCAGGGCCAGCATCGCGGCAAGGCTGTCGTCGTCGGGATGGTCCCAGCCCAGCAGGTGCAGCAGGCCATGGCTCACCAGCCAGCGCAATTCCCGCTGCAGGTTGTGCCCCTGCTCCTGGGCCTGACGTCGGGCCGTCTCTAGGGACACGACAATGTCTCCTAGTTCGATGCTGGGCCCTTCCATCCAGTCACCGGCATCGTCGAGGGCTGCAAACGACAACACGTCCGTGGGGCCTGTTTTCTGGCGCCAGGCGCTGTTCAAATCCGCGATGTTGGCGTCATCGGTGAAGCGCAGCCCCAGGCTTAGCTCTTCCGCCGCGCGCACCAGGGTTGGGCAGTCGAGGCTCTCATCCCCGCAAAGGCTGTTCAGCCAACGTTCCAGCTGCTGGAGCCATACCGTCTCATCGAGCAGGTCGGCACTGTCGGAGGGTTCCAGCGCCACCCCATCCTGGTCCAGCGCAAGGTCGAGCTCCATGACTACCCCGGCAGGGTCGGACGCCCTAGCCAAGCCACGAGGGTGATGAAGCCGAGGAATCCCATGGCGGTGAGGCCGAAGTGAAACAGGCTCTTGCTGCCCTTACGCACCATGTTGCGCATGGCCTGTTTGACGAAGCTCGGCGGTGGGGTGCTCTCGGTGGCCATGGGATCAGGAATCGGCGTCGGCGCCGGGGCTGTCGACACCCTGGCGCAAAGAGGCGTCGATAAATGGGTCGAGGGCCCCATCCATCACGGCTTGCACATCGTTGGTTTCTTCATTGGTGCGCAGGTCTTTCACCATTTGGTAAGGCTGAAAAACGTAGTTGCGAATCTGGTTGCCCCAGGCCGCTTCAACGATGTCGCCGCGGATGTCGGCGATTTCGGCCGCCCGTTGCTCCTGGGCGATCACCAGCAATTTGGCCATCAGCAACGCCATCGCCTTCTCTTTGTTCTGGAGCTGGGAGCGCTCCTGGGTGCAGCGCACAAACAGCCCGGTGGGGATGTGCAGGATGCGAACAGCCGTTTCCACCTTGTTCACGTTCTGGCCACCTGCGCCGCCCGAGCGGCTGGTGGTGATTTCCAGGTCCTTTTCAGGAATGTCGAGCTTCACGTCCTCCTCGAGCTTGGGCATCACCTCCACACCGGCAAAGCTGGTCTGGCGCTTGTCGTTGGCGTTGAACGGTGAGATGCGCACCAGGCGATGTGTCCCTTTCTCGTTGCGCAGGTAGCCGTAGGCGTAGCGCCCTTCGATCTCGATTGTGCAGCTCTTGATCCCGGCTTCTTCCCCTTCAGAGAGTTCGTCCACGGTCACCTTCATGCCGCGGTCTTCCGCCCAGCGGGTGTACATGCGCAGCAGCATCTGCGCCCAGTCCTGCGCGTCTGTTCCGCCGGCCCCTGCATTGATGCTGAGCACGGCACCCTCTTTGTCGTATTCGCCGCTGAGCAGGCGTTCCAGTTCCCAGCGGTCCAGCCCTTGGCGCAACTGGTTCAGGCCGTTCTGGGCTTCCTGCAGCAGGTCATCATCGGTCTCTAGCTCATATAGCTCAAGAGTGGCCTGGGCGTCATCGACCGCACCGCGCCATCCGGCCAGCTGAGACAGCTGGGCTTTTACCTCATCCAGACGCCGCATTTGCTTTTGGGCGTTCTGCTGGTCATCCCAGAAATCGGGCTGGGCCGCGAGTTGTTCGAGATCCTGTTGCCTTGCGTTCAGTGCAGGAACGTCAAAGACAGTCCTGGGCATTGCCCAGGCGGTCAGTGAGCTCGGAGAGGTCGCGTTTGAAGTCCGTGAGATCCAGCAAGGACTCGGTCCTGATCAGCCTCTGACGCTATCAGCGCAGTTGCTGCATAGGATCCGACCACTGGCATCACCAACGCAATGGCCAAGGTTGAGATCTACACCTGGCAAACCTGCCCGTTCTGCGTCCGCGCCAAGGGGCTCTTGGATCGCAAGGGGGTGAGCTACACCGAACACAGCGTGGATGGCGATGAGCCTGGCCGCGATGCCATGGCGGCCAGGGGTGATGGTCGCCGCAGCGTTCCTCAGGTTTACATCGACGATCGCCACATCGGTGGCTGTGACGACCTCCATGCCTTGGAGCGCGCTGGTGAGCTTGATGCGCTGCTGAAGGCCTGATCGATGCGACAGCTGTTTGTTCTGGATCCTCTGGGGCAGATCAATCCAGCCAAGGATTCCTCTGCCGCACTAATGCAGGCCGCCTGTCGGGCCGGCGATGAGGTGTGGGCCTGCACGCCCTCTGATCTGATTGCCCGGGGGGATGAACCCCTGGCGATTGCCCTGCCGGTGACCCCGGAGCCCTGGATCACGGTTGGGGTGGCCGAACGTCAGGCCCTGGCTGGGTTTGACGTGATCTGGATGCGCAAGGATCCGCCGGTGGATGAGGCGTATCTGTATGCCACCCATCTGCTGGAGGTGGCGGAGCGGGCCGGGGTGCGGGTGCTCAATCGCCCCAGTGCGCTGCGCAGCTGGAACGAAAAGCTGGGGGCGTTGCGCTTCAGCCGTTGGATGGCCCCCACGCTGGTGTCGGGGCGGGTGTCTGAGCTGCTGTTGTTTGCCCAGGAGCAGCAGGAGATTGTGCTTAAACCCTTGGGGGGCCGTGCCGGCCTGGGGGTGATTCGGGTCAACGGCCAGTCGCCTGGCTTGAAGGCTCTGCTGGAGTTGGTGACGGAGCAGGAACGCTTACCGGTGATGGCCCAGGCTTTTCTTCCGTCCGTGAGCGAGGGCGACAAGCGCATCCTGCTGGTGGACGGCGATCCCCTGGGAGCGATCAATCGGCGCCCATCAGCGGGGGAGTTCCGTAGCAATCTGGCTGTGGGTGGTCAGGCGGAGGCCACGGAACTCACCGAGCGGGAACGTCAGATCTGTGCGGCCCTGGCCCCGGCGCTGCGGGCGGAGGGATTGTTCTTCGTTGGCATCGATGTGATCGGCGGCATGCTCAGCGAAATCAACGTCACCAGCCCCACGGGGGTTCAGGAAGTGGAGCGGCTGATGAACCAGCCTCTGGCGGATCAGACGATCGAGCGGTTGCGCGCGCTGGTCTGAAGTTCCAGCTGGTCCGCCAGGACCGCCAGCTTCAGCCCCACTTCCTGCAGCTCGCGCTCGGCAATGGATCCCCGCACTAGGCCAGCTCCGGCGGTGAGGTCCAGCTCGCAGCCCCGGGAATGACCGCAGCGGATTGCCACCCGCAGTTCCGCATCACCGGCACTGTCGATCCAACCAATCGGCGCCGCGTAACTGCCCCGTTCGAAGGGTTCGAGGGTGCGCAACCAGGCCATCGCGTCGCGTCGTGGCAACCCTGCAACGGCGGGGGTGGGGTGCAGCTGTTCAGCAAGGGCCAGCACCGGCTGACCGTGGGTTTCCGCCGTGATCGGGGTGTGCAGGTGGGTGAGATTGCCGTGACGGGCTAGTTGGGGTTGCCGGCGGTGGCGCGGGGTCAAGCCGTTGCGGCGCAGTTGGTCGGTGATGGTTTCCACCACCAATTGGTGTTCACGGCGGTCCTTGTCGGAGCGAAGCAGCTGATCCCCGGAATCCCCT
>NZ_VTKZ01000019.1 GCF_020514115.1 Synechococcus sp. MU1642
CTCCCTGGGGCAAACCCGCCCTCGGTCTCAAGACCCGCAAGCGGAACAAACCCAGCAACCAATACGTGCTCCGGAAGCGTCGCAAGACCTCCAAGCGGAGCCGTGGCGGACGCGATTCCTGATGCAATCCATCACTTTGCCGCTTGCTTAAACCGTTATGGGACGTTCACTCAAAAAAGGTCCGTTTATTGCCGACAGCCTGCTTCGCAAGGTTGAAAAGCAGAACGACAACGACGACAAGTCTGTGATCAAAACCTGGTCACGGGCCTCCACGATCCTGCCGATGATGATCGGCCACACGATCGCGGTTCACAACGGCCGCACTCATGTGCCGGTGTTTATCACCGAGCAAATGGTGGGTCACAAGCTGGGAGAGTTCGCTCCCACCCGCACCTTCAAGGGCCACATCAGAGACAAGAAAGGAGGCCGCTAATCCATGACATCGTCAACCCCAACGGCACCCACTGCCCAGGCTCACGGACGCTTCATCCGAGGCTCCGTGTCGAAGGTGCGTCGTGTGCTCGACCAAATCCGTGGCCGCACCTACCGCGACGCGCTGATCATGCTCGAGTTCATGCCCTACCGCTCCACCGGCCCGATCACCAAGGTGCTCCGGTCTGCGGTGGCCAACGCTGAGCACAACCTCGGTCTTGACCCCTCTTCTCTGGTGATCTCGAGCGCCAGCGCTGACATGGGCCCCTCCATGAAGCGCTATCGCCCCCGCGCCCAAGGCCGGGCTTACCAGATCAAGAAACAGACCTGCCACATCAGCATTGCTGTGGCGGCTCAGACCGATTCCTGACCCCCGAGGACTCTGACCCAATGGGACACAAAATCAACCCAACCGGTCTGCGCCTGGGGATCACCCAGGAACACCGGTCACGCTGGTACGCCTCCAGCAAAAACTATCCGGCCCTCCTTCAGGAGGATGACCGGATTCGCAAGTTCATCCACAAGAAGTACGGCTCAGCTGGCATCAGCGATGTGCTGATCGCCCGCAAGGCCGATCAACTTGAAGTTGAACTCAAGACCGCACGCCCTGGTGTGCTGGTTGGCCGTCAAGGCAGCGGCATCGAAGACCTTCGTTCCGGCATTCAGAAGACCGTCGGCGACTCCAGTCGTCAGGTGCGGATCAATGTTGTCGAGGTCGAACGCGTCGACGGTGATGCATTCCTGCTTGCCGAGTACATCGCCCAGCAGCTGGAGAAGCGTGTGGCCTTCCGCCGCACCATCCGCATGGCTGTGCAGCGCGCTCAGCGTGCCGGAGTTCTGGGTCTGAAGATCCAGGTGTCCGGTCGCCTGAACGGTGCTGAGATCGCTCGGACGGAATGGACCCGTGAGGGTCGGGTGCCTCTGCACACCCTGCGTGCCGACATCGACTACGCCACCAAGGTGGCCAGCACGACCTACGGCGTGCTTGGCATCAAGGTGTGGGTGTTCAAGGGCGAGGTGCTGAGCGAACAGGCTCAGCCCATGCCGGTGGGGGCCGCCCCCCGGCGCCGGGCCAGCCGTCGGCCCCAACAGTTCGAAGACCGCTCCAACGAGGGTTGAACAGGAGGCCTGAACCATGCTGAGTCCAAAACGCGTCAAATTCCGTAAGCAGCAGCGAGGCCGCATGCGCGGCGTCGCCACCCGGGGCAACACCATTGCCTTCGGACAGTTCGCGCTGCAGGCACAGGAATGTGGCTGGATCACCTCGCGCCAGATCGAGGCCAGCCGTCGTGCCATGACCCGCTACGTCAAGCGTGGCGGAAAAATCTGGATCCGGATCTTCCCCGACAAGCCGGTCACCATGCGCGCTGCCGAAACCCGGATGGGTTCCGGTAAGGGCAACCCAGAATTCTGGGTGGCGGTGATCAAGCCCGGCCGGATCCTGTTCGAGATGGGCGGTGATGAAATCACCCCCGAAATCGCCAAGGAAGCCATGCGCCTCGCGCAATACAAGCTTCCCGTGAAGACCAAGTTCATCCAGCTGGATGAGCAGGAGAAGTCAGCTGGTGCCAAGGCTCCAGCAGCTTCTGAAGCCGTCACCGTGGAGTCCTGACGATGGCCCGTCCTAACGCCGCCGATGTGCGCAACCTGTCCGATTCGGACATCAACGAACAGATCGATGGCCTGCGCCGCGAACTGTTCCAACTCCGTTTCGAGCAGGCCACGCGCCAGCTCGCTAACACGCACCGTTTCAAAGAGGTCCGCATCAAGCTGGCCCAGCTGCTGACGGTGCAGTCGGAGCGCCAGCGCTCCACCGCCTCCTGATCCCCCACTCCGTAACCATGGCAGTCAAGGAAAGGATCGGCACCGTCGTCAGCGACAAGATGGAAAAAACGGTGGTGGTCGCGGTGGAAAGCCGCTTCCCACACCCCATCTATCAAAAGACGGTCAGCCGTACCACCCGCTACAAGGCTCACGACGAAGACAACACTTGTCGCGTCGGTGACCGCGTTCGCATCACTGAAACCCGTCCGATGAGCCGCCAGAAGCGGTGGGCCATCGCCGAGGTTCTCAGCCACAGCCCCAAGGCTGCAGCTGAGGAAGCCAACAAGGCTGAAGCTCAGGAGGTGAAGCAGTGATCCAGCAGGAGTCCTATCTCACCGTTGCCGACAACAGCGGCGCCAAGCGCATCCAGTGCATTCGCGTCCTCGGCACCAACCGTCGCTATGCACACGTGGGCGACGTGATCGTTGCGGCCGTGAAGGATGCCGCTCCCAACATGGGCGTCAAAAAGTCCGACGTGGTGAAGGCCGTTGTGGTGCGCACCAAAGCCACCATGCGTCGTGAAACCGGAAACTCGATCCGGTTCGACGACAACGCCGCCGTCATCATCAACGACGACAAAAACCCGAAAGGCACCCGCGTCTTCGGACCGGTTGCCCGTGAGCTGCGTGAGCGCAGCTTCACCAAAATCGTGTCCCTCGCTCCGGAGGTGATCTGACCATGGCGACTGCAACCACCAAGGCCAAGTCCACCGAGCGCATCAAAATGCGCATCCGCAAGGGCGACACCGTTCAGGTGATCGCCGGCAAGGACAAGGGCAAGACCGGTGCCGTTCTGCGCACCCTGCCCAACGAGAACCGCGTCGTCGTGGAGGGCGTAAACATGCGCACCCGCCACGAAAAGCCCACCCAAGAGGGCGAGACAGGCCGCATCGTGACGGAGGAAGCTTCCCTGCATGCCTCCAACGTGATGCTGTATTCCACCGATAAAAAGGTGGCAAGCCGCGTTGAAATCGTCGTCGAGAAGGACGGCACCAAGAAGCGCCGGCTCAAGAAAACCGGTGAAGTCCTCGACTGATCCCGACTTCTGACCACGCCCAGAAGCACCCCAACCCTTTATGTCACTCAAGAAGCGCTACCGGGAGACCATCCAGCCCAAGCTGCAGAAGGATCTCTCCCTCACCAACATCCATGAAGTCCCCAAGGTGCTGAAAGTCACCGTTAACCGGGGTCTCGGCGAAGCCGCCGCCAATGCCAAGTCTCTCGAGGCTTCGGTGAATGAGCTGGCGCAGATCACCGGCCAAAAGGTCGTTGTGACCCGTGCCAAAAAAGCCATCGCTGGCTTCAAGATTCGGCAGGGCATGCCGATCGGCTGTGCCGTCACCCTCCGTGGTGATCGGATGTATGCCTTCCTCGAGCGCCTGATCAACCTGGCGCTGCCCCGCATCCGCGACTTCCGCGGGGTCAGCCCCAAGAGTTTCGATGGCCGCGGCAATTACACCCTTGGGGTGCGCGAACAGATCATCTTCCCTGAGATCTCCTTCGACAAGATCGATGCGATCCGGGGCATGGACATCACCATCGTGACCACTGCCCGTTCGGACGAAGAGGGCCGGGCCCTCCTCCGCGAGATGGGAATGCCGTTCCAGAGCAACTGAGCCCTCCCCGTCGACACCTATGGCCAACCACGACCCCATTTCCGACATGCTCACCCGCATTCGCAATGCGAGTGAGAAACGTCACGAAACCACCAAGATCCCCGCTTCGCGGATGACCCGCAGCATCGCCAAGGTGCTGCAACAGGAGGGCTTCATCTCCGAGATCAGCGAGCAGGGTGAAGGCATTCGCACCGAACTGGTGCTCGCTCTCAAGTACAGCGGCAAGCACAGGCTGCCCACCATCCGCTCCATGCAGCGGGTCAGCAAGCCCGGTCTCCGCATCTACAAGAACACTCGCGGCCTGCCCAAAGTCCTCGGCGGACTGGGTGTGGCGATCATCTCCACCTCCAAGGGTGTGATGAGCGACCGAGACGCCCGCCGTGAGGGCGTCGGTGGCGAAGTGCTCTGTTACGTCTACTGATCCGGAGCTGAACCATGTCACGAATCGGCAAAAACCCCGTTCCCGTCCCTGAAAAGGTCACCGTTTCCCTTGACGGCCTCACCGTCAAGGTGAAAGGGCCCAAAGGCGAGCTGGAGCGCACCCTCCCTGATGGCGTCAGCGTCAGCCAGGACAACAACACCATCGTGGTCTCACCCACGAGCACCAAGCGCATCTCCCGTGAGCGCCACGGCCTGAGCCGCACCCTCGTCGCCAACATGATCGAGGGTGTCAGCAACGGCTACAGCAAGGCCCTTGAGATCGTCGGTGTGGGTTCCCGTGCCCAGGTCAAAGGCAAAACCCTCGTGGTGAGTGCTGGCTACAGCCACCCCGTCGAGATGGAAGCGCCTGAGGGCATCACCTTCAAGGTGGAGAACAACACCAAGGTGATTGTCTCCGGAATTGATAAGGAGCTGGTGGGCAACGAAGCCGCCAAGGTCCGCGCCATCCGCCCCCCCGAGCCCTACAAGGGCAAGGGCATCAAGTACGAGGGCGAGCGCATCCTGCGCAAGGCAGGCAAGTCCGGCAAGAAATAAGCCTTGTCCTGACGTTCCTACCCTTCATCCACCATGTCCCAACTCTCCCGCAAACAGCAGACGCAGAAACGCCACCGGCGTCTGCGTCGTCACATCACCGGAACCTCAGACCGTCCGCGGCTGGCCGTGTTCCGCTCAAACAACCACATCTACGCCCAAGTCATCGACGACGCGGCCCAGAGCACACTGTGCTCCGCCTCCACCGTTGACAAGGAGCTGCGTGCCGGCCTCCAGGCTCCGGCTGGCGGCTGCGACGCCTCTGTCGCCGTTGGCGAACTGGTCGCCAAGCGCGCCATTGCCAAAGGCATTCAGCAGGTTGTGTTCGACCGCGGCGGAAATCTGTACCACGGCCGGATTAAAGCCCTCGCCGATGCAGCCCGGGAAGCGGGCCTTCAGTTCTGATTCCTGCTTAACCCATGACAGATTCCTCCCCCCAATCCAATCCCAACGCCGTACCGGGTGCAACCGACATTCCAGCGGCAGCCGAAGGGCAGCAGCAACAGGAACAGCGCCGCGGCCGTGGCGACCGTGACGGTCGTCGTGGCGACCGGCGTGGTGGTCGTCGCGGCCAAGAGCGCGACTCCGAATGGCAAGAGCGCGTGGTTCAGATCCGCCGCGTCTCCAAGACCGTCAAAGGCGGTAAGAAGATGAGCTTCCGGGCCATCGTGGTCGTCGGCAACGAGAAAGGCCAGGTCGGCGTTGGCGTCGGCAAGGCCGGCGATGTGATCGGTGCTGTCCGCAAGGGTGTTGCCGATGGCAAAAAGCACCTCGTCAAGGTGCCGCTGACCCGTCATAACTCCATCCCGACCCTCTCCAATGGTCGTGACGGTGCTGCGAGCGTGCTCATCCGCCCTGCAGCCCCTGGTACCGGTGTGATCGCTGGCGGTTCAATCCGGACAGTGCTCGAACTTGCTGGTATCAAGAATGTCCTAGCCAAGCGCCTGGGCAGCAAGACCCCCCTGAACAATGCACGGGCTGCCATGGTGGCCCTGTCGCTTCTCCGCACCCATAAGGAGACGGCCAAGGAACGGGGAATCTCCCTCGAACAGATCTATTCCTGATTCGCGATGACCCTCCGACTCGATTCCCTCAAATCCAACAAGGGCGCTCGTCGCCGCAAACTGCGCAAGGGCCGCGGCATCGCTGCCGGTCAGGGCGCTAGCTGCGGCTTCGGTATGCGCGGCCAGAAATCCCGCTCGGGTCGCCCCACGCGCCCCGGCTTCGAGGGTGGCCAAATGCCTCTTTACCGCCGGGTGCCGAAGCTGAAGCACTTCCCCTTGGTCAATCCCAAGCACTTCACCGTTCTCAACGTCTCGGCGTTGAACGACCTGAAGGACGGCAGCTCCGTCAACTTGGATTCACTGGTTAAGGACGGCATCGTGACCAGCCCCAAGCATCCGCTGAAGATGCTCGGCAACGGCGAACTGAAAGCCAAAAAGCTGACAGTGCAAGCCGCGGCGTTCACAGCTTCCGCCCGCACCAAGATCGAAGCCGCAGGTGGCACCTGCGAAATCCTCGACTAATCAAGGGCTCGCCCCCAAGTCAGCCCTAGGGTCTGAGCCGTCCGCTGGATTTCGATCCACGGGCGGCTTCTTGGCTTTTCGCCCAACTTCACTTTCTTCCGGACATGCTCGTCAGTCGGGGTCGCAACCCCAACGCCTCCGAAGTGATCGGCCAGCTGATCACCAACCCTGGGCTCCGCAGTCGTGTGCTCACCACACTCGGTCTGCTGTTGTTGGTGCGTCTTGGGATCTACATCCCGATGCCAGGAATCGATCGAGAAGCATTCAAGCAGTTCATCGATCAGGGCGGACAGCTGATCGGTTTCCTCGACATTTTCACCGGCGGGGGCATCTCCACCCTGGGCATTTTTGCCCTTGGGATCCTGCCGTTCATCAATGCCTCGATCATCCTCCAGCTGCTGACCGCAGCGCTGCCGCAGCTGGAAGACCTCCAGAAGAATGAGGGCGAGGCCGGCCGACGCAAGATCGCCCAAATCACCCGCTATGTAGCGCTGGGATGGGGGCTCGTCCAGAGCGTGGTCTTCGCCATGATCCTTCGCCAATACGCCATAGAAGGCCTCAGCGAAGTGACCTTTGTGGTGCAGACGGCACTGGCCCTTGTCACCGGATCGATGGTGGTGATGTGGCTGAGTGAAGTGATCACGGAGCGGGGCATCGGCCAGGGAGCCTCCCTGGTGATTTTTCTGAACATCGTCGCCACCCTGCCTCGCACCCTCGGCGCCACGATCGAAGCCGCTCAAACCGGTGACCGCGACACAGTGCTGGGCATCATTGTTCTTGTGCTGGTGTTCCTGGCAACGATCGTTGGAATCATCTTCGTGCAGGAGGGGGCTCGCCGTATCCCCATCGTCAGCGCCAAGCGTCAAGTGGGTGGAGCAGGCGTTCTCCCCACCCGTCAGAGCTATCTGCCGCTCAAGCTGAATGCCGGCGGTGTGATGCCGATCATCTTTGCCTCAGCCCTTATTTTCCTGCCGGTCACCATCGCCAACCTCACCAAGAGCGAGTGGTTGATCCGTGCTGCCAGTGCACTGAATCCCGGAGCAGCGAACCCCTGGCCATACGCTCTGACCTTTTTTGGGTTGATCCTGGGCTTCTCCTACTTCTACGCCTCACTCACGGTGAATCCCGCTGACATCGCCACCAACCTGAAACGGGGTGGGGTGGCAATTCCGGGCGTCCGCCCCGGCAGCGCCACGTCCAACTATCTCTCGGGAGTCCAGAACCGCCTCACCTTGCTGGGTGGTCTGTTCCTCGGCGCCGTCGCCATCATTCCTGCTGCCGTGGAACGCGCCACAAATGTGCAGACCTTCCAAGGTCTTGGCGCTACTTCACTGCTGATCCTGGTCGGTGTGGCCATCGACACCGCCAAGCAGGTGCAGACCTATGTGATTTCTCAACGCTACGAAGGCCTCGTTCGCCAGTGAGCGCTGCTGGGCAGCGCATCTTCCGTTCACTTCAACTCACGATTACGCAACCATGAAAAATCGCTTGCTCTTTCTTGGCCCTCCCGGAGCCGGCAAAGGCACCCAGGCCGCCCGACTGTGCGATGCCATCAGCATGAAGCATCTGTCCACGGGCGATCTGC
Organism: Synechococcus sp. MU1642; assembly: GCF_020514115.1. Lineage (GTDB taxonomy): Bacteria > Cyanobacteriota > Cyanobacteriia > PCC-6307 > Cyanobiaceae > Parasynechococcus. Next base: position 7,955 of record NZ_VTKZ01000019.1, read on the forward strand.
TGCGCTCTGAAGTGGCAGCCGGCAGCGAACTGGGCAAAGAAGCTGAAGCGGTGATGAACCGCGGAGAATTGGTGGGCGACGCCCTCGTACTGGCAATTGTGGAAAGCCAGATGAAGGCACTAACCACGGATGGATGGCTGCTGGATGGGTTTCCACGCACAGTGCCCCAAGCCGAAGCCCTCGAACACCTACTGGCCGAATTGCAGCAACCCATCCAGGCCGTGGTTTTGCTGGAGCTAGATGACGCCGTTTTGATTGAACGGCTGCTGGCCCGCGGTCGCGCCGACGACAACGAAGCGGTGATCCGCAATCGCCTTGAGGTTTACCGTGAGAAAACGGCACCTCTAATTTGCTTTTACAGCGATAAAGGTCTCCTGGTTTCCGTCCCTGCCCAGGGCTCTGTCGAGGAGATCACCAAGCGAATCGAGTCAGTCCTCGGTTGACCCACATGGTAATGTTGCCGTTTGGAAATTTGGAGAGCCACGCCTCATGAAGGTGCGCAGCTCAGTGAAGAAAATGTGTGACAAGTGTCGGGTGATCCGTCGCCACGGCAAGGTCATGGTCATTTGCACCAATCCCAAGCACAAACAGCGCCAGGGCTGATCCCCAGCTGTTCTGAAACATTCCTCGCCTCCAGGACCTCGGAGGTATCTGTCCTTTTCAACTGAACGAACGTGGCACGGATCGCCGGCGTTGACATTCCCCGCGACAAGCGGATTGAAGTGTCCCTCACCTACATCTACGGAGTTGGGCTCACCCGCTCACAGGCCATCCTGGCCAAAACCGGTGTGAGCCCCGACATCCGGGTGAAAGATCTGGAGGACGGAGATCTTCAGAAACTCCGCGGTGCTCTGGAGGAGTACACGGTGGAAGGTGATCTGCGCCGTCAGGAAGGCATGGCCCTCAAGCGCCTGCAGGACATCGGCTGCCTCCGTGGCCGACGCCACCGCATGAGCCTTCCGGTTCGTGGCCAACGCACCCGCACCAACGCCCGTACCCGCCGCGGCGCGCGGAAAACTGTGGCTGGCAAGAAGAAGTAAGTCCTCTACATCCCTATCCCTGACTGCATACGGCCATGGCTAAAACCGTCAAAAAATCCGGGCCCAAGAAGGCCAAGCGCAACGTCCCCAACGGTGTTGCTCACATCCAGAGCACCTTCAACAACACCATCGTGTCCATCACCGACACGGCCGGTGAGGTGATTTCCTGGTCGTCCGCAGGCGCCAGTGGTTTCAAAGGTGCTCGCAAAGGCACCCCCTTCGCCGCTCAAACTGCTGCAGAGGCAGCCGCACGTCGTGCACTCGACCAAGGTATGCGTCAGATTGAAGTGCTTGTGAGAGGTCCTGGCTCAGGCCGTGAGACCGCCATCCGCGCTCTCCAAGTAGCTGGCCTCGAAATCACCCTGATTCGCGACGTCACTCCCCTGCCCCATAACGGTTGCCGCCGGCCCAAGCGCCGCCGCGTCTGAACCGAGCTGATTTCCGTCCGGTTTCTCCACTTACCCCGATTCAGATCGTGTTGCAGTACCAGATTGATCGCATTGAGCATCAGGTGGCCGAGGATCGCGCCCAGTCCGGCGTCTTCCTGATCGGCCCCCTCGAGCGTGGCCAGGCCACGACCCTGGGCAACGCGTTGCGTCGCGTGCTCATGGGTGGCCTCGAAGGCAGTGCTGTCACCGCTATCCGCATTGCCGGTGTCAATCACGAATACGCCACGGTTCCTGGGGTACGTGAAGACGTTCTCGACATCCTGCTGAACTGCAAGGAGCTCACAGTCAGCAGCCGTTCGGCCGAACTCGAGATCGGCCGTCTTGTGGTGGCTGGTCCCGCTGAAGTTAAGGCCGGAGATCTGCAGTTCTCCTCTCAGGTTCAAGTGGTGGACGCCGATCGGCCGATCGCAACCGTGGCCGATGGCCACAGCCTCGAGCTGGAAGTTCACGTTGAGCGTGGCGTCGGCTATCGCCCGGTGGATCGTTACAACGAAGAAACCAGTGCCATCGATTTGCTCCAGATCGATGCGGTGTTCATGCCTGTGACCCGGGTCAATTTCACCATTGACGAAACCGCCGTTGCCGAAGGCGGTTCGGCCCGCGAGCGCCTTCGGATGGAGATCATCACTGACGGCTCCATTACTCCCGACGACGCCCTGGCTCAGTCGGCCAATCAATTGATTGAGCTCTTCCAGCCACTGGCCACTGTCACCCTCGTGGAGGAAGTTCCTGCTGAACCCGAGCCCTCGGCGGAAGCACAAATTCCTCTAGAGGAATTGAACCTTTCGGTTCGGGCCTACAACTGCCTCAAGCGCGCCCAGGTCAACTCCGTGTCTGACCTGATGGGCTTCAGCTACGAGGATCTACTCGAGATCAAGAACTTCGGTTCCAAATCCGCTGATGAAGTCATCGAAGCCCTCGAGCGCATCGGCATCTCCATCCCCCAGAGCCGCACTTCTGCATAACCACAGAACGGCCTGAACGTCCTTTTTCGTCTTTGTCACCGACAGAACCATGCGTCATCAATGCCGAGTTCCTCAGCTGGGACGTCCAGCTGACCAGCGCAAGGCAATGCTGCGCGCCCTAACCACCCAGCTGATTCGCGAAGGTCGGGTCACCACCACCAAGGCACGGGCCAAGGCGCTTCGCGACGAAGCCGAGCGCATGATCACCCTGGCCAAGGACGGCAGCCTCGCCTCTCGTCGCCGGGCCATGGGCTACATCTACGACAAGCAACTGGTGCATGCCCTGTTCGACAAGGCACCCAACCGCTACAGCGATCGCAAGGGCGGCTACACCCGCATCACGCGTACCGTTCCCCGCCGTGGAGATAACGCCGAGATGGCCATCATTGAACTGGTCTGATCAGACCTCACGTCAGTCCTGACGTTTGAATACCGCACCCTCGTCTGCAGGTCTTGAGCCAGCGTCCCTTCAGCGGATCGGCCTCAGCGTTCAGTACGAGGGTTCTTCGTTTTGTGGCTGGCAGCGCCAACGCAACGGTCGCAGTGTTCAGGCCGTGCTGGAGGACGCCATCGCCCAGCTCGATCCGCACCGGCCGGTGCAGACCTTTGCCGCCGGTCGCACCGATGCCGGCGTTCATGCCGCCGGTCAGGTGGTGCACTTCGACTGCAGTGGCCCGATCCCCGCTCGCAAATGGGCACCGGCCTTGAACGGCCGCCTGCCGAGCACCATTCGTGTGCGCGAATCCGTCGCCCGTCCCCTCGATTGGCATGCCTGTTACTCAGCCATCTACCGGCGGTACCGGTACACGATTCACAACGGCCGGCGTCCCAATCTGTTTCTCAGCCCCTGGAGCTGGCACCGCTACCAACACAGGCTGGATGCGTCCTGCATGCGGGACGCTTTGAACACCATGCTTGGCCTACACGACTTCAGCGCCTTCATGAAGGCAGGCAGCCGTCGCGCCCATGCCCGAACAACCGTGCAGGAGGTGCTCGTGGAGCGCCAAGGCGATCTTCTCCGGGTCGAGATTCAGGCCAGTGGTTTTCTGTACGGCATGGTTCGCCTGCTGATGGCCCAGTTGGTGGCCGTTGGCGAGCACCGTCTCAGTGTTGCCGCCTTTGAACATCGCTGGCGGGAACGACGACGCCACGAGGTGAAGGAGGCAGCGCCAGCCACAGGCCTCTGCCTGCTTCGGGCTGGCTATGCGGAGCCCATCTTCACCAAAGCCGGCTGGTACGATTGTCAACCGTGGTTTTTTCTGGCCGAGAGCGATCCGCCTCCGGATCCAACCTCAACGCCGGAATAAACGGGCCTCTACTTGGAATGCTGCCCAACTCACAGGAGATGGAGGGCTGAAGAGTAAGCTCGATCTTTAGCCCCGTCAGGTCCAGCTCTGGACCGACCCCCTTTGCCCAGTTCCGCTGCATTAGGCGGGACATACCCGAACCGGCATGCCGGCGCGATGAACAAGACCTCTCTCCCCCCCATTGATTCGATCGACCGCCAGTGGTACGTGGTGGACGCTGAGAATCAAACCCTCGGCCGTTTGGCCACTGAAGTGGCAGCCGTGCTCCGCGGCAAGAACAACCCCAGCTTCACCCCCCATCTGGACACCGGTGATTTTGTCGTCGTTGTGAACGCCGAGAAGATCAAGGTCTCCGGCCGTAAGCCCCAGCAGAAGCTGTACCGCCGTCACTCCGGTCGTCCCGGTGGAATGAAGGTGGAAACCTTCGAGGCTCTGCAGGAAAGGATTCCCGAGCGGATCGTGGAGAAGGCCATCAAAGGCATGCTTCCCCACAACGCTCTGGGCCGCCAGATGTTCCGCAAGCTCAAGGTCTACAAGGGCACCGAGCATCCCCACTCCGCTCAGAAGCCCCAGCCTCTTCAGCTCAACCCCTCAGCATCCGCCAAATGAGCAACAATTCCGTCGTTTATTGGGGCACCGGTCGTCGCAAGACTTCTGTCGCCCGTGTTCGCCTCGTCCCCGGCAATGGAACGATCACCATCAACGGTCGTCCCGGTGACAACTATCTGAACTACAACCCCTCATACATCGCAGCGGTGAAGGCTCCTCTGGAGACCCTCGGCCTTAGCAGCGAGTACGACATCCTCGTGAACGTTCACGGTGGTGGACTCACCGGTCAGTCCGGCGCCATCAAGCAGGGTGCTGCCCGCGCCCTGTGTGAACTGTCTGCCGACAACCGCAAGCCGCTGAAGACGGAAGGTCACCTGAGCCGCGACCCCCGTGCCAAGGAACGCCGCAAGTACGGCCTCAAGAAAGCCCGTAAGGCTCCTCAGTTCTCCAAGCGCTGATTTTTTACCGATGCCAAAGCCCGACATTCATCCCACCTGGTATCCCGACGCCAAGGTGATCTGCAACGGCGAAGTGGTCATGACCACAGGCGCCACCCAGCCGGAGATCCACGTCGACGTCTGGAGCGGCAACCACCCCTTCTTCACTGGCACCCAGAAGATTCTCGACACCGAGGGTCGTGTGGACCGCTTCATGAAGAAGTACGGCATGGGCACCAAGAAAAAAGGTGCCGACTCCGCCAAGGCCGAGTCCAAAGCCTGAGGGTGAGAACGGGGCATGGACGCCTCGACCTTGTTCACACGGCTGGAAACAGCCACAGCCAGCTTCCGCAACCTCGAGCGGCAGCTGGCTGATCCTGATGTGGCCGCTGATCCGAAGCGGCTTGAATCGATCGCACGGGAGCGATCAAGGCTTGAGCCTCTTGTGCTCGACTTCGAGGAACTCAAGAAGCTCGAATCCGAGCGCGATTCCGCACGTCAACTGCTCAAAGACAGTCGCGGTGACGCTGCGATGGAGGAACTTGCGCAGGATGAGTTGGCCAGCCTCCAAGAACAGCATTCAACGCTGACGGAGCGGCTCACCCTCGCTCTGCTGCCGCGAGATCCCCGCGATGAGCGCAGCGTGATGCTGGAAATTCGCGCCGGCGCAGGGGGCGACGAGGCCTGTCTCTGGGCCGGTGATCTGGCACGGATGTATGAGCGTTACAGCCAGAAAGTGGGCTGGGCCGTGCAATCCATCAGCTGCACCGAGGCCGACCTGGGAGGGTTTCGTGAACTAATCCTTTCGGTGCGTGGCGACAGCGTTTACAGCCAACTGAAATTTGAAGCGGGAGTGCATCGGGTGCAACGCGTCCCGGCCACAGAATCCCAGGGTCGGGTCCACACCTCCACAGCCACAGTGGCCGTGATGCCGGAAGCCGATGCCGTGGAAGTTCAGCTCGATCCAAAGGATCTCGACATCAGCACCGCTCGTTCAGGCGGTGCGGGGGGGCAAAACGTCAACAAGGTGGAAACAGCCGTGGACCTTCTCCACAAACCCACGGGGATCCGTGTGTTCTGCACCCAGGAACGCTCCCAGCTGCAGAATCGGGAACGGGCGCTGGAGATCCTGCGCGCCAAATTGTTGGAACGGGAGCAGGCTGCTGCTGCGGAACGGGAAAGCAGCGACCGCCGCGCCCAGGTGGGCAGTGGTGACCGCTCCGAAAAAATCCGCACCTACAACTACAAAGACAACCGAACCACCGATCACCGGCTGGGTCGAAACTTCACCCTGGAGCCTGTGCTGGAGGGCCAATTGGAGGACCTGATCGGTGCCTGCATCGCCGAAGAGCAACGTCAGAAACTCGAAGCCCTGAGCGATCAAGCCGAGACCTGACGGTCAAGCACCAATGACGTATTTCGCCCATTCCTGATGATGCCCGGAATGGATCTGGCGCCGGGCCTCAAAACTGAGGCTGCTGGCCGGCCGCCGCGGGACATGGCGCAAAGGCATGGCGGCTTCCTTCGGAGTTCGGTTGCCCTTTCGCACATTGCAGCTGAGACAGGCGGTGGTCACGTTCTCCCAGGTGTCACCACCTCCCCGACTGCGGGGCATCACATGGTCGATTGACAACTGGTTGTCACGACTGCCGCAGTACTGGCAGGTGTGGTTGTCCCGCTGGAAGAGGTTGCGACGCGTCAGGGGCAGCTGACGGAAGGGAACGCGGACGTACTGCCGCAGGCGAATCACCGTCGGCAGGTGAGTGCCCTGACGCAATTGTCGACAGGGGTCGTGTTCCAGGCTCTCAGCCTTGCCCTTCAGCATCATCACCACAGCCCTTCTCCAGGTGGTGATATTGAGCGGCTCGTAGGACGCATTGAGAACGAGAACCTGGCCCATGCCAGCTCACTCAATAAGGTTCATGCTATCGGCGATGTGAAGCCGTCTCGGTAGCGCCGAGCACTGCCTGTGACTCCGGAGCTGAATCCACGTCAGCGCGCCTGGGTGGAAGTTTCACCTGCAGCGATTCAGGCCAATGCCAGGGCTCTCTGCCAGCACCTCGGTCCTCGCACACAACTGATGGCGGTGGTGAAGGCCGATGGTTATGGCCACGGCGCCGAAACGGTGGCACGGGCTGCTCTAAAGGGGGGAGCCACCAGCCTTGGCGTGGCCACGCTGCAGGAGGGTCTTGAACTGAGGCGGGCAGGTCTGGAGGCACCGGTGCTGTTGCTGAGCAACCTCTGTGAACCAGACGACCTGCGCACCTGCCTGCACTGGCGGTTAATGCCCACCCTGAGCAGCCTCAAGGATGCCCAGCTCTGCAATGAGCTCGCTGCCGACAGCGGTCGATGTTTCGACGTGCAGCTGAAGATCGACACCGGCATGGCACGGCTGGGCTGCTCCCTCAGCGACGGCTATCAGACCGCGGCGGAGCTGCAAAGTCTGGAGCACCTCAATCTGGAGGGCATCTACAGCCATCTGGCCTGTGCTGATGAGCCAGACGATGCCTTGACCAGCCTCCAGCAGGATCGTTTCGTGAACATGCTCTCGGCCCTGCCCCAAGCGGGCGCCAGCATCAACCGCCATCTGGCCAACTCCGCGGGGACCCTGCTCAACCGGGAACTGCACCACGACCTCGTGCGCGTTGGTCTGGCCCTGTACGGCCATGCCCCCGCTGCCCATCTGAGCAACGTCATTCCCCTGCAACCCGCGCTGGCGGTTCGCGCCCGGGTCAGCCTGATCCGCGAGGTGGCCGCTGGCACAGGAGTCAGCTACGGCCACCGCTTCATCACCCAGCGCCCAACTCGGCTAGCGGTGGTGGGCATCGGCTATGCCGATGGAGTTCTGCGGTCCCTCAGCGGGCACATTCACGCGCTGTATCGCAATCGCCAGCTGCCTCAGGTGGGAGCCATCACCATGGATCAGCTCATGCTGGATGCCACCGATGCAGCTGAGCTGGTGGAAGGCGACATCGTCACTCTGCTGGGCCAAGACGGCGATCTGGAGTTAAGCCCTCAGATTTGGAGCAACCACTGCGGTTCGATTCCCTGGGAGATCCTCTGTGGTTTCAAACGACGCCTACCCCGCGTTGAAGTCTGACCAACTGCCCAGCACTTGGTACTCTGGGGGCGCCGCTGGAGAGGTGGCTGAGTGGTTGAAAGCGGCTCCCTGCTAAGGAGTTACAGGAGGCAACTTCTGTCGAGGGTTCGAATCCCTCCCTCTCCGTTCCAAGTTCATTGACTCAATTCGCTGGCTCATCAGAGCTAGCTAACAGGTTGAGTTGCCGTGCCAGCTCCGGCAAAAGGGATTCGTCCCTAGCGCGATCAGGCCCCGTCGTGAAGACCACCAGCAAACTGGGTGGCTGCTGTTCGGACGTCTGAAACCACGCTGCGTCGTGACGGGCCTGACTCATCCAGCCGGCTTTGCTCCAGAGGAGCGCGTCCTCAGGTAGGCCCCCACCGAGAAACCCATCAACCTGGTTTTCAGGATCGGCACGACGCAGCTGCTGATCCAGCGAGCGCCGCAACAGACCCTGCAGCCGACGACAGGCCGGCGGTGAAACCAAAGCACCGGTCATCACCGCCTCCAGCATCCGGGCTGTCGCAGCGGTGGACAAGCCATTGCGGTTGCTGTTGTTGGCCCCGTAGAACAATTTCTCCCGGCCATAGGGACCATCACCCCAGGTCTTCTGGCAGCAATTCACCGCCTCAAGTTCCGGCCAGTCCAAGGTCTTCAACCAGCCGTTGATCAAACGACGCTGCTGCGTCCAAAGCTCCCAGCGTTCGCCGTGAAGTGCAGGGCCACTGGTGGTGCCTGTGAGTAGATCAACCACAAGCCCAGTGGCATCGTTGCTGGAGTCGGCGATCATGTCGCGCACCGCGCGCTGCAATTCGTCGCTTTCAGGGATCAGATCCCGTTGCAGCCACTGCTCAACGGCGACTGCATAGAACAGCTTCACCACGCTGGCCGGATAAAGGATCCGGTCTTGGTTCCAGGAAGCACCACTGCCCTGACCAGCCTCCGGTGCAGCGTCGTCGTACCGCACCCAGGTGATAGCCAGGCTATTGCGCAGCCCCGGGCGGCCGTCGGCATCGAGCCCATCGAGGGCCGCCTCAAGCCGAGCCGCCATTGCGGGATCGGGACGGTAGAACGCCATAGCGATTCAATTGGGCCATGGCGACGTTAGGCACCCTGCTGGCCCCAGACCTGATTGAGACAGGCTCCTGTTGGCAGCTATGCACTGACGTCAATGGCTACTCGAGATCTGACGGCGAGAGTCTGACCACCCAGGCCTGTTCTGGACGCCGCTTTCGCATCCTGGAGAGGCAGCGCAGGAGGATCGCTGTTCAGCTGCTTGAGGATGGTTACCGCTGCTGGCTCGCACTCGAGTCGGTTCTGGGACGAGCTGAGCAATGTGCACCCTGGCGACCGTCGCCGCTGAACGTGGCGGACATTGAACGACGTCTACCCGGCGTGCTCGCCTGGAGCGAAACCGCCCAGAAACGTCCCAACGTCTATCTCTGGGGGGGAACCACTGAACCGGACATGGATTGTTCCGGTCTGATGCAAATGGCCTTCGCCAGCCAGGGGATTTGGATTCCGCGGGATGCCTATCAGCAGGAGCGATTCTGCCAACCTATTGCCGCTCTCCCCAACGATCACAGCCTGCTGCTCCCAGGAGATCTACTGTTTTTTGGCACACTCCGGCGTTGCACCCATGTGGGGCTCCATCTCGGCGATGGCCGCTACCGCCATAGCTCAGGCCAGGACCATGGGCGCAATGGAATCGGCATCGACAACCTCCACAGCAGCGATCAACACCCGGTGGCTTGCCACTACAGGGCTGAATTCCGCGGCGCAGGCCGTGTGGTGCGATGCCATGACGGATCGCATCTCTCCTGACGTTGTCAGCCTGATCAACCGGGCCCCTGCTTAAGTTGACCAACTCGCAGCGCGACAGGCATGAGTGCACCCCTGAATCTCTCGGTGGTGGTGCCGCTGTACAACGAAGAGGAAAGCCTGCCCCACCTGGTTGAGCAGCTCCTTTCAGCACTGCGTCCAACCGACGAGAAGTTTGAGCTGGTCCTGGTCGACGACGGATCCAGCGACCGTACCGCCAAAGTGCTGGCCGAGGTCAGCGCAGAGGTGCCCGAAGTGGTGGCTGTGCTGCTGCGCAAGAACTATGGCCAGACCGCAGCCATGGCGGCTGGTTTTGATGTGGCTGGCGGAGAGGTCATCGTCAGCCTGGATGGGGATCTTCAGAATGATCCAGCCGACATCCCCATGCTGCTGGTCAAATTGCGGGAGGGGTATGACCTCGTGAGTGGCTGGCGCCATCAGCGCCAGGACGCCGCCCTCCAGCGCAAACTTCCCTCCCGGATCGCCAACCGCTTGATCGGCCGGGTGACCGGGGTGCGGCTGCATGACTACGGCTGCTCCCTCAAGGCCTATCGACGGGAGGTGCTGGCAGACATGCGGCTCTATGGAGAACTGCATCGCTTTCTTCCCGCCCTGGCCTTCATCGAAGGCGCACGGATCACCGAAGTGAAGGTGAACCACCGAGCGCGTCAGTTCGGCAGCAGCAAGTACGGGATCGATCGCACCTTCCGTGTGCTGATGGATCTGCTCACCGTCTGGTTCATGAAGCGTTTTCTGACCCGACCGATGTACGTGTTCGGCTTCGGGGGACTGCTGGCAATCGCCGCCAGCCTTGTCACCAGCACCTATCTCTTCTTGATCAAGGTGATGGGAGGCGACATTGCCAATCGCCCACTGCTCACCCTCGCGGTGGTGCTTGGTTTGGCAGGGATTCAACTGTTCTGCTTCGGGCTTCTCGGCGAACTGTTGATCCGTACCTACCACGAAAGCCAGGATCGACCGATTTATCGCATCCGAGAAACGTTGCGGGGAGGCCGAGCCGGCTGAGTGGTCTGGGCAGCGGCTGGCGCACCACGGAACGGTGCGATCGCAGCGGCTGCTTCTTCCACCACACGCGCATCGCTGTCACGCAGCGCTTGGCGCAGCAGGGGTAAAGCCGAGCGGTGCCCCCATCGGGCAGCCAAACGAACGGCGCGCAAACGCTCCTCGGGGCCAGCCTCCATGTCGGCCTTGAGGCGACGCTCCAGGTCAATACGCTCGAGGGGAGTGCTCGGTGACGTCCAGGGAACCAAGGAAGCATCGGCGGATTCCCCATCAACGGCAGACTCAATGACCAGTTCCAGCTGGGCACGGTTGATCTGTGCGACACGGCTGGCATCCGTGCTGGAGAGCATCGGCTTCACCGGCTTCCTGCACAACCAGAGCACCACCGTGAGCAGCACGACGGCACCAGGGAGGAGAACGTTCTGCATGCGGATTGAACTTTTATGTCGCCGTCGGGGCCTAAAGCAGGCCTTCAGAACGGTCCTACTTAGAGTAGCTGCGAAGCTTTTGGCCTCGACATGACTGGAGATTTCGCTGCTGCCTGGCTGCCTGCGATTTTCGTGCCCATCACAGGAATCGTGTTCCCTGCAGTGTTCATCGTCCTTGTTGGTCGAGTGATCACCGCGGCCGAGTGACCGCGACCTGCGGACCGTTTCAACCCCTCAGCACTCGTAATTCATGACCGTCACTCCTGCTGCTGATCCCTGCGTCGGCAACCTTGCGACACCCGTCAACAGCGGCTATTTCATCAAGGGTCTGATCAACAACCTGCCCCTGTACCGCCCCGGGATTTCCCCGAACTTTCGTGGTCTGGAAACCGGTGCAGCCTTCGGTTATCTGCTCTACGGCCCCTTCACCATCTGCGGCCCCCTGCGTGCCACGGAGTACCAGCAAACCGCTGGACTGCTGGCTGCCATTGGCGCCGTGCACATCCTCAGCCTGCTGTTCCTCCTCTACAACCAGCCCGGCAAGCAACCCAACATCCCCCCTGCAGATGTGACGGTTGAGAATCCCCCCGCCGACCTGTTCACCCGCACCGGTTGGGCTGACTTCACCAGTGGGTTCTGGCTGGGTGGTTGCGGCGGTGCTGTTTTCGCCTGGTTCCTCTGCAACACCGTTCACGTTCAGGAGCTGTTCAAGATCGCTGCTGGTGTCTGGAGCGTCGGCTGAAGCCATTCACCGAAACCTCTCAACCAAAATCACTAACCCCCGGTTGCCTGGGATCAGGCAACCGGGGGTTTTTTCCTGGCAGGATTCATTCACGTTTGAGACGTCCCGGTGCGGTCGATCTCCCAGCCGTTTCTTCGGCGGCCGGTTCTTACGGTCGTCTGCAGCCTGCTGATCCTTTTGGCGGGGTGCACGGCGCTTTTCGGCCTGGGGCTGGAGGATCTACCGCCACTCGCCCCCACCCGCGTGAGTGTGAGCGCCAACTTCCCTGCGGCTTCACCGGAGGTGGTGGAGCAAAGCGTGACCCGGGTGTTGGAACAACAGCTGAATGGCCTTGAAGGGGTCGAAAGCATCAGCTCAACAAGCAGACAAGGCGGAGCAAGCATTTCGTTGCGCTTCAACGCGGGTGATCCCGAGCTGAATGCGATCAAGGTGCAGAACGAAGTGAACCTGGCCAGCCGCCGGCTGCCCCAGGCCGTGACGCGCCAGGGGCTCCAAGTTCGGCGCTCCTCGGAAGACCTATTGATGATTTTGGGGTTCAGCCACCCACCGGATCAATACGTCCCCACCTTTCTCACAGGCTGGCTGGACCAGACCCTGCAGGACGCACTGCTCACCACACCAGGCATCGGCGATGTGCAGGTGTTCGGCAGCAGTGAACTCTCCTTTCGCCTTTGGTTGGATCCTCAACGCCTCGAACAGACCAACCTCACCCTTGGCGACGTCAGCCGTGCCCTGGCCGAACAAAACGTTTTGGCTGCCGTTGGCAGCATCGGGGCTGCCCCAGTTCCATCGGGCCAATTCCTGAACCTTCCGGTGGAGGCGGAAGGGCGACTCCGCAGCCAATCGGATTTCGAGAATCTCGTGTTGCGCCGGCTGGACAACGGCGGGCTGCTGCGCCTGAAGGATGTAGGACGGGTTGCACTCGGACAGCGCAATTACGGACGAGAAGCCATGAATTTGGCCGGCGAGCGTTCCGTGGCCGTGGGTGTCTACCAGCGCGATGGGGCCAATGCCCTGGAGGTGAGCAAAGCGATTAAGCGCAAGCTGCAGCAGTTGGAAGCGAGTTTTCCACCGGGCATCGAGCTCTCCACGATCGTGGATGTGGCCGACACGGTTCAGGCCAACCTCGATCGCACCCTCATCACCCTGCGCGATGCCGTGCTGCTGGTGCTGGTGGTGCTGGTGCTGTTTCTGGGCAGATGGCGTCTCGCCCTGATCCCTGGCCTTGCCGTGCCGGTGGCGCTGGTGGGAAGCCTCAGCCTGGTGAAACTGAGCGGTTCCAATCTCAACAGCCTGATCCTGTTTGGGCTGGTGCTGGCCACCGGGATAGTTGTGGATGACGCCATCGTCGTAAGCGAAGACATCGCCGGACGCATCGAACGGGGCACACCCGCCGAACAGGCGGCCGAAGACGCCATGGCTGAGCTGGCGACCGCTGTTGTGGCCACCTCATTGGTGCTGGCAGCCGTGTTCCTGCCCGTGCTGCTCATTCCTGGATCGATCGGACGCCTCTATCAACCGATCGCCCTGGCCATCAGCGGAGCGATTCTGTTCTCCACCTTGAATGCGCTCAGCTTCACCCCTATGGCCTGCGCCCGGGTGTTGGGCCCAGGTGGCGGCCGTCTTCCTGGGGCGATCGGCAAGCTCAGCCGCTGGCTTCGGCAGGGAATGCAAACCCTGGAAGGGCAATACGCGAAACAGCTCGAGCACTGGCTGCAGCGCAAGCGACTCATCGCCCTTCTGCTGCTGAGCGGTCTGGTCATTACCGCCTCCGGATTGGCGGTGATGCCGACAGCGTTCATCCCCGATGACGACCAAAGCCAAATTCGCGGTTACTTCACCCTTCCCGATGGCGCCAGCCTCGAGCGCAGCGTGGCCGTGATGGACGACATCCGACGCGTCGTCAGCGAAGAGCCGCAGGTGCGCACTGGCAACTTTTATGCCGGCAGCTCCTTCGGACAGAGCGGAGAAGACCGTGGATCGTTTTACCTGCGCCTTCAGCCACTCAAGGATCGACCTGGCAAAGAGCAGAGCAGCAACGCCATCAAACGCCGTCTCAGCCGAGAGGTTCAACAACGGGTTGGTGATGCCAGGGTCGTGCTGATCACCCCTCCAGCCGTGAGGGGCTTCAGCAGTGAATCAGGACTCTCGCTGGAACTGCTTGACCGCAGCGGAGGGCAACTCAGCCTGGAGCAATTCGGCCAAATCGCCCGGGACTTCATCCAGACGGCCAAGGCGACAGATCGATTTGAACGGGTGAGCACCCGCTTTGATGCCAGTTTTCCCCGCTGGCGGCTTGAGCTAGACCGCGACCAACTGGCTGGCCTCGACCTCGACTACGGCGCAACGCTGCGAGAAATCGGCACTGCCTTCGGCGGCCGCTACATCGATGACACCTACGACGACGGTCGAATCCGCTCGATTGTTCTGCAGCTGGATGGCAGCGAGCGACGTCGGCCGGAAGATCTCACGGGTCTGATGGTGCGCAACCGCAGCGGTGAGCTGATGTCCGTCGCAAGCGTGGCCAGCTTGACCCGCGAGGAGGGCGTCAACAACATTCGTCATTTCGGGCTCAACCGGGCAATTCGGATCACCGCCATCCCCGCGCCAACGGTCAGCAGCGGTGAAGCCATCGAAGCCCTGAAACAGGCCGGTGATCGCATCGGAGGCAGCAACATCGGCCTGGCCTTCACGGGCCTGGCATTGGAAGAACAACGGGCTGGGCAGGTGACCTGGGTGCTGTTCGCTCTCGGCGTGACGGTGGTCTATCTGCTGCTGGCCGCTCTCTACGAGAGTTTCGTTGACCCGTTGATCATCCTGCTCACGGTGCCGATGGCCCTGCTCGGAGCTCTGATCGGCTTGAAATTGCGGGGTCTCCCACTGGATGTTTACGGCCAGATGGGACTTCTGGTGCTGGTGAGCCTGGCGGCCAAGAACGGAATTTTGATCGTGGAATTCGCCAACCAGCGGATTGCGGCGGGCCTGGCCCTGCGCGAAGCCGTTGTGGACGCGGCCGTGAACCGGATGCGCCCGATCCTGCTGACAGCGGTCACATCCTTGGCGGGTTTCCTGCCCCTTCTGTTCGCCCAGGGCACGGGAGCCGCTAGCAGAACCAGCATTGGCACCGTGGTCTTCAGCGGACTGTTGGTGGCCTCGTTACTGTCCCTGTTTGCCGTCCCTGCCGTTTATCTAATGCTGAAACGCAATCGAATGCCCACCGCGTAGGGTGCCATCTCGATTCAATGGTTCTGCTGCTGGAGGGAACGATGACCATCACCCGACGAGCGACGACGGCAACCAGTTCCCAGGCACAGTTCTTCGACTACGCCTCAGCGGCCAATCCTCTGCAGCAGGGGCTGATCAGCACGATCCCTTACTGCAGCTTTTCGGCCAATTTTTTTGATGAAGCCGGAACGGCCCTGCAACCTCTTGATTTGAGTGCCGACTTGCAATGCGAGGGCCCGGCCACTGGTCCATCGCTCTGCGGCAACTTCATTCGGCTGGATCAGGGGTCCCTGCGCACCCATGCGGATGCGACCAGTCAGCTGTTTTTCGTGGCCCGAGGCCATGGGCAAACCGAAGCCTGTGGCCAGGTTTTTCATTGGAGTGCAGGCGATACATTCGTGCTTCCGGCTGGCGGTGAAGCCATCCACAGCAGTGATGCCTGCGCAGGTCTCTACTGGGTGCACGATGCCCCCCTGCTTCGTTATCTGGGCGTGAGCACCGTGAAACCGGTGTTCGAACCCTGCTTCTACAGCCATCAGGATGCTCGCGCGCAGTTGGATGCCATCGCCAGCAATCCACGCGGAGCCAACGCCAACCGCGTGAGTGTGCTGTTGGGAAACAACGCGTTCCCTCAGACGCGCACCGTCACCCACACCCTCTGGGCCATGTTGGGCATTCTCCCCGCAGGCCAGGTGCAGCGCCCCCACCGACACCAGTCGATTGCCCTTGATTTTGCTGTGGCTTGCCAACCGGGTTGCTACACGTTGATCGGCACCGAGCTGGACGAGAACGGGATGATCCGCAATGGGCACCGGGAAGACTGGGTAGCCGGCGCAGCCTTCGTGACCCCACCTGGCTACTGGCACTCCCACCACAACGAATCAGGCGCCGACGCCTACGTGCTGCCCATTCAGGATGCAGGCCTGCACACCTACCTGCGCACGCTCGACATTGCTTTCAGCAACAGAGGCCGAGCTGACTTGAGCAACACCCCATAGCCATCAAAGCCTCAACGGGTGAGCAGTTGATGGTCCACCGATATCAGGGCACCGTGTTCTGAATAACGACGTGAAATGCGCTCAAGGCGCGTCGAACTCGACAACCAAAGCGCTTCGATGTTGAACGGCTGGTGCGGATCAATCTGCGCAGGCGCCAGGAAGGCTCCTCCATCCGGCAAAAAGATCCAGCGATCAAGATCGCCTGCTGCAAAACGCATGTTCCTTCCAAGCGAAGGGAGGTCGCAACGCCAGTCGCCGATCAGCTGATCCGCCTCCAAGGGAGGACATTCCACCGCCGAAGTTCCGGCAAGGAACTCACGGATCAACACGATCCGATCCAATTGCCCCGCACCATCCCAAAGCAGCACCAAGCGGTGACGGCGTTGGTGCTGCAGGAAGCCAAACTCGGCATAAAGCTTGGTCCAGGTGGACCGGTAGAGCGTCCCCCTCGAAAAACTGCCGGTGCCGAAGACCCCCATGTCGGGATCCACGCGCATGAAGCTTTGAACGATCCGCTTTTCAGGATCCCCGGCAGGCGGTTGATGGGGAGAACTCGATCCCGCTGCCTCAGGCCAGAGCAGCAGGGTCAGATGAAGGGCAATGCCGGAAGGATCAGGCAGGAGCTTTAAAAGAGAGGGCTGACGTTTGGTGCGTTGCAGATTCGGATCCATGCTGTCGAACCAGCCGCGCCACTCACCAACGTTGCGCTGCAGGTGCTCCCATTCGCCCACGTTCAGCCCGATCCCATCAATCCTTGACGCTAGGCAGTGCTCAGGCCAGACGAGAACAACAACGCGGTCCAACACAACCACTCCGAAGAACAGAAAACAAAAATCCCCACCCGGTAAACCGAGTGGGGACGACGTTTGGGACGAGGAACGACTCGTCGCGAGTTAATTCAGGAGGGAATTAACCGAATTTTCCTGAGGTCGAGGCAATCAGGAAGGCGGCGTACGTCAAGACATAGCCAACCGTGAAGTGAGCCAAGCCGACGACACGGGCCTGAACGATGGACAGTGCCACAGGCTTGTCGCGGTAACCCATCATGTTGGCGATGGGGCTGCGCTGATGAGCCCAGACAATGGTCTCGATCAGTTCCTGCCAGTAACCCCGCCAGGAGATCAGGAACATGAAACCGGTAGCCCAAACAAGGTGTCCGAAGAGGAACATCCAAGCCCAGACTGCAAGGTTGTTGCTGCCGAACGGGTTATAGCCGTTGATCAACTGGGAGGAGTTGAGCCACAGGTAGTCGCGGAACCAGCCCATCAGGTAGGTGCTGGATTCGTTGAACTGAGCCACGTTGCCGGACCAGATGGCCAGGTGCTTCCAGTGCCAGTAGAAGGTCAGCCAACCCACGGTGTTCAGAGCCCAGAAGACAGCCAGATAGAAGGCGTCCCAGGCAGAGATGTCGCAGGTACCGCCACGGCCGGGGCCGTCGCAGGGGAAGGAGTAGCCGAAGTCCTTCTTGTCAGGCATCAGCTTGGAGCCGCGGGCATCCAGAGCACCCTTCACAAGGATCAGGGTTGTGGTGTGCAGACCCAGAGCAATGGCGTGGTGAACCATAAAGTCACCAGGACCGATGGGCAGGAACACATCGGTGTTGCCATTGATCGCGTCCAGCCAGTAGTGCTCACCAGGAATGTTCTGGGCAGCAAGGCTGGCGGAGCTGGAGGCGTTGGAGAGCAAAACGTCCATTCCGTACATGGCCTTACCAGAGGCGGCCTGAACGAACTGGGCGAACACGGGCTCAACCAGGATCTGCTTCTCGGGAGTACCGAAGGCAACGACCACATCGTTGTGGACGTAGAGGCCGAGGGTGTGGAAACCGAGGAACAGAGAGACCCAGCTCAGGTGGCTGATGATCGCTTCCTTGTGCTCGAGCATCCGGGCCAGGACGTTGTCCTTGTTGGCTTCGGGGTCGTAGTCACGGATGAAGAAGATCGCACCGTGGGCGAAGGCACCACACATCAGCGCGATGGCGATGTATTGGTGGTGGGTGTACAGGGCTGCCTGTGTTGTGTAGTCCTTCGCGATGAAGGCATACGACGGCATCGAGTACATGTGCTGCGCCACAAGGCTGGTGACCACGCCGAGGGAGGCGAGAGCCAGACCAAGCTGGAAGTGCAGGCTGTTGTTGATGGTGTCGTAGAGACCCTTGTGGCCAGCGCCGAGGTCACCGGGGGTGCCCTTCGGGGGGTTGTGGGTTTCGAGAATCTCCTTGATGGAGTGACCAATACCGAAGTTGGTCCGGTACATATGGCCGGCGATCACGAAGAGGCAACCGATGGCCAGGTGGTGGTGGGCGATGTCCGTCAGCCAGAGAGCTTCTGTCTGAGGGTGGAAGCCACCAAGGAAGGTGAGGATGGCGGTGCCGGCACCTTCGGAGCTGCCGAAGACCTGATTCAGGGAATCGGGGTTTTCGGCATATACACCCCAATTGCCGGTGAAGAAGGGTCCAAGACCGGCGGGGTGAGGCAGAACGTTGAGGAAGTTGTCCCAACCAACGTGCTGACCACGGGCTTCGGGGATCGCAACGTGAACCAGGTGACCGGTCCAGGCGATGGAGCTGAAGCCGAAGAGGACAGCGAGGTGGTGGTTCAGACGCGATTCAGCGTTTTTGAACCAGGCCAGGGAAGGACGGAACTTGGGCTGCAGGTGCAACCAGCCGGCGAAGAGGGCCCAAGCCGACAGGATCATCATGAAGATGGAACCCTGATACAGCTCGGCATTCGTCGTCATGCCGATTGTGTAGAACCAGTGATACAGGCCTGAGTAGGCGATGTTCACC
>NZ_VTKZ01000022.1 GCF_020514115.1 Synechococcus sp. MU1642
CCATAGCCGCCACCACCGCCACCGCCATAGCCGCCGCCACCACGACGGGGGGCGCTACCGCGGGGCTCCGCTTTGTTGATCCGGAGAGGACGGCCCATCAGTTCTGCACCCTGTAGGCCTTCAATGGCTGCTTCTTCGGTGGACTCATCGGCCATCTCAACGAAGGCAAAACCACGCTTGCGACCTGTGTCCCGCTCGAGGGGCAGCGCGCAGTTGGTCACTTCACCGAACTGGGCAAACAGCTCGATCACATCTTCCTGCTCAGCGCGGAAGGGAAGGTTGCCGACAAAAATGCTCACGTTTTGCGTGGACCGGGTACGAAACAGTGGACCGATAAGGCCTTGAACATTGCCATCGGGCTATGACTCCGGAACGAAGTGACATAGCTCTGGCTTATTAAGCGTAGACCCGGTTATGGGTGAGAGTCATCCCACCGGTTGGGTTCCGTTGAAACGCTGTAACCAGCGCTGAAGCTGTTCATCAACACGCTCAAATCCCGTGCCACCTTCACTGCGACGGGCGGCCACAACGGCGCGGGGAGCCAGGGCGTCATGCAAATCCGCCTCAAAGGCAGGATGAAGTTCCTTCCAAGCAGTCAGATCAAGGTCCCGCAACAGACAACCCTGCTCGATACAGCGCCGGACGACAGCGCCGACCAATTGATAAGCCTCGCGAAATGGAACACCGCGAGACACCAGATAGTCGGCCACATCCGTTGCATTAGAGAAATCCTGCTCCACGGCTTCATTGAGGCGCTCGACTCTGAAATCAAGGCCTTCCTCAAACAAAATCGCCATCGCCTCAACACAATCACGTGTTGTGCGGAAGGCATCAAACAGCGCCTCCTTGTCTTCCTGAAAATCCTTGTTGTATGCCAGCGGAAGACCCTTAATCATGGTCAGTAATCCCTGGAGATGTCCGAAGACGCGTCCGGTCTTGCCCCGAACCAACTCAGGCACATCGGGATTCTTCTTCTGAGGCATGAGGCTGCTGCCCGTGGCACAGCGGTCGCTGAGCCGCACGAAGCCGAATTCCTCGGAAGCCCAGGCGATCACCTCTTCGGCGAGACGGCTGAGATGCACCATCACTAAGGAGGCGGCAGCGGAAAACTCAACGCAGAAATCACGGTCGCTGACTGCATCGAGGCTGTTGGCATAAACCGCTGAAAAACCCAGCTCCTTCGCGGTGCGCTTGCGATCAATCGGTACCGGCGTTCCCGCCAGAGCAGCAGCGCCGAGCGGGCAAATGTTCACGCGTTTGCGCACATCCTGAAGACGCTCGCGGTCGCGCTCCAACATCTCGACATAAGCGAGAAGGTGATGGGCTAGACAGAGCGGCTGAGCCCGCTGCAGGTGGGTGTACCCGGGAATCATGGTGCGGCGATGACAATCCGCCTGGGTCACCAGTGCCCCCTGCAACCGCTGCAGATCGTGATCCAGGCCATCCAGCCGTCGTCGCAGCCAAAGGCGTAGGTCAGTCCCAACCTGATCATTGCGGCTGCGTCCGGTGTGCAACTTCTTGCCCACGGGACCAAGCAAAGCAATCAGCCGGCGTTCCACAGCGAAGTGAACATCTTCATCAGCCAAACCGGGCTGGAAGCTGCCAGATGCCGCCTCAGCGCGAACCATCTCCAGGCCATTCACCAACTGCTCAGCTTCTGCCTCCGTGATCACTCCCACGCCGGCCAGCATCCGGGCATGGGCGATGGAACCATCGAGATCCTCCTGAAGAAGGGTCAGGTCAAAACCGATGGAAGCGTTAAACGCCTCGATGAAGGGATGCAGACCCTGCTCAAAACGATCGCTCCAGGTGCCTGCAGCACCACCGGTCACCCCACCAGCCATCAATTCATCCGTCGATTTCCTCAGCTTGTCAGGCGATTGACCGTCCCTGCACACTCGGCAACGTGACCGCTTCCGGAACTTTTAACACCACAAGCGAGGCGTCATCCTCCAGCTGACGATCCGGACCAACAAAACGGTCCAAGCGTTGAAACAGGCTTTCAAGAATTCCCTGCGCTCCCTGACCACTTCGACAGGCCGTTTCAAGGGCACGAATCAGCCGCGCCTCATCGAAACGATCGCCGGTGATCCCCGGTGCTTCAGTCACACCATCGGTGTAGTAGAGCAACACGTCTCCCGGTTCAAGGAGAATCTCGCCAAGGGCGAACTCAGCTTCAGGTTGGAGACCGATCAGAAGCCCAGCGGCATCGAGCCGCATGATCACCCGTCGCTCGGCGCGCCAGAGCAGGGGCGGGTTGTGGGCCGCATTGGCATAACGCAACCGCAGCGTGCGCGGATCCAGATCGGAATAAAACAGCGTCACAAACCGGTGCGACTGCGCAAGGTCTTCCTGCGCCAGCTGATTGAGGTCGTGGAGAATCCGATCCGGTGGCAGACCGCTGAGAACCTCAGCGCGCAGCATCCCGCGCAACATCGTCATCAACAGACCAGCAGGAACACCTTTGCCCATGACATCGCCCATCACCAGCGCCCAACGACCCCGCTCACGGCGTCGGCCGATGAGTTCCGGACGGGTGGGAATGAAGTCGTAGTAGTCACCGCCCACCTGAAAAGCGGGCCGACAGCGTGCAGCCAGATCAACGCCCTCGATCACGGGGCAACGATCCGGCAACAACTGCGCCTGAATCTCTGCACCAATGCTGAGTTGTCGATCCACCCGCTCATGCCGGCGGGCGTCCTGAAGCATCTGATCGTTTTCGATCGCAACACCAGCAAGATCCGCCACCAACTGAGCGTGTCGACGATGCACCTCGGTCCAGACCAAAGAGCCGTTGCGGGCATAGACGTAAAGGCGGCCCCGCGTCCGACCACGGGCCGTCACAGACGTGGCGAACAAAGCCGCTTTGGGCAGGCAGCGTTGAACCAGACGGTCGAGCGCCAACAGCTGCTGATCGTCGCTACCAAAACCTATAGCCGATCCAGGTTCAAAGGCGGCTAAGCGCTGCAGCAGATCCTGGGACGGCTCAGCTGGACTCCCCTGCAACTGATCACGCCAGAGGCGACCATCCGTCTGAAACGGAACAAGCAAGGCCCCGTCAACACCCACCAGGCGCGAGGCCACGACAGGCACAAGCTCAAGAAAGCGCTGGAGGTTGGTGAAGCTGCGGAGGGCAAACCCCAGGGAGACCAACAGATCCTGATTGCGGCGCTGTTCGCTGCTGAGGCTGTCAAACAGCTGACGCAACGAAGCCATGGCCTCGGGCGAGGGGTGTCCAGGCCGCTGCGCAGAGCTGGGATGACGTCCGGGCGGCTTGCTGCTCAACCTCGCACCCCCAGGGTCCGCAAGGTAGCAACGCTTCAGCGTCCAGCCAGCAGAGCCTCAACGAATTCAAAACTGTTGAAGGGGCGCAGATCACGGATTCCTTCCCCAGCGCCAATGAAGCGAATCGGCAAACCTGCCTCAGACGACACCGCCAGGGCGACGCCACCACGGGCTGTGCCATCGAGTTTGGTGATTACAACGCCAGTGAGGCCGGCCGCGTCGGCAAAGGCCATGGCCTGGCGAAGCCCGTTCTGACCCTGACTTGCATCAAGAACCAGCAAGGATTCGACCTTCGCCTCCGGCGCCAAACGGTCGATGATCTTTCTGACTTTTTGGAGTTCCTCCATCAGGTTGTGCTTGGTCTGCAACCGTCCGGCGGTATCCACCAAAAGCAAATCAGACTTGCGCGAGCGAGCGGCTCCAATCGCATCGAAAACAACGGCAGCAGGGTCGGCATTGCTGCTGGGGTTGGACACCACTGGAACATCACTGCGCTCTCCCCAGACCTCAACCTGCTGCACGGCTGCAGCACGAAAGGTGTCTGCGGCCGCAATCAGAGCCGAATAGCCGCTACGAACAGCCAGATTGGCAAGTTTTCCCAGGGTGGTTGTCTTACCAACCCCATTCACCCCCACCATCAACCAAATGTTCAGGCGATCCCGTTCCGGCGCCAGAAGAGGAACAGCACTGGCCTGGATCGGCGCGTCCAAAAGGCCACGCAGCTGTTCCTTAAGGAAACGAATCCCTTCCGCAGGATCAACGACCTCCTCATTCATCCGTTGGCGGAGGGCATCCAGCACCTGATCGGTGGCCTGGACGCCAGCATCCGCTCTCAGCAAGAGAGTTTCGAGATCATCGAGAACCTCCGGCGTTAAAGGGTCGTCACCGAGATTCTCCAGAAGGCTCGTAACAAAGCCCTGACGGGTCTTTTCAAGACCGCGGCGGAGCCGGCCCAACCAATCGATTTCCTCGAGGGAAACCTGATCGACCCGACGGCCCTGGGCCGCAAGCACCTCGGCAGACCAGGTGAAATCCTGATCAAAGTCACCCAGCTGCGGCTCTTCTGAGTCGAGAGCTGGCGCAGGGGTAGGAGCCGGCGTGGGTGCAGGGGGAGCCTGACGAGCCCTGTCATCCAGATCCTGGTGACGCTGCTGGCGCTGAGCCGCGGCCTGCTCCAGCAGCGACAGTCCAGGGGCTGGTGCTGGAGACGTAGTCGGTAAAGGTGCCGGACTTAGCGTTGGTGAAGGTGAAAGTGAGGGTTCTGGTTCTGGAC
>NZ_VTKZ01000002.1 GCF_020514115.1 Synechococcus sp. MU1642
CCTTTGGACTGCTGTGGGTGGCAGACAGGACCAACCCAGCGGTGCATGCCTTTGACATGTCAGTGCTCGCAGCACTTCATGTCGAGTGGCTTGCTCCAATGATGGGGATCGCTTGAGTAGCCAACCCCATATCAAAGGGGGAGCCGAAGTTGAATAATACTGCCGGAAATAATTCTTTGGTAGAGGCGCATTTTAGACATGCTATTGTAACTGGTGTTGTACCTAAGCATTGAATAAAATCGCTGTTACTATTTCTGCCTCTGCATTAATTTTAGGAATTGCCGGGTGCGCCCAGTTGGATCAAAGCATTGCCGACTGTAATAATTTGAGAGAAGAAATTATTGAGCTATCTGAAGAGGATAGGCAGTCGCGAGGGTTTGCACTCGTTAAAATCAGACAGCCCAAGACATTGTCTAAATCTGACCATTTAATATCTTGTAGCGGCTCGGCTCTATGGACCGATGGAGACAAAACTTCCATTACTTATAAGAGTTACATCGATGAGGACGGAGATCGAATGATTGAATATGAGGTTAATTGATGTTCAGATTTCCGACTGCAGGCCACTAATTATCCATCAATCTTTCCACTAAAGAGTTGGGAAGTCTGATCCCGTTAACCTTCCAATCTCCTAGGCCTTTGCGTCGCATGTAGAAGGAAACTGATTCATTGGGAATATCTGAATCACTCACTTGAACTTCAAATTCATTGATGCCAACGTATTCAGATTTTACTTGGATGCTTTGGACGACATCCATCTCTCGATTTGTATCGCTACTATCACCAACAAAAATCAAGTGTTTTGCTATTGAGCCAATGTCTTTCGAGGCTTCGTCTGTTCCTATTGACATTTCTCGGTCAAAGAAAAAGAGCTGAAGCCCAGCTGGAGAAATTACTTGATCAATAATTGGATCCACAATGGCATTTGCCATCATTATTCCCATCGCAGCGAAAGGGTTGCCTTCAAGTTCGATTGCTGCACTTTTCGTCACGGCAGCCTTTGCAGTTATTTTGATATCTTCTCTTAATTCAGGAAAGTCAACAAGCTTTTCAATTTTTCTAGTGTCTTGATCTTTAAATGCTTGCGTCAAATCTCTCAATGCAATCCATGGGGATGCAAATGCGTAGCAGCCAGTAATGACACTAGCTGTGATGGCTGAGTACCCAAAGATCTTTTTGATCATGCTCAAGGGCACTTTTACTTCCTCAGCATTTTAATCCAAACGAACCAAAGGATCCCGACTGGCACAACGATGACCAGTAGCTGAGCAATCACAAGCCGTTGAACCTCTGGATCCATTACTGCCCTACCGCCCAAGGACACTTATAGGCATACCTCCAGTAGATCTTGGCGTGACCGGTGGCGACCATCTCTTGCTGAACGTTGATCGTCCCAAGGAACAGCTCTGCCACGGTTCGTCTGTAGCGGTCTTCGGTGATCCGACGGATCCAACCTTCTTGCCCACCACTAGACCTCTCAGATGGTCTCGAGCAGCTCTGGCTGGCACCAGCTCAGCTCTCTTCCCAACCAGTTCAGGAGTGTCGATGCAGGCGAGTCGAACCCGCTCTCCCGTTGTCGTAGTGCAGGTATCGCCGTCGTAGCAGTTTGCGATCACAACGGATGCAAGAGCAGCAAAAAGCATCAGTGACGTAGGTGGGTGTGACCAATGACTGGTTCACCTCGACAAGGACCTTTGAATCCTTTATCAGGGGAGGACCCTGCGGAGCATCCGCTGTCTATTCGGTCTCTCTACGTCTTGATTGTCGTAGTCCTCAGCGCATGGGTGCTGGGAGCTGCTCTCCGTTTGAGCTCTGAGTTGGCCGGATGATGAGTCCGCTGAGCGACGGCGGCTCTGTCTTTGGGTGCCCGTGGCGGCATCTACATCCTTGGCGGTGCGGAGGCGAAGGATCGACCTGTTGCCTCATCTATCAGCACAGGGATGACAGGAGGCAGAGATGGGGTGATCAGCGATATGGGCGCATAGCTGAATAGGGTCCCCAGATCTTGGGTCCAGCTAAGCCGTGGTCAAGAACCCCATCTTTCAAAAGGCTTGGAAGGTCATCACCTGGCGGTGGAGGTTGCAGCTGGCGATCAATGCTCCCTTTGGACTGCTGTGGGTGGCAGACAGGACCAACCCAGCGGTGCATGCCTTTGACATGTCAGTGCTCGCAGCACTTCATGTCGAGTGGCTTGCTCCAATGATGGGGATCGCTTGAGTAGCCAACCCGATAACAACGCAGGACCCGAAGCTGGGGGGCACTGACAGGTCTAAAGCAGTATTAAACGCAAGTATTGCCTTCCAGAGAAAAAACGCGATCCTGCGAACAAGTCATTAGCTGCTGCCTGATGTTCATTACTGTTTTTGGTCAGAAAGGTGGTGTTGCAAAAACATGTAGCAGCGTTCACATAGCCGCCAGCTGGAGCAATCAGCAAAAACGGGTCGTCCTGGTTGATGCCGACCGCAACAGATCAGCCACTGCCTATGGCGCCAGAGGACTTTTGCCTTGTCCAGTTGTACCGATTGAAGCAGCAGCTAAAGCAACTCGATTGGCTGAGATTGTTATTACAGACGGGCAAGCAAGTAGCAATGAAGAAGAACTGAAGAACTTAGTAGAAGGTGCCGACTTTATTTTGCTTCCTACCACTACACAAAGTAGATCAATTGAATTGACAATTGAGATGTCGCAGACAATAAACAAATACAAAATACCCTATGCTGCGATTCTTGTAAAAGTTGACTCCCGCAAAGAAGCTGTAGTTAAAAACGCCAAAGAATGTCTTGAAGGATTCGACATCAAGGTCCTCGACGCACAAATTCCATTGCTAAGCGCATTTGAACAAGCAGAAACAGAAGGAGTCACTGTTGATCAAGCGATTGACAAACGCGGGCGTGCAAATCCACGCCGAATGGCTGGATGGTCTGCTTATTGCTCGGCCTGCAAAGAGATCGAAGATCTATACGAGGAGCACAAAGAACTGAATCCAATTCAGTCGCCGATTGGATGGGACTTCACACCCATGGAACAGCGTATTGCCGCTTGAGGATAGCTGGCACCTGAAATCTGATAAGAATTGATTTTGGGTTGAGTCAGTATTTAATTAGACCATGACGGTGAATTCAGTCAAGGAACACTGTTGTTGGCATGTCTTCAGCAGAGGTCACTGTCACCCAAAGGATAGTCGGCTTGTTGCCAACGTTCTCACTGTAGTGAGGCGTATCAACTCCTTTTAAAAAGGCTTGGCCAGGCTTGAAAATATTCTTGATTTCGCTTCCATCGGACATCACTCGAGTATTCCTCAATGAGCCGGAGTTCACTCCTTGCACATAGACCATCATCGGAGCTGGATGCTTGTGCAGCGGAATCTTTCCACCAACTGGAATTTCAACTCGATAAAGTCGCATCTCTGCCTTGCCATCAGGATATTTGAGAAAAGCTCCCTCAAGCGTTTTAGACGCCGTAAGAATCTCATTAATTACAGGCTTCCCCGAAGTAACTCCAGGCTCAGTCGATTTGTTCGGACTGCAAGCAGACACAAGCAAAGAGATCATTCCAAGTGCAATTGCGCGCTTCATGTGGTCAATTCTTAGAGGGGTGTCCATGATTCTGACCACATTCGCCCATAAGACCACACCTTGTAATCAAGGAGAAGGGGAGCTGTCTCCTGCCTTGTAGGCAGTACAAATTTCTAACTCGACTTCAACGCCAATTTTTCTGTTTCCATGCGCCACTCAACGAATCCCGACAGAAATTTCATAACCCCTTTTACGTATAGACACGGCTGCAAAGATCCCCATACCCCCTTCCGCTCTATGGCTCAGAAGAAGCTCCCCAGCCAGGATCCACTGTTGCCATCCAACATGATGCAATTCCTTCTAGAGCTGATCCGCAGCGCCCCACGTAGGCGCACATTCAGCCTTGAGGTGTGGTGTCTGTAGAGATTGCGTTCTGCACTCCTGCTGATATTGGGAGCTGCTCTGCGTTTGAGCACTGATCTCAATGCCTTTCCCAGGAATGACCGTGGTTCTTGCTGTTTGGGCTACTTCTCGACACCACCGCAAATCTCAGGGCTCCGATTTGGAACCGATCGATAGATCAAAAACAGACCCCCAACGACAACAGCCGTGATTGCAGTTACAGCACTTAGCTGGATCAATGCCAGCAAAAGAATGAAGTCGCCAACCATTTGCTCTCCTTGCCTCTCCTTCATCACTAGACACGAACGTCGCCTGTCAGGGCAGTGGCAACCGAACTTCACACTCAGATTTCACAGAACTATCTCAAGCTCTTTTAAGGAGGACCTAGGACGCTGCAGCCCCAAACCCCTTTCGCAGTAGTGCTCATATCTCCCACAGGATTCACGAACCAGTGATTGCCTAAAAGCCCCTTCGATCGGTTGGGCTGACTTCCAACAGCCTTAACCGAAGCAATGACGTGGGGCGACGGAACCGCGAGGAGAACAGCGTTCTCCCCGAGCGATACGGTATCCGTCTCAGCAAGCTCGCTGCGATACACAGGCTTGTTGCAAATGCACTAACTCTCTTCGGAGATCTGAAGACCGCAGAAAGCTCCACCTGGCAATCGCTCGTGCCAAGGGAGCTATTTCTGCCAGTTACCAGGTCGCTCTCCCGGTACTGCCTGGACAGTGACACGTGATCCGCATCTGCTGCCTGGGCACCAAATATGGGGGCAAGCGTCGATTTTGGCAGCGGTTTGTCCAGGATTTCTCAGTCCCCTGAAATTCCAGTTTGAGAACATGCGCTCTATGTCGCTGACACCCGACGAGACGGCTCACGGTTTATTCGAGAGAGCTTTCAAACGTCGATCAGGTTGGGCGTTTTACAAATTGCGTGCTGCACTCCTGCCGGAACTGCTGCAGAACCAGTCCTTGTCTGGCTTCTTTTGGCTCAGTTGGTATAGAAGGTCAGAAGGGTTGGTATCAAAGATTTTTTAAACTGGATGCACCACCGGATTGAGCGGCGCGGTCGAGTCGACAGCCGGTATGCGTGAACTCAGCTCACGCGATCTGTTGAAGGCCATAAGCGCCCGATACAAACCAAATACCAACCGCTCAAAACCCTCCTAATCCCAGCCATATAAACAAATGCTCCAGTTCAGCAAATATCAGGGGCTTGGCAACGATTTCCTGATCCTTGAAGGGCGACAGGGACAACTGCCCGATGCCATCAGCAATCCGGATCCCACCTGGGTGCGGCGCATCTGTGATCGACGCTTCGGCGTGGGCGGCGATGGTCTGATCCTGGCGCTTCCCCCACAGACGCAGGGGGAACTGCGGATGCGGATTCTCAATGCCGATGGCAGTGAGGCCGAAATGTGTGGCAACGGCATTCGCTGCCTGGCCCGCTACCTCGCCGACACCGACGGTGATGCGCTCGGCCGCCGTTGGGACATCGAAACCCTGGCGGGAATGATCCGCCCTGAACTGATGGCCGATGGCCGGTTGCGGGTGGACATGGGCCCGCCCTTCCTCACTTCCGAAGGCATCCCCACAACTTTGATGCCCGAAGACGGTCTGCCGCAGGGAGTGCTGCTGCTGGAGGGCGAGCAGCTGAAGGTGGCTGCCGTTGGCATGGGCAATCCCCATGTGGTGGTGCCCGTCGACGACCTCGCCAGCGTTCCCTTTGATGCCTGGGGTGCTGCTCTGGAGGTGCATCCGGCCTTCCCGGCCAAGACCAACGTTCATTTCCTCCAGGTGCATAGCCGTGAGCGGCTAGAGATTCGGGTCTGGGAAAGGGGTGCAGGACCGACCCTCGCCTGCGGCACCGGTGCCTGCGCCACTCTCGTGGCGGCAGTGTTGTTGGGCCTCGCCGATGACTGCGCCGAGGTGCTTCTTCCCGGAGGACCGCTGATAATCGAATGGCGAGATCGTACCGGTTCCGTGCTGATGACAGGACCCGCCGAAGCGGTGTTTGACGGGGTGCTGACGCCCGATCTGGTGCCTGCAGGTCCATTGACGGCGTCGATCAGCGAAGCCCCTTCTGCTCCACCTGCGCAGACGGCCGCAGCCGATTTCGATTGCTCGAGGGATTGCGCTGACGAATGTCAGCGCCCCGACCGCTGCCTCCGCGATGAGGCGCAGCAAAAGGTGCAGGCCTTCCTCAGCAGCACGTCCCTCGACTCGATGCTCAATCTCGCCAGTGAGTCCCTGGAGCAGCGCACCAAGGCGCGGTTCGAGCGTGGAACACCCTGAGATCTATCTGGATGCAGCTGCCACGACACCGCCCCTGCCGGCGGTGATTGCGGTGATGCAGCAGCTCCAGCAGACAGCCTGGGCGAACCCAAGCAGCCTTCATGGGGCCGGGTTGGCAGCTGCGGAAGCTCTCGAGCGTGCCCGTTGGCGCATTGCCGAGCGCTTTGCTGTCAGTCCTGATCAGTTGATCGTCACTTCAGGGGCGACGGAATCCGTTCACCTCGCCCTGCTCGGCAGTGCCAATGGTCTTGTCCCGGGCCGGTTGGTGATCTCTTCCGTGGAGCATCCGGCGGTATTCGCTGCGGCCCACCAACTCGAAGCGCTGGGCTGGAGCATCGCTGAATGGCCTGTTGATGGCCAGGGCATTGTGCGGCTCGACCAGCTCGAACAGCTGTTGTCTGCTCCAACCCGGCTGGTCTCCCTGATCGCAGCCCAGGGCGAGGTTGGTGCGTTGCAACCAGTGAGCAGGATTGCAAAGGCCTGCCGCGAGCGCGGCATCTTGATCCACAGCGATGCCACGCAACTGGTACCCCAAGGTTGCTTCCCTTTCGAGCGGCTTGGGGTTGATCTGCTGACCCTCTCGGCCCACAAGTTCTGTGGTCCCCGGGGTGTGGGCCTGTTGATTCGTGGCCCTGGTGTGGCGCTTTCACCCCTCCAGGGCGGTGGCGGTCAGGAACACGGCCTGCGCTCTGGCACCGAACCCGTTGCTTTGGTCAGCGGCATGGCCGAAGCCCTGATGGCCCTCCCCAGCTTTGACCCCGCCAGTCACCCTGTCCCCCCGGGCTGCTCGTTGCAGATCCGTCGTCAACGGGATCAACTGCTCGAACGCTTACTCGAGCTGCCCCAGCTTCAGCTCTGCGGCCCTCCTCTCGATCAGCGTCTGCCTCATCACATCGCGCTGATAGCAACCACCGCCGATGGCCAGCCCCTGCCGGGACGCGATCTCGTGCGACGGCTGGCAGCGGCGGGAGTGGCCTGCAGCAGTGGCAGTGCCTGCAGCAGTGGGAGCAGTACTGACAGTGTTGTGCTCACAGCCATGGGAGTTCCCGGGATCGCACGAAAGTCGGGCCTGCGGTTGTCCCTTGGCCCCTGGCTATCGGATCAGGATCTCGATGCTGTTCCCGACCGTTTTGCATCCGTGCTGCAGGCTTTTCCCTGACATGCTTTGGCGATGACTCAATCCGATACTCCCTGTCTCGCCCTACCCGCGGATCTGCTCGCGGCCGAGGAGGCCATGCTGCAAGCCGCCCTGGCAGCCGTTGGATCCGGCGACGGTCAACGCTGGGCCGCAAGCCTGCGCTTTGAGGGGCTTCGCCTGCTCCCGGTGGCGGTGCGTTTGGCCCGCGCGCTGATCGATGCCGGTCAGCAGTTGCTGATGGTTTGGCCCGATGCCGGTGCTGCCGCCCTGGCCCGGCGTGATGCGGAAGACCTCAAGGAGGTCATATTCGATTTCAATCAGCTCAAACGTGCGGAGAGCGACGTTCCAGACACCCGCCTGTTACTTGCGGTGAACCCCTCCCCTGCCGATTACGAGGAGTTCCAGGCGTTGTGTGAGAACCACTCCGGAGTGGTTTTGATGCTGAATGGGCGTCTTGAAGACGCCGCCGTTGGCATCGGGAGCGTGGCCCGGGAGCGCCGTAAGGGTTTCGTGGCCAGCTGGCAGCAGGCCTATTGGCTTCAGCCCTTGGAGGGAGGAGCGCTCATGCGCAGCTTCCCCGATGACTGGCGTCTCTATCGCCAGGATCCCGATGGTTACCGGCAACTTGAGGTGCTTCCCGAACGTCCGGATCCCGACACCACAGCAGCGCTTCTGGCCGGTGAAGATCCTGACAGCATCAAGCAACAGCTTTACGGAGTCGACCGCTTCATTGATGGTCTGCGCAATTGACCCGCGCCTGGCTTGATCCAGGCTCAGACTCTCTATAAGGTTCGAGCTCAGGCTCCCTCTCGACAGTGCTCCACAGGCTGCGATCCCTTTCACCCATCGATGCCGTGGCCGGAGTCGTTGCTCTGGCAGCGCTGGCTGGGGTGATCTGGTCCCCCAAGCTCTCAAATGCGGTCGCTAAGGCCACGGGTGCCGTGAAGCCTGTGCAGGTCAGTGTTGATGTGCATCGTCTCTACAGCGCTGATCCCGAGCAGCTGTTGAATTCGGCCAGAGAGGAAGCGGGCCTCAACATCGTGATCCGCAATCAACCGGCCGGTCGGGTGACCCTCGTGTCGGTGGATGACCTCACCAACCCCCTGACGGCGGTGCAGCCCGATGGTTCGGTGGTGCTAGCGGATGCCCCCAGCACGGCCCTGCCCCGGCATGCCCGTTTTGTGATGGAGGCCCAAGCCGAGATCAAACCCTCCGGCGTTGTGATTGGTGGCACCAAGCTCAAGGTGGGAGTGCCCGTTGAGTTGGAAGGACGCCTTTACCGCTTGAACGGTGTTGTAAGCGGAGTCATGCCTCTGTGATTCGTTCTGCCCTGGTCACCCTGCTGGTGCTGGCGCCCCAGTTGCCCCTCAGGGCTGCCCCTCCACTGTTGGCACCACCTCCGGTGGACCAGCGTCAGGGCCAGGCCATGCTCAGCGGCGGTGCGCTTTGCCCGGCCTTGCAGACGGCCTTGAAATCAGCGGTGGGGACGGAAGAGCGGCTCTGGAGCGTCAGCGTTCTCGATCAACGGGGGCAGTTGCTGGCTGATCTGAACGGGGGAATCCCCCGGATCCCTGCATCGAATCAAAAACTGGTTAGTACGGCCTTTGCCCTGGATCGCCTCGGCCCCGACTTCCGTTTGAAGACCCAGCTGTTGCGTCACCCCGACGGATCACTGGAGGTCGTGGGGGAAGGCGATCCCGACCTGAGCATTGCCGAGATCCAGAAGTTCGCCATGGTGGCTCTCGGCCAGGGCGGCTCACGCAGCACCACCAGCCTCGCCGCAACACCTGTTCAGCTGATGGTTCGGGAGGAACCGCGTCAGCGCTGGTGGCCCGCCGATTGGGATCCAGCGGATCGGTCCTACGCCTACGGCGCTCCGATCACCCGTCTTGCCCTCACCAGCAATGCTCTGCACATGGCGGTGATGGATCCAGCGGCACGGCTACAGCGCATTCTCAACTCCACAGTCCGCCAGCAGGGAGGGCAGATCCATCTGCAAATGGTTGATCAGCAGACCCGGGAAGAGGCCCTTGCGCGGAGTAGGGGAACGAGCGCAGTTCTGCACAGCGAGGATTCCGCACCGATGCACGCCCTGCTCAGCTTGGCCAACACGGAGAGCCATAACTTCACCGCTGAGGTGCTGATGCGGGAGGCGGCCGAGGTTTGGGATGTGAATCGTGCGTCCATCGCCACCACCCGCTGGTTGCAAGCCCAGGGGGTCCCGATGATGGGTCTTCGGCTGCGGGATGGCAGCGGACTTTCACGGGGCAACCGTCTCACCAGCCGTTCCTTGTCCGTGCTGCTGTGGCGCATGGCGCAACACCCCCTGGCGGCCTACTACCAGGCCTCAATGGCGATTGCTGGCCAAAGGGGAACGCTGCGCAACTATTTCCGCGGCAGCTCGCTTCAGGGTCGCTTTTGGGGAAAATCCGGAACTCTCAGCGGCGTTCGTTCGATCTCCGGCATTCTTGAAACCGGCGATGGACCGCGTTACGTGAGCATGATTGCCAACGGGTCCTATGCACCCAATTCCGTGATGGGCCAGATCCTGCTGGCCAGCCAGCGGATCAGCCGTTGCCCCGCATGGACCGCAGCCGGGACGCTGCCCGGTGGGCCCGACTGAACGGCACGGTTTTGGCGTCGTCGGCAGCGTTGGCGGCAGGGGACGCTGAGCGAATCGTCTGAATCTTGGAGAGCTCCTGACGGCCGGCCATCACCACCTGGGCCATTTCCTTGAGGCGCACTTCCAGCTCACCCAGCGTCTGTTCGGCGTAACGGTTGGCGCCGTCCTGGACTCCGGCGGCCTCCTGGCGGCTGCGTTGGATCAGAGACTCACATTGCTGTTGGGTCTGCTGGCGGAACTGCAGTGCATCGTTGTGAATCCGCTCGGCCTCGTCCCGGCCTTCCTTCTGAATCCTCAGGGCTTCACGGCGAATCGTCTCCAGATCCTGCAGCGCCTGCTGCCGGTTGGCTTCATGCTGCTCAGCGTGATGGCGCTTGAGCTCTGCTGCGTTGGCCTCGATCTTTTGCATTTGCTGTTGGGCCTGTTGGCGGCTTGCTTCGAGTCGCTCAGCGTGTTGACGCTTCAGCTCAATCGCCTCCTGATCCAGTTGTTGGCGACGCTCCAGGCCTTCCTGCTCCAGCTGCTGGCGGCGTGAGGCGAACTGCTGCTCCAACTGGGCCAGCTTGCTTTGCATCTCCTGTTCCAACTTCGCCCCCTGCTCCCGCGTTTTCTGCAGCAGCTGCTCACACTGCTGGCGGGCCTGCTCCCGCATTTCATTCACTTGCCGTTCCGCTTCCTGGCGGATGGCGACGTTGTTCACCAGCTGTTCGCGCTGACGCTGGGCCTGCTCAACGATCTCTTCGGCGTTCCTGCGGGCGGTGTTGATGAACTCGTCACGGCGATCCAGCAATTTGACCGCCCGCTCCAACTCCTTGGGCAATTCGTCGCGGACGGCATCCAGCAGCTCAACGGCATCGGTTTCGTTCACCAGACGTCCGCCGGTGAAGGGCATCCGGCTGCCCTCCAGCACAACTTCCTCCAACTGATCGAGTTGATCGAGAACGGAGAACCGGACGTCGTTCATATCAGCTGGCAGGGAAAGCCGAATTAAAGAGCCTGTTGAGGTCCTTCGCCACCTCTGGCGGGACCATGTGGTCGATCGATCCGCCAAAGCGGGCCACTTCCTTCACCACGGAGCTGCTGAGAAAGCTGTGGCGTGCCGTAGTGGCCATGAACACCGTCTCCAGATCGTCCGCCAACGAGCGGTTGGTGTGGGCTATCTGCAGTTCGTATTCGAAGTCACTCATCGCTCGCAGGCCCCTCAGGATCAGGTCGGCGCGATGGGTGACGGCACAGTTCACCGTGAGGCCATCAAAACTGATCACCTCAACTCCGGAGAGATGGCGCGTCGCCGTGCGGATCTGTTCGATCCGTTCGTCGACACTGAATGCAGGTCGTTTGCTCGGATTGCTGAGCACTGCAACGACCACCTCGCCAAACAGGCTCACCGCCCGCTCGATCAGGTCCATATGACCGTTGGTGAGGGGGTCGAAACTGCCGGGGTAAAGCGCCCGCATCGGGAATCAGCGATGGGGGCGGATCCTATTCAGTGGATCGCTGTTTAGATTTCAACCAACGCATTCGTGCCATGAGCCTCGACGCCGACGCCAAGAAGATCCTGCTCCGCAAGATCCCCCACGGACTCTTCATCTGCGGCGTGCGTAACGGCGATGAGGTCAACGGTTTCACCGCCAGCTGGGTGACCCAGGGATCGTTCGAACCACCGTTGGTGGTGATGGGTGTTCGGGCTGACAGCACCAGTCACGCCATCATCGAGGCCACTGGCAAGTTCTCCCTAAATGTGCTGCGGGCCGATCAGAAGGACCTCGCGGCCGTGTTTTTCAAGCCCCAAAAGGCGCTCGGTGGTCGCTTTGAAGCGGCACCCTTCGAAGAAGGTGAGCTTGGCCTTCCCCTCCTCACCGACGCCGTCGGTGGTGTGGAGTGCGCGCTCGTGGGTTCGATCAAGCACGGTGACCACACAGTTTTTGTAGGCGAAGTGAAAACGGCGCGTCTGATTGCCGATGGCGAGGCCCTGAACCTGGCCAGCACCGGCTGGAATTACGGCGGCTGAGCTGGCCTGGTGGATGCCACCTCCGGTGCACCGCTGCTGACGCAGCCCGAGCGTCTCGAACGCCGCCTCAAGGAGATACCCGCTGAGCCTGGTTGCTATTTGATGCGGGACGGCGACGACCGGATCCTCTACGTCGGCAAGTCGAAGGCGTTGCGCAGTCGGGTGCGCAGCTATTTCCGCAGCCGCC
This sequence comes from Synechococcus sp. MU1642, assembly GCF_020514115.1. Taxonomy (GTDB): domain Bacteria; phylum Cyanobacteriota; class Cyanobacteriia; order PCC-6307; family Cyanobiaceae; genus Parasynechococcus. The sequence continues at coordinate 12,171 of NZ_VTKZ01000002.1, forward strand.
ACGATCTGTCACCACGGATCCGGCTGATGACGCGCCAGATCTGTGAGATCGAGTTCATCGTCACCGACAGCGAGGCTGAAGCCCTCGTGCTCGAGTCGAACCTGATCAAGAACCATCAGCCGCACTTCAACGTGTTGCTGAAGGACGACAAGAAATATCCATACCTATGCATCACCTGGAGTGAGGCCTACCCAAGGATTTTCATTACCCGTCGCCGCCGTTTCCGCAGTCCCCTGGATCGCTTTTACGGGCCCTATGTCGATGTCGGGCTGCTGCGTCGCACCCTGTTCCTGGTGAAGCGGGTGTTCCCGCTGCGGCAACGGCCACGTCCGATGTACTCCGACCGGACCTGCCTCAACTACAGCATTGGGCGCTGTCCGGGGGTCTGTCAGGAAAAAATCAGCTCGGAGGACTACCACCTCACCCTGCGCAAGGTGGCGATGGTCTTTCAGGGCCGCAGTGATGAACTGCAGCAGCTGCTGCAGGAGCAGATGGAGCGGTACGCCGAGCGGATGGACTACGAGTCGGCGGCCCGGATCCGCGATCAACTTCAGGGGCTGGATCAGCTCACCGCCGATCAGAAGATGAGCCTGCCGGATTCCTCGGTGAGTCGGGATGTGCTGGCCCTTGCCTTTGATGAACGGTTGGCGGCCGTCCAGCTGTTTCAGATGCGCGCCGGGAAGTTGGTCGGACGTCTTGGCTACACCGCCGACGCTTCAGGCCTGGAACCAGGACTGATCCTGCAACGTGTGATTGAAGAGCACTACAGCCAGGTGGATTCCGTTGAGGTGCCCCCTGAGCTGTTGGTGCAGAACGCTCTGCCCCAGCAGAAACTCATGGAGGACTGGCTCTCGGAACAGCGGGAGCGTCGGGTGCAGATCCACTGCCCTCAGCGCCAGCAAAAGGCCGATCTGATCGAACTGGTTCAGCGCAATGCGGAGTTCGAGTTGCTCCGCGCCAAGCAAGGCCAGGAGAAGCAGTCGTTGGCCACGGAAGATCTGGCGCAATTGCTGGAGTTGCCGACCCCGCCGCGGCGAATCGAGGGGTATGACATCAGTCACATTCAGGGCAGCGATGCCGTTGCTTCCCAGGTGGTGTTTATTGACGGATTGCCCGCCAAGCAGCACTACCGCAAGTACAAGATCCGCAGCAGCAGCATCCGCGCTGGTCACAGCGATGACTTCATGGCGATGGCAGAGATCATGCGCCGCCGTTTTCGGCGCTGGGCCCGGGCCAAGGCGGAGGGGGTGGATGTGGGTGCCCTGCGTCATAAAGGCGGCAGCGCCTTGCAGACCGACGGCCTCAACGACTGGCCCGATGTTGTGATGATTGACGGCGGTAAAGGTCAGCTCTCGGCCGTGATGGAGGCCCTGCGGGAGCTGGATCTCCATGAGGATCTCAACGTCTGCTCCCTCGCCAAGCAGCGCGAAGAGGTGTTTCTCCCCGGCGAAAGCCAGCCACTGGAGAGTGAACCGGACCAGCTCGGGGTGGTGCTCCTTCGCCGCTTGCGGGACGAAGCCCACCGTTTCGCCGTCAGCTTCCACCGCCAGCAGCGTGGTGAGCGGATGAAGCGTTCACGCCTGTCGGACATCCCTGGGGTCGGTCCCAAGCGGGTTAAGGATCTATTGGCCCACTTCCACTCGATTGATGCCATCCAGCTGGCATCGCTTGAGACCCTGTCCAAGGCCCCTGGCGTCGGCCCGGCGCTGGCCCGCGACATCCACGATTTCTTCCACCCGTCTGAAGACGACACCGACGCTGATGCCAGGGCTGCTTTAGAAGAGCAGCCTCAGGAACTCTCCGCATGATCCGTCATCTCTGCATGGCTTTGGCAGGAGTGCTTCTGCTCGCCAGTCCGGTCTGGGCGTCCCCAGGCCTGTGCACGGGGCCCGTGTGTGCCGATGGCATGACCCGTAGTGCCAAGAACCACTGGCAGTTGGTGCTGCGGCTCAACGATCAGCAGGGCCATCGAGAAAAAGTGGTGATGAATTGCAGGGCCGGCCAGCTGAGCCCCATGGCAGGACCCGTAGATCGCGCCTATGCCACCGCCCTGGGCCGTCGTGCCTGCCGCCTTGCTGGGGAGGACAGCTGACCGTGGATCTCAGTCTCGTTTTTCCCCATCAGCTGTTTGAGCACCATCCCGCGATCCAGCCGGGGCGTGCCGTGGCACTGATCGAGGATCCGCTGCTGTTCGGTTCCGATCCCCGTTGGCCAATCCAGGTGCATCGGCATCGCTTGCTTCTGCATCGGGCGTCTATGAATGCCTATGCGGAGATGCTTCAGGCCAAGGGTTTCTCTGTGCTGCGGATCCTGCAGGGTCAGGCGGCCAGCACTGGTGTGATCCTCTGCGGGCTCCTCGATCAGGGCTACCGCTCATTTCATCTCGCGGATCCGGTGGACGATGTTCTGACCCGACGGATCTCCGCCTTCGCATCTCGCCATGACTGCGGTCTGGAGATCGTCCCCACTCCGATGCTGCTCACCCCAAAGGTCGTTATCGATGACCATTTTGCCTCCGGTAAGAAGCCCCTGATGGGTCGCTTCTACGAGATGCAGCGCAAGCGACTGGATCTGCTGATCGATCCTGATGGTGGCCCTGTCGGCGGCCGCTGGAGTTTCGATGCGGACAACCGCAAGAAGCTTCCAAAGGGAATCCTTGTCCCTGAGCTTCCCGCCGTACGTACGAGCGGCTCGATCGCCATCGTCGACACCGCTCGGCAGCAGCTGATCGAGGAGGGGGTTGCCGGCATCGGCAGCTGGGAAGGGTTCCATTACCCCGTCACCCATGGCGATGCAGCCCGTTGGTTGGATCAATTTCTCGATCAGCGGCTGCGCCAGTTCGGGGCTTACGAAGATGCGATCAGCACCCAGCACCAGGTGATGTGGCACAGCGTTCTCACGCCGATGCTCAACATCGGCTTGCTCACGCCGCAACAGGTGCTGGATCGAACGCTGGAACGGGCCGAGGCAGGTGATGTCCCCCTCAATTCATTGGAGGGATTTCTGCGTCAGATCATCGGCTGGCGAGAGTTCATGGCTGCGATGTACCGGCGCCATGGTGTTGAGATGCGTAACGGCAATTTTTGGGGCTTTGAAGACCGACCAATCCCTTCAGCTTTTTACACCGCATCCACGGGACTTCCTCCGATTGATGACGCTATCCGCCATGCCTTAGAGACCGGTTATTGCCATCACATCGAACGCCTGATGCTCCTGGGCAACGTGATGCTCCTCTGCGGATTCCATCCAACCCGGATCTACACATGGTTCATGGAGCTGTTTGTGGATGCCTACGACTGGGTGATGGTGCCCAACGTTTACGGCATGAGTCAGTTCGCCGATGGCGGCATCTTCACCACCAAGCCCTATCTCTCCGGGTCGAACTACGTGCGCAAAATGTCGGACTACCGCAAAGGTGAGTGGTGTGACACCTGGGATGGCTTGTTCTGGAGTTTCATCCATTGCCATCAAGACTTCTTCCGGCGCCAATACCGCCTTGCGATGATGGCTCGCAACCTGGATCGCATGCCATCCGATGTTCTAGTGGCCCATCAGCGTCGGGCCAGCGATTTTCTTGACGCTCTCACCTGAACCCTGCGTAATGTCGCTCCAGAGCAGTTGTGTTGATGACGTTTTCGCCCGAGGCCTACCTCTGGTTCAAGACCCTGCACATCGTTGGAGTTGTGGTGTGGTTTGCAGGCCTCTTCTATCTGGTGCGCCTGTTCATCTACCACGTTGAAACCGAGGAGCTGGCGCCGGAATTGCAGCAGCCGTTCCGCGATCAATACACCTTGATGGAGAAACGTCTCGCCAACATCATCACCACGCCCGGTATGGCGGTGGCGGTGTCGATGGCCATCGGGTTGCTGCTGGCCCAGCCCTCCTGGCTTCAGCAGGGCTGGATGCACGCCAAGCTCGCCTTCGTAGCTGCTTTGCTTGCTTATCACGTGTTTTGTTACCGGCTGATGGGCCAACTCCACGCCGGCACCTGTGCTTGGTCGGGCAAGCAGCTCCGCGCCCTGAATGAGCTGCCCACGCTGCTACTGGTGATCGTGGTGATGCTGGTGGTCTTCAAAACGCAGTTCCCCACCAGCGCAGCGACCTGGTTCATCGTCGCTCTGGTGGTCTTCATGGCGGCGTCAATTCAGTTTTATGCCCGTTGGCGTCGACTGCGGGCCGAAGCCTCCGCCAAAGCTTGAGATGAGGGCTGAGATGACCCATCCGCTCAAGGCTGTTGTCGACCAGGTGGGACCCTCGAGCTGCCCCACCACACACAACTTTCACTGCCATACCGTCTGCAGCGACGGCAGCCTCGAACCGCTGGCCCTCATTCAGCAGGCCACCGAGCGGGGGCTCCAGCATCTTGCGGTGACGGACCACCACAGCACCCAAGCCCATCAGGAGATCCAAGCCTGGCTGAAGCAGCAGCGCGGCACCGGTGCGGTGCTCCCCACGGTCTGGAGCGGCATGGAAATCAGTGCACTGCTGAAGGGATGCCTGGTTCATGTGCTCGCCCTTGGCTTCGAGCTGAACCACCCTGCGCTTCATCCCTACAACCGTGGTGATGCCGCTGTCGGTGAACCACTAAGGGCTGAGGCGGTTGTCAAGGCCATTCATGAAGCCGGTGGATTGGCGGTGTTGGCCCATCCCGCCCGTTATCGCCTTGGTCATGGCGTGTTGATCGATGAGGCGGCTCGTCTCGGTTTCGATGGCGGTGAAGCCTGGTACGACTACGACATGCAACCAACCTGGTCTGCCAGTCCCTTGATCTGTGAATCCATCGACCGTCAGCTGAGCAACCTTGGCCTTTTGCGTACGTGTGGCACCGATACCCATGGAATTGACCTTTGCGGCCGCTAAGTTCATCTCATCTCAGTTCCGGTCGACATGGGCTTCTTGGATCGTCTGCTGAAAAAGGATTCCGCAGAGTCCGACTCCACGATTCAGCCACGCAAGCCAGCGAAGGAGAAGCCGGCCGAGTTCTTTCTTGATGCAGATTCCTCATCCTCACTGGGTGATGTGAACTACATGCGTGAATCGAAGACGATTCGCCGAACCTTCCCGGGCACGGCCGCAAGCCCCGGAACTAAGGAACAGATCATGGAGGTGGCCGCTGAAACCGAGAAGCTCGAGAAGCGCAGCGAAGGCCTTGGGGGTGTGGTCAAGAAGGAAGAATCCGTCACCCTCAACGCGGGCATTCCCAAACCGGTGAAGAAAACCTTCGCTACGCAGGTGAGCACGGATGAGATGAGCAAGCGTCTCAAAGGCACGGCCATCACTGGTGTGAACACACCCGCTCCCGCAGATGCTGCTCCCGTCGGCCGCAAAGAAGAGTTGAAGCCCAAGGAGGAGCCGGTGGCCAAGGCAGGTTCTGCTGAGCCGTCCTCGAAGCCTGGATCGATCGATCCGTTCCGTCAGATGGTGCGTGACCTCAACAAATAGGGCTGCCCCGTTCAATCTGGGCTTCGCTGCTGTTCACAAGGGTTTGCAGGTGAAGTAGCTGCTCATCCCTTGCCGTAGCCCAAAGTCCTCGATTGGAGGCCTCCAGCAGTCGTTCGGCCATGTCCCTCAGCACCCAGGGATTGCTTGTCTTTAGAAAGTCAAGAATCTGCGACTGGCTTAGCCACTCATCACATAAAGCGCCATAACACCAATCGGGAACGCGATCGGTGGCGGCGTCGTAGGCAAACAGGTAATCAAGGCTGGCCCCCATCTCGAAGGCACCCTTGTAGCCGTGTCGCATCATTCCCTCGATCCAGCGGGGGTTGAGCATCCTGCTGCGCATCACCTTGTCCAGTTCCTTTTCGAGCCTGTGCAGGCGAGGCCGTTCGGAGCGGGAATGGTCCCCGAACCACAGTTGTGGACGTGCTCCTGATACCTCTTCTACCGCGGCACTCAGGCCACCCTGGAACTGGTAGTAGTCGTCGGAATCGAGCAGATCGTGCTCGCGGTTGTCCTGGTTATGGAGAACAACCTGCACTCTGCCCAAGGCCTGCTCCAGGCCGGAACGATCCAGGCTGGGGGCGGAGCCACCGTCGTACGACCACTGGCTCCAGCTGAGGAAGGCTTGGCCCAGGTCTGCTCGGGATTCCCAGGCACCACTGTCGATCAGAGCCTGCAGACCGGCTCCATAGGCACCGGGGGCGGATCCATAGATGCGGCCCTGGGGTCCCCCTTGACGGGTGAGTTCGGCAAGGGGGTTGATTTCATCCGGTTCATCGAGGGCCGCAATCATCGACTGGGCCTGATGCACCCAGCCCACCAATTGGGGAAAGGCATCGCGGAACAGTCCGGAGATGCGCAGCACCACATCCACCCGTGGTCGCCCCAGCAAGCGGGGCGGGATTACCTCCAGGTCCACCAGCCTTCGAGTAGGGCCATCCCAGACCGGTCGAACACCCATCAGGGCCAGCAGTTGGGCGATGTCTTCTCCGCCATTTCGCATCGTGGCCGTTCCCCAGACCGATAACGCCAGATGGCGCAGCGGCTCCCCCTGCTCCAGTAGATGGAGATCCAGCAACTGCTCCGATGAGCGTCGCCCCAGGTCCCAGGCGGCTTCCGTGGGCAAGCCCCGTAGATCGACGGAATAGAAATTCCGGCCTGTGGGCAGCACATCTGGGCGGCCGCGACTCGGAGCTCCTGAAGGTCCAGCAGCAATGCGCTGCCCCTGAATGCCTCGAAGGAACGCCGCTTTTTCGGCTGCGGCACAGCCGCTTAAGCGGGGCCAGAGGTCGTTGCGCAGGTTCAGCAGGCAGGGATCCTCCGGGTTCCAGGTCCGGAAGGGTTCCGCCATCCCTTCGCACTGTTCCCCATGAACGACCTGACGGATCAACAACTGAGCCTGTTGCTCCAGCCACGCACAACCATCTCCCACCCGTCGGCAGTTCGATCCGCCCAGAACCCTCAGGCGGGCCTGGTCCGCCTCCGAGAGCTTGTCGCCTTCGTCCTGTTGCCAGGGGTCAAAGCCCAGACCACCCTGCAGGGCCATGGCTTGCAGCAAGCCTGGCTGTCCCTGCCTGGGGGGACGGGCCAGGGCAACCAGTAGTTCGTCGGCAGCTTCTGCCGACGGCGCAACGCCGAAGCGATGCAGGCCCGTGCGGATCTGCGATTCCTTCAGCTCGCAGAGATAGGTCTCCGCCTGATCCAGACACCTCTCCAGCAGCTCCGGTTGTCGGCGAATCTCCTCTTCGCTGGGGATTCCAGGCCAGTTGAGGTCGAGCAAGCTGGCATGCACCGACTGTTCCAGCACCTGGGCCCTCTGCCCCCCCAGTTGGCGAACCTCCACCAGTTCATCGAGCAGCCCCTCCAACCGCTGCAGTGGTCCGTGCAACCCAGCACGACCCAAGGGCGGTGTGAGGTGGTCCAGCACCACGGCGTGACCGCGACGCTTGGCCTGAGATCCTTCGCCGGGGTCGTTGACGATGAAGGGGTAGAGATGTGGGATGGTGCCGAGAGCTAGGCCAGGGCCGCAGGCATCGCTCAACCCCACCGACTTGCCCGGCAGCCATTCCGCACTGCCGTGCTTGCCAACGTGCAGCATTACCTGGGTATGATGCACGCTGCGCAGCCATAGGTACTGGGCCAGATACCGGTGGGGTGGCGGTAGATCCGGTGAGTGGAGATCGGCGATCTGGTCGGCGTCATAGCCGCGATCCGGCTGGATCAGTACCACCACATGACCGAAGCGCAGGCCGTGAACGGCAAACCCCTGGTTTGGATCCAGATCGCAGGCGGTCTCCGGAGGCCCCCATCGGGATTCGATCAAGCGTCGAGCCGACTCCGGAACGGTGCCCCACCACTTCTGATAAGTGGTGAGGGGCAGATGATCCAGCGGTGGACGGTGCTGTCCCTCCGGTGCATTGGTACGACCGGCCAACAGTTGTTGCATCAAGTCATCGCCTGTACTCGGCAAGGCATCCGTGCCCAGGTCATGGCCTGCGTCCGCCAACCACCGGAGCATCCGCGCTGTGCTGTCCGGTGTATCGAGGCCAACACCATTGGCCACACGCCCATCGCGCACGGGATAGTTGGCCAACACCATGGCGATGCGCCGGTCGGCGCAGGAGGTCTGGCGCAGCTCCACCCAGCGACGGCTGTGTTCCACCAGCCAGGCCAGCCCCTTTTGATCCGGCTGTAGACAAGGAATGGCGGTAGCCAGAGGTCCACTCGCCTGCCGGTGCTCACGAAAACTGCAGGGCCGCGAGGTGATCCGGGCATCCAGCTCAGGCATCACTACTTGCAGGGATAGATCCATCGGATTGAGCCCCTGGCTGCTCTCCAGCCACTGGGTACGGCTGCGGCTGCTACTGAGCAGTTGCAACACCGGTCGATCCAGCAGATCCCAGAGCGGGCTGCCCAAGCCGGCCTGTTCTGACTGCACCGAGGCAAAGGACGTTCCTGTGATCACGAGCTCAGCGTTTTGCTGTTCCAACAGGTCGTGGACGCCGGCCTGCACCGCCGGGTCTCTCAAGCTGCTGACCCAGAGCAGACAGGGCCGCAGTCCCTGTTGTCGCAGTGCGGCCGTGAGTTCATCCGCCAGGTCTAGATCTCCGGCCTGAAACTGAGCTCGATAGAGCACCACCCCAACGGCGGTCCCCGGTTCATCGCGCCAATCCCAGGGCATCGGATCGGGGCAAGGCACCACCGCGACGCTGTCTGGTGATGGGGGGCTGCCCTCCATCAGGGCCTCGAGGACCTTCAAGAACTGCCCCATGTTGTCGATGCCGCCTTCCCTCAGCAGTGACGACAGCTGATCCGCTAGTTCAGCAGTGCAGGAGCCCAGCCCATGCAGTTCGTTGCTCTGATCGGCAGTTCCGGAAAGGACAATCAGTTGCCGCTGCGTCGCTTCGGCGCGCCAGCGCTGCAGTTGCTCTAGGCCGTAGCTCCAGTGCCCACGACTGCCGAGCAGCCGCACCACAATCAACCTCGCCGCCTGGGCGGTGGTGTTGAGGTAGTGGTCCAGCTGCGCTGGGTGGTCAAGGCAGCTCAGGGGCAATGCCCGGATCTGATCGTTCCAGGCTGGATTGCTAGGCAGGCTGGCGTCGAGGCAGCTGATGTCGGTGCCTGCGCTCGTGAGGAACAGCACGTCCGCGCCCGGCTGCTCGACCAGCACCACATCTTCCGGTGGGTCCAGACCCGGACAGGTGGCAAGGCGATGCATAACCCCATTCTCCGTCTTTGCGGTGACCGGTGGTGAGAAGATTCAGCGGTCGGGTCCATCACGGTGATGCATCAGTTCCTGCCCTATGCCTGGTTCCAGGGCCAGTGCGTTCCCTTCGAGGAGGCCAGGATCTCCATTGCCACCCATGCGCTGCACTACGGCACCGGTGCCTTCGGCGGCATGCGTGCTATTCCCGATCCCGAGAACAGCAACAAAATGCTGCTGTTCCGCGCTGATCGTCACGCCCGACGTCTCAGCCAAAGTGCCAGGTTGTTGCTGACTGATCTGAGTGAGGAGACGATCCTCTCGGCTCTCACCGCGATGCTGCAGGCCAACAAGCCTGACCAGCCCATCTATCTGCGGCCCTTTGTTTACACCAGCGATCTGGGCATCGCCCCGCGCCTGCACAACATTGAGACTGATTTCCTGATTTACGGACTCCCTTTGGGGGATTACCTGTCCCCGGAGGGGGTGAGCTGCCGAATCAGCAGCTGGACCCGCCAGGAGGACCGCTCTCTGCCGCTGCGCGGCAAGATCTCAGGCGCCTACATCACAAGTTCGCTGGCCAAGACTGAAGCCGTTCAGAGCGGTTTCGACGAAGCCTTGCTTTTGAACAGTCGCGGGAAGATCAGTGAAGCCAGTGGCATGAACCTGTTCCTGGTGCGTGATGGCCAACTGATCACGCCTGGAGTGGATCAGGACATCCTCGAGGGCATCACCCGCGCCAGCGTGATTGAGCTGGCCAAAGCGATGGACATCCCTGTGATTGAACGTCCGGTCGACAAAACCGAGTTGTTCATCGCCGATGAAGTGTTCCTTTCCGGCACGGCCGCCAAGGTGACGCCGATTCGTCAGATCGAATCCACGGTGCTGAATGCCAAGCGGCCTGTGATGGATGCGCTGAAGGCCAAGCTTGTGGGGATCACCGAAGGGCGGGACCCCGCCTATGAGCACTGGGTGACTCGAATTCCGATTTCCTGAAGGAACAGCCTGAAGTTCGTCCTGAGCTTTTCTTAAGATCAGACCCTCTTCTGGGGTGCATTGATGGTGGTGACGCAGGCAGATCGGCAAGCCACCACCTCTGCATTTCTCAATTACATGCATGGGCCGCAGCGCCCTGTGCTGGTGTTCGACGGCGCCACAGGCACCAGCCTTCAGGGTCTGGGGCTAACCGCGGATGATTTCGGTGGTCCTGAGCTGGAGGGCTGCAACGAGAATCTTGCGGTCACCAAACCGGATGCTGTCAAGGCTGTACATCGCCAGTTCCTCGAGGTGGGCTGCGATGTCATCGAGACCGACACCTTCGGGGCTGCATCAATCGTGCTGGCGGAATACGGCCTGGAAGACAAGGCCTTCGAGCTGAACAAGCGGGCAGCCGAGCTGGCCCGGGAGATGGCTGATGAATTCAGCACTCCTGAGAAGCCTCGCTTCGTGGCAGGTTCCATGGGACCCACCACCAAGCTGCCCACCCTCGGCCACATTGATTTCGACACAATGCGGGACTCGTTCCGCGAGCAGGCTGAGGGACTGATCGCCGGCAACGTCGACCTGTTTATCGTCGAAACCTGTCAGGACGTGCTGCAGATCAAGGCAGCTCTCCAGGGCATCGAAGAGGCCTTTGCCGCCACAGGTGAGCGGCGGGCCCTAATGGTGTCGGTGACGATGGAAACCACGGGCACCATGCTCGTTGGCACGGATATCGCTGCCGTGGTGTCGATCCTTGAGCCGTTCCCGATCGACATTCTCGGCCTGAACTGCGCCACCGGTCCGGAGCAGATGAAGGAGCACATTCGCTATCTCTCCGAGCATTCCCCCTTCACCGTCAGCTGCATTCCCAATGCCGGTCTGCCGGAAAACGTTGGCGGTGTGGCCCATTACCGCCTCACGCCAGTGGAGCTGAAGATGCAGCTCATGCACTTCGTTGAAGACCTCGGCGTTCAGGTGATTGGTGGTTGCTGCGGCACCACTCCCGCCCACATCGGCAGCCTGGCGGAACTGGCGCAGGAGCTCAAGCCCGCACCGCGCCCCTCCCGCTGGGATCGCGCCAGCGCAGAAGATGTACGCCCCAGCCTCAATTACGAGCCCGCCGCGTCATCCATCTATGGCGTCACGCCATACCACCAGGACAACTCTTTCCTGATCATTGGTGAGCGGCTCAATGCCAGCGGCAGCCGCAAGGTCCGCGAACTGCTTGCAGAGGACGACTGGGACGGGCTGGTTTCGGTGGCCCGCGGCCAGGTGAAGGAAAATGCTCACGTGCTCGATGTCAACGTCGACTACGTCGGTCGCGATGGCGAACGGGATATGCACGACCTGGTGAGCCGTCTGGTCACCAACGTCAACCTGCCCCTAATGCTCGACTCCACCGAGTGGCAGAAGATGGAGGCGGGCCTGAAGGTGGCTGGTGGAAAGTGCATCCTCAACTCCACTAACTACGAAGACGGTGACGAGCGCTTCTTCAAGGTTTTGGAGCTTGCTCGCCGCTACGGCGCCGCTGTTGTGGTCGGCACGATCGACGAAGACGGTATGGCCAGAACGGCCGAGAAGAAGTTCGCGATCGCCCAGCGGGCTTATCGCGATGCCCTGGAGTTCGGGATCCCGGCCCACGAGATCTTCTATGACCCTCTGGCACTTCCCATCTCCACTGGCATCGAGGAAGACCGTCTAAATGGTCGCGCCACCGTGGATGCCATCCGGATGATCCGTGAGAACCTCCCTGGTGTGCACGTAGTGCTCGGGGTCAGCAATGTAAGTTTCGGCTTGTCACCGGCGGCCCGGATCACCCTCAATTCGGTCTTCCTCCACGACTGCTGTGAAGCCGGCATGGATTCGGCCATCGTCAGCCCCGCCAAGATTCTTCCGTTGATCAAGATCAGCGATGACCACCACAAGGTGTGTCGAGATTTGATCAATGACAACCGCCGTTTCAAAGACGGCATCTGCGTCTACGACCCGCTCACCGAACTCACCAAGCTGTTTGAGGGAGTAAGCACCAAGGAAGCCCGTGCTTCTGGCCCCTCACTGGCAGATTTGCCCATTGAGGAACGGCTCAAGCAGCACATCATTGATGGGGAGCGCATCGGCCTTGAGCCCTCTCTAGACGAGGCGCTGCAGACCTATCCCCCTCTGCAGATCATCAACACCTTCCTGCTTGATGGCATGAAGGTGGTGGGTGAATTGTTCGGCAGCGGCCAGATGCAGCTTCCCTTCGTTCTGCAAAGTGCTGAGACGATGAAATCCGCTGTGGCTCACCTGGAGCCGCACATGGAGAAAGGAGAGGGTCAGAGCACGAGTAAGGGCAAGTTCCTGATCGCCACGGTGAAGGGTGATGTCCACGACATCGGCAAAAACCTGGTGGACATCATTCTCACCAACAACGGTTTTGAGGTGATCAACCTTGGCATCAAGCAGAGCTGTGACGCGATCGTTGAGGCCCAGCGTGAGCACCAGGCCGATTGCATCGCCATGAGCGGTCTGCTGGTGAAATCCACGGCCTTCATGAAGGACAACCTCAAGGCCTTCAACGATGCGGGGATTGATGTTCCTGTGATCCTCGGCGGTGCGGCCCTGACACCGCGCTTCGTCAATAAGGATTGCCGCGAGGTTTACGACGGCAAAGTGATCTACGGCCGTGATGCCTTCGCTGATTTGCGCTTCATGGATGCGTTGATGGACGCGAAGCGGAGCGATAACTGGACCAACACCCAGGGCTTTCTGGCTGATGCCCCACAAGGAGTTGGCCTGGATGAAGAGTCGACAACCTCCGAGACCGTTGAGGAGACATCCGCCTCCACAACGGATGCTCCAGTAGTGGATCTGCCACCGTTGAGCTCGGATCGTTCGGTCGCCGTCCCCGCTGAAAGCGCACCGGTGCCGCCCTTCCTGGGTTCTGCTGTGATCACCGAGGCCGACATCGACATCGCTGAGGTCTTCCGCTACCTCGACCGCAATGCTCTCTTTGCCGGCCAGTGGATGCTCCGCAAAACTAAGGAACAGAGCCGTGACGATTACGAGGCGATGCTGGCGGAGAAGGCAGAGCCCGTGCTGCAGGAGTGGATGCAGCGCTGTATTAACGAGTCACTTTTAACCCCCCGGGCGGTTTACGGCTACTTCCCTGCTGGCCGTGATGGCAACAGCCTTCGGGTGTTCGATGCTGATGGCACGCGGCAACTCGGACGTTTTGATCTTCCCCGTCAGCGTTCTGGCAACCGCTACTGCATTGCCGATTTCTTTGACGATCTGGACTCTGATGGACGCCCTACGGACGTGCTGCCGATGCAGGCTGTGACCATGGGCCACAAGGCCTCCTTGGTGGCCCAGGAGTTGTTCAAAGGCGATCGCTACAGCGACTACCTGTACTTCCACGGCCTTGCGGTGCAGATGGCCGAAGCGATGGCTGAATGGGTCCACGCACGCATTCGCTACGAACTTGGCTTCGCTGATGCTGACGGCATGGCATTGCGGGATGTGCTAGCCCAGCGTTATCGCGGTAGTCGTTACTCCTTCGGCTACCCAGCCTGCCCCAACGTCTCTGATTCCAGGCAGCAGCTGGAATGGCTCGGCGCCGACCGGATCGGTCTCAGCATGGACGAGAGCGACCAGCTCGAACCGGAGCAAAGCACCACAGCATTGGTGGCTCTCCATCCCCAGGCGCGTTACTTCAGCGCCTAAGCCTGAGGGGGGTCCCATAGCCTGAGGCGCCCTGTTTCTGCTCACCATGGCCATTGCCGGACCGGATGGTGTCGATGCCGCCATCACAGCGGGTGTCGATCTTGATGGAAGTCCCATACCTGAAGCGATGCTCGCTCTCTACAACCAGGTGATGGATCTGGAAAGTCAGCGCGCTCGCAGTGGTGTTCTGAAATCGATGCGCAACCGGGTGGTCAAGACCGGAGCCAAGCATTTCGACCAGGAAACGCTCAATAAGAGGCTCCAGGAGGCCGGATGGGACGGTCTGAAGGACAAGGAGATCGCTTTCTTCTACGGATGATCTCCTGCTGACGGAGACACAGCCTCTGCCGGGCTCAGTCCTGGCAGAGCTTTTCCATTGTGTCGATTACCTCTTGCTGAAACGATTCCAGGGCATTGGACTCGCTCAGATCAAGGCCTTCGCCAGCAGCGTTCTGGGCCAGGTCCTGGAAATGAAAGGCTCCCTCTCCATTGGCCAGGAACTCGATCGCCGAGCTTTCTCCGCTCTCGCGAAACGCATCGCAGAGCGCCAGAAACGCAGCGTCTTCAGTGAACTCCCAATCCATCGAGTGGACATGACTGAAAGACCTTTAACCCGCTCCCCCAGGGGTTCGTCAACTGTCTGAAGTCAAAATGTGCCAGTCCTTGGGCAGACTCCCCCTTGATTCAGCGCTCAGATGTCCAGCAGTAGCCCCGAATTTCCGCCGGCCAGGAACGTTCTTGGCGACCCATTACAGATCTGCAGTTGTGAGCCGATGACGGGTTGGTATCGCAATGGTCTCTGCCAAACCGATCCATCGGATCTCGGCCAGCACAGCATCTGCTGCGTGATGACCGAGCAATTTCTTAGTTACAGCAAGGCCCAGGGCAATGATCTGACCACTCCCATGCCCGCCTTTCAGTTCCCGGGCTTGAAACCTGGGGACCACTGGTGCGTCTGTGCGCCGCGTTGGAAGCAGGCCTACGAAGATGGCGTCGCACCGCTGGTGCGCTTGGAAGCAACGGAAGACACGGCCCTGAACGTGGTCAGCCTTGAGCAGCTGAAGCAGCACGCTTACCAATCGATCGACTGACCGTCCCAGGCGAGAAAAGCTCCTGACTGTTCTGGGGTCTGTTGCAGCAAAACCTCCACCAACTGCTGAGCGGCCCGTTCGGGGGAGAACAACTTGTCCGGTGCCACGAAGTTCTGGAAAGGACGGGACAGGGCTGTGTCCGTCGTGCCTGGATGTAGCAGGCTCACAGTGGCCATCGGCCAACGGCGGGCCCATTCAATGCTCAAGCAGCGCAGCAGTTGGTTCTGAGCCGCCTTGGCCGCTCTGTAGCCGTACCAGCCACCGGTACGGTTGTCGCCAATGCTGCCCACGCGAGCGCTGAGGCTGGCGAAATGGAAGGGTTGATCCCGCTGCAGCAAAGGCTCGATCGCTTTGGCCAGGAGGATCGGAGCCATGGCATTGATGCCGAATTGCTGCTCCAACTGGTAACGCTCGACCTGTTGAAGACGTTTTTCCGGTTGAAGTTCAGGCCCATGTAGACGGCCGCTGCAGTTGAACACCAAACGAAGCGGCAGGCTCTCAGCACGCAGGCTCATTCCCAATCGATCCAGGTCGCTGTCGTTTTCGAGGTCAAGCTGCAGTGAGGACTCCGGTGGTCCATGGCGTCCGGCTGTCAAAACCTTCAGATGAGGGCAGCATTTCTTCAGTTGCGCCGCCACTGCTGATCCGATTCCACCGGGGCCAACCACCAGGGCCAGGCCAATCCAGTTGGTCGAGGTTGTTTCGACCATGTGATCTTGCTGCGGAGTGGAGACCGTCTAGCGGAAATCAGGCATCATCGGCTGGAGGCTCTGCTAAGCAGCTCTGGTGCCGCTTCACCGTTACTTCTGGCCCCCTGCCGTGCTGGGAAGCCTGCTCATGGCCGCTTTGATCGGCTGGTTGACTAGGCCACTCCGGCAGCGGCTTGATCAGCCAACCTCAGGCCTGCTTGAGCTGCTCGAGACCGATTCAAGCGTTGGTTCCAGTGTTGTCCTCAGGGTGCCGCCGGTTGCTGATCCTGATCACGTGCCCCTGGAGATCCGCGACGGTTTGGTCAGCCAAAGTCCCATCTCATCCTTCCAGCCAGGCCCCGACGTTCTGTGTCGCAACCAGAACGGCTCTTTGATTCCTTCTCAACAGCTGGGTAAAAGGATTGCTTCATCCACCCCAACGGAGATTCATTGCTCCGGCGGGCCTGTTCAGATCAACCAGCACCATTATCGAGGCGATGTATCGCTGCTCAAAGGCCAAGGTGATTGGCTCCCTGTGGTCTCCCTTGACCTGGAAACCTATGTGGCCTCAGGGGTTGGCGCCGAAATGCCGAGCCAGTGGCATCAGGAAGCCCTGAAGGCGCAAGCCGTTGCAGCTCGCTCCTATGCGGTGGCGCATCTCGCCAGAACCGCAACAACGGCCATCACCTTGGGGGCACAACCCGTTGGCAGGTATTCGCAGGGGACAAGAGCACCTCACAGGCGAGTCGCTCAGCCACTCGGGAGACCCGGGAAATGATCCTCAGTTACAGCGGTGGCATTGTGGAGAGCCTTTATGCGTCAAACGCGAAGGTCAGTGCTGAAGCCCATGGCCATCGCGGCGCCAGCATGAGTCATACCGGGGCACAGCAACTAGCCAGTCAGGGACTTCCCTTCAATGCCATCCTCGGCAGCTACTACGCAGGAGCCTCGCTGGCACGGTTGACTTGGCATGACCAGTGAACTGCTTCGAAAAGCGACAGAGGTCACGGTCGCAGCGACAGCATCCGGAGCGTTGGTGCCGCTCGACACCTCGTTGACCCACCTCATGGGGGAGGGAGGAAGCCGCTTTGAGTTACGGCATCTCCTCAGCGCCACACCAAAGCACCTTCGAGCATCGGGTCCCAAGCCGAATCCATTTCTCCCCTGGGATCAACGTCTGGAAGTTGATCGGATTGGTGATTCCCACGTCGTGATCCTGAACAAATATCCAGTTCAGACTTCCCACATGTTGCTTATCACTCAGGACTGGCAACCCCAGAGCGGTTGGTTGTCCATGGAGGATTGGCAGTCCCTCGCCCGGATTGATGCGACGACGACGGGGCTGTGGTTTTTCAACAGTGGTCCTGATGCCGGTGCGAGTCAGCCGCACCGGCATCTGCAGTTGTTACCCCGTGCAGCAGGGGAGCGCATCTGTGCTCGGGACGATTGGTTTCGACGCTGCGCTCAGGACACAACCACGTCTGCTCAGGATCCTCTGTTGCGCAGTTCACGGGTCGCAGCGATCAGTTCAACCCAGACGGGTGAAACGCTGCAAGAGCTCTATCTCTCTCTCGCAGAAGACCTCGGCCTGGGTTACCCCACCACCGACGACTGCCCTCGGGGGGCCTACAACCTGCTGCTCTCAAGGGAGTGGATGGCCATCGTTCGCCGCAGAAGGGAGGGCATTCGTGGTTTCAGCGTCAACGCTCTCGGCTTCGCCGGATCCTTGTTGAGTACCGAGGCCTCCGATCGGCAATGGATTCAGGATTCAGGACCAGAGGCCCTGCTTCAAGCCGTTGTTGACGCTGACGATTGAATCAAAGCTCCGTGACAAAGACGTCACCAGCCACGCATCAGTGCAGTGGTGCCACGGATGCCGTGGCTTGCTTGTCTCGGCCAAAGCTGTAGTTGCACTCACAACCATCCGTTGGACAGGACCTGCCTTAAGCGTCGAACCCCTCAGATCCAGGACAACCTGCATCTGGTTCAACTCATTGCCCTTCATTACGCCCAGCAGACAGCCCTAAAGAAAGACGATCTCTTACAAGTGGGACGTCTGGGCCTGATCAAGGCTTGCAACCTCTAAGACGCCCAGCGGGGGGCAAACTTTCCAAGCTTCGCCAAGCCGCACATTCGGGGAACCATCCTTCTTTTCCTTCGCGACAGCGTTGGTTTGATTCGACTCCCAAGGGCCGTTGAGGAAAGGGCCATGCGGATAATGCGCAGCCCCGGGGGCTCTTTTCTGAGCCCAGCCGATTCACTTGTGGTTGACCAGTACCGCAACAAGCAACACTGGGTGGAATTCAACGACGATCTGCTAATTAACACCCCGGAAGTTATCTAATTGCTCGAACGTTCAAAAGCCTGTATCAGGGTGAAAAGGCTTTTCTGCAAACTTGAATAAGACGACCAATGCGCCTTAAAGAGGGTCGTCATCGATGGGATGAGTCTGAGGCAAATAGCTCAACATCTTGGGATTTCAGCGATGACTGTTCAGCGTCGAGTTAAGCGCGGCCCTAACAGCCTTTCCAAAGATTTGAACGCTGCTCAGCTGGACGCCTGAGCGTCGCGATCCATTTGTTCTTGGAGAGTTTTGATGGCGGCATTGAGGGCCGACAGCTGCCGTTCTGCACCATCACGCCAGAACCGCAGCATCGACAACTTCCTTTCCTGATGCTGGCGGTGCAGGGTCTGGTGATCGGTGCTGGTGCTGCAGCAGAAAGGAGGAAGCATGTCAGCGTGTCAAATCAGATCAATCCTGACGGATTTCAAGGTCTGGCGCGACTCTCTAATCACTTGGCTCTGGCAGGAGCTGGAACTACGGTGTGGGTTCACGACATCCACACTGTGGTGTTGACGTCCTTGCGCACACCACAACAGTAAGCCGCATGAGTCTCAGGCGAGTCCCGTTATTGGTCTTGGCCTGTGTCTCGGTTGTGGGACTTGAGTTTGGACTGCAGTGCCGTGCTGAGGCTTATGTCGCCTTAATGGCTGGTCAGCGCGCACGCCCCCTCAACGGAACCTTTAATAACGTCCCGGTTCTGCATTCCAATCAACCGGAGATCGTCACCGGACCTGGAATCCTGGTGAACACCGATGTCGGATCTGCTGTCGCAGCCGAGTCAAATCAGCCGCTGCGCAATGCCACTTACACCTTCAATGGTGAGTTCGGCGTTCATATGCATCACAAGTACTACCCCCAAGACCAGTTAAAGCTCGGTGGACCACGATCCAGGGGCCTGATGACCTTGGCTCTGATCGCGACGAATCCAGGACCGACGTCGATCACGCTGGATTTCGACCGTGGTTCGGTCAAAAATAGTTTTGAAGCGCCATATCACCCGAATCGTCTTATGGGGGTCAAACCCCTTGGGAAGCGCCCCTGGAACACCGGTCCTGGCGATGCCACCGCCGTTCAACTGCTTCGCGGAGAACTGGATCGCAAATTGCCCGAACGCGTCGTGATCCCTGCTGGAGGACGTCGTGTTGTGTTGCGCACTGTTCTCCCCGCCCGCGGCATTGCCAACGGGCTGTTGAAGGGACGCAGCAATGGTCCTTTCACGATGGCTGTTGTTGCTGCTGAGCAATCAGCGCAGGATTCCGATCTCTTTGCGGTTCTGCAGTCAGGGCGTCTAGCCCCTGGGCGCATTTACTTGAATCGGATTCGAGAGATTCAGCTGGGTCAAGTCTTCTCCCGGGTTGCCGGCGTTGCCCTTGGCGATGCCTACAAGGCAGAGATCAGCCATGACCTCAACCAGGGTCCACTGCATGTGCCCCTAACAAGCACGAAGCGGCATCACTTCGGCACCAGCGATGTTCAGGTCAATCCGTTGACTGCACGGATGATCGACTCTGCTCTGAATAACGTTGGCACCTATGGGGTTCGCTACGACGTAACCCTGAATGTTTCGGGGACAGGGCCCCATCAACTCGTGCTCAGTCACCCGGTTTTGTCTGGCAAGAAGACCTTCACTGCCTTTCGAGGATCGCTTCAGATTGTTCAAAATCGAACCCTTCAAGAGGTTCACGTTGGCATGCGCTCAGGCGAGAGCCTGGCCTTGGCTGATCTCAATCTGGCACCTGGCACTCGCAAGGTGGTGAAGGTGAGTCTGGTTTATCCAGCAGATGCCACCCCAGGCCATCTCCTCAGTGTTGTTCCCATTCAGCAGCTGGCCATGCTTCATAGACACCAGCAACAGCAGCGAAATGCCCAGTTAAAAATTGCGGAAACCAAATCACGGAAGGTGGGGCCGAAAACCGCTCCCCCACCTCCTGAGACAAAGCCCATTGTTGTGAATCCTTCTCCTGGGAAGCCAGCTCCTGTCATCCCTGCAGTGCTCCCCGTCACCACACCGCGCTACGGCGATGTGATTCGATCTCAACAGCAATGGTTGCTGCAGCTTCAAGGTCGATAACCTTCCCAAAGGTGGATTGAACTTTTGAGGGGCGAGGACTCAAAACGTCAACGCATCTCCGTGGAGATGTCAGAGCCCATGGTCGCCTTGATTGACCAGCTCAAGGGTGAATACGGAGCACGTTCCCGTGGGCGTGTGCTCGAAATGTTGTTGCAGGATCTGATTGACCCTGGCGATTCAGCTTCGGATCCTGAGGTCACTCCCCTGGTGGACGCTGCTGAACCAGCGTCCACCAACAGGTCCGATGAAGTCACCAGTCTCGTTCTTATCTCAACGGGCAACCATCAAGAAGGCCTTGAAGAAACTCCAACCTCAGCTTCTGGGCTTCCCTCTGGGAGTGGTTCCTCGGGCATCGATCTACCGGGGTTCGTCAGTAAGCGCACCAGTCAGCTCAAAGCAACCCTTCGTTCTACGCAGCAACGGGAATCTCTTCAGAACGATCCCCTTGTCTCAACGGTGGACCCCGCTGAATTAAAGGAGGCCAGTGCTGCAGCTGAAGAGCACTGGAGGTCTCTGTATGGCCAACCACCGGGTCCAACCGTGATTGAAGCCGCCATGACCTGGTTGGCGCGTGATGTCTGGTCCAGCACCGATGCGAGTGATGGGCGTCCATTCACATGGTCTGCAGCCAACGCGGCCGTTGAGACGCTCTGTGTCGGTTGGGAGTCCAGTGATCCATCGCTCGGGCGGGTGATGGTGGTGGCAGGTGCTCTTGAGGATCCCTTTGCCACGTCCTCATTGGCGGAGCGCATGCCGACTCTGATCCGTCGGTTCGTGAACCGTTTCCGTCGCAGCCGGCAGGTCACCTCCTTCGAAACCCTTGAATCAACAATGACGGTGCACGGAGCTCTGAAGCTGTTAGGTCTGTCAACGCAAGCAGGTACCTCGGTCACCCTCAGCTCGATTCGGGAGGCTTACAAACAAAGGGCTCTTGAAGAACATCCCGATGCGGGTGGCTCCACCGATGCGATGCGTCGACTCAATGAGGCCTATCGGTTGCTTCGCGAGCTGTACCGGAACCGATGACTAGTTGTCGCTTTATAGACGCGCCATAAGACCAGCCTTGAGTCTTATTTGAGATGAATGTGTTATTTCTCCTGGCTGGTTCCGTGGCTGCGAACAATCAACCAAGCGCTGAGGGCCATCATGGCCACAGAGCCGCACAGCGCAGCAGATCGGTGGCGTTGTTCACTTCGAATCCAATAATCTTTCTGAACGCAGCGAAAATCAGGCAAACAATAGTCACATTGGACAGGTCTTTTTTCAGGCTTAGCAGGCTGTTCACCGAGAGAATGTTGGTGTGTTGCTCTGCACCACCCTCAAGGTGTGCACAAGGTCTGAGATCACCAGTTCATAGATGCCGTAGCCAAAGATCAGCAGGGCAATGCCGATTACGAAGTGATCAACCACTCACCATCTGGGCGATTGTTATGGCAGCAACGCTCTTAGTGCTGAAGGGCAGGCGCATGATCACCAGAAAAGCATTGAAAACTTCAATCGTCCCGATCACAAAGCATCCAACCCTTCCGAGCAGGCTCAGCACCACCGGCACAATATTGATCAACCGGGATTTCCAGTTCAGCCGCTCAAACCGTCGTTCAATCCATCGCGCAGATATGGCTCATTCCGATCAACGCAATCGCAAGTCTCGGATGTGACCCAAAACGAGCCTCTATCCAAGTCTTACATAAGACAAGTGCTAATCGTCAAGATTCAAAAATTGCCCTGTTTTACTTGTTGAATGCAAAGCGACCAGGGTCGTTGCTCTTCGCTCGATAAATACTTTCTTTGATGCTCCTTGCAATGGTCCATGGCCAGTCCAGGGAACATTTGAGACCAGTAAAATGTAGCTGCCTCAGTACTTTTGAGGCTCGCGTACCTGCTGTAAAGACAGGTACGCAACCTAGCCTGTGTCTTTTTGGGCTTCGAAAGCCTTGATGAAACTCAGTCTCTGTTCGATCGAATGGGAATTGTTTCGGGACTCATTAAGTGTCCTGTCTTGCAACTACGAGACTGAAGTCGTGCGTATTAGGTCTTAGATGAGACGCGTATCTGGTCCCATAGCTCGTCTTAAGTGCGACAGCTTGACAATAAAAAAACCGGGCTCGAAGGCCCGGATCTTTTGAGGACGTTGATCTTTGATTCAGGTGGATGTTTGCATGCCCTGAATCAAGAAGTCGAAATAGGGAGACGTGAGCTTCTCCTGCTGTTCCGACAACAGAGTCAGAGAAGCTTCCTTCATGCACTTCATCGCTTCAACCATGCCAGGCATCGGAACACCGAGACTGTTGTACATCTCGCGTGCGCCCACTAGACCTATCTCCTGGATCATTTCGGTGCTGCCGGCAAGAACTCCGTAGGTGATCAGACGGAGATACCAGCTGTAGTCACGCAGGCATTGAGCGCGCTGCCGCTGACCGTATGCGTTGCCGCCAGGAGCGACGTACTCCGGTTTGCGACCGAACAATTGCTTGGCGGATTCGTCGACGATCTTCTTTTCGTTCTCGGTCAGAACCTTGACCACAGAAACGCGCACGGCGCCTTGGTCGAGGAAATCCACCATGGTGCGAAGTTCTCCGCTGGTGGGATACCGCAGATCGTCATCGGCCTGGAGGATGAGATCCCGGACAACGCTCATGGAACTGGGCAGGCTTCGTGGAGTTTAGTGGTCTCGACCCGTTCACCAGCCCCTTCACTGCCCGGGTGTTACGCCATTGCAATGGCAGGGAACCGAGAGCATGACCAAAGTCGACAGCCCGAACACCAGTGAACCGCGGCCTGGGCTCACCATCGAGCTTGAAGCTGTTGACCTCGATCGTGACGGTAAGGGTCTGGCCCGTTGGAACAACTGGGTGATCGTTGTTCCTGGTCTCTTGCCGGGGGAGCGTGCCACGGTTCAGCTGCAGCAACGCAAGAAGTCGCGCTGGTTGAGCCGTCGGGTGGATCAGATCTCGTTTTCCGAAGATCGGCGCCGTCCACCTTGCATCCTTGCCGATGACTGCGGTGGATGCACTCTGCAGCGCCTGGATGACACCGCCCAATCTCGTTGGAAAGCCAAGCAGATACAACAGACCATGCATCGCATCGGCGGCATTGACGCTGCCCCCGCGGCAACTCTTGTTGATGATGAACGCTGTTTCGGTTACCGCAATCGAGCCCTGATCCCGCTGAAGCGGGAGCAGAACGGCCGCCTGAAAGCCGGTTACTTCCGACCGAAGACCCACAAGATCGTCAACCTGAACCACTGCCCAGTGCTCGATCCACGCCTGGACGTGTTGGTGGAACCACTCAAGCAAGACCTGGATGCAGGTGGGTGGCCGGCTGACCATGACCTGCTCGAAGCCCAGGGCCTGCGTCACCTCGGGCTTCGTCTAGCCAGCGTTAGTGGTGATGTGTTGATCACCTTGATCAGCAGTCATGCCCAGCTTCGTGGCCTTGAGGACCTCGCGCATAGCTGGGTGCAGCGTTGGCCCGCGGTGAAAGGGGTCTGCCTCAACCTTCAACCCAAGCCCAACAACCTGGTTCTCGGTCGAACCACCCATTGCCTTGCCGGTGTTCCCACCATTGAGGACCAGTTCTGTGGCATCAAGCTCTCCCTCAGCAGCACCACCTTTGTTCAGGTGAACACGCCGCAGGCGGAACGAATCGTTCAGCTGCTCAGCGATTGGCTTTCGCTTCAGTGCGCTGGCGGACGTGTGGTCGACGCCTATTGCGGCGTGGGGACCATTGCCCTGCCCCTGGCCAAGGCCGGTTTTGATGTTCAAGGTCTGGAACTGAACCCTGACTCGGTGGAGCAGGCCCGGTTGAATGCAATGCACAACAGCCTCTCCTCCCGCTGTGCATTTCATGCCGGCGATGTGGCAGACCTCCTCGCTGCGCAGCTTGAGGACTGTCAGGCACTCGTGCTGGATCCACCGCGCCGGGGTCTCGATCGACGCGTAGTGGAAAGCATCCTTGAGCAGCCCCCTGGCGTGCTGGCCTACCTCAGCTGTGATCCCGCCACCCAAGCGCGGGATCTGAAAGCATTGCTACAGCCAACAGGCCCCTACGGGCTGGAGATGCTCCAGCCCGTGGACTTCTTCCCCCAGACAACGCACCTTGAGTCGTTAGCGCTGTTGAAACGGATCAGCTCCTGAGCTCCGCCTGAAACTGCTTGCTCAAAGAGGCGCGCACTTTGTCGTGAACCGGTTGAATTTTGTCGTCGGTGAGTGTTTCATTCTTGCCGCGGTAGCGCAGACGGAAGGCTTGGCTCACTTTGTTGTCGCCAAGCTGTTCTCCCTCAAAGCGATCCACCAGTTCCACCTGCTCCAGAAGAGGTTTGCCCGCTTTGCGGATGGCTTGGATCAGATCGGCAGCTTCACAGGATCGGTCGACCACCACGGCAAGATCCCGCTCGCTAAAGGGCACGGTTGGGTAGGGCTTGAAGGAGGGCGTCCAGCGGTTGCTGCGTGTGGCGGCATCTAGCAGTCGCGCAAGGTCAAGTTCAAACAGATAGGTGGCTTCAGGAAGATCGAGCTCCTCAGCCATGGCTGGGTGAAGCTGACCGAAACAACCCAAGGGGCGTCCCTCCAACACTAGGGTTGCGGCCCGACCCGGATGCAGTTGTGCGTCGTCTGTCAGGCGGCGGTCAGACAGCTCCAGCTGCAGGGCCTCCATCACCCTTGTGAGAACGCCACGGGCCTGGAAATAGTCAGGCGCCTGCGGCTTGCCGCTGGTGGCCCAGGTGGAGAGGCGTCGATCTCCGCAGATCACGCCACCCAGAATGGCGGTCTGGCTGACGGCCTCAGCGGATCCGCTGTAGGTGTTGCCAATCTCGAAGACGGAACACCCCCGCTGCGACGCCTTCAGATTGCGAACACAAATCTGAAGGTGCTCTTCCCAGAGGTTGGTGCGCAGATGGCTTGTGTCGGCCAACAACGGATTGCTGATGGCGATGCGCTGTTCCTGCTCGGAACCAGGAACGAGAGACACAGTGGTGACCTCCTGTAGCCCTGTGGCACAGAACAGCTGCCGCAGGCGCCGTTCCGCCTGCTGGCGCGGTGTGAGGGCACCGGGCTCCAGCGGATCCGGCAGATGGGACTCAAACCGATCGAAGCCCACAAGACGAGCCACTTCCTCGATGAGATCAACTTCACGTTGCAGGTCTTGCCGTCTTGAGGGCGGTGCAATCACCTGCCATCCCTGCTCATGGGCAGAGAGCCGACAACCCAGGGCTGATAAGCAGTTTTCGATGCTGGTGTCATCCAGATTCTCCGGGCCATCAGCAGCATCGAGGGGGCCAAGCAGTTGATGGAGGGCAATGCGCCTCAACAGCACCGGTTCCGCTTCTACAGGACCGGTACCGCCTACCCAACGCCCCTTCTCAGAGCAGGGAAACTCCTGACTCAACAAGGCCGAGGCACGGGCCGAACAGGGCAGGGTCATTTCAATGGGTAAGCCCTTTTCGAAGCGACTGCTGGCATCAGTTCGCAAGCCCAGGACCCGGGCGGACTGACGAACCCGCGGTGGTGAAAACAGGGCGGATTCCAGCCAGATGTTCCGGGTTTTGGTTGTCACCCCACTCTCGAAACTCCCCATCACACCAGCGACAGCAACAGGCCGGTCATGACAGGTGACGACCTGAACACGGCTGTCGAGGCTTCGCTTCTGATCATCCAGACCAACGAAAGTTTCCCCGTCGCGAGCGGGACGGACAGCAAAACTCTTGGCATCCACTGGTAGGCCGGTCAGTTGTTCCAGCACATCAGCATCAAAGGCGTGGAGGGGCTGCCCCTGCTCCAGCATCACCAGATTGGTGACGTCAACCACGGCATTCACGCTGTTCACACCACCGCGCTCAAGACGCTGCTGCAACCAGGTTGGTGAGGGCTTGGAGCCATCCACACCCTCGATTTTTGTGATCGAGTAGAAGCAGCCGTCCAGTTCTGTGTTCAGCGGATTGATGCTGGGATTCAGATCCAGCTCGGGCAGGCTCAAGCTGCCACCGGTCAGGGCCGCCACCTCCCGAGCGATACCCACCATGGAGAGGCCGTCGGGGCGATTGGCGGTGATTGCCAGCTCCAGAACGGTGTCGTCGAGTCCCAGTAGGGGTGCCACAGGCGACCCGGTTGGTGGCAGCGATTCCTGAAGCTCGTCAAGTATGGCGATGCCATCGGATTGCTCCGTGAGGCCAAGCTCCGTCAGGGAGCAGATCATTCCGTTACTGGCGACACCCCGCAATTCGCCGGCTTTGATCGTCAAGCCAACGGCGGGGAGGCTGGCTCCGACCATCGCCACAGGAACATGTATGCCGGCACGAACGTTGCTGGCACCACACACGATCTGGATGGGCTCCTGCGCTCCGACATCCACGTTGCAGACGCTGAGCTTGTCGGCATTGGGGTGTTTGTCCCGCTCCAGCACATGGCCGACAACCACGCCCTTGGCCCGGGCGCTGAGGTCATCGACGTCGTCAACCTCAAAGCCCGCCATCGATAGGCGCTCGGACAGATCGTCCACGGACTCATTCACCTGGACCAGCTGCTTCAACCAGGAGATGGATACCCGCATCGGATCAAAGCCAGACAGCGCGCGATCTTAGGAAGTCCCCTAGGGAGAGCTGCTGTACCCAGGTCGGGTCAGGAGGTAAGCTCGATGTTTGTAATTTCGCTTCGCACCTGCGGCGCTACGTCCTTTATGGCCAAGAACAAGGGCGTCCGGATCGTTGTCACTCTTGAGTGCACCGAATGCCGGTCCGTTCCCGCTTCCGAAAAGCGATCCCCTGGCGTGTCTCGTTACACGACCGAGAAGAATCGCCGGAACACCACTGAAAGGCTTGAGCTGATGAAGTTCTGCCCTCAGCTCAACAAGATGACTCTCCACAAAGAGATCAAGTGAGTTTTTTGCTCATTCAGCCTTTCAACTGTTCCTGATTCATGTCCAGCTCCTTCTTCAAGAAGCGTCTTTCGCCGATCAAGCCCGGTGATCCCATCGATTACAAGGATGTGGATCTTCTCAAGAAGTTCATCACCGAACGCGGCAAAATTCTTCCCCGTCGCCTCACCGGCCTCACCGCCAAGCAGCAGCGCGATCTCACCAACGCCGTCAAGCGTGCCCGCATAGTTGCCCTTCTGCCGTTTGTGAACCCCGAAGGTTGATTTTCGGGCGTTGAACAATCCAATTCAACCCGGAGAAACCGTAGCGGTTGTTCTCAAGGGTTCTCCTCTTTTCGGCCGTCTTCTGTCCATCAAGGGCAGCAAGGCGGTTCTTTCTTTTGGTGGTCAACGTCGTGACCAGGGCCTGCCCCTACGCGATCTGATTGCCATCGATCCGGAGCATCTATTCGATGGCAGTGAACTACCTGCCCCTGAGCAGGTGCAGGACAGCGCTCCATCAGCGCGGGCCGTCGTGGAGGCCTGGCAGCTGCTGGAAATGGATCAACCGGGGGGAATGGCTCGACTGAGCCTCTGCGAGCTTGGGGAGTTGGTGTTGACCCCGTTCAACCTCGCTGGTCTGGCAGCGCTGTGGGCCTGGCTGCATGGGAACCAACAGTTGTTCCGCTGGCGTCGTGACCGTTTGATCCAGCCACTCTCCCGCGAAGAGAGGGCCAGCCTGCGGCGCCAACGCCGAGCTGAGCGGCAGGCGCAACAACATGAACAACGGCAGCTCGCGTTGCTGCGGGCAGAGCGAGCCCTCAGCGACGATGAACGCCTGGAGCTGGACCCGGTTTGGGACGAGCGCTTCAGCCACTGGATTCAATTACTGAAAGACAATCCCGCTGCGGTGGGTTCCGACCTGGATATCCAGCAGTGGTCGTCACCGTTATCGATCGGATCGGATGCAGCCGATCTGCGGCAGTGGTTGATCGTTCGTGGGTTGCTCGATCCGAATGAGCCCATTGGCCTGAGGGGCAGCGTCTGGTCCCGCCGTTTTCCCTCTGATTTGGTGGAGGAAGCGAATCGTCTTGTTGCTCTATCGAATAAACAGCTGCCTGGTGATGAGCAACGCATCGACCTCACTCACCTGGCCACCTACAGCCTGGACGATGCGGGCACCCGAGAAATTGATGACGCGCTCTCGCTGGAGCGTCGTGATGGCGTCGATTGGATCTGGATCCACATCGCTGATCCCAGCCGTCTGATCGACATTGACTCCCCCCTTGATCAGGAAGCCAGACGTCGAGCCACCAGTTTGTATCTGGCGGAGGGTGTGATGCCCATGCTCCCTCTGGAGCTGGCGGCCGGTCCCCTCAGTCTTCGGGCTGGGCAGCGCTGTGCCGCCCTGAGTGTGGCCGTTCACCTCGATGCCGATGGTGCTGTGGTGGAGCAACGGATTGCTCGCAGCTGGATCCGACCCCGCTATGGCCTCACGTACAGCGATGGCGACGAGCTAATCGAGTTCGCACCTCCAGGAGATGAGGCCCTTTCGGATCTTTCGGGACTGTTGATGCAGCGCATGCGCTGGCGACGCTTCAAAGGGGCCGTGATGTTCGACCGTCCCGAAGGACGCTTCCGCCTCAGTGATGGGGCGTTGGCGCTGCAGGTGATTGACCCGTCACCCTCCCGCCTGATGGTGAGTGAAGCGATGCTGCTGATGGGCGCTGTTGTAGCCAGCTTTGGGCAAGAGCACAACCTGCCGCTGCCTTTCCGCAGTCAGCCTGCGGCGGAGCTGCCCTCCAGCGAGGAACTCGATCGAATCCCCGAGGGGCCAGCCCGTGATGCGGCGATCAAGCGCTGCTTGAGTCGTGGCGTGCAGGGAACGAGACCCATGCCGCATTACAGCCTCGGGCTTGAGGCCTATGTGCAGGCGACATCACCGATTCGACGCTATGCCGATCTCGTGGCCCACCGCCAGATCATTGCCCAGCTTTCGGAGATTGCACCGATGGATGAAGAGCATCTGGGGGAAGTGATCGACGATCTCGATGATCCATTGCGCCAGTCCATTCAGATCAGCCGTGAGGATCAGCGCCACTGGCAGCAGGTGTGGTTCGCTGAGCATCAGAGCACCGTTTGGTCGGCCGAATTCCTGCGCTGGTTGCGTCCGCAGGATCGCTTGGCCCTGGTTCATGTCAGCGACCTGGCCATGGATCTGGTCGGTTGTGTCTCTGCCTCAGACCCTGAGCCCGGCGATGCTCTTGAACTCAAGGTGGGTCGAGCTGACCCCGTACGCGGTGAGCTGCAGCTTCAGTTGGCCTGATCCAGAACCCCGGTGATCCGTACCCATGGACCCCATGGGTTTTGCACGCCGCGCATACTCACCCTTTGGCCGGCGTGATCCGAGGCGGAAAGCCAGCGGTGAATGGCGGGTTCCAGCGTGATAAGGGGCCAGCCACCTTCTGCTGTTTTCAATTGGTAGCCCTCCTGAAGGTTGCCTGTGAGCACGCCACTGAGGCTGACCTCATGAGGCTGGTTTGGCGCCTGGTTCACGCCGGGGGGAATGAGCGTGCTGGCCCGTGGGCCTGAAAGGCAGCCCGTCGCATCCAGGTGTTCAGGCTGAGCCAAGCCCTGCTCCTGAGCTGTAACCCAGTACGGATGCCAAAGCGGCCAGTCCCAGATCGGGAGCACCGCTGCAGGGGCTTGGGGCTCGTGGATCAGGGCTGACTGGATCGCCTCAACCGCCAGATCACCAAGGTCACAGCCCTGGCGAACGGCCATGGCCGCTGCAACACCCGCCACCTGGCCCAGATTGAGGATTAAGGGCTGCAACCGCGTTGCCCCATTGGCCATGTGGCTGACGCTGAAGCCTTTCTCCGCCATCACAAGGTTGGGAATCGATTCTGAGATCAAGGCATCGAAGGGGATGCAGAAGGGTGTACCGCTCCAACGCCCTCCCCAACGCACACTTTTCGGTGCGAGGGGCCAGTCTCCACAGGGGTAGTGATGGTCATTGGCGTAGGTGCCCAAAGCGATGCTGGTGCAACGTCCCTGGGCATCGATCGGGAGCGGTCCTCGCAGGGCTCCCTTGGACATCGGCAAGAGGTCGCGTTCCGTGACCGTTGATCGACCCATCAGCCTCCGACCTTCCCGCCAGTACGGCATCAACGCCAGGCTGGGGTCTTCACCAGGAAAAGCCTTCCCCTCAGCGATCCAACCGCCGCTGCATTCCGACAGTGCCTCGAGAAAATCCTTGCTGTGCCTCTGCATCTCTTGGGCCAGCTCTGCACGAACCTCGGCATCCGAACTGAGAGCTCGATCGAGACCTTGGTGCCAATCGTTGCCATCAAGGGGCCAATTCAGCATGACCAGGCCGCTGGGCAGACGGCCATAGGTGATGGTTTTCTCGAGGCCGAAGCTGGCGATGCTCCGATCAAACGGAGTGCGCGGGATCGCATTGGCACGCTGCGGGGCGAGTTTTCCATGCAACTGACCCATCACCACCCAGGTGGGTGACTGAATTGGTTGTTGTTGAAAGAACGCTTCGCTCTCAAGCCGGCACTGATCGGGTGCGCTGGGTTCATTCCAGATCTCCTTGGCTTCCCAACCCCAGCGAAAAGGAGCCGATGACAGGGCAAGCAGATCACCCAGGTCGCTGCCGTCAACAAACACTTCGGCAGAGAAGGTTTCGACACCATTTGCGCTGTGGATGTCCACGGAATGGAGGCGCCCCTGCTTGCTGTGAACCTGCTCAAGCCTGCAGTGGGGACGCCATTCCAGCTTGGGCTCGGCCGTCACCCAGCGTTGCAGGATCCGTTCGGCCGTTTGCGGCCTGTATCCAAAACAGCTCACCCAGTTCTGGTCGAGCCCGCTCGGCTCCTCCAAATCCAGCTGCCGCAGAAATGCGCCCCAAATCCCGGTCTGCCAACAGGTCAGTTCATGGCCATCTGGGGCGCAGACTCCTGCCGAACTAACCATGCCCCCCAGCCAGGGGCCGGAGGTAAACAGTGTCGTGTCCGCTCCTGATCTTGCGCTCTGCAGAGCAGCAGCAACGCCTCCGCAGCCACCACCCCAAACCACCACGTCGCGTTGGGTCATGGCGAGTGCGGTTTGGTGTGGAGCGCGATGGGCATGCTCGTTAGAGTCTGTCGTCGCTGCGGTGCAGCGGAGTTCGAACTTTTCTGATGTCCTACACCCTTACGACTCCGCTCTATTACGTCAACGATCGTCCCCATCTGGGCAGCACCTACACAACCCTCGCCTGTGACGCCCTGGCTCGCTTCGAGCGACTCCGGCTGCAGAAGGTGACCTTCGTGACCGGTGTTGATGAGCACGGTCAGAAGATTCAACGCACTGCAGAACGTCAGCAGCTGAGCCCGCAAGATCACTGCGACCGCGTCAGCAGCCGCTACCGCGATCTCTGGAATCAGTGGGGGATTTCCGACGATCGCTTCGTGCGCACCACCAACCCGCGCCATTTGGAGTTGGTGGTGCAGTTCTACGAACGGGTCAAGGCATCCGGCGACATCGTTGTTGGCAAACAGACCGGCTGGTATTGCGTTGATTGCGAGGAATACAAGGACGATCCGGCGGAAGCGGAATCGCCTTCCTGTTCGATCCACCGCAAGCCTCTGGAATGGCGCGATGAGGAGAACCTCTTCTTTAGGCTCTCCCGCTATCAATCTGCCATTGAAGAGTTGGTGGCTCGGGATGACTTCATCGCGCCTGCCAGCAGACGACAGGAAGTGCGCAATTTCGTCGCCCAAGGCTTGCGCGACTTCTCCATTTCACGGGTGAATGTGTCCTGGGGCCTTCCAGTACCCGACCATCCCGGTCACACCTTCTACGTCTGGTTTGACGCCCTGCTGGGCTATCTCACAGCACTTCTCGATGACGGCGAAGCGGTGTCACTGGATCGGCTTGCCTCCTGCGGTTGGCCCGCCTCCGTTCACGTGATCGGTAAGGACATTCTTCGCTTTCATGCTGTCTTCTGGCCTGCCATGTGCATGTCTGCAGGGCTGCCGGTACCGCAAAAGGTGTTTGGCCATGGCTTCCTCACCCGGGAGGGCCAGAAGATGGGCAAATCCCTTGGCAACGTGCTGGACCCGGAACTGTTGCTTGAGCGATGCGGCACCGATGCCGTTCGTTGGTATCTCTTGCGCGACATTCAATTCGGAGACGACGGGGATTTTCAACAACAACGATTTCTGGATCTGGTCAACAACGACCTCGCAAACACCATCGGCAACTTGCTCAACCGCACCTCGTCGATGGCCCGCAAGTGGTTCGATGACGGCGTTCCCCCGGCTGGAAAAGCCTCAAGTGCCGACCATCCCTTGGCTATCAAGGCTGCGGAAACTGTCAGGACGGTGATTGAGGCGATGCCGCAGCTTGCGTTCAAGACCGCGGCCGAGTCGATCCTTCAGTTGGCAATTGCTGCGAACGGTCATCTCAGTGACACGGCGCCTTGGAGTCGCATGAAGGAACCCGGTCAAGAGGCGAGCGTTGCCGAAGATTTGTTTGCTGTGCTGGAAACCACCCGCATCGTTGGGCTTCTGCTTGCACCGCTTCTGCCTGAACTCAGCGGGCGGATTCTTGCCCAGCTTGGGCAGAGCTTGGATCCAAACAACTGGTCGAATCAGCTCAATTGGGGCAGGCTGAGCAGCGGTTCTCCGCTGCCGAAACCAACACCGGTGATGCAGCGGTTGGAACTGGATGAACCGCTCTAAACAAATAATGCTGGGTCGCTTGTTGCGTTTTGGGCTGACGGCATCCCTTGTGGCAAGTGCATTGCTGACCGCTTGCGCGACTCGGCGGCCGATCACGGTTGAACCCACGCCTTCCTTCGTGTTCCGATCGCTGGATTTGAGTCAACGGACTGACGACGGCAACCGTGACTGGGATCTCATCAGCCCCGAGGCGCGGTACGACTTGAGCAGTCGAACCATCCGTGCACGACGTCCTGAGGGCGTTCTCTATCGCGACGATCAACCGCACTACCGGATCACTGCCGATCTCGCCACGGTGTTGAGGGATGGAGGGCTCGTCGTTCTTGAAGGATCGGTGCAGCTGCGGCAGTTGAACCAACGGGGGCTGACGATTGAGGGAGACAATCTGATTTGGACGCCATCGCAGTCGCGGATGGTGATCAATCAACGGCCAATGGCCAATGATGGACAGACGCAAATTCGCTCCCGCGAGCTGGCCTTCCAGCAGGACACCGAGGTGCTCGTGTTCAGCGGCCCAACCCAGCTGAACCGTGTTGATGGAACAAGTGCTGCTTCCACAGTGGTGCGAGGTGGCAGCGGAACCTGGAATCTGAAGAGTGGTTTGATGCAGGCACCCGGTCCGGTGGAGGCCGTGCGAAGTGATGGCCGGACGCTCAACGCATCTGGGCTCGATGGCAACACCCGCAAGGGCTACCTCGACCTTCAACAACCGGTCATGCTTGTGCTCGAAAGCGAACGGGGCCGGATCACTGCCGGACGGACGCGTTGGCTGTTTTCTGCGAAGCAACTTCAATCCGATCAACCCGTTCAGGCTGATTTGAAAAACAGCAAAGCGCAGGGCGGCGGGTTCAAGCTTGATGAGCGCACTGGCACCGTGACCATTTCCAGGGACTGTCGCGTGGAGCAGAAGTCGGAAACGCTTACGGCGCGGCGGTGTTCATGGAACTGGCGCAGTGAACGGGTTGTGGCTGATGGAGATGTGGTTCTTCAGCGGACCAAGCCTGAGCAGATCACGCGGGCATCACGCATGGAGGCCAAAATTTCTGATGGTGGAGAGTTGCGTTTCGGCCAATCCGGAGCGAGGGTTGAATCCAGGATCAAGTTGAGTCCGGGGTCACAGAAGAAACCTCGCCGGCCCCAAGTGTCGTTCTGAGCCGCTGGGTCCAGCCCTCAATCCATCTCTCATCCGAGCGGGTGAAACAACGGGGCGACCAGCCCCCCACGATCACGGCTCCTTCCTTTCCCATAGGGCATACAACGATGGCAGGGAGTGACGGCAGCATCGTGTCGAATTCCGCCCGGCCCGGAAAGAGTGTTGTGTTCACCAGGGAGATGGTTTGGTCACGCTCCAGGGCCCGTTTGGTGATCGGCCCTGGCTGAAATGAGTCCTGACTGATCAGGCCTCGACGCAACACGACCTGCTTGCGCCACAGCACGAGCACAGATGCCGCTGGCGTTGCCGTCAGCAGCATGTGGCTGCCCCAGGCCAGCTCCTGTTGTTGGTCCTCGCTGAACTGATCCGCCATCACCAGTCCCTGCTCTCCCTTCAACGGCACCTTCTCAGTTGATTTGGGATTGGCCCGTGTCCAGAGCACCGCCACCAACATCAACCCAACCGCTGCCATCCCCGCCAGAACCTCTGCTCTTTGCAGTTCGGGTGTCACGGTCTCCGCTAACCCCGCATTGGTCACGGTTAGACCCAGCAACAAGAGCGCACACATCAGAACGGCTCGAGCGGGACCTGGCATCAACGATGGGTGCTGTCAGAACACAATCATCCTGCTCAAATACAGACATGTACGTCTCTGCCATGACGACTCCCGAGGCTTTTGCCGCTATTGCCCTCGCCGCTGTTGCCTGTGACGGAATGTTGGGGCGGGATGAAGCCCATGCCTTGCGCTGTCAGCTGGAGAACCGATCTCTCTACAGCGATTGCTCTGAAGCTGAGATGGGTGAATTGTTTGATCGCCTGCTCCTGCTGTTGCGGGAGCAGGGCGTTCAGGGCTTGATTGCCTCCGCCTTGCCGCAGCTCACTCGACCACAGCAGCAGTCTGCCCTGGCTGTGGCGGCGCATCTGGTGCATGCTGACCGCAAGATCACAGCGGAAGAGATCGACCTCCTGGATCAGCTCACCCGTCAGATGACTCTGCCCGACAACGAAGCCTGCATGATTATTGAGGCAATTGCAGCCCTCAACCGCGACATGCTGGACAGCTAACGGCAGACTGAGGGAGTCATAACGCTTGAAGGGATGCCTCGTTCCGCCAGACGCCTGTTGGCCAGCCTGCTCAGCTTCGGGTTCTGTCTTTTTCTCTGTGCCCCTGCCAGTCTGGCGATCTCACCTGCCGCGCTGGGTGAAACCCTGCCAGATGCGCTGGTGATCGACGATGCCGACGTGTTCAGCCGCGCCAGCCGTGGTGAATTGGAAGTCAAATTGCGCAGTTTTGATGATCAACGGGTGGATGCCCGCTTGATCACGGTACGGCGTTTGGATTACGGCATCAATTTGAACAGCTTCGGTGAGGATCTTCTCGAGATGTGGAGCTCGCCCACCGGCAATCCATTGCTGTTGATGTTGATCGAAACTTCCAACAAGCGTTCCGCCGTTGTCGCAAATCAGGAGCTTGAAGCACAACTTCCTTCGAGCCTGCTGAAGAGCACCGCACGGACAACGATGACTGTGCCCCTGCGCGAGGGCGATCGTTACCGCCAGGCCTCTGTTGATGGCCTTGCCCGACTTTCAGTTGTTCTCTCGGGTGGGGAAGATCCAGGCCCTCCGAAGGAAATCGAACGGATCACACTGCCCACCAACATTCCTACCAAGGCTGAAACTGCTGAGAGTGATGCCACCAAGTGGGTGATCATTTTGTTGGTGCTGGGAACGATCATTCCGATGGCCACCTGGTGGGTTTTCTCGCGCTGATGACCTGACTGCGATGAGCCGCCGCAACTGGATTAACCTGTTCAGCAATAGCCAATCCATCGAACTCTCGAGTGAACTTGAGCGTGGCTATGAGGCGGCTCTTCTCATCCAAAGCTTGGAATTAGAGTATTACGGCGACCGGCAGATTCGGCCGGACCTTAAACTTTCCGTTCCTCGTTCTGTTCAGGCTTCGATTCTTCGTCGCTTCAAAACGGCTCTGGCCATCTGCCGTAATTCAGCAACCAATCTCTCGGGACAACGGGGTCAACTTGATTCCCAGGAGCTGCGTCAACTCCAACTGATTGAATCTGTTGTGAGCCGTTATGGATCGCAACCATCCAGCGGTTCGCCGTCGATCAGCCGCTCACCGAATGCCCTGCCTCGTTCGCTTCTCGGTGTCTTCGACAGCATTCGACTTCAATTGGATCCTTCAACCGAGGACAACTTGGTTGCCGGCTATCGACGCCGACGGGACAGCACGCTGATTTCACTGAGGGTTCTGCTGCTTCTCGTTCTTGTTCCCTTACTGGTTCAGCAGATTGCGGGGACTTATCTGATCTCCCCTGCAGTGAATCAGCTTTCACCTGAACTTCCTTTTTTGAGTTATCCCAAGCCTCAGTTGGAAGAGAAGGCAGCTGAAAAACTTCGGCTCTACAAGCAAGAACTGGAATTCGATGCCTTCCTCAAAGGTGTCCAGCCCCTGGATGATGGCGCTTTGCGCGACAAGCTCACCGAAAAGGCGACGGAGCTCAAGCACGATGCTGATCAGGAAAGTCTCAAAGCAATCAAAAACGTTCTTGCGGATTTGACCGGTCTGATCGCTTTTGCCGTGGTGTGTTTTATGAGCCGCGATGAACTGCGGGTTCTTCGAGGATTTGTGGATGAGGCTATTTACGGGCTGAGTGATTCTGCCAAGGCCTTCGCCATCATCTTGTTCACCGACATCTTCGTTGGCTACCACAGCCCGGAAGGTTGGTCGGTGCTGCTGGATGGAATTGCCGACCATTTCGGCCTTCCCTCCAGCCAGAGTTTCGTCAATCTCTTCATCGCGACATTCCCAGTTGTATTAGCGACAATCTTCAAGTATTGGATTTTCAGGTATCTCAACCGTGTCTCTCCTTCTTCCGTTGCGACGCTAAAGGGGATGAATGGCGGTGGTTGATCCCACGTTCCATATGGAGCCACCCGTAGCCGGTCAGACCAGCCGCTTGATCCTTGTCAGCGGACCAGCCCGTAGTGGAAAGAGCCGTTGGGCTGAGCATCTTTTGCATCACCACCCTGTTGTGACCTACATCGCCACAGCTTCCACCCGACCGGATGACCCTGATTGGCAGAAGCGACTGGAGGTCCACCGGCAGCGTCGACCCGACCACTGGAGCGTCGCTGAATGTGGAGCAGAGTTGGTAAAAGCCATCAACAACCTTGATCCAGGCCAATCTGTTCTGATTGACGCGCTTGGAGGATTCGTTGCCCATCACTTGGACCTAAGTGCCTCGGAGTGGGATCACCTCTGTGAACGGTTGATCGCCTCGATCAGGTCATCGCACTGCATCTTTGTTCTGGTGATCGAAGAGACAGGCTGGGGCGTTGTTCCCCCAACACGCATCGGTGGCTTGTTCCGGGATCGTCTTGGAAGCCTTGCGCAAGCGCTTGACCGCGTCGCCAACGCCGCCTGGCTGGTTCTCCAGGGTCGCGCTCTGGACCTTCATGCTCTAGGCCAGGTGGTGCCATGACTGGGTTTGCCCCCCTGCGTATTGCCCTGTTCGAGCCCCAGATTCCACCGAACACCGGCAACATTGCCCGTACTTCGGCAGCCTTCAGAGTTCCGTTGACCCTGATTGAACCCCTTGGCTTCAAGGTGGATGACCGCAGCGTTCGCCGTGCCGGTCTCGATTACTGGCCCCACGTTCAGCTTTCGATTGCTTCGAACTTCCCGGAGTTTCAGGCTGAGCTTCGACCTGAGCAGAGGTTGATCGGTTGCAGTCGTCGTGGTGGTTCATCGCTCTCGTCATTTACGTTTCGAAGAGGGGATGTTCTGCTGTTTGGTCGGGAAGACACAGGATTGCCGGAACCGGTGCGTGAAGCCTGCGACAGCATCCTCACGATTCCAATGCCTGGAGCTGCTGATGACGCTGGCCAGGGAGGCGTACGCAGCCTCAACCTTTCGGTGGCTTCTGCATTGGTGACCTACGTCGCTGGAGAGCAGTTGCGGTTGTGGTGATCCCACCACTGCTCCACCCCCCCTTGCGCCAGGATGTTCGGCTCGTTACTTTCAACGCGTCTCAGGGTTTTCATGCGCGCATCGCTTGCTTTGGCAGCTGCATTAGCCCCTGTTGTGTCATTGGGTATGTGGAGCACCCTGCCCGGTATTGCCGATAACGCCACCTTTAATCTGGCCGAGCTGCCACCACTGCCTTCTCTCGAGCTTTCTGATTCCATCACCCTCAGCAGCAAAGCTAAAGCGACACCCCCGGTTTGGTTCAAGGTTGTTCGGGCTACGTCCCTGAGGCGTTTCTCTAAGCAGTTCAAGCTTGATCCTGAAGTTCTGGCCACGCTGAATAACGTGCCTTCCTCTCATGTTTTTGAAACAGAGAGTTGGCTCTCCATGCCTGGCTCTTCCAGGAGCATTGCTGTGACGTTGTCGTCACTCAAACGGACCAGTGAACGTCAGACGCTTCCAGTTACTGCGCCGCCACCGGTCGGGACCCTTGCCAAAATCCAGATGGGAGATTCTCTGGGTGCGTTCCTTAAGCGCCACGGTGTCACCCAAGAGCAGCTCAAGACCTGGAATCCTGGGCTTGAACTCAGTGGCTTGACTGTTGGCCGGGAACTCCAGATCGCCCAGGCTTCCTCAGGGCAGTCACTTCTTGCTGTTCGTCCGCTCCGGAGTGGAGGTGCTGCTTGGCCTGAACAAACTCTTCTGCCGATGGCCGACCAGCCCGACCACCTCAAACCACTAATTGTTGGTTATCAGTGGCCAACCAAGGGTGTTTTTACCTCCGGGTATGGATGGCGCTGGGGTCGGATGCATAAAGGCATTGATATCGCCAACAACACCGGGACCCCTATCGTTGCATCGCGTGATGGGATCGTCTCCTTCTCCGGCTGGAGCGGTGCCTATGGCTATCTGGTCGAAATCGCCCACAGCGATGGTGAATTCACGCGTTACGCCCACAACAGTCGCCTTCTGGTTAAGAAAGGTCAGGTTGTACCCCGTGGTGCTCGCATTTCACTGATGGGAAGCACTGGACGAAGCACCGGACCTCACCTTCACTTCGAAATTCGTCGCTCCGGTGGCGCCGCTCTCAATCCTCTGGTCAAACTGCCGGCACGAAAAGCCTGAACCAATCAAGCTTTTAGCCAGGCCTCTAATGAGCAGGTTGCTCGCCAGCTTGAATCATTGAATGTCAGAGGGGAGACTTGAACTCCCGACCTCAGGGTTATGAATCCTGTGCTCTAACCAGCTGAGCTACTCTGACGCAGGCCCCTTTAGGCCAGTGACCATCATACATCTCAGGGGTTCAGCCTCAGCGCATGTCGATGGCATTCAGGCGGTCCCGGAAGGATCTCGGCTGGTCATCCCTCGTAAGAGGCGTCACCGTCTCAACAACAGGTGTCGGTGCAGGTAAAGGTGCTGGTTCGGCAACCCTTGAGGGGGACGACCGTCGGTTTGTTCCGCGATTGCCTCCCAAGCTTTTCAGCTGCCCAGTGCGCTGGTCTCGATCCAGGGGTTTCTTGCGCAGATCTCCTTTCAGCTGGTTCAGCAGACGGAAATGTCCGGTAGAGCTGAACTTGCGCAGGAGAGCTGGGTCCCAGCTGGTGAATCGGTCAGTCATCGTCTGAGTTTATGGCGAAGGGGGGCCACATCCGTGATAGGTTGAAACATGAATCTGGAAGTCGATTCGACTACGTGTTAAGTCGATTGCGGCCTTCAGCTCACTCATTCTCTCCCCGAACATGACCGACACCGGTTGCTTGCGTGTGGGCCAGCAGGCCCCTGATTTCACAGCCACCGCAGTGGTGGACCAAGAGTTTAAGGAAGTCACCCTGTCCCAGTATCGGGGCAAGTATGTGGTGCTGTTCTTTTATCCGCTGGATTTCACCTTCGTCTGCCCGACTGAAATCACGGCCTTCAGCGACCGCTACGCCGATTTCTCCAGCAAGAACACCGAGGTCCTCGGCGTTTCCGTGGACAGCCAGTTCAGCCACCTGGCCTGGATTCAGACCCCTCGCAATCAGGGCGGCCTGGGCGATATCAACTATCCCCTCGTTGCTGACCTGAAGAAGGAAATCTCCACGGCTTACAACGTTCTTGATGACGCTGAGGGTGTTGCCCTGCGCGGTCTGTTCATCATTGACCCCGATGGTGTGATCATGCACGCCACCATCAACAACCTGCCTGTTGGTCGCAACGTTGATGAGACTCTTCGGGTTCTGCAGGCCTTCCAATACGTGCAATCAAACCCCGACGAGGTTTGCCCTGCCAACTGGACTCCTGGTGAAAAGACCATGAAGCCTGATCCCAAGGGTTCGAAGGAGTACTTCTCCTCCATCGGCTAATCCCTCAGTCAACCAAATTGGTATTTCCTTTAGCTCTGCCCGTCAATCGGGTAGAGCTTTTTTTCATGAGTTGATCCAAAGCGAGATTTAAGTTCTGGTCCATGGCAATCAACCGTCCGTCACTGACAACAATTCTGGCTAAAGAAGGTAGCCCCACCTTCCTGGTGCGCAAATACACCGGTTCCACGTAAAGGAGTCCGGAGCCAACGGGAAGCACAAGAAGATTACCTTGCACGAGTTCTAGATCGTCCTGATCCCAAAGGCCAAACTGCTCGCTCACATCTGGATCCTGATGAATAAGCGCCTGAACTTGTTCCGGGCCGAGGATAATTTTGTCCTTCGGAAAATCGATCAATTCCAATTCACCATAGTGATCACCGTCATTTCGAGCCACCAACCACGCTGTGAGATTTGGCCTGGCTAGCGGGGTAAGCGGTTGGAGTAGAAGAAATTCGGAATTGTCGTTGCCTTGAACCTGTGCCGTGATGTGATACGGCTCAACATCAATTTTTTTCCCCCCATAGATCTCACTAGGAACCTGCCAAACATCATCGCCGTTGTAGAAGATTTGGGGATCGGTAACGTGATATCGCTTCAGTTGATTCACTTGAACATTGAAGAAATCCTCAGGAACTCTGCGGTGATCACGAACAAGTTGCGGCATCGCCTGCATTGGCTCAAATAAATCTGGGAAGATGCGAGTCCAGGCGCTCACAATCGGATCTTCGGGTTCTGAAATGAAGAACTGAATGCTGCCGTTGTATGCATCGACGATTGCCTTCACTGAGTTTCTTAAATACCGATCATGATCATCTGGCGAGACTGCCGCGCTATAGGCCAGGGTCGTGCTGTGGGTGTACCCCTCAACGACCCAATACTGATGTTGTTGGCGTTGATCCGATATCGCGTGGGTCGTGTTGGAACTGTCGAGCTCAGAATTGGGAATGGAGATGAGATAGGGCTCACCACGAAAATCAATGAAGGGTGCAATCGCTTTGACGCGGCTGCGCACGTCACGCCTGATCAATAGTTTGGAATCAACGTTGATCGCGTTTGTGAATAGCAATCTAGGTTCACTCAGATAAACCGCTGCTGCCCACCGTTGGAGCCAAGATCTAATTGATACCCCACCTGATCCCTTGTAGTGCGTCATCACATTGGTATCCCCTTCGGGGTAATCAAATTCCGCGATATCTGTCGGAGCGATGGCATAGGGGGAAGGGAGCATCCCGTAATAGAGCGCAGCATCGCCGACGGGAATTTCTTCCTGAACCTCGGATCGATCTATACCCAGTGCTGGATTTCCAGCAATTTTCGTTTCCGTGCCCAAACCTTTGATGAAATAAGAGGGGAGACCATCGTCCCTGCGTTCATTCACCGGACTAACGGTGAAGCCATAACCGTGGGTGAAGATGAAATGACGGTTCTGCCACGTTTTGGATCGACGCGGCAATGCGGATTGATCCAATTCACGCGCCGAGACAATTACTTGCTGGGATGAATCGCTTTCTTGATTCAGCGGATAACGATCAACCGCTGCATTGGAAAAGCGGTAGTAGACCCTCAGCTGTTGCAATTGGCGGTTTGCCTCAAGCAGTGGACCGCTGTCCCAGAGGCGAACATTTTCGAGAGTGCTGGCGCCTTGCTCACGATCAGCGGCGCTGAACCTTGAGGGGTCATCGACTCGACTCTTGATTTGATCCAAATGGAAGCCCCATTGCGTGGCCTCAATGGCATTTTTGAGATAACGCTCTTGCAAAGCAAATTCTCTAGGCCGCACTACGAGCCAGCGGGTCAGAGGTGTGGCGACCATTTCCAGCGCCACGATCGACGCCAAGGTCAATGCAAGTCCCTGACGCAGCCGTCGCCGACAGGGCAACAGAATTGCAACAGCGATCAGCACGAGTAGGAGTGTGGCGACAGCACGCAACGGCAGGGTGAGGTGAGCCTGCAGCCATCCCGCCCCGGCAACCAGGCCGTGCTGGGTCCACAGGAGCTGATGCCTCGATAACCACACCAGACCCGCTGCTCCAAGCAGCAGAAGCGCTGACAAAGACCTGATTAGCTGAATCTGTCGCCACGAAAAGATTGGACTGGCCCAGTCAGAGATTGCTTTCGAACCAGCCAGAAGACGCCAGAGCTCAAAGACGAGGGTGAATGCGGTACCCAAGATCAGCAGTTCCAGGGCCAGATGCAATCCGGCAAAACGCCCCAACCCAAAGC
The DNA here is from genome assembly GCF_020514115.1 of Synechococcus sp. MU1642. Taxonomy (GTDB): domain Bacteria; phylum Cyanobacteriota; class Cyanobacteriia; order PCC-6307; family Cyanobiaceae; genus Parasynechococcus. The sequence goes on from NZ_VTKZ01000002.1 coordinate 54,486, forward strand.
TGAGATCGGCTGCAAGCAAGGGGTCTTTTGTGGATTCATCAGGAATCCAGAGGGCCAGCGACCAGATGCTCCAGGCGCGGCTCACGACAACGACCAGAGAGCCTGCAACCATCCGTGCCAACCATGGCCTCAACAGCGGCCAGGCCATCGCCAGAGCTATCACTGACGCCTGAACGACTCCTGTAGCTGAGTCGATTCGAATATTTGGCCCAAGTTTTGACCGCCACTCCCCCAGCTGAAACGGATCATTGATGGCCAGCGCCAATAGATCCATCGTTAGCGATGCACTGATCAGCACCACACCAGCACTGATCAATAGAGCGAATCCGTAGGACCATCCGGTCAGGCTCATCCCTTGGGATGTGCTCGACGTCTGTTGTTTGAATTGCCTGGACCAGGACCGGGCTACCAGCAGCGGCAGCATGGCCAACCCAGCGAAGAAAAGCTGCAGAAACCAGCGCTTTAGAAGAACGTCAGTCCAGGCGAACTGATCGAACCAGAGCCACTCGATCTGCATCCGGGCTGCAACAACAACCAGCGGCAGCAGAAGGAGGAGGCGTCTCATGGGAGGCCAGCGATGTCTCGGAACCGATCACCGTTGATCGTTTCCTCGGCAATCAAAACGTCCACCAGTTGATCCATCAACTCACGGCGTGGCTCCAGCAAAGCGATGGCCTGTGCCAGAGCACTCTTGGCGAGCTGGCGGATTTGAGTATCGATGGCCTGGCCTGTGGATTCGGCGTAACTCGGCCGTTGGTTGAACCAGTCGCGTCCAAGAAACACTTCCGTACCCGGGCCTTCAAGGGCCATGGGCCCGAGGTTGGAAAAGCCGAAGCGAGTCACCATCTCTCGTGCGAGTTGCGCCACCATCTGGAGATCTCCACTGGCCCCCTGGGTGATCTCGAGCGATCCGAAAACCACCTGCTCTGCTGCCCGCCCACCGAGGGCCACCACCAGATCAGCCAGGCAGGACGAGCGGGTAATCAAACCGGAATCCAGCACTTCCTCATCGGGCATGAAACGTGTGTAACCACCGGCTCCGCCACGGGGAAGAATCGTGACCTTGTCCACAGCGTTAGCAGCCGGCAGAAGACTGGCCACCAGGGCATGGCCAACTTCGTGGTAAGCGATGAGCCGTTTTTTGGCGCTGTCCTGCAAGGGGCGATTGCTGAGTCCCATGGTGATCCGCTCCAAGGCCCCCTCCAACTGGAACTCACCGATGCGGAGCATGTTCTGGCGCGCCGTGAGGATCGCCGCTTCGTTCAGCAGATTGGCCAGATCAGCACCGGAAAATCCAGGGGTTCGGCTCGCCCAATCAGATAGCGAAACCGAGTCATCGAGGGGTCGTGTTCGCGCATGCACGGCGAGAATGGCCTCGCGACCTCGGCGATCAGGAAGGCCCACCTCAATACGCCGGTCGAAGCGGCCTGGACGCAGCAATGCGGTGTCAAGAACGTCGGCACGGTTTGTGGCCGCCAGCAGGATGACGCCCGAGTTCTCCTCAAAACCATCCATCTCCGTGAGTAGTTGGTTGAGGGTCTGTTCGCGTTCATCGTTGCCGCCACCGATGCCAGCACCCCGCTGGCGACCAACCGCATCAATCTCATCGATGAAAACAATGCAGGGAGACTTTTCCTTGGCTTGGCGGAACAAATCGCGAACTCTGCTGGCGCCGACACCCACGAAAAGCTCAACAAACTCTGAAGCCGCGATCGAGAAGAACGGCACGCCCGCCTCCCCAGCAATCGCCTTAGCAAGAAGCGTTTTCCCGGTTCCCGGGGGGCCGACCAACAAAACCCCCCGCGGGATCTTGGCGCCAAGCCGAATGAAGGCCTCAGGCTGCTTGAGGAAGGTGACCACCTCCTCAAGTTCAAGCCGCGCATCGTTAATGCCGGCCACGTCTTCAAAACGAATCTGCAGGTCTTCCTGAGGTTTTAAGCGAGGTTGACTTCGCCCAAAACCCAGAGCCCGATTTGCCATCTGAGCTGAACGCTTCAGCAGGAGTGATAGGCCTACCAGCACCAGCAGAACCATCACCAGGGTCCCGGCTAGTTCGCGTCCTGCTTGTTCACGGCGGATATCAACAACCGTCAGAGGCGTGCCAGAGCTCTCGGCTGCTCGAAGGATTTGGTTGTCATTGGCGAAAACGGGAACGGTGACCTTTCGGCCATCGTTGTATTGGACCCTGACCTCCCTGCTGCCCGGTACGAGATCCAACTGTTTGATCTCTTTTGCATCGATATCCTTCAGCAGGGTGGAATAACTCACCGCGTCCTGCTTTGTCCAAAAACCCTGCATTGAGGAAGGTTGAACCTTCTGAGGGGCCGCGGAACCACTGGAGTCGTCCGAACCTGGTGCCACGTCGTCGCTGCGCTTCACGGAGCCTAGCGATTTGACGCAAGGGGGTTCCAAACGAGACAATTTCAGTCTGGAAATACATCAGGCGCAATGGCCGTCCCGAAGAAGAAAACATCCAAGGCCAAGCGCAACCAGCGCAGCGCCACCTGGAAGGGCAAGGCAGCCGTTGCCGCCCAGCGCGCCATGTCCATTGGCAAGTCTGTGCTGAGTGGCCGTGCTCAGGGATTTGTCTATCCGGTGAGTGAGTCCGAAGACGGCGAATCCTGATCCGCACCCTGGAGGTGGATTCGTCTGAGGTTTCGATCTGGATCCACCTCCAAAACAACATCCGCTTGCATTGTTCGAAAACTGCTCGATGGCAGCGAGCAGAGAATCATGCGGATGAATCGATCCAGCTCGTAATTTGAAAGTGATGCACCCCGTTCTGCCTGAAGGGTGGCTTCCTGTTGTTTTTTCCATCGCCATGGAGCGTTGAAGTCTGTCGCTCGCAGTTGCCAGAGTTGATCGAAACAACTCCAGGTGGCTTCGTAGAGGGCGAGCACTGGTTGCAACTTCTGGCGCCACTCCAATTCCTGCGACGTCAGGGGGATCTCGAGATGGGGCTCAACTGCCGTTGGGTCGGCACTTGATCTGCATCCCACAAACCAACCCTCAAAAATCAGCAGGTCGGCATCGCAACGGCGCCAACCGCTGCGATCTCCACGTCCTTGTCGTTTGGCTTTGTCAAAGCAGGGCATCAAGACGGAGTCACCCTGGCGCCAAGCCTGGAGACAATTCAGCAAGAGTTCCAGGTCATGGCTGCCAGGAAGTGCGCGGGGCACACCCCAGGGGTTGCCCCGCATAGCGGCATCAAGCCGTTCGGCCTCGAAATAAAAATCATCCAGCGACACCACCTGGATTGAGAGGCTAAGTGCCTTTGCCGCGGCTTCAATCCAGTGCCCGAGAGTGGTCTTTCCGCATCCCGGCAAAGCACTGAGTCCCAGCAGACGCCGTTCTCCCAGCCATTGATCCCCCAGACTCAGAACAGGCAGACCAACTGACCACAGCCAATCCGGTGCAGCTTTGGGATGCCAGTGATCTAGGGCGACCCGATGACGCCCGGAATTGCGCTGTTGATCAAACCAACTTTCGAGGTCACCCAACCCGAGATGCTGAAGCAACCGTTGCTGATCGCTACTGGGAATGACGCGTTGACCCTCAGGATCCAACTTTGAACGCCTCCAGAACTACGGCGTAAACAAATCCAAGCCGCAGGTTGTCGAGCCAGGGAAGACGACGACGCCCAAGAACCATCAATTCACAGGCGATGAGGGCACATAGCGCCGCATACGTTCTCAGCTGGACAGCGTCCAGGATGTAAACGGGGAGGTTGCTGCCAATGAAAAATCCAAGCAGAAGCTGTAGCAACGTGGCGCTGCGGCGCCACCAGGGTCCTGACCAAGATCGACGGATCCCCGCACCCAAACTGTTCTGAAGCCCCGCCATACGTGTGCGCTGGATTGAGCTCATCGATCCAGCACCGACAGCAGGGTCTCCAGATACTTCAGCGTCACTGCTCCCTCCTGGCAAGAGGCACCGGAAAGGACGGTCGCTGGTTGTCCAGGGTCCCCCAGGTGATTCAACACTGCAGCTGCCTCGTCACAGGAATTACGCAGGGCTTCGGCATCCCAGGGGGAAGGGGTCAGCAGACAACGCAAACCTGCGGCTCTTGCTGCCGAGAGACCAGCAGCAGAATCTTCGACAGCGAGGCTGGCAGCACTGTTGGCCTCACTACGTTTGAGAGCGAGAAGGTAGCCGTCCGGTGCTGGCTTTCCCGAAGCAACGTCATCCGCTGCCACCACGCCATCGAAGGTGGGGATCTGCTTCTGGATCTGTTCCAGCAGTGCCATCACCGACGCCGTTCCGCTGGAGGTGACGATCCACTGCTGCACTCCGGCGCGGCTCAGCTCATGCAAAAGCCTCTTCACACCAGGGCGGAGATGAACGTGTCCTTCGCGGACCCGTTCCAGGTAATGCAAGCGTTTGCGATCACGCACTTGGTCCAGTTGGTCCTGGCTGAGGTTCATCCCACAGGCTTCAGCGTGAAGCTTCACCCTGCGGAGTCCACCGGGAATTGCCAGCAGCCTGTTGTACAGCGCTTCATCCCACACGAAGGGGAGATCCAGCTCCTTGAAGGCCATGTTGAAGGCCGGTCGATGACCGTCCATTTCCGTGTCGGCCAAGGTGCCATCCACATCCCAAAAGACCGCTGAAAGTCTGTTCACCATGAGCAGCAGCAACGGCACAATGCTGGGACATCACCCCCTATTGCGTTCCCTTGCCGGCTGTTCCGCTCCATTGGTCCTGGTCCCTTCCAGCCGTGGTGGAACCATCCCCACTGCGAGGGCTTGATTTGCCGCTGGCCCTGCGCTGTGTGCTGCGGCGCAGGGGATTCAGCTCAACATCCGAGGCCGAGAGATTTCTCTCCCCTGGTGATCTTCCACCCGCTCTCGATCATTTCCCCGATCTAGAGCGGGCCTGCGCCCGCCTGGTGGCGGCCTGCCGATCCCGTGAACGTGTCGCCATCTGTGGTGATTACGACGCCGATGGGATGACCAGTACAGCTCTTCTGTTGCGGGCTTTGGCCCCGCTGGGTGCTGAGCCGGAGCCAGCGATTCCGTCGCGGATGGAGGAGGGATATGGCCTCAACCCCGCCATGGTGCAGCGCCTCTACGACGATGGAGTACGGCTTCTGGTCACCGTGGATAACGGAGTAGCCGCGAGGGAAGCCCTTGAACTGGCCGCGAGTTTGTCTATGCAGGTGATCGTGACCGATCACCACACCATCCCAGCGGAACGGCCGCCAATGACCGCACTCATTCACCCGGCGACCACGCCGGATGGCTCGCCCTACCGCGGACTGGCCGGTGTGGGCCTGGCCTATGTGGTGGCCCATGCCGTTGCCGAGGTGCTGAACAAACCAGAATCCATCCGCGTTGCCCGGGATCTTTTTTGCATCGGCACGGTGGCCGATATGGCTCCGCTGGTGGGGGCCAACCGCAGTTGGTTGCTTGAAGGGCTGAACTACCTGCACCGCTCCGAGTGCAAGGGCTTGCAAGCACTTCAGCGCCTGGCCGGTTTGGGAGAACGCCCCCTGACAGCCGAGGACATCGGGTTTCAGCTTGCACCACGCATCAATGCCGTCGGTCGCCTAGGCGAACCGAGGCTTGTCGTGGATCTGCTCACAGCCGAGGATCCAGATTCAGCGATGGCCCTGGCACGCCGTTGTGATGATTACAACCGTCAGCGACGGGACCTCTGCGACGCAATTGAAGCGGAGGCAGTGGCTCTGGTGGAAGCGGAGAGCAATGAAGCACTTCCATCCTTTCTGTTGCTGGCCCAAAGTCACTGGCACCACGGGGTGATTGGCATCGTTGCTGCGCGTCTGATGGAGCGTTATCACCGACCCACAGCTCTTCTGGCCGGTGATGGTGATGGAAGCTTGCGGGCTTCGGTGCGGGGACCGATCGGTTTCGCTGTGGATCGTGCCCTCTCCAATTGCAGTGATCTGTTGAACCGTTTTGGAGGCCATCCCGCTGCAGGGGGATTCACCGTGAGAGCGGAGCAAGTGAACTCCCTGCATGAGCGCCTCTGCGCCGAGGCCGATAGCTGGCTGAACACCCAGGCTCAGGGTCGTCCCGTGCAACCTGATGCTCTCCTGCAGTTAAAGGATGTGAACTGGGATCTGTGGCGCCACCTGCAATCTCTGGCTCCCTTCGGCATCGGTCATCCCAAACCGCTTTTCTGGTCACGGGGAGTGAGCGTTGAGGAAAGGCGCGACCTTAAGGGAGGACATCTGGCCCTGACGCTTCGCCAAGGGGAGAGTGAGCGTCGCGCCATTGCCTGGCGATGGGATCCATCGGCGTCTGTCCCCGAATGGTGTGACGTGGCCTACAGCATTTCGATCAACCGCTGGCAGAGCGAACAGCGTCTTCAACTGGAGCTCAAAGCCATCCGCGCCCATACCGAGTTGGTGATGATTGATCGCGGCACACGGCAGTACACCGCCAGCTGGACGGAAAGCTCAGGGCTGACGCTCACCAATGGCGAGGGTGAGACGCTTAAGGCGAGCATCGAACAAGAAGAATCCCCCACCAGTGACGACGAACTGGCGAGGGATCAGCGGGTGATTCAGTTGATCGAAGAAGCCTGTCTGGGATTGGGGCTTCGTCCTTAAGGCGATGCGATCAGAGCGCGCCGCGACGATAGAAGAGGATGAAGATGACAGCAGGACCGGCAATGGTGATCATCGCCAGGGCAGCAAAGTTGGCGATCAGGTGAATGTCAAAGCCCATGGCGTTGCAGCGCTGTCCGAAATCGTTACGCCCACCAGGCTACGGGGCTCTGTCCCGAGAGCGACGGATTGGTCCTGATCTCTGTGATGGCTTGTCACAGCTTCAGTCATGAGTCGGGAGAAGCCGCAATGGACCTGCATCAAACACTGCGGAGCCTGTTGCCGGCTCGCTCCAGAAGAAAGGGCTGATGCCCTGGCGGCCTTGAGCGAAGAACAACAACGCACCTATCTGGCCATGGTCGGACCCGACGGATGGTGCATTCACTACGACACCGGGAGTCAGCGCTGCACGATTTATGAGGAACGTCCTGACTTCTGTCGTGTCAGTGGCCTGGGCTGTCTATTTGACGTTCCCGATGATCAATTCGACAACTTCGCCATCGCTTGTTGCCACCAGCAAATCCGCAGCACCTATGGCGGTCGTAGTGGCGTGATGCGTAGGTTCAAGCGCGCTCAGACCGCGGGAGGTTCTGTCGATGAGTGAGCAAACCAGCCATGAGTCGCGCAGCTTTGCTGCCGTTCTGTTCAGCACCTTCACCACGGTTTTTATTGCTGAGCTTGGCGACAAAACACAGTTGGCAACGCTGTTGCTCTCCGCCCAGTCCGGCTCACCGGTTCTGGTGTTCATCGGTGCTGCGCTGGCGTTGATTGCCTCCAGCCTTGTGGGCGTTCTCGTGGGTCAATGGTTGGCCAAAACCCTTCCGCCTGAACGTCTTGAACTGATGGCTGGAGTGCTGATGGTGGCGCTTGGCATCTGGCTGGGTCTCCAGGCAGCCCGTTCCCTTTGGCTTAATGCCGCGAGCTGACGATGGATTTTCCACTTCTGATTTCCACCTTCTTGACCGTATTCCTGGCCGAACTCGGTGACAAGACCCAACTCGCCACCGTGGCCATCAGTGGCACGTCCAATCGCCCGCTAGCCGTGTTTCTGGGCTCGTCATGCGCGTTGGTTTTGGCCAGTTTGCTCGGGGCCTTTGCAGGTGGATCCGTTGCCACGGTGATTCCGAGCGACTTACTTCAACTGTTGGCCTCGCTGGGTTTCCTTGTAATCGGTGGCCGTTTGTTGGTTCCTCTGTTCCGTGAGACGGAACCCGCCGAGGACGGGGATCAAACTCCTGAGTCCTAGAGTGGGCTTTGAAGGGCTGACTCCGCACGGCCTGCTGAACAACGTTGGCCGCCCCTTCCGTCTCTCCCGACCCTGATGGTCGGTTTCTGCGCACGCCACGATGAAATTTACGGTTGCCGATCTGCTGGATCAGCTCTCGACAGAGCATCCCTCCGAGCCAGACCAATTGGCCAAGATCTTCAAGCTCAGCAACAAGACTGATAAAGAATCGCTCGAGCTTGCTGTCTCATCATTAGTCAAGATCGGTGTAATCGAGCAGACGAGTGAGGGTGGTCTTACACGACCCCAAGAGAGTGACCTGATTGATGCCCGCCTGCGTTGCAGCAGCAAAGGCTTCTGCTTCGCCATTCGCGATGACGGCGGCGAAGATATCTATATTCGCGACCATCAGCTCAACCACGCCTGGAATGGCGATCGTGTGCTGGTACGTGTAACGAGGGAGGGCGGCCGCCGCCGCTCACCAGAAGGTGGCGTGCAGTGCATCCTTGAAAGGGCCACTCAATCGCTCCTAGCTCAGGTGGAGCAGCAGAGCGAGCAGCTGCTTGCTGCCCCCTTGGATGACAGGGTGCTCGCTGGCATTGAGTTACCAGAAGAGGATTCGAAGCATCTCCCAAGCGATGAAGTCTCGAGCGTTGTCGAGGTGCGCATCGATCGCTATCCCCTGGCTCAACATGCTGCGTCTGGTCACGTTGTGCGATCTCTCCCGCTCAACGGTGGACCCGCAGCAGATCGAGACCTGCTGCTGACCAAGGCTGGGCTTCAGGACCGTCCGGCGGCAACTCGAAGCTCCGGCAAAAACCCTGCGGCCAAGGGCCGGGTCGATTTCACCTCGCAACCCTCGCTGCTTCTAAAAGGATGGACCCAGGAGGATGCGCCGGGTATGCCTGCCGTGCATGTTGAGCCCATTGGCGGTGGTTGTCGCCTCTGGGTCCATGTGCCCAGCGTGGGGGAGCGGATCGGGTTGGGCAACAGCCTTGATGCCTGCCTGCGCGATCGCGGCGAAGCGCTTTGCCTCGGTCAAGTCTGGCAACCCCTGCTTACTCCCGCCCTCAACAAGGCCACCAGCTTCTCCGCCGGCTCCGTGGCTGACGCCATCAGCGTTCAGCTCGATATCTCAGCTAACGGTGAGGTGAGCAATTGGGAGTTCATGCTGAGCTCGGTGAGGCCCGTCGCCGACATCTGCGCCGAGCAGTTGATCGCCCTTGCGGAACGCAAACCCAAGGCGCGCAGTATTCCTGCGGCGCTCAAGCCGATCAAAGACCAGCTCGGCCAGTTGGAGACCCTGCGGTTCTGCTGCACTCTGCTGTTGGAGCAAGAGCGCATCAGCGGGGTTGTGCAACTCAATCTCTGCCCTCCGCAGCTGGATGCCCTTGGTGACCTGCGCAGCGCAGATCCATCCGGTTTGCGGCATCGCTGGGTTGATGCGTTCAACCCGGTTGACCCCAATGCTTTCCTTCAGCCTTTGTTGAGGGCTGCTGACCGTGCATGGACCGCACAACGACTCGATCTGCAATTGCCTGGGATCACCATCGAGGCGGATGAACCTGATGGCGGCATGCTGACCGATGTGGCGAAGACAGCCATTGCCCTGGATCTACCCCTTGAGCTGGATGACGAAGGCTGCCCATCTGCTTCGGAACTGGTTCAGGTGTTCAAAGACAGCAGTCAATGTCGGGTGCTTGAACAGCAGCTCAGTAATGCCCTGCCACCGCTCAGCTTTGTGGCATCAAAAGAAGCCACCCCGGCGGCTGCGGAATCCGATGGGGAAGAAGCTGCTTCGACCAGCCCCAACACTTCACTTACCCCATGGACTTGTGCCACCCAGCACTACGTCCACCTGGTGAATCAACAGGTGATCGTTGCGCTGCTGACCGATGCCAAGGATCGTCCAACCGTTCGTCACAAGACACGCCTGACGCTTGGTCTCAAGGGTGCAGGTGCTGATCTCACATGGCCTCTATTCACGGCATCAAAGGACGAGAAACTGAACGGATTGGTGAACGAGCGCACCGTGCAACGGCTCAACACCCTTCGGCGTCGAGTGTTGGAACTGGAAAAGGATCTTCTGTCGATGATCCAGGCCCGTTCTGCTCAGCCCCTGATCGGCCAACAGGTGGAAGGACGCATCAGTGGTGTGCAGAGCTATGGCTTCTTCGTTGAAGTTGGTGAGAGTCGCGTTGAGGGGCTGGTTCATGTGAGCTCCCTCAACGATGACTGGTACGAATACAGATCACGCCAGAATCGCTTGGTCGGGCGAAAGAACCGTCAGACCTATCAACTCGGCGACGCCGTTCAGGTGCGCGTGATCAATGTGGATGTTCTGCGAAACCAGATCGACCTCGATATCATCAGTCAGGGCTCCAATGGCTCCAGCGAGATTGAATCCTCGGAGCCGATGCCCGTTGCCCTCAGCGAGCGCTGAGTGATGCATCCCTACGTTTTGGCGGTCACAGGTGCATCGGCCCAACCCCTGGCCGAACGCGCCCTGCAGTTTCTATTGCAACGCGGTCGCGCGGTGCATCTGGTGCTCAGCCATGGTGCCCATGAGGTCTTCCGTGCGGAACAGGGCCTGTCCATCCCTGTGGATCCTCTGAAGCAACGCGAGTTCTGGAGAGACAGGCTTGCGGTGGAGAGCGGCGAACTAACCTGTCACCGCTGGAATAATCAAGCTGCCTGCATCGCGAGTGGAAGCTTCAGAACCAGGGCGATGGTCATCGTTCCCTGCAGTATGGGAACCGTCGGACGGATCCATGCCGGTATTGCGGCTGATCTGATTGAACGTTGTGCGGATGTGCACCTCAAGGAGCGCCGTCCTCTGGTGATTGCTCCCCGGGAGATGCCTTTCAATCTCATTCACCTCCGCAACCTCACCGGCCTGGCTGAGGCCGGAGCCACCATTGCCGCTCCCATTCCGGCCTGGTACACCCGGCCTGATTCGTTGCAGGAGATGGTGGACTTTTTGGTGGTGCGCTTGTTCGATGGTCTGGAGGATGACCTCGCACCTTTGAACCGCTGGAACGGCCCCCTGGAATGAGCGTGTTTCAGCGGCTGCTGCTGATTCCCTGCCTGGCGCCACTGCTGGCCTTGCTAGTTCTGTCGGCCACCAATGTCGGGGACAACACCCGAATCCGTCTGCTGGTGTGGACAACACCTCCACTCCCGGTGGGGGCTTGGACAGCAATGGCTGGTGTCTGTGGTGCGGCCGGAACAGCTATCGCAGCTTTTCTGGTATCGCCACTGGAGCGTCCTCTGAGTCGTCAAAGGCGTTCCCCCGTTCAGCCGGAGTTGGATGAAAGAGGCTATGCGGCCAACGCACCGACTCCAAGATCGAGCGCAGACCCCAGCCCCAAACGAGATGTGAGAGAACCGGCTCCAACGGTTTCTGTGGCTTACCGCGTGATTCAACGCCCTTCATCAGCTCCCCAACAGCCAGAAGCTTCAGCCGTGGCCTCTCCCATGAAGGACTTAAGTGATTGGGGAGATGATCCTGAGTCGGACTGGTAAGCAACGCACCAAGCTGCTTACAGTTGCGCCAGCAATGCTTGATCGGTGAGCGAAAACCCAGTCGAGAAGCAGTCTTCAGGACAAGACGCCCCCGTCAAAGCGGCGCCGAAAGCCAAGCCGCCCAAACCGGAAGACAAGCCCTTCCCTGAATTCATCGAGACGCTGTTTCTGCCGGCCGTCGCCAAACAGCTGGCTGAACACGACATCACAGCTGATCGGCTTGAGCGCGTGGATGGGCAGCGTCCCGTAGTCGGTGGTGAATGTCCGATGGTGATTGGCGAATTGCCTGGGGGGCGTCGCTTCTGGGTCTGCTTCTCCAAAGCCGACATCAACAGCACAAAGGTGATTGCCCTTGCTGATGCCGGTAGTGAGCCAACGCTGCTGGAGAGCTTTCTGATCGATGAGAAGCGAATGTCATTGCCCCTTCTCGTGTCCCGCCTGTTGCAACGGCTTAACGGCCAAAAATGGCTGGGAGGTAACTAACCCCCCTCTTTCGCCTCGGGGGTCGGGCCGACACGCCTACATTGGCAGGATCGTCAATAGCAACTGATGGTCCCTCCCACCGCCGTGGCCGAAGGCAGCGCTGTAGCAATCAAGGATCCCGTCAAGGACACAATCCTGACTCCTCGCTTCTACACCACCGATTTCGAGGCGATGGCGGCAATGGATCTTCAGCCTAATGAGGCTGAACTGGAAGCCATCTGTGAAGAGTTCAGGAAGGATTACAACCGTCACCATTTCGTACGTAACGAAGAGTTTGAAGGCGCCGCTGACAAGCTCGATCCGGAAACCCGCAAGGTGTTCATCGAATTCCTTGAGCAAAGCTGCACGTCGGAATTCTCAGGATTCTTGCTTTACAAGGAGCTGAGCCGCCGGATCAAGGCCAAAAACCCACTTCTGGCTGAGTGTTTCGCCCACATGGCTCGTGACGAAGCTCGCCACGCCGGCTTCCTCAACAAGTCGATGGGCGATTTCGGGATGCAGCTGGATCTCGGCTTCCTGACGGCCAACAAGGACTACACCTTCTTTAAGCCGAAATTCATCTTTTACGCCACCTACCTGTCTGAAAAGATCGGCTACTGGCGTTACATCGCCATTTACCGCCATCTCGAAAAGAATCCCAACAGCAAAATTTTCCCGATCTTCAATTTCTTCGAGAACTGGTGTCAGGACGAAAATCGTCATGGCGATTTCTTCGATGCCCTGATGAAGGCCCAGCCGGACACGGTTCGTGGACCGATCGCCAAACTCTGGTGCCGCTTTTTCCTGCTGGCGGTGTTCGCCACCATGTATGTGCGTGACGTGGCTCGCAAGGACTTCTACGAGGCTCTCGGATTGGACGCTCGCACCTACGACAAGATGGTGATCGAGAAGACCAATGAAACCTCCGCACGCGTTTTCCCTGTCGTTCTCGACGTGAACAACGACAAGTTCTGGACGCGCCTCGAACGCCTTGTGGCAAACAATGCCGCCCTAGAAGAGGCCGATGCAAGCGGAGCTATTGCCCCTGTGAAGCTGCTGCGGAAGCTGCCGTTCTGGATTCTTAATGGTGCCGAAATGGCCAAGCTTTTTCTGATGCCTGCGGTCGACAGCGATCGCTTCCAGCCTGCTGTGCGCTGAGGAACGACCCCAGCCCAACCGAGGAGATTTCTTGACCAACGCCTTTTCGAACCAATGGCGAGGACTCATGGAGTCCTTGCTACATCGTGGCAGTGCTGCAGGAGCCGACCTGGTGGAGGTATTCCTTGAGCGCACCGATCACATCGGTTTGCTCGCTGAACAGGATCGGATCACCAGTGTGAATCCATCCTTCGCCCGGGGTGCTGGCCTCAGGGTTTTTCGTGATGGCCGGGATGGCTTCGTAAGCACCAACGACCTCAGCGAAGTAGGCCTCCAACGGGCCCTTGATCAAGCCCTCGCCATGCTGGGGCTCGAGGTTCAACAGCTTTCATCGCCGGCAGCTTTTGAAGGGTTGAAGCAGCTGACCGACCACGGTCTGACCAAAGACGACTGGCTGGAACGCTGTCCATCCCTGGACCAGGCCAGCCAATGTCTGCTCCAGGGCACAGCCCATCTTGATCGTCTCGGTCAGCACCTTCAGGTGCGCCGCGGCAGCTATGCCCGCGACTGGCAAGAAGTGCTTGTGGCTGCATCCGATGGCACCTTCGCCCGCGACATCCGCCTGCATCAGTCGACCGGACTTTCCGTTCTCGCCGCCGATGGAGATCACCGGTCCAGCATTGGCCGACGCTATGGCAGTTCCGATCGTCCGGATGATCTTCGGGACTGGGATTCCGAGGCCAGTGCAGCTGAGGTATGTAACAGCGCTGGAACGATGTTGCGTGCCGACTACGTGGATGCCGGACAGATGCCGGCTGTTCTTGCCAACCGCTTCGGTGGCGTGATTTTCCATGAGGCCTGTGGACACCTTCTCGAAACAACCCAGATCGAACGAGGCACTACTCCCTTCGCTGACCGCGTGGGTGAATTGATCGCTCACCCAGCTGTCACTGCCATTGATGAAGGACTGAGTGGTGGATCCTTCGGTTCCCTCTCGATGGACGACGAAGGAATGGAACCGGAGCGCACTGTTCTGATCAAGGACGGTGTGCTGCAACGGTTCATAAGTGACCGGGCCGGTGAACTGCGCACGGGCCACAAACGCACCGGAAGCGGACGTCGTCAGAGCCATGCCTTCGCCGCTGCGAGCCGGATGCGCAATACCTTCATCGATGCGGGCTCGCACACCCCCGAGCAGTTGATTGAATCCGTTGACCAAGGCCTGTATTGCAAGGCCATGGGTGGTGGAAGCGTCGGTCCGACGGGTCAGTTCAATTTCTCCGTTGAAGAGGGTTATCTGATTGAGAACGGCAAGCTCACCAAACCGGTGAAAGGGGCCACGTTGATCGGTGATGCCAAGGAGGTGATGCCTCGCATCTCCATGTGCGCCAATGATCTCGAACTGGCTGCCGGGTTTTGCGGTTCCGTGAGCGGGAGTGTGTTCGTCACCGTGGGCCAACCCCATATCAAGGTTGATTCGATCACGGTGGGGGGCCGTTGATGATGACCAGCAACAACAGCCTCAACGCCACAGATCTCAGGGATCGCCTACAGACCCTCGCTTCTCGCGAAGGCATTCGTCGGTGGGACCTCGGTGCAGCCTGCAGCGATGACTGCTCCGTTCAGGTGGATCGCGGTGAAGCCAAACAACTCAAGGCTTCGCAGCGGAGCTCAATCACCGTCCGGGTCTGGAACAACGATGGACTGGTGGGCATCACCAGCACCACCGACCTCTCGGAAAGCGGATTAGATCAAGCTCTGGTCGGAGCACATGCGGCCAGCCGTTTTGGAAATCCGGAAGACATTCCTCAGTTCTCACCATTGGCGACAGCTCCACTCCCCGAGCTCGATCGACCGCTGCAACCACGTCAGGGAATCCTCCCCCTTCTGGACACCCTCCGGGATGCGGAAGCGGACCTGCTGGGTCGCCACTTCGCGATTCAGACCGTCCCCTACAACGGACTGGCTGAATCCTTATCCCAGAGCCTCTATCTCAACAGTGAAGGAGCACTCCGTCAGATGGAGCGTACCCAAGCTAGCCTTTATCTTTACGCCAGAGCGGAAGAAACAGGTCGCAAGCCCCGCAGTGGAGGTGCTGTTCGTATGGGTCTTGGTAGCAGTGAGCTGGATGTTCAGGGTTGCATTAGCGAAGCGGTTGCTCGCACCGTCAGCCATCTGGACTATCGACCAATCGAAACCGGGAGCTACCGGGTTTGTTTTACGCCTGAGGCCTTCCTCTCCTTGCTTGGTGCCTTCAGCAGCATGTTCAATGCTCGTTCGGTGCTCGATGGGGTGAGCTTGAGCCAACGGGATTCGATTGGATCCAATGTGGCGGTTCCCTTCTTCAATCTCCACGATGACGGCCTCCATCCTGGCCATATCAGTGCGGCTGCCTTTGATGGCGAGGGAACACCGACACGGCGGCTGTCCTTGATTGAGGACGGAAGCCTGCGGAACTTCCTCCACTCGGAAGCCACGGCGCGGGCGTTCGGTGTTCAACCTACCGGCCATGCAGGTCTTGGAGCCAAGGTTTCAGTTGGTCCCGACTGGTTCGTGGTTAGTTCCAACCCGCAGGTGAGCAGCGGCAACAGCCTCGATCACCGCACTGAGTCAGCCCCCTTCGTTCTCATTGAGGATCTGTCAGCTCTCCATGCCGGTGTAAAAGCCACCCAGGGCTCCTTCTCCTTGCCTTTCGATGGCTGGTTGGTGAACAACGGCGAACGGGTCTCCGTTGAAGCGGCAACGGTTGCTGGTGACATCCGCTCCGTTCTGAACGGGATTGCTCATTTGGAAGCTGATTCTGAAGTCACACACCGTGGGGTTTCCCCCCATGTTTGGGTGGATGGACTCTCGATCACCGGCGAAGCCTGACGTTGAAAATTCTGTTCTGGGGGACACCGGTCTATGCCGTGCCGACCCTTGATGCATTGCATGAGGCGGGTCACACCATTGTTGGGGTGGTGACCCAGCCGGATCGGCGGCGTGGACGCGGCAAACAGTTGGTTCCATCACCAGTGAAGGCGAGGGCCAAAGAGCTGGGTCTACCGGTGTTTACCCCTGAGCGGATCAAACGGGATGACCATTGCAAGGCTGAGCTTGATGCTCTCGGAGCCGATATTTCAGTGGTGGTCGCCTTCGGACAGATCCTTCCCAAGGATGTGTTGCAGCAACCGCCCCTGGGCTCTTGGAACGGCCACGGATCGATATTGCCCCGCTGGCGAGGTGCGGGTCCCATTCAGTGGGCCCTGCTCGAAGGTGATCAGGAAACGGGTGTGGGAATCATGGCCATGGAAGAAGGCCTCGACACCGGGCCTGTGCTGCTGGAGCAACGCATCCCGATTCAGCTGCTGGAGTCATCCATCGCGTTAGCCAAAAGGCTGAGTGCACTGACCGCAAACCTGATGGTGCAGGCCATGCCTCTGATTGAAGCGGCTGGTCCTGGCAGCGATGACGAGAGATGGGCAAGGCTGAACGTGCGCGTTCAGGCAGAGGAGTCGACTTATGCCCGCATGCTGGAGAAGCAGGATTTCCAATTGGATTGGTCATTCCCTGCCCTCAGCATCCATCGCAAGGTCATGGGACTTCATCCCGGAGCATTCACCCAGTGGAAGGGTAAACGTTTGAAGGTGTTACGCACAGAGCCGTTGATCGAGCGCTTGCAGGATCAACTAAGCGCCGAAGGACGCAACCTCGTGGGCCAGTGGCCCACGGGCGGGCATATCCCAGGGACGATCTTGGCAGTGATTGAAGATTTGGGACTTGTGGTGAGCAGTTCAGGTTGTCCTCTTCTGATTCGGGAGGCACAACTGGAAGGGAAAGCTCGCAGCACAGCACCCGTTATGTTGCAGCAACTAAAGGCCACTCCGGGAGATCGCTTCGATGAGGGTTGATTCAGGTTTCCGTGTACAACGAACGGGCTTGAGTCCAGACCCGATCAAGATTCTGTTCGGAAAGTTGTAGAGCTTCCGGGAACATCGTTGAAAGCCATTGTTGTCGTTTCAACAGAGTGTCAGCCTCAAAAAATGTTTGCTGCGATGCGAGCACTCTGAATTTTAGGAATTCAAGCAACCTTGCACGCAGGCGAATCGTGTCCATGAGTTTGATTCGTCCGCCTTCATCTCGAAGTTGAATGGTGCTGCCGGGTTCAATCCCCCTTAAGTGGGGTGCAAGCAACTCCAACGTTGTTGGAGGTTGCCAATGACGTTCTTTGGTCTCGGGGTGGGCGTAGTAAATCCATCCGTTCACAACGTCAGTTTCATTTGCTTTGATCTCCACAGTCCAGAACGAGAATGTTTCAGGGGGGTGGAATTCGGTCCAATTCACGTTCTCGAAACAGTGATCTGGATTTGTGAGAGAAACCTCGAGTGGCGAAAAATCGATGTTTAGTGTGCCGTAATGACAGCCCGATAAGTCAAGCCCGAAGCCCTGGAAAACAGGGACTTGCATTCGAATCGTTCCATCTGGATACGGAGATTCTTTACTTGATCCGGAGGCGACTCCATGGCCAGCGCAGAGACGCCCAGTGAGCCAATTAGCACTCATGGATTAGCGAGTTCACGATGGCGGCAGCTCTCACAGGGGCCTTCCGGCCACACGGCGCAACGGAGCAAAGGGCTGCGAGCATTGAACCGACACTTCGGATCACCGATCACCCAGCCGTGTCGCCAGTGTGTTGCATCAGCTGGTCGAGCTTGGGGTTTCACCATCAAGGCCACCGATGCCATCACATAGCGACCGTTACGAAGGGCATAACGGTGACGACGTTGCATCACAAGAAAGGATTGCTCTTCAACAAAAAGCCAGCGTCCCGGTTGTGGTGGATCTTCCAGATCAACGCGATGGATCAAACGGTCACCACTGATATGACGAAGTTCAACAAGCATGGCTTTCATCCTGATCGAGATCATTGCTGCGGATCGACATTCCCCAGCCAAATAGCATCAGCACCACCAACAGGGTGAGCCAATCGGGTTGATTGAGACTGGGGAGAACAACGTGAACAATCAGGCGCAACGCCACAAAGGCAACAGCGAGAAATCCAGCCGTTTCCAGCCGTGGGTAGAGATCAAGCCAGCGGATGAACAGAGCGGACGTGAAGCGCAGCGCCACGATGCCAATGAAGGCACCTGCACTGATCAACAAAATTTGATCACTGATGGCAACTGCTGCGGCAACGCTATCAATGGAAAAGGCCAGATCTGTGAAGGCCAACAGCAGAACAGTGTTGAGGAAAGGGCGTGACAGAGCCCTGGATTCACTGCCTTCGATGGAGTCCGCGTCATCGCCTGATCGATTGCTGAAGTGATCCACCACCAGCCACACCAGATAGACGGCAGCCAGAAGTTGCACCCATGCGTTTTGCAACACCCATTGGGCGACAACGATCAAGGCGATCCTCAAGACCAATGCAATGCCGATGCCCAGGTTGAAGGCAAGGCGTTCCTTCTCCGGTTGGCGGCTGCTTCTGGCGATGGCAGCAAGGGCCACGGCATTGTCGGCGGAGAGGATCAGCTCCAGCAACACCAGAACGGGGAGCAGTGACACAACCTCTCTCCATTGATCGGCACCTTCGAAGAAATCCGAGAGTGAGGGGAGCGAAGTGATGTCCATCGCGGCAGCCTAGAAAGTGCAAGCGCTGTTCCATTGCGATGCAGATCCGGGCCGAGCTGTGTCACGTCGACACCCTGCGATGCATCGTGCGAGTTGAGGCATGGCACGACGGCTCTCTGCAGGGCAGTGCCCTTGGTGAATCCGCGACGGCGGAGGAAGCGGAGGAAAGGGCTTTGCAGCGCCTGAACACCAGGCTCGAGGCCACTGGGCGCGCACGACCCACACAGACTTCGGCTCGTCTCGAAGCCAAGGCGAATGATGGGGACGCAAAGGCGGTCCACGTCGAAAGGCCAAGAAAGCTTGATCAGGCCGAGCCCGAGTCCGTTTCCGCTTCGCCCCCTCCGGCCCCACAGGAGCTCGCCGTTACAGCCTCTGACAATCCTCCGTCCGAAACCCCCACGGATCCTGACGATTGGAGTGATGAGCTGACCGCCATCGATATGGAAATCAGACGTATCGGTTGGTCTCGGGGGCAGGAGCAGGAGTACTTGACTCGTGCTTTCGGTCTTGGCAGCCGGCACAAGCTGACGCGCTATGCCGATTTGGTGGCCTATCTGCGTCAGCTGAAGTTGATCCAAGCCAACGACGATGCGTCAACCGCGCCAGCTCCTATCCGCCGTGGTGATCTGCTCCAGCAAGGAGATTCAATGTTGAAGCAGCTGGGCTGGAACTCCGATCAAGCCCGGGCTTTTCTCCAACAACAACTTGGGTCCACCACTCGTCAACAGCTGAGTGATGAACAGCTGCTGCAGTTCAACATGCTGCTGGAGGAGCAAGCTATGAAAACGCCGAGCTGATTTCTTTAGCTGAAAAGCCTTTGCTGACTGTGCTTCTCAGGTTTTAGGGAAAGGTTGTTTGCGTGCAGTAGTGCCCTTTCGGAACTGCTTCAGAGCCTTTTGCGTGCGTTTTTGCGTGCAGGGCCATCGTTTTGCGTGCACGTGAGCCCTACAGCCGCATTGCAGCCATCTCAGAGGCGTTCAAGATCGTCAACAGCAACGTGCTGGAGGCTGAGCAACGCAAGCAGTTCCAGGCGATCAGAGCGCATCTGGACAGACTTGAGGACGGTGGTGCACAGGTGATCGATGTTTAGTTCCCGCCTCCCTGCAAGTAGGCACCGCAATACGTGTAGGCGGCGCCGTAATCGTCGAACCCCTTTTTCTTGGCGATCTTTTCTGCCATGTCGTTGTCAAAGGTCGCCAGCAACCTGGCGCATTCATCCCGTTGTGATGAACAGGCTGAAAGCAGCCAGATGGCTGGCAGCAGGAGCAGGAGCTTTCTCATGCGCCAAGGATGGCAGCGCTGATCACCCACATCACCCGTCCTTATGAGAAGTCAGTCACAGTCAATGATTTGGCCGGATGAGAGACATTCCGTCGGTGTCGGAGGTTACAAGGGTCACAGGTCTTCACAGGAGATTTTCTGAAATCAAAAAATGACCAAATGATCTGTTGCTGATCCCGCTGTTTGGCCCCATATTTGCCAAGCGCGAGCAGGGTGAATTCCCTCACACGCGACGGCCTCGGAAGAGCGATCCGAGAGCTGGCAGAACCCCTGTCTCCTGCGTGAGCGATCGCTGGAGACAATGTTCTGTGCAACGGAATTGTGAAGAGAGTTAGTGCGTTCGTAGGGAACCTATGTAACGCGGCGAACGTGCGTTCACCGATGCCGCATCGCTCGGGAAGGACAGAGTTCTTCTCGCGGCCTCAGTAGCCTCCCTTCCTTAGGAGCCGTTAGGCCCTGGAGGGTGCTGCCTGCTGCTCATGCGCCAAGGATGGCAGCGGTTCAGACCCTTGGGCAGATGTGAGTCACAAGGTCAGCGTTGACCCAGTTGATGACGCCGGTATCGACATCAGCAACCTGGAACAACGTTGGAACCTTGGGGTTTCTGGCACCGCCATCCACCCAAATCACATCAGCCATGCGCCAGGCACCTTCCGTGTCAGTGACGATCACGGTCATGCCTGGCTTGACATGCAGGAAAACGGGATCCGACTTGGGCGCTGCAACGGCGCTTGCATGATCAACCGACATACCCACAGAGCTGGTACGGCTGTATTAGTGCAGGAGTAGGTCGCAGGTCCAGGAAATGAATCGGAAGACTGCGAACAGCAGGCATCACGCCCGGGGCTGCCTAGGGCAGTCACAAGCATTCCCAATCAAATAAGCGTGCTTTTTTGGTTGCAGATTGTCGAGGTTCGTTGAAAACCAGGTCAGTCACTCAAACTGTTGCTGCTGGAGGAGCAGCAAATGAAAGCGGCGAGCTGATGGTTGCTTTCCCCATGCGCCAAAGTTGGCAGCAGCTCAGGCTTCGATTTCAGTCTTCTGAACTGCGATCTCGCCGATACCGGTCAGGGCTGAAAAACCAAATGATTAACCGGGTGGTGAACCAGGCGAGCAAAATGCCCAGAACTATCGAGACAAGCGCCTCCACAACAATTATTCAGAGAACATCAGCCGGAGCTGGATATCCTCAATATGCCGTGCTGATCAAGGGCTGAAGAGCGACCGTTAACGGTCAGTCGCGAACTGGTTCGTCCTCGTCTTTGGGTGCCTCGACTTGAGGCTGGTACTTGACCACTGACTTTGACGCGAGGGAGGCCGCGAGACGCTGCAGCTGCGCTTCCCGCAGTGCGGCGGGGATGTCGAGAATTCGTTCAGTCATCAATTGGCGTTTCCAAACACCCTCTGCAACCTATCCATTTCTCCCGCTTCTTTCGAGAAGGGGGAGATGTCTCCTTTGGGGCGATAACGAGCTCCCTTCTGCCATGCTTTCAGGGCTAGTTGAACGATGAACTCAACTGCGGAAGTTGAACTGCAGCCTGTTTTTGGGCTTTTGATACTTGATGACATTCATGACCTGAAGGCCGGTATTTTCGGACTTCCTTTCTTCAGAGAGAGCTTTGAGGATCATTGAGCCACAGGAATGCCAATCTTGATCCACTTCGATCAGTTCCTTGGCCCGTGAATAATATTCGGCAGCTTTAGCCAAATGATTAGACTTTTGATCCGAGGTTTTTGATGATATAGCTGATGTGATGGACTTTGACTCGTCTAGTTGAATTATACAGCATGCTTTTCAAAAAAAGCATGCTTTTGGGCGGTCTCTAGCGGCGCGCTTTTCTGTACAGAGTTTGATTCACGAGCGGAAAGGCATAGGGCATTGGGTTGATTTCATTCTTGATAGATGAAAAGCAGGCCGCGGAGCCATCCGAATAGCCATCTTCGAGAATCCATTCTTTGGCTTGTTGAAGGGTTAATCCATATCGCATTCGAGCTTCAAGGTTGAATGCCGCCTCATAGCTTTGGCAGGCACCAGTTTGCGCTTTCATGCTTTGACCAAAAAGCAGCAGCATCAGACCAGCGTTACCAGCAAAAGCATTCCTAAACAAGGGGACTGAAGGGATAAAAAAAGATCACTATGTCTACGGCTGCGTGATCAGGGAGAAGGTCTCACTCCGTAATCCCAGCCCAGTACATATTGCCTTGACGATCGGATTTACCAGAAGAGGTGCCTTCAAATCTCAACGTTTTGAATCTTTAACTTGTCAAAGTTACACGTTGCTTTCGCGATAGGTTCAGGTATGGAAGAATCCACGCTTGTTGTACGGCAGCTGATCAACGAGCTTCGGGATGACATATCCGAAGCAGGCCGTGAACTGAGAAATCGGAACACTTGGGATCTTCAATGCCCCGTCGTCATCATTGACGCCCGAACCGAACCGAACCGGGTTGTTCGAACTTCGGTACGTGGCATCACCGGTGCAATAGCCACCAGCAACGTGATCGACGATCCATTGATGCAGTCTTTTCTGGAACGCTTCCGTGAGATTGGTGCTGATCAAGCACGGGAGGAATTTCTGCAGGGTCCAGAGGCAGAACGCTTCGCGGAACTCTGGGACATTTACACCGACGAAGCCCAACAGCAGGGTTTAGCGGTCTGGTCCCATAGTGATGCCGCCAAATTTGTGCTCAAGTCGAAAACCTGTTTTGACGATGGTCAGTTGGCCTGTGTGGCCATCACTTCCAGTGACCATCGAGAGGCCCATGACGTGCTGACCTTTTCAGTGGATGCCTGCTGGTTGTCTTGAGATCCCCCTCAGTTTCAAACACACCAGAGATCAGGAACGGATCAGTTGCACAACGACCAAAAGCGCTGAGGCTGCCAATGGCCAAAGCAACCAAGTCAGCTGAGGAACGGTAAGCGCGAGCGCTATCCCGACCACAAAGAAAATCAAAAAACGGCCGAGGGTCATGAAGGCACCGATACCGACGTATTGAACCGAAAACACCGCTTTAGGCCAGTTTTTCGGGCCTCGATCTGGGAGCTTGTTCTGGATTCAACAGGAAGGGGATCGACGAGGCCACGAGAACTCCACCAACCGTGAGCAACACCAGCAGTGGGATGGGCCGGACCAGCGGCTGACGCTGTAACGGGGTCGCGCAGCTGGAGCAGAGCGGAATCAAGCCTTTGGGGGGATGCAACATCAAGCCGGGCCGCAACAACAGGACGGGCAGCGAAAGCGCGGCATCGACCGGTGAAACGCAGCTCCTGGCACCTTATTGCGAAGATCATGGACTGCCGAGGCCTGCTCCATGCCGCTCCGTTCCCTGGTGACCAAGTTGCAGGAAACTGCACTCACCGGTGAGCTTGATGAGCGCTCAAGCCGCACTGAACGTCTGTTGATGCGCGGAGCTGGTCGTTGCAGCCGCGCTCTGGTGGCCAGTGCCCTCTCTCAACGACGGGACGCACCTCTGCTGGTTGTAGTGCCGACGCTTGAGGAAGCAGGGCGCTGGACGGCGCTGTTGGAATTAATGGGGTGGGGCCAGGCAAGCCTGTACCCCACCAGTGAAGGCTCTCCCTATGAACCCTTCGATCCCACAAGTGAAATCACCTGGGGGCAGCTTCAGATTCTGAGTGACCTGTTGGGGGAACCCAACGCGGCGTCCTGGGCCATCGTGGCCACGGAACGTTGTTTGCAGCCCCATCTCCCCCCGCCGGATGTTCTGAAAACAAAAACGCGCACCTTGCGCAAAGGGGATGAGGTTGATCTAGAGGCACTGGGCGAGACGCTGGCCCAACTTGGCTACGAGCGGGTCACCACCATTGAGCAGGAGGGGAGCTGGAGCCGTCGCGGCGACATCGTCGACATCTTCCCGGTGAGCAGTGAGCTGCCTGTTCGACTCGAATTCTTCGGAGAGGAGCTCGACAAGCTGCGGGAATTCGATCCCGCCAGCCAACGCTCACTGGACCCCGTCGATGCGCTTCGACTCACACCAACAGGGTTTGGGCCTCTGATTGCGGACCAGCTCAGAGAGACAATGCCCGATGGACTGGAGCAACTGCTCGGTTCTGAGGGCACAGAGCAGCTTTTGAACGGCGGGACACCGGAGGGCATGCGCCGGCTGATGGGTCTCGCCTGGGGGCAACCCGCTTCACTGCTCGACTACCTGCCGGACACCACAACAGTGGTGATCGATGAGCGACGTCAGGGCCTAGCCCACGGACAACAGTGGCTCAGCCATGTGGAGGAACATCACCACGACATGGCTGCTGAGGCGGGCCTGGACGAGGGAGATCGTGATCGGGTCTGGCCAGCGGTTCTGCACCGTGAGATTGAAGCCGCCTATGCCCTGACGGAGGTCTTCCATGGCTTTGACATGGCAGAACTGCTGGAAGTTGACCAGCACCCCAACAGCTTCGACCTCGCCAGCCGCCCTGTTGCGGCCTACCCCAACCAATTCGGAAAACTCGGGGAACTGATCAAGGGATTTCAAACTGAACGCACGGCGGTTTGGTTGGTGTCTGCACAACCCAGCCGAGCGGTTGCGCTGCTGGAGGAGCACGACTGCGTTAGTCGGTTTGTGCCGAACGCGGGAGACAGCAATGCCATTTCCCGTCTGATTGAGCAGAACACCCCCGTCGCCCTGAAGGTAAGGGGCACGGCCGAACTTGAGGGTTTGCAGCTGCCGGCTTGGCGGATTGCTCTGGTCACCGACCGTGAATTCTTTGGCCAGCAGAGCCTCAGTTCCAGTGGCTATGTGCGCCGTCGTCGCAAGGCCGCCAGCCGCACGGTGGATCCCAACAAGATGCGCCCGGGCGATTTCGTGGTGCATCGGAACCATGGCATCGGCCGCTTCAAAGCCATGGAAAAACTCGCGATGTCCGGCGACATCCGCGACTACCTCGTGGTGCAGTACGCAGATGGAATCCTTCGGGTTGCCGCCGATCAACTCGGCAGCCTTGGGCGTTATCGGGCCACGAGTGAAACACCCCCGCAGCTCAACCGCATGGGTGGCACGGCCTGGAACAAGGCCAAGGAACGGGCCAAGAAGGCGGTTCGCAAGGTTGCCCTTGATCTTGTGAAGCTGTACGCAGAACGCCAACAGGCCGCAGGCTTTGCCTTCCCCACCGATGGCCCCTGGCAGGTGGAAATGGAGGAGTCGTTCCCCTATGACCCGACGCCGGATCAACTGAAGGCCACGGCCGACGTGAAACGGGACATGGAACGGCAGGAGCCGATGGACCGACTGGTGTGCGGGGACGTTGGCTTCGGCAAGACCGAAGTTGCGATCCGCGCCATCTTCAAAGCCATCACCGCTGGAAAACAGGTGGCGATGCTGGCCCCAACCACGGTGTTGGCTCAGCAGCACTGGCGCACGCTCTCGGAACGCTTCGCGCCATATCCGATCAAGGTGGCTCTGCTGAATCGTTTCCGGACGGCGTCGGAACGCAAATCCATTCTCGATGGCCTGAAGCAGGGAATCATCGACGCCGTGGTGGGAACCCACCAGCTGCTCAGCAAAGGAGCGTCGTTCCAAGAGCTTGGTCTTTTGGTGGTGGATGAAGAACAGCGCTTCGGTGTGAACCAGAAGGAAAAGATCAAAGTGCTGCGGAAGGACGTCGACGTGCTGACCCTGTCGGCAACGCCGATTCCCAGAACGCTCTACATGAGCCTTTCGGGGGTGCGGGAGATGAGCCTGATCACCACACCACCGCCACTGCGCCGTCCAATCAAGACGCATCTGGCTTCTCTGGATCCGGAGGCGGTGCGCAGCGCCATCCGCCAGGAACTGGATCGTGGGGGCCAGGTCTTTTATGTGGTTCCCCGGGTGGAAGGAATCGAGGAGGTGGCAGCAGGCCTACGGGAAATGCTGCCAGGCCTGAAGCTTTTGGTGGCTCACGGTCAGATGGCCGAGGGCGAACTGGAGAACGCCATGGTGGCGTTCAACGCCGGTGAAGCCGACGTGATGCTCTGCACCACGATTGTGGAAAGCGGCCTGGACATTCCTCGTGTCAACACGATCCTGATTGAGGACGCCCACCGCTTTGGCCTGGCCCAGCTGTACCAATTGCGGGGACGGGTCGGTCGCAGTGGGATTCAGGCCCATGCCTGGTTGTTCTATCCGGGCAACGCATCGCTGAGCGACACCGCTCGTCAGCGGCTGCGCGCCATTCAGGAGTTCGCCCAACTGGGCAGTGGATACCAGCTCGCCATGCGGGATATGGAGATCCGTGGGGTCGGAAATCTCCTCGGCGTGCAGCAGAGCGGCCAGATGGAAACCATCGGCTTTGACCTCTACATGGAAATGCTGCAGGAATCCCTGGCGGAAATTCAGGGTCAAGACATCCCCAGCGTTGAAGACACCCAGGTGGACCTCCCCGTCACGGCCTTCGTGCCTGCGGACTGGATCACTGATCCGGATGAGAAGATCGCGGCCTACCGGGCTGCCTCCGACTGCCTCACCGCCGAGGCCCTGGTGGAGCTGGCTGCGGGTTGGGCCGATCGCTACGGAGCGCTGCCCGCTGCCGTGGTGTCGCTTCTGCAGCTGATGGAGCTCAAACTGCTGGCGAAGCGGTGCGGCTTCTCCAGGATCAAACCGGAAAAGCCCAACATCGTGCTCGAAACTCCCATGGAGGAACCGGCGTTCCGTTTGCTGCGCCAGGGATTGCCCCAGCATCTGCATGGTCGTTTGGTGTATCAGGCCGGCAGCGGCATCCAGCACAAGGTGATGGCCCGCGGTCTTGGTGTTCTCCCCATGGAGAAGCAACTGGAACAGCTGATGGAATGGCTGCGTCTGATGGCAGCCCAGATTCCCGATGCCGATGGCAAAACGGAGGCACAGCGGCAGGAGGAACTGCGTGCCAAGAATGCAGAGGTGGTTCAGGTCTGAAGCCTGAACCCAATTCTGAGAAAAACGTTACCAACCACGCAATTCTTCGTTACATTGGTACCAGCAAAATCCGTTGACATGGGTGAATTCGTCGAGATCGGTGCTGGTGGCGTCTCTCTGGAACTGATCAGCGGCGTTTTCTGTGCAACCGCGCTTGGTGTGTATGCCCTGTTCCAGCCCGGCGCTTCAGACGATGACGACTCCAACGGTGGTGGCGGCGGCGGACTGATGCAGCCGATCTCCTGAGCTACTGCAACGCGTAGCTGAGGTTGGCTAGGCCGGGTTGATAGGTCTTGCCTGCCTGAATTTTCTTCAATTGGTTCATGAGGGTCCCCTCAGCTGTCCTGTACTGACTGTCCTTCTGGGTACCCAGGTCTTCAACCGAGAAGTTCTTGATCTCCTGCTTCGACATCGCCGCTTCGATGTCCGGTTGGATTCCGTTCTTGTGAATATCGGTTCCCTTGGGTGTGAGGTACTTCGCGATGGTGACCGTCAGACCGGATCCATCGGCCAATCCGCGAACGGCCTGGACAAGCCCTTTGCCGAAGGTCTTCTGTCCAACGAGTTGGGCACGGGAATTGTCCTGAAGTGCCCCTGAAAGAATTTCGCTGGCACTGGCGGATCCCTGATCAATCAGAACGACCAGAGGTTTATCGGTGATTGCACTACCCGTGGCGCGCCTCACATCGCGGATTCCTGCGCGGGTTCGGGTGCTAACGATGGTGCCCTCGTTGAGCCATTGGCGGGCGATGTCCACACTGGCCTCAAGCAAGCCGCCGGGATTGCTGCGTAGATCCAGCACGTAGCCCTCAGCAGCCTGTGATTCCAGATCCTTGATGGCCGCACGCATCTCACGCGTGGCGTTGGCATTGAATTGCTTGAGACGGATGTAGCCCACCTTGCGGCCATTGGGCGCCGTGTTGAGCATCGCCTTCACGGCATGAATCTCAATGCGCGCCCGTTTCAAGGGCACATCCAGCACCTGACTCTGGCGCCTGAGTCCCAGCACCACATCGGTGCCTTCCGGACCACGGATCAACTTGACGGCGTCCTCGGTGGTCATGCCTTTGGTCGAGGCACCATCGATGGAAACGATCACATCCTTGGGCTGAACGCCCGCACGGGATGCAGGGGTGCCCTCAATCGGGGAGACAACAATCAGCTCTTTCGTATCTTTGTCGAGACTGAGCTGAATCCCCACGCCCATCAACTCACCGGAGGTGTCGATCTGCATTTCCTTGAACTCCTTCGGATCAAGGAAACGCGTGTAAGGGTCATCGAGGCTGACCAGCATGCCCCGGATCGCCTCGTAGGACTCGGCGCTGCCTCCATAAGACTTGCTCAGCAGATTGCTCCGCAACTGGCGCCACGTTCTTTCGTCGTAGGAGCCCGTGGAATCGAGGTAATCGCGATAAACGATCTGCCAGACCTGATCAATCACCTCCTTGGGGCTGTCGTGTATCGATCCCCCGGATGCCGATGGAAGGGAAAGGCCTGGTGAGCTGATGCCCATGGCGGTGACCACACCGCCGACACCGAGCATCAGCAGCAACGGAGTCGAACGAACCAAAGAACGCAGGCGCTGACTCCGAACCATGGCCCTTCAGGACTGATTCTTCAGACTAACGAGATCAGGCGGGCTCCACCCAGCGACCGTCCTCTTTGATCAACTGGATCAGAGCTTCAACGCCCTCAGCTTCAGGCACCTTGCGGATTTCATCACGACCGCGATACAGAGCAATGGTTCCAGGCCCTTTGCCCACGTAGCCGTAATCAGCATCGGCCATCTCTCCGGGCCCATTGACGATGCATCCCATCACAGCAACGTCAAGACCCTGGAGATGCTTGGTGGCATCCCGCACCTTATGCAGCACCTCTTCGAGATTGAACAGGGTGCGACCGCAGCTGGGGCAGGCGACGTACTCGACCATGGTCTTGCGCAGACCCAGGGATTGAAGAATCGAGTAGCAGACGGGGATTTCCTTTTCAGGAGCCTCCGTCAATGAGACCCGGAGGGTGTCTCCCAATCCATCGGCCAACAGGGTGGCAATGCCTGCGGTGCTCTTGATCCGGCCGTAATCACCGTCACCGGCTTCGGTCACGCCCAGGTGCAGAGGGTAATTGAAGCCTTCCTTGTCCATGGTGTCCGCCATCAGGCGATAGGCCGCAAGCATCACCGGCGCCCGCGAGGCCTTCATCGAAATCACGATGTTGTGGAAATCAAGTTCGTGACAGATCCGCACAAATTCCATCGCTGATTCGACCATCCCCTCAGGGGTGTCGCCATAGGTGAACAGCATCCGCTCCGCCAGGGAGCCATGGTTCACACCAATTCGCAGCGCCTTGTTCTGATCCCGCAGCAGGGTCACCAATGGCTCGAACGTCTCACGGATGCGCTGGCCGATGGCGGCAAATTCTTCTTTGCTGAACTCCTGCCGATCGGGATCGGGTTTGTCGAAAACAAATAGCCCGGGATTGATCCGAACTTTGTCGACATGCTTGGCGACTTCAAGGGCGATTTTGATGCCGTTGTGGTGGACATCCGCCACCAGGGGAACCATGCAGCCCTGCTCTCGAAGTGCAGCACGAATTTTGGCCATAGCCTTCGCATGGCCAATCGAAGGCGTCGTCACACGAACGATTTCACAGCCAGCTTCCACAAGCCGAAGGATTCCTGCGACGGACCCATCTATATCGAGGGTGTCCTCGTTGATCATCGACTGAACAACCACAGGATGCTCACTGCCGATCGGCACATCACCCACCATCACGGTGCGGGTCACACGTCGATGGATCTTGGTGTCGTAACGCCGATCCAGGGCAGTCATGAAGCTCAATTAGAAGCAACCCAAGGCTCGCACAGGCGCTGTTGGACTGCGGCCAGGTCCTGTTGTGTCAGATCCAGGGGCGCGCCGGCTGCTTTGGAGGGATTGCGCAGCAGATAAGAGGGGTGAAAAATCGGCATCACCGCCCGTCCATTCCAGCTCTGCCACTGCCCACGAAGCTGGGTCATGCCCCCCTTGATGCCAAGGATGGTCTCCACAGCGGTGGCTCCCATCAGCACGATCACCTTGGGGTCAACGGCCTCCAGTTGAAGGTCAAGCCAGGCCCGACAGGCGGCCAACTCAACTTTTTTCGGCCGTCGGTTGTTGGGAGGTCGGCATTTGATCGCGTTGCAGATGTAGAGGTCATGCTCGGGATCCAGATCCACATCCCGCAGCAGTTGATCGAGGGCACGTCCTGAACGGCCGACAAACGGGACGCCCTGAGCATCTTCCTGAGCCCCTGGTGCTTCACCGATCAGCATCAGATCCGCTTTGGGATTGCCGCGGCTGATTACAACGGTCTGGCGCGAACTGGAGAGGTCACAGGTAGTGCAAGAACTGCAGGCCTCCAGGCTGGAGAGAGTCATGACATCGGAGCAACAGAGGCAAGGGGAGCCAGGAGCAACAGGGGATTGCCCTCCGGATCTTGGATCCAGGCCTCAGCACCAAAGGGCTCAAGCCGCGCCTCCTCGAGGAGCGATCCACCACGCTTCAGGGCGTTACTGAGCAGCCTTTGAAGTTCAGGCAGGGGTTCCTGCGATGGGGAGAGCCTCAAACAGGGCGCCAGCGCTCGCCCTCGGGCTGGAAAAGAGCGCCGGCGTGAAGGCCTGTAGATCTCCAGCTGGGTGCCATCGCTGAATTGAACGATGTAGTGGTGCTCCGCCAGCCCAGGCTTCAACGTGGCTTGAAACAGCTCGCTGTAGAACGTCGCCAACCTGGCGCTGTCTTCCGCAGCCAAGACCCAGCTGATCTGTATCGCATTCATGGGCGCTGAGAAATCAAGGTTGTCTGCGACACCATCTGCGGCAGGATGATGACGTTTTAAACGCACCGCGGGGAGGTGCGTTACCGATGCCGCGCCCGCCAGAACTTTCCGACCGGGCTGTCGCCCTCAAACCGTCGCTGACGCTGGAGATCAGCGCCAAGGCCAAAGCACTGCGCGACAGCGGTAGGGACATCTGCAGCCTCAGTGCCGGTGAGCCGGACTTTGCGACGCCTGCATTCATCGTTGAAGCGGCCCAGCGTGCTCTGGGATCCGGCTTCACCCGCTACGGCCCCGCCGCGGGGGACCCCGATCTGCGTGCTGCTCTGGCCCACAAACTCAGCGTCGAAAACGGGATTCCAACCCAGCCCGAGCAGGTGCTGGTCACCAACGGTGGCAAGCAAGCCATCTACAACCTGTTCCAGGTGCTGCTCAATCCCGGCGACGAAGTTCTGTTGCCGGCGCCCTACTGGCTGAGCTATCCCGAGATGGCGGCCTTGGCCGGGGCGAGCACCAGGATCATCCCCACCAAAGCGGAGGAAAGCTTCCGTCTCGACCTCGATCTGCTGGAGCAGCAGATCACCCCACGCAGCCGACTGCTGGTGATCAATTCCCCTGGCAACCCCAGCGGCCAGGTGATGACACGGGCCGAACTGGAGGCCCTGGCCGCGCTGGTGGCCCGTCACCCCCAGCTGATAGTGATGACCGATGAGATCTATGAATATCTCCTTGCCGATGGTCAGCAGCACTGCAGCTTTGCGGCCATTGCCGAAGAGATCCGCTCGCGCTGCTTCACCGTGAACGGCTTTGCCAAAGGCTGGGCGATGACCGGCTGGCGCCTCGGTTATCTGGCTGGAGATGCTGCCGTGATCAAGGCTGCTTCAGCCCTTCAGAGCCAGAGCACCAGCAATGTGTGCAGCTTTGCTCAACGGGGCGCACTGGCGGCGATCGAAGCGCCTCGAGATTGCGTGCGCGAGATGGCCATCAGCTACAACCGCCGCCGAACTCTGCTCACTGAAGGGCTTCAGGCTCTGGAGGGCATCACCCTGATGCCTCCTCAAGGGGCCTTCTACGCCTTCCCCCGCCTGCCGGACGGCATGCCCGATTCGATGGAGTTCTGCCGGCAAGCCCTGGAACAGGAAGGCCTGGCCATGGTTCCGGGTCTGGCCTTCGGCGATGACCGCTGCATTCGACTCTCCTGTGCCGTAGCTGATGAGACGATCAACGATGGACTGATGCGACTGAAGCGGCTGCTTCGTTCCTTCTGATCCGATCTCATCATTCTCTTTTTCTGAATGTCTGTACGAGAACGCAGGGCCGTGGTGGCCACCGGTTTGATTGCCGGGCTCGCACTCACGGCCAGTGTTTCCAGTTGCGGCGCACCCCAGAACGACGCCAAACAGGCCGTTCTGCAGATCGGTGCCATCCCCGACCAGAACCCCGAGAAACTCAATCGCCTCTACGGCACACTCTCTGCGGAACTCAGCGAAAAGCTGGATGTTCCCGTGCGGTATGCGCCGGTCAGCAATTACGCGGCGGCAGTGAGTGCCTTCCGCACCGGCAGCGTTGATCTGGTCTGGTTCGGTGGACTCACCGGTGTGCAGGCCCGGCTGCAGACGCCTGGAGCCCGGGTGCTGGCGCAACGGGACATCGATGCAGAGTTCACCAGTGTGTTCATCGCCAATGGCGCCAGTGGTTTGCGCCCCTTCACCAGTGCCAACCAACTGGTTGAGCTGAAGGGACGCCGACTGACCTTCGGTTCGGAGAGTTCCACCTCCGGCCGCCTGATGCCCCAGTTCTTCATGGGGGAAAACGGCGTGAAACCTGAGGATCTGGCGGGGGGCGGCCCTGGCTTCAGCGGAAGCCACGACGCCACTATTGCGGTGGTGCAGAGCGGTGCCTTCGAGGTGGGCGCCTTGAACGAGCAGGTCTGGCGCGGCAATGTGGCGGACGGCCGCGTGGATCCCGGCAAGGTGTCGGTGATCTGGAGGACGCCGCCCTACGTGGACTACCACTGGGTTGTACGACCCGGTCTGGATGAGCGCTTTGGCGAAGGTTTCACCAACAAGCTGCAGAGCGCGTTGCTGGACCTTTCGGCAGACACAGATGACGGCGCCACGATTCTTGAGTTGTTCGGTGCCGAACGCTTCATCCCCGCCAAGAATGAGGACTACGTGATGATCGAAACGGTGGGCCGCCAACTCGGAAAGATCCGTTGACGGCGCTGCTGGAGCTGCACCAGGTCTGCCTGGGGCAACGGCTCCAACCGATCACCCTCATCCTTCGTGCGGACCAGCGTGTGGTTTTGCTCGGTGCCAGTGGCGCCGGCAAAACCACGTTGCTAAAGCTCTGCAACGGGGCATTAAGCCCCGATTCAGGATCCGTGCACTGGTGTGGTCGCCCCCATCAGCAGTTGTGCCGCCGGCAACGGCGCCAAATCGGCACGCTCTGGCAGGACCTGCGCCTGGTGGAGGAACTGAGTGTGATCCAGAACATCAACAGCGGTGCCCTGGGACGCCATGGGCTGCTCTGGGCGATTCGGAACCTGCTGGGTCCCCTGGACCCAAACACCTGCCTGGAGCTGATGCACCAGGTGAAACTGGAAGCAGATCTGCTTGAGCAGCCCGTGCGTGAGCTCTCCGGAGGGCAGCGCCAACGGGTGGCTCTGGGCCGTCTGTTGCATCAACGGCCTGAACTCGTGCTGGCGGACGAACCCCTCTCCGCCCTTGATCCCAGCCTCGCCGAAGACGTTCTCAACACCCTGCTTCTCTTGCCGGGCTGTCTGATCAGCCTGCATCGGCCGGATCTGATACACCGTTTCGATCGGGTTCTGGGGCTCCGTGATGGTGCCCTTGTGATCGATGCAGCTCCAGACACCATTCATCGGGATCAGCTGGAATGGCTCTACGCATCGACCTGAAGCCAGCCCTGCCGTTGATCCCATTGCTGCCGGGGCTCAGCCTGCTCGGCATTCTTGTGGTGATGTTGCGCGATGGTCACGGCGGCGGACTTTCAGTTCTTCAACAGTTCGCGGCTGGGGCCGTGCAGCCCTCCATCGACCCCATCGTTTTGGGCAGCTTGCTCAACGGGCTCCAGATCACCCTGGTGATCGCCGTGATGTCCTGGGGCATCAGCAGTGTTCTCGGCGTGGGTCTCGGACTCCTGAGCTCAAGCACCTTCTGGGAAATCCAGGCGGGCGTGCGTTGGCCTGCCGTGATCTTGCGCCGTTGGCTGGCGCCCCTGCGCGCTGTGCATGAACTGGTCTGGGGGCTGATGCTGCTGCAGGTGTTCGGGCTGAATGGCTGGGTTGCGATCTGCGCCATCGCGATTCCTTACACGGTTCTGATGGCGCGGGTGATCGCCGATCAGGTGGATTGCCACGTTTCACCGGCCATTCCCGTCCTCAAGGGAGCCGGCGCCACGCCATGGGCCGTGATGCTCACCGGGCTGGTCCCACCGCTGGCAGAGCCGATCAGCGACCACATCGGCCACCGCCTCGATTGCGCACTTCGTTCAGCCTTGATTCTGGGCGTTTTCGGCCTCGGAGGACTGGGGACAGACCTCAGCCTCAGCCTGCGCTCGCTTCAATTTCAGGAGCTGTGGAGTGGGCTTTGGATGCTGGCCATCGCCATGGTGGTGCTCGACCGACTTCTGCGAACGCTGCGCAGCTGGTCACGCATGCTGATTCTTCCCGTGGCCATGGCCAGCCCCTGGGCTGCCCTTGGCTGGGGAACACAGCTGGATCTGCAGCTGGCCTGGCCAGTGGCTGAGTGGTCGATGGTTGTCGGCAACCTCATCGACGGATCCCAGGGATTCAATACTGCCCTTGAGATCTCCTGGCCCGGGGTGATTGGAGCCACGGTGTGGATCACCCTGATCGGCGGTTGTGTTGCCACCGGGCTTCCACCGCTGTTGCTGCTGGTTTGGCCCAGCCAGGCCAGCCTGCGGCTGCAGGGAGTCGTTTGGGGGGCGTTGCGACTCATCCCGGCCCCTCTCACCGCACTCCTGCTGCTGATGCTGGCCAAACCAAGCTTGAGCCTGGCGGGGCTGGCCCTGGGGCTGCACCACGGCGGTGTGATGGGTCGGGTGCTGATCGACGAGATCCGCAGCACGGGATTGGGTTCCGCCCAGACCATGAAGGCCTGCGGCGCCCCCAACCGGGTGAGCTGGCTTTACGGCCCCCTGGCGGATGTGAGTCGCGCTTACCTCACCTATGCGACCTACCGATTGGATGTGATCCTGCGCGACACCGCGATCATCGGCATGGTGGGGGGAGCTGGTCTGGGCTGGCAGCTGATGGAGGCCCTCAGCTCGTTTCATTGGTGGTTGGTGCTCTGGATCGTGCTCATTTCCGCAGTGCTCACACTGCTGGGTGAGAGCCTGGGGGAACGACTTCAGGGGAGCTGGAACAGCCGGGCCATGGCCTTATGAGCGGTGCGAACGACGCCCCCCGTCAGCTGATCGTGCTCGGGGACAGTGGCGTACATGGTTGGGGTGACCGTGAATCGGGTGGCTGGTGCCAGCGGCTGCGCCTGCGCTGGATGAACCTACCCAGCGCTCCAGTGGTGTACCCCCTTGGCATCCGCGGGGATGGCCTGGAACGCGTGGCCGCCCGCTGGCGCAGCGAGTGGAGCTGCCGCGGCGAACTGCGGCGCCAAACACCGGGCGGACTTCTACTCAGTATCGGGCTGAATGACACCGCCCGCGTTGGTCGGTTCGACGGCAGACCCCAACTGGATGTGGAGGCCTTTTCGTTCGGCCTGGGACAACTTCTCAATGAGATGACCCAGGAGGTGCAGGTGTTTGTGCTGGGCCTCACTGCGGTGGATGAGCACGTGATGCCCTTTGCCGGCTGCCTCTGGTACAGCAACAGCCAGATCGCGGCAACGGAGGCCGTGATGGCCGAACAGTGCCGTGAGGCGGATGTTCCCTTCCTATCCATGCATCAGGAGATGCAGGAGGAGCCCGACTGGTTGACCTGGATGGAACCCGATGGGATCCATCTCAATGCCGACGGCCACCGCTGGCTCGACCAGCGCTTGGGTCAATGGGCGCCTCTGCAGGAGTGGGCCGGACTCGCTGCGTTTAACACATCAACACCTATCAGCATGTAAACGAGACCCGCAGCGGCGACTAATGTGTGGCTCTCCTGACATTGGTGATCGGACTTGGGACCTGACCGCTCTGCACAACGCGCTGCCGGCCACCCCCCTGCCCAGCGCAAAACCACGCTCAAGTGGGACGAAAACGGTGAACTCACAGCCCTGGATATGGCACGCATCGTTGACCGCTTGACCCAGCCGGAACTGCAGCGCTGCGATCTCGATCCCTCGTGAGGATCAGCTCGGGGCCATGGCCTGCTTGGCGGATTTGTAGAAATCCAGGTCGATGTCGGAATGTCCGTCTGAATCCGCCATCGCCTCAACGCGTTTACGAACAGCAGGCCGTACGAAGAACGGAACATCTTTCTTGAGTGCTGCCAGTGCTTCTGGTTGCCAGTCCATCAATCCAATACCGTTGCACCCATGATCCGGCACGAAAGTGCCGATCTGCGGCACCAAAGGGCCAACCGCTTCGGGGCTGAGGGTTGAACCGTTGGATCAGTTGCACTGATCCCTTGATTTCTCAACGTCACCTGCGCCAGGAGTCCCGGCGTGGACTGCCGCCCTGCATTGCACGACGCAATCAGCAGGCTCTCAAGCACCTGGGCCTGGCCCACTGCGCGGCCCGTCGCCAACAGCAACGCGGGCCTGAAGAGTTCGACGACCTGCTGCAGGAGTCCAGGGTTGGATTGATCCGTGGCCTTGAACGGTTTGATCAACAACGAGGCCTCCGCCCCAGCAGCTATCTGCTCTCGCGGGCCAACGGCCAAATCCTCCACTACCGCCGGGATCGATCACGCACCATTCGGATTCCCTGGCGGTTGCGTGATCTTTACGCAGCAGGGATGAAGATCCACATGAACGCAATCAGAACCAGCTGCCGAGCCTCAGCGATCACGAGCTTGCAGCCAAACTCTCTGTGAAACCGGAACGCTGGGCCGCCGCCGTGCAGAGCCATGGGGCCAGCCAGGTCGCTCACCTGTTTGCCAGTCCTGGAGATCCAGCAAGCTCATGTGCGGAGGATGAACACCTGGACTAGTTGAGGACCGTGCTGCCGCAGGTGGAGGGCAAGGCCGCATGGTGCTGCAGGGCCACTTCATCGAAGGCCAGATCCTTGAGGCTCTGGCTCAGGCTCTGAATTGCAGCCGCTCTTCCCTGCACCTTTATCTCAATGAGGGGCTGGGACTCTCACGGCAATGGGCCCACCGAGATGGTCTGAAACCACTCCGTACCAGCTGATTAAAGCGCCATCAGCAGCATCGCTAAAACTGCGGCCAACAGGGTCTGGAGAGCATTGACCAGCTCGTTGCTCAACCAGGCCACGCGGTCCTGCACCAGAGCGCCGAGAAGGCTTTCACCAAGGGTCGCTAACAGACCAACCATCATCACCAGCACAGCCACAGGCCACGAGGGAATGAGCTGCAGAGAAAGCATCACCAGGGTCATGGCGATGCTGCCGGCGGCACTGGCCAGGGTTCCCTCAAAGCTGATGGCTCCTTCAGTACCTGGTGGAACCACCCGAAGGCTGGTGATCAAGACCGTGGTGCGACCGAAACGTTTGCCGATTTCACTGCCGAAGGTGTCGGCCAACTTGGCGGCGAAACTCGCGGCAAAGCCAACCAACAACAGTTCATGGGGCTCGACACCGGCACCCACCAGCAGTGCCAGGAAGGCTCCAACAGCAGCGGAACCCCAGACATTTTCAGGGCCGCGCTGACCACCGCGGGCTTCGGCAAGGCCG
Source organism: Synechococcus sp. MU1642 (assembly GCF_020514115.1). Lineage (GTDB taxonomy): Bacteria > Cyanobacteriota > Cyanobacteriia > PCC-6307 > Cyanobiaceae > Parasynechococcus. The sequence continues at coordinate 91,799 of NZ_VTKZ01000002.1, forward strand.
CGGGTTTGCTTGTTTTGAAAGCCGATCTTGGTGACCAGACTTCCAAGGCAGAGGTAGGCGACCACAGCCAACCAGCCCGACCAACCCAAACAACCCCAAAGAATCGTGCCCAAAGCAGCCGCGTGGACCCAACCCTTCCGGGTGAGAACGGTTGTCCGCTGCGCCAGGGCAATCAAAACCGTGTTCACCAGCAGCGCCTGAATCCAGAGTGCGGACATCACACCGTGTTGCAGTGCTCTAAGCATCTCCTGCCTGCGGCCATTGCAGAGGGAGAATCGGGTGCGTTCGTTCTCTGGTCGACCGGATGGTGTTCAACAGCAACAAGGGGTTTTTCCTCACCCTGGATGACTCCGCCGCTCCTGCCACCCTCGAGCTGCCTCAACAAGAGCCGCTCGCAACCGAAGAAGCGCCGGTCGAGGAAGCTCTCGTTACTGCGAGCGCCGTAGCAACACCTGTCGCACCTTCCGAACCTTCAGCTGTTTCCAAGCCTTCAGCCACTGTGGCCGTTGTGGAATCCAAAGCTGAATCCAGCTCTCAGCCCGCAGTCTCACTCACCACTGCAGAAGCCATCGCCGCTGACCTGGCCGCGTCGGAGGCAGCCAAGCCGGCCGTGACTTATTCCACTTTCGCACCCGTCAACCTGATGCCCGGTGGCGGACTGCGCCAGCGCAGCCGTCGGCCTGGAGCAGCTCTGAAATCCTTCCGAGGCATCGCTCAGGATCTGTTCAAGAGCTGATCAGGCCATCGCGCCAACGAACCAGTTCAACCGCGCCTGCCACTGCTGCTGTTGAACTGCGCAGGATGGTTGCCCCCATCCGCACAGAGCGGACCCCTGCATCGGCAAAGAGGCTTTGCTCTTCTGAGGTCCATCCCCCCTCAGGACCGATCACCAACCACGTGGGCTGAAGAGGATCGCCCTGTTGGCGCAAACATTGATCCAACGATGGAGCTGCCGTCTCGCGGGTGACCCCTGCAAGACGCAGACCTTCCACTGCTCCGATCCATTCGGAAATACCTCTCAGCTCATGCAGCTGCGGCATCCACAAACGTTCGCACTGCTCCACGGCTTCACGAATGATCGTGGTCCAGCGCTCCTGTCGATGGTCGGCCTGGGGAACACAGCGATCGCAGCGCAAGGGCTGAATCCGATCAATACCAAGCTCACAGGCCATTCGAACCACCTCATCCATCCCCCGCCGCATCAAGGCCACGGCTAAGCCCAGCTGAGGTTGTGGCAAGGGCTCGATCTGCTGCGCTGGCCTGTCGAGCGCAAGCAACTGAGGTTCCACCAGGGTTGCGAGCGTGAGGCGGCCGCAACCATCGGTCACATCCACTTGCTCGCCACAGCGCAAACGCAACACCCTCCGTAGATAGTGCTGCTCTTCGGTGTTGAGCAGAACCGAACCACCCTCCCTTAGGCGATCCGGCGACAGGAGTAGACGCCGGCGTTCAGCCACCTGCAGGGAAAACGCTGTCGGGATGATCTTCGACCGGCCAATTTTCATTGACCCCACCAACGATCAGCTCCTCGAGCTGAACCACGTCAGAGTCCAGTTGACGCAGGGAATTGATCAATATATCGATGGCGACACCATCTGACGTACCGAGATCCACCCAGCAGCGGCCCCAGTCGTTCTGATATTCGAGCTGTCCCATGTTGTGCATCAGGGCGGGCATCGCCGACTCAGCCCCATCGATCTCGTAGGCCATCCAGCTGAGATCGGAGCCAGCGTCATGAACCTGCAGGTTTTCTGCATTGAAGCCGCCCAAACGCCCGATCACGTACCAGCTGTCGAACACACCATCTACGTAATTTCTCTCCCCCTGGCTGGGGGGTTCCGAGAAACGGATCCATAACCAGCAATTAAAGGGGTCGACTTCACGAAAACGAATGTCCATGGGGCCATCGCGACACCTTCATCATCGTTCAAGCTGATCGCATGCTCGAGCTCTCAGGAATCACCTATGCACCTGCGACGGTTAGCGACCCGATCCTCGATGGCGTCAGTTTTCAGACGCAGAATGGACGGCCGCTGCTGATAGCTGGCGCCAGTGGATCCGGAAAGACATCGCTGCTGGAAATCATCAGCGGCTTGGCGTCAGCCACATCCGGCAGCATCCACTGGAAGGGCAGCGCGATGAAACGGCGCCAGCTGCGCTGGCTTTGCGGTTTCGTCTTCCAATTTCCCGAGCGCCATTTCCTCGGGCTGAGCATGGCTCAGGAACTACGGCTGGGCCATCGCCGGCTCGGTCATGAGCGCGAACAGAGCGTGCTCGAACGCGTTGGCCTCAACAACATCGCCTCCACAACGGCGCCAGAACGACTGAGCGGCGGGCAACAACGGCGGCTTGCCTTAGCGGTGCAAATGCTCCGCGGCGCTGAAGTGCTCCTCCTGGATGAACCCACCGCAGGGTTGGATTGGTCGGTGCGACGCGACGTGCTTAATCTGCTCGCCGGCCTGGCTCGTGAACAGGTGTTGATCGTGGTCACTCATGAACCCGAACTGTTTCAAGACTGGGACTGCCAACGGCTGCGTTTGCAGGGCGGGCGGCTCGATCCGATGACTACATTGCCCTGAGCTTCAAAGGGGACATGGCCGACCGGATGGTTCGCGCAACCGCAGCTGCAGGTGGCATCCGGTTGGTGGCGGTATCAACAACCAACATCGTGCGTGAGGCGAGGGAGCGCCATGGGCTGTCGTTCCTCACCAGCGTGATGCTCGGACGGGCCATGGCGGCTGGACTGATGCTCGCTAGCTCGATGAAGGTGCGCCACGGCAGGGTGAATCTGCGCCTCGGCTCCGACGGACCGATCAAGGGCTTGATGGTGGATGCCGGTCGCAACGGAACCGTTCGTGGCTACGTCGGCGAGCCGGCCCTGGAACTCGATCCTATTCAGGATGAAGTCGGACACTTCAGCTTCAACTTTAAGGAAGCCGCTGGCACCGGTTACCTCCACGTGATGCGTGACGACGGCAAGGGCGAGCCCTTCAACAGCACTGTTGAACTCGTTAGCGGAGGCATTGGTGAGGATGTTGCGTCCTATCTGCTCCACTCCGAACAAACCCCTTCAGCTGTGTTTGTGGGAGAGCAGGTGAATAGTGCCGGCATCCACGCCAGCGGTGGCCTGCTGGTTCAAATCCTTCCCAAAGCAGCGGAAGAGCCCGCCCTGGTGGAGCTGATTGAACAACGTTGCCGCGAGATCACTGGATTCAGTCAGCGGCTGGCTGCAAGTGGAGACCAGCTTGAAGATCTCCTTCAGGATGTCTTCCCCGACCTTGATCCAAAACCTCTCGACGACGCTGAGGCCAGTCAGGAGCTTCGTTTTTTCTGTCCTTGCAGCCGTGAACGCAGCAAGGCGGCCCTGCTCCTGCTGGGAAGGGACGAACTGACCGACATGCAAGACAAAGATCGTGGCGCGGAACTGACCTGCCACTTCTGTAACAACCGTTATGACGTGAGTGCTGCGGAGCTGCAGGAACTGATTAACACCCTGCCGTCGGCTGCCTGACTGAATTTCAGGCCAGGAAAAGGGCTGCCGCCCAGAGCAGCAGAGCAGCAGGCAGGGATTGAATCTGGAGAGGACTGAGAGCCAGCTGCTCAAAAGCAGTCGGAGAAAGCGCCAGGTTCAACAAAGAGCCCACCGCCAAGCCGATGCTGAGCGCCAGCAACGTCCAGCCAAGGGATGCCAGTGGTCGCCGGCCACGGCGAACCTGGCTGAGAAACACGCCGATCGTGGCCAAAGCAAGCACTAATTGAATGCTGCCGGCAGACAGCAGCAGCAGAGCAACACCGATGATCCCCGCAATGGTGCGCACGTAACGCCCCTGCCCCTCCACAAGCGCCCAGTCAGGCTTAAGTCCGGAGAGAGACTGGGAGGGATCAGGCAACTTGCTGCGGAGATTCGCCAAAACTTTGCCCACTGGTGCCTTGGCTGGCAACGAGGGCATCGATCCTGCTATCTCCTCACGCTCCGATGCGGTTGCTGCAGCAGCACTCACCTGACCTTGCTGCCGGTCCCGAAGACGAGCCATCAAGACGGCGTCGTAGGCCGCCTCAATCTTTGCCCGGGCCTGATCATCACTGGAAACTTCGGCCAGGCAGCGCGCCTTCGCCGCCTGAACCTGTTCGAACCCCGCATCACGGCTCAGGCCGAGACGGGCAAATGGATCATCTGCGTTTGCATCGGGACCAGATTCACCCAGGGCTGCCATTGCGTCGGTCGGGGTCGTTTGATGAGCGTATCGGGGCCTGTTCAGAAGAGGGGAGCACCGTGACGAAAACCCTCGCTTCGCTGAAGCCTGCTGCGACAGCTGAGGGCATCCATCCTGTTCATCCAGGAGCGACGTTTAATCAGCGGCATCTGCGGGGGAAAGTGGTAGCCCTCGAGCATTTCCACTGATTCGTCATCACCACGAAAACACACGTATTCGGTGCCGCCGTCAGCGTTATTTTTCAGCAGCCAGAACGTACTCACGAGAGTTGGACGCACGGCATGATTCTGGCGAGAGAGCAGCTGAGGTGTGGATGAAGAGATCAGCTCTGTTCAAAGACTGATCGGCTCCACTCCACTCACCACGGGGGCAACACTGCTGAGTTGAAGCTCGGGATGGTCCTCTCGGAGCTGATTGAGATTCCACTCGTTTTTGAACAGCAACACCGGCCGATTCCAGGCATCACGCACGGTCTTGCAGTTGAAGATCCGCCCGACCTTCTCAAGTTCAGCCCAACCACCGCTGATCCAACGGGCAACCTGGAAACCCATGGGCTCAAGGCGGGTTTCAACGCCGTATTCGTTTTCCAGCCTGTGCTGCACAACCTCAAGTTGGAGTTGTCCGACGGCCGCCAGAATTGGATCTCGCTTGCTCTCATCGGTGTCGTAGAGGATCTGCACAGCCCCCTCTTCCCGAAGTTCGTTAACGCCTTTGCGGAAATTCTTGAAGGCTGAAGGGTTGGGGTTACGCAGCCAACTGAAAATCTCCGGGCTGAAGCAGGGAATGCCTTCGTATTCCACTTTCGAACCCACATATAGGGTGTCTCCTATTGAAAACATGCCGGGATTATTGAGACCAATCACATCACCCGGATAGGCGTCTTCCACCACGGCTCTGTCCTGACCGAAAAGCTTTTGAGGACGTGAGAGGCGGATTGCTTTGCCGGTGCGGGCATGCTTCACCGTCATGTCTTTTTCGAAACGGCCGCTGCAGACACGAACGAATGCCACCCGGTCTCGGTGCCTGGGGTCCATGTTTGCTTGAAGCTTGAACACGAAGCCGCTGAACCCCTCCCGCAACGGGTCCACCAGACCTTCGCTGCTGGATCGGGCAATCGGCCGCTGGGCCATCTCGAGGAAGGCATCGAGGAACGGACGGACCCCGAAGTTGGTCATCGCCGAGCCAAAGAACACCGGGGTGAGCTCACCGGCATGAACCATCTCGATGTCCAATTCGGCGCCTGCCGCTTCCAGGAACTCCATTTCTTCAACGGCCAGATCCAAGAGGTCCTCTTCCACCAACTCCCGCAGGGCAGGGTCGTCCAGGGAGAGGCGCTGCTCAATTGCCTGTTTGCCGCGTTCAGCACGGCTGAACAAAACCACCTCCTTTGTGCGGCGATCGATCACGCCACGGAATTGCTCACCACTGCCGATAGGCCAGTTCACGGCCCAGGGGGTAAGGCCGAGTTCCGACTCGATTTCATCGAGCAAAGTCAGCGGTTCCCGCCCCGGGCGGTCCATCTTGTTGATGAAGGTGAAGATCGGGATCTCGCGCATGCGGCAGACCTCGAACAGCTTTCGGGTCTGCGGCTCGAGACCCTTCGCTGCGTCCTCCAGCATCACAGCGTTGTCAGCAGCTGCCAGCGTTCGATAGGTATCTTCGGAAAAATCCTGGTGACCTGGGGTGTCCAGAAGATTGATCGTGGTGACGCCGTAATCGAACTGCAGCACCGTTGAGGTAATCGAGATCCCCCGCTGCTTTTCAAGCTCCATCCAGTCGGAGGTCACCTTCCGCTGCTCACCCCGCGCTTTCACAGCACCGGCCTGCTGAATGGCACCGCCGTAGAGCAGCAACTTCTCGGTAAGAGTTGTTTTTCCCGCGTCTGGGTGGGAAATGATCGCAAAGTTGCGACGGCGATCCACCGCCGAGGCCAAAACCTGGGCCAGATCACCATCAGTGGTCGCTTGACTGCCGCTCATCGGATTTCAGGACTTCACCAAGCCTGACACCACCAGATAACGGTCGTCCTCTACTGACACCGTTAATTGATTGAGGCCCAGCTTGTACAACTCCTCAGTCACCTCCTGAGGTTCAAAGGCCGCAGCCAACGAGGCAGCGAAGTCCTGCTGCAACACCTCTGGCGCCGATGGCAGATGTTTGAGCAGCAGCTGTTGAACCTCAGCATCGGAGGTCGGACGCCGCAGATCCCGATGCAACGTGCGACAACCCGGTGCTGCTAGGGCTCGGCTGACCGTCCAAAGCAGATCGGGTTGGTGCAGGTGATGCAAAAGGCTGTTGCTAACGACCAGATCGGCCCGCCCGAGTAGAGGACCTCGTAGGACCTCCTTAAGGGTCTGACATAGGAATGACATCTCCAGCTGCTGCTGCTGAGCCCGCCCCTTAGCAATGGCCAACATCGATTCGGCACCGTCAATACCGATAATCCGAGCGTTGGGGAAGAGTTCGGCCAGCCGAAGGGTGATGTTTCCCGGGCCACAGCCCAGATCCACCACCAGTGGATCTGGCGGCAAAGGTGATGTGGTGAAGAGGAGGTGCTGTATCGCCTCGATGGTGGCTTGATCGCCGGAACTGAAGTCAGCAGCGGCATAGGCCTGCACCTGCGCATCGCCGTTCATCAACTCAGGCTCCAGCCGCCGCTGCATTATTCACTGCCGATTTGGAACTCAGTCTGAACGGGACACTGTTGATGGTGGTAAAGAGACCTTGCTACCCCCATCTGTGGCGTTAGGGTTTCGCTACTTGTCCTTTGCCCACATACCGCACGTGACCCTCACTCCAAATCGCGTGGAGACCTCTGCGGGATCTGTCGCCGGGTTCGGCGCCTTCCCCGCAACTGCTCCTGCTGCCAACCCGGTCTTCTACCGCACTTACAGCCGCAAAACCCCAAGCGGCCGTGAGAGCTGGAACCAGGTGGGTGCGCGAAACCTGGAAGGTCTGCGTCAACTGGGCAACCTCAACGACGCGGAAGTGGCCCTGCTGGCTCGCATGCAGGCCGAGAAAAAAGCTCTTCCCTCAGGCCGCTGGCTCTGGATCGGTGGCACACGCTGGATCGAACAGCCCGAAAACTTCTCGGGCTCCTACAACTGCACGTCCACCAACCTGGTTGATTGGCAGGCCTTCGGTCTGATGATGGACCTGGCGATGATGGGCTGTGGCACCGGCGCCATCATCGAGCCGCACTTGATCGACAGGCTTCCGGTGGTGCGCAACACCTTTGAAGTCCTCAGCGTTAGCGACATCGGCATCACTCCTGCGTCTCAGCGCCAGGACGACTGCACCTACAGCATTGTCGGCAACAAGGTGACCATCAAGGTGGGTGACACTCGCCGTGGCTGGGTGGACAGCTACCAGCTGATGCTCGAGCTCAGCAGCGATGAGCGGTTCAACGGCGAACCAATTCAGGTCGAGGTGGACCTCAGCGATGTGAGGCCCGTTGGTGAAACGCTGAAGGGTTTTGGCGGCATGGCAAACCCCGTCAAGCTGAAGGATCTCTACGGGCGTGTTGCTCGGCTGCTGAACAAGGCCCAGGGCCGTCGACTCACATCGGTGGAGTGCTGTTTGCTGATCGACGAAGCCGCCGTCACGATCGTTGCCGGAAACATCCGTCGCAGTGCCGGCATGCGCCAGTTCGCCGCAGACGACCAGGCCGCTGCGTCCTCCAAGGACAACCTCTGGCAGCAAGACGAGGAGGGCAACTGGAGGATCGATCCCGAGCGTGATGCGCTGCGGATGGCCAACCACACACGTGTGTACCACACCCGTCCCAGCAAGGACGTTGTGCACGCAGCGGTGACCAAACAGTTCCACTCTGGTGAAGGTGCGATCCAGTTCGCTCCCGAAGCGATCGCTCGCTCCAATGCCGATCTGCTCACCACCCCTGAACTGCGCACGGAGTTCATCGAGATCTACTGCGACCAGGGTCGCGAGGAGGCTGGTCGCTGGTTGTCCGACAACCACGGCCCAATAGACGCCCACGAGCTGGAGCACCGCCTCAGCCGTTACGGCTTGAATCCCTGCGGCGAGATCCTGGGTGCTGACTTCCACTGCAATCTGGCCGAGGTTCACCTCAACCAGATCGACCCCAGCGACGAGGAGGGGCAGGCTGATGCTTTCCGTGCTGGTGCTCTGTCGGTTGCTTGTTTGCTCAACCATCGTTTCGAAGTTGAGCGCTACCGCCAGAGCCGCGAGTGGGATCCGATCGTGGGCGTCAGCTTCACCGGTCTGTTCGACTTCTTTGTTCACGCCTTCGGAACGGATTGGCTGCGTTGGTGGGAAGCCGGCCGCCCTGAAACCGAGTCAGGTCTGCGCTTCAAGGAGCAGGAAGCCGCTTACCTGAGCCGGTGGAAGGAGATCGTCAATCAAACGGTCTCGGACTACTGCGACCGCCAGGGTCTGCGTCGCCCCAACCGCTGCACCACTGTCCAACCTGCAGGCACCAAGAGCCTTCTCACCGGTGCCGCACCTGGTTGGCATCCCCCCAAAGCCCAGCGCTTCATCCGCCGGATCACCTTCCGCAAGAACGACCCCGTGGCCATGGCCTGCATGGACTACGGCTACACCATCGTTCCCTCCCAGTCCGACAAGGATGAGGAAGGCCGTCTACTGAATGATCCCTTCGATCCCCGGTGCACCGAATGGCTGGTGGAGATCCCCACCGAGGTGAGCTGGGCCAACCTTCCTGGTGCTGATGCAGTCGACATCAACGGCTTCAGTGCCATGGCGCAATTCGACTTTTACATGCAGGTGCAGCGTCACTACACCGCCCACAACACCTCCGCCACGATCGAATTCCGCGAGCACGAAATCGAACCGTTGACTGTTGCTCTGCATCAAGCCATGGAGAAGGGCGAGGGGTACATCTCGGCGGCCCTTCTAGCCCGCTTCGATGCCAATGCCACCTTCCCCCGCCTGCCCTTCGAGCCGATCGATGCAGCCACCTACGAAGAACTGCAATCCGCTGTGGTGAAGCGTCGCGTCAGCACTGATTTCTTTGAAGCACTGCAGCGTTACGACCAGGGTGAGCTGACCGAAGCCGGCCCCGCTGGTTGTGATTCCGACAAGTGTCTGCTGCCTCTGGCCAAGCCAAAAAACTGAGCTGGCATCACGTCCCGATACAGTTGCCAGGTGCCCCGTGGGGCACCTGGCACCCTCTGGAGAGGTGGTCGAGTGGTTTATGGCTCTGGTCTTGAAAACCAGCGTGTCTTCACGGGCACCGTGGGTTCGAATCCCACCCTCTCCGTTTTCTTGAACTAAAAGCGGCGACCTCAATGATCGCTACTTTTCAAACAGATCAAACAATGTTGTGTGGCCGACGGTGATGCATCACCGGAGCGATTCGACCACATCGATACATTGACGGACAAATCAGTTCACTGAGATACACAACCATATTTCTTAAGGAAGAAACGGATTTGACCCCCCACCAAAGCGAGGGCCAAATACCTACTCGTCGGACATCGCTCTACCCGGCTTCCATGCCCAATTAGCGAGTTGGCGACATCACTATGGGAGAAATAGTTCGGAGTTTTGAAGGGCTTGTGCTCGATTTCGTGACATCCACAAATTGCTTCCGAAACTCAAAATAATTCCTGCCTGGACGCCATGCGTCGAACTCTGGAATCGGAAGGCCCATCCCTCAAAGGACAAGGTTATTGGCGCATCTAAACACTATCAGCCTGGCTGTGCAGGGGCCTCGATGCTGCTGCCGTCGAACTCGAAGATATACGCCGATTCCTCAGCAACGAGTTCACGTATCTCATGGCGGGGGACATAAAGCAGATCCGTCTCGCCAGCCATGCAGGCCTCTGCATGGCTGCAGTAATAACAGGCATAGCCATAACAAGGTTTACTGACCCTGGGGTCTTGCTCAATCCCATGTTCTTCCATCAAGGAGCGCACAAGGCGGCAACAAAAGTGCTGCTTCTGGATTTGCATCAACGCAAAATCACGCAGCACATCTTGCATGCTTCGATTCAATGAAGCGCAGTAGGTCTTAAGCAGAGTGTGCTCCGATTCAGACAACCTAACGTTGACAATCTTGTCAGCTTGAACAGAAGCAGCGCCCATCAAATCCATCGACATCGCAGTGTCATCTTATCCACATTGATGCGAATTTTGCATAAACAGGGACTTGACTTGGGAAATTCAAAGTGGATACCTCAAATCACCGAGTCAGCAGAACGAGCAGTCCATGGAACTGCTGAATTGACGAGACAAAGACACAACAATTTCAGCCAGATCAGCAAAGCCTGATGCTCAAGATACGAGGTCCGTGGACCGAGTGCCTGCGCGCCAGCCATTGAAATCGCGCAGCACGACCAAGAAGCACTGCCAAGCGACTGTGCAGCAACCCTAAGCCCACTTTAAGATACCTTGTAGTTGCTTGTGGGTAGCTGTGGGGTTACTCTCAAGATGCTACGGCAGCAAACGGACCATGATCAAAACCTCCACCCGCGAGACTCAGGTCAAACTCACGGTCTCCGTTCCCCCGAGCCTTCATGTGCTGCTTCGGAGTTGGGCCCTGTGTGAAGGGCGTGAGCTCACCAGTGTTGTGCTCCAGTGCGTAGAGCTCTCGGTGCGCCAGCTCAAGAGCAATGGCTCCATACCCAACGCAGCCATCCGCGCCTACGAGGGTGCCTGTGATGAACGTTTGGCCGTAGGAGGGTTTTAATTGTGCAGTTTGAACAGATTGAACAAGCACTCCAGGCACCGGTGATGGATGCCGTGATTGCCCTAAGTGAACGGGTTCAAACCCTTGAGGACAATCCTGAAGGAAGGATCTACACCGCCTATCGCGCCATTGATCAGACCCTCTCCCTGGGATATTCCAACAAGATCGATGCAATCAGCGAACAGCTTCGTGAACGCAACTTTGCGATGATCGCGAGCCGGCGAGGTACACGCCGGGAGCAGAGGTTGCTGCTGCTCACCCTCAAAGAGATCGGAATTACCAGCAGCTACAGCGAGAACTGCTTCAACGCGTCGGCAAACACGTTGAGACATCTCAGGCACCTCGGCTGGCCTTTGGGCAACCTTATGAAAAGCGCCAACAGCACCAAGACGCCCAAACGCTTCAACCCTGAGCGCTGATCAACGGTCGAAAGCGTTGAACCATCGAGGCCACAGCAGCAGGATCTGCAGCGGCTCGATCTCCACGATCCATCGACCGGTACAAGTAGGCAATCGCCCATGCCTTGGAGGCTGGTTCATTCAGATGGCGTGGGATGAGATTCAGATGAAGGTGCTGGGCTCCCTCACCAAAGGCAATCGCATACACACGTTCGCATCCGTTGATCTGCTTGGCGAGGCGACTCGCATCACAGACAGCGCGACCCCTAGCAGAAGCCTCGACCGCTGTGAAATCCACGGGGCCGGAACAGTGCCTCAGTGAATCCAAAAGAAGCCAACCAGGAAGAGGTGCTGGGTCGGGGTGATGGCGCAAGAACCAGAGCTCCGATCGCCGAATCACATAATGCTCTCGAGCTGCAGGGTCAGCGTGCAGCTGACAGATGGCACAGTTATCCACGGGACGCGTGTTCAACGGCATACGGCACCTCGACCATTGCCGATCAAGCCGAAGTAGATGATCACTACGATCAACAACACCAACAATCCGCTCAAGGACGACACTCCCCCCAACGAAGCGACAGCCCAGCAATACCCAAGGGTTGTGGTGGGAAGGAACAGCAAGCCAAGAACAGGCAGCACTGGGTTGGGAACAGTGGCACCGCTAAAGGGCTGCAGAACAAAGCTGCTGTTGATCACCCACAGCAGCACCAAAACAAGGCGCGGAGCTAGCAGGCCAATCGCCGCCAAAAGACACATCGCAGCGCATGGACGCTGAAACATCCCTAGCGACGCCACCTGATCGTCCCAACCAGAAGATTCAGGTTTCCAGAGAGCAGTTCATTGCCAACTCAAAGGGGACCGAAGCGTTCGGCATCGATAACAGGCTGCTGGAGAGTGACGCAAGATCCTCGGGTTGGGTCATCGCACCAGGCTCAACGGCTGTCACCGCACAAGCCATATCGGTATTGACCCAACTTGGGCAGATCGCCGTCACCCGAATCCCCTTGTCCCAACCTTCATTGCGCATGCTCTGACAGAGCCCCATCAAGGCAAATTTGCTCACGGGGTAGGCCGCCATTCGACCTTTGACTCGTTTACCACTCATTGACACCAGCACCTGGATTCGTCCATGACCACTGGTCACCAGGAATGGCCAGGCAGCACGGGTCAGCCACCAGGGCCCCTTCACATTGATCGCCCAGAGTTCGTCCAGCTGCTGCTCCTCACCATCCGCAAACAGCAGCGGTGTTCGATGCAAAATCCCCGCGCAGTGAATCAGGGTGTCGATTGAACCCCAGTGACGAACTGTGCTGCCAACCCAGGCATAAGCACTGGCTGGATCGGTGGCGTCGTAGGCGTGATGCAACACCCTCTCGACATCCAGATCTGTTCCCCTTAAAGCCTCTGGATCCCGCAGGCCAAGACTTAAGCGGTGACCATCGTTGAGCAACCGTCTGGCGATGGAACGTCCGATGCCACGACTGGCTCCGGTGAGCAAAACCGTGCGTCGCATCAAGGCACATTGAGGAGTCGATGGATGAGCAATTCTGGCGTTGTTGCATCCAAGAGGAGCGCACGATTCCGCTCCGAGAGAAAGCCTGTCGAAACGCTGTCATCCAGAAAGCTCAGCAACGCATCGAAATAGCCATTCAGGTTGAGCATGCCGATCGGCTTGGCATGAAAACGGAGCTGAGCCCAGGTCAAGGCTTCAAACAACTCGTCGAGGGTCCCGAGACCTCCGGGCATAGCCAAGACTGCATCGGCCAGGTCGAGCATCCGCGCTTTGCGCTCGTGCATCGATCCAACAACCTCGAGATGGGTCAAACCGGCGTGCATCACCTCATCGTGCGTTATTGCCTTGGGGATTACCCCGATCACCTCCCCGCCAGAGGCCAAAGCGGCATCAGCAACAGCGCCCATCAAGCCAATCCGAGCTCCGCCATAAACCAGGGTCATCCCCTGGGAGGCGATCAGTGCACCCAGCTCAGTGGCAGCAAGCTTGAACAGGCTCGAGTCGCCGCTCGAGGAGCCGCAATACACAGCGATCCGATTCATGACGCCTTGCTGTGATTCATTCATCCTCACCTGCGATGGCTGGTAAAAACGAGCCAAGCCTCGAAAATGACCAGGTACGGATCCCTGTGTGGATGACCTCGATGCGCCTTGAGCTGCTGAGACGTCATCGGATTCGTGACCCAGGGCTCGGCCTGAATGAACCATCCGGACTGACGTTGAACAGGGATGGCTCGGCGCTGTACACCGTCAGTGATGACACCAAGGCGATTTTTCGGCTCAATCTCCAAGGCAGGGTGTCGGTGAGCGACTCGTTCTTCATCGACATCGACAACTTGGAGGGCATCGCCATCCGTGGCGATGACAGCGAGCTGCTCGTTGTCCAGGAAGCGAGCGATTCTTTAGTGGTGGTGGATCTGAAAAGCAGGACGGAACGCTCTCGACGCCCCCTGTCAGCGATGACCAACTACAACACGATTGCGCACCACTTCCCAGACCCTCCCGAAAACAACGGATTGGAGGGCATCACCGTGAACACCAGGAACGACCATGTGTTTGTGCTCAAAGAGCACCAGCCAGGTCTGCTGATCGAACTCGATTCCTCACTCACGAAAATCCTCTCCAAAAGAGTGCTGCAGCCCAGCCAAGGGTTCATTCATCCCGAACTGAAGGCCGACATGCTGGATTTCTCGGGTCTGAGCTACGACAGCACCAGCGACACCCTCTGGATCATCAGCGACAAGGGCCGATGCCTGTTCCAATACGACTGGACAGGCGACACTGTTCTCCAGCGCCTCGACCTCACCATCAGCACAGGAGGCAAGCCAAAACCGATCCGCAAACCGGAGGGTGTTGCCTTCGATCCCGGTCGGAAAAGGATGTACGTGGTGAGCGATCGTGACGCCGATCTTTACGTGTTCATGCTCCATGACAACTGCTGAAAAGCGCCACGTTTTGATCACTGGTGCCAGCAGCGGTATCGGGCTTGAAGCAGCCAAGATCCTGCTAGCCCGTGGTGATGCATTGACCGTGCTTTGCCGTAATGCGGAGCGGGCCGATGCAACCCGGGCGGCGTTGTCTGATTCCGTTCAAACCTGTATTGCCGATCTAGCGGATCTGAAATCCGTAGCCCAAGCGATCGAACCGCTGCTTCAAAACCATATGCCCTTCGATGCGCTGGTGCTGAATGCTGGATTGCAATACGCCGGCCATGGCTCACCCCGTTGGAGTGCACAAGGCGTTGAACTCACCTTTGCGGTGAACCACTTAGCCCATCAACTCCTGGCTGAAAGATTGAAGGATCACACCCGAGCCATCGTGATCACCGCCTCGGAAGTGCACAACCCATCCACCGGTGGGGGACGGGTCGGCCTGCCTGCCGGACTGGGAGCGATGGAGGGGCTTCACCAGGGACCTGGTGCCCCGATGGTGGACGCAGAGAGTCGGTTCAATGCGGATAAGGCCTACAAAGACAGCAAGCTCTGCAATCTGCTGATGGCCCAAGAGATCCATCGGCAGCGTCCCGGTATGCCTGTTGTGGCGTGGAGTCCAGGACTGGTGATTCCTCGGACATCGGGCGGTTTTTTCAGAAACAGTCGCCAGGCCAATCCCCTAGGGCAGGCCTTGTTTGGCTTTGTTGCCCGAGATGTTCTGAGACTGACGGAGAGCGTTGAACGAGCTGGAGAACTGCTTGTGAAGCTCATCAATGAACAGCTTCGCCAGCCAGGCTTCAGCTACTGGAGCAATGGACTGTTGGGCCCTGGACGGCATCAATTGAAACCAACAGAACCATCTGAGGAAGCGAATGACAGAGAAAAAGCGACGATGCTCTGGACGTGGTCAAGCGAACTGATTAAATCCGTGCTGACGCCGTCAGACAGACTCTCAAAGTGATCCCTTAAGACCCGACTATTGTTTAATTCACCTTATGACTATCAAACTAATAAATAGAAGTGGGGAATCACGCTGACGTTCACATCAAGATCCTTTTAGCCAAAGTCTTTAGCTCGCCTCTGCATTTTCTGACAAAAGTCATCCATCGACGATTGATTCAGAAAATCTTCGAGTGTATGCAAAGCAAGATCAAGCCTTACTTTGTTATTGACGACTATCACATTGCTGTACACCAGTCAAACCCTCGACCAAGATCTTGGGTTGCTTTGGGCAATAGCTACACGTTTCAATTAGCCTGCCTTAAAGCGACCAAACACGGCATCCATTCTGCCGAAAGGTAAATACGTGCAAGGCCGATGACAGCGGAATGCTCAGCAAGCTGAGTAGACCCAGCCAAACCAAAAGATTGCGCCAATACGTGCGGACTGAACCGTAACGCTGCACTAAAAACACCACAAGGCTGGTGACAGTGATGTCGATCAAGTTCGCCAGAAAGAGCAGAAATGATCCCTCCGCAATCTGATTAGTGAGACCCGCCACTGTTCCTCGCCCAAACACAGCCACCATTTCCGAGCCAAGGTTGATGCCGATGCCGATGACGCAAATCGGTGGAACCAAGGCGTCAGCAATCGCCTCACCAACGATTGAATTCGACAAGTGCTTGCGCGTCATCGAGAACGAACCGGCTGCAGCCGCTGCAATGGTGATGCCGAGATCAATCAGATTCCCAGACGTGCGTCCGGTGATCTCCGACTGCACATGGCTGATGCCGAGCCCCCAACTGAGAACGATGCGGTTCCAATCACCGCCAACACGCCAAAGCCGACAGTGACGGCAGAACGTCGGATCAATTTCCCGTCACTGACCGCCAAGCCAAAGGCCAAGCTGATGATGGGATCCATCAATGGGGCGACGATCATGGCCCCGATGACGACCGCTGTGCTGTTGGAGATCAGCCCGAGGGTGGCGATCACCGCAGAACTGATCAGAAGAATGGAGAAGCCAAGCGATGGCTTGGATAATGCGAACCGAGTTTCATAGAGCTCAGTGCGCGGAACACGACTTTCAAGATGAACAGCCCACTGACCTGAAGAGCTTTCCAGCAATTGCCTCAGCACCTTGTGCTTCTCCAGGACTCACGTTCCTGAATCCTGCACAGAGTTCTGAACAGCGCAGCAGACTGCACAACGATCACCACCAAACAATGACGGGTGTGCTGGCGGCCCTCGGAGCGGCCATGGCCTGGACGGGAGCCAGTGCGCTTTGGCGATCGCTATCGGGGCGGATGACGGCGATCCGGCTCAATGCCATGAAAAACGGGCTGGCCAGCCTGCTGTTTCTGCCGGCTCTGCTCACACTTCCGCACGACACCGAAATGCAGGCCGTTCTGCTGCTATTGATCAGCGGCTTGATCGGCATTGCGATCGGCGACAGCTTTTATCTCGGGGCGCTGCGGCGACTCGGTACCCGACGAACCCTCACTGTGGAAGCCAGCGGACCGGTGCTAGCCAGCATCGCTGGGGTGCTGGTGATGAGGGACAGCTTGGGAGTGAAGAACATTCTTGGCGCGTTTTTGGTTTCAATCGCGGTGGTTCTCATTGCTTTGCAGGCGAGAGAAACGAGCCAACGTGAGAAGGGGGCGATCGCCGCTGACCTCGGCCCCGGGCTGCTGTTGGCATTCACCGCCGTGATCTGTGGGCTGAGCGGAGCCTTTCTGGCCCGTCATGTGCTGATCAGCAGCGACCTCACTCCATTGCAGACTGCAGCCATCAGGTTGCTTGGCGGATGGCTTGGTCTGCTCCCCTTCCTCAACGGAATCAGGAGACAACCCCGTCTGATGCGGCGAGAGCTATGGAAGCTTGTGATCGCAACCGTGATCGGAACCAACGGGGGCATCTTGTTGCAACAAATGGTGTTGCAGAGCATGCCCGTTGGAGAAGGGGTGACGCTGATGGCCACGGCGCCAGTGATGGCTCTTTTTGTGGGCCGAATGGAAGGAGACCCAATTCAGCTCTCTGGAGTAGCTGCCGCGGTGCTGGCCTTGGCCGGTGTTGCATGTACCAGCCTCTGAAGGCTGGATTCAACCGCCGAAGCGGCAGCCTTGTTCAAGGCCAACACCACCAGATCAGCACCACAGCCATGATCGGGACGCCAGGCATGGCTGGGAGCTGCTTCAAACCAGCTGTTCAACCGCGGACCCACCATCTGGATCTGCAACGGAAGCGTTTTGCTGGGCAACCAGACACGCCCCTTGAGTCGCACCACCTGGTGATCGCTGATGAGGTTGGGCAACAGATGCTCGAGAGCCTGGCGGTCCAATGCCCCTTCGACGCGAACATTGCTGCCGACCATGTCGACATGGCTGTGGTCGTGATGGTCGTGATCGTGATCGTGATCGTGGTCGTGGTCGTGGTCGTGGTGGTGCTTGGGCTTGTGCTCCAGACCCAACACAACAGTTGTCTCCACCTGTCCCTGAGACACCGGGAGCAGAGCGGTTCCCGGGCGGACTTTGCCCTTGATCCGCCCCTGCACCTCATTCATCGCTGATGCATCAAGGCAATCAGCCCGGCTGATCAAGACCAGATCAGCGGCCTGGAGTTGATCCTCAAACAAGTCATCGATCGCTGTGAGGTGATCGAGGCTGGGATCCTCGGCACGTTGCCGTTCCAGCGCCTCAGCATCAGCCACTGGGCTGCCCGCAGCCAAGGCTTCGCCATCCACAAGCGTCACCACACCATTCACATGCACACGGCTACGGATGGCTGGCCAATCCAAGGCCTGGAGCAGAGGCCGTGGCAAGGCCAGACCGCTTGTCTCAACAACGATCCCATCCAACTGATCCGCCCGTTCCAGCAAGGTCTCCATCGTCGGGAGGAAGTCGTCCTGCACCGTGCAGCAGAGGCACCCGTTGTTCAGCTCGACCAGTCGGCCATCAACATCCTCCTCGGGACAGAAGCCACAGCTGCGAATCAGATCACCATCAAGCCCAACGCTGCCGAATTCATTGACCATCACGGCCAATCGCTGGCCTCCGCGTGTGAGCAGATGGCGGAGGACCGTCGTCTTCCCGGCCCCGAGAAACCCGGTGATCACGGTCACCGGCAGACGCTTAGCCATGAGGATTAAGGGCGGCAGCCCAGGCTCTCACGGGTTGAGACGCCACTGGTCGGGTTGGATCCATCCGCCCGAGCACAGAGAGCCCGCTGTTGGGGCAGATCGATAACAGCATTGGTGAAATCAGCACCGTCGATCTGCGCGTCCGTGAAACGGCTCTGCATCATCATCGCATTGGTGAAGTTGGCCCCCCGCAGATCTGCGCCCTCGAAGTGGCTGGCAAAGCCAACAACATCGGAGAGATCGGCATTACGCAGATCGGCCCCCTGCAGTTGGGAGGTGTTGATCACAGCTCCGCGCAGGTCCGTGTCGCTGAGATTCACCTCCCGCAAATCGGCCTTGAGAAACTCTTTTTCCTTGAGATCAAGACCGTGCATATCGGCGCTGATCTCCTGAACTGCGAATTGACCACGCAACTCGGGAGCGGTGATGGCCTGCACTGATTCAGCCCAGAAAACGGTGCTGATCGCCAGCGTGATCACCGCAAGCAGCGAGGCCAAACGTCGAAGGGCGCCCATGAGACCGGTAATTTGAGCAATCACGTTATGGCAACTGTCAGCGGAGCGAGTCGATATGGCCATGAGCTTGCGGGTGGTGGTTCCACCCCATCCCCTAATCGGTCATTGGCTGACGATGTTGCGGCACCGGGAAACCCCTGCTGCCCTTTATGCCACCGCCCTGCAGGAGCTCGGCCGGTGGCTCACCTACGAAGCCCTGCGGGACTGGCTGCCCCATCGTCGGGACATGGTGCCCGGAATCGATGGAGACACCGAAGGCACCATCGTTGAGTCGTCGGTTCCGCTGATCGCCATCCCAGTGCTGCCAGCAGGCCTCGAGCTTTGGCAGGGGGGACGATCTGTCCTTCCCGATTCCTCCCTCAGCCTGGGGTCATGCCCAGAGAAAATCGAAGCCAATGCCGGGGTAATTCTGTTTGTTGATCAGATCAGCGATGGCCAATCCACCCTCAAGCTTCTGCAAGAGCTCCAGACCAAAGGTGTGGATGGAAGGCGGCTACGACTGATCACTGCCCTATGTGCCAGTCCTGGACTAAAGCTTTTGGGTGAAGCGATTCCAGACCTAACGCTGCATACCGCCTGTATCGACGAAAGCCTTGGTGAGCAAGGCGAGATTTGTCCGGGAATCGGTGACCCTGTGCGACGGCTGAACTTCAGATCTTGAGGGCGTGACTAACCTTCATTCAGGTTGATTGCACCCATGGCCCAGCAGCACGACACGGGCTCAGGCACCCTGGCAACTCTGGTCACCGGAGCAGTGCTCGGTGCTGCAGGCCTGGCTTGGTGGCTCCTCAATGAGGCTGACAGGCGTAGGCGTTACGGCGCGCAGACGTCGATGTTGCACGCACCGCGGATGCAGGACGGTTCGGAAGTACTGGACAGTTCACCCAACGGGCACCTCGAGGAACGGGTTGAAAAACTCAACGCAGAGATTGCCCGCGTTCGTGCCCAGCTCGAGGGACTCGGAAGCGAAGGATGAGCGCTCGGTAGGTTGGCTTGATTGCCACTGGTCCGCTCCGTTCCATGCTTCGCTCCGACGCCGTCACCAAGGGGATTCAGCGGTCTCCCAATCGCGCCATGTTGCGGGCCGTTGGCTTTGGAGACAGTGATTTCGGCAAGCCCATTCTGGGCATTGCCAACGGCTACAGCACCATCACCCCCTGCAATGTGGGGCTGAACGATTTGGCCATACGGGCTGAGGAAGCTGCCCGGCAGGCCGGAGGCATGCCACAGATGTTCGGGACCATCACCGTGAGTGACGGAATTTCCATGGGCACCGAAGGGATGAAGTACTCCCTGGTGAGTCGTGAAGTGATTGCTGACGCCATCGAAACGGCCTGCAACGGCCAAAGCATGGATGGGGTGCTGGCAGTCGGAGGCTGCGACAAAAACATGCCTGGCGCCATGCTGGCCATGGCAAGGATGAACATTCCTTCGGTGTTCGTCTACGGCGGCACGATCAAGCCGGGCAAGCTGGGTGGCTGTGATCTCACGGTGGTGAGCGCTTTTGAAGCGGTCGGCCAACTGACCAGCGGCAAAATCGACGAGGAGCAGCTCACCGCAGTTGAAAAAAATGCCTGCCCTGGGGCTGGCAGTTGCGGCGGCATGTTCACCGCCAACACCATGAGCGCCGCCATCGAAACGATGGGTCTCAGCCTTCCCTACAGCTCCACGATGGCTGCGGAGGACGGGGAAAAGGCCGATAGTGCCGCTCGCTCCGCTGAGGTGCTGGTGGAGGCCGTGAAAGCCAACATCCGCCCCCTGGATCTGCTGACCAAGGAAGCCTTTGAGAACGCCATCAGCGTGATCATGGCGGTGGGTGGCTCCACCAATGCGGTGCTGCACCTGCTTGCCATCGCCCGCACGGCCGGCGTCGAGCTGAGCATCGATGACTTCGAACGGATCCGTCAGCGGGTGCCTGTGATCTGTGACCTCAAGCCCAGTGGCCGCTACGTGACCGTTGATCTACACAACGCCGGCGGCATTCCCCAGGTGATGAAGCTGCTGCTGGATGCCGGGTTGCTGCACGGCGACTGCCGCACGGTGGAGGGCAAGACCCTGAATGACTTGCTGGCAGACGTGCCGTCAGCACCAGCCGCCGGACAGGACGTGATCCGCCCCTTGAGCAACCCCCTTTACGCCAAAGGCCACCTCGCCATCCTCAAGGGCAACCTCGCTAGCGAGGGCAGCGTGGCCAAGATCAGCGGTGTGAAGACCCCGGTGCTCACAGGCCCGGCCCGGGTGTTCGAAAGCGAGGAAGACTGTCTTGCCGCCATCCTCGACAAAAAGATCAAGGCCGGGGATGTGGTGGTGGTCCGCAACGAGGGTCCCGTTGGTGGGCCGGGCATGCGGGAGATGCTGGCTCCCACATCAGCGATCGTGGGTCAAGGCCTGGGAGACAAGGTCGCCCTGATCACCGATGGTCGCTTCAGCGGTGGCACCTATGGCCTGGTGGTAGGTCACGTGGCCCCTGAAGCTGCTGTTGGTGGAACGATCGGCCTAGTTCAAGAGGGCGACAGCATCACCGTTGATGCCGACCAGTTGCTGCTCCAACTCAACGTGGATGAGGTGGAACTGGAGCGCCGCCGGACGGGATGGAGTAAGCCGGAACCGCGCTATCGCCATGGAATACTCGGCAAATACGCACGGCTGGTTTCCAGCTCAAGCCGTGGTGCAACAACCGACCACTCCGATTGAGTTCGTCGCAGTCAAACAGCCGGTTGCACCAAGGCTCGTAAACGTCTACCCAATGCCTCGAGAGGGGCGGCATCCTGTGGTGCCGCGCAACGCTGACCGGATCCACCATCCATCCAGACCGGATGGCGCCCGTGCCAGAGCATCGGGCGTTCCGGTTGGTCCCACCAGCTGAGCATCAGATTGATCTCGTTACCGCTCCGGTAGATCTCCAGTTCAAGGTCCTGCTCGGAGCAACGCTGGCCTTCGCCATCGCGGCATTCAATCCGCACGTGCAGATCGTCGATTTGTTCGGGAGCTGAAGGATCGATCAAAACAACCGCATGGTTCCAGGGCTTGAGGCAAACATCAGCCGCCTTGGCAATCAACACCAGAAGGTCCATGGGCTCAGGGCAAGGCGCGGATTGAGCGGATCAGCATCCGGATGGAGCCTGCGCGAAAACCCGGATTGAGATCCCCTGCATCGCCAAATTTCGAGTGCAACACTTGAATGCGGGTGATCCCACTGGGATCGAAGCGCAGCGATATGCCAACGGGCTTGGCCCTCACGGTGGGTCTGAGGTCGTCGAAAGACACCACCACAGGTGTCACGCCAGTGGGTTGGGTTGGAACATCCACCACCCAGCGGAGGCCACCAGGAATCAGTTCGGTGAGTCCCATGGCTCCATCCCTGCAACCGAGGGCAATCTTCAGTGTGCGTCCCTCACCTTCAACATCCAGCCGAAGTGCCGAATAGGTCGACAGGTCGAGCGCGGGCTGCAGGCGAGGGGAACGGCAGCTCACGAACCCACCACCGGTTTCCACCAGGTCCCCCTCCAGCACGAGTCCATCGGGGGTCACGCGACAACCGGCACGGGATCGGCCGCCCATGATCGTGTCATTCAGGCTGGCCCAGTCAGCAAAGTCGCTGCCCTGGAAAAGAATCTGCTCAGAGGCCGGCGGCTGCATCCTGATCGGCGAGGACCAGCACATCACTAGCAGGTTGAACCAGCCGAGCGGGGGTGCGATCGGAAGATTCGGAGGGATCCACCAGTCGCCTGAGGGCCTCCTGTTTTCCGGCCCCACTGACGAGGAAGATCACCTGACGGGCGGCACTGAGAACAGGTGCCGTCAAGGTGATTCGATCCAATCCTTTACCACGGCCAATGGTCGTCCAGCGATCTAGCACCGCTGGAGCCTCAGTGCCGGGGAAAAGGGATGCGGTATGTCCGTCATCCCCAAGGCCCAGCAGCATCACATCGAACACCGGTGGGGCTCCTGAGCAAAGCTGAGAGATCTGGTCAGCAAAGGCCTGGGCACTGGCCTCAGGGCTTTCGAGTTCCACGGTGGGCACCGGGTGAAAGGCGGCCGAAGCTCCAGGCCCGGGGGAGAGCAGGGTGCGTCGCAACATGCCGGCGTTGCTGGACTCATCGTCCGCAGCAACCCAGCGCTCGTCGCCCAAGACGACGTCCACCCGATCCCAGGGCAGCCGCTCCTGTCCGAGCAGGGAGTAGGCCCTGGCAGGCGTGCTTCCACCCGAGAGAGCGATCTGGCAGCGATCCCGTTGGTCCAGCGCCAGATCAATCTGAGCGGCAATCATTTCAGAGGCCTTGCGAGCGAGGTCATCGGAATCTCTCGCCCGCTCGATGCGGTAGTTGGTCATCGCTCAACCGCTCAGCTGAGCCATTCGGTGTGGAACGCGCCCTCCTTGTCCACCCGTTGGTAGGTGTGAGAGCCGAAGCAGTCGCGCATCGCCTGAACCAGGTTCTGGGGAAGACGACCAGAGCGGTAGCTATTGATGTAATCGAGGGTGCTGCTGAAGCAGGGAACGGGAATACCGGCCTCGGCGGCACCGGCCACCACTTGAGCCAGCCCGGGCAGCCGTCGGTTGATCTGCTCAGCGAACCAAGGATCCACCATCAGGTTGGGCAGTTGGGGGTCAGCATCGAAAGCATCCTGAATGCGCTTCAGCAGACGGGCCCGAATGATGCAACCACCCTTCCAGATCTGAGCGATCGATGGCATGTGGAGCTCATAATCAAGATCCTTGGAGGCGATGCGTAACAGTTCCATGCCCTGGGCATAACTGGCGATGCAGCTCAGAACGGTGGCATCCATCAACGGAGCCATGGCGTCATCAGGCGTCCCCAGATCAAAGTCCTTAGTGGCAGGACCTTTGAGGATCGATTCAGCCGCCATGCGCTGGGGCTTCATCGAGCTCATCACCCGTGCATTGAGGGAGGCATAGATCGTTGGCACAGAAGCACCCATCTGAAGCGCCGTCACCACGGTCCAGAGTCCCGTGCCCTTTTGGCCAGCCTGGTCGGTGATTTTCTCCACCAGATCAGTGCCATTGACGGGGTCCTTAGTGCGGAGACACACCTCGGTGATTTCCACCAAATACGACGACAACTCTTCTGTGGCGTTCCATTGACCGAGAACGTCGGCCATCTGCACACCACTCATTCCCTTGACCCGCTTCATCAGGTCATAGCCCTCAGCAAGGATCTGCTCGATGCCGTATTCGATCCCGTTGTGGACCGTTTTGACAAGGTGTCCTGACCCTCCGGGACCGATGTAGGTCACACAAGGTCCGTCTTCGACCTGCGCCGCCATCTTGTTCACGAGGCTCTCGATGGCCTCGTAGGAGGTCTTGGTTCCTCCGGGCATCATGCTCGGCCCCTCCAGGGCACCTTTGGCGCCACCAGACACACCCATACCGATGAAGCCGAAACTCTTGCTCTCGAGTTGCTTCACACGACGTTCGGTGTCGTGATAGTCGGAGTTGCCTCCATCAATCAGCAGATCGCCTTCTTCGAGATAGGGAGAGAGCTGATCGACGACGGCATCGACGGCAGACCCCGCCTTCACCATCATCAAAATCCGGCGGGGTCGTTCCAGCTTGCCAACGAAATCTTCGAGGTCAGTGGCGCCCTGAATGTTTTTGTCCTTGCCACGCCCCTGGAGGAAGTCTTCAGTTTTGGCGTAGGTGCGGTTGTAAACAACGCTAGAAAAACCGTTGCGCTCCGCATTAAGGACGAGGTTCTCGCCCATCACGCCTAGACCAATAAGGCCGAAGTGAGACTTGGACATGGCCTGAAGGACCACTAACGACTCACCTCAGTGTGTTGATCTCGGCTGGTCCTGACTGCAAATCAACCAACAAATGTCAGGAATGAACCATCGGCTCAGGGAGAGGGCGGCTCACTCCCGCGAGCGGTTTCAGCGCTCAGATCACCGTTCCATCAGCGATGGTGGCGTTTTTCTGAACAACCACGATGCCGTTGCGGATGTAGAAGCCCTGATCGGAACGATCGGCCTCTTCCACGTTGTCCTTGTTGATGATCGAGACACCCGAACCAATGCGGGTGTTCTTATCGAGGATGGCGCGTTTAACCGTGGTGCCCTTGCCAACGCCAAGAGGAATACCTCCTCGCTCTCTCAAGACAGCACGTTCGTCGGGTGATTCAAAGAAGTCGGCTCCCATCACCAGCGTGTCTTGAAGCACGCAGTCACTTTCAATTCGACTGCGCACGCCTAATACACAGTGATGAATGCTGCAGGACTTCAGAATGGAACCTTCCCCAATGATCGAGTTGGTCACCTGGACATCAACCAACTTGCTGGGGGGCAGATAACGCGGACGGGTGTAGATGGGGAACTTCTCGTCGTAGAAGCTGAAAGGAGGCGTTGGTTGCTGGGTCAGCGCGAGGTTGGCTTCATAGAATGCACCGATGGTGCCGATGTCTTCCCAGTAGTCGTCGAACACGTAGCTCTGAAGCTTGTCTCCCCTCGCGAGAGCCTCGGGGATGATTTCTTTGCCGAAATCCTTGTGTCCGGGATGCTTGTCGAGCAGATCAAACAGGGTCTGACGGCTGAAGACATAAATGCCCATTGAGGCCAGATAGGGCCTTTCCTTAGCTGAATCGGCAGTTAGGCCGAAGCGAGAGGTGTCGACAGCCATCTCCAGCAGCGAATCACCCTTTGGCTTCTCTCGGAACTCCTTAATCGTGCCATTTTCATCGGTCCGCATCAGGCCGAAAGCCTCAGCCTGCTTTGGATCAACGGGAAGAGCGGCAACGGTGAGATCGGCGCCTGAACGGCGATGGTGCTCAATGAAGAGGCTGTAATCCATCCGGTACAGCTGGTCGCCGGAAAGGATCAGATATTCATCAACGTCCCATTCCTGGAACAACCACTGGTATTTGCGTACAGCATCTGCAGTGCCTTCAAACCACGTGGGACTGTCAGGGGTCTGCTGGGCTGCGAGCACCTCAACAAACCCTCCACCGAAGGAATTGCTGAGGTTGTAGGTCTGGCTCAGGTGGCGGTTGAGTGACGCACTGTTGAACTGCGTCATCACATACATCTTGTTGATGTCGGAATTGATGCAGTTGCTAATCGGAATATCAATCAGTCGGTATTTGCCTGCCAGAGGGACGGCCGGCTTGGCGCGCATTTTTGTGAGCGGATACAGGCGTGTGCCTGCTCCGCCGCCCAGAATGATGGCCAAGACCCGCTTCATGCCGCTATCCCAAATCGGCGTTGCCGCAAGAACTTACCGGAGTTTTTGGCTTCTCAACCGTCTTTGGGAAGAATCAGTCGAGATTACTGGGATTCAGGTCGCGACTGAATCGCTGATGAGCTCAAGATGCTTCCAAATCGAACAGTCTTTCAACAATTCGAAGGGCTTGTTGACGATCCTGACGGCTCTGGGGAGCCCGGAGCTGGGTGACCGGCGTGTGGAGGATTTTGTTGATGATCCCCTTGCTCAAGGCTTCGACAACCTTGCGTTCCCGAGCTGAGAAATCAGGACCCATTCGGCTTAGGGCTTTTTGGAGTTCCTCCGTGCGGATCGACTCCATCGAAGAGCGCAGCTGGTTGATGGTCGGCACAGCCTCGAGGCTGTCCCACCACTCGAGGAACTGCTGTGCTTCCTGCTGAAGCAAATGCTCAGCCTCCCGGGCCATTGCCTGACGGGCTTCCTGGTTACGGGCGACGACCTCTTGAAGGTCATCCACATCGTGGGATTCAACGCCGTCCACATCGGCAGCATCGGCAGCGATGTTGCGCGGCACCCCGATATCAATCAAGCGAAGCTTGCTGCGCCGGTTCAGAGGTGCCAGACGCGCGGCATCGATGATGGGATCATCGGCGGCTGTACTGGTGAACATCAGCGAGCAGGTGCTCAGATACTGATCCAGATCCGTGAGCGGCCTGCACTGAACAGGAAGATCAGGGAAATCAGCCGAAAGCTGTTCGGCCCGTTCAACGGTGCGGTTCAACAGAACAACACCGGAGGCACCTTTGGCCTGAAGGTGCTGAAGCAACAGTCGGCTCATGCGCCCGGCACCGACAACGGCGATCTGCTCGCTTTCCAGGGTGACCAGTTGATCCAGTCCCCGGGATTGACCGAGCTTGAGCTGGGCGAGCTCAACGGCCGCCGAGCTGATCGAAACCGCCCCTGTTCCGAGGTTGGTTTCACTGCGGACACGTTTGCCCGTGGTGACGGCCTGGGTGAGCAAGCGATTCAGGATCGGACCCAGGGATTTGTGCTCCTGGCCGAGCCGCATCATTTTTTTCACCTGGGAGAGGATTTGACCTTCCCCCAGCACAAGGCTGTCGAGACCTGCTGCCACCCGCATCAGATGGTCGACAGCATCTTCGTGGTGGAAACTGAAAAGGTGCGGAGTCAGCTCTCCTGTCTCAAGGCCGGAGTGGCTGCTGAGGAAGTCGCTGACAGCAGACACGCCAAGGTCCGGATTGCGAACCAACGTGTAAATCTCGAGGCGATTGCAGGTGCTGAGGATCGATGCCTCGAGCACCTGCTCATTGCCGCGGAGGGATTGAAGGGACGTCTCCATGGTCTGCTCAGGGATGCTGAGCCGTTCCCGGATCTCCACCGGTGCCGTGCGATGACTGAGGCCGACGACGGAGATATGCATTGAAGACGTTCCTCTCAACCAGTGGGTGACGATCAGCTCAGAGCGATGCTCTGGGCGCCGTCTTTGATGTGCACGGTGTTGGTGAAGCGGCAGGTGTTGTCCAAGTTGCTGATCACCAGGCTGCTCGTGCGGGTGCAGTCCTTTTCGAACTTAACGCCATCGAAGAGCAGACCATCAGTGATGCCGCTGCCTGCGAAACAAACATGCTCGCCACAGGCCAGCTCCTCTGCTTCGTAGACCTTGTCGGGATCGGCGATGCCCATCTCGGCGAGACGAGCCAGGTTGCCCTCCTTGGTCATGTCAGCCCATTCGGAGGTCTGAGCAATGGCAGGGTCATACACCAGTTGACCCTGGAAGTGGCCACCAAGAGCGCGCATGGCAGCGGCGGAAATCACACCTTCAGGCGCAGCACCAATGCCCATCAGACAGTGGGTTCCCGTGCCAGCGAAACCGCAAGCGATTGCAGCCTGAACGTCACCGTCGGAGATGGGCTGAATGCGAGCGCCGGTGGCACGGATCTCAGCGATCAGATCCTTGTGACGAGCGCGATCCATCACCACGATGTTCAGCTCATCGACGGGGAGGCCCAGGCACTCGCTGAGAATCTTGATGTTTTCAGTGGCCGATTTGCGGATGTCCACCTTGCCCTTGGCAGCCGGAGGAGCAGCCAGCTTCTTCATATAGAAGTCGGGGGCGTTGAACAGACCACCGCGATCGGAAGCGGCGAGAACAGCCATCGAGCCACGCTGGTTGAAGGCGCAAAGGTTGGTGCCTTCGCAAGGGTCAACTGCGAAATCCACGCCAGGGCCAGTGCCGGTGCCGACCTCTTCTCCGATGTACAGCATCGGGGCTTCATCACGTTCCCCTTCGCCAATCACGATGCGGCCTTGCATCTGGATCTGATTCATGCGCTTGCGCATGGCATCGACGGCTAATGCATCCGCTTCATCCTTCAGGCCTTTGCCGGAGAGCGAGGCGGAAGCGATGGCGGCCTGCTCGACGATCTCGAGAATTTCCTGAATAAGGGTCTGATCCACGGGACTCCGGATGAGGTGGGACGGGTTGACGAGATCTCCTGGACGGGCAGTTGGCCGTCGCCGCAGTGGATCTCGACGTCTGAGCGCGGCTCACTGTATCAGTGGTTGCAGGAGTCCCTAAAATCTCCCGGCAAATCGCGCTCCTCATCCATGAGCACCAAGCCCCTGGTGATCTCGCCGTCGATACTGTCGGCTGACTTCTCACGCCTCGGCGCAGAAGTGAAAGCCGTGGACGAAGCCGGTGCAGATTGGATCCATGTGGATGTAATGGACGGCCGATTTGTTCCGAACATCACCATTGGACCGCTGATTGTTGAGGCGTTGCGTCCGGTGACTCAGAAGCCACTGGACGTTCACCTGATGATTGTTGAGCCGGAGAAGTACGTCCCCGACTTCGCCAAAGCCGGCGCCGACATCATTTCTGTTCAGGTTGAGGCCTGCCCGCATCTTCATCGCAACCTGGCTCAGATCAAGGACCTGGGCAAAAAAGCAGGGGCAGTCCTGAATCCCTCAACTCCAATCGATACCCTCGAGTACTGCCTCGAGCTCTGCGATTTGGTGTTGATCATGAGCGTCAACCCCGGTTTCGGTGGCCAAAGCTTCATCGAAAGCCAGGTCCAGAAAATCCGCGACCTACGCCGCATGTGCGACGAGAAGGGTCTCGATCCCTGGATCGAAGTGGATGGCGGCATTAAAGCTGGCAATGCCTGGAAGGTGATCGAAGCAGGTGCCAACGCGATTGTGTCCGGCTCCGGTGTGTTCAACCAACCCGATTACGCCGAAGCGATCAAAGGCATCCGCAACAGCAACAGTAAGGAAGCTGTTCTTGCCTGATCAGCAGGGCATCAATTGAGCACCAAAAGCCCGGCAGCCAATGCCGGGCTTTTTCTTGAGAAAAAACATTCACACCAGAGTTGCTCAGCCCGCAACATCAGCTTCAAGCAAGGACCGAGCGATTGAGCAGTTTCATCATCTCCATAGATTTGATAGCCACACTAATGCGATCAAGTCGCCGATAATTGGTAAATGCAAAATGACGTCAAACTGGTTGCAGCATTCCTAGCCCTTAATGCTGGCGTGATTTCATTAGTTGTCGCTGGCTATCTCAAAGGCAGTATGAATATTGGCGCCGTCCTTCAACACTTAGCCCAATAAATTTTTTCGTTTCGTATTTCACCAGCCCTCGTCCTAACCCCTGCCGCTTGAGTTGAAATACGGATGACCAGCTCCTCTCCTTTGAACCAAACTGGACATGTCGAAGTCGGAGGCGTCCAATGCGTGACGACAGTCCAACTGAGCAAGGTCTAGAAGCTGCCTGACTGGCCTGACTAGCCATACAGCCAGACGCTTCGTTCAGCTTCAAAGAACGCCAACAAGGAAGGCCATCCCTTTGCAGGGGTGGCCTTCCTTTTTGTCCGTTGCCCTGATGCACCTCTTGAGAGGCCAACCACCCCTTGGTTAGACATCACGCCAATCAGTGAGGTTGATAACAGAACAAGATTGACGATCATGGAACTATTCAGAAACGCGATGGACCACAGGTCACGACGCGAAATTCACGCATAACCGAGAGAACAGCATGAGTAGACGAGGAATCCATCCACTTCTTTGAGCTCTTGATCGGTCTCAACAGGTGGCACCCTTAAGACGTGCTGTACCGCTTTCTGGTCTGGAATCGGCACAACGAAAACGGTATCTGCGCTCGGAAACTGAAGAGACCGAAGCGTTCCAACAAAAGGACAGTCATCGCTCATCCACGTGAGACCACGTAGCCCCGCAAGCGCTTATTTGATTCGTCCTGGGGCTCAGAGAGGTTTGAGATCACAGCCCAGGGTGATTGGCGTGAGGGAGAAAGCATGTGGTCCTCAATCCACCTCAGTGATGGGGGGGGGGAGTCCGTTAGGCCTCGATCCCCTTGTGGCGGCCGCTTTCGCTGCCAGACCCATATCTCCACCTTGCAGTCCATTCACAGCTGCAGTTATGCAGCTCAACAATCTCTTCCTCTGCTCGAGAACAGGCTTCACAGGCTGAACCTGCAAAACATCCCTGGAATGTTGAATCTGGGTAAACGAATCAATCCCTCATCTAGAGAATTGAATCGAGGTGAAAAAATGATTGCTATTAATACAACACAAAATCACAAAATTAGGACTGGATGCATCCAGTCACAGATCGAACTTAAGTAGACAGGTTTTCCTTCATCCGGGAATGCAGAATAACTGCACGAGACCAACTACTCCGTCATGAAAATTATTCTTTAGGGACTTATTGCTGGTGTCGTGTCGATCACAGCTTTGAATGAACCAGACCCAATCAAAAAGAAATATCCTAGGGCAAAAACTTGTTATCAGAATCAATACGTTTAGACGTACTATCTCGGCACCTGGGATAAGCCTAGGCATGTCAGCAGTCGAGAGAAAAAGGTGAAACTACCCTGCCCCAAGAGCTTGCATTTCCATGGGCACAAAAGCCATAAACACCAGGAGGAGAATCGCACCAACAACCATCCCGCCCATCAACCGACACTTGAAGCGGAAGAACCGTTGTCGTGGATCCTGCGGATGAGGACAGCAATTCTTGTTTGGGAGGAACTGTCGCTGGCGATGTTCTTGCTGGAACCTTAGAAGGCGTCCTCGCCAAAAAAGACAACTGATCTGGTCGATTCCTACCGGGGCTGTTAGCGGCGCCCTTGTCGGATGTCAGATCGATAGCGGGTGAGCACCTCTCGAGTGCACACAGAAAGCTGTTCAGAAAAACCAGCCGTAGCTATGCAAACCAATGCCCAGCAAATTCACCCCGATGTAGCAAACAGCGATCACCAAAAGGCCAACCACAGCAACAAGAGCGGGGCGTCGACCCTGCCAACCGCGACTGAGGCGAGTGTGCAGATAAGCGGCATACACCAGCCAGCAGATCAAGGCCCAAGTTTCCTTGGGATCCCAGCTCCAGTAACTGCCCCAGGCTTCATTAGCCCAAACAGCACCACTCACGATGCCCACGGTGAGCATCAGGAACCCAACCGTAATCGTGCGGTAACTGAGACTGTCGAGTTGTTCATTTGTACTCAGTTGAACCGATTGCAGCTGAACAGAACCAGCATTGGCAATCGAGGCGGCCTGACGAAACCCGCCACTGCCAATGGAGCTGCTCCGGAGTTCCAGGGATTGGCCGCGATCCGTGACCAACACCGCCAAGGAGAGCAGCGATCCCACCAGCAAGGCGGCATAACTCACCATGATCACGCTCACATGCATGACCAACCAGCTGGAGCGCAGGGCAGGAACCAGAGGAGCCGCTGACTGCAATTGATCAGGAAGGGCAAAGCTTGCGAAGGCAATGCAACCAAGGCCCATCGGAGTGGCCGCTGCCGCCACGATGGGGGAAGGCCAGGCCCGTTCCACTAGCAACTGGGTGAGGGTGCAAGCCCAGGCAAGAAAGCAGAGTGATTCGTAGAGGTTGCTGATCGGGAAGTGGCCGGATTGCCACCAGCGCAAAATCAGCTGAGCTGTGAACAGCAGGTTGGCGACTGCCACCAGCAGGCGGACCAAGCCAGCACGGGACTGGCTGGAAACCGCCCAGAAGGCCAGCGGCAGGGCCAGCAGCAGCAACACAAAACCAGCAAATCCAAGACTGATGACCAGCTCAAAAGGCGTGTTCAGCACACCATTCCCCGAAGACATGGCAATTCTGCCTTGGCCAATCAGCGACTGGCCTGTTTCAGCAACAGACCACCAGCGCCTAGAAACAACATCACAGGAAGCCAAGCCGCCAGGATCGGTGGCATGGTTCCCTTGACTCCCAGGGAACTGAAGCTGAAACCAATCACGTAGTAGACAGCGATGATCCCGAGGGTGAGCACAAACGAGAAGCTTCTGCTGCTTCTGTAACTGGGCTGAGCGCCGAGGGTAGCTCCAAACAAGCCAAACACCAGACAGGCCATCGGAACCGTGAACTTCTCCTGGATCCGCACACGGATTTTGCGGGCTTCCTTGATGCTGCCAGCCTCTTCATACAGGCTCTGAGCATGCAAGGCTTCAGCAACAGTCATGTTGACGGCATCGCTCTCAATCCCCGCCAAGCGCAGCGGCCCAGAGCCAAGTGGATAGACGTAACGATCGAAATCGGCTTTGGTTGAGCTGCCGTTGGTGGCCAAGGTCAGAATATGGCCATCTAGAAAATTCCAGCTGGCTTGACCCTCATTCCAAATGGCTCGATCTGCACGCAACATCTGGGTTAGACCGGGTCGGCTGAAATCCAGAACCGTCACATCCAGCATTTGGCCGTTCTGGAATTTGCGGGAATAAAACAGTTGAAGGAGGCCTTTGTCGCCCTTTTCACCATCTGAACCAATACGTCTTCCAAAGCGGGGATAAATGACATCGCGCCCTGTCTCACTGGCCAGTGAACGCCCCAATGACCGCTTGAGGGTGACCTCTGCATAGCGTTGGCTGCGGGGCACCACAACATCGTTGAGGACAAAGGTGAACAGGGTCATCGCCATTGAAAGGGCGAGGGCCGCACTGATCATCCGCTTCGTGGTGATTCCGAGACTTCGTAGGGCTGTTATTTCGTTGTTTGCTGAAAGACGGGTGAACACAAACAGCGAGGCCATAAGTGTTCCAATCGGCATAGAGAAGGCCAGCCAACGCGGAATGCTGAACAACAGCACCTGAACCGCGATCGTGATCGGCAGGTTCTTGTCAACCATCTGCCGCACCAGTTCAAACATCACGCCGCCCGTAAGCAGCAGCAGCGTGAAGAGGGCAATGAAGAACAGCAGTGGACCCAGTAGCTCCTTCAGCAACCAGCGATCAAGCAGATCCAGCCTCATCCAGGTGGTGCGTTTGAGACGATCCAAAATCACAGTTGGAATCCCTCCCCGAGGTAGTAACGACGCACCTGTGGATCAGCCGCTACCTCATCAGAGCGTCCTGATGCCAACACAGCTCCAGCATTGAGGATGTAAGCGCGATCGGTTATGGCCAGGGTTTCGCGGACGTTGTGATCGGTGATCAGGATCCCCATGCCCCGGGAGCGCAACTCCTCGATCAACAGCTGAAGATCTGCCACCGCAAGAGGATCGATGCCGGCGAAGGGTTCATCCAAAAGCAAATAGGTGGGTCCTTTTGCACCTGAAGCCATCGCCCGGGCCACCTCACAACGGCGACGTTCGCCCCCGGAGAGTTGAAAGCCACGGCGGTTGATGAACTCGGTGAGGTGAAAGTCCTCAATCAGCTGCTGGCGCCGATCCCGGTGCTGCTCGGGACTGAGATCGGTCTGTTCAAGAGCGATATCCAGGTTTTCTCGCACCGTGAGATTGCGAAAAACACTTGCTTCCTGGGGCAAATAACCCACCCCACGCCGTGCGCGTTCAGGCATTGGCAGATAAGTGACCCGCTCGCCGTTCATGGTCACCTCGCCGTGATCAGGGGACAGCAAACCAATCACCAGGTTGAAGGTGGTGGTTTTACCGGCTCCATTGGGACCCAACAGTCCGACCACCTCGCCGGGGGAAAGCCTCAGATTCAAGCCCTTCACCAAACGACGGCCGCCAAGGGTGATGGAAACGTTAGAAAGCTCCAGAGTCATGGGGCCTCCAGGTTGATGGCAGGAGCACCCTCCACCACAGCCTGGCTGGGCTGGAGCGTCCATTGACTAAACACCTGCTGCCCAGGGAGGGGGATGGCGACGGCCCGCTCTTCCTCAAGCAAGTAGATGAAGCGATCCGCACGGAGCAGGTTGCCATCGGCCTGGATCACATCCACATCACCACTCAGCACAATCCGGTCTTCCTCCGTGAAGTACTGGGCCTGTCGGCTGGTAGCAACCAAACCACGGCCGGCATGCACCACGCGAACATTGCCGCTGGCGGTGATCACACCAGTGCTGTTGTCGGCCGCTTGCAGATCGGACTCAATCGTGATGACACCTGCATCAGCAGTTTGCTGAGCCTGGACCGCATCCAGAGGGCAAATGGCGGCCAGAAGTGGCAGAGCTAAAAGAAGGCCCCCGGAGCGGAGCATCGCTTTACCTGCCACGCAATTTGCTCGAGTTCGTTGAGATTACCGGCGCTTCAGCACATGCACTCAAGAACAGGGACAGTGCATGACTCGGGATCCCCATCCTGCTGAAGGGCTTCAAGCCGTTGTTGCGTCGCTTGGCAGAGAGCATCAAGGTCGAGACCCAGATCAGGAGTTCCTGGACGTTTCAGACGTCCAAGGGCTTCGCCAAAAAGAATCGTGGCACCACGATGGTTGCCCCGTTGCAGATGCAGCTGGGCAACCGCCACTTGAAGGATTCCCTGCAGGCTTCGCCGCTCCGGATCAGCCGTTTCATGCCAGAGCTCTTCAAACAGATCGTGGGCGGCGTACCACTCACCGGCATTGAAAAGCTCCACGCCCTCCTGAAAGCGGGGATCAGCCTGGGGCATCAGCGCTTGGACTTGGCCGGCTTCTTGCCGGGAAGTTTGCGCAAACGAATCGACTCGGGGGTTACTTCAAGCATCTCGTCTGGACCGATGTATTCCAGAGCCCGCTCAAGGGTCATCTGAATGGGTGCTTGCAACGTATCCAGTTCCTCAGCACCCGCGGAACGCATGTTGGTGAGCTGCTTGGTCTTGCAGACGTTGATCTCAAGATCCTGGGGCCGGTTGTATTCCCCGATGATCATGCCCTTGTAGACCTTGGTGCCCGGGCTGATGAAGAACTGGCCACGGTCCTCGGCGTTCTTGAGGGCATAGAAGGTGGCCGTGCCTTCTTCGAAGGCTATAAGCACACCGTTCCGGCGGGTGTCGAATTCACCCATCATCGGTCGGTATTCATAGAAGGAGTGGCTCATGATTCCTTCGCCTCGGGTGGCTCGGATGAACTCACCCCGGAAACCGATCAGACCGCGGGAGGGAACGATGAACTCCAGCTGGGTGCGTCCATCAGCACTGGTTTCCATGTTCTGCATCTCACCTTTACGGGTGCCAAGTTTTTCGATGCAGCTGCCGACCGCTGGCTCAGGGACATCCATCACGAGGGTTTCAACCGGCTCGCAAGGCGTGCCATCAATGGTGCGGTAGATCACCTGAGGCTGGGAAACCTGGAACTCATAGCCCTCGCGGCGCATGGTCTCGATGAGGATGCCAAGGTGCAGCTCACCGCGGCCACTCACAGCAAAGCGGTCTGGTGAATCGGTGTCTTCGACACGCAGAGCCACGTTGGTGAGCAATTCACGCTGCAGGCGGTCACGCACCTGGCGGCTGGTGACGAACTTTCCTTCCTTGCCTGCAAACGGGGAGTCGTTGACGACGAAGGTCATCTGCAGGGTGGGCTCATCCACCTTGATCAACGGCAGAGCGGTGGGCTCATCGGGGCAGGCGATGGTTTCGCCGATGTTGACGTCGTCAAAGCCAGCCACAGCCACCAGATCACCGGCGGAAGCCTCTTCGATCTCGACGCGCTGGAGACCCTCGAAGCCCAGCAACTTGCTGATGCGGCCCTTCTTGACACTGCCGTCGTCCTTTATCAGCGCAGCGTTTTGACCCTGTTTAATTTTTCCGTTGTGAACGCGGCCAATGATGATCCGACCAAGGAAGTCGGAATAGTCAAGGGTGGTGATTTGCAGCTGGAGGGGCTTCTCCGGATCACCAACCGGGGGCGGAACGTGGCGCAGGATCGCGTCGAACAGAGGACGCATGTTGTCGCTATCAGTCTTCATGTCGGGCTTGGCGAAGCCCCCAAGACCGCTGCCGAACAAGTAAGGGAAATCGCACTGATCGTCGTCAGCGCCGAGTTCGATGAACAGATCGAGCACCTTGTCGACAGCGGTCTCGGGATCCACCCGAGAACGGTCGATCTTGTTGACGAACACGATCGGACGCAGGCCCTGCTCGAGGGCCTTCTTCAGCACAAAGCGGGTCTGGGGCATCGGCCCCTCATTGGCATCCACGATCAGCAGACAACCGTCAACCATGCCCAGCACCCGCTCCACTTCACCACCGAAATCGGCGTGACCCGGAGTGTCAACGATGTTGATCCGGGTGTCGTTGTAGGTGACCGCCGTGTTCTTCGACAGGATCGTGATGCCCCGTTCACGCTCCAGGTCGTTGGAGTCCATCACACAAGTGGGGACGGCCTCGTTGTCGCGGAAAATTCCTGACTGCGCCAACAGTGAATCGACCAAAGTCGTCTTGCCGTGGTCAACGTGGGCGATGATCGCGATGTTGCGGATCGCCTTGTTGTTGGCGCTCATGCGGGTTGACCGTAAGTATTTGTGAAGAACGCCAAAGGCGCAGTGCGACAGGTTATCTCAACGTGAGAATCGACTGGTGCGCTCCGGACCAGTTCTGCGCAGGCTGCCGCGGGTGACGCCGAGCTGGTGGTGAATCTGCTCCTGGGACCAAACGTCCTGGGTGGCCATCCGACCCGCCAGAGCTTCGGAATAAAGGCTGACGCGCCGACGCGTCGCAGCGGCATCTTCATCGAGAAGTTCAAGCCGAATCCTGCGTACGCCCGCCCGCAGCAGCGACGGAAGCGCCTCAACGCCCGATTGCGCCGTCCCATTGAAGAGGGTGTTGCGACAACCCAGATCAGCGCGCAGGGGATGTTCAACCCCGCTGCGATCCCGAAGGGTGACGTGGTGCTTCTCACAGGGACGACCGCAATCGGTGTGGTCCTTGCCGTCCGAGAGGAACGCACAGAACAGGCAATGCTCCATGTGGAACAACGGCATGTGCTGATGCAGGGTGACTTCCAGCAGCGCTGGATCAACGGCGGCGACCAAATCCAGAAGTTGCTGAAGGTTCAGGTCGTAACTGGCCGTAAGTCGCTGCAGATTCCAGTGGTCGCGATACCAGTGGAAACTCAGAGGGTTGGCGGTATTGAGGGAAAAGTCGCCAATGCAGGGGGCCAGCGACGTCAGCACCTCCAGCTGATCGGGATTTCGAACCAGGAAGCCATCGGGGCGGGCGCGAATCAGAGGCTCAAGAGTCCAGCGTTCATCGGGCCGTGTGATCCGTGCCCCGGCCAACCAAACACCTTCCGGCCAGCAGCCTCGACCGATAGACACCGCTTCACGCAGCTCCCGGGGCTGCTCGAGATCCGCCACCACCGAGCGAATCGGCAGGCCCGTGCTTGAGAGATCCACCAAGGCCTGCAACTGATCCAGGCTGCGGACCAGCACCACCAAGCCTGGCTTGGTCTCACTGAGGTGAGCATCCGCTGGGGGGCACATCTGGGCCAATAGCTCTATTGGGTCTGCCGTTTTGGGAAGTACAGGGCCAGGGACTGAATCGGTGCTGTCATCCAGCGAGGCCTCCAATTGCTCCAGCAGGGCCCTGCGCATGCGGTTGAGTTCCGCCACGGGCAGAAAAAGATCGCCCTCCAGCTGGACCTCCAGATGCTGAAGCGACCAGCCGGTTCCCCCCAGGCGTCCCAATTGCTCCTCAAGCCGTTCCCGATCCAGCGAGCGCTGCGTAGCGTTCTGCAGCGGCATGGTGCTGTTGACCTGAAGATCCACCCCCTGGGGTGCCAGCAAGTGCAGCTCAAGCGGTGCATCCAACCGACCGGACACCCGCAGTACTAGATCCCGAGAGCGCGCCTCCACTCTGCGGCGGGCAGCACGCTGCCAACGTGACTGCCATTCAGGGTCACTGGTGAGCCAGACCGAAGCGCCAGGTCTCAAACCAGAGCAATCGACTCGCTCGGGCCCAAGACGCAGCTTCCAGCGTTCGTCGCCCATCCGCTCACACACCATGATCCGACCACCAATCTCCCGAGGCGGGTGCAGGGGGTCAGACGAAATCTGTTCCAGGACAAGACCCTGACCGGGTTGCAGCTGTTCCCGGCTGCGCAGATGCAACCAACCACCCCGTTCCACCCGTAGCAACTGCCCCAGCAGCGGGCCCCGCTTCTTGCTCCAGCGGCCATGCACCAGACGGCGATGGTTCACCCCTTCCAGCCAACCGGTGGACAGACCTCGGGAAAATGCCAACTCAAGCTGGCGTTGCACCTGCGGCGCCGAGACAGTGATCTGATCCAGTCGATGCCGATAGGCGTCGGTAACAGCGGCCACGTAAGCAGCGTCCTTCAGGCGCCCTTCGATCTTGAGGCTGGCCACGCCGATGCGCTGCAATTCCGGCAGCAGCTCCCAGGCCGCCAGATCCTGGGGCGAGAGGAGGTAGCGCTGGTCTTCAAGGGAGTGGGGTTGACCATCCACCACCATTTCGTAGGGCAGGCGACAGGCCTGGGCACATTCACCTCGATTGGCACTGCGCTGTCCGAGGGATTCACTGGTCAGGCATTGACCGGAATAGGCAACGCATAGGGCGCCGTGCACGAACACCTCCAATGGCATCGCAAGGTGCCGCTGGACCAGTTGTGTCTGCAGGCGCTCAAGATCACGCAGGGCCAGCTCTCGGGCCAGCACCACCCGCTGACAACCGAGCGCAGCTGCCTGGGCAATACCCGCTGCACTGGTAATCGACATCTGGGTTGAGCCGTGCAAACAGAGGCTGGGCACCAGCCGCTGGGCCAAGCGACAGAGCCCCACGTCCTGGACAATCACCGCATCCACCCCCGCCTGGTCTGCAGCGATCAGCAATTGAGCCGCTGCCTGTAATTCATCGCTAAACACCAACACGTTGACGGTGAGGAAGCCTTTGACCCCCCGCTGATGCAGCCACTGCATCACCTCAGGCAGGTCATCCAGTCGGAAATTCTCAGCCCGCTGACGAGCGTTGAAGGCATCAACACCGAAATACACCGCATCGGCACCCGAGGCGGCGGCAGCCTTCATCGCAGCCCAGTCGCCGGCTGGAGATAACAGTTCGGGGACATTCAAGGGTCGCGCCTAGAGAACCGACTGGCCGGCTCAAACAAACGCAGTGCATCCGCATTGCCCTGGTAGCGCCAATGCCAGGGTTCGTACATCACGCCCTGTTTGTTGCCCTCAGGGAAAGACAACACGAAGTGATATCGGGCCGCGTGATCTTGCAGCCAGCGAAATGCTTCGGTGTCTTGAAAGCTCTGGGAGAGGTTGGTCTCAGGGAAACGGCCATCGCCGAGATCAACGGCATAACCAGTGCTGTGCTCGGAGTACCCCGGTGGAGCCGACACCTGGGCACGCTCTTCAGCTGTCTGGTTCCGTTCAGAGGCCACGTCAAAAAAGATGGATTCCTGAAGGGCTAGAGAGCGGAACCCACTGAGCAGACGGAGATCGACCCCGTAAGCCGAAGCGGACCTCATCATCGTGTCGAGGGCGTCTGCTGCCTCCACATTCAGCTCAATCCCCGGTTCAAACACAATGAGTTGATCGGCCTCTGCTTCGCTGTAAGGAAAGTGGCCAAGAAGACGGCCATCAGCGTCGGGACGTTCCCGAAAACCTGAAATCTCGAGGCTTTGCATGGGCTGACGACGGGAGAGCAAAGTGGGAAGCACCATCACCGCAGCCAGGCTTCCTGCGCAGACGAGAACCAGCCCGAACAACAAACCAGCAGCGGAATTTCCCTTGCGTTGACGAGGCTGTCGTGTTCGACGGGCGACCGGAATATCCTCCCGCTCAGTGCGTCGCGCAGAGGAGGCCCGAACCAAAGCGCTAATGCGTGTTGTTTCGATCGTAAAGGCAGTGGCCAGTTCGACCCACAATGGTTGTTGTGACAGTGATAGCTTCAAAAAACAATCCAGCGGAGACGGGCTGAGATGTTGCGAGTTGCGGTGATCGGTGGCGGCCCTAGTGGCTCCTGTGCTGCCGAAATTCTGGCCAAGGCAGGAATTGAGACTTGGCTGTTCGAGCGCAAACTCGACAACGCCAAACCGTGTGGTGGGGCCATCCCGCTTTGCATGGTTGAAGAGTTCGACCTTCCTGACGAAATCATCGACCGCAAGGTCCGCAACATGAAGATGATTTCCCCCTCCAACAGGGAGGTGGACATCAAGCTCGACCCCCTCGGCTACGACGAAAACGCCTACATCGGCATGTGCCGTCGTGAGGTGTTCGATGCATTCCTGCGCAACAGGGCAGCAGATCTGGGCACAACCCTGATCAATGGCCTGGTGCAGAAAATCGACACCGGCACCGACCGTCAGGGCCCTTACACCATCCATTACGCCGACTACAGCGGCGGTGGCCCCACCGGTGAGCCGAAGACCCTGGCCGTTGACCTGATCATCGGTGCCGATGGCGCAAACTCACGGGTGGCGAAAGCGATGGACGCCGGGGATTACAACGTTGCCATCGCCTTCCAGGAACGGATCAAGCTTCCTGCTGAAGAGATGACCTATTACGAAGATCTGGCAGAGATGTACGTCGGAACGGACGTCTCACCTGACTTCTATGCATGGGTGTTCCCCAAATATGACCACGTAGCGGTGGGAACGGGAACCATGCAGCAGAACCAGAGCCTGATCAAGGGTCTGCAGAAGGGCA
Source organism: Synechococcus sp. MU1642 (assembly GCF_020514115.1). Lineage (GTDB taxonomy): Bacteria > Cyanobacteriota > Cyanobacteriia > PCC-6307 > Cyanobiaceae > Parasynechococcus. Next base: position 132,703 of record NZ_VTKZ01000002.1, read on the forward strand.
TCCGCGAGCGGGCCAACAAGCGTCTGTTCCAGGGTGAAGTGATTAAGGTGGAGGCGCATCCGATTCCTGAGCACCCCCGTCCGCGCAGGGTCGTGGGTCGTATGGCGCTTGTGGGTGATGCAGCGGGCTATGTAACCAAGAGCTCCGGTGAAGGCATTTATTTCGCTGCCAAAAGCGGACGGATGTGTGCCGAAGCGCTCGTTGAAATCTCCAACAACGGTGCTTCCATTCCCACCGAAAAACAGATCAAGTCGACTTACCTCAAGCGCTGGGATCGTAAGTACGGTGCCACCTATGTGGTGCTCGACATTCTCCAGCGAATCTTCTACCGCAACGACGCTGCCCGGGAAGCCTTCGTAGAGATGTGCGACGACAAGGACGTGCAGAAGCTGACCTTCGACAGCTACCTGTACAAGCGGGTGGTGATGATGAACCCCTGGCAGCAGATCAAGCTCACCCTCCGCACCCTGGGCAGCCTGATCAGAGGAGAGGCCCTGGCTCCATCCGATTACAACCCTGTTCCTTCGGCTGTTGGTCGTTCAGACGGCGATTTCCTTGCGGAGGAAGCAGCCCAGCAGATCAAGGCCCAGGCCGGAGAGTCCAAGGGGCCCAACTCCAAGGGTTCCGAGTCGAAGGAAAAGGCCGGCGTCTCCTGACGGAGGCCGGCCCACAACATCGCTGAAGCTGCTGGTTAGTTGCGAGGCTCCATCGCTTTGCCAGAGGCATCCTTGATTTGCTCAATCCCTCGCTCAAGGTTCTTGGCGGAGGATCTTTCTTTCTTGACCGTCGACCATATGTTGATGGCGTAAACAGCGGCAGCAGCAAAGATCACCGCCGCAATGTCGGTTCCCAGACCATTGCCACCTTGGCGGATCAGCACAGGCTGCTGGATGTTTTTGTCTCTTGATCAGGCAGTCCGGCTGAATGGACTGGCCACTGCTTAACCGCAAAGGTCAGCGGTGACATTTATTTGGATTGAATCGATTCAAACAATTTTTGGGCCTGAGACCCTTGTTTTTGCAATGATTCTCAGAGAACGTGTATGCCCACGATGTATGCCCACATTGTCTAGTAGGTATTCCGCCTCTAGAAACTGTGGAGTCATGCGCACCATGGATGCAGCTCAACGTTGAGAAGGGTCTGATCGGAGCAGCTGTCCTTGGAGCTCTTGTCCTGATTGCACCGATAGCGAAGCAGTCCAAGGAGTTCGTGAACTGCGTGAAGAATGCTGAGACCGGGATCGTCAACCTGTCTGGCGTTGAGTTCACCGACGTGGATGGTGAAGGTGGCTTCATCGAGCGCCCAGTTGCCGTTCACTACTGCAACGGCGGTGACATCACCAAGTACCTGAAGCTGGTGGGTCAGTGATGAAAGCTTTGCTGGCTGCTGCTCTGCTTTTTGCCTCGACTGCACCTGCTGCGTTGGCTCAGAAGGAGATCCCTAAGTCTGAAGGTCATGACCAGTGCCCACTGGGTTACGTCAACACGCTCGGGACTACCTGTGTCTCCCCCATCTATTACGAGGTGGCGCCTACCAACGGCAAAGCCTGCAAGGAGGGGTGGATGAACATCAGTGCCGGCTATTGCAAGAAGAAGAAAGGTCCCTTGGGAATCCTCTGATCAACCTTGGGCCTGCCTTGAAACCTTTACTAAACGCTGGCCAGGTGCTTGCTTCGGTTGTTGCATAGCCAGCTTTGGCTGAGGAGTCGAGGATGCTTGAGGAGAAGCTTCTCTACTGCGAAGAAGTGGTGGAGCAAGTCGATGACTTCAACGACTGGAGTCAGAACTTCGAGGCCTGCATGGCTTCCTCGTATTGACGAGAGAGGTCCCCCAACAGATAAGCAGAAATATGAAGATAAGTGCAGGCGGCACCCAGCGCTGGAAGTAGTAACTCTCTCCGCCCTTCCTTCGGGTCAGACAATTCGCAAATTTATGCCCAATATGTATGCCTTATGTCGGCAAGAATCCCTTGATCTCAATGTGATTATGGGGATTAGCCCTCTGCCTTCTGAATCGATTCAAATTCAGCCAACACCGAGGCCTGATTGCGCAGAACGGCCAAAAGGTTGAGGCGATTGAGTCTCAGCGCGGAATCGTCGACCATCACCATGACGCTGGTGTCACCGTCAAAGAAGGCCTGAAGAGCCGGAGTTGCCGCGACAAGCGCATCGGCGAGGGATTGATAAGACCGCTGCTGAGCCAGTGGATGCAGCTGCTCCAGAGCTGCGAACAGATCCTTCTCACTGGCTGACTCGAATCGATCGGGCTGAACCACATTGCGGGCCACAAGCTGATCCCGTGGCAGATCACCTTTTTCAGCAAGTTTGGCTGCCCGTTGCACCACCGCCTGGACGGCATCCAGCTGACCGCTGTCTCGAAGGTCACGCAACAGCTGAATCCGTTGTTTCACATCCAGTGGATCACTGAGCAGACGCTGGCTAGAGACGGCATCACCAGCAACAGCCTGCACCAGATCAGGAGCAAAGCCGTCGTCTTCCAGTTGGGACACGATCCGCTGCCGCAGCAGCTGACAGAGGTCGTTGTGAAGTTGGCTTGAATCCACCCCAAAGGCAGGGAAAAGAGAAGCCCACTCCGCCACGGAGTTGTTGAGAAAAGCCATGAGGTCAAGGCGCCAAGCCATGCCCCAGAGAATCTGCACAACACCATTGCCGGCCCGCCGCAAGGCATAGGGGTCGGAGGATCCTGTCGGCCGCTCTCCCTTAGCAAAGATGCTGAGGAGCAGCTCAAGCCGTTCCGCCAAGGCCACAACTGCTCCTGCAAGGGTTGCGGGCAGGGCATCACCGGCGCCCCGGGGCAGATAGTGCTCCACCACAGCGAGAGCGACATCGCGGGGTTCTCCCTCCTCCAGGAGGTATTTGCCCCCCATCAAGCCCTGAAGTTCAGGGAACTCGCCCACCATTTGGCTAACAAGATCGTTCTTGCAGAAATGAGCGGCACGCTGGGCCGCATCCACCACGCTCTGATCAAGATCGAGTTGCTTCAACAGCAGCCCCGTGAGCCGCTCGATCCGCTCGGAGCGGTCAAGAAGACTGCCCAGCCCTTCAGCGAAGGTGACGCGATCAAGGGCTTCACGCCGAGATGCGCTGGACTGACGTCGGTCAACATCCAGGAAAAATTCAGCATCCGCCAGGCGCGCTCCAAGCACGCGTTCATTGCCACGAACGATTAAGGAAGACGCCGGGGCCAGGCCATTGCTCACCAACAAAAACTCGGGCCGAAGCACAGCCTCAGCAGTGAGTCGAAGCGGGTCAGCCTCCAGGCCAGGCACCTGCAGTGGCACATAACGCTGGTGAGCCTGCATCACCGTGCTGATCACCTCCGGAGGAAGCTGCAGGAACCGTTCAGCAATGGTCCCCTCGAGAATCCTGGGATCTTCAACCAGGTCCACCAGTTCTTCGAACAGAGACTCCGGACAGTCGGGTGTTCCATTGGCCGCCTGAGCCGACTGATCAAGGCTGGTGCGAATCCGTTTGGCCCGCTCCGCACGATCAACAACAACGCCAGCGGCGGCGAGGGTTTCACCAAACACCTCCGCTGATGCGATGGACAGTGATTCGTCACCATGGAGACGGTGGGCACGGCTCAAACGATCGCTGCGGACCTCGGGGTCAGCGCTGTCGAGCACCACAGGGATTACCTCTGACCCCTTGAGCGCTAACAGCCAGCGGATGGGGCGGCTGAAGCGCTGGGCTCCGGTGCCCCAGCGCATGAACCGCCGACCCTGGAGAGCATCAATCCATTGGGGAATCAGCCCCTGAAGCAGTTCAACACTGGCTTCACCGGGGGTGAGCACGGTTGCGAAAACGCAAGGACCCTTCGGAGTTTCACGCTGCTCTAGGGCTGAAGGATCAACATCGCAGCGCTTGGCAAAACCGATCGCCGCAGGCCCTGGGATGCCGTCCTTGAAGGCCTGAGCCACAGGAGGGCCCTTGCGGTCTTCCTGAAGATCGGGCTGGCGCTCCTCCAGCTCAGCTACGGAGACCACCAGACGCCGGGGGGTGCCGAACACCGACACCGATCCATGGCCCAGCCTTGCCTCACGCAGATCACGACTGACCCGCTGCTGCAGCTGGTCAAGCGCTTGATTGACAAAATCGGCAGGAAGCTCCTCGGTGCCGATTTCCAGAAGAAAGGTTGCCGTCACGCCAAGGTCAGAGCCGAAAGCGACTGTATTGGAAGCCGTTTCGCTACGTTCAAATCAAGAAAACCTTTTCGGGGTGGGGGAAGGCTCCTTGGCAGTGGCGGAATCAGAAACTCAATTGCTGTCCAAGGCGGAACAGCGCAAGCTGGACAGCGACCATCTGCGCGACCCGTTGTTGAGCGAACTCAGCAACGACGACGTTCGCTTCACGGAAGATGCCGTTCAACTGCTGAAGTTTCACGGCAGCTACCAACAGCACCACCGCGAACTGCGCAAAACAGACAAGGTCCGCAGCTGGCAAATGATGCTGCGGCTGCGCAGTCCGGGAGGACGCATCCCGGCCAGGCTGTTCCTCGCCCTCGATGACCTGTCCAACCGCCTTGGGGATGGAACTCTGCGAGCCACCACCCGTCAGGCCTTCCAGATGCACGGCATCGCCAAGGCCGATCTGAAAGAGGTGATCGGCACCATCGTTCGCAACATGGGCTCGACCCTGGCGGCCTGCGGGGATATCAACCGCAACGTGATGGCACCCCCAGCTCCTTTTGAGAAAGGCGGCTATCCCGTGGCACGGCGCCTCGCCGATGAAATTGCCGATCTGCTAAGCCCCGAGGCGGCCGAGGGGGCCTATCTCGACCTCTGGGTGGATGGTGACCTGAGTTATCGCTTCAAGCCCAGCCGAGCCGTTCAGAAGACCAGAAAGCGCCAGAGCGAAGGCGGCATTTTTTCCGGCAGCACTGAGGAACCTCTCTACGGGGACACCTACCTGCCCCGGAAGTTCAAGGTGGCCGTCACCGTGCCAGGGGACAACTCCGTTGATCTGCTCACCCAGGACATCGGCCTGGTTGCCTTCACCGACCCCTCCGGCGAACTGCGTGGCTGCAACGTCTACGTGGGCGGTGGAATGGGTCGCACCCACAACAAGGAGGATACCTTCGCTCGAACAGCGGATCCGTTGGGTTACGTAGATGCCGCCGACGTTCTGGATGTGGTTCAGGCAATCCTGGCGCTGCAACGGGATCACGGGGATCGGGAGGTGCGCAAGCACGCCCGCATGAAGTACCTGCTGCACGACAAGGGCATCCAATGGTTCCGCGAAACCCTATGTACGACCTACTTCAAGGGACCCCTCAAGGGGCTTCGCAATGAGCCGAAGGCCAAGCTGCTGGACTACCTCGGCTGGCATCGGCAAAAGGCTGGGATGTGGTTTGTGGGACTGCCCCTGCTCTGCGGTCGCCTAAACGGAGAGCTCAAGGCAGGGCTCAGGCAGCTGGTGGAGACTTACCAGCTAGAGATTCGTCTCACCGCCAATCAAGACCTGCTGCTGTGCAACATCGGCACCTCCCAACGAGCCAGCATTCGAACCCAGCTGGAGGCCCTTGGGTTTGAGGTACCTGAGGCCCCAGCCCCTCTTGCCAGACATGCCATAGCCTGCCCGGCTCTGCCCACTTGCGGGCTCGCCATCACCGAATCGGAGCGCATCCTTCCGGATGTACTGGATCGCCTCGATGCCCAGCTGCGGAGGCTCGACATTGAGAAGTCTCTTCTGGTGCGCATGACCGGTTGCCCCAACGGCTGCGCTCGCCCATACATGGCGGAGCTGGGATTGGTGGGCAACGGAGTCAACCAGTACCAGCTGTGGCTCGGCGGCACTCCTAACCTCCAGCGTCTTGCGCGCCCCTACATAGAGAAACTACCCCTGGACGATCTGGAAAAAACCCTTGAGCCGCTCCTCCTCAGCTGGAAAGCTGCCGGTGGACGACGCAGCTTCGGGGACCACATCGAGAAGCTGGGCGATCAGGAAGTGAGCTCGCTGTTGATGGCCTCGGCGTAGACAGCCACAGCTGCAGCCTTTCGCCAGGCCCAGAGCTGATCGCCGAACGAGAAGTGCCACCACTCGTTCGGATGCTGAACAAAGCCGGCTGATCCCATCACTTCAGCAAGCAACTGCCGGCGTTGATGCCAGCGCCTAGCTTCGGAATCCTCCCGACCGGCGTAGTGCTGCGGTTCAGACACTGCACCGATGGCATCAATCTCTCCACCCATGGCCAACGGCGTTCCATCGCTGCTACTGAGGGTGAGGTCAACAGCAGCACCGGTGCTGTGGGGTGGAGGCGTGGCGGGATCCCGACTGGGAGCGGCCCAGAAACGTCCCACATCGGCCACCACCTCATCGAAGGCGTCCCCCGAGCGCACCTCCACACCGCGTTCATGGCAGAGTTCCGAAATGTTGTAGTCCACCATGTAGGCCTGCACGGCGATTGGCCGCCACGCATCAAAAATGCTGAGTCGCAGGCTGGGGTCGTGCTCGATCAACCGCTGCTGAGCCTCAAGCAGGCGCTGAACGACCCCCAAGCGCAATTGGAAAGGATTCCCAGACGCCCCATAGGGTGCTCCGAGCGTGACGTACGGATGGGGTTCCATCCGCAGCAAATTGGGAGGCAGCAGTTGCAAGGGCTCACCGCAATCTTCGATCGGAATCGGGCTCCAGGGGCGCATCGAAACTGCAACGGGACAGGTCAGTTCAAAGGGGTGCCGCCGCTGAGGCGACGCTGCTGTGCATCGAGGGTCTCACGCAGCAACGGGTGCTGCGCGAGCTCGGGATCATGCTTCAACAGCTCCTGGGCGGCTGTTCGTGCGTCCTCCAGAATGGAACCATCATCAGCAAGGCTGGCCAGGGCCAGATCAGGCAGGCCCGACTGACGGGTGCCCAGAACCTGGCCAGGACCGCGAAAGCGCAGATCCATCTCGGCGATCTCGAAGCCATCGGTGGAGCGCACCAGCACATCCAGACGCTGGCGGGCCAGGGGGTTGGAGCTGCCATTGATCAACAGGCAATGGGAGGCAGCAGCACCACGGCCGACGCGCCCCCGCAACTGATGCAGCTGCGCCAGCCCAAAGCGTTCGGCATGGTCGATCACCATCACGCTGGCTTCAGGCACATCCACCCCCACTTCCACCACCGTGGTTGACACCAGCACCTGGGTCTTGCCCGCAGCGAAATCGGTGAGCACCGCCTGCTTGTCGGCACTGGAGAGACGTCCATGCAGCAGACCAACTGCCAGATCAGGAAAAACCTCCGAGGCCAATTCAGCGTGAACCTCAACGGCTGAGCGAAGCTCGAGCTTTTCCGACTCTTCCACCAAAGGCAGAACGACATAGGCCCGCTGGCCCAGCTGCACCTCCTCACGGATCAACTCATAGGCCTTGTCCCGCTTTCCGGTAGTGAGCATGCGAGTACGAATCGGTGTTCGCCCTGGAGGCAATTCATCGATCTGGCTGACATCCAGATCCCCATGCATCGAGAGCGCCAGGGTCCTTGGGATCGGTGTTGCCGTCATGGTGAGCAGATGAGGCTGCAAGCCCTTGTTGAGCAGGCGATCTCGTTGATGCACCCCGAAACGGTGCTGTTCATCCACCACCACCAGCCCCAGGCGGTTGAAGACAACCGGATCCTCGAGCAAAGCATGGGTGCCCACCAGCACCTTCAGGGAACCGTTGGCCAGGTCATCCAGCAACTCTCGGCGGCGGGGCCGTGGCGTGGATCCCGTCAACAAGGTGACGCTGACGTGGAGCTGCGGCAGCCACTGGCAGAGGTTGCGGTAATGCTGCTCGGCCAAGACCTCCGTGGGGGCCATCAGAGCCCCCTGCCAGCCCGAAGCAATGGTGCTGAGCAACGCAGCAATGGCAACCACTGTCTTTCCAGAGCCGACATCCCCCTGCACCAGTCGGGCCATGGGTTCGGTGCGCGCCAGATCGGCTTCGATCTCCTGAAACACACGTTTCTGGGCTGCGGTGAAGCGGAAGGGCAGCAGATCCATGAACTCCCCAACAAGCCCACTGGAACTGGACTGAAGATCAAGGTCAGGTCCCGTCCGAGAGCGCAACGCCTGGCGTCGGCGCAACAGGCCGAGCTGCAGTAGCAGAAACTCATCGAACACCAACCGGCGGCGTCCTTGATCGAGGCTCTCGCGATCCTTGGGCGCATGCAGGGCCTGCAGGGCATCCGCCAGCATCGGTAGATGGAATTGCCGCTGCAGCGCGGCGGGGAGAGGATCAGGGCAGGATGCCGCGAGGGGCAAGACCTGATCGATCAGGCTGCGGAAACGATCAGCTCCGACCCCTTCGGTGAGGGGATACACCGGGAGAAGTCGCCCGATGCTGGGGGATTTGACTGGAGACGAGGGGCTGTCCAGCACCTCGATCAATGGATCCTGAAAGGTGATGCCGTAGGGGCCGTCTTTCACGAGACCACTAACGGCCACGGTGGCACCAACGGGGTAGAGGCGCTGCTGTCCTTTGAGGTAGGCAGGAGAACTGAAGCGTTTGCCCGCCAGGAAACGGCTCACCTTCAGGCGACCCGTCGGATCCTCCAGCTGGAGCTCGATGATGGCGAGGTTGGTGTTCCTCGGGCTGACAAATCCGTTGCAACGGCGAATCGTGGCAACGATCGTGGCTGTTTCCCCCGACACCAGCGCCTCAATGCGGCGCATCGCGGAGTAATCGACATGATCGCGGGGGTAATAGCGGAGTAGGTCGCGCACCAGAAGTAGACCGATAGAGGCCAGCCGAGCAGCGAATTTCGGCCCTACACCACGGATCTGAGTGATGGGACTGTCGAGCTGCAGAGGGGAGGTGGTCCGCTTCTGGGGAGATGCCTCCACCTTGAGGCGTGGCGGTGCCATGGGAGCCGAGGGCTCCAAGCGATGGCGCAGCTCATGCAGCCACTGACGGGCATCGGTGACCAAGCGACGGCGGACAGGGTCAGCGAGGTCCGGATAATCGGCAAAGCCTGCGCTGAACTTGGACATACGCTCACTGACACCCTGAGGGAAGGGCACGGCCGGTGGGGCGGCAAGCTGCTGCTGCAGAAAGTCGTGAAACCGCTGCTGGCGACCCTGCAGATTCTGAAAACCTCGATCAGCCTCCAACCCCAGCGAGCGCTGAATGGGAAGCATCCACGCCAGGAGCAGCGATAGCTGCTCGCTGGTCAGTCCCCGCTCAGCTGCTGCGTTGAATCGGATGGGGTCTGCCAATGGGTCCGGGCCTCACGATCCAGAGAGCGACGCTGCCAATGACGCTGCTGCCGCACCATTGTGAGCAGAGCATCGTGGTGAGTGCGCAATCGTTTGCGGCACTGACGCAAACGTGGGCTGTCGAACTCCAAATCGTTACTGCGCAGGAGCACACAGAGCACATCCATGCCCTGGTCGAGCTCACCGACGGCCAGAGGAAGGCGCAGGCGAAGCACGTTCGTAGCGGTTGGCTGCGTTTCGACTTGTCCCTTCAAGACAGCATCAAGAAGGCTGATGGGGAGGAGGGTCTGGGCCAGCCCTGTCCGCAGCATCTGCACATTCAAAGCGTGGGACAAATTGCGAAGCCGTCGCTCAATCGCCTGATCCATGGCGTTGATCCAGTGCAACAGCGCATCCGGCTCACTTGGGAGAAAGTGGTCGTTGCCTTCAACCGATTGATCCAGATCAACACCGGGCTGAAGGGGGTGTTGGGCCTGCTGCATGGCATCACCGGCCAGCTCGAACAGTGATCGGAGCACATCAAGATCGCCAGACAATCTGGCTTCTTCTGGTTCAGGGACCGATTCAGTAACGGGATCCTGAGCAGCGGTGCCCTGGGGGGACTCAAGCGGTGAAGCCAGGCTCAAACGGATGGAACCACTGGGCTCCTCCCGTGGCAGACCATTCGCAGGGGGTTCGAGCTCAGGTGCACTGTCCTGGGTCTGGCGGCTGAGCTTCTGAAGCATGCTTCGGCTGGCATGCGCCTGCTGGCGCCTTTGCTCCTCCTGCATCTGCTGCACAAGCTGCATCAGCTGCTCCACCGTGAGCAAGACGCTGCAGCGGTCAATCAGGTCGGTAACCGACGCATGGAAATTCTGACGGGTCGACTCCGGAAGACGACTGAAACGGGAGGGATCAACCTCACCAAGAAGATCGAACAGTGCCTGACGAGTGGCTCCTTCCAGCAGCTCCCTCAGCACTTGTAGATAGAGAGCCTGCTCCCTATAGAAGGCAATGGCCCGCAGCCGGCACAACCGTTGTAGGCGTGCCAGCTGTTCTGACGGGTCGTAAGCAGGCCTGACGTCCGGTTCGGACAAGGGAATCAGCCGGCGTTCTGCATGGACGCCACTTCAGCAGCGAAATCGTTGTCTTCCACCTCGATGCCCTCACCCAGGGTGTAACGGGTGAAACGACGAACTTTCACGTTCTCGCCGATCTTGCCGGCGGTTTGCTTCACCAGATCAGCAACGGTAATGGAGCTGTCCTTGATGAAGGGCTGCTCCATCAGGGCGAGTTCTTTGAGGCGCTTGCCAATGCGACCTTCAACGATCTTTTCCTTCATCTGCTCAGGCTTACCCTCGAGATCGTCACGACCCATCTCGATTGCCTTTTCCCGCTCACGGATCTCGTCGGGAATCTCGTCGGTGGTGACGTACTCGACGTTGGGGCATGCCGCCACCTGCATGGAGACATCACGAAGAAGCGACTGGAACATGTCGCCCCGTGCCACGAAGTCGGTTTCACAGTTCACCTCAACCAGCACACCCACTCGGGCACCTGTGTGGATGTAGCTGCCGATGGCGCCCTCGGCGGCGGTGCGACCGGATTTCTTTTCAGCGCTGGCGATACCTTTCTGGCGGAGCCACTCAACGGCCTTGTCGGCATCGCCTTCCGTGGCGGCCAGGGCCTTTTTGCAATCCATCATCCCTGCGCCGGTCTTGTCGCGCAGTTCTTTGACAAGCTTGGCGGATACGGCAGCAGCCATTGGTCGGAGCAGTGAGAAGTGGAATTAAATCGCCGCCGATTCCCTGTTTGGAATCAGCGGCGTGAACTTAGCGGTCAGAGGAGATCAGCCTTCGCTGTCACCACCACGCTGATCGTTAGAGCCATGGCGACCCTCATTGATCGCGTCAGCCAAACGACCCAGGATCAGCTGCACAGAACGAACGGCGTCGTCGTTGCAGGGAATTGGTACCTCACAGAGGTCCGGATCGCAGTTGGTGTCCAGCATGGAGACCAAAGGGATGTCGAGCTTGCGGGCTTCCAGCACGGCATTCGACTCACGACGCTGGTCCACCAGGACCACCACATCAGGCAAGCGACGCATGTTCTTGAGGCCACCCAAATACTTCTGGAGACGCTCGAGTTCACGACGCAGGACCGCACCCTCTTTCTTGGGGCGCATAGCGATAGCGCCACTGGACTCCATCCGCTCAAGATCCTTGAGACGGTCGATCCGGGCCTTCATGGTGGTCCAGTTGGTGAGCATGCCGCCCAACCAGCGCTGGTTGACATAGGAGGCTCCGCAGCGGGCTGCTTCAAGCGCCACCACTTCAGAGGCTTGCTTCTTGGTACCGACGAAGAGAAAACGCTTGCCGCTGCGGGCAGCAGAACGAGTCCACTTGTAGGCATTGTTCATGCAGACGGCGGTCTGCACGAGGTCGATGATGTGAACGCCGTTGCGCGCGCAATAGATGTAGCGCGACATCTTGGGGTTCCAACGACGGGTCTGGTGCCCAAAGTGGGCACCAGCCTCCATCATCTCGGCAAGGGTTACGACAGCCATGGATTGAGGGTTTCGGGTTCGCCTCCACCTGCCAGGGACCTGAACAACCAGCATGAGCTGGTCTCACGGTGCACCCGAAACGGGCAGGTGTGCGGAGTGAAAGGACCTATAGAAGCTATCAAAACGTTGATCAGCGAAGTCCCGCCGCTCTGGCTTCACGGAACAGAGCACGCACACCAATGAGATTGAGGGGCAAACGAAGCAGCTCCATCGCCGTTCCCGGATAGCCATGCCTGATCAGCCAGCGGAGCAGCGGGCTAAGGCTGGAGGGATTGATCAGCCCGCCGAGGTTGAGCACTTCCCAGAGGATGCGATGGAACCAGGTGAACTGGATGATCAGCCGCACCCGTTTGGTTGGATGTTTGCGGTAGAAGACAAGCCCCATACGGGCCCGTTCTCCCTCCACTTCCACAAGGCGGGAGATTTGGTCGAGGGTCAGGGCGGGGTGCCAGTGGTAACCGACCGCGTCTGGACACTTCACCAACTCAACCCCCATCCGCCGCAGGCGCTCGCCCAGTTCCAGGTCCTCCCAGCCGTATAAGCGAAAACCGGTATCGAACAGGCCTGAACGTTCCAGGACCTCCCGATCAATGGCCACATTCCCGGTGGCGAAATAAGCCCAGGACAAGTCACGTAATTTGTGGCGTTCCGAGCAAGGTGCTTCGAAGTTGGCGGTGTTGATGACAGCGCCATAGGTGAAGCAGAGCCGATCACCACGCCGGTGCCAACACTGCTTCAACGCCCGTGCATGGGTGGCCAGAAAGGTCTCTGTGACCACCAGGTCGCTGTCGATGAAGACGATCACATCACCACGGGCGTGATCCACGCCGCGGTTCCGACCCTCCGCAGGGCCACCGTGCTCCTGCTCAATCAGGCGCACATGAGAAAAACGAATGGCTTGTTCCCTCAGCCACGACGGCGTTCCATCGCTGGAACCGTCGTCGACCACAACAACTTCGTAGTCCTGAAGAGCTCCAGCAAGCTGCTGATCTTCTAGTGCCGAGAGGCATTTCTCGAGGATCGGGCGTCGGTTGTATGTCGGAATAACGACGCTGACGAACATCGCGACAGCCGATGCAGAAGGGAGCCCACCCTACGAACAATAAAAAAGGGGGCCCTAAGGCCCCCTTTTTGTGGATGATTTGATCCGCTGCTCAGTCGGCGGCACCACCATTGTTGGCTGTTCCGGTCACACCGTTACCAGCTCCTTCACCGCGGCCATCGTTCCGCATCTTGCGTTTCTTGAACTTGCGCGCGTAAGCGCGGTTCCGCTCCTGCTTTTCTTTCTTCAGGTTTCTGCGCTTGGCCATGCGGAACTGCGGGCTCTGATATCAACTTTCATCTTACTAAACAGCATTCATTAGTCGTCCATCCTCCATTTGGAGCAGGCGATCGGCGACATCAACGATGCGCGGGTCATGGGTCACCATCAGCACCGCGCAGGATTGTTCACGGGCCAGTCGGCGAAGCAGCTCCACCACCTCCCTGCCCGTGCGGCTGTCCAATGCAGCGGTGGGTTCATCAGCAAGGAGCAGCCGAGGGGTTGCGGCAAGGGCACGGGCAATGGCAACCCGTTGCTTCTGTCCTCCGGACAAGTCGTGAGGAACTTTGGCCATGTGGTCCTCCAGACCTACGGCGCGGAGCCACTGACGGGCTTCATCCCGACGAGCCCTGTAGCTGAGACCAGGCAGAAGATCGGCTCCCATCTGCACGTTCTGTTCTGCAGTGAGGCAGCGCAGGAGGTTGTGGCCCTGAAAAATCATCCCAATGCACCGGCGCACCTGCTGGCGGCGCCGACGGCCGGCCCCATGAAGCGCTTGACCAAGCACCGACACCTGGCCCTGCTGAACAGTCCGCAAGGCGCCGATCAAGGTGAGCAGCGTTGTCTTGCCACAGCCGGAGGGACCGGTCAGCAAAACCACTTCGCCTGGCTCAATACTGAAGCTGATGTTCTGAAGAACCTCGCGGCGCATCTCCCCTTGGCCGAAGGCATGGGAGAGGTTGTCGACAACAACAGTTGCCATCAGAAGATCTCCGCGGGGTCTGCATCGATGAGACGACGCATGGCAAGAAGCGACGACAACATGCACATCACCAGGATCATCACCAGCACGGTCAACGCTCGGGAAAAATCCATACCGACGGGCAGCTTGGTGGCGTCACGAACGAACGAGTACAGACCCTGACCAGCCAGGTAGGCGGGGACGTATCCCATCACCGCCAGGTAGAAGCCCTCACGGACCACCACCCCCAATAGATGACTGAGGCGATAGCCCATCGCCATCAAGGTGGCGTACTCCGGCAGGTGATCACTCACATCGGTGTAGAGCACTTGGTACACGATCACGCAGCCCACCACGAAGCCCATGGCTGCGCCGAGGGTGAAGATGAAACCGATGGAGGTGCTGCTCTTCCAGTAGTTCTGCTCGAAATCGATGAAGCCTTGCTTGGTCAGCACCAAAACATCTTTGGGCAGTCGCTGGCTTAATCGGGACACCACCTGCTGAGGATCCGCTCCTGGCTTCAACCGCACCAGACCCACTTCGATGGCCCCAGGCGGCTTCTGAGGCATCAGATCGAGGAACGTCTCGGTGCTCGTGAGCAGGTTGCCATCGGCACCAAAACTGGTGCCGAGGCTCACCAGACCCGCGACCCGGACGCGGTTGCCAGCGATCTCGGTTTCCACCACCCGGCCATCGCGGTACCAATCAGCAATGGGTCCAAATTCAGGGCGTGACAGCTGATCAAACAGGATCCGCCCTTTCTGCTTGAGAGCGTCGGTTTTCTCAGCCAGGGAGGGGTCAACAAAGAAGGGGTCGTCGGGATTGAAGCCCAATGCCAGGATCGACCGGTTGCGCCGCGTTTCAGGGTTGCGCCAGAGCATCAGCCCCCAGTGCACCTGAGTCACCCCATCGACATCGGGATCAGCCAGGGTCTGAACCAGCCGCCGCCTTGGAAAGGCTTCCATGCTCACGGAGCTGGCGGAGCGGGGACTGATCAGAACGACATCGGCATCGAACAGCCGGTGCGCCGTGACGCTGGCATCAAAGAGGCCATCACGGAATCCGAGCTGCATGAACATCAGAATTCCCGCAAAGCTGATGCCGGCAAGTGCCACCAGCAAGCGAAAGGGCTGGCGCGTCAGCAACAGCCAGGAGAGAGGAATCCGACGGCCCCGCCAGAACCGGTTCATGGATCGAAGCGGGCGATTACCTTCAAACCAGCCAGACGGCTGACCTTGGCGGCATCTTTAGGGTTGAGCACCACATCAACCACAACAACGCGGGCGTCGGCATCGCCGGTGGGATCGGTGGAGAGAACAGACCGTTGTTCCACCTGCGGGCTGATGCGCAAAACGCTACCGAGGAGTTCACCGCGGAAACCACCGTTCTCGCTGGTGAGGCGTACAGACTGGTCGGTGCGGATTCGGGAGATGTCCGATTCGTAAACCTCGATGCTGGCCTGCATCGCCTGGTTGGCACCCACATCCATCACCCCCTCCGCACCAGGGCGCTCGCCTGCACGGGCGTGCAGCTTGAGCACAACACCATCAAGGGGCGAGATCAGCTGGCTCAGCCTGAGGTCGGCTAGAAGCCCTTTGCGCTCTGCCAAGGCCTGATCCCGCCTTCCCTGAAGGCGCACCAACTCTTCACGCTTGTTGTCCACCAGAGTCAACTCGGCAGCACCCCAATCCGCGGCTTTGCTGAAGCGCTCCACCTCAATGGCCTGAAGACGAATCTCCTGGTGGAGGCTGCGCAATTCCGCGTCGACACGCTCTAGATCAGCGAGGAGGCCATCACGGTGATCGAACGACGCCAACACCTGGCCCCGCTTGATCAGGTCACCCTCATTCACCTTGAGGACTGCCACCCGGGGTGTCCCCGCCATCCCCGCATTGGGTGCCGCCAGATTGCGGATGTCCCCAGCCGGCTGCAGCTGCCCCAGGGCAGCAACCGCTTCCGGACTAACCGTGCGTGCAGGCAGCGGTTCAACCGGCTTGGGTTCGGGCGTCGGCCGAAGCAACCAGCCCCCGATGACAGCAATTAGCAAACTCCCAGCCAGAACAGACCAGCGCTTGGGGGTCATCAGAGTTCCGGTGGGTTGTCGAAAAGAAGTATGTCGATGTAGCGATCGGCCCAGGCGGAATCGAAGGCCTTCTCGAGCACGCGGCGGGTCTTGTCGTTGCGTTTTTGCTGAAGGCAATAGTTCAACTGACCCTGGTATCGGCGGACTGTAGTGAGAGCCTTTGACGATTCGGGAGTCGCTTCCATCACGCTGGTAGCCATCACCTGCAGGTAGTGGCTCACCAACTCCAAGAAAGCCGCTTCCTCGTCAGCACCATCGGGGCGGATGAAGCACACCTTTTTCGAAAAGATGACTGATCCCCATGCCGGCAGGTCCCGAACCTGACGGAACGCCGGCCAGGGCTTGGCCTCAAGCCGCTGAATCAACTGCTCCGGCAGGGCATCGGAGGTGGGGGAAAGATCGACAATCGCGGCGGAAACGCCAGCGGGGCCCGTCACGATGTCGGCACCGAAAATCGGCAGGTCGTAATGGGGATCGGGGAACCAGACGCTGTGGAGGATCTGAAGTCCGTTGCCGAGTCGCGCAACCTCTAAATGAAGCTTGCGAAGGCCGATGCAGCGAAAAAGCTCGTTGCCGATCGATAGGCCTTCACCATCGAGTTGGCCCTGGATGAAGCGCAAATCCTCATCGCAGGAAAGGATCTCCAATCCGGGCAATCCCGCCCAGGCACTACGGATCGACGCCGCCAAGGCATGCACAAGGGGGTGCTGTCCTGGCGGTGGCGCCAGCGGCTTGGGCTGCATCGAAGGGGCAGGCACAGAATGGAACTTTGCCACGCAGTTCTGAACCTTCCGTTCTCCGGTCCCCCACTGGACCATTGGACCCTCCCCAACGGAGTGCGCTGCGTGTCGGCCAACATGCCGGATGCACCCCTGACCTGTCTCGATCTCTGGTGCCGTGCCGGCAGTGCCAGTGAACAGCCAGGGGAAGAGGGCATGGCCCATTTCCTGGAGCACATGGTGTTCAAGGGAAGTGAACGGCTGGCCGCAGGGGCGTTCGACGAGGCCATCGAAGCTCTTGGGGGCAGCAGCAATGCCGCAACAGGCTTTGATGACGTCCACTTCCACGTGCTGACACCGCCGGAACGTGCCCGCGAGGCGTTGGATCTGCTGCTCGAACTGGTGTTACTGCCAAGCCTCGAACGAGACGGGTTCAACACGGAACGGGGGGTGGTGCTTGAGGAGATCGCTCAATACGCCGATCAACCCAATGAACAAGTGCTGCAACTGCTTTTGAGCAAGGGCTGTGACCAGCATCCCTACGGGCGACCCATCCTGGGTACACCCCGCAGCCTGGAGGGCATGACTTCCGAGGCCATGCGTGCGTTTCATCAGCGGCAGTACCGCGGTTCCAACTGCTGCCTGGCGATGGCCGGGCCTGCATCAGCGGAGCTGCGCAGTGCCCTGGGGGCCTCGGCTCTGTCGGGCCTCCTGGATGCCTCTGATCCGTCATCACCGTCATCCCCCCTGAGCGTGCGTCCTGGACGCGAGAGCGTTGTTGTGGACCGGCTCGAATCCGCTCGACTTCTGATGCTCTGGGGAGCACCCCAGGCCAAGGATCAGCCAGGCGTGATGGCAGCTGATCTCGCTACAACCCTGCTCGGGGAAGGACGACGCAGCCGTCTCGTGAACCGCTTGAGGGAGGAACTGCAGATCGTTGAAAGTGTGTCGATGGACCTCTCCGTTCTGGAGCAGGGAAGCCTGATCACCCTTGAGGTGATCTGTCCGGACGAGCATCTGGAAGCTGTGGAAGCCGAAGTGAACCGGCAGCTGCGCGCCATGGGAGATGAGCTCGTCAGCGATCAGGAGCTGAAACGGGGCCAGCAGCTGGTGAGCAACGGACTGCGCTATGCGTTGGAATCGACGGGTCAGGTGTCTGGAATCAGCGCCAGCCAGACCCTGTGGGACCGGCAGCAGGATCTGCTTCACCCCCTGGCCTTCCTGCTGCCATGGACGCCCGAGCGGCTTCGCTCAGACTTTTTTCCCAGGCTTCAACCCGAACAGGCGTTTGTGCTGACCGCCAAGGCCAAGACGAAGAACGGATGAGCAACCCCGAACTGCTGATCGAACCGGTCTCTAGCCCGGGGATTCTGGCCGCAAAACTGCTGCTTCCTTTCGGCAGCGCAGACGACCCTGCCGGAACACGGGGCGCCCATGACCTGCTGGCATCCCTGCTCAGCCGAGGCTGTGGACAACACAACCACGTGGAGCTGGCGGACCTTGTTGAGGGATGCGGAGCTGGTCTGCGCTGCGATGCCCAGGAGGACGCACTTGTGCTGAGCCTGCGCTGCACGGTGGAAGACGCAGGGCAGCTCCTGCCCCTGTTGGCACAGATGGTTCGTTCCCCCCAGCTTGAGCCCGGCCAGGTGGCCCTTGAGCGTTCACTCACGATTCAGGCCTTGCAACGGCAACGGGAGGACCCCTTCCATTGCGCCACGACCGGATGGAGACAGCTGGTCTATGGCAACGGGGGCTACGGCCACGACCCCATGGGCATCGCAGAGGAGCTGGTTGACCTGGATCGGGAGGCACTTCTTCCCCTGGCCGAACGGCTACCGCGGACGTCGAGCGTTCTCGCCCTGGCGGGCAGCGTCCCGGCAAAAATCATCGACACGATCGGCACGCTTGAGGACTTTTACGACTGGCCTCAGGGGAGCAGCAACGATCCCTCAGGCCGCCGGCCCTACGCCGAAGCGGTTGGGACCGAAACGATCCAGCTCGAACCAATGGACACCGAACAGGTGGTTCTGATGCTTGGGCAAGCGACGGTGGGGCATGGCCACCCGGATGAACTGGCGCTGCGTCTGCTGCAGTGCCATCTAGGGGTGGGCATGTCGAGTCTGCTGTTCCAGCGTCTTCGGGAAGACCATGGCGTGGCCTACGACGTGGCAGCTCACTTCCCTGCCCTGACGGGGCCTGCACCGTTTGTGCTGATGGCCTCCAGCGTGGAGGAGCGCTCAGAGCTAGCTCTAGACTTGCTCGTGAACATCTGGGATGAGCTGAGTGAGCAACCACTCAGTGAGGCCGCACTCGAGCTCGCACGGGCCAAGTACATCGGTCAGCTCGCCCAGGGCCTGCAGACCTGCTCCCAACGGGCGGAGCGACGCGTTCAGCTGAAGGCACAGGGGTTGCCCGACGATCATGACCAGCGCTGTGTTGAAGCTCTCGCGGGGCTGACACCGACGGATGTGCGCCGGGCAGCCAAAAGTTGGCTGAGCGAGCCACGACTCAGCCTGTGCGGAACCTCCAGTGCGCTAGAGCAGCTCGCCCGGCGCTGGCGGCGCCGAGCCGCTGCCTAGTCCGCCTCAGCGGCATCCACCGCATCCAGCCGGTCGAGAGGAATCAGAAACGTGCCCCGGCGAAAACGCACGGCAACCGTGTCCATCGGATGAAGCGCAACCACCTCGCCCACCTCACCGACCGCCACCAGATCAGGCGGTCTCAGCATCGGCATCGGATCCGCCGACTTGAGGTACGGAAGCTGCTGCGACAGGCGCAGGCGATCACCAATCGATACCGTCATCTGGACTGTGCAGGATCTGCATTGTCGAGCAGGATGGGCCGAGTTGTGCGAATGGTGTGAGGGCTCTCGCCTGCTGGTGCGGTGCCCTGGCGGGTCTGCTGGCAATCCTTATCGGTGGTCTTGTGCCGGCCGCGTTGTTCCTGCCTGCCCCCGATCCAATCATTCTCCCCCTGCCCGTCACATGGCAGGTGCCAGCTCTGCTTCTCTGCGCCATGGTCAGTGGACCGCGTGCCGCCGTGATGGCCGCTGTCGGCTATCTGTCCCTGGGATTGTTAAATCTGCCGGTGTTTCATGGCGGTGGAGGGTTGAGCTACGTGCTTGAACCGGGTTTCGGCTATCTGGCGGGCTTCGTTCCCGCGGCCTGGCTGACCGGTCGACTGGCGCAGCAGGAAGGGATGAATGACCTGCCCAGACAGTCGCTCTGCGCCCTTGCGGGACTGCTTGTTCTCCAGATCTGCGGGGTACTGAATCTCGCCCTCGGGGCTCTGCTGGGGCGATGGGCCCTTGGCTTCCCCGAGCTGCTGATGCAGTTTTCGATCGGTCCGCTACTGGGTCAAATGCTGCTCTGCATCGGTGCAGGATTCCTCTCGGTTGTACTGCGCCGGTTGTTAGTTATCGAGCCATGAAGAGAGCACTTCCGCGTCGCTCAACCCTGTTGATCGCCCTGGTCATCGTGGTGGTGGATCAGCTGAGCAAGGCGGCTGCCTCCAGCGCTTTGCAAGGGAGTCAATCCCTACCCCTGCTGCCGCACCTGCTCTCCCTGCAATTGGTGCACAACACAGGCGCAGCCTTCAGTGTTTTAGAGAACTCCACTGCTCTGCTTGGGCTGCTCAGCTTTGGGGTTGGCATTGGGCTGATCCTGTGGATCTGGCGTGAACAGGTGCTGCCGTTCTGGCAGGCCCTTGCCGCTGCGGCGCTTCTGGGCGGGACCCTGGGCAATGGTCTTGATCGTTGGCGTCTCGGCCACGTGGTGGATTTTCTGGCGCTCCAACCGATCGATTTCCCGATCTTCAATGGGGCGGATGTCGCCATCAATCTCTCGGTGCTCTGCTTTGCCATCGACCTCATGACACGCCGGGGTGACAGCAGCCGTGGCTGACCCAAACTTGCCCTGAGGCTGGTGTGACGCAGGCATGAAACGTCAAACCCGGTTGCTGATCGGTCTCGCCGTTGCCTTTGCGGCTCTCGTGCTGATCGGCATCGCCGTTCAGACCATCCGCAGCCTGCTGTGGGATCTGAGTTACTTCCTACCTCCCTGGTTACTGACGCCGGTGCTGCTGCTGGGGTTCGTGCTGCTAGTCACCGTGGCGGTGCAGGTGGGTTGGCCGATGTGGAGACGCCTGAAAACACGCCCGGCCCAACGCCAAAGTCAACCCACCGCCGCTCCACAGAACCGCCGGGATGCAGCTAACACCAGCCTCGGCCACGTCGATCGTCTGATCGAACGGATCCAGGACGACATCAGCCGCCGCAGCCTTCAGAACGAACGCGATCGGGTCGCTGAGGAGCTGAAACGAGGCGATCTGGTGGTTGTGATCTTCGGCACCGGATCCAGCGGCAAGACATCGCTGATCCGTTCCCTGCTCAATGAAATGGTCGGAGATGTGGGAGCGCCCATGGGCGTGACCAAAACCAGCCGTACCTACCGCCTGCGTTTGAAAGGTTTGCAGCGTGGTCTTCAGCTAGTGGATACCCCAGGAATCCTGGAAGCTGGGGAAGACGGCCTCAGCCGAGAGGAAACAGCCCGTCGTCGGGCGGTTCGCGCCGACCTTTTGATTGTGGTGGTGGACGGAGACCTCAGGGCCTCGGAATACGAGGTCGTGAGCTCCCTCGCCGGTCTCGGCAAGCGCCTGCTCTTGGTGCTGAACAAGCGAGATTTACGCGGTATTGACGAGGAAAAGAGACTCCTGCAAGTGCTTCGTTCCCGTTGCCAGGGATTGCTCAACGCTGCTGATGTAGTGGCCTGCAGTGCATCTCCTCAATCGATTCCTCAACCCGGACGTCGCCCGCTGCAGCCGCTACCTGACGTCAGCGATCTGCTGCAGCGCCTCGCCGTTGTGCTGCATGCCGAGGGGGAGGAATTGATTGCCGACAACATCCTTCTGCAATGCCGATCCCTCGACAACCGTGGGCGCGACCTGTTGAACGACCAGCGGTCACGGGAAGCCAAACGCTGCATCGACCGCTACAGCTGGATGGGAGCGGGGATCGTCGCTGCAAACCCGCTGCCTGGGGTGGATCTATTGAGTACAGCAGCGGTGAATGCCCAGATGATCCTGGAAATGGCCAAGATTTACGGGGTCGAGATGTCCCGTGATCGCGCCAAGGATCTGGCCCTGTCCCTCGGACAGACTCTGGGCAAGCTGGGCATCGTCAAAGGTGCCATGAGCTTGCTGGGCACCAGCCTTAGTCTGAGCTTGCCCACCTTGGTTCTGGGTCAGGTGCTCCAGGGGGTTGTAACCGCATGGCTCACCCGAATCGCCGGAAGCAGTTTCATGCGCTATTTCGAGCAGGATCAAGACTGGGGTGACGGCGGCATGCAAACCGTTGTTCAACAGGCCTTTGAGCTCAACCGACGGGAACTCTCACTGCAGCGCTTTCTGGCCAGTGCGATGCGACAAGTTGTTGCACCGCTTCAGACGGCGGCGGCGGGACGGCTTCCCCCCCGGCCAGGGCTTCAGCAGGAGGGGGAAGCATCGGACCCCGGGCATCCAGAACCGTGATCAGGAGCAGATAGAGCACACCAATCGCCACGGAGATCGCCCCGGTGACGATGGCAACCCAGCGTGAACCCTGCTGCTGTTCCGACATGGGAGCCTTTCAAACGATGGCGATTTTGAACGATCAGGCTGGAGCCAGGGATCCATTAATTCGTCCCGACAAGTCGCTGAGGTGCTGAGCCGTGGTGTGGGGGTTTCCAAAAACCGCCTTGAGACAGAAACGATCGCCGTAGAAAGGTCGCGACAGCATGTAGCCGTGTGACAGCAGCATTTGCCGGGTGTCTTGACTCCAACGGCCGGCTTCATCAACGTCCCCCTGCTTGGCATGAAATGCGAGCAGGTGAAGATCACCACTCAACAACGTGAACTTCTTTGGATCCAACTGGGCTGCAAAGGCGGTTCGCCGTTGCAAAGCTCCGCTGAGCGTCGCTTCGATACCCGCCTCGCCCAACTGACGCATGCCCAGCCAAAGCTTGAGGATCTCCGCAGGTCGGGTGCCCTGCAAGCCGATCTCCCCGCCGTGATCCATCCCCTTGGGCGCCTCCATGTAGGGCAAACCCGTAGCAAAGGCCTGACGGAGATGGGTTCGGTCCCGCAGCAACAGCAGGGATGACGCCTTGGTGATGCCCAGCAATTTCTGGGGGTTCAGCGTGATCGAATCCGCCAGGTTCATGCCGTCCATAAGAGATGCATGGCTGGAACTCAGCGCGAACACACCGCCGATGGCGGCATCAACATGCAACCAGACCTCAGCATCACGGCAGAGGGTTGCCACATCCAACAGAGGATCAATGGCTCCGCGCACTGTGGTGCCGGCCGTGGCCACCACCGCCAAGCAAGGACGTCCCTCAAATTGCAGGGATCTCAAACGCTCGGCCAAAGCCTCGAGACAAAGGCCACCATCCGCAGCCACGGGAAGCGTCTCAAGCGCATCATCCGCCAGCCCCATCACCCTTGCGGCCTTGTTGATCGAGACGTGGGCATCTTGGCTGCACAGCAGCACAGGATCCCGATGACTAGCCCCCAACGCCGCCCGTGCCGCCACCAGCGCCATGAGATTGCTAAGGGTTCCGCCGCTGGCCAGAACGCCTCCAGACCCCGTGGGCAAGCCAATCCGGTGGCAGAACCAGCGGCAGAGGTCATGTTCAAGGCCTGTCAGACCAGGCGAAAGCTCCTCGGCCAGAAGGTTGTTGTTGAGACCTGCACAGACCAATTCCGCCGCAATGGATGCGGTTAGCGGGGGCGGATCGAGATGGGCCAGAGCACCGGGATGGGACGGCTGATACGCCCCATCCATCACCTGCTGAAGGTCACTGAGCAGCGATTCAACGCTGGCCCCCTCAACCCCTGGGGCCACGTCAGGCAATGGGCGCATGACGGGGACCGGGCCTGATCGATCAGCGGAGCCGATCCAACTGCAAAGCAAATTTGAACTGCGATGCAGGAAGTCCCTCAGCACCGGATCTGTGGCCGACGGGATGGCGAACGGAGCAAGCCGATCCGGTGGATGCTGAGACTCGGAACAGGCTTGCAACGGAGACCCGTGAACTGCAGTGATCTTCGCGTCTCGTGGGAAGGTGCTCAAAGGACAACGTGGGACAGCGGTGGATCAGCGGGATGAGTTCACTCGCTGGATGGACGTTCTGCTCCAGCGCGCCGAGGCGGCTGGAGTGGAGGGAGAAGTGCCGGTGGCCGCAGTGATCCTCGATGGACAGGGAAGAGCCATCGGCCATGGACGCAACCGGCGCCAGAACCACAGGGATCCCCTAGGGCATGCCGAACTGGTGGCCTTGCAACAGGCAGCGATCGTTCAGGACGACTGGAGATTCAACAACTGCACCCTGATCGTCACCCTCGAGCCCTGCCCCATGTGTGCAGGGGCCTTGGTGCAAGCCCGGATGGGAACTGTGGTTTTTGCGGCAACAGACCCGAAACGAGGAGGCCTGGGCGGATGCCTTGACCTCTCCACCCATGACAGTGCTCATCACCACATGAGGGTGATTAAGGGCGTGCGCGAACCTGAGGCGAGGGGGCAGCTGGAACGCTGGTTCAGGCAGCGGCGGCGACAGAACCGCTGAAACGAGGCAGCTCTGTCTCAAACAGGTTGAGCAGACGGTTCACGTTTTCAGAGTTGGAGTTGTAGCCCATCAGACCGATGCGCCAAATTTTTCCGGCCAGGCTGCCGAGTCCACCACCAACCTCGATGCCGTGATTGTTGAGCAGGTGTTGGCTGAAGGCCTTGCCATCCACACCCTCAGGAATGCGAACCGTGGTGAGGGTGGGCAATCGGCGGTCGGCTGGGACATGCATTGAAAGACCGAGGCTTTCAAGACCACTCCAGAGCATCTCCGCATTGCTGCGATGGCGCGCCCACGCCTGATCGAGACCTTCTTCTGCCAAGAGACGCAGAGCCTCGCGCATGCCGAAGTTCATGTTGACCGGCGCAGTGTGGTGATAGACGCGGTCGCTTCCCCAGTATTGATTCAGCAGAGAAACATCCAGGTACCAGTTGGGGACCTTTCCCTGACGGGCGGTCATCTTGGCCTCAGCACGGGGACCCATAGTGAAGGGGCCGAGTCCGGGAGGGCAGCTCAGGCCTTTCTGGCTGCAGCTGTAGGCAAGATCAACTTTCCACTCATCGATGTAAAGCGGTACACCCCCCAGGGAGGTGACTGTGTCGAGCAACAGCAGGCAATCATGCTTCCGGCAGAGGTCGCCAATGCCCTCCATGGGTTGGCAGACACCCGTTGAGGTTTCGGCATGAACCATCGCAAGGATGGCGGGCTTGTGCTCAATGAGGGCAGCTTCTAGCTCATCGAGGGAAAACCACTCACCCCAAGGCTTCTCAATGGTTTTCACCTCAGCGCGATAGCGGCCGGCCATGTCAGCCAGTCGCAGGCCGAAGTATCCCTTGACCGCCACGAGAACGGTGTCTCCAGGTTCGACAGTGTTGGCCAGGGTTGCCTCCATGGCAGCACTGCCAGTGCCGCTCATCGGAAGTGTGAGGCGGTTGTCGGTCTGCCAGGCGTAACGCAGCAACTCCTGGACCTCACCCATCAGCTCCACGTAGAGAGGATCAAGGTGACCAATCGGCGTTCTCGATAGAGCCTTCAGAACCGTTGGATGAGCATTTGAGGGGCCGGGTCCAAGCAGGAGGCGGTCGGGTGTGCCGATCGGTGCAAAGGCTTTGCGGTGACGATCGTCAACAGGAAGGAGTGAGTTCGTCGTCGCCAAAGCCCTGATCATTGGTTCGTAATGGTGAGCCTACGCAGTCACGCCCCTTGGAAGGGATGAGGAAAGCGCAATTGCAATCTGATCGAATCTTGCCTTGAACGTGTGGGCTCAGCGCTGGCGCACGTTGGTTTCACCAAGGCCCTTTGCTAGGTGATCAAACGGCTGAAGAACGGTGGCGAGCTGATCAGATGCAGCGCCGTTGGCCAGAAGCATCTCGGAAACAACTTCCCCCAGTAAAACGATGCTACGGACTGTTGGACCGGTGGGTACGCCCAGACTCTTGTAGGTGTCGTCGAGTCCGTTCAGAACACGCTCATTGAGGATCGTGGAGTCACCAGCCACCAGGGCGTAGCTGACGTAACGCAGGAAATAATCCATGTCTCGCAGGCAGGCGGCGAGCCGGCGCGTGGTGTAGGCGTTGCCGCCAGGCAACAGCAGGTCGGGCTCATCTCGGAACAAGCGCTGACTAGCTTCACGGACAATCTCAGCAGCAGACCCGTTGATCAGCTCAACGGCCTGAATCCGCAGCGTGGATTCATCTAGGTACGCATTGATGCTGTCGATCGCCGAACGATCGAAATAACGACCTAACTGGTCGTAGCGACCGATCAGACCGCTGATTGCATCGCGCATGTCCCTGAATCTCCAGAGGATCCCCAGCGGAAGCTAACACTGTCGAAGCGGTCAGATCCTTTGGTAGGCCTGGATTTCAGCCAAGTTGACAGAAACGGTTACGCAGTCGCCCCCTAGCGGTTGAAACGTACCTCTTGATACAAAATGGTGACTTGTGGCTCTTTACGGTCACATCACTGCACAATTCAGTCGAGCAGTCCTTTCTTATGTCGAAATCCCCCCAGGACGTCCTGCGCCAGATCAAGGACGAAGGCATCGAACTGATCGACCTCAAATTCACCGATCTGCACGGCAAATGGCAGCACCTCACGGTCTGCACCGATCTGCTGGAGGAAGAGTCCTTCACTGAGGGCCTCGCTTTTGACGGCTCATCCATTCGCGGATGGAAAGGCATCCAGGCCTCCGACATGGCCATGGTGCCGGACCCCAATTCCGCCTGGGTGGACCCCTTCTACCGGCACAAGACCCTGAGCATGATCTGCTCGATTCAGGAGCCACGCACCGGCCAGCCCTATGAGCGCTGCCCCCGTGCCCTGGCCCAGCGAGCTCTGAACCACCTAGCCAGCACCGGGCTGGCCGACATGGCTTTCTTCGGTCCTGAGCCGGAGTTCTTCCTCTTCGACGACGTTCGCTACAACTCGGCCGAAGGTGGCTCCTTCTACAGCGTTGACACCATTGAGGCTGGCTGGAACACCGGACGCATCGAGGAAGGCGGCAACCTCGCCTACAAGATCCAGGAGAAAGAGGGCTACTTCCCTGTCGCTCCAAACGACACCGCGCAGGACATCCGCTCCGAGATGCTCCTGCTGATGAGTCAGCTGGGCATCCCTACCGAGAAGCACCACCACGAGGTTGCCGGCGCGGGCCAGCACGAACTCGGCATGAAATTCGCTGAGCTGATCGAGGCTGCCGACAACGTCATGACCTACAAATACGTTGTTCGCAACGTGGCCAAGAAGTACGGCAAAACGGCCACCTTCATGCCCAAGCCGGTCTTCAACGACAACGGCTCCGGCATGCACGTGCACCAGAGCCTTTGGAAGGGCGGTCAGCCCCTGTTCTTCGGTGAAGGCACCTACGCGAATCTCTCACAGACGGCCCGCTGGTACATCGGAGGCATCCTCAAGCATGCTCCCGCCTTCCTGGCCTTCACCAACCCAACCACCAATAGCTACAAGCGTCTGGTGCCCGGTTTCGAAGCCCCTGTCAACCTCGTCTACTCCGAAGGCAACCGCTCTGCAGCCGTGCGGATCCCGCTCACCGGCCCGAGCCCGAAAGCCAAGCGCCTCGAATTCCGCTCTGGTGATGCCCTTGCCAACCCCTATCTCGCCTTCAGCGCCATGCTGATGGCTGGCCTGGACGGCATCAAGAACCAGATTGATCCCGGAGATGGCGAAGACCGCGACTTGTTCGAACTGGCAGCTGAAGAGCTGTCCAAGATCGCCACGGTTCCTGCGTCCCTCAACGGTGCGCTGGAAGCGTTGAATGCCGATCGCGCCTTCCTCACCGCTGGCGGCGTGTTCAGTGACGACTTCATCGACAACTGGATCGACCTGAAGTACGAGGAGGTTCAGCAGCTGCGCCAGCGGCCGCACCCCCACGAATTCTCCATGTACTACGACGCCTGATCAGCGCCCATAGATTCCACGACCCGCCTCCAGAGAGGCGGGTTTTTTTGTGGACTGCAAAACACGCGATTGCGCGCCACATTCGCTGGAATAGCTCTGTTGTCTTGATCCGCGATGGCATCAACGCCCCTGAGCAAGCTTGCGTACCAAACGCTCCAGCAAGGCAAAAGCATCGCGGGCCTAGCCCACAAAGAGCTGAGCACCAAGCTGATGGAGCTACTGGCTCCAGATGCTGTTCCGAAAACGGAACCCGTGTCCGCCGAAGTTCTTGGTGAGCTCCGCCTAGACATGGGCAAGCTCCAGGAACAGGATTGGCAAGATGCCGAACAGGGGATCTACCCCGAGCAATTGTTGTTCGATGCTCCCTGGTTCGACTGGGTCAGCCGGTACCCGCAGGTTTGGCTGGATCTTCCCTCGACCTGGGATCGACGTCGAGAGCGCAACGTGCACGATCTGCCTAAGGAGACCGATAAAGAGCTTTATCCCGAGTACTACCTCCAGAATTTTCACCATCAAACTGACGGGTATCTGAGTGACCACTCGGCCGGTCTTTACGACCTGCAAGTGGAAATCCTCTTCAATGGCACAGCCGATGCCATGCGACGGCGGGTCTTGGCTCCGCTGAAACGGGGCTTAAAGCACTTCGCAGGCCGTGCTCCTGGCTCTCTGAAGGTTCTCGATGTGGCCACCGGCACGGGCCGGACATTGCAGCAAATTCGGGCTGCCGTGCCCCACGCGCAGCTCATAGGCACCGATCTTTCCGAGTCGTACCTGCGTCAAGCCAATCGCTGGCTGAATGACGGCGATGCATCGCTGGTTCAGCTGATCCGTGCCAACGGAGAATCCCTGCCATTGGCCGATGGATCGGTTCAAGCCGTTACCAGTGTGTTTCTGCTGCACGAACTGCCGGCGGAAGCCCGCCAGAACGTTCTGAATGAGGCCTGGCGTGTACTCGAGCCTGGTGGTGTGTTGGTGCTGGCCGACTCTGTTCAGATGGCTGACTCACCCAAGTTCGCCGCAGTAATGGAGAACTTCCGGCGTGTCTTCCATGAGCCCTTCTACCGCGATTACATCGGCGATGACATCGACGCCCGCCTCTCAGCTGCAGGGTTCGAAGGCATCACTGCGGAAACCCACTTCATGACGCGGGTCTGGTCTGCACGCAAACCCATCGCAGAGGCCAGCTGAGGGGATTCCCTGACACCGTCCCTTGCACGAACGGCTGCGAGCCATAGGGTGTGCTCGAAACCGAAGGGAACTTCATGACCAATCCCTTCCGGCTGCGTTGGCTTCAAGGCTGGACGTTTCAGCTGGTGCTGATGGAAGGTCACGTACAGGTGGAAGCCCATGGTTTTGGCATCTGTCTGCGCACGGCAGTGATGCCGGGGGAAAGTCCTCAGGCAGCGGCAGATCGTTTGGTGCTATCTGAAGATCGACGCAGACGGGCTCTGCACAATGCCTGGATTCGCGGTAAGGACGTGGCACAGCCCACTGAAGTTTCAAGCACAAAAGAGGTTGCCCCCTCCTCCAATTCGCTGGTGGTGGTTGGCTAGACCCATCACCAATCAGGTGACCTGTTCTCCTGATCTATTCAGAGCTGAGCAAGAACCAAGCCAAAGCAAACCCTGCTCCCCCTAAGCGCAGTTCCCTCCAGACGCGCTCCCGAAGACGTTGAGAGGGTCCACTCCGCAGGCGGTTGGCTGATCAGGTTGGCGGCAAGTTTTCATTGCTGCACACATCGCCGTCCCGCAACACCCGACAGGGCATGGGCCGGACATTGGTCTTGCAACAGAAAACGGGGGCAAGGTGAAGCCAACGCAATGCACTGCTACGACGCTTGCCTTTTCGCTATTCCACGCCTTTGCACCCACATCATCTCAAACTAGATCGATCTTCTGATCCAGGGATGACTTCACCCGATGCCCCATGGCCCGACTCCGCCAAAGCCAAGGCAGAAGAGCTGCATCAGTTGCTCCGCATTGGCGATCGCGACTGGCATCAGCTAAAGAGCAACAGACAGCGGCGAGGAGCCGAGTTGCTGGCTGCAGCGATGGTGCAACTGCTTCGCCAAGGGAACAGCTCCGACGTGGAGGACCTGACCCAACAGGCGCTCGGATGGTTCAAAGGAGAGTTAAAGGATCCGGGCTGTCCGCGTCACTGACGGGCCGGCGGCAGGCCAGCTGCAGGCGATTCCCGCGCCGGCTCCAGCGCACATCGTCAAAACATTGGTGGATAAGAAACAATCCACGGCCGCTGGCGGCATCGAGCGCCGTCGGCAGAGTTGCTGTACGGGACTGCTGTGGAAGGCCGCAACCCTCATCTTGAACCTGCCACACCATCCAATTGGGCGTGAGGATGCGGCGAACGCGGAGCTTCTTGGCGGGGTTCTCAGCGTTGCCATGGCGAACGGCATTGACCAGGGCTTCATGCAACCCCAGCTCAATCCGCTGACTGGTAACGACACAACCGACTGGCTCAGTGAGCAGCTCCAGCAAAGGGGCCAGCTGCAAGGTCGACGGCAAGTTGAACTCAGCCCAGCGAAACCTCTTGGACGGCACAGTGGAGCCCGTTGACGTCGGTCTTTCGAACTTACCGTTGATGGGAAGCCCCGTCAGAAACTCCGGGCCACAAGTGCCGGGTGATTCAACAGGGAATCCATCAGGCGAACGCCACGGAGCTGATTGATCAACGGCATATGGCCCTCTGGAGCCTCGATCGACCAGGTGAATGCACCGGGGTAACGCGTCCAGACGCCATCGCATTTCCAGCCGATCCGGGGCCAAAGGCGTTCGTAACGCCCATCGAGGGCTGACAACAACTGGGACTGGGCTGTAAAGCCAAAGCGACCTTGGGAATACACGGTCCAGAGTCGATCGAGACTGACCAGATCAACGCCTGACATCGGCGCTACTTCTGAGAAATAGACGTAGCCCCGTTTCACGGCGGCATCACCGGCTAATTCGCGCAGGCACTGACTGGTGATGCGATCTGCCTCTTCAAAGTTCTGATGGAGCAGCTCCTGCTGCAGAGGCCCGTAATCCAGTCCCACCCCGGAATCAGTGTTCAACCAGCCTCGATCGGATGACGGGATCAGAGCGGAAACAGCATCGGGCTGGTGGCGCTGCAACACCTGCAAGATCCACCCTGCAGCCCAGTCATCCCCGGAGGGGTCGAAACCAGAGAGCAAACCTGGTCCAACCGCAGCCAGCTCCTCAACACGGGTTTCGATCTGCTTGATCAGGGGACGTCGCTGGCGAGGTGTTCCCTTCGCGAAACGATCCAGCAGCTGGTCAACGCTGAGTTTGGTGGCGGGTGTGGAACCGGAGAGCATGAGTCGCAACCGGCCCCAACTGGCTCGGTGTTGGCCACTATGTCAGGCATGGGCGAAACAAGTTCAATCGAGATTCAGCAGCTTCGTGAGCTGAAAGGTCCGCTGGTAGACGTGCGCAGCCCAGGCGAATTTGAAAAGGGACATTGGCCTGGGGCCATCAACGTGCCTCTTTTCAATGATGCAGAACGTGCCGCAGTCGGTACCGCCTACAAGCAGCAGGGACGGACTCCAGCGATTCACCTGGGGCTAGAACTCACCGGCCCCAAGCTCAGCAGCTTGGCCCGTCAACTGGAAAGCCTCCGTCACCAGGGGGATCCACGGATCTACTGCTGGCGGGGCGGAATGCGCTCGGCCAGTGTGGCCTGGCTTGCCCAACAGATCGATCTCAAGCCGAGGCTGCTTCAGGGGGGATACAAGAGCTACCGGCGCTGGGCTCAGAGCCGATTTGAACAGACCTGGCCCCTTCGCGTGATGGGCGGACGCACGGGAACAGGTAAAACCGATCTGCTGTTGGCCATGGCGGCGCGCGGTGCAGCTGTCATTGACTTGGAAGGGCTGGCAAACCACCGCGGCAGCAGTTTCGGCGGCCTGGGCCTACCGGATCAACCCAGTACCGAGCACTACGAGAACCAATTAGCGGAGGCTCTGGATCAACACCTACACCGTGGGGCCACGGCGATCTGGTTGGAAGCTGAAAGCATCCAAGTGGGGCGTTGCCGCATTCCCAAGCCCCTGTTCGATCAGATGCAACAGGCCCCTGTGCTGGAGATTCAGCGCGAGCTAACAGAACGGGTGAACAAATTGGTGCAGGTGTACGGCCACCAGGGGGGAGCCGCTCTGGCTGAAGCAACCGACCGGATCAGTCGACGCTTGGGGCCCCAACGCACCAAGGAAGCCCTCGAAGCGATTGCCAGGGAAGACTGGGCCAGCGCCTGCCTCGCCACGCTCGATTACTACGACCGCTGTTACGACCATGAGTTAGCGCGAACGCCCAGTCACGAAGCGATCGATCTCTCGGGGCTCAGCGCTGATCAAGCCGCCGAGAACTTGATCGACCGGGGGTTCATTGAAATCCCCGATTAAGATCGCCCCCAGCGATGGTTCGAGAACGACGTGAGCAAAGCAGCGATTCAGTTCTTTCGGGGAGTCAACGAGCCAGTGGTGCCCGACATCCGTCTGACCCGCAGCCGTGACGGCCGCACAGGTCAAGCCACCTTCCGTTTCGAACAGCCCGCTGCGATTGCTCCCGAAACCATGGGTGACATCACCGGAATGTGGATGGTCGATGAGGAAGGCGAAATGGTCACCCGGGAAGTGAATGGAAAATTCGTAAACGGCACCGCCAGTGCCCTTGAAGCCGTTTACTCATGGAAATCCGAAGAGGACTTCGAACGGTTCATGCGCTTCGCCCAGCGCTATGCCGATGCCAATGGCTTGGGTTATTCACAAAGCCAGGATTCCGATCAGACTGACGAGGCCGACGATCAACAAGATTGAGACTGCCCCAGTGGCTGTCATTGACAGCCTTCATTGCAGCCATCGTTCTGCTTTGGTCGCTGCGTGACCTGCTCCTGCTGATTTTTGCAGCAGTGGTTCTATCCATGGCACTGTGCACGCTGGTGGGCATCCTTCGAGAGCGGCAGCCGATGCCACGGCCCTTGGCCGTACTGCTCTGCATCGTTGGACTGATGTTGGTGGCAGCAGGTGCGGCAGGCGTTGTTGTCCCGCCTTTTCTCGAGGAATTTGCACTGTTATTGCAGAAGCTGCCCGAAGCGGGGCAGACCCTGGTTCGGCTAGGCCTCGGTTGGATCGACAGCGTCAGTACTTCCATTTATGGCGTCGATGCATTCCCCGATCTTGAGGAACTTGGACTGAGCGGTCCACGCCAGCTCGTGCCCGACGGTTCATCACTCGCCGCCGGCGTGGGCAATGGCTTGTTGGGCCTGCTCGGTTTGGCTGGCAACCTCGGCAACGGTGTTCTGCGTCTGTTGTTCGTGGTGGCTGTGGCACTGATGATCAGCATTCAGCCACAGGCCTATCGGAATGTTGGGCTTCAGCTGATTCCCTCCTTCTACCGACTCCGGGGGCGCCGCATCTTGGATCAATGCGGTGCTGCCTTGAGCAGCTGGATGGTGGGCGTACTGATCAGCTCCCTAGCCGTGTTTGTGCTGTGCAGCATTGCGTTGACACTTTTGGGCGTGAAGCTCGTTCTGGCCAATGCACTCCTAGCAGGCCTGTTGAACGTGGTTCCCAATCTGGGACCAACGATGAGCACAATCTTCCCGATGGCGGTGGCCCTGTTGGATGCACCCTGGAAAGCAGCTGCGGTGCTGGGTGCCTATGTAGTGATCCAGAACATCGAGAGTTATGTGATCACACCATCGGTGATGCACCACCAGGTGAAGCTGCTCCCAGGATTGACCTTGGCTGCTCAGTTCCTGTTCACACTTCTCTTTGGCCCCCTCGGCCTGCTTATGGCTCTGCCCTTGGCGGTGGTGCTTCAGGTAATCATCCGTGAAGTGCTGATCCACGATGTCTTGGATCGCTGGAAACGTCTGGAGCCGGTTCGATGACATCCGGCACGTTTCTTGTTGCACTCACCTTGGTTGTGCTGGTGCTTTTGCTCTGGCACCTGCGTTGGGTGCTGCTGGTGCTATTCGGCGCCGTGGTTTTAGCCGTCGCCCTGGATGTGCTGATTGTTCAGGCTCAAAAGCGATCCCCACTGGAGCGCCCCCAGGCCCTGGCGGTCGTGCTGGGGATTTTGATCTTGGCCGGAGGACTGATTGGGCAACTGCTGGTTCCGGAACTGTTCAGCCAGTTCCAGCAACTGGGGCAGGATCTGCCGCAGTTGGTCAGCAAGGTGTCCGACCTGCTGAGCAATGAGCCACGTCTGGCGCAACTGAATGACGCTTTGGGTGAGGGCCTCAATCTGAAAGGGCTTCAGCCCTTGCTGGGTTTCGCGGGAGGTGCGGCGAACTCGCTGATTCAACTGTTCCTGATGGTTCTGCTCGCGATCCTGCTGGCCTTGGATCCAAACGCCCATCGGCGCATGGTGGTGGCCATGACGCCCCGACTGGCACGTCAGCAGATGGAGCACCTGCTTGATGAATGCCGGCAAGCTTTGGGGGGTTGGCTCAGTGGCATGACCCTCTCCGCCACCACCGTATTTCTGCTCACCTGGGGTGGCCTATTGCTGCTGAAAGCCCCCCTGGCCCTGTTGAGTGCCCTGGTCTGTGGCCTGCTCACATTCGTACCGACCATCGGCCCTACGGCGGCAACGCTGCTGCCCACGGGATTGGCCCTACTGCAGTCGCCGCAATTGATGGTGTCGGTGCTGGTGTTCCGGCTAGTACTGCAGAACCTGGAGGCCTTTCTGCTAACACCACTGTTGCTGCGCAAAACCGTGAATCTGCTGCCCACCGTGGCCTTAACAGCTCAGCTCAGCCTTGGTGCCCTATTGGGGCTTCCTGGCGTATTGCTGGCCCTTCCCCTGGTGGTGGTACTTCAGGTGCTGATGCAGCGCGTGGTGGTACAGCAGATCATGGATCGCTGGGCGTGAGCCGAGAAGCCAGACATGTATCAAACCGAACACTTTGTAACAAGGGTCACACCTGAGACCAGCTCTGACTAAGTATTTTCACTGGGTCGTGAGAACGACGCGTCGAGCGTTGGGACTCTTGGGAGAGGGTCCCAATTTTTTGTCTCCTTCAGAGCAACTGACGTTTCTTTTTCTCGCTCGAATCGCGCTCTCGCTCAACCGCCTGCCAGTAAGCCGCGGAGACTGCAACCTCTTGCCCCCGCTCAATTTGGGTCAACCGCGCTTTCAGCGCTTCCACCTCGGCACGCAAGCCAAACACCACCTCACTAAGACCCGGATTCAACTCCATGGAACCTGAGCAACCAATCGAGTCGTAGCTCAGGCTTGAAAAACAATGACGTTCACCACGATACCGAAGGAGCCACCTCGACGCCCTTCAATCCAATAGTGTGTCCAATAGGTCTTGAGGCAAACCAGCTTGGACGTCATCTTCAATTTCTCCCGTTATGAGGAACTGAGGCAGGCCGTGATGCAGCTGGTTCGCGAGAATTTGGACCCTGAGTTGCTGCACGAGGAAGCCCACGATCTGTTCGAATCGTGGTGGGCCTCAACCCACAGCCAGGGGCAGTGGAATGCCGACGTGAAACAACGCACCTGGGATTCGATCTGGCGTGAATTTGGCAACAGCCCCAAGCGCTAACCGAAGCGACGCCATAAAGAGCCGGAACCCAGCAAGACCAGCACAGCAAGCTGATGATGCCGAATGGCATAACCAAGCCCCGTCATGGTGAACTGATCACTGAGCAGCAGGACTTCGGTGCGCAGATCACCGAGAGCCAGCAGGATCAACAAAATTGGGAACCAACGGGCTGGAACGGCACGGCGTCTGCATTCTGAATTGCAGTTGGAATTAGTCACGGGAGCGGTCCCAGAGGGTGAGCAGCGACGGTGCCAAGGCGATACTCGACCAGGAACCAACAACAACCCCGAGGGCGAGGGCGATCGCAAACCAATACAGCGTTGCCCCCCCAAAAAACACGAGAGCTAAGAGGGGCAGCAAGGTGGTTCCGCTGGTGTAAAGGGTGCGGGTTAATGTGGCAGAAACCGCTTGATCCACCTGCAGTGAAAGGGGCAAGTCGGCGGCGTCCTTGCTGCGTTCGCGGATGCGATCGAAGACCACCACCGTGTCGTTTACCGAGTAACCAGCAATCGTCAGCAGTGAAACCGCAAACAAGCTGTCCACCTCCAGCTGAAGCAAAACCCCGAGCCAAGCAAAGACACCACAAACGATCGCCACGTCGTGGGCCAGCGCCACAAGGGCAAGGAAGGCGTAGCGGCGGTCATAGCGAAAGCTGATGTAGGCCGCAATACCGCTGAAGGCCACCAGCAGAGAAATCAGGCTGCTGCGAAGCAGTTGCTTGCCCAGGCTGGGCCCGATGGTGTCGACCGATTGACCACCGGTGAGGAACGGCCCTGCGACGGGTTCAACGGCCTCAATGACCGCTTGGCCCTGGGCAGCCGACAACGTCGGCAGGCGCAACAACAACGACTGTCCCCCATCCAGAAGCTGAACCCGGGGTGCGCCCAGATTTGGGAGAGGTTGGCCCTCCTCTTGAGGCAGGTCCAGGTTGCGGATCACATCCGAGACCGCAATCGCCTTGAGCTCAGCGCATGCGTCATCACAACGGCGCTCCAGTTGAACCTGCGTGCCGCCGGTGAAATCCAAGCCCGGACGTAGGGGAGCACGAATCCCAGGATCCAACCAGCTGAGCAACAAGCCCAACAGGCTGATCAAAACCACCAGACCAGAAATCAGCCACACCCTGTGGCGCATGCTGCTGAGGGACCAGCGCAGGCTGAGGACCGTGCCCGCTTGTGCCGATGACGATTCTTCAGTCATGGTTCAGGCGGTGGGGGAAGGAAGTTGCCCAGTGGGCAGGAAATTGCTGGCACGACGCAGACCGGCGTAGCCCATCAGGAAACGAAGCAGGGTGCGGGTGCACGTCAGGGCCGTGAACAAACTCAGCAGAACACCGATGCCCAGGGTCGCTGCAAAGCCCTTGACAAGGCCGGTGCCGAGGAAGAAAAGAGCTGCGCAGCTGATCAACGTGGTTAGGTGACCATCAACGATCGATGAAAAGGCCTCGGAGAAGCCTGTATCAATCGACCGGATCAAGGTGTTACCCCGCCGCAATTCATCTTTGATGCGCTCAAAAATCAGCACATTGGCATCCACTGCCATGCCGATCGAGAGGATGAAACCAGCGATTCCCGGCAAGGTGAGGGTGACCGGAATCAAGGCGTACACAGCCAGGTTGAACAGGGCATAGAGGCTGAGGGCCATAACGGCCACCGCCCCAGGCAGGCGATAGGCCACCACCATGAACAGAGCCACCAAAGCCAGGCCCGAGAGAGCGGCCACCAGGCTGCGGCGGATGTTCTCTGCTCCGAGGGTGGGCCCGATGGTGCGGACCTCGATCACCTCAACGGGCAGGGGCAGGGAGCCGCCCCGGAGCTTCACCTCGAGCTCACGGGCCGTTTCCGCGCTGAAATTGCCGCTGATGGTGGCTGCTCCTCCTGAGATTCCAGCACTTTTGAACTGGGGGCCAACACTGGCAGCACTAATCAGCTGATCATCCAATGTGATGGCCAGCAACCGATCGGTACCGGCAATCGATTTGGTGAGGTCAGCGAAAGCCTCAGCACCCTCACCATCGAAATTCAGGGTCACCTCCCAGCTGTTGGGGTTGTTCTGGAGCGGTTGTCGGCCTGCTGTCACCAACTGCTTGCCCGTCAGCGCTGCCGGCTCGAGCATCATGAGCAGATCGGAATCAACCTTTTTCAGAAGCTCGCGGAGCTGCTCCTCCTCCGAGCTTGCCTGACCATCGAGACCCAGAGTCTCCTGGGTTGACTTCAGCTGATCAAGATCCAGAGGCTCAGGGATTTCACCGCGGCGGATCTGATCCTCACGCAACCTGAGGATCGCTTCCACCTGAGAACGGAGCTGCCTCAAACCACGGAACTCAGCTTCGGAATCGGGCTTTTGGGCACGAAATTCCAGCAGAGCCGTATCACCAAGAACCCGCGCGGCGGCGGTGGGATCCTGTTCGCCGGGTAGCTGCAACACAAGCTGCGACTCACCGACCGTCTGCAGGGTGGACTCGGCCACGCCAAGGCCATTGACCCGACGATCTAGAACGGCTTTCACGGCTTCCATCTCTTCGGCGCCGACCCGGGTAATGTCCCCAGCTGGCTTCACTTCAACCGTGAGCTGACTGCCGCCCCGTAGATCGAGGCCCAGTTCCAGCGGCGTACGAACTAAAAACATCCCGGCGGCGATAGCCAGGGCCAGAACAAGGGCAAACCAACCCTGATAACGCGCCATCAACTTCAGATGCCTTTGTTGACCAATGCCTGCGCTGCCTCAACGATCTGATGCGGCTGAATGATCGTGAGGTTCTCCAGGGAACCGTTGTAGGGGGTGGGGATGTCCTGACTGGAGAGACGCACAGGTCGAGCGTCCAGGTCGTCGAAACACTGCTCGGTGATCAGCGCAATCAACTCGGCTCCGATGCCGCCGGTCTTCATGCATTCCTCCACAACGATCACCTTGTTGGTCTTGCGGATGGAGCGACTGATCGTCTCCATGTCGAAGGGCTTGAGGCTGATGAGATCGATTAGTTCAACGCTTACCCCCTCAGCCTCCAGTTGCTCCACGGCCTTGAGGCAGTGATGACGCATCCGGGAGTAAGTGAGGATCGTCACATCGGTGCCTTCCTGCACCAGATCAGCCTGATCGAGGGCACAGGTGTAGTCGCCTTCGGGGAGCTCCTCAGTGAGGTTGTAGAGCAAAACGTGCTCGAAGAAGAGCACAGGATTGTTGTCGCGAATCGCGGCCTTCATCAGGCCTTTGGCATTGGTGGGCGTGCTGCAGGCCACGATCTTGATGCCGGGGACAGCATGGAAGTAGGCCTCAAGCCGTTGGCTGTGCTCGGCGCCAAGCTGACGACCCACACCACCAGGGCCGCGAACCACGGTGGGAATGGTGAAGTTGCCGCCGCTGGTGTAGCGGAGCATTCCCATGTTGTTAGAGATCTGGTTGAAGGCCAGGAGCAGGAAGCCCATGTTCATACCCTCAACAATCGGCCGGAGGCCGGTCATCGCGGCACCAACCGCCATTCCGGTGAAGCCGTTCTCAGCAATTGGAGTGTCGAGCACTCTGAGATCGCCGTACTTCTCGGCCAGATCCTTGGTGACCTTGTAACTGCCGCCGTAATGGCCGACGTCTTCCCCCATCACACAGACGTGGGGGTCTCTCCCCATCTCCTCGTCGATGGCTTCCCGGAGGGCGTTGAAGAGAAGTGTTCCTGCCACAGCGTCACAGTGATTCCGGCCAATCCGGGTGGTGAAGCCAAGCTATCTCAGTCAGCGCAGGGTCAACCGCCCGCCGCGAAGGTGAACAACAACAAAACGGAGAGCAGCATGGCCGGAGACAGCAGCAACGCCAGCTGGCCGAGGTCGTGGGGCGTCATCCAAACCCTGGCAATGAGCGGACGCTAGGCAGGGTTCTGATCGCGAGCCGTAAAGAGACTGCGAAGAAACACCAGGGTCAGGCCTAGGGCCACAAACCCTGAGCTAAAGGTGGCCAAGAAGGACAAACCCACCAGCAGGGTCTTGAGGGTGACGGCGATGTTTTGGGCAATCGGCGAGCTGTAATGCGGGGGGTGAACGGCGAAATACACCACCATCCGCCGACTCATGCCCAGGGCCAGCCAGGCCAAAAGCCCAGCCGTAAGCGCTCCGGAGAGAAAGCTCAGCGGACCTTTGCGCGGATCCCTTGGTTCGGGGCTCTCTGGTGTGGGGGCATCAGTCATTCCTCGATCCTCACGCCATCGCTGCGTAGGGCGCAAGACCAAGCCTTCAAGCCGGCGCGCTCCAGCTGGGGGGTGAGCTGATCCTGCGCCTGGCGGCATGACACCAGATCGGAGAACAGCGCGAAACAACTGGGCCCAGAACCGCTCATAGCCACTGCCAAGCTGTGCGGAACGCTCTTCAACAAATCGAGCGCCGAACGCACTGCAGCTGTTTCAGGAGCAACCACCTCCTGCAGGTCATTGCGCAAGGGAGGTGGCAGATCGCTGCGCAAAGGGTGGAGCCAATTAACGCTTCGCAAGGCTTGCCGGCGTTTTTCAAAAGCCGCCTCATCAGCGAGGTAGTGGGATTGATTGACCTCACGGCAACGCTTGTAGGCCCAGGGCGTTGAGACGCTCACCGTGGGGTCTTTGACCAAAAGCACTGCCAGGGGTTGGGGCGTTGGCGGCACGGCTTCCAGTTGTTCGCCTCGCCCGAAACAGAGCTGACATCCTCCGGCCACACAGAAGGGCATGTCTGAACCGAGCTCAGCGGCCATTCGCTCCAGCGCCGCCGGGCTATGGCCCAACCCCCACAGGGCATTCAGTCCCACCAATGCTGCGGCGCCGTCGCTGGAGCCACCAGCCAGGCCAGCTCCAATGGGGATGCGCTTCTCCAGATAAATCGACGCTCCCAGTTCCCTGAAACCGGAACGGTCCCGGAGCAGTTGGGCCGCCTTGATGATCAGGTTGTCGTCGCCGACACCGAGGGTGGCGTCATCGCAAGTGAGGCTGAGTTGAGCATCGGCGGTGTTCTGAAAGCTCAGGCGATCGGCCAAGTCGATGCTCTGCATCACCATGGCCAGCTCGTGGAAACCGTCCGACCGCAGCCCCAGGACCTCAAGGTGCAGATTGACTTTGGCCGGGGCCGTCACCGTGATCATGGTGGTTGTTCAGTCGCCCCGATTCAAACCCCTGGCCAGGGCGACCCAGGTGTCGGGAGCGAGTTCCTGAGGGCGTTGCTGCAGGCTGAAACCTGAAGAGGCAGCCAGATCCTGTAAGCGCTCTGGCTCAGCCACGCCCGCCAGGGTGTTGCGCAACATCTTTCGCCGCGCCAAAAACGCCTGCTTCAGCAGCGATTCCACTCGGACGGCCAAAGCTGGCTCCACCCGCTCCGAAGCCGGCAAGGGATCCAGGCAGATCACTTCTGATTGCACCTTTGGTGGAGGCTGGAAACATCGCGGTGGCACCGGACACACCGAACGGCACCGGGCCAGCAACTGCATGCGCACGCTCAGAGCGCTGAAACCGCTTTGGCCGGGCCGGGCGTGAATCCGCTCCGCCACTTCCTTCTGCACCAGCAACACAAGCCGTTGGTAGGACGGATCCACCGGCCGATCCAGTCGGCCCACCAACCGCTCCAGTAGCGGACCTGTGATGTTGTACGGGATGTTGGCCACCACCTTGTCAGCGATATGGCCATCGCTCAATTCAAGTGGAGCTTCGAGAACATCGCCTTGATGGAGGCTGAACCCAGGCTGAGCCCCAAAACGCTCCTGAAGA
This sequence comes from Synechococcus sp. MU1642, assembly GCF_020514115.1. Lineage (GTDB taxonomy): Bacteria > Cyanobacteriota > Cyanobacteriia > PCC-6307 > Cyanobiaceae > Parasynechococcus. Next base: position 173,550 of record NZ_VTKZ01000002.1, read on the forward strand.
CCGTCCACCAGATCGCGGTCGAGCTCAATCGCATGAACCGCCTTCACCCCCTCGGCCAGCAGACGCTCAGTTAACGCACCCCGACCTGGCCCCACCTCAAGCACCCGATCGGAGGACTGCAGATCAGCAGCCTCGATAATTCGTTGCAGTATGGAGTCATCCCGCAACCAGTGCTGACCGAAACGCTTGCGGGCGTGATGTCCGGAGAAACCCATGGGTCAACTGTGCATCAGCACAGCCGTTCCACATCATTCAGCGAATCGTTCGGCGGGATGTCATCAAGGGAACAAGGGCCAGCTTGACCCGGAGCAGCTGCTCAGCTGACGCCGGATACACAGCTCTCCAACAACTGATTGCGCGAGCCATGTGGCGCTGTTTGACGGGGTGAATGGCATCAAGGCCATGGCGGTCCCGACATCCAGTGCGACGGCCCTTCACCTCCACCACCAACAGCTGCTGCTGCCTCTCCAGCACCAAATCGATCTCACCCCAGCGGCAGTGCCAGTGCGGTCCAGCAACCGCCATCCCTGCGCTTCCAGCTGCTGCAAGACCTGCTGCTCTGCCCAGCCACCGCTGCCTTGAGACTCCACCTGCATGAACCATCACGTCTTGGTTCAAACCATTCCCCCCAGGAACGGTTCTAGGGTTTAGCGGTGATGGTTCCGATCATGCGAAGACGATTCACGGCCGTATTGATCTCTCTGGTGGTGTTCACATGCCAGTGGCTGTTGGCGGCTCCGGCCCACGCAGCGATGGATGTGGCCAAACAGGTGTTGATCGGTGCCGACTACTCAAACAAGGACCTGCGCGGGGCCACCTTCAACCTCAGCAACCTGCGCGAAGCCAATCTCTCCGGATCGGACCTGCGGGGAGCCAGCCTCTACGGCGCCAAGCTTCAGGACGCCGACCTCAGCGGCACCGATCTGCGTGAAGCCACCCTGGACGCCGCTGTGATGACAGGCACCAACCTTGAGGATGCCGTGCTGGAGGGGGCTTTTGCCTTCAACACCCGCTTTAGCGATGTGTTGATCACGGGAGCCGACTTCACCGACGTTCCCATGCGCGGTGACCAACTCAAAAGCCTCTGCGCCGTTGCCGACGGAACAAATTCCGTCACGGGCCGCAGCACCCGCGAGAGTCTCGGTTGCGCTTGAACCATGAGTTTTGATCCCCGCAGCCTCGAGCGCCTGCGTGAGTTGGGGCGTCAACTCCCCGCACGCCTGCCGGAACCGGAGAGGCCTTCAGCAGCTCCAAAAGCCAGCCAGGTGCGCCATCGCGTTGAAACCGAGAAGAACCCGGAGGAGCTCTTCCGAGAACTGATGAAGGCCAGCCAGGACGGCACCGTTCCTGAGCATCTGATGGCCCGCCTCAAACAGTTGGAGGCCCAAAGCAAACCATCGGCTCAACCGTCGCCGTTCAACAGCAACGACGACACACCAGCCCTTGGCCCACCAGCGCGCAGCCAGCCCGGACCAGGAAAAAACACCCAGCCGAAACGGCCGAAGGTTGACCCGGGCAGCGAGGAGGAAAGCCTGTATGTGGCTTTCGGGCAGCTGCTGCTCGAGGGCGAGGGAGACGACGTTTGAATCCGGCCCGTTGCCGGATTCTTGCGGTGGGCAAAATTCGTCGTGGCTGGATTCAAGACGGCATTGACCTGTACCTCAAACGACTGCCTGGATTAGCCATCAGCGAACTTCGCGACAGCAACCCAGACAAGGAAGCCGATGCCATCAGAGCGGCCCTACGACCTGATGAAACCCTGATTGCGCTGATGGAGCAGGGCGACACCTTGGCGTCGGTGCCTTTCGCGCAACGACTCGAACAATTCGGCAACCAGCGGCTGGCCTTTGTGATTGGTGGAGCCGACGGTCTCACAGCTGAGCTCAAGGCGCAGGCCCAATGGCGTCTGAGCCTCTCCCCGATGACCTTCCCCCACGAACTGGCACGGCTGATGCTTGTGGAACAACTGTTCCGGGCTCAGGCGATTGTCCAAGGCAGCCCTTATCACCGCGCCTAGGATTCAGCGATGGCCGCTGACCTCTCAGCCTCGACCATGCTGCACGTCATCGACAACCTTCTGCCCGACAGCGCCCTCCAGGACCTACGCGACCTCTGTGACATCCATGGGCGGCTTAAGTAGCAACACGACGGCGATGGCCAGTTCAGCTGGCGACCCGAGACGGGTGCCCCCCGGACCATCCACGCACCCGCTCAGCAAGCCCTCGTCGATCGCTACCTCGATCAGGCCCTCCTCCTGATAGCAACACCGTTCGCCCCCCAGCGGGCTGGAGTCGAGTGGTGGTTCAACACCAACAACGATTTCGACTGGCACATCGACAAGGACGAGTTCGAAGGCCAACGCAGCGGCCGTTTTGTGCTGCCGTTGCTGTCCACCGTCTTCTACCCCACGTGAGCTGCGCTGGCGGCGAACTGCTGGTGGCCGACAACCCTCCGATCGAGAACGGATACCAAGGGCCGTTGCCCACGTTCCGCTCGGTGATCTCGATCCCACCGGTGGTGAACCGCCTGGTGCTCTTCTCCCCCTGCATCCTGCATCGGATCAACCAGTTCGAAGGCGAGCGCTATTCCGTGGCCGTGAACATCTGGGAGCAAGCACCCCTCACCACAACGGCTGCAGAGCCGCCGGCTTGAATTTTTCGATCGAAACCGTCCAGGCCCGTGGGGAGAAAGCCTGCAATCCCGCTTTGAACGCGGCCGTATCTCCCGTGTTCAACCAGTCCGCCTTGAGCCTGGGCACGTCCTCCGGCAGCCGTTCCATCGGCAGCTCCACCAGCAGCAGGCTGTCAGCTCCAGCCGCACGCTGCAGAACACCCTGATCACTGCGCTGCCACACCCGCAGCAGCAGCTCCAGCACCAGGACATGGCCCAACACCTCCGGAGCCTCACCCTGGGGAGCCACATCTTTCTGAGACCGTCCCCCCAGGGGCAAAGCGCGCTGGCCCTGCTGATCGATCAGCGCCATGGCCACGAGGTAAGGGGAGTCAGCCAACACCAGATTTCGAAGGACACCATCCTCACCGAATCCCCCCCACAGCAATCAGTACATGCGTACTATTTAGCCAGCTGTTGCTGCTGCCGTGGAGTTCCAACACAGACCGCTGCCCCTACAGCCCAAGCGCAGTCGGCTCACCCTGCCCCTGGCTGGGGAACACATCGCCGCTGGTTTCCCATCCCCCGCTGATGACTACGTCGACGTGGGGATCGACCTCAATGAACAGCTGATCCGGCATCCCACCAGCACCTTTTTTCTGCATGTGAGCGGCGAATCGATGACCGACGCCGGCATCCACGATGGCGATCTTCTAGTGGTCGATCGCAGCCTCGACCCGCGCCCGGGCCAGGTGGTTGTGGCCGTGCTTGACGGTGCCTTCACCCTCAAACGCCTGATGCGCCATCGCGGCCGGTTGCGCCTGGAAGCCGCCCATACGGACTATCCGCCGCTGGAGCTTCACCGCTGCGGCGAGGTGCAGATCTGGGGCGTCGCCATCCACGTCATCCATCCGCTCTGAAGCGACATCGCCATGCCTCAGGCCACGGCCCTGATCGATGGAAACAATTTCTATGCCTCCTGCGAACAGAGCCTGGACCCGGCTCTGATCGGCCACCCCGTAGTGGTGCTGTCCAACAACGACGGCTGCATCGTGGCGCGCAGTGCCGAAGCGCGTGCCCTGGGCATCCGCATGGGGACGCCGTACTTCAAGGCGCGCCGGGAGCTAGAGCAGCACAACGTTGTGGTGCGCAGTTCGAACTACGCCCTCTATGCCGATATGAGCCAGCGCATGATGAGCCTGCTGGAGGCCCACTGTGAAGAGCTGGAGGTGTATTCAATTGACGAGGCCTTCGGAAGGGTTTGTCGTCCCCGCAATGGCGACCTGCAGGGTTGGGCCCGTCAGCTGCGGGCACGGGCACGGCAGAACCTCGGCCTTCCGATCGCCATCGGCTTAGGGGCCAGCAAGGCACAGGCCAAGCTGGCCAATCGCCTGGCCAAACAGACCCCAGACCATGCCGGGATGTTCGACCTCGGCCAGTGCGACAACCCCGATCGCTGGCTGGAAACCATTGCGATCGAAGATGTGTGGGGAATCGGTCGCCAATTGGCCCATTGGTGTCGCCTGCGGGGCATCAGCAACGCACGACACCTCCGGGACATGCCGAGCGGTGAACTACGCGCCAAATGCGGCGTGGTGGGTCTGCGGCTGCAATGGGAGCTGCGAGGCCATGCCTGCCTGCCGCTGGAGCTTGCACCGGCACCGAAGCAAGAAACCTGCGTGAGCCGCAGTTTCAGCCGACCCATCACCAGCCAGGAGGAGCTGCACCAGGCCATCGCCACCTATGTGGTGCGCGCCGCCGAGAAATTGCGCAAGCAACGGCAACGGGCAGCAGCGCTCACCATTTACACCCGCACCAGCCCGTTCGCTCCTGGGTTTTACAGCCAAGCCGCCAGCACGCAGCTGGACCTACCAAGCAATGACACAGCCGTGCTGCTGAAGGCGGCACGACCCTTGGTGGCACGGATCTTTCGCCCGCACCGTCCACTGGCCAAGGCCGGCGTGCTGATGCAGCACCTGCAGAGCCACGACATCCTGCAAACCCATCTGATGGTGCCGATGAGTGAGGAGCAGCAGCAGAAACGGGAGTGCCTGATGCAGACCATCGACCGGATCAATCGGCGTTACGGGAGTGGAACCCTGCAATGGGCCGGTTGCGGACTGCAGCCCAGCTGGTTGATGCGGCGTGAGCAACTCAGCCGCGCCGCCACCACTCGTCTGCAGGATCTGCCGGTGGTGAGGGCCTGATCAACGCAATCCAGGAACGCCTCAGACCTCCTGCAGCAACTGAATGACCTGTTCACGGGTGCTGAGCAGCAACACCATCCGCTCACCGTGGGCGTTGAGGCCCGTCTGCTCCCGCACCAGATCGGTGCTGGCCAAAGCCAATCCTCCGGTTTCGGTGAACAGCACCGGCAGGGTGCCCTGGTGCCCGCGCATGCCCTGCAGATCCAGCGCCTGACGAACAGCCCGCTGGGCTTTGTCGGACCCCAGACGCTCCACGAAGGCCGGCCAGAGGTGGTTGACCGGATCGAGCGCGGCGAAATCAAGCTGCGAATCAGTCATCAGGACGGCAACAACGCAAGGGCTTCGCTGATCATCTGCGGGGTGACGGCAATCCGCTCAAGCGGATCGGCATTGTCGAGATAGGCCTCAAACGACGCGAAGCGCTCGATCACAGGGTCGGCCCCCTGGGCGGCGCAAGCCTCGACCCAATCCCCCTCCTCCGGCTTTACCGCGACGTAGGCCTGCAGAGCTTCCTCCAGATCGCCGCCGTCGCCGACGCCCTCGCCGTGCCAGATCGCTTCGAAGAATTCAGACATCTTCAGCTCGAGGAACAGATCCTGATGCAGTTTGCCCAGACCACCTGCTCATGAATCAGGCGGCAGGAGGAACGGTGTAACTGGCGCAACGTTGCTGATCCAGATGGCCGATGTGTTTTCTCTCGGTGTAATAAAGCTCCTGGTAGCGCAGCGCATCACGGTTGAGGTCATCGAAAAGGGCCTGAATCCGCACCTCCATATCCACAGAGGCCTGATCTGACGAAGCCTCCTGATCAATCAATACAGCGATGCAGGATTCCAGGGTTTGCAGACGCTGGCCGCCCCAGGCCTCCAACAGGTGCCGGCAACGCTTCAAGCTTTTCTGCCGCTCCAGCAGGGCAGCAATACCCCGCAGCTGCTCCAGCGGCTCCGCCAGGGCGACACGCTGCAATTCACCAGGCTCCAGCAGAGGCGTCAAGCGGGACACCAGCGCACTGCTCTCTAAGAGGAGTTGATCGGTGAGCAATCGGGGCAGATCGATGAGATCCAGACCCTCGCCGTCGTCATCGCATCGGCTGATCGACTCCAAGCGCCCCTCACCCAGGTTGGTCTCCTCCAAATCCGTAATGGCCGCCCAAAGATGGCGGTGATGGGGGATGGCGAAATCCTCCAACTCGCGTTCGCGCAGCTCCTGGCGAATCGTGGCCCGATGCCGAGGGCAGTGCAGATACAGCCGCAGCAGATCGGCCTCACAGCGCTCCCGCTGACCAGATTCACCAGGCTGCTCGTGACGGCTGGAGCGCCCATGCCAACGCTGGCCCTTCACCTGTTGGCGCAGGTCGTCCTCGAGCTGAAGCGCTAGACGACCTTGGCCACCACTGAGGCGCTCTGCCACCCGTTGGAGGTAGTGAGTGCGCACGGCGGACTGGGGCAGTTTGCCCAGCAGCCCCACCAGGGCGGTCACCGCCTGTTGGAACTGGTCGGCCCTGCTGAGATCGCGCTCCTCCAGCACCTGCTCGATCTGCCAATCCAGCCAGAGGGGGGCCTGATCCAGCAGAGCGCGGTAATCGCCGGCTCCGTTCTGTTTGAGGAACTCATCGGGGTCCTTCCCGGACGGCAGGTGCAGAACCCGCAGCTCCAGCTGGCCCTGCATCGCTAGCTGTTCCACCTCGCCGATGGCCCGATTGGCCGCACGAACACCGGCGCCGTCGGCGTCAAAATTGAGAACGATCCGCTTGCTGTCGCTGACGCGGCACAACTGGGTGATCTGCTGACTGCTCAGGGCCGTGCCGAGGGAGGCCACAGCGTTGGTGATGCCAGCGGCATGCAGGGCAATCACATCGAAATAACCCTCCACCACCACGGCCCTATCGTCCTTGCGGATGGCATTGGAGGCCTTATCGAGGCCAAACAGATGCTTCCCCTTCTCGAACACTTCGGTCTCGGGAGAGTTGAGGTATTTCGGTTCGCTGCCATCAAGGCTGCGTCCCCCGAAACCGATCACCCGACCCTGACGGTCATGGATCGGCACTATGACCCGATGGCGGAAGCGGTCATAAAACCCGTTGCCGCCCTTGCGGGGAACCACCAGCCCAGCAGCCTCGAGAAGCTCCGGGGCCAGCCCTTCTACCTGTTGAAGATGCTTCAGCAGACCATCCCACTGGTCCGGCGCATAGCCAAGCTGGAAGATCTCCTGTGTGGCGGGGCTCAGCCCTCTGGCCTCACTGAGGTACTCGAGGGCCTGTGCGCCCGTGGGTGCCATCAACTGGCTGCGAAACCAACCGGCAGCCAGGGCCAGGGCCCGTTGCAGCTTTTCCCTGCGGGACAACTGTTGCCGCAGCCGTTCCTGCTGCGGACCATCGACCGTCTCGATCGGCAACTGATATCGCCGCGCAAGATCCAGCACCACATCGCTGAAACTCTGGCGCTGGAACTCCATTAGGAACTTGATGGAGTTGCCGCCGGCACCACAGGAGAAGCAGTAGTAGAACTGCTTGGCGGGCGACACCGTCATCGACGGTTTGCTGTCGTCATGGAAAGGACAGATCCCGACGAATTCCCGCCCCTTCTTCTTGAGCACCACGTGCTCGCCCACCACATCAACGATGTCGGCCCGTTCCTTCACGGCCTCGATCGTTCTTGGGTGCAGGCGGGCGTTCACCATCGGTCCATTCTGCGAAGTCGCAGGGTTCCGTGCACCCCGTCATCAGAACAGCCATGGCCGAACCGCAGAACCCACAACTCTGGTGGAACCAGGAATCGGTGCGGGGCAGCCGAGCCCTGATTCTCAGCTCCCTGGCCTTCAGCCTGATGACGGTCTGCGTCAAGCAACTGAACAGTCGGCTTCCAGTAGCGGAAATCGTGCTCTGCCGGGCCCTAATCAGCATCGTTCTGACGGCTGTGGGCCTGCGCCTGGCTGGGGTCTCCCCCTGGGGCCATCGACGGGGGCTGCTGGTGGCACGGGGGGTGCTGGGCAGCTTGGCCCTGATGTGCTTCTTCGAAGCAATTGACCAGCTGCCGCTCGCTTCAGCGACGGTGCTCCAGTACACCTACCCCACCTTTACGGCGGTGGCAGCGCTATTGCTTCTAGGGGAGCCCCTGCGCCGACGCATTAGTGCAGCGGTTCTGCTGGGCTGGATCGGCGTCACACTGGTGGTGCAACCGCAGTGGCTCACGGGCACAGCGCAACCTGCACAACTGATCCCTGCCCTGATCGGCATTGGTGGCGCTCTGATGACTGCCCTGGCCTACGTCAGTGTGCGGAGGCTGTCTCAAACCGAGCACCCGTTGGTGATCATCCTCTATTTCCCGATGATCTCTGTTCCCCTGACCCTGCCCTGGGTACTGCACCAAGGGGTCTGGCCCCAGGGGATCGAATGGTTTTGGCTCCTGGGGGTCGGGGTGATGACCCAGCTGGGCCAGATCTGGGTGACCGAGGGCCTGCGCTGTCTGCCCGCCGCCCGAGCAACATCGATTAATTACGTGCAGGTGGTCTTTGCCGCTGGCTGGGGCTGGCTTTGGTTTGCAGAATCGATCAATTCCTGGCAAGTGGGTGGCGGGATGCTGGTGCTGGCCGCCACCCTGATCAGCCTGTCGGCGCGACGTTAGAGCTCAGGCTTTCTCCAACCCCAAGGGGTAGGTGAGCCAAGCCTGTCGGTCGTCGGATCCGCCCTTGGGCCTGGCCAGGCGCCAACTCTGACCACGGGAGCCCCGCTGCAGAAACAGCTCAAACGGGCTATCCACCTGCACACGGTCTCCGGGCAGTTGCCAATCAAAGCGGCCTGAAATCCTCAGGCCCTGCTCGTCACCCAAGGCAAAGCTTTCCTGGTCCTCCACCCGCACACGGCTCACGCTGGGGGCGACGGGCATCGTAGTGAGATCCAGGGAGCTGGCAATGGCCGACTGGGTGAGCTGAATCTGCAGTGCCAGCGCTTCATTCAAAAGAGCGCGTGGCGGCTGAGATCCATTGCATGCCGTCAACGGAACCACGATCGATAGAACGCAAAGCGCCTGAAGCAAGCGGCGCAAAACGCGCTTGAAAGCAGAGACAGGCAATGACAGCTGCGGCAACATGACCTGGTTGAAACCTCTCCCCATGATCGGCTGGCTGCAGGGACGACCGATGGAGTGCTGGACCCAAGGCAACCGTAGCGGCGTCCTGCTGCTCTGCGGTGGAGTCGGTTATGAGGTGCACCTCACTGAGCGTCATCAGCACGACCTTCCGGCTGATGACGATTTGAACCTATGGATTCATCAAGTGCAGCGGGAGGACGGCAGCAGCCTCTATGGCTTTCCCTTACGCCAGGAGCGGGATTTGTTCCGGCTGTTGATCAGCGTCAGCGGTGTAGGTCCCCAGGCGGGTCTGGCGCTAATGCAGGAATGCAAGCCCCAGGACCTGGTGGAAGCGATCAGCAGTGGTGATCTACGCCGACTCTGCAAGGCGCAGGGCATCGGCAAACGCACCGCTGAGCGCCTGGCGGTGGAACTCAGGGCCTCGATTGCGGCTTTCGCGGGCGTGGATCCCGCCCCATCGCTAGCGGAAGGCGTCAGCTCGGAGCAGATGCCGGCAAGCGGTGCCGACGTCGAAGCCACCCTCTCGATGCTGGGTTACGACGATCTGGAAATCCGTCGCGCCATCCGTGCCATCGCCGAGGGGGCAGATGGCCAACCACCTGCTGGAGACGACCAGAACGCCTGGCTGCGGGGCTGCCTGCAATGGCTGAGCCGTGAATCGGCCTGAGCCGTCCCACGCGAAGGTAAGGTGGTTGTTTGCACTGACAGGGCCGCCCCCCGCGCATGTCGCTTGATACCACCGAAAAGCAGCAGCTGATCAACACCCACCAGACACACGGCACCGACACCGGTTCGGCCGAGGTCCAGGTGGCCATGCTGAGTGAGCGGATCAACCGTCTCAGCAGCCACCTGCAGAACAACATCCACGACTTCTCCTCACGCCAGGGGCTGCTCAAGATGATTGGCCGCCGCAAGCGCTTGCTGAGCTACATGCGGAGCAAGAGCGAGCAACGCTACGCCGACACGATCGCCAAACTGGGCATCCGCGGCTGATCGACCTGCCCCATGCCTGAGCAACGCAATGCCCTCCCCTTTGAGCCGAAAGGGTCTGGGAAGGTGAACAAGCCTGCTTCAGGTACGCCTCGGCAGGAAGCCATCCCTCGCTACGTGGCCGATCGGATGGCCCGTCGCGTTGCTGTTTATGCAGGGCTCCCGTCCCTAGCTGGGATGGGAGTTTTTGTTGGCAGCTATTTCTTGGTCACACGGGGCATTGCTGATATCGCTCCTGGACTAACGCTGACGGGCTCCGGTTTGTTTTTCCTCTTGGGCCTGGTGGGCCTCAGCGTTGGCGTGTTGACCTCCAGCTGGGACCCCGAACCGGGTTCTCTCCTCGGCTTCGAGAATTTCAAGCCGAACGTTCAGCGGATGAAAGAGTCGATTCGGGCCCAGAAGCAACAGCAAAAGCAAGAAAAGTCCTGACCGACTGATCAGAACCTCCTGATCAGACGGTCAGGAGAGCACCAGACGGTCGCTGCTACGGGCCTCAAACGATTGGGTGCGAAGCGATGCGATTGCTGCATCAACATCTTTCACGCAGAACTGCGAGCCAAGTCGCACATAGCGAACGCTGTCGCCATGGCACACCTCGGCGACAACAGGCACCTTCACGCCCAGCTCATCCCGCTCGGGGCGATGTTGGTTCAGGCATTCCCTCAACTTGTGCTGAATGGCGATGTCACTGGCCTGATCGGAGGGGAGGTGAACCAGCAACAGATTGAGCTCATCAACGGCGCGACAGTCATCAATGATCAGCTGCACTCGCTCGTCACGGCGATCAACTCCAGCCCACACCAAGAGGCGTGCTTCAGCCACTAGATGGTCCGCGAGGCGGGCGTAGCTCTTGGGGAACACCACGGCTTCGCAACTTCCCGTGAGATCCTCGAGTTGCAGGATCGCCATGCGATCACCCTTACGGGTGGTGACCTGGCGCATTTCAGCCACCATCGCAATGGCACTCACTTTGGCTTTATCCGGCTGCTCTTCCAGGGAGCCCAGACCGATGGGCGCCAACAACTTCGACGAGGGAGTGAGTTGTTTAAGCGGGTGATCTGAAAGGTAGAAGCCCACCAGATCTTTTTCGAGACGAAGCTTTTCAGTTGGGGGATAGTCCGGCACCGGTGAAGCCTTAGGTGCATGACTGAGATCCGCCGGCCCATCGGTATCGGCGACAGGAGCCATCAGATCAAAGAGGTTCCCCTGGCCGCTGTCTCGGTCTTTGGCCCGTGAGGAGGCCCAATCGAGCAGAAGATCAAGATCAGCCATCAACTGAGCACGGTTGGCCTCCGGATGCATTGCATCCAGGGCACCGCAGTGAATCAACGACTCCAGACCACGGCGGTTAAGCACCGAAGACGGGATTCTGTCGCACAGATCAGCCAGGGAACGGAAGGGTCCGTCGCTATCGCGGGCGGCGATCAATCGACGGATCGCACCATCACCAAGGTTGCGAACGGCGGAGAGTCCAAACAGGATCCGATCGCCGTTGGGGGTGAAATCAATGAGCGAGGCATTCACATCCGGAGGCATCACCTCAATCCCCATTGCATTGCAATTGGAGATGTAGCGCTGCACCTTGTCAGCGGCTCCGGCATTCACCGTGAGCAAGGCCGCCATGTAGGCGACCGGGTAGTGCGCTTTCAAGTAAGCCGTCTGATATGTGACGGCGCCATAGGCCGTGGAATGGCTCTTGTTGAAACAGTATTCAGCGAAGAGAACCATCTGATCGAACAATTCATCAGCGACCTTTTCATCAACGCCACGCTCTTCAGCACCCTGGACAAAGATGCCGCGGTGCTTCTGCATCTCGGACACTTTTTTCTTGCCCATCGCCCGCCTGAGCAGATCTGCCTGACCCAGGGAGTAACCAGCCAGATCCTGCGCGATGCGCATGATCTGTTCCTGATACACCATGATCCCGTAGGTCTCTGAAAGGATCGGCTCCAAAATCGCGTGAGCGAAATCGATCGCCTCCCGGCCGTGCTTGCGGTTGATGAATTTGGGAATCAACCCGGCGTCGAGGGGCCCCGGCCTGTAAAGGGCAAGGATTGAGGAGATGTCTTCCAGCGATGACGGCTTGAGATCACGCACGATCTGCCGCATTCCGCTGGATTCCAACTGGAAGATCCCCTCCAGATCACCTCTCGCCAGAAGGGCAAAAGTCTCTTCATCCTGAGGCGGCAGTTTGTCGGGGTCGACACGGGTGCCACTGCTCACCTCCACCAACTCGAGGGTCTTTTCGATCATCGTGAGGTTCTTCAACCCCAGGAAATCCATCTTCAACAGACCCATGGATTCCACGTCTTCCATGAAGTACTGCGTGATCACCTGACCGTCGTTGTTGCGCTGCAACGGCACCAGTTCATCGAGGGGGTCAGCGGCGATGACCACACCTGCTGCGTGAACACCGAAGGTTTTGTTGGTGCCTTCAATCCGCATCGCCATGTCCACCCAACGCTTCACCGTTGGATCCGCCTCGTACTTCTCGCGGAACTCGGGGTTGGGGGATTCCTCGCCGATCATTGCCTTGAGCTTGGCGGGCTTGCCGCGAACCACTGGGATCAACTTGGCCAGACGGTCGGCATCGCCGTAGGGAATGTCAAGCACACGGGCCACATCCTTTAAAACCGCCTTGGAAGTCATCCGGTTGAAGGTGATGATCTGCGCCACCTTGTCCTCGCCGTAGCGCTCGGTGACGTAGTCGATCACCTCACCACGACGCTCGATGCAGAAGTCGGTGTCGATATCAGGCATCGACTTGCGTTCCGGATTGAGGAAGCGCTCGAACAGGAGGCAGTTGGTGATTGGATCAATGTTGGTGATCCCGAGGCAGTACGCGACGAGCGATCCTGCGGCGGAGCCACGACCCGGACCGACAGGAATATGCTGTTCCCGGGCAAAACGGATGTAATCCCAGACCACCAGGAAGTAGGTGGGAAATCCCATCTGCTCCATGATCTTGAGCTCATGGACCATGCGCTCGGCGTAGTCAACGGGCAAGGCAGCATCCGGGCTGAGCTCGAGCCGATCCCGCAATCCCTGCTCCGTCACCTCCCTCAGGTAGCTGACGGGGGTATGGCCCTCAGGAATCGGGAAGCGGGGCATTTGATAGCGCCCGAGGATGTCGTAGGGCTCCACCTTCTCGGCCACCTTGACGGTATTGGTGATCGCTTCGGCAACCACCTCAGGCTCGAGGTGATCCCCAAAGAGAAGTCCCATCTCCTCTTCGGTTTTGATGTACTCAGTACCGGTGTAACGCAGCCGCTTCTCATCTGTGATCAGCTTGCCGGTGAGCACGCAGAGCAAGGCGTCGTGGGCTTCAACGTCCTGCTTGCTCAAGTAGTGGGCATCGTTGGTCGCAACGATCTGGATGCCGAGTTCCTTGGCAATTTTTACGATCTCAACGTTGACGATCCGATCCTCAGGGGATCCGTGGTCCTGGATCTCGAGGTAGTAGTCGTTGCCGAAGACCTCCTGGTACCAAGCTGCCACCTTGCGAGCCACATCGGGGCGACCACGCAAAATCGCCTGGGCGATCTCGCCACCGAGGCAGGCCGTCGCGATGATCAGGCCTTCGCTGTGTCGCTTCAGCAGCTCCTTGTCGATGCAGGCACGGGAAAAGATCCCGCGTCCACGCATCCCCCGCAAGTGACTAATGCTGGTGAGCTTCACCAGATTGCGGTAGCCGGTGGCGTTTTTTGCCAACACCACCAGGTGGTATCGCTTTTCCTTCTTGGGTTGCGGGTCGTCGATGGACCCGTTGATCACGTACATCTCATTGCCGATGATCGGCTTGAGATCTGAACCCTGACAGAGCTTCAGCAGCTCAATCGCGCCGTACATCACGCCGTGATCGGTCAAGGCGATGGCTGGCATGCCCAGCTGCTTCGCCCGCTCCACCATGGCCGGCAACTGCGACGCACCATCAAGAAGGCTGTAGTCGCTGTGGTTATGGAGAGGAACGAAAGCCATGAGGTCAGCCTAGGACCCTACGCAAGATCCAGCGTTTAGGGGGCAGAGCCTCCCCCACATGTGGCGCAACTCAGGGGACCAGCGCGGCTTCCGGACGTGACGCAAACACCTGCGCAGCCTGCTCGTACTGGTGAGCCACCTGGAGAAGACGCGGTTCATCCAACACATTGCCGATTAGTTGCATCCCGATCGGCAGACCCGCAGCGCTGAATCCACATGGAACACTGATGGCTGGAAGTCCAGCCAAGTTGACAGGAATCGTCAGCAGGTCTGCCAAATACATCGCTAGAGGGTCATCAGCGTGAGCGCCAGCCTTGAAGGCCGTTGACGGCGCTGTTGGCGTGAGCAAGACATCCACGCTCTGGAAGGCCGCATCAAAGTCTCGCCGGATCAGGGTGCGCACCTGCTGCGCTTTTTTGTAGTAAGCGTCGACATACCCAGCAGAAAGTGCATAGGTGCCGATCAGGATTCTCCGTTGCACCTCAGCGCCAAAACCTTCAGCACGGCTTCGCGCCGTCATCGCAGCAAGACTCTCGGCGTCTTCTGCACGGAAGCCGTATTTGACCCCGTCATATCGCGCCAAATTGGCCGAGGCCTCCGATGGTGCGATCACGTAGTAAGTGGCGATGCCGTCGTTGAACCGGGGGCAGCTCACCTCCACCAGTTCAGCACCAAGAGCCTCCAGTTGAGCAGCAGAGGCCTGAACCGATGCCTTCACTTCTGCATCGAGGCCTTCGGCGTCGAAGCACTCCTTGATCACCCCCACCTTGAGGCCCTTGATGGGCTGGTTGAGGCCGGCGCTGAAGTCTGGAACCGACGCATCAAGACAGGTGGAATCGCGAGGGTCGGGCCCGGCGATCACCTGAAGCAGTTCAGCCACATCAGCAACGCTGCCGGCGAAAGGACCCACTTGATCCAGAGAACTGGCGAAGGCCACCAGGCCCCAACGGCTGACGCGACCGTAGGTGGGTTTGAGGCCCACCACGCCACAGAACGACGCCGGTTGGCGGATAGATCCACCGGTGTCAGAACCAAGCGAAGCGACGCAACTGCCGGCAGCGACGGCCGCTGCACTGCCACCGGAGCTCCCACCCGGCACATAGGCGGTGTTCCAGGGATTCTGTGTGGCACCAAACGCGGACGTTTCGGTTGAGCCGCCCATGGCGAACTCATCCAGGTTTGTCTTGCCAACCAACACACCTCCGGCCTGCCAAAGCCGCTCGGTGACCGTGGATTCGTAGGGGGGTACAAACTGCTCGAGCATGCGGCTGGAGCAGGTGGTGCGAACACCCTTGGTGCAGAGGTTGTCCTTGATCGCCAGTGGCACTCCCCCCAGGGGGCCAAGCTCCTTGCCGGCGGCCCTGGCCTCATCGATGCGCAGAGCCTCAGCACGGGCCTTCTCAGCCGTGACTTCAACAAAAGCGTTCAACGAAGGCTCGGAACTTTCGAGCCGTTTGAGGTGCTGATCAACGAGCTCGCGGGAGGAAACCTCGCCGCTCTGCAGTTGCTGACGCCACGCGCTGATCGTCATGTCCCTGCGATCCATTGCAGGGAGGACGCTATCAGCCGCAGGATCAGCCCTCAGCGGTGATGGTGAGGGGCTCAGAGCGCCGAGTCCGCAGCAGGGAGTGACTGATCGACTGGGGTTGCTCCGACTTGACGTCGGCTAGGAAGGAACTGAGCTCGCTCTCCAGCCCCTTGCGCGTGATGAAGGGACCGAACCAATAGGTCACATCAGGGCCTGAGGTCTGAACACGAGCCCACCAAGCGACTCCAAAGCCATTGGCAAGGCTGCGCAGCGGCCGAATCAGGGGACTCATGGAAGAAAAGGGACCTTGGAGCATTGTGCCCCGAGATCTTGGAAAACCATGCTGTTTTCAGGGAGATAGCTGGATGTTCTGATCGAACGGCAAGACAGCATCCGACTGAGATGGATTCAGATCCAGATCAATCCGCTGTTCCGGTGCTTTATCCGCAGGAGCTTCAGGCTGCTCAGGCAGAGCAGCCGTCTCAGAGGCCTCTGCCATCTCAACGGGCGATTCAGAACCAGCAAGCTTGGGCCGTCGAATCGGCGGGGACGGCGCTTGGCCGTGAATATCCTTCATCCAGTTGCGCCGTGCCACTTCGTACACGCAAAGGGCTGTGGCGACGGAGGCATTGAGACTTGGTGTGATGCCCCGCAGCGGAATGCGAACCAACTGATCGCAATGACGCCGGGTCATCAGCGACAAGCCTTGGTCCTCGGATCCGGTGACCAGCACCATCGGCCCAGTGAGGTCGACATCGGTGAGGGTCACATCCCCTTCAGCGGCAAGGCCCACCACCCTGTAGCCGGCGTCTTTGAGCTTTTCCAGGGAGCGGTTGAGGTTCACCACGCGCGCCACCGGAAGGTGTTCCAGGGCTCCTGCGGCCACCTTGGCGGCGGAACCGGTCAAGCCAGCGCTGCGGCGCTGGGGGATCACCACTCCGTGGGCTCCCATGGCCTCAGCGGAGCGAACAACCGCCCCGAGGTTGTGGGGGTCGGTGACACTGTCCAAGGCAACCAACAAAGGGGGTTCCCCCAGATCAGAGCAGCCCTCGATAAGGGTCTCGAGATCGAGGGTTTCCGCCGCCGCCGTCTGCAGGGCAATGCCCTGATGAACGGACCCACCTGTGATCTGTCCCAGCCGAGCCCAGGTCACCTCTTCCACGAGAACGCCCGAAGCCTTGGCGTCTCGCAGCAGCTGGAGAAATTTGGAGGCGCTGCGCATCTCGGCAGTGCACCAGATGCGATGGATGGGTCGTCCGGCCTCCAACGCGGCCTGGGTGGCATGACGTCCCCAAATCAAATCGTCCGCTGGGGGTGTGGCCGCTGCAGCCTCCGATGCTGCATCCGTGCGCTGAGAACGACCCTCGTCGTACCGGGATCTGGAGCGCTGGGACGGTTGGCGCCGTTCATCCCCCGAGCGACGGCGGTCGCCGTAGCGGTCGTTGCGATCACGAAAACGTCCAGGTCCTGAGCGATCGTTTTGAAAGTCCGAACGGGAGGCGTTCTGATCTCGGTCGAAGGAACGGGAGCGATTGCCGAACCGCTCTTTCGGGCGATCACCGAAGCGTTCTCCAGATCGATCACCAAAACGATCACCAGAGCGCTCACCAAATCGATTATCGGGTCGATCACCAGAGCGCTCACCAAACCGATTATTGGGTCGATCACCAGAGCGCTCACCAAACCGATTATTGGGTCGATCACCAGAGCGCTCACCAAACCGATTATTGGGTCGATCACCGCCTCGCGACTGTTCCCAGCCTCCATCCCGTGGCGCGCGTCGTTCGCGATACCCGCCACCGTCACGTCCAGGCTTGGCATAGGGGGAACGACCGCCATCGAAACGGCGGTTGCTGGGCATGGGGCGACCGTTATCCGAGCGCCCCATCGAGGAGCGGCCAGCGGAAGCGCGTCCACTGGGCGGCCTGCCTCCTGGTGGTCGAGCACCCCCACTCCCGCCTGGCCCCGAACGGCCGTCGCGGGATGGGCCGCTTGAGCGGCGTTCAAAGCGAGGGCTCATGGTGTGCGAGGCAACGTTATGGGTTGGATCCGGCTTGCTCCAGGTGATCGAAGAGCTCCGCAAGCCGGGCTGGATTGTTCAGAAACAGCCAGCCCACCATTGTCTCAAACCCTGTGGCCCTTCCATAAACAGCAGCGTCCGCGCGCCTTGGACCCCTACCGGCACTGTTGCGGCCCCGACGAACCAGATCGAGTTCCTCTGAACTGAGGAGTTCGCGGTCTTCCAGCCAGCTCAGTAAGCGGGACTGGGCGTCAGCACGGACATCGGCCACAACGGCTCGATGCAATTGATCAGAGCGTCCAGGCCTCGCGCCATGGCGCAACCGTTGATGCAGCTCCCACACGGCATCTCCAATCCAAGCCAGTTGCAATGGCCCCAGCTGTTCATTGATTTCGCTGGGAGACTGGCTTTTAATCCAGTTGCTCAAGCGGCCAACTGATTCAGGGCTGTGGGCAGATCCTCCACCAGATGAAGGAACTGCTCAAGACGTACCAACTTGATCGTCTGCGTCACCCTGGTGTTGGCCACAAGCAGAAACGACCGCTTGGCATCCGTGCATTGCTTGGCCAGCTGCACCAGCGCCCCAAGGCCGGATGAATCGAGGAAATCGATGTTGCTGAGATCGAGAACGGAAGGAAGTTTGTTGGTCTTCAGAACATCGGCTACGTACTCCATGAATTGCTTCTCTGAGTACGCATCCAGCTGACCGGTGAAATGAAACACCAGACAGCCATCTTTCTGTTCGAATCCGCCGCGGAGAGAGACGGTCAGTCGCTGCAGTTCGCTGATGGGATCAAGCCCCCCAGGCATCGTCGGCACGAAGTGTAGTGATGCTGAGCGTTGGCTACCACCTCATCAACGGCGATCGGCCATCAGCGTCACAAAGCGGGCGAAATGATGGTCGGCGTCATGGGGGCCCGGACTGGCTTCCGGGTGGTACTGCACCCCGAAGACAGGCTTTTGACGATGGGCAATCGCTGCCACGGTTCGGTCGTTCAGATTGAAGTGGGTGACGTCAATCACGTTTGAATCCAGGGAATCGGCGGAGAGGGCAAAGCCATGGTTCTGACTGGTGATTTCAACCTGGCCTGTGGTGCCACAGGGATGGTTCAAGCCGCGGTGGCCATAGGACAGCTTGAACGTCTCTCCGCCCAGGGCCAGACCAAGGATCTGATGTCCCAGACAGATGCCAAACAGGGGTAGATCGGATTCCTCCAGCAACATCTTGGCCAGGGCAATCCCATGGGTCACCGCAGCTGGATCGCCAGGCCCGTTGGACAGAAAGACACCATCCGGGCGATGAGAGCGAACCGTGGCCAGATCCGTGCCTGCCGGCAGAACCGTGACGTCACAGCCATGGGCGACCAGTCGATCGAGAATGGCGCGCTTGATGCCGAAATCGATGGCGACAACGCGGAAAGGCGCGTCGCTGCGGCGCTGCAAACGCTGATCGAAGCCAACACTGCAGGCTTTATTCCACTGGTAGGGCTCACGGGTGGTGACGCGGTCCGCCAGGTTCAGCCCCTGCATCGACGGGGCCTGCTTCAGCAGCTCCAGCAACTGCGCCGGGGACTGGCCGTCACTGCTGATCACGCCATTCATGGCCCCCACCTCACGCAGGTGACGCACCAAGGCACGGGTGTCCAAACCGCTGATGCCCACCAGCTGATGGGTCTGCATCCAGCTTTCAAGAGGCTGTTCAGAGCGCCAGTTGCTGGGCAATGGAGCCAGCTGGCGGGCAATCACGCCACGGGCGTGGGGGCGATCAGCTTCTTGATCGTCAGCATTCACCCCGGTATTGCCGAGTTCGGGATAGGTGAAGCTCACCAACTGTCCGGCATAGGAGGGGTCTGTCAGCACCTCCTGGTAACCGGTCATGCCGGTGTTAAACACCACCTCACCGATGGTGGTGCCGCGATGGCCGAAGGCGACACCGGTGAGGACCGTGCCATCGGCAAGGACGAGATAAGCCTTGTCTGATGGGGAATCGGGCATCGAAGGGCCGCCGCAGGTCATCAGTCACTCATTCTCCATCCCGGTCGGACAGGGCATCCCGCAGAGCGACAAGCTTGTCCCAGGCCTTGCCCTCATTGAGAACAGTCAGAGCCTGAGCAACAGCAGCCGGCAGATCGCTTTGCAGCCCGGCAGCCCAGAGCACCAGCGCTGTGTTGAAGGCCACCACCTCGGTCTGGGCTAGCGATCCCTGCCCCTGCAGAACGTTTTCAAGAATCTGCTGGTTCACCGCGCAGTCACCACCGCGTAGCAGATCGAGACCGGCACGGGTCAGACCCAGGTCTTCAGGAGCAACCTCTTTCGTGGTGATGCCCCCGGATTCGATCAAACGCAAAGAATTGGGACCCGCCAACGAAGCCTCATCGATGCCTCCAGCACCGTGAACCACGACGGCACGGCTCAAGCCCAATTGCTGCAAAGCTCCCGCCATGGGGTCGAGAAGCTCTGGACGCGCCACACCAAGGACCTGCGACTGGGGCTGAAGTGGATTGACCAGCGGGCCGAGCAGGTTGAACACCGTGCGAACCCCCAGGGTGCGTCGCAGCGGCGCCAGATTCACCAGAGCTGGATGCCAGGCGGGAGCGAACAAGAAGGTGACACCGGTTCCCGGCAAAGCCTCCACCACCTTGTTCAACGGTGACTTGAGATTGAGACCAAGCCCCTCGAGCACATCGGCTGAACCCACTTTGCCGCTAGCACTGCGGTTGCCGTGCTTGGCCACATTGACCCCGCAAGCCGCGGCGGTGAAGGCGACCGCCGTGGAGATGTTGAAGGTGTCTGCACCGTCACCACCGGTGCCGCAGGTGTCGACCATGGCCAGATCGGGTCGGGCACAGGGAAGGGGGCAGGCCTCGCGCAGGACAGCCGCCATGGCCGCCAGCTCATCGGCCACCATCCCTTTGGCCCTCAGTCCAGCCAGGAACGCCCCGGTCTGCACGGGCTCGAGCTCTTCAGCTAGCCAGGCACGCATCAGGGCAGTGGCCCCATCGGAGCTGAGGTTGTTGCCATTTAGCAGTTGGTCCAAGCAACCGGACCAGGAACGCGGGTCTGAGGACATGGAAGGGAAGCTTGCAGTAAAAAACCCGGGGTGCGAGGCACGCCGGGCCAGGTGATGGGGATACCCCCACTATCCCTCAGATCAACGGCGAACGACCAGCCGTTGCAGCCGGATGCCTAGGTTGGCCTGCCAACGGGACCAACGAGCTCGCATGGCCGCCCTTCGTCTCGACCTGATCGGCCGCTACCTGCGTCCCCACCGCCGCACGGTGCTGCTGGGAGCCATTGCCTTGGTGGTGGTCAACGTTTTACGGGTCACGATCCCGTGGGAAGTGCGCAGCGTTGTGGACGAGCTGCAGGAGGGATTCAGTTACGCCGGAGTCCTGCGCCAAGCGGGATGGGTTGTGCTGCTTGCGAGCACCATGGGCGTGATCCGGCTGACCTCGCGCCAACTCATCTTTGGAGTGGGTCGGCAGGTGGAAGTGGATCTGCGACAGCGCCTGTTCGAACACATGCTCCGCCAGGAACCCGATTGGATTCAGAGCAAGGGCAGCGGTGAAGTAATCAGTCGGGCCACCAGCGATGTGGAAAACATCCGGCGCTTGCTCGGATTCGCGATTCTCAGCCTGACCAACACGCTGCTGGCCTATGCCCTGACGCTGCCCGCGATGTTGGCCATCGATCCGTGGTTGACCCTGGCCGCCGTCGGGCTCTATCCCGTGATGCTGAGCACAGTGCGCCTGTTCGGAGGTCGCATGATGCGTCAAAAGCGCGCTCAGCAGGAAGAACTCTCCGCCCTAAGCAACCTGATTCAGGAGGATCTCTCGGGGATCGGGGCCATCAAGATCTACGGCCAAGAGGGTGCGGAACAGGAGGCCTTTGCCACACGCAACCGCCGATATCGCGACAGCGCCATTCGGCTGGCGAGAACACAAAGCACCCTGTTCCCGCTGCTTCAGGGCATTTCCTCACTCTCTGTTCTTTTGCTATTGGCTATCGGCAGCGGGCAACTCGAAGCCGGTCGTCTGAGCATTGGAGGACTGGTTGCCCTGATCCTTTATGTGGAGCAGCTCGTCTTCCCAACTGCATTACTGGGATTCACGCTCAACACCTTCCAGACCGGCCAGGTGAGCCTCGAGCGGGTGGAGGAATTGCTGAAACGGGAGCCAGAGATTAAAGACCCTGATCCCTCTGATGTTCAGCCCCATCCAACGACCGAACGCCGGGGGCGTTTTGAAGCCCGCGGCCTAACGGTCCAATATCAAGGTGCTGAGCAGAACACACTCAATGGCCTGCAGTTCTGCATCGAGCCAGGGGAGTTGGTGGCCGTTGTAGGGGCCGTGGGCTGCGGCAAAACCACCCTGGCTCGGGCGTTCGGTCGCATGGTTCCACTCGAACCAGGACAACTGTTCCTGGATGGCGTGGATGTCACCCAGATGCCTCTGAAGACTTTGCGCCGTGACGTGGCGATCGTTCCCCAGGAGGGCTTTCTGTTCACCAGCACCCTGGCGGACAACCTCCGCTACGGCGAGCCTGAAGCCAGTGATCAGCGGGTTGAGTTGGCGGCAGAACAAGCCCGTCTGGCTGATGATGTGAAGGGCTTTCCTGATGGTTTCGGAACCATCGTTGGGGAACGCGGCATCACGTTGAGTGGTGGTCAACGTCAACGCACAGCCCTGGGGCGGGCTCTTCTGATGTCGGCGCCGGTGTTGGTCCTGGACGACGCCTTGGCAAGCGTCGATAACAACACGGCAGCGGCGATTTTGGATTCGATCCGAGCCCAGGATGATCGGACCATCGTGATGATCAGCCATCAACTTTCAGCCGCAGCGGCCTGTGATCGCATCCTGGTGATGGAGAACGGACGCATCGTTCAACAGGGACACCACAACGCCTTGATCCAACAGCCGGGTATATACAAACGTCTTTGGGAGCGTCAGCAGGCATCTCAACAACTGGATGCGTTGGCTTCCTGAAGAATCTCCGGGCGGTTTCTGACAACTCCAACGTCCGTGGCTTAGCTGTGAAGGCGACTCCTTGCCTATGACCAGCGGATCCCCCTTTGCGGTGCGCTGCACGCTCACCTTCGGCGATATTTACGGACAGGTGCTTGCCTGGATGGCCGTCATTTTTGTGAGCCTGGCTGCTGGGCTTGCCTTGATGGGCTCCTCGCGACCCTTGTTTGCACTGGTGGGAGTGGGGCTGATTTTGGTGCTCAGCCTGCCGTTTCTGCTCTTCGCCTTCGTCACAACTCTGCTAAATCACATCCAGCTCAACCCGGTTGAGGGTGAAGCCAAAGTGTCCTAAGCACCCAAGGCAACACGAAGCGAAGGCATATGACCACCGCCGGAACGGCTACCCCCTAGACCTCGGGAGCAAGCTTTCTTCTAATTAAAATTCGAATGAAGGAGGTTCCGCAGGACGAGACCACCGTTCCTTGATCGGCCATCACCAGAAGCTAATCCCATCAAGCCCGGCGATCAACAACAGACATAGCTGACGTAGGTGGGATGTCCCATTCACCAGAATGAACAGCCTGTTTTTTTATCAAAAATACCTTTTTGAATCGACAAGCAATCAATTAATTGCAATGGGTTGATCCATCAGATTCGTCTTTCCTTCTGGCCATTTGCCAGTCATCAGCAAGATTCAGATTGAAAGATGCCAACAAAAGAATTAACAACGTGCTGCAGAACATTGTTCAAAGAAGAGCCACTCTTCAATAGAACCTTTGATTGTTCCTTTTCATCTCTTACTTGGAGGGACAATCGCTGAGACTTCACTGATTGCCCTCGAGGCGGCAGCATCAAAGCGTTGAATCAACTTCCTAAGCTCTCCACACTGACGCAATCAACATGCTTCCTTCCTGGCTGTCTCCCCGCGGCGACGCCGAACCATCTGCACCGGCAACGCACGCTGTGTTGGGAACACCGCTGAAGGCCCCACTGATGGCCGACCAGGAAGAAGCAATCTTTGCCTGTGGCTGCTTCTGGGGCGCTGAGAAAGGTTTTTGGCGACTCCCAGGGGTGGTGAGCACTGCCGTGGGCTACGCAGGAGGCCAAATCGAGCAACCGACCTACAACCAGGTTTGTTCCGGCAAAACCGGGCACACGGAAGTAGTGCGCGTGGTTTGGAGCAGGCCCGCTCTGGATTTCAGCGACCTGTTGAAACTGTTCTGGGAGTGTCACGACCCCACCCAGGGCAACCGGCAGGGCAACGACACCGGCAGCCAATACCGATCAGCCATCTACACGTTCAATCCGGAGCATCTGCAACTGGCCCTGGCCAGCCGGGACGCCTATCAAGCCGCCCTCTCGGCCAAGGGTTATGGCGCCATCACTACCGAAATCCTGGCAGACCAAACCTTCTATTTCGCCGAGGACTATCACCAGCAGTACCTCGCCAAACCGGGAAGCCGCCCCTACTGCTCTGCGATGCCAACACAGACGCTGCTTGGTGAGTTCAAAGGATCGAACTACAAACTCCCGAAGCAGGTCTGGGACAAGTACGACTGGTCTATCAGCCACTGCGTGCTTCGATCCGATAACAGCCCAATCGCTATGGGCTGATTCGGCCAGGATGGGGATTATCCCACCCATGCCATGCCTGAGCCCTGGTCTGATCGACAATTGATCCTAGCCATTGGCCTCACCTTGATTTTGGTTCTGGGCCTGATCTTTGGCAGTGTGTCCCTCAACCGAGAGCAGCAGGCTCCAATGCTTTGGCGGGAAACACCCCAGCCCAAGGCAACACCATTGGCAATCTGACCACCAACCCACAGACACGCGGCCACTTGGTGCGATCGTGGGTGGAGAAGGACCCCTCCGTTCTGCAGTGAGTGAACGGCCTGATCCATCCGAGCAGCGTCAACTGCATCCTCTGCCGAGGGGGCTGGTGGAGCTCTATGGCTTGATTGCCGTTCTGGTAGTGCTCATCCCCGAATGGCTGGCGGATGGAACCCTGAATCTGGGCCAGGCCAAAGGCCCTGACTCACTCCCGATGCGCTCGAGAGCCTGGCGCACCCTGCCCGAGCTGCGACTAGCTGCGATGACCCTGGCTCAGCTACGTCAGGCCGCTGCAGAAATGCGGCTATACCAGTATGGATCGGCAACGAGAGACCAGCTCACCACTCGGTTGCTTAGGCGACTCAGACGCCGGGATGCACTGTGATAACTTAAATCTGACGGGGCGTGGCGCAGCTTGGTAGCGCACCACTTTGGGGTAGTGGGGGTCGTGGGTTCAAATCCCGCCGCTCCGATTCAACCGTCTTGTTTCCCCACCTGAACATCAACACTTCAGGGTTTGAGCCGGCTTTTTCGCCGGCTCTTTTTTTATGCCTTCAGCGGCGGCCAGTGCCGGTCACCACCAGATGCCTGGAGGCATCAATCTGAAGCCAACCTTCATCCCGCAACTGACCCAACACGCGGGTCACGGTCACCCGTGTGGTGCTGAGGGCGCTGGCGATCTCCTGATGGGTCAAGCGAAGGTTGAGCCGCTGCCCAGCCTCACAGGGTTCGCCGAAGTCCTTGGCGAGCAGTTCCAGGAAGCCCCGGACCCGTTCTTCAACGCGCCGCAGCCCCAGCAGGGCCAGGAGCGACTCCGCCTGGCGGTAGCGGGCGGCCATGGCCTTGGCGAAGCCAAGTGCCAACTGAGGAAAATGCTCCAGCTCCGCCAGATTGCAGCAGAGCAGATCGCAATCGGTGAGCGCTACAGCCTCGTAGGCCTCCACATTTGTGAATGCCGCACCAAAGGGTTTATTGGGACCCACAAGGCCAAGCACCAGTTCATCGCCATGCACCGACAGCGCACCCAGTTTCACCATGCCGCGAACCACAAACCAAACGCTGTTCTTCAGCAGAGGAACGAAACTTCCCGAGGTGAAATGAAAAACATTTTTATTGTCGTAGCTGCTTTCAAGAAACGCCTTGAAACCCAGAGCTGTTGAACTCAGATCAGCGGACGGAGTGGCAAGCATTTGGAATTCCATGAATCCAGAAAAACTGTATTGAGGACAACATCGATTCCCAACAAAGAGCTGGGAGAGATTTGGGGGAGATTGGGTTAAGAAGGCTCTAACGTTGATCGCAATTTGAATCATTCAACACATAAAAAAAGGGCCTCGAGGGGCCCCCTTGGATGTTTGGTGTCTAAAACCAATTCAAACCAAGATCACTGACCGATCTTTTTCACAGCGGCCTTGGATTTGGTCAGGATGTCGCCCTTGAGGGGAACGAAGCCCAGAAGAGGAGCTTTGTTCTGAGCAGCGTCGCTCAGCATGTAGTTAAAGGCATCCTGCACCACCTTGGTGTCCTTACCGTTGCCTGTTTTGTAGGCCAGCACCCAGGTGAGGGTTGCAATGGGGTAAGCAACCTTGGCAGTGGGGTTGGGGTTCTTGCCAGCCAGGTCCTCGTCCAGGCTGATGCCGTTGAGGGCCTTCGCACCTGCAGCCACAGAGGGCTTGAGGAACTCACCGGACTTGTTCTGAAGCGCAGCGGCAACCACCTTGCCTTTGATGAACGACTGGTTCACATAACCAATTGCGCCTTCACGGCTCTTGATCAGGCCAGCCACACCGGAGTTACCTTTGGCGCCCACTCCAGCGGGCCACTTGACGGATTTGCCGGTGCCGAGGGTCCAGGTCTTGGAGAAGGCCTCCATGGAGTTAGTGAAGGCCTGGTGGTACCCGAGCCATCAGAACGGTGCACCCAGGTGATGGTGCCGGGCGTGCAGCCGAGATCCTTCCAGTTCTTGATCATGCCCATGGCTACCTTCACGGCCTGCTCCTGGGTGAGCTTCAGGTCGCAACCGGGCTTGTTGTAACCGAAGGCAATGGTGCCACCCACCATCGGGATCTGGACATGGCCACGGGTGACCTTGGCCATGTCCTTCTTCTTCATCGGATCATCCGATGCACCGAAGTTCACGGTCTGGTCGATGAAAGCTTTTCTACCGGAACCTGAACCAACGGCCTGGTAGTTGACCTGAGGACCGCCTGCCTTGGCCAGGTCAGCAAACCAACGCTGATAGATCTTGGCCGGGAACGAGGCGCCAGCTCCGTTCAGCTTGGGAGCTGCCGAAGCCGACACACCTGCCCCGAAGACAAGCAGGGACGAGGCGAGAAGGGCCTTTTGTGCAATGCGCATCACGACAACCGAGAGAGGAAAGAGGCTGTAGCAACCAAGACCTAATCGGGACGCAAACCATCTGTCGTTATGCACCCCTTAACGATGGTTAAGGATCTATGAAACCCTCTTTAAACCATCAAAAAACCCCGGTTTGGCCATCCAAACCGGGGCGTTAAGTTCACCAAATCAAGGGGTCGCATTCAAGGCTGAATGCCTGGCACCGCACTGCGGGATTTTTCAAGGATGCTGCCCCGGAGGGGCACAAAGCCCAGGGCCGCAGCACCATCCTGGGTGGAATCGTCCAGCATGTAGTTCAAGACATCTTGAACGGCTTCAGCTTTGGCGCCATTGCCCTCGGCGTAGGCCAACACCCAGGTGAGCGTTGCGATGGGGTATGCACCAGCGGCCGACGGGTTGGGGTTGCTGCCCGCCAGATGCTGATCAAGCTCAATGCCGTTAAGGGCTTTGGCACCAGCTTCCACGGAGGGTTTGAGGAATTCACCGGATTTGTTCTGCACTGCAGCAGCCTGAACATTCCCCTTGATGTACGACTGATTCACGTAGCCGATTGCGCCAACCCGGTTGTCGATCACCCCGGCCACGCCGGAATTGCCCTTGGCACCCACGCCAACCGGCCACTTCACCGATTTGCCGCTACCGAGGGTCCAATCCGGTGAAAAGGTCTGCATCGAGTTGGTGAAGGCCTTGGTAGTGCCGGATCCATCCGAGCGATGCACCCAGGTGATCGTGCCCGCCTCACAACCGAGCTGCTTCCAATCGCTGATCGTGCCGATGGCCACGCCCACCGCCTGCTGCTGGGTGAGCTGAAGCTCGCAACCCGGCTTGTTGTATCCGAAAGCGATCGTTCCCCCCACCATGGGGATCTGGACCACCCCTCGGCTCACCTGCTTGCGGTCGGCCTCTTTGATCGGGTCATCCGAAGCGGCAAAATCCACGGTGCCATCGATGAAGGCTTTGCGGCCGGAACCGGAACCCACCGCCTGATAGTTCACCTTGAGTCCGCCGGAGCCGGCGAGGTCGGCGAACCAGCTCTGGTAAACCTTGGCGGGGAAGGACGCTCCGGCTGCATTAAGGCTGGACACACTCGAACTACCACCACAGGCGGCGAGGCCAACAGCGAGAACGCTCAGGCTAGAAACAACCAGGGAACGATGTGCCAAAACCGTTTGTTTGATTTGGTCCATCCTCCCGCGTCGTGAATCCAGGCTCAGGCGGTGTGCGCAACGGTGAGCCGCGTCGCTACTGAATAGCAGCGCAGCCAGCGGTTCACCCGTTTGCGGTGGGGGGCGGGGACCTCCCCAATCAACTGGCTGAGTTCATCAGCTCCCATGCGTCGCAGGGCGCGCACGTCAACATGCCAGAGCGCTTCGGCTTCACGAATCAACCGCGCCCAGGTGCGCACCTGCTGCCACTGGCGCAGGCGGGAGCGAATCGGACGTTGATGGGGATGCAGAAATGCCGTCATGACTTCAGCCTGCTGCGCTCAGCGGCGCTCTCTGCAAAACCACCCAGACACTTCGGAGTGCTGAAGCAAATGCGCAGGCTCAGGCGCTGAGGCGATCGGCCTCGAGCTCAACGGGGGCGACAGGAAAACCAAGTTCCGCAACCTCGCGATCGCTCAAACGACGGGTCCAGGCCCCCTTGATCGGATCGTTCCAACGGAAACCCGCTGCTTTGGCCAGATGGCGTTCTTCGAAGGACACCCGGGCACGCATCAACTGGCGCGGTTCCAGGCCCCGCTCCAACAGCTGCTCAAGGTCGTCACAACGTGCGAACACCTCGGCGATATAAATGCAATCGCTGAGTGCGCGGTGGGCCGCCCAGACCGGGACGCCGTAGGCCAAGGCCAGGTCCCGCACCGATGGCCGCGAACGCAACTGACGCTCCCCCGGCCAACGGATGTCTTCCATGGTGCAAAGCCAAGGTGTTGCGGTGGCCGGCACGACACCAAGACCAAACCACTGGCGATCAAAGGCCGCGTTATGAGCCACCAGCAGATCGGCAGCACTTAGCAGATGCTCAAACCACACCAGCGCCTCCTGCCAGGGCTGGGGCCGACGGGTAACGGCGGCGGGGATCCGGTTGATCGCCTCTGCCGCGTTGGAATCCACGGGCAGAAGAAACGATTGCTGCGCCAGCACTGAACGACTCGGCACATCAAACAAAATGCAGCCCACCTCAAGGCAATGGTCCTGCTGCGGATCCAACCCGGAGGTTTCGGTGTCGATGATCAGCAGAGTGGTCGGGGAGGCCTCTAACGCGTGCTCTGGCCGATCAGCCTTGGCCTCGGGCGATGAAAGCAACAGGGTTGGCGCTGTTTGGGTCTCCGCCTGAGGTTTTGAAAACCCCGCAAGCAAATCGAGCTGTTCAGGCATGGCGCAGTGACTCCTCCCAGCACTGATTCTCACGCCCCGGGCAAGGTGCCTGCTGCCTAGGGTTCAGCCTCTTCATTTCAATCCAATGTCCCTCGGGATCGGCGACCGGCTCCCCTCCTTCAGTCTGGAGGATCAGAACGGTGACCTTCGCACTCCCGCCTCGGTTCAGGGCCGCTGGCTCGTGCTGTTCTTCTATCCCAAGGACGACACGCCAGGGTGCACGGCTGAAGCCTGCAGCTTCCGCGACAACGCGGAGAACTTTGCTGCCCTCGATGCAGAGGTTTGGGGCATCAGCGGTGATGACGCCGTCAGCCACCGCCGTTTCGCCACCCGCCACAACCTCACATTTCCTCTGCTGTGTGACCGCAATAACGCCCTGCGCCGCGAGATGGGAGTACCCAAAGCCCTTGGTTTGCTGCCCGGTCGCGTCACCTACATCGTTGACGGGGAGGGAGTGATCCGTCACACCTTCAGCAACCTCTTGGATGGTCCGGCCCACGTGCGTGAAGCACAGCAGGTGCTGAATCAGCTGCGCGGTTGAGCATGGCCAACTGGCGTCAGCTGGGCTCGATCTGGCAGCTGCGGCCTGCCGAACCCGCGGGATTGATCGAATTCATTGGTGGCAGCTATCTGGCGGCAACACCCCAGATCAGCTACCGCAGGCTGCTGGAAGACCTGGCAGCGGACGGGTTGGCCGTGCATGCCTGGGCCTATGTGCCTGGGTTCGATCATCAACGCCAGGCACGCGATGCCTGGAGTGACTTCCGCTCAGCGCGTCGCCAACTTGAGGAGCGCTGCGGATCCCTTTCAGCTCCGCTGCGGCTTGGCCACAGCCTGGGATGCAAGCTTCACCTGCTGGCCCCCGATGGAGGTCGCGGCAGCAGGGCCCTGGTGGCCCTGAGCTTCAACAACTTCAACGCCGACCGTTCGATTCCTCTGTTGGGCGAACTGGCACCCCGGCTCGGGGTGGAAACCGAGTTCAGCCCCAGTCCAGCCGAAACGCTTCGCTTGATCAGACGCCATTACCAGCAGGAGCGGAATCTGGTGGTGCGCTTCGGCCGCGATGAGCTGGATCAAAGCGGTGATCTGATCGAGGCCCTGCGAGAACGTCCCTCCGACGCCAGCTCAACCCTGGAACTTCCCGGCGATCACCTCACGCCGGCCAGTGCCGGGCTGCGACGCAGCTTTCTCGGAGACTGGGCGGACGACCCAAAGCGGGTGGCGGTCATCCGTCAGCTGAGCCAAACCATCGGCAAGGCGATCAGGCCCTGAGGCGATCCAAAACGGAGCGATCCTCCAGGGTGCTGGTGTCGCCACTCACCTCCTGACCCGCCGCCAGGGCCCGCAGGATCCGGCGCATGATCTTGCCGCTGCGGGTCTTGGGCAGAGCATCACTGCAACGGATCTCATCCGGCCGGGCGATAGGACCGATCTCCTTGCCGACATGGATCCGCAATTCCTTCACCAGGGCGTCATCGCCCTCACGGCCTGCCTCGAGGGTGACGAAGGCCACAATGCCTTCGCCCTTGAGGTCATCAGGACGACCCACAACGGCCGCCTCCGCCACCGCGGGGTGACTGACCAAAGCTGATTCGATCTCCATCGTGCCGAGACGGTGGCCGGAGACGTTGATCACGTCATCGACGCGACCCATGACCCAGAAGTAGCCATCGGCATCACGCCGGGCGCCATCCCCCGCGAAATAGAGGTAGGAACCATTGGCAGGCCGGATGTGCTCCCAATAGCTCTCGCGGAAGCGTTGGGGGTTGCCATGCACAGTGCGCATCATTCCGGGCCAAGGGGCACGCACCGCCAGATACCCGCCTTCATCGGCACCACAGCTGTTGCCTTCCGCATCGATGATGTCGGCCTGAATGCCAGGCAGGGGCAGGGTGGCAGAGCCGGGCTTGGTGGGCGTTGCACCAGGCAGGGGGCTGATCATTACCCCACCGGTTTCCGTCTGCCACCAGGTATCGACGATCGGGCACCGGTTGCCTCCAATCACGTCGCGGTACCACATCCAGGCCTCCGGATTGATTGGTTCGCCAACGGTGCCGAGCAGGCGGAGGCTGCTCATGTCGAACTGATCCGGAACGGAGCGGCCGCTCTTCATAAATGCCCGGATTGCGGTGGGAGCCGTGTAAAAGATCGTGATTCCGTGCTTCTGAATCAACTCCCAGAAGGCACCGGGCTTGGACGGGCGCGGTGCTCCCTCGTACATCACCGTCGTTGCACCATTCGATAACGGGCCATAGACGATGTAGCTGTGGCCGGTGATCCAACCCACATCGGCGGTACACCAGAAGACATCCTCATCCCGGATGTCGAAAATCCACTGGAAGGTGAGATGGGCCCAGAGGTTGTAACCGGCGGTGGTATGAACCACGCCCTTGGGTTTGCCGGTGGAGCCGGATGTATAGAGAACGAAGAGGCGGTCCTCGCTAGCCATCGGCGCAGCGGGGCAGTCGGCACTCTGAACCTCCACCAGGTCATGCCACCACTGATCGCGACCGGCAACCATCTCCACGTCCTGCTTGGTGCGCTGCACCACAAGCACACCGGTCACCGAGGGGCAGGCGCCATTGGCCAGCGCCGCATCCACCGCGGGCTTGAGAGACACCGGCTTGTCCTTGCGGAAGCCGCCATCAGCGGTGATCACCGCTTTCACTTCGCCGTCATTGAGACGGTCCCTCAGGGCTTCTGCGGAAAAGCCACCGAACACCACCGAATGGGGAGCACCAATGCGCGCGCAAGCGAGCATGGCGATCGCCGCCTCAGGCACCATCGGCATATAGAGAGCCACAAGATCACCCTTGCCAATGCCCATGGACTTGAGGCCATTGGCGGCTTTGCAGACCTCGGCATGCAGTTCCTGGTAGGTGAACCGGCGCACATCCCCCGGCTCTCCTTCCCAGATCAACGCTGTTTTCTGAGCCTTTGGCCCATCGAGATGACGGTCCAGGCAGTTGTAGGAGAGGTTCGTCGTACCACCCTCAAACCAGCGCGCAAACGGAGGATTGGACCAATCGAGCACGGTGTGGAAGGGCTCGAACCAATGCAGTTCTCGGCGGGCGGCCTCACCCCAGAACGCATCTGGATCGTTTTTCGCGGCATCGGCCATGGCCCGGTACGCCTCGAGGCTGCCGATGCGAGCTTTGGCGGAAGTGTCTGCTGGCGGCTCGAACACCCGCTGCTCCTGCAGCACGCTTTCGATGGTGGTGTTGGCGTCGGTCACAGCAGACTGCGCAGTGCATCTCCTCGAAGGGTAAGAAGCAGGACCCCGGTTGATCCAGGTCCCGTATCAATCCGTCGGACGATGATGCAGTCGATGCGAAAGGATTGAGCTGGGCATCACCGTTCCAGGATGAAACTGCCACCTGCCGCTTGCCTTTTCGATCTGGATGGGCTTCTGCTCGACACCGAGCCGCTGCATGGCCGGGGCTGGTGGGAAGCCGCAGCTCACTTCGGCACCCAGCTGAGCGAAGTCCAGTTGATGCAGCTGAAAGGCCGTCGCCGACTCGACTGTGCGGCCCAAGTGGATGCATGGCTGGCCAAACCGGTGGGCGCGGATGCCTTGTTGGCGGTGCAGCAACCGATTGTTCGTGCCCTGCTCCCGGATGCTGCCCCGATGCCCGCAGCGCAGGAGCTGGTGACGCACTGCCACAACCGGGGCATCCCCATGGCGCTGGTCACCAGCAGCAGCCGCGACGCCGTTGAATTCAAAGCAGCCCCCCATCCCTGGCTCGAGCAGATCCATGAACGGGTTTACGGCGACGATCCCGACCTTGAGGCGGGCAAACCAGACCCGGCTCCCTTTCGGCTTGCAGCCCAGCGCCTGGGGCTCCACCCCAAAGACTGCTGGGCCCTTGAGGATTCCATGGCCGGTAGCCAATCAGCCCATGGCGCCGGTTGTCAGGTCTGGCTGGTGAGCACCACAGGCTCTAAGCATCCAAACTTGAACTCCAACCCCTGTGGAATCAACAGCCTGGCTGTTGTGTTGAGTCTGTTGTCTTGAGATTCCAGCTCAGTACAGACGGCTGAGGACAAAGTCCGGCAGTTCCATTAAGGCGCGTTGCGCTGCGGACTCCGGCAGCCAGGCGATCGATTCACGGGATTCGCGGGCAAAGGTTTCTGCCAGCTCACGGGTGCGTTCAATCGCCTTGGATGCCCGAACCATTTCCAGCGCCTTGACCAGGTCACCGGACTCAGAGAACTGGCGATCAATCAACGACTGCAGCGATGGATGCTCCTCAAGGGCATAGAAAGTGGGGGCGGTGAGATAGCCACTGGCGAGATCACTGGCCGCAGGCTTGCCGAGCTGCTGGTCGTTTCCGGTGAAATCGAGAATGTCATCAACCACCTGGAAGGCCAAGCCCAACTGACGGCCGAATTGGTAGAGGCTGTCGAGCTGAGAGGGCGAGCAGCCGGTGAGCACACCCGCGGCTCGGGAACTGTTGGCAATTAGTGATGCCGTCTTGCAGTAGCTCTTTTCGAGGTAGGTCTCAAAGGTTTGGGCTGTATCGAAGCGGTAAAGACCCTGTTTAACCTCACCATCGGCGAGATCCATAATCACGCGGCTCAGCAGCTTCACCACATCGAGGTCATCGAGGTTGGCGAGGTGCCAGCTGGCCTGCGCGAAAAGAAAGTCGCCGGCAAGAACCGCAACGCGGGCATCAAAACGGCTGTGGACCGTGTCCACACCACGCCGGGTCGAAGCCTCATCCACCACATCGTCGTGAACAAGCGAGGCGGTATGGATCATTTCCGTGATCTCAGCCAAGCGGCGATGGCGCGGGGAAAGATCTCCTTTCTCCGAAAGGGCGCGTGACAGGAGCAAAACAATGCCCGGGCGCAAACGCTTGCCACCGGCGCTGAACAGGTGTTCCGCAGCGGCCTGGAGGATGGGGTGACCTGCCCCGATCAGGCTGCGTAGGTCTCCGAGCAGGGTTTCAAGATCTGTCTCTACCGGTTGGAGTAGCTCGGTAACGGTGCTCATGACTCCCCTCGGCGCCGCGATCCTAGTGGCCCCACGCTCAGTCCTGCAGCAGCTGAAGGCTGACGGCAGGCCGCTGGCCCAGCCAGGGGGTGGCGCGCATCGCGAAGGCATCGGGTTCAGCGGTGACGCAGAAGCGGCAGCTCTCCAATGAAAACGGCCTTGGAGTCGGCGAAATCCGCTCCGGTGGCCCCAAAACGGCATCCAGTTGACGGGCCACGCCGATGGCCGGGTCAATGATCTGGACCGACTCCGGCAGCAGCTGACGCAAAAGGGGCACCAGCAGCGGGTAATGGGTGCAACCAAGCACGATCGACTCAACTGAAGCCGCCAGCAAGGGTTCGAGATAGGTCTGGGCCGCACGGCGCAGGTCCTCGCTGTTCATCTCGCCTGCTTCGATCAGGGGAACAAGAGCAGGACAGGCCTGCTCAATCACCACCGACCCTGGGTGAAGTGCTTCGATGCTGACCCGATAGGCCGAGGAGGCCACGGTGGCTGGTGTGGCCAACACACCAACACGGCGCGTTTCAACCATCGCTGCGGCAGCGCCGATGAGGCCGATGACTGGCACCCCGGCCTGGCCCTCGGCTACATCCCTTGCCAAGGCATTGGTGGTGTTGCAGGCCATCACCACCGTGGACACCTGTTGGTCGCGTAACCAACCCACCACTTCAGCAGCGATGCGCCGGATGTCATCCGGTTGCCGGTTGCCGTAGGGGACCCGGGCCGTGTCGCCGAGGTAAACGCAATGAACAGACCCATGACGTTCGAGCACCCGGCGCAGAACCGTCAAGCCACCAAGTCCGCTGTCGAAAAACCCCAGCAGTTGGTGCGTCATCGCACCTCCTGCTTGAGGTAGTTGAGAATGCCGGCGGCCAGGGCCAAGGCCAACCGGCGGCGATGGTCGGCATTGGCCAGACGCGGTGCGTCAATCGCCCCGGTGACAAATCCCATCTCCACCAGGGCAGAAGGCATGGTGCTGCGCCGGATCACGAAGAAGCGACCGCGTCTGACACCGCGATTCGGTGTTCCGGATGACACGTCCATCATCTGCTGCTGCAGATACGAGGCCAGGCGCCCAGAACGGGGATCCGAAAAGAAGAAGGTCTCGATCCCATTCACATCCGCACGGTTCATGCTCAGGGCATTGGCATGGATGCTCACGAAAGCAGTGGCCCCGCTGCGATTCGCCAGGGAAACCCGCGGCGGCAAGTCCATATCCACTTCACGGGTGCGGGTCAAGCGCACATCCACGCCCCTTGCCCGCAGCAAGTCGGCCAGCTGCAGCGACACATCCAAAACCACATCGGTCTCGCGCAGACCACCAATGCCGATAGCCCCAGGATCTGGGCCGCCATGGCCGGGATCAATCACGATGCGGTAGCGGTTGCGGGCCACCGTGGGCAGCCCGGAAGGGTCGACCGGCGTGCGGGTGGGACGGAATCCACCCGGTGGGAGCCAGGCCGTGGCACGACCGGTCAGGTCGCCTTCACCGAAATCATCCAAACCGCGGGTCGGCAAGCCGGTGAACACCAGTTCCCAGCGATCCGGCGCGGTTCCACGCAGGCGCAGATCGTTGGGGTTGAGATCCACATCAGGGCGGAATTCCACCACGAGACGGGTGGCACCCGCGCGGGGCTTGCCCAGCCGGATCTCACGGACAGCACCACGTCCGGCCAAGCGCCGCGGAAATCTCAGCTCACCAGGAATATCAATCCAGACCCTGGTGCCGCGACCATCGCTGGCGGCCTGAAAAAACGCCTCCAATCGAGCGTTCCGGCTGGTGCGCAGCTTGAGAACCCCCTCCTCGGTGAAGGCCCAGGCGGCCAAGGCACTGGCGGCTCGGGCAGGCAAAGACTGGGTGAAAGCAGTGCACTGCAGGGCCGCAGCCAGAAGCCAGGCCAGCCGTCGGGACGACGCCGGAGCCATGGCGCTCAGAACAGAGCGGGTTGGCGGTGCCGAAGGCTCGGCATCTGACCCCGAACATGACCGAGGTGATTGGTATTCACCGGAGCAATGGCTGCTCCTGCCTGCACACCCGCATCGGCGAGGACTGTTCCCCAGGGATCAATCACCAGAGAGTGTCCATGGCTCTGACGCCGACCGTGATGAACACCTGTCTGCGCCGGAGCCAGCACGTAGGCCGTGTTCTCAATGGCCCTGGCCTGCAGAAGCACCTGCCAGTGATCTTTTCCGGTGAAGGCTGTAAACGCCGCAGGAATCATCAACAGATCTGCGCCGGCACCGACGAGATGGCGATAGAGCTCAGGAAACCGCACGTCGTAGCAAATGGACAGCCCCACCTTGCAGAGACCAGGAATCTCAACGACTGGAGGCAAATCCCTGCCTGGGTTCACTGTTGCCGACTCGCGATAGGTGTTGCCGTCCGGTAGGTCGACATCGAAGAGGTGAATCTTGTCGTAACGGCCCAGGAGCATGCCGTCACGGTCGACGAGCTCAGCGCGGTTCAGGGTTCGCGATCCATCACCGACCGGCACAGGAAAGCCACCGCCAAGAAGCGCCACCTGGTAACGACGCGCCATGGTCACCAAGAAGCGACTGCTCTGCTCAGCAAGGTCGGGAGCCAGACCAAGGCGACGGCTGTCCTCACCCATGAATGCGAAATTTTCGGGCAGACCAATAAGTTCCGCCCCTCGGCGGGCAGCCAGATCTATCTGCTCTTCAGCCGCATTGAAGTTGAGCTCCGGATCCTGACCGCTCGTCAGCTGGACAGCAGCCGCCAGGAAGTCGCTCACATGCACTGATCAGATAGGCGGATTTTAATGAGGGTCAGGCCGCTCGAAGCACCCCGGGCTCGACCTGTGTCGGAACGACACTGAGTTGGTCGAGGCCAGCACAGCAGCGGAAATCGGCGTCGTGATCGCCCAGGCGAATCAACCGCTGCCCATGGGTCGCCGTGCGAAGGCACTCCTCTGGATCGGATTGCCACTGACGCCAGAGGGAAACGGCTGCAGTGAGTTCGTCGTTGGCGGCGCTGCTCCCGGTGGGATCCAGCTCCAGCAACCGATGGCCCAAGGCGCCAGCGGCCAGTGAATCCTCCAGGGAATAGGCCCCCTCCCAACCGCTGCCAACAATCGCCACATGGCTGGGTTGTTTCGCCAGCAAACGCTGAGCCACGGCATCGCGGTTCGGCAACGCCGCCGTCAACAGCAGGGGAACCTGGCGCACACGATCAAGAGCACGGGTGCCATTGGTGGTGCTCATGAACAGACGCTTGCCAGCCACCCGCTCCGGATTCACGGCAACAGGTGAGTTGCCCAGGTCAAAGCCCTCGAGCATCTGGCCGCCGCGCTCGCCCAGCAGCAGACGCGCATCAGCCGGCCACGCCGCTGCCGCACTGCGCAGATCGTCGAGGCTGGCGAAAGCCTGCACCGCCTGTGCACCGTTGTGCAACGCCCAGGCAATGGTGGTGGTGGCCCGCAGCACATCAATAACCACCGCCGCATCGGGGCGTAGATCCTGCGGCATCTCTGCCGGCACATGGAAGTAGGAGATCTGCATGGCCACGCTGTACACCGGCGTGCGACACAGTACCGAGACAGCTTGCGCCGAGACCGTCATCCCATGGCCCTGTTCCAATCCGGTCCGGCCACCCGAGATCTGAGGGGCTTCCTCAAGCTCCTCGAAGAGCGCGGCCAGCTGCGACGGATCACGGCGCCGGTGGACCCCGACCTCGAACTGGCGGCCATTGCCGACCGAGTGCTGAATCAAGGAGGGCCAGCCCTGCTGTTCGAGAACGTGATCGGCTCCTCGATGCCGGTGGCCGTCAACACCCTCGGCACCGTGGAACGGGTGGTGTGGAGCATGGGCCTCGAACGGGCGGAGCAGCTGGAGGAGCTGGGGTCACGTCTGGCCCTGCTTCAGCAACCCCGACCGCCCAAGGGGCTGGAGGAAACCAAACAATTCGCCCGCGTCTTCTGGGACCTGGTCAAAGCCAAGCCCGACCGCGACCTCACACCCCCCTGCCGTCAGCAGGTGTTCCGCGGCGATGAGGTCGATCTCAACAACATCCCCCTAATCCGGCCCTGGCCCGGTGATGCCGGGGGCGTGATCACGCTTGGACTGGTGATCACCAAAGACCCAGAAACCGGGGTCCCAAATGTGGGCGTCTACCGGCTTCAGAGGCAGTCGGTGAACACGATGACCGTGCACTGGTTAAGCGTGCGCGGCGGCGCCCGCCACCTGCGCAAGGCCGCCGCCATGGGCAAAAAGCTGGAGGTGGCGGTGGCCATTGGCGTGCACCCGCTGCTGGTGATGGCCGCCGCCACACCGATCCCGGTGCAGCTCAGTGAATGGCTGTTCGCAGGCATCTATGCCGGAGAAGGGGTGCGTCTGGCCCCCTGCAAAACCATCGACCTTCAGGTGCCCAGCCACAGCGAAGTGGTGCTGGAGGGAACGATCACTCCAGGGGAAGTGCTGCCGGATGGCCCCTTCGGAGATCACATGGGCTTCTACGGCGGTGTGGAGGACTCACCTCTGGTGCGCTTCCACTGCATGACCCAACGGCGGGATCCGGTGTTTCTCACCACCTTCAGCGGCCGTCCTCCCAAGGAAGAAGCGATGCTGGCCATCGCGCTGAACCGGATCTACACACCGATCCTGCGACAGCAGATTCCGGAGATCACCGACTTCTTCCTGCCGATGGAAGCGCTCAGCTACAAGCTGGCGGTGATCTCGATTGATAAGGCCTATCCAGGGCAGGCCAAGCGTGCTGCCATGGCCTTCTGGAGTGCCTTGCCGCAGTTCACCTACACAAAATTCGTGGTGGTGGTCGACAGTCACATCAACGTGCGCGACCCGCGCCAGGTGGTCTGGGCCATCGCGGCCCAGGTGGATCCCCAACGCGACCTGTTCACCCTGGAGAACACCCCTTTCGACACCCTGGACTTCGCCAGCGAGCAGTTGGGCCTTGGGGGACGCCTGGCCATTGATGCCACCACCAAAGTGGGACCTGAGAAAAATCATGAATGGGGTGAACCCCTCAGCCGTCCTGCAGATCTGGAACAACGGGTCAGCGACCGCTGGGCCGAGCTGGGTCTGGAAGACCTCGGCAACGACGACCCCGACCCCAGCCTGTTCGGCTATGCCCTTGACCGCCTGATTCAGGGTCTGAAGACCGGCCAATAGGATCAGCCCAACGACGTTGCGACCTTGATCGGCACAGGCCAATCCGACGACCCCCGTGAGCTCAAGGCCGGAGGCAGCCTCCATGGACGGGTAAAGGTTCCGGGAGATAAATCGATCTCGCACCGATCACTGCTGTTTGGCGCCGTCGCGGAGGGCACGACGACGATTGACGGCCTGCTCCCCGCTGAAGACCCCCTGAGCACGGCCGCCTGCCTGCGGGCCATGGGCGTCAGCATCAGCCCAATCACCGACGGCGGCATCGTCACCATTGAGGGCGTGGGTCTGGATGGATTACAGGAGCCAGCAGAAGTGCTCGACTGCGGCAACTCCGGCACCACGATGCGATTGATGATGGGCCTGCTGGCGGGCCGCGACGGTCGCCATTTCGTGCTGGATGGCGATGCGTCCCTGCGCCGCCGCCCCATGCTTCGGGTGGGTCAACCGTTGGCCTCGATGGGAGCAGATGTGCGCGGCCGTGATGGAGGCAACCTGGCACCGCTGGCAGTGCAAGGGCGTCAGCTGAAAGGAACGGTGATCGGCACGCCCGTGGCCAGTGCTCAGGTGAAATCGGCACTGCTGCTGGCTGCGCTCACGGCCGAGAGCCCGACCACAGTGATCGAACCAGCCCAGTCCCGCGATCACAGCGAGCGGATGCTCAAGGCGTTCGGCGCCGATATCAGAGTGGGAGGTGAAATGGGACGGCACATCAGCGTGCGTCCCGGCGCCACCCTGAATGGCCAGAACGTAGTGGTCCCTGGCGACATCAGCTCAGCGGCCTTCTGGCTTGTGGCTGGAGCCCTGATTCCAGGCGCCGATCTCACCATCGAAAACGTGGGGCTGAACCCAACACGCACCGGGATCCTGGAGGTGTTGGAACAGATGGGTGCCCAGATCGACGTGCTCAACCCCCGCGATGTTGCGGGTGAACCGGTAGGCGATCTCCGGGTGACCCACGGCCCCTTGAAACCCTTCCATTTCGGCGAGGAGATCATGCCCCGCCTCGTGGATGAAGTGCCGATCCTCAGCGTTGCCGCCTGTTTCTGCGAGGGCGAAAGTCGGATCAGTGGAGCGTCTGAACTGCGGGTGAAGGAAACCGATCGGCTGGCGGTGATGGCCCGTCAGCTCAAGGCCATGGGGGCCAATATTGATGAACATGAGGACGGCATGATCATCCGTGGCGGTCGTCCACTCAAGGGAGCTGTGCTGGACAGCGAAACAGATCACCGGGTGGCGATGAGCCTCGGCGTCGCAGCCATGCTCGCCGACGGCCACTCCAGCCTGGCGAGAAGCGAAGCCGCAGCCGTGTCGTACCCCTCGTTCTGGGACGAACTTGAACGGCTCCGCTGCTGAGCTCGGCGCGCTCCGCGTCTACCCGACGGCGGATGGCAGCTTCAGCCTGCACAGCGATCACTTCGGGGAGGCCTTTCACAACTCGGCGGGGGCCCTGAATGAGGCCCGGGCCAAGTTCGTCCAACCCGCGGAGCTGCAGCGCTTCAGCAGCGGATCTGAATTAAGGATCCTGGATGTGTGCCTGGGGCTCGGTTACAACACGGCCGCCGTCATGGAGGCCTTGCCGTCGGCTGGGCCGCAGGTGCAGTGGTGGGGGCTTGAGCTGGACCGCCGCCCCTTGGAACAAGCCTTGGAACAGGCAAGCTTCCAATGCCTCTGGTCAGCCCCTGTGCTGGCGAAGCTTCAAGCCATCCGCGACCACGGCGGCTGGCAGGAGCACAACAGCCAAGGGATCCAGCTCTGGGGAGACGCCCGATTGATGCTCCAACAGATTCCTGAGCCCGTTCGCTTCGATCTGATTCTGTTGGATGCCTTCTCGCCCAGGCGCTGCCCGGAACTATGGAGCGAGGAATTCCTGGGAGCGCTGGCGCAATGCCTGGCGCCGCTGGGACGGTTGCTGACCTACAGCCGTTCCGCTGCAGTGCGCGCCAGCCTGAAACGAGCGGGCTTGAACCTGTTTTCACTGCTGCCAGCCCCGGGCGAACGGGTGGGGTGGAGCAGCGGCACGTTGGCCACACCCGCAGACGCCGGCTGTCCTCTTGAAGGCCCCGGTTGGCAGCCCCTCTCGGCCATGGAATGGGAACACCTGCAGACGCGAGCGGCTGTGCCGTTTCGCGATCCCCGGGGCAACGCCACGGCTGAAGTCATCCGTGAGCGCCGCCGCCTTGAACAGGAGCATTGCGGGCAGGAACCCACCAATGCCTGGCAAAGGCGCTGGCGGAGGGACAGTCCGTACTGAGCCCGGTAGATTCCGCCCGTCTTCCCCTCGCTCCGCATGCTCGCCGTAGCCGTTCTGGCCGCTGGAAAAGGCACCCGCATGAAGAGCGCACTTCCGAAAGTGCTCCAACCCCTGGCGGGAGCAACCCTGGTGGAACGGGTGCTCGCCAGTGCCGGCAACCTGCAACCGGAACGGCGGCTGTTGATCGTGGGTCATCAGGCGGAACGGGTGGAGCAGCAGCTGGCTCCGCTCGGAGGCCTGGAATTTGTTCTGCAGCAGCCCCAGAACGGCACGGGCCATGCCGTGCAACAGCTGATCCCGTCGCTGCAGGGCTTTGAAGGCGAACTGCTCGTGCTCAACGGTGATGTACCGCTGCTGAGGGGGGAAACGGTCGAAGCGTTGGTGCAACAGCACCGGGCCAGCGCTGCCGATGTCACCCTGCTGACAGCACGGCTCGCAGATCCCTCCGGTTACGGGCGTGTGTTCGCCGATGTCGACGGCCAGGTGAGCAGCATCATTGAGCATCGCGATTGCACCGACGAGCAACTCAGCAACAACCTCACCAACGCCGGGATCTACTGCTTCAACTGGACGGCCCTGGCCAACGTTCTGCCGAAGCTCAGCACCGACAACGATCAGGGAGAGCTTTATCTCACCGACACGGTGGCGATGCTGGCCAAGGCCATGCACCTGGAGGTGCCCGATGCCGATGAGGTGAACGGCATCAACAATCGGCGGCAACTGGCCCAGTGCGAAGCCCTATTGCAGCGGAGATTGCGCCACCACTGGATGGATGAAGGGGTCACCTTCATTGATCCCGACAGTTGCACCTTGAGCGAAGGCAGCAGCTTCGGCCGTGATGTGGTGGTCGAACCGCAAACCCATTTTCGTGGCCGCTGCGTGATTGGCGACAACTGCCGAATCGGCCCCGGCAGCCTGATCGAGGACGCATCTCTAGGGGCCAATGTCAGTGCGGTTCACTCCGTGGTGCGTGAGGCCAAGGTGGGCAACGACGTTGCCATCGGTCCCTTTGCGCACCTCCGGCCGGCCGCAGACATCGGCGACGGCTGCCGCATCGGCAACTTTGTTGAGGTGAAGAAAAGCCAGCTGGGGTCTGGCACCAAGGTGAACCACCTCAGCTACATCGGCGACGCCCAACTCGGGGAAAAAGTCAACGTGGGGGCCGGAACAATCACCGCCAATTACGACGGGGTGAACAAGCACCGCACCGTGATCGGTAGCAACAGCAAAACGGGTGCCAATTCCGTGCTGGTTGCCCCAATCAACATCGGCGAACGCGCCACGATTGGTGCCGGGTCAACGATCACCAAGAATGTGGCCGATGGCGCCCTGGCGATCGGTCGCGCCCGTCAGATCAGCAAGGGCGGATGGGCAGAACGAAAGGTT
Source organism: Synechococcus sp. MU1642 (assembly GCF_020514115.1). Lineage (GTDB taxonomy): Bacteria > Cyanobacteriota > Cyanobacteriia > PCC-6307 > Cyanobiaceae > Parasynechococcus. The sequence goes on from NZ_VTKZ01000002.1 coordinate 216,276, forward strand.
TAATGCAGCCTTTTTAAGGGCATGGCAACAGCGGTATCAACCGTTCCAGAGCGACACCACGGCTGGCCTTGAGCAGCACAACATCGCCTGACTCCAGCCATGCTGCCAAGGGCGCTGCGGCGTCTTCTGGATTTGACACCAGCTGCAAGTGGGGCAGGGATGACGCCACTTCAGCCATCGCCTTGCCCTCCGCACCACCATCCACCAGCACCAGGCCATCCAGGCCGAGCTGCACTGCGCGGGCGGCGATCTGTTGATGCAGCTCCAGGCTGCGATCCCCGAGCTCCAACATCGTGCCCAGCACGGCAAAACGTCGCCCCGGTTGCGCAGCCAGCAGTTCAAGAGCCGCCAACACTGCCTCGGGGGAGGCGTTATAGGTCTCATCGAGGAGCGTCAAACCACCCTGCTGCAGGCGGCGGTTGCGTCCGCCCGGCACCGTCACCTGCATGCCTCGTAACGCCTTACGAGACACGCCCAATTGATCAGCGACAGCAACGGCCAAGAGCAGATTGCGGGCGTTATGGCGCCCCTCCAACTGAAGCGGGAGACGATCCGCATCGATCAGCAACTGGTCGCCCTTGATTTCACCTACTAGATCAGCTCCGATCAGATCACTACCCATCAGATCGGATTCGGCCTCGGGATCGTCAGCCAGGCGCACGCGCAGCACGCGGCCGGACCAGACCGCCGCCAACGCCGACTCCAGCAAGGGATCACCGGCGGGAATCACCACAGTTCCCTTGGCTTGCAGCCCAGCAGTGATCTCACATTTGGCCGCTGCAATCGCCTCACGGCTGCCGAGGCGGCCAATGTGGGCCATTCCGATGTTGGTAATCACCACCAGATCAGGCTCGGTGCAGCGGGAGAGACGCTCGATCTCCCCAGGCCCCCGCATGCCCATCTCGATCACCAGGGCCGCATCAGCTGCGGTGGCGCCCAGCACGGTGAGGGGAACTCCGACGTCGTTGTTGTTGTTGCCTTCGCTGGCCTGAATCTCTCCCAGCGGAGCCAATACCGCTCGAATCAACTCCCGTGTTGTGGTTTTGCCGGCAGAGCCCGTCACCGCCACCAGAGGCTTGCCCAGGGCACGGCGATGCAGCAAGGCCAGCTGTTGATAGGCCAGCAGTGTGTCGTCCACCCGCCAATGCAGCAGGTCCGGCGGTAGCTGTTCAGCCCAGCTGCAGCTCGCAACAGCAGCCTGGACCTTGTATTCAGGCAATTGGTCGAGGAAGTGATGACCATCGAAGCGCTCGCCCACCAGGGGAACAAAAAAATCACCTGGCTGAAGCTTGCGGCTGTCGGTGCACACCCGTCCCACAAGGGCATCGGATTCAAACCTGCCGCCCTGGGGGGTTCCCCAGACATCGATGAGCTGACGCAGCGTCAGGGTCATCCCACCAACCCGAGGTCAAACAGGATCATGCCGCCGCCAACCCGAGCTGACCGCCCCAGCAGATCGCCCTGTCCATTGATCAACTGAAGACTGGCGTAATCCAGCTCGAACGCCGCCTGAAGCCAACGGGAGGCAAGGGCCTGGCGCTGATCGAGCTGCAACTGCTCCCAAACGTCAACAGACAACTCCAACAGCAAGCGGTCCTGCTCCGGAACGGGCTTGACTGAACGGAGCAGTCCGTCGGGGACTGCGGTGTCCTGAAACAGAGAAAAGAGAGGATCGAAACTGAGTTGGGGTTGGAGGGGCTCCTCCAGATCCAATGGCTCCAAGTCCGGCTCAGCATTTACAGCTGCCGGCATGGGTGATGGATCCTCCGCCAGGGGCTGTAGTGCATGGATCAGCTCCGGCACGGGAAGGTCAAGGGGAGAAGTCCGCTGCACTTCGACCAGTTCATTAGGCGGGGCAGGGCTGGCATGGTCCTGCCAGAATCGAACCCCAGCCAGCGGCAGCAGGAGCAGCAACACCAGCAAAAGCGGCCAGAAGCTGGGGGCCAGATCCCGGGGCCAGAAGCCTGGAAACGAAAGCTCGCCCTCACGATTGCGGCGCCAAAGTTCCTGGCCCCTGAGCCGAACATCAGCAGCCATCGCCTGCAGGTTGCGGCCGAACTCCTGCCAAGGGCTGACGTAGGGAGCCGGAAGATTGCCCGATGGCTCCACTCTCTGAGACTCTGATCGAGCCTCAGTGGGGGAGTCGGATCGGGCGGGCTCGCTCAAACTCAACTGGATCGACGACCGAAGAGACGATTCAGGGGATTCCGACTGGCGGAGTTCACCTCAGCAGGAACCCTGGCCTCTTCAGTCTGCCCCTCGGAACGAGAGGGATCAGCAGCCTGACCTTGAGAGAATTGTTCTACCAGGGCAGCATCAGGCGTGGGTTCCTTGATGCCGCAAACGTCCTTGTACATGAGGTCGTAATCGACCGCAGAACGATCCCAGCTGTAGTCCTGATTCATGCCGCGTTTCTGCAGCTCGACCCAGCTGTCACGGTGGCGGAAGGCTTCCCAAGCCCGCACCAGGGATGTGTAGAAGTCGACCGGCTCAAACCGATCGAAGCAGAACCCAGTGCCGCTGTTGGCAGCGGGGATGTGGGGCGGAACCGTGTCGACGAGCCCGCCAACCTTGCGAACCACAGGAACTGAGCCGTAACGCATGGCATAAAGCTGGCTGATGCCACAGGGCTCAAACCGGCTCGGCATTAGGAAGGCATCGCTGCCGCCGTAGATCAACCGCGACAGCTCATCGTCGTAGGTGAGGAAGACAGCGCATTTGCCTGGATGACGCGATGCGAGTTGCCAGAGTCCGGATTCCAGGCCACGGTCCCCGGTTCCCAGCACAACGATCTGGGTATCGGTGTAAGCCAACAGGCGATCAGCAACCTGAAGCAGCAGATCGACTCCCTTCTGGTCGACCAGGCGACTCACCATACCCAGAACGAAGGCGTCCTCCCGCACCTCCAGGCCCATCCGCTCCTGAAGAACCTTCTTGCAAACCGCCTTGCCGGAGAGATTTTCGGAGCTGAAGTTCGCCGGCAGGGAGCGATCGGTGGCTGGATCCCAAGCATCCAGATCGATGCCGTTGAGGATGCCGCGCAGCTTGCCCGAGACGAAGTTGAGCAGACCCTCCAGCTTTTCGCCGTATTCCGCCGTGCGGATCTCCTGGGCGTAAGTGGGCGACACCGCATTGACGCGGTCGGCATACAGCAGCGCGGCGGCCATGGTGTGATCCCCCTGCATGTACCAGGGGCACCAGGTCATCCGGTCGAGCTTCCAGCGCCATGGGCCCTGGTACTTGAGGTTGTGGATGGTGAACACCGTGCTGATGTCAGGGTCCTGATGCATCCAGACCGGAATCATTCCGGTGTGCCAATCGTGGCAGTGCAGCACCTGGGGCTTCCAAACGTTCCAAGAGAACTCGGCAGCAGCACTGGCGAAGAAGGTGAAGCGCCAGTCCTCGTCTTCACCGCCGTAGATGCGCTCCGGATCAAACACCGGGTGACCCACCAGGTAGATCGTCATCCCATTAGTGGGGTGCTTCGTTTCGTAGACAGCGAATTCGTTGCCCATCGTCTGGGCCCGCCAGATCGGCTCAGCCGGCACGTTGAGGCGGCTCCAGAGCTTGGCGTAGCCCGGCATGATCAGGCGCACGTCGTGGCCGAGCTTGCCCAATGCTGGCGGCAAAGAGCCAACAACATCGCCCATCCCTCCAACCTTGATCATCGGGGCGCATTCCGCAGCAGCGAAGAGGATGCGCATGTCTCAGATCGGCGTTGGCGCAGCGACTTTAAGGGGAATTTTTGAATCTGCTCCGTCAGGGGAGAACCGTCACCTGAGTTCCAAGCGACACCTGGCGATACAAGGCACTCACATCTTCGTTGTAAAGCCGCACGCAGCCATGGGAGACGGCCCGTCCCACCGTCCAGCGGTGGGGGCTGCCAAAGAACCCTGTGCTGGTGCATCCCTTGCGTGATCCAAGCCTCGCCGTCATGGGCATCACGGCCGAGGGAGTAGCGATGGAAGGCGATTCAGTGAAAACCCAAGGGATTCTCGGGCCCTTGTTCCTCCACCCGCTCGCCACTCACCGGGTGCACCCACACAGGATTGGGGATCTTCTGCAGCACTTCAAAGCGTTCGGTGGGGGTCTTCCAGCCGGGCATGCCGATGGCCACCGGAAAGGCGCTGCGCAGCTCGCCTTTGTCGAGCAGAAACACACGGCGACGGCCACGCAGATCCTGAGGCAGTGAGGCCAAGCCTGCCAATGGAATCCGCAGCCGCCGCCTGCATCAGGGCCAGCGGTTCCGGCGGAGGAAGAGGCAGCGCGTCCGTCAGGGTAACCAGCCTGTCTCGGAAAAATCTGGTGATCGCTTCTCGAGGAAGGCATTGCGCCCTTCCAAGGCTTCTTCAGTTCGATAAAAGAGATGGGTGGCATTACCGGCCAATTCCTGCAGCCCGGCGAGACCATCGGTTTCGGCATTGAATGCGGCCTTGAGGCAACGGATGGCCGTAGGGCTGTGCTGCATCACCTCCCGGGCCCAACGCACCCCCTCCGCCTCCAACTGCTCCAACGGCACAACGGCATTAACGAGCCCCATCTCCAAAGCCTCCCCGGCGCCATAACGGCGGCAAAGAAACCAGATTTCACGTGCCTTGCGCTGGCCAACCACCCGCGCCAGGTAGCCCGCACCAAAGCCGCCATCAAAACTGCCGACCTTGGGTCCTGTCTGGCCAAACACGGCGTTGTCTGCGGCGAGGCTGAGGTCGCAGAGCAGATGCAGCACCTGGCCGCCGCCCATGGCGTAGCCCGCCACCAGAGCGATCACCACCTTGGGCAGGCTGCGGATAATTCGCTGCAGATCCAGAACGTTAAGGCGCGGCAGGCCGTCCTCGCCGATGTAACCACCGTCCCCACGCACACTCTGATCACCACCGGAACAGAAGGCATAGCCGCCATCAGGGGCCGGCCCAACGCCCGTGAACAGCACCACACCGATGTCACGGTCATCCCGGATGCGCGTAAAGGCATCACACAGCTCCATCACCGTCTGCGGGCGGAAGGCATTGCGCTTGGCGGGGCGGTTGATGGCCACGCGAGCCAGGCCGTCCGCGCAACGGTCCACAAGGATGTCCTGGTAGCTGCCCCACGAGGCCCATTGCGCGCTTGGCGCACCAGGGAGCACCTGACGCATGTCACTCATCGGACTCAGAGCTCAGTGCATTCATTCTGAGCAGAGGCGCGCAGCTGCTGACGCAGGTCGGCATCACGACCGCGGTCGCTGCACAACCGCAACAACACCGGCCGTTGCTGCGACAAGCCCCAGGCCAAGGCCTCCTGCAGATCGTCTAAACAGGCCACCTGGCGTCCAGGCACACCATGGGCCGCCGCCAGGGCCAGGGGATCCACCTGCTGGGGCATGGCAAAGAGCGATTCGAAGCCCGCTGTGGCAATGGGCAACTGCTGAAAAATGCCGCCGCCGCCGTTGTCGATCAGCAGCACCAGCAGTGGTGGAGGTGCTGCAGCTGACGACGCATGCAGCCAACCGTTGCTGTCGTGCAAGAGCGCAAGATCACCGGTCACCAAGGCCAACGGACCGAGATTCGCCGCCAGACCCATACCGAGAGACAAGGTTCCGTCAATGCCCGAGGCCCCGCGGAAGCTGAAGCAACGGTGGCGGCCACAGGCGGGGCCGCCCCAGGTCAACCAGTCGCGCACCGGCGAACTGGCAGCCAGCATCACCGGCAAATGCTCCGGCAGGAGCTGGGGAAGCCAGTAGGCCAGAGCTGGCTCGTTGACGGCGCCATTCAGTGGCAGCTGGGTTTCGAGCCAAGGTGACAGGTCGTTGCTCGCTGCTGATGGCTTGCTCAGCTGCTCCACGCCAGGCTGTTGAGCGATCCAGGCGGCCATGCCTCCCGACCATTGGCAGGCCGTCTGCAGCGGATCCAGCGGCCTTGAATCCCCTTCGGTGATCAACAGTTGGAGCCCTTGATGCCGCTGAAGCCAAGCCTCCAGCCGCCGGCTGGCGGGCATCGGCCCAAGCCGCAACACCTGAGCATCGTCAGGCAGGTTCAGCCGATCCAGTTGCAGCTCCCAGTGCTCGATTCTGTTGGGGCAATCGGGAGCAAGTGCGGCGAGGGGATCCGCCAGCACGGGCCAACCGCTGAGGTTCAACCAGCGTTGCAGCGCCTGTTGATAAGACTCCACCGCGGGCGAAAGTCCACGCCAAGGGCCAGCAATTACCACCCCCGGGCGCTCTGGATCGAGGTAAGGCACAGGCCCAATCTCGGGCGAAGGCTGAGGGCAAGCCGTGGGCGGGAGCGCACCCGAAACCAGCTGTTGCTGCTGATCGAGAGTGGTGTGCAGCGGCTCCTCGAAGGGCAGGTTGAGCTGTACCGGTCCCGGCGGCCCAATACCTGCACCCTGGGCTTGCTGCCAGGCCTGAACCACCAGGGTGTTGAGTGCGTCGTTTGCCTGCGTGTGGACGCCGTCTAACGCTCCACTGCCGAACCAGCGGCAGGCCGAAAGCAGAAAGGCTTCCTGATTCACGGTCTGGTTGGCGCCGCAGTTTTTGAGCCGGGTGGGTCGATCTGCCGTGAGCAGCAGTAAGGGCTGACAGGAGCGGTCCGCCTCCACCGCGGCGGGAAGGAGGTTGGCCACCGCGGTGCCGGAGGTGGTGACCACCGCCACGGCACGTCCATGGGCGGTCGCCATACCGAGGGCCAGAAAAGCTGCCGACCGCTCGTCGATGGCCGTGACCAACTGCAGCTTCGCCTGGGATGCCAGCACTCCCGCCGCTGTTGCCAGAGGGCCGGAACGGCTGCCAGGGCAAAGCACCAGCTGCTTCAGCCCTTGGCGGCACAGAGCCTCAAGCAAGGTGAGGGCGGCCTGCAAATTGGCGCGAGCGATGGACAGTGCAGCAGGTCAGTCTGGTGTGATCTTCGGTCAACGATGACCCAACCCACTACACCCGCTCCGGAAGAGGACAGCAGGGGCTTCTGGCGCAATCTGATTCTCTGGGCCCTGCTGGCGCTGCTGCTGCGCTGGTTGGTGGTGGAGCCGCGCTGGATTCCCTCCGGCTCGATGCTGCCCACCCTGCAGCTGCAGGACCGCATCCTGGTGGAGAAGGTGAGGCCCCGTCTGGCCCGCAGCCGCCACGGCCATCTGCACCTAGGCGATGTGGTGGTGTTCGCCCCGCCCGAACAACTCGTGGCCGCTGGCTACGACGCATCCGCTGCGCTGATCAAGCGGGTGGTGGGACTGCCTGGCGATCAGCTGGACGTGCACGACGGCAGGCTGTTCCGAAATGGCGAACCGGCTGCAGACCCCTGGTTGGCGGAACCGATCAACTACGCCATGGCCCCGATCACCGTGCCGGAGGATCAGCTGTGGGTAATGGGGGACAACCGCAATGCCAGCCTCGATTCCCACCTCTGGGGATCACTACCAGAAAACAATGTGCTGGGCACGGCGGTCTGGCGGTATTGGCCGTTGCAGAGGTTCGGTCCGTTACGGATCACCGACGGCAGCGATGGCGGTTGATTCGAGTGCCTGCGTTAGGGTCAAGTCCGTGATGAACATCACAGGCGAATGTTTAACCCCGAGTTTTTGACAACTGATAGCAGTGACGGTCAAGCGGGGAACAGCCTGATCCAGTACCTGCAGGAGCAGTCACCAGACACTCTTCAGCGGGTCGCCAAATCAGCAAGCAACGACATTCAAGACATCATTCGCCACAACGTTCAGGGTCTGCTGGGGATGCTTCCCGGCGAGCACTTTGAAGTGAAGGTGACAGCCAACCGCGACAACCTCGCCAACATGCTTGCCTCGGCAATGATGACTGGCTACTTTCTGCGCCAGATGGAACAGCGAAAGGAACTCGAGGAAACCCTGTTCGCTGACGAACAAATGGCAATCGAGCCGGAAGACGAACTCAAGCTTTGATCACGGGTTGATCAGGAACAACACCGAGATCCAGCAAACGCTGATCAATTGATCCAAGAAACTCCCAGTTCTCTGAACTGGGAGCCCAATCGCGTTGTTGCAATGACGCGAGCAGTTGTTGCACAGTTTCGGGCGTAAATGTGATCGGCGCGCTGTAGTGGGCCGGTACCAGCCAGCGCAGCTCAGCCAGGCCACTCAACGCGTGCAGCCAACTCAACAGAGCCTCCTGGGCTCTTGGCAACACCAACCGCTCAAGCACCGGGGCCACCTGCAGCCTGGGCGCTTCTTCCCCGATCAAGCCATCGGCTGCCGCCTGCCAACCGGGCTTCCAACGGAAGGGGTAGAGACCGAAGTGAGCCTTGAGGGAGCGGAGCCCGGGCTTAAACGCATCCCGCAGCAACTCCGGCAGCGCGGGCACCTCCAGTGGTTCCGGCCTCAGGTAGGAGGCAAACAGCACCAGCCGGGCCCAGCCGCGGCGGCGGGCTTCCGCTGAATCGCTGAGCGGCTCATCTCCGCGTTCGCGGGCATGGAACAACAACGGCGTTGGATCGAGGTCGAACAAGGCCGGAGGATCAGCACTAATGCCCACCAGGGCATCGGTCACCAACAGAGCGCCTGACGGGCGATGGAAACAGGAGACCTCCTGGAAGCGGCCCACGCCAAGGTCAAGCGGTCCAAGGGAGAACCAGTTACAAACATCGCCATGGGGGACACCATCGTCGAACAACACCTTGGTGCGCCGTGCCGGAACACCCAGCCAAGCCAGGGGCAACTGCACCGGGAAACTCCACTGGCCCGGACACACCCAGATGTCCGCATCCGGGAAGGCGCGTGCCAGGGGACCCAGGGGAAGCTTGTGCTCCAAACCAGATGCGGTGGGCAGCACGATCGAGCGCACCGGACCGTGCTGTGGTTCCAACTCGGCAATGGCTTGGCGAACCTCACCGGTGGGCGGAAGAGGGTTCACCAACATCAAGCCACCGGGCACCTTGGCCACGGTGAGTCGCACCGGCACGGCCACGTAATACACCCCCTGCAGCTGCTCAAGGCTCCAGAGCTGGCCAGGGATCAGCTCACTGAACAGCGTGCGGCGGCGGCCATAGGGATATAGCGGCAGCAGCGGCCAGAAACCCCAGCGCTGATCCCCAGGATTCACACCAGCTCCAGCCACCATGCTCCCCATCAATGCAGTGATTCTGCAGAGGAATGGATAAGGCCAGGGGCAAACCACCCACTCCGGCGCGGAACAGCACCACTCGCCACGCCGGTTATCGCCTGCTCAGCACCAGCTCAAGCAGCACCTCAATAAAACTATTCAGAGGCACGAAAACCGCCCGGACCATGGATCTCAAGGTCGCTTCGAAATCTCCAGGAGATCGAAGCAAGCAAAATAATCAACACCATCAACGCAAAACTGTTACTCAGTGGAGGGAGTGTTGAGACCATGTCCCTCCCTCAAATGGGGGGGAATGGCCAGTTCAGCTACGACTGGGTCGCCTTGAGTGGCTGTGTTTCGACGACAAATGCAACAAGCTCGATGCCTTTTCTTGTTCTTCCACCTTTGTGAGCTTTTTCACCAGATTCCAGGTGTCTTGCGCAGACATTTCCCCATCTCGCTCCCATTTGATGCTCGACAATTCGGCAGGAGACATCAAAGGAAAAACCTGGCAGTTCAGTTTAAGGAAGCTGGTATCTATGTGGCCGTTGCAACCAAGCGATGTCACTAAAGACAATCGGAATATGGTTTACCGAACACAACATCTTGCGATAAGGCAATAAAAAAGCCTCAGCCGCGCGGGCTGAAGCCAGGTGATGGGGAACAAACGAAACATACCGGCCCTGCATCCACAATCAAGGGCTTTAGACACCACATCTGGTGGCCGCCACAGCCTTGCGCGGACAGTTGACACCATTGACCACCAGCTGCAAAACCGAAAAGGTCATTGCGAACCGAACCAGGAGCAACAGGTGCCAAGACGGATTGTCAACAATGCCAGAACGCCAAGTGCCGCAGCCACAAACGACAGTCCTATCAGTTGCTGACGGCGTTTCTCACTCCTGGCCTCGACCGATTGGCTGGCGTTCAACGAAAAAATTCAGACTGCTTAACTTACGCGTTTTCTGTAGCTTGCGCTACCAAGGCTGGAGCGGTGCCAGAAATTCGGCGGCTGCGTGCACTTAGTTGCGTGCGCGCCCTGAGATGACGGTGGCGGAGACAGGGCCTTGCGTACAGATCGGCGCTGTTTTTCCACGACCGTGGGTAGGGCCAGCTGCGTTTGACTGCAGGCGAATTGGTTGTTCTGCAACACCACCAGGCGTGGAGCCACATGGCGGTCATGCCACAAATCAAACCAGTCATGGCTGCATGATGAAACCCATCGGGGCGGCGTCAAGCGCAGGCCAGCAACCTAAGCAGCGCTGCATGAATGAGTGATAAGGCCAGTTGCCAAGTGCCCTTGGGCCGATGCAGAACGGGTGCAGCGGATCAACAACATGGCCAAGCGTCGCTTTCTCGAAAAGCAACCGCTCACCGAAGCGGAAGGACTGACCACCCTGATCATGATGGGGGTGGGGCTCACACTGGGTGGCATCAGCGTGACGATATTGATGGCGCTGAATGCCTCAGCCGCAGGGTCCTGGCAGGGACTCTGGCTCTCAGGCCAACTGAATTTCTGAGCTCAGGCCAACCAAGGCCAACGGAGTCCCAAAGCCTCCAAGGGATCCATGACGAGCTTGTTGAGGGCCCGCCCCAAAAGCACCTGGGGCTCTTCGGGACGGATCGGACGCACCGGATGCTCATGACCTGGAGATGCATTCGCCCCCCTTGCCACCCCACTGCGCAGCAGGGCATTGGCCGCCTCAAGGCCGCAGACGTAGGCCCGTTCCTGGCACAGCCCCTTGGAACCATGCTCTCGTTCGCCCATCCGTACCCAATCGCCAGCGCAGACCACAGACGGAAGTACTGTTTTCAGCGGCGGCCGTTGGTTGAAACTGCCGGGGGAGAACAACGACACAGAGCCCGGGTAACGCCTCACCTCAAACTCCAGCACCTGGGCTAGCCGAAAGCTCGGCACCGCCTGGGGCAACAGCTCATATAGCAGTGTTTTAACGATCTCTTGATCACTCAGCGCGGCGATAGCCGTGGCGTTGTAGAAGTCGCTGGCCACCACGGAGCCCTGGGGCTCGCCACCACCCCAGAGTGCATCTTGATCCCCGTTCTGCAGCTGGTCGAGCATGAAAAAAGTGGCGCCAGCACCCTGCAAGGAGCCAAAGCGCGAGAAGACATTTGCGGGGTCGGCGACCGCTACATAGCGATCCAGCCACAACCGCACGGACACCACATCGATCGCGCCCAAGCGGCCAGCTGCTACCAGCTCCGGCAGCACATCCCTGCAGCGAGGCGACTGCGCCATCAGGGCATTCATGCCCTTGGCACCTACCGCCAGCACAAGCGCATCAACGTCATTAACAACGCTGGAGCGTCCTGTCGCTTGAGAACGAATCTCCACCGACTGGATCGCTTCACTAAAGTGATCAAGATTGAGGCGCGTGGCCAACGTTCCTGTCAATACAGTGAGCCGGCCAGAGTGCAGCAAGCGTTCAGCCAGGGGAGCGATCAACTGCTCGGCGATGCTGGCAGAACGAATCCACCGCACATCAAAGGAGTCTTGATGTGCCAAGGCGTAGTAGTAGAGCAGCTCCATGGTGACGGCTGCCGATAATTCCTCCGGTGGCTTGAACAGCCCCACCAGAAGAATCGGACGCAAAAACTCGTCGATCATCCGCTCACTGATTCCCAGTTGGCGGAACAGGGTTAACGCATCAATGGCGTCGTAACGCAGGAATGTCTCCTCATTTCGATTCAGATCAAGCATCGCCACCAGCAGACCAGCAATGCTCAAGCGATCGGCAACAGGCAGGCGCTTGAAGTTCTTGATCGTCGCCATGGCCTGCCCCAGGGGGCTGGGGAGCTGCAGCCCATCACCGAACACCGGCGCAGTAGCCTCCAGGCCGGCGGGGGACCAGAAGGCGCTGGTGGTGAAATCAGTGAACACATCGGTGAGCCCAAGCTCATTCGTCAGCGCACTGATGTTGGGGTAATCCCTCCAAAAGCCCCGGGTGCCGGCTTCAAAGGGTTTGCCAGTAGCGGTGCGCATCGGCGTCCTCCCCGTGGGATCCGACATCCCATCGATCAGAGTGACGCGAACACCTGCTTCACAGAGAGCTTTGGCTGCACCCCAGCCGGCCCAGCCAGCACCGACCACCACCACATGGGAGGCATCAGCGTTCATGGCCTTGGGTTGCTCAGGCATCAACCTTTGAGAGCTCCGTGAATGATCAATGCATCATGTAGCTCTAAGGCTCAATCAGAGCAAGTTCAGAACCTCAAGCACTTGCACCCGGATGCCACCGAGACGGGCCCATGCCTGCAAGGCATCAGTTTGGGAGAGGTAAGGCCGCCAGTCGTCTTCATCAATGCGACGCTGAATGTGACGCATCACCCGTTCAGCGACGACACGATCACTGGATGCTTTCAGAACGATCTGCCGGCCATTCAGCTCAAATGTGTCAGTCATTTTTGGGTGGTTTGATCAGTTCACCGGTCTGCAGCGAAACCACAGCGAAGCTACCCACAAAGACAACCGCAACCAGGACGAGGAAGGACGCAGTGAGATTGCTGATCTCAAGCTGCCCGAGCATGAAGGCAAGCGAGGTCATAATCAACAGCAGCAACCGCTTTTGAACTTAAACGGACTGGTCGTTGTTCAGATTGCCAAAAACGACGCCGGCCATCGACAAACCGATGGCAAGCATCACAAAAGCTTCGATCATGGGACTTCATTGGAGATGCCTGGCTTCTTGAGCAAAACAGCGGCGGTGGAGGGCTTCACCGTGACCTGGCCAGAAGAAGATTGAGCTTTGGGCTGCCAGGTGGATGCGGCCGAGCAACGGGTGGGATTATTCAACCAAGAACTGCGTCCCATCAAACGTCAATCAGCTGTGCCAAGGATTGCGGCTGAAGCGCAGAAGATCTGTCTGATTGGCGACCGACACCGGAAGTGTGGTGTTTCTTGATCAAGCACTGATCACGTCAGGCGTTGCTGCCGATAAGCGATCACGGATCTGAACAGCTGCCTGGCAGTAGGCCTCCCAGCCCCCCATGCGCCGCAGATCGGCACGACCACGATCATCCACGGCATTCGATACGGAAACACCCTCCACCTCAGCTTTTTCGAACGCCGCTAACAAGGGGATTTCCGCCTGCATCACATCCAGATCAAAACCCTCCAAAATCTGGCGTGCTTCCTGCGCAACCCGTTGTTTTCGGCTGTCCACCTTCACCAACAACGCGGCATGCATGATGTCCATCCGTGTGAGGGTTGAGGCTAGTTCAACTGTGAGCTCCACTGATCTCGCCTGCGGGGTGGTTGGCAGCAAAACAAGATCTGCTCCCGCCGAAAGATTTTTGAGTTCATCCTCGTGGCAGCTGGCTTGCCCATCGGTGATGATCACCTGGGCGTGGCGGGTGGCTTTCGCTGCAGCCTCCACCGGCACCACCTCAAACGAAAGCATCCCCCGGGCGGCGTAAGCGGTTGCTGAGCGGTTACGGTCCGCATCGACAACACACACCGACAGACCCTGCTGGGCCCAGACACAAGCCAAATGGATGCTGGTGCAGGTTTTTGCCACACCACCCTTCTGGCCGAAGACAGTCAAAAACATGGCTGAGGTTTAAATGCGCGGAATAATCGCGTCGTTGGGGAAGAACTCTTCAAACACACAAATGCGGTCGGCCCAACGGGCCTCAACTTCCATACGCATCAAGCGATTGCGCACCCACATCAATGTGTCCACATCAATGGGTTTATGGAACTTGTGCTGCTGAGCCTTCACCCAATCATCCTTGCTCTGAGCGCTGTTCATGACCACTAAAACTGATCTGCCCATACCGTACGGATGGCGTCTATGGGCGCCATTAGCTTCACACTGAGTAAGCATCAAGGATCACCCAATCGCAGACGAACTGTTCAGCAGAACAACAAATTAATGGAAGCTTTGAGTCCGGGCTAGAAGGTTCAGAGCTTGAGCCTCGAGATCGGTAGCCGATCCATCAATCCCACAATTCGAGCGGCGACAGAATCAATTCAATTCGCCTTCAACCGTAATGACTCAAAAAGCACCACAACTTAAGCCGCGCCCGATCCATACACCTCCAAAACGTGCGTAAAGACTATGAAGCCCTGAGCTGAACAAAACTCTGGTTCTGTAACACCACGAACGACATTAGGAGTCACAGCACTCCTATAAAAGATCTGTAGCAACTGCTACGCAATCACGTTCACCTCGTCTTCGGCGAGGCGCAGTTCGACTTAGGCCATGGAACGGGGACCTGAGCTTGCTTCGAGGAACTCATCATGACCCTGACCTATCGAGGCCAGAAGTACAACCAGAACAAAGCTGCTGCATCCAACACTCAGCGCCCTGCTCTTGTTTATCGCGGTCAGAAAGTAGCCCGCTGACAACAGCACAACCTCTTTCAAGCCCCGCCTCGGCGGGGCTTTTTTTATGTCTCATTCGCCTTCAGGATCTTGCTGCTTTTCCTTCCAACGTTCAAACCAAACCGCGACGGCGAGGGCCACACCCACGGCAAACCCAGCACCAATGAGCACCACGCCAACTTCCACCGGCATACACACCACCTGATTGCTGCCTCAAATCATCGGACAACATCAATAAACACAGCCAGGGCGGCGCCACCGAACCAACGCGTTATTGAACCAAAGACTGATACGCCTCATTGACGCGTCGAAACGCTTCCGCCGAACCACCGAGATCCGGATGATGCTGCTTCACCAGTTTTCGATGCGCCTGCTTGATCTCCGCCAGAGACGCGTTGGCGTCCAAGCCCAACACCCTTAAAGCGGCACGGCGTGGATCACGGGCATCGCCATCGTCCTGACGATCCGTTTGACGTTGATCAGTTCGGGTGCGGCGACCCTGCCTTCTGGAACCTGATCGATCCTGGCGCTGACGCAACTGCTCAACCACCCGCCGTGGATCCTCATCCAGCCATTCACTGGCACGAACTCCAAACAACGCAAACGCCGCCAAAACTGCCGCTGTTTGCTTGTTTGGCTTTGCTCCCACCGCTGCCATGAGATCTGTTCCTAGACCAGAAACCAGCCGATCCAGTCGCTGTTCAAGGGTTAAGTGGGCAGGGAAACTGCCGCGGTTGAGCTGATCAATCAAAACCTCCAACCCGCTCTGACGCAGTGCCGTCCATCCCGGCTGCTGGGCGAGGGCCTGCCCCCATACCCGCACCTCTTGGCTGCTGATGCGCGGTGGAGCTTGAGCCGATGGCTCGCTCCAAGGGCGATGGGATCTGGACTCCGTACGAATGCGTTGGCGTTGCTGACGTTGCAGCCGCTCCAACTCACGGTTGAGCCGCGATAGCTCGCGGCGTAAGGCGTCGTTCTCCGCCAACAACGCCTCAACATTGCTGGTGACCCGTTGTTCAGGGCATCCGCCTGACCAATGACGCGGATCAAATCCCAAAGCATGTCTCCCGTATCACCACGGCAACAACTCACCATTGGCATGCCAAAAGCTGCCGCTGGTGGCCAGCGTCAAGCCATCAATCCGGGCCAGCAGCCCCTTCACCGACTGCTCAGGCGGAATCCCGCTTGGATTGAAGCGAATCATGCGGGTGCGCACCAATCCGGGATGCAAAATCGCCACAGCGATGCCCCGCGATTCCAGATCAATCGCCAACGTTTTTCCAACCATGTTGAGGGCCACCTTCGACATCCGATAGCCATAGGAGCCTCCCGAGCTGTTGTCGTCGATGGAACCCATGCGGCTCGTCATCAGCACCAACTTGGCTCCGCTGGGCATCTGATCCACCAAAGCCCTGGCCAGCAGCAAAGGAGCAAGGGCATTCACCTCGAACTGACGGCGAATGCCAGCGGGATCCAAATCCATCAGGCCCATCGACTGCAAAACCCCGGCATTAAGGATGACGCCATCGAGGGGCACACCATCCAGACGCTGCGTTAGGTCATCAATGGCTTGGCTATCGCTCAACTCAAGGCCGGCTTCTACCCGCACCCCCAGGTCCTCCAGTTCTTTACTGACTTGACGACAAACCGCCACCACGTCATCGCCTCGGGCCTTGAGCTGGCGGCAGTATTCCAAGCCGATCCCACGGTTTGCGCCGGTGACCAGAAACGTCGCCATTGGGAGGTTTCAACAACCGCCATCCTGCCGGCTCTTGCGTCGCACCCCCGAATGAATCACGCCAAAAAATCCCCATCGACGCCGTACTGGTGCAAACACTGCTTCACCGTGAGCACCGAAACCGTGCTGCCGGTTTCTGAATCCACGAGCAGGTACGGACAACCTCGGAGAACGCAGCGCCGCCGTGCGTCGATGTAGGCATCAAAAGCATTGGCATGGAAACACTCCTCCACCCAACCTTCACTGCTGAGATACCGCGTGAGGATCATGTCCACAGGCGCCTGGGCCACTGGTTATGGCTCATGACATTGCGCATCCCAGGAAGTGACTTGAAGTCTTCGGGATCGCACCAGGCCGAAAAACGCCGAAGCGAGGGTGATCAATGGGATTCAGCTGCCCCCTGTACAACGGTGACTACCTGATTCCAGGTGGCATGCACCACGCGATAAGTCTTCAAGGTGGCGCGTGATTTGGTGCGAGCATTCACAAAGGCTTTGAACTCCGTTTTGAAGCAGATCTCCTGGATCCACTGACCTCCTGTATCAAGCCTCTCGATGCAATACATCAGAGATAAAGCAGTTACAAACATCACAACCGCAAACCATTTGCTGAGCACAAAATCAAAAGGTGCTGTTCGGGATCAATCAAAAAAAGCCCCCGCGATTGGCGGAGGCTCGGGTGGTGTGAGGAGTCGACGATTTTGCAACTGCCGACACAGTTTTCATAGCCCGATTTCAGATCAGCAGCGGCGCCAGCCACAAAGCTTTATCAGCTACAGATAAAGAACGCTGTCGCGACAGCGCCGAAGCGAATCACGCACAGCCTCCAGCATCGTTTCGTCCGGCCGCTGCAGCCAGGCAGGCACCACCATCACGTCATCCGCATCTAGATGAACCCGTGCCGAGAACCAGGTGCCACGTCCTGGCACAGACGCACGGCAGATTGGATCCTGGTTTTCGTCCAAACGTCGCTCGATCAACCAACCCTCAACCCGATCCAAGGGCTGAAATGCCGTTGAGGCAAAAGCGACAGGCGACATCAGGGAGAGCAGCAACAAATGCAAGGCCTGCATCACAAGGCTTGGGCGAGCGAAGCGCACCCATCGTCACAGAGAACACCTGTTCAGACGCACCGTTGCGTTAGAAGAGCTCCGTCGCGGAGCCGCCGATGCCATTATTTCGTTGTGAAGGGTGCTCTATGCGCATCGAACGCTCGATGGCGGCGTACTGGCGCAACAAGGGAAAATTGCTGTGTTCATCGTGTCTCGACCGCCAGGAGATGCCTCTGAAAACGACTGAGAGCGGCCAAAAGCAAGGCTCTTCCGAATTCCGTGCCAACAGCAACAAAAGCTGACGCCAGCTGTGGGAATGATGCTCACATCGTTCCCCCCCCTGATCCATGGGTTTCCTCGCCGTCGCTGGATGCATGCTCCTGGCTTCCGCCATGTCTGCTGCACTCACCACCAAGCCTTCGAAAGCCTGAGCGTTTGAAACGCCGGCTCAAAGCTGAACAAAAACCGGGCCAGTCCCGGTTTTTTTGTGGCGGTGAACTTTTAGTCATGGATCTTTCTCTCACCAAGGAGATTTAGAACTGCAAATCAGATGTGCAAGCCGCCCCTTCGCGGCTGTAGATCTTTGATCCACTGAGCGATTCCCATGGAGAGCATCAGTCGCATCTGCGCCACGTCCAAGGGCACAACCATTGATGCCATCGGCCAGGGCCGCTACCGCGTCTGCAATCGACATTCGGGCTGTTCTGACGTTGAAGGTCTTTGGCAGGCCTATGAAATTTTGCGGCGTCAGGAACAATCCCTAAGTTGATTGCTGAAACCAAGAATAAGTATCAACACTTACAGCGATTGAATGTTCAGCACGTAACACTTGGCTCACCCCGGTGAGGGGTAATGCGTCGACTCTGGGAGGGCCTAGGGAACCCTCCTTTTTTATGTGGAGTTTTCAGAAACCCAGCGTTCCTACACTGTCTTCCCCGAACTCCAGGTAAAGGCAGCGGGCATCCTCAGCCCGGCCGCAATCAGTCAAGTATTGAACCCGTTCACGCCACCACTGGGACACACCAGAACTCAACTTATATTGGGCAGTCCACCGAAGGATTCACTCACAGCAATCATTCGTGTTGAGCAAACGCTAAGCACCGTGAATGACAACGCGAATGGCCTGTTACGTGCTGTTAGCAGCTGTTGTTACCCAAAGGTGCTGCCGTTCCACCCCCAACAGCTCGCCTTCACATCCTCAAAACCGATGTACACCCGGTCGGCAGGGATACCCGTGCGTGCCTGGATCAGTTCACAGATCGCAGCTGTCATCGCAGGTGGACGCAGGGCACCGATCGATTTCACCTCCACATATGCACAGGGCTCGTGGCTGCCGGCGAAGGTCATCGGCACCCCCGTCTCCAGGAGCGTCATCACGTAGGCCTCCGGCTTGCCCGTCTGGTTGGCCAACACGGACGAAAGCTCCTGCAGCAACGCCGATCCATCCTTCAGCGCTGGCAGCGATGTGCGCACATTGATAAGAGGCATCGGCTCAAGAAAACTTGCAAAAGCTTGGCACTTTCCAGCCATGAGCGCCAAGCCCCGCATGTTGATCAAACTGAAATATTTCCAAAAGCAAAGACCATCAACCTGAACAGTTTGGCCAGGAAAAGGTTCATAAATTTCAGAAAAAGTGATCAACTCAATGATCTTTCTTCACTTTTTTGGCCTCGGAGACCTTCTGCGTCGCTTTGAACTCGAGCAGACCACGGGCCTCACAATCACGGGATTCAGGCCACTCAGCCTCGATGGATTGATGCATTGGTCGCAAAACATGGCCGACCAACACAACTGGGACAGCGAAGCAATTCGCCAGGACGTGATGAGCACTTGGCTTGATCAAGCCGAAGACATCACCCGCTGGAGGCATTGCCTGAATCAAGCACCTTCTGAGGTAGAACTATTGGCCGGCATTGGCGATCAGCACACTTGGCGCGATCATTGGGAAGGCTTGCTGCGTCAAACACCGCGTGCCGGCTGGTGATAACGAGCGGAATGCAATGACAGGCTGTCCACCGATCAGCGGACGAGAAGCGGACGTCACCACTGTGATGCTGAAACAACGCCAGGTCTGGTCGAACAGCGCGATCGAGCTTGAACAAGTGCGTTCCGGCTTTGCCTGCGCTCTCCACATGCACCAACCGACGGTGCCGACGGGAGCAAATAACAGCTTGATCTCTCATCTTCAACACATGCTGAATCACCCCAACGAGGGTGATAACCACAACGCCGAACCATTCGCTCACTGCTACCGGCGTCTTGCCGAACTGCTACCTGAACTGATCAACGAGGGCTGCAGCCCAAGAATCATGCTCGACTACTCGGGCAATCTGCTCTGGGGGATCGAGCAGATGGGACGTCACGACATTGGCGATGCACTCCATTACCTCGCCAGTGATCCTTTGATGCAGGGGCACGTGGAATGGCTTGGAACTTTCTGGAGCCATGCAGTAGCTCCATCCACCCCCATCCCAGACCTGAAACTCCAAATCAGCGCCTGGCAACAACAGTTCGTGGCCTGTTTTGGCAACGCTGCACTGGAACGGGTCAAGGGTTTCTCTCCACCAGAGATGGCGCTACCCAACCATCCCGACACCCTGTTCGAGTTCGTCAAAGCCCTCAAGGAAGCGGGGTATCAGTGGCTCCTGGTTCAAGAGCACAGCGTTGAGTGCATGGACGGCAGTCCACTGCGGCGCAGCCAATGCTTTGTGCCGAATCGGCTTCTCGCCAGGAACAGCCAAGGCGAGGAGATCAGCATCACTGCGCTGATCAAAACCCAGGGATCTGACACCAAACTTGTAGGCCAGATGCAGCCTTACTACGAGGCATTGGGTTGCGAACGGCAATGCGTTGGTGACGTCGAGGTGCCATCACTGGTGAGCCAGATCGCAGATGGAGAAAACGGTGGGGTGATGATGAATGAATTCCCTGAAGCCTTCCGGCAGGCCAACTTCCACATCCGTGACAACCCCAACGGCACCGTGGCCATCAACGGCAGTGAGTACATCGAAGCCCTAGAGCGCATCGGAGTGAACGCAGATCAGTTCCCCACGATCCAGGCGGTGCAGCAACACCGCCTTTGGAATCAAATTGGCCTCAACACCTCTGCAGAAGGCGTTGAGGAGGCCATCAGCAGACTGAGTGCTGACGATTCCAGCTTCAGCATGGAGGGTGCGTCCTGGACCAACAACCTGAGCTGGGTCGAGGGCTACGCCAGTGTGCTGGGTCCGATGAATCAGCTCAGTGCACAGTTCCATGCGCTGTTCGATCCATCAGTCGCCGCAGACCCCACAACAACCAGCACCAAGGCCTACAAGGAGTCATTGCTGCATGTGCTGCTGCTGGAAACCAGTTGTTTTCGGTACTGGGGGCAAGGTGCCTGGACCGACTACGCCAAGGAAATACACCGTCGCGGCAAGGAGCTGCTGAGTCAGACGAACTTCACGACTCCCTCCAGCTAGGGGGGCGCAAATGAGAGGCGCTTTACAGAGCGTTACATTCGTGTAACGTGAGACTGTTCGGGTTTAGCGAATGGGCGATTACACAACTGCAATAATCGCCATGGTGGCCATAGGCATCGTTTTGACAGCTGCTGTGGTGTTTGCCCTGATGCGACCCAGTGACATGCCACCCATCGATGAGATCCGAAACTGAGCATGGGAATCATTGCTGAATTACTGATTGCCGCCACCGAAATCGGAATAGCTCTCTTGGTGGCCGTGTCCCTACCCGTTGCCGAGTCCCAGAACTGATTTGGGATCAGGCCACACCTCTCAAGCGGAACTCGGTATATATGGATGCGGCATCGCGCTCACGATCTAGATCTCTAAGATCGCAACATCGCGATTGCATCCAGTAAACCGTTTCTCTCCAAATTTCCAAACGGTAACGGCGCTCGAGGTTTTGTCCGGAACCGTCCAAAGATCTGCAAGCATCATTCTTTGAATATAGGAAGTGCGAATTGATATCGTTGGGGATGTCAACATTCAACGATCAGCGCTTGGTCAAAATCTATCTATTAAGATCGCGCCGCAATATTTTCGTTAGGATCATGTATGTAATAGCTCACATCGGGGACAAAACGTGCCCATTGTTACGGCATCAGAAAATCAAACCAATATTTTGAGCCGAAAATGTTAACGTCATCATGGAGCCCATTGCTCTGACACTTGGTCAACAGTTCGACATCGAACAGCGCAGTCGCGATATCTGTGCGATCACCGATGTCAAACAGCTGCAGGAGATCAGCAAAGATCTGCTTTTAGCTTGGCAAGAAGAGATCGCTCGTTCACGTGCCGCAGCCAGCTCACACCTGAAATAAAGCTTCGTTAAAGTTGATTAAGCCGCTCTTGAGTTGTGAATTTGAGCCTGACTCAGCAATTCGAAGCTGAATCGATTAAGCGCTCCATCGACGATACGGATGACCTTGATACGTTGAAAGATCTGGCACGGGAACTTGCTGATCTCTACGTGCGCCAAAGAGCAGCAACAGCCTGGGTGATTGCCGAGAAATAAGCGTCACACCATGCTGTCGTTTCGCCAGCGACGTTCCAAGCGCTTACGGGCTTCATCAACCTTTTGTGCACTGGTCACAGTCGCTTTATCTCGATAAGGGCGCGTGATCGACCAAAACTTGAAGGCAGAAGCGAGCGCCACCACCACCCATGCGAGCACAATCCAGCTCGGATTCGTCATCGTTGCCCAGCAATGCACTCCATGATGGCGAACAGACAGCGAATCGGCCCTGCATGTCCTGCCATCAGTGCAACCGTAGATCCTGAGGTGCAGCAGTTCGTGATTAGCGAGTTGGTGGTGATCGCACTACCGGTTGGGAGCCTTTTCGGCGTCTGGCTTTGGATGCTCAACTGGAGCAGTCGTTCCCGCAGAGACCAGTGACCTTTCTTGCCGGCCTACTGGCACCCGTCTTGATGCTGTTCCATCTTGTTGGGCCCGTCCCTCCTGATCTTGGCTTGAGCAACGGGGGATTACGCAACTGCCCGACAACGGCTCACTGCACCAGCCAAACCTGGGAAAGCAGCAACCCGATGGCTGAACTCAGCAGGCTGAGTGAACTTGTGCAGGAATCGCCGCGGACGGTTGTCGTGGATCAAACCGAGACATACCTCCATGCCGAAGCCAGCAGCGCTTTCTTTGGCTTTGTGGATGACCTCGAGCTGTTCGCTGATCGCGACAACAGCCAGATCCAGGCACGGTCCGAGTCGCGCCTCGGCGACTCGGATCTTGGTGTGAACGCCGCAAGATTGGAGGCGCTGCGGTCCGGCTTGGAAGGCTGAAGCCTGCTTAAACCTTGGCGCGACGCAATTTACGCAGATCAGTGATCATTTCCTTGATGCCAACCACGAATCCGATAGCGGCCAGGGCCACGATGCTCAAGATGATCACCGTGTCGAGCATTGAGCGTGGATCGATCCAATCGGGCATGGCATGAACCGTGAGCTGATCTCGTGTTAGCCAGAGCCGGATAAAATTCCAGTACATGGCGCGAACGTTCAACACAAATCGTCAGACATGCACGACATCATCTGCCCTCACTGCAACACAGCCTTCAAGGTGGATGAAGCCGGGTATGCCGACATCCTCAAACAGGTAAGAGATCGTGATTTTGAGCAACAACTGAACAAGCGACTTGCCCTGGCGGAACAAGACAAACGCAATGCCATCGAATTGGCCATCGCCAAAAAAGACAGAGAAATGCAAACGCTTGAAGCACAACTCAAGCAAAGTGCAATGCATCAAGAACTGGCGATCAAAGATGCCGTATACAAAGCGGAAAAGCAGAGGGATCGTATTGCCACTGAACTTCAGCAAATGCGTGAGCAGCAGGCAACCGAGCTACGCCTAGCAGAAACCAAATTCGCCAAAGAAATCCAGGCGATGACGCTGCAAAAAGACAATGACGTGAGGGATTTGCAAGCTCAGCTCCAGACTGGGGCCATGCAGCGCCAGCTGGCCGTGAATGAAGCGGTGAGCTCAGTGGAGAAACAACGGGATGCACTTCTAAGCGGCTTAAAGGAAGCGGAACTAAAGCATCAACTGGAGTCACAATCACTGAAAGACCGCTACGAAGCACAGCTCAGTGATCGAGATCAAGCCATTGAACGCTTGCGCGACATGAAAGCGCGGCTCTCCACCAAAATGGTGGGAGAAACCCTTGAACAACACTGCGAAACCGAATTCAACAGGATTCGTGCAGCAGCTTTTCCGAAAGCCTATTTCGAAAAAGACAACGACGCGCGCAGTGGAAGCAAGGGTGATTACATCTTCCGTGACCAAGACGACCTCAACAACGAAATCATCTCAATCATGTTTGAGATGAAAAATGAGGCCGACACAACTACTACAAAGAAGAAGAATGAAGATTTTCTCAAAGAGCTGAATAAAGACAGAGACGAAAAAAATTGCGAGTACGCGGTGCTCGTCTCCCTACTGGAGCCAGAAAACGAGCTTTACAACTCAGGCATCGTCGATGTGTCTCATCGCTTCCCGAAGACCTACATCATTCGCCCACAATTCTTTATTCCATTCATCACATTGCTCCGCAATGCTGCGTTGAAATCCTTGGAATACAAGGCAGAGCTCGCTCTGGTGAAAGCCCAGAACATCGATGTAACCAACTTCGAGAACGATCTCGAAACCTTTAAAACATCCTTCTCACGCAACTACGACCTCGCCTCGAGACGCTTTCAAACGGCAATTGATGAAATCGATAAGTCGATTGATCACCTCCAAAAAACCAAGGACGCCCTGTTGGGTGCTGATCGAAACCTGCGGCTCGCCAATGACAAGGCACAGGATGTGACCGTTAAAAAGTTGACCAGACGCAATCCAACGATGGCTGCCAAGTTCGCCGATGTGGAAAACGCTGCTGATCAGAAATCCGCCTAAGAGATGCCCTCCAGTCCACGCAACCGAATCGGCGAGGTTTACGGCAAACTCACTGTTATTCGCTCATCCGAACGGCGAACCAAATCAGGAAACGCCTTTTGGTGGTGCCGCTGCAGCTGTGGGGCCGAGCGAGAAGTTCCCAGCGACAAGTTGTCGCTGAACACGGCCCGCCGTAAGCCCACCGTGAATGCCTGTGAAACCTGTGCTCGCGAACTTCAAATTGAAGGTGTCTATCGCAAAAACGATCGTGAGGAAAAACAACGGCGACAACTGGCACTCGAAGCCAGATCACAACTGAAGGGGCAGGTGCCAGAACGCTGGCTTTCTTTACCACTTACCGATGCACACGCGAGAGAGATGGGACAAAAACTCTTTTTCCGTGGCACAACTTGTCTACGCGGGCACCTAGCGCCTTACCGAATCAATGGCGGTTGTCTGGCTTGCTCCGGTCAGACTCCATCAGCGGCAGATTCGCCATCAACCAAGCCCATAAGGTCATAACAGCGGCACCAAAGGCCAACATTGCCAGGAGCTTGGCTTCCATTTAGAGAAAATCGAAATCGTCTTCCGAATCACCCGAGAATGCATTCATCACGAGAGCAGATAAGGGCACAAACACTGCTGCCAGCACAAGTATTTCCACAGGCTCAGTAACAGGCAGTCGAACCTAACGGATCTGACTTCACAAAAAGTCATCAGCGATACTGTCCTGCCTGAGTGAGTTAAAATACTCATTGCGGATCCAGGCATAGGCATTTCACTCCGTTGTCAGCCCTGACGGCCGAATCAGACTGAACTGAGTCGGACAACGACGATGCCAAAAGTATTGAGGGCAGCCTCACAAACGATTCGCAATCTGCTCAAACCAGCAGTTCTAAACAACCTGTCTGAAGACAGGCTCCGCAATGACCGTCAGAGCTACGTTGCCATGACGCGGGCGCTGGTGGATGCCCAACTCGAGTGGCGTGATGCGGAGCTCAGCTCACGCCTCTGGGAAGAAGTTGCCGACCGTGGCATGGATCGCGGCAGGCTGATTCACCTCTTGTACAGCGTTGAAGCTCATCACGTTGAGGAGGACATGCAGAACGCCGACATGGCCTATCTGCAGCTGGTTGATCCGAAGGATCCCTGAAGCCGAACTCTCTCAGAGCTCAAACAGAGTTCCTAAAAGCATGGCGGGATGGGTCGACTCCCCAGCCGTGCTGCGTTCGAGCTGAACGGCCATAGCGCAGTGGGCCATGAAACGAACGGCCGAAAGAACAGCCAGACCGATGCACAGGGGGCAGTGCGTGATGGTCAAGACGGGTGCCTAGAGGAGTTATGAACCCATCCCAAAGCAGAAGCTGGGATGCGCCACGATCTCTTCAACAAGCGTCATGCAAAACGCTCAGCCCACACTGGGCGGGCGGCGGTGCAGTGGGGAGAGGGCGGCTGGTAAGGTTGTTGTTTATTGCTCTCTTTCGGGGAACGGATGAGTCAGGTCACAGTCGGCGAAAACGAAGGTATTGAATCCGCGTTGCGGCGCTTCAAACGCTCCGTCGCCAAAGCCGGCATCTTTTCTGATCTGCGTCGGATCCGTCACCACGAGACTCCCGTTGAGAAATACAAGCGCAAGCTGAAGCAGCGTTCCCGCAACCGTCGTCGCTGAGCCAGCACTTCATTCAAGAAACGGGCCCAAGGGCCCGTTTTTTTTTTGCCAATCCGTCGCTTTTTAGACCTCATCAATTACGCACTCACGGTGTGCCCTTGTTTTCGCCAGACTTCAGAAACGCTTAAGACGACCAAGGGCATTCGACGGTGTTGATCAATCCTTTTTGTCCCATCAGCGCTGCAAAGATCGCTGGCTTGAAGACCACCGTGGTCTTGCTGTTGGTGATGTTGATGAAGTCGAAAATGCTGCGAATCAAAATGTCCCTCCTGGGGTCTGTCCTTGGATTCGCCATGTTGGTGGGCTTTCTATTGACCACAGGCCTACTCACCGTGATCACTGGCGGAGCCATTGCTTACGCCGCAACGCAAAACCGGAGCAACTGAGTCATGCGCAACCGTTTGCCTTTCTTGAGCGGACTTGCACTGGCAACTCTCGGGGTTTCAGGTCTTGCTGGCGGAGGTTTGCTTTGGAATTTTCAGGGCCGCACCCTGGGGCTTGGCAGCACTGTCACGGCATTGGTTCTGCTGGGGATCAGCTTTGTTCTTCTTCGGCCTGAACCGCGACTCGCACCCTTCGAAGTCTCTGACATCAGTCAGCCACTCAAGGTAAAAGCACCACAGGCTTCCATTCTCGGCCTGATGCTGGCAGCCCTAGGCACCTTCGGAATGGCGGGTTCGGGATTGCTGTGGAACTTTCAGGGTCTTGCACTAGGACTCACCGGCATCCTCACGGCAGCCGTTGCTCTTCTGCTGAGTTTCGTTTTCCTGTGGCCACTCGGCGCAGCCAAGCCCGCCAAGCAACAACCTTTTCCTGCTGCGGCCAGCAGCACCTTGGAAACAGAATCGATTGAATCAATCGAAACCGTCTCGCAAAACTCGCCTTCCCCGCAAACTACGGCAGAAGCCATTGCTGAATTATTAGCGGCCGAGCAGAAGGATCGCCCCAAAACCCAATTGGTGAATTTCGCTCCATTGAACCTTTTGCCAGGCCAAAATTTGCCCACAAAATCTCGCCGAGCAGGTAGTTCTCTTGGTCGTTATCGTTCCATGGCTAAGGACCTATTCAAGAGCTGAAATCTCTCCAGATATTACGAAGTTGTCGGTGCCAGGGAGTGATGTTGAGATCACGGCGCTGATTAGATCTTCTAGGCTCGTCAACGTTGTATCCAGCCTCTTCCATCTCTCGTCTGAGACGACGAGTGACAGGTATGAGTGCTATTGAAAGAACCAACGCTGCGAGGAGCAAAAAGGGAAGCAACGACAGCAGCCAAATGGTGGCCATCACGGTGATTAGCCCCGCGATGCCCGTCTTCAGCCATCGCGGCAGGGTTCTGCTCCGTTGACCTGGAAGTTGCTTCATGGCTCAGGAGAACCCATTAGCTCTTGAAAAAATCCGCTGGAGTTCACGCTGAAACGCTATTGCGCTGAGAGGTTCTCCCAGACGCCTGCAATGGTTGCGCCGGAGCGCAGCTCCAATCCAACAAACCTGAAGAGCAATCAGCAGCGCAGCGACGATCAGAAATGGTGATTCAGCATCATTCCACTGCATCTCAGCTCAATAACTGGATTGAGGCAGGGTAAAGCCCGACTGCATATGGCCTACATCCAGCATCACGTAGGTCAACCAGATCAACACTGCTGCGATACCAGCTCCTGCGGCAACCTTCGCCAATGAACGGCCAATCATCTCAAGCATGCTGACCTCTTTCATCGCGTTAATCCAACTCTCACGATTCTGACGCGTCTTCACCCCGCATCGTCGTCAACCCATAAAAAAAGTCCCGCAATTGCGGGACTTTCTCACTTGATCACGCTGAACTTCAACGGCTGGCAATGGCCTCTTCAAGATCAGCAGCTTTGCCATTGGCGAAATCCGCAACTTCCGCTGCGGAGAACTGCATGTCGGGCTCTAGGCGTCGTGCAATTAGCTCATCAATAGAAAAGACGCCAGGGCCACAGGCAAGAACGGCCACAGCAGCCGCAAAATAGAGCCCAAGCAGCTCAAGAAGGTAGATGTTGAAGCCGGCGGTGACGATGGCGTGATAGATGGCGACGGAAATCGTCCCCGCTACTGCCAACGCTCCCATCCGCGTCAGCAGTCCAGTGATCAACAACCAGCTCCCAATCACCTCAGAGAACGCCGCAACGTATGAGAGAAGGATCGGGAAGGGGAGATGCAAGGGGCGAACGAATGCATCAGCAAAATTTTCGATATTGGCGAGCTTCTCGTAACCGTGGTGAATGAGCAGAGCGCCGGTGAACACCCGAAGCACAAGGAGACCGAGGTCGCCAGCAATGGGACGGGAAAGAATGGCGCGGATCACTACAGAACACATCGTCTACACACAACTTAAATAAGTTGCGTGTTGAGGCGCGGGCTCGCGCCTCACTGAAGCCAGGAATGAGTACTTCTACTCAGTCGTCGTACACCAGGCATTCGGGCTCATCGGGGTTCTGCTCGCAGAACAGCTCAAGGGGGGAAGGGTCATGGGGATCGTCAGGAAATTCCTTCTTGTGATCCAACAGCCACTGCAGCTCTTCCGTGAGATGACGCACCTTGCCGTCGTTGTGCTCAGACAGGGCCTTGAGGAACTCCTCCTGGTCCTTCTGGATGTGCTCGTCAATCGTTTTCATCACTGAAACTGTCATCTGGCTGACATTCGGTTGTTAGCGAAGACAAGCCGGATCGATCAGTCGGTAGATCTACCTTTATGGCCGAAACCACACAACAGATCCGTTCCGGCGCCCATCACGTCCTGTGACACCGCAGTGGCAATTTGAGGTTGGCCGAAGGAAAGTCAGGTCGGCTGATCGTTGAGTGGATGCCATTTTCCGAACGCGGTGTTCTGACGGGACTGCTCGTCTTTGCCATAGGAGTTGTGGTTGGGATCGGGATTGGCTCAGCCAGTGCTGTTGCCGCCCTGACCCAGGGCGCACCCGATGTTCTCCAGACCTGGTCGGGAGTTGTTGCTCTGCCTTGAAAACTTGACCTCGCCTCAATTCCTGTCTATCAGGGCAGATATCAGGTGGGTCGCGCGATGCCGTCAAATGAGCGAGTGATCTTTAGCCGTGACAAAAGAACGATGCGGCAAATCCTCAATCGGCTTCAACGTTTTCTATTCGGATAATCAGCGTGATCCGATGCTGATACTGCCAGCGCCAATCAGATGTTCAAGGCGTGCAGTGAGTTTCAGTTCGGTTCGATCAAATCGATCCTGATTGCCGGCGACGTAGGCAAGCTCTTCATTCGTGATCACCTGGTGGGTGACGGCATCAAGGTAGATCTGAACCAAGGACATCTAAATCGGCGCCATCCGGCGGCCATCCTGGCAACACTGGAGTGAAAACGGTGAATCGGGCCACGCGGAACTGAGCCATGGATCGAGAAACCATTCAGAGCCTGATCAAACAATGCAGTTTGGGGCTGTTCGATTTGGCCTGCGCCGTCAGCGGACACCCCAGCTGGGACCTCAACCTGCCAGTGGGAGTAATTGATGCACGACGCTCCAAGCCGAAGCTGATGGTGAGCGCTATTGGCACCATCAACTCAACATTGAAAGCCTCATCCACCATTGCCCACCCGTTGATGGTTCGCCTGTTCGAACGTTTCGAAGACGTGGGCCTGGAAGAGGCGCTGACGGAAATGAAACGTGGTGAAGATGGAGAGGCGTTCTGCGAGGTCTGGCAGGCCTACAGGGATGAACGCCGTAGCGGTGATGCCCCGATGTGGAGCATCGAGGACGCCACGGCCTTTGTGGTGCAGTCCCGCGAAGCCCACGCTGATCGTGAAGTTGCCTGCGTCGCCATTCTCCCGGGGGAGCCCCATCGCATCCTCACGTTTTCGGTGCCCATCGCCTTCTTGACACGAGATTGAGCGTTTCCGAACTGCTGATGCAAATCGCCCTGCTGGGCATCGCCATTGGCGCCAATGCCCTTTCAGCTCTGGCGGGAGGCGGGGCGGGACTTGTTCAACTACCCGCACTGATCCTTCTCGGCCTGCCCTTTGCTATTGCACTGGCCACCCACAAAGTGGCCAGTGTTGCCCTGGGGCTGGGTGCGACAGGGCGTCATTGGCGTGCCAGCAGCCTTGACCTCAAACGCTCGGCGCTGGTGTTGGCCGCCGGTCTTCCAGGGGTGTCTGTGGGGGCCAGCATGGTTCTTGCGCTGCCCGATCAAGCGGCCACCGCCAGCCTTGGGCTGCTGACCCTGGGGCTTGGGCTTTACTCGGCTCGGAAACCGGATCTGGGAACGACAGACCAGCCCCGCCCGCTGACAGCCCGCACCGTCGGGATTGGCAGCTGCGGGCTGTTCATCATCGGCATTCTCAACGGCTCACTCACCTCAGGCACGGGGTTGTTCGTCACCCTTTGGCTGGTGCGCTGGTTCGGGCTGAGTTACTCCAGAGCCGTCGCCCACACCCTGGTGCTGGTGGGCCTGGGATGGAATGGCACCGGGGCGCTGGTGCTGGGCCTGAGCGGAGAAATTCGTTGGGACTGGCTTCCTGCCCTGGTTCTCGGGTCGCTGATCGGAGGCTTCCTGGGGGCCCACTACTCACTGGTGAAAGGCAGCCGCCTGGTCAAACGATCCTTCGAGATCTTGGCGCTGCTCATGGGCGGATCACTCCTGATCCGTAGTTTCTGAATCGGCGACTGCAAGAAAACGCCCCGAAAACCGTGTGGCCAAAACCACTGTTGCGGCCCCGTAGGCGATGAACGTCACCGCCTGGCCAGAGCTGGCCGTTTCGTAGACCTCACCCGTCAGCAGCATCCAGTCCATCAAGGACGCCACCGTTCCCCAGATCACCACCCAGACGGACACGTAAGCAACACCGCGAAAGGTCCGATTCACAAGGCCATGGGTCGAGCGAACTCGACGGTAGGGGAAGCCGCTCGAACGAGGAAGGCCGGCTACTCCCCTAATGTCAATGATTGATCCGATTGAGGGGATGCCGAAGAAACGCCGCAAGCTCAACAAGGACATGGAAGCGGAAATGGCCGCTGCCAAGCGAAAGATTGAGCTAGTGGGCGCGCTGATCAACGACATCCGGAATGAAGACATCCAGGCTGAATACCTCGGCGCCTTCACGCAGATCCGAAGCGCCGTGGTGAATCTCATCGCGAAGTACACCACCGACGGATTCTGCGAAGAAACAGAAGGCTTGCTTGCGCTCTACAAGGGGCTGATCCAGCAATTTGAAGAGGAGTACGAGCTCTAAGCAGAGCTCACAATGGTTGGCATCGGAACAGGCACCAGCGCAGCACAGCGTTTAGGTTCACTTGCCTTTGTGCCTTGCCATGGCTCTTCGAGAGACCAAACCTCAGGTGTCGCCACTGCGCCTGAAGATCACCGTGTTGGTCGCCGGCTTCGGGCCATTAATCGCCATCGGCCTGTGGCTTCAGTCCAAGGGTTTTTTCAACTAACTCCATGCACCGTTCACTCGTCACGGCGGGACTTCTGAGCCTTTGCCTGGTCCCCAGCGTGAGCTGGGCCGAGACCATCACCGCTCATGTGGGCGCTGACTTCTGATGACAACACCCATACTTCACCCCCCGCTGGATGCAGAACAGATCCGTGCCCTGTTCACCAAGCCTTACGGCAAGCCAGGCCCCACAGCTACGCAATGGAAGGCGGTCTATGCCAACGACGTGCATTTCACGGATCCAACCCAGGAGCGGCAGGGAATTGACGCTTACATCCTTGCCCAGGATGGTCTGATGCAGCGCTGTGATGACGTTTTCCTGGAAACAGAATCGGTGGTGGTGAATGGTGATACAGCCTTTGTTGAATGGCGCATGGGCCTCAAAATCAAAGGAATTGAATTCATCTACCCCGGCGCAACCCGGCTCAGCTTCAATCCGGATGGAAAGATCGGGGACCACCGTGATTATTTTGATTTTGTCGGCCCCACGTTCGCTCCAGTGCCCGTGATTGGTGGACTGGTGCGGTGGCTCTACAAACGGTTCGTTGCCTGAACTACGGCCACAGGGCCATCTCTTGATCGGCCCACCGGGCAGTGGAAAGACCACATTCGCAGCGATCCTCGCTCCACTTCTCCCTGCACGGGTGATCGGCAATGACGCTCTGAGGGAACAGCTATGGGGGGACCCGAAGGTCCAGGGCCCTTGGTCTGAATTGGAGCCCCATCTCCATGGAGCCATCGACAGCGCCTTCGCTGATGGCAACAACGTGCTTGTGGATGCGACCCATGCGCAACTCAACTGGCGCCAACGGTTGATGCACCGAAGCCTGGAGGCGCGACATATTCAATGGACCGGTTGGTGGCTTCAGACACCTTTTGATCAGTGCCTGGCCTGGAACCGATCCCGCAAACGCTTCGTTCCAGAGGCCGTGATTCATGCGATGCACTGCAGGCTGAGCAGTCCCCCTGACAAGCCAGAACTCAGCGAAGGATTCACAAGCTTGATCCACCTCAATCCCGCCAGCCCACGCCTCAACGAACAGATCCACCGTGCGATTCAAGCCATCCATCATCGGTAGCCATGAAGAAAGGTGAGCAGGTCATGCACCCCCTGTGAAGTCCTATCAACGTGACTCCAATCGCATCCGTGTCATGAAGCTCGGCGAACTCTTTCTCGAAGCCATGTCCACCGGCGTGATCACCAACGGCGAAATGGCATGGGTAACCGGCCGGCAAGATCAATTCACACGAACTGAGGAAGCTGTTGCGCAACGGCTCGGCCGTTTGATCGATGAAGGCACGATTCAGCTGGGTTGTCGCATGCCCGTGGCCTGATTGATGGCAGGGCTCTGATGACGCGCATGTCCTGCCGCTACACCGGCGATCTGCACTGTTCAGCCGAACATGGGCCCTCCGGTGTGTCGTTGAGCACCGATGCTCCGCCCGATCATGACGGTCGGGGGGAAAGCTTTTCACCAACAGATTTGTTGGCCACCGCCCTGGGCACTTGCATCTTGACCGTGATGGGAATCACGGCCAGACGCCGGAACTGGTCTGTCACCGGCGCAGAAGCATCAGTCGAGAAGATCATGACCCAAACGGGGCCCCGCAAGATCAAAACACTTCGGGTGTGGATCACCCTGCCCCACGGCTTATCGGAAGACCAAATTCAGTTGTTCAGGCGTGTTGCGAATGACTGCCCGGTGAAACGCAATTTGGAGTCATCCATGACGATTGATTTGATCTGGTGCTGATTATCAGCTTTTCTCGCAGGGCGAATTTAAAGCAGAAAGAAGAATAATAAGAGGAGGCACGGTGAGACTTCACTTCATACCGATTCATGTCTTCCGAGAAACCCCATCGGTGACATTCTTTGATGCTGGAGTTCCAGGAAGCAATGGCACCGACGTGGTCGCACACCACGGCGCCGCTAAGTCACCCCCGGACCAAGACGGTTCAGAGCAGTACTACCTTCACCGTCATCAGGTAGACAACAACCTTGTACTTGAGGGTTCTCGAACCTTCACGTTGCTCAATCCGGCTTGGGATCACCCACATCACATCATTCATTTAATCCGAGCGATGGGAGCTCTCCAAATCCCTATCGGCACCTATCACCGCTCCGTTTCCAACGAAGAAGGAAGCCTGGTTCTGAACCAGTCCATGCGTGACAAGGGATTTAATTACAGAACGGAATTCATCCCCGTAAGACTTGAAGATCGAAAGGATCTCCTTAAGGCACAAGCAACAATTCCGTGGATATGGAGCTGGAAAGATGGGCACATCTGCAGAGACCACGACGCTCAGTGATGGTGCTTACGTCGCCGTGAATGACGGTGCATGCGCTTCACTAAACGGCCGCTAACGGAACGACCTTCAGCACACTCGAGTTGATTCCAGCGCCATCCCAGCCAGGACAGCGCCACGACGATGACAATGGCGATCAACCAACCCACGAGGACAACGGCTCAAGAAAACAACTCAGAGGCAAAGACTGCTGGACCACAGCTTTTCCTCATCACCAAGATGAGTCTGAACGCAGGTGGTGACGCACTCGCCATCATCGATCGAACAAGCGGTGATGCACTCCAGGCAAGCCTCAACCGAATCCCAGGTTCCATCTTTTTGTTGCTCCATAGCCTTCTCACCCGACTAAGTGCGTTGTAGGTCGCGAATCGGTTGCTGTCGCTGCTTCCGTAAAGAGGAGTGAAGGCGACGGGTTTCAGCGCTGACCATCCTGATCAAGGCTGAACTCGAGCAATGCTGCCGTGAGCAAGGTCTTCATCGACTGCAACGCCTCCTGCTCCCTGGGATCAGGGCCCCCCGGCCATTTCTCAAGGTAAAAGTTCACCGAGCGGTGGAGCAGGCGAACAGCTTCAAGGTCCAGATCGAACTGGAGGGTGGGGCGAGGCTCACTCATCCACCCATTCTCACCAACGACACGCTGACAGCGCAAAAAGAAAACATAGTACATGTCTACTAATCACTAAAAAATGAGCATCGTCAACGCTCCGCCGCAACGCACCTGGCCGTCGATGGGCTCAGGGCAGCTACGACCCAACCATTCGCTGATGGTGTGCCTGACCTGCCAGCATTTTCAGCACACCCTCGCTGAGGAAGGAGTCACTCAGCCAGCTAGCACTCACCACCAACAGCGCCTCCCCCAGAGGGCACACCTCACGTACCGCTGTCACCAATGGATACAACGGCTGGAGAATGAGATCGGCTGGTGCCCTGAAGGAGCCTGATTCGCCACCCATCCTCCACAGCCAACAAAAAACCCCCTCCGAGGAGGGGGCTTTCCGATTCAGTTGTCTGAATCGTTAGTTGATTCCAGATCAACCGATGGCAGGAGCCTGCAGAGCCACAGGAGTGGACTCCACAGTTGCAAGGTCGAGGGGGAAGTTGTGAGCGTTGCGCTCGTGCATCACTTCCATGCCGAGGCCGGCACGGTTCACCATGTCAGCCCAGGTGTTCACAACACGGCCCTGACCATCAAGGATGGACTGGTTGAAGTTGAAGCCGTTCAGGTTGAAGGCCATGGTTGACACGCCCATGGACGTGAACCAGATGCCGACAACAGGCCAGGCGCCCAGGAAGAAGTGAAGGCTACGGCTGTTGTTGAAGGAGGCGTATTGGAAGATCAGGCGACCGAAGTAACCGTGGGCAGCCACGATGTTGTAGGTCTCTTCCTCTTGGCCAAACTTGTAGCCGTAGTT
>NZ_VTKZ01000003.1 GCF_020514115.1 Synechococcus sp. MU1642
GTCTTGTTTTCGCGAGCCTTTGTATCACGCTACCAAATTTTCCCATCAGCCTTATTATGATCTCTTTTACATATATTTATCTTGAATAATAAGCCATTGCCTCCTTCAGTAGTATCTAGATAAGTTGAATGCATAGTCGCTTATTAACCCATTAGTTTTACTTCGTGGCTAATAATCTTTCATTCTACTCAAACTTGGCTGAATTATTTTGCCATCGCTTATCGATGCTATGGCTTTCAGCATTTTTCAAGATTATCATTAAATAGTCCTCTTGTTCCTAACTGGATCTGTCTTTTATCTGTTATTACTCATTATCAACTCTAGATCTCCGACTAACTCGATGTTATCATTCTCTTAGATGAACCTTCAACCTGTGCCAAAGTTGTTTTGTGTTTATGCCAATATTTATATTGATAATCAGGAGAGGTGCCAACGAATGTGGGATAGTTTCTTTTCTATATATCCCTTTTTAGATGGTGTTGAATGGTATGTTAATCTTCGCGGTTCATATGCAAAGTCTGTCGGAGAACGTCTCGCCAAGCATTCTCATATATTTGTGAGCTATTATCAGGGAGATTGGATTAACCTAGCCCATAAATTCACTATAGATTATCGTTTTAGATATGAATATGTTTTAATCTGGTTGGAAGATCATATCTGCATGAATCCATCGATAATCCCTGACGTATGTCTAGACATGCACCAGACACTTTCTGATTCTCTCTATTATTCATGCTTCCAGTTTGGGAAATATAGAGAGATGCACTATGACCTTACTGAGCCATGTCTTGAGACTAACCTTATCTATGTCTATGATCGTTTAAATGGGGTTCAAGTATCAAGTACTGCTGATCCTTTTCTTTTCTCTGTTTGTTCCATTACTTCCCTTAGGGTATTTGAGTTTATAACCCGACAACGCTACAACTATCAGTACGGATACGAGGATATTCTTGAAGCTCCCTTTGCTTGCGAAGTAGATTCCTCACATAATTGGTTGAAGCCATTTAGGTCTTGTCTTCCTAAAATTGAGCTATTTGCGTCAATAGATGATGATCATGGGGTGATTGGAAGCTGTCTTATTGCAAGGGGTTTATATCAAAATCGCTTAGGTCAAAGGCTTTCATATGCCGACAAGAATGAGTAGACATTATTCTGTCTTGATTGCTAACATTGAGTTCCTCTTATTGAATTCCTTTCTTGCGTTTTAATGTGTATTCGCCTTTATTCTGTCTTACTATGATCAATATGTTTCTATATGCTCATTTTATGGCCTATCTAGTAGATATCTCATTACGTACTCGTTGTATCTATTGGTTACTTCGATAGCCCTTTGAACTTCCAATATATTAGCCTTATATAGATTCTCAGAGCATAGAATTAAATTGCACAGATTATTGTAGTATTCTTCAATGTCTTTTGACAGATTTTTTTCACCTATTACTTGTGAGATATCATTGGGTGAGTTCACAACTGATGCTATTCCAGCATTTGCACATAGTGTTACCGCTTCCCCGCTGCCAGATGTGAGTGGAGGTACACATAATATGGTTCGTATGGGAGATCTAGAAATTTTCTCTAAAAAACTCTCTAATCCATTGATAAACGGCAACTTTAGAATTCTATCTCCAAAGTAGTGCTCTAGGTTGTCATATAGTATCTCATTTTCAGCTGACTCTACCCAGCCGACAATTGTTACACCTGTCTTTCTTGTTTTTGATTTTAGTATTCTATCTATTGTGTGTCTATCATTTTTACTATAGAAGCTTTTTGCATTTTTGGTTCCAATTAGTATGATTTCGCTTGTCAATTCTGGTTGTGTCTCTATAAATCTATCTCGATCACTAATTGACCTATTTACTGCCAAACTTGATCCTTTGTAAGGCAAATCTATATATGGACAGCCCCAGGGATAAATCGGTTTGTTAGAGAGTGTTTGTTTTGGCGAAGGACTCAATACAGCTGTTATGAGGTCAGGTAATTCTCTCACTCGGTTATTTACGCATGGCAATACTACATAGTTGCGACACGATTTGTATTTTCTTAGGTAGTAAAAGAATGGTACGCCTGTTACGCATGCAATTGAAAATGTTGCAACTGGCGGTTTTATAGAGGTGATTTCTGACCCGATTCTTTTTATGTTACTCCGAAGTGTTTTGCCGATATCGTTGTCGTTTTTTAGGTTAATTATCTGTATCCGATTGTGTAGT
This sequence comes from Synechococcus sp. MU1642, assembly GCF_020514115.1. GTDB lineage: Bacteria > Cyanobacteriota > Cyanobacteriia > PCC-6307 > Cyanobiaceae > Parasynechococcus. Next base: position 2,208 of record NZ_VTKZ01000003.1, read on the forward strand.
TGATTTATTAGTGGATGTTTTCTTAGGAGATATTTAATAGCATTCATTAATGTCTGCTTGAAGTTTTCGCCATATTTTTTGTGCATCAAAAGAAGTGGATCGCCGGATGGCCACCCATTCCCACCCAGTGGAATATTATGTATAAATAATCTTGTTCGATATCCCATTGATAAAAATGTCCATATGTACATCCCTAAAAGTCTAAAATGTGAGTCAAGGTCAAAGTCCTCAAGAGGTGGTGTATTAAATCTATTTAGGTGTATATCAATGTATTCATTTCCAACCTCTATTTTTGATTGCTCGATCTCTAGTCCTGTACTGAATTTTTCTCCAAATCCTATTTTTCCACTATCTCTACTCTTGCTTCTCACCTTTTGTGTTTTTATCATGTTGTCCCAGATTAAATGGTGGAGTGCAATTCTTTCTTGCTCTCTCCCCATTAGAAGTAGGTCTAGTTCAAGTAGTTTGTCTATAGAGGTTGATGCTATAAAGCTTGACGATATGTATTTTGAGAAAAATCCCCTTATTTCATTCCTTTCAGATATTCGAATTCCGTTTAAATATCTTTTTTCGTACTCCCATAAATTGTAATATTGCGGGAATCGACGCTCTATTTCCCCTAGTTTATGTTCTGCTTTTTCTATTGCCATTTTATTGCAGTAATTGTCGAACTCAGTGATGGCTATGATGAATTCTCTTGACTCTTTATTATTTAATTCCGAATCTTGATGGCTTGACAAATTTCTATTTGATTTACTATAATAATTTTAACATAAACCAGTTTTTCGTCAAAGGTGCATATGGATATTTATGATAAATACCTTCGTCTTCCTAGAGTTGCAAAAAAGACGTATGTAAGCTCATACCCGCTGATTTCGCCGTATACATTTATGGCAGAACTCTCTGATATGTCATTGATGAGAGGTGATGACACCTTCTTTGCACGTAATTATTCTCCATTAAATTTAGATCATATTGAGGATGGGACTATTATTTACTGCGTGACAGATCTTGCAAGACACTTATATGATGCTCTAAAGAAAGTACAGAAGCGTGTAGTTATTATTTTCGGACGAAGTGTTTATTCCGTAAGTGACGATTATTCTCTCTTTTTTGATGATTGCAATGTTGCACATATCTTTGGCCAAAACTGCATTACCTCGGATCCTAGATTTACCAAAATTCCATTAGGTCACGAGAATAAGCATTTCGGTTCATTGTGTCATCCATCCAACTCCGTTGGACTTATTCAGCGAATGATTGAGGAGCAGACCACTAAGCCTAAACAAGTCTCCGAAGAGTTATTTACTTCTTTTTCTGTGGCTACTAATCCTGTCGAACGTAAACGTTGTCTTCTCAGCGCTATACGAGCACCTTACACTCGTATTGCCAATATGATCATTGACACATCTGACGAATATCAACAATTGCAATTTTATAATCAGATTCGGCGTGCCCGTTTTGTTCTTTGTCCGTGGGGAAACGGTGTTGATACACATAGATTTTGGCAGACTCTTTATATGGGTTCTGTACCCATTACTAGAAGAAATCCTGCTCTTACGGACTTTTTAGATACAGGTGCTTTATTTATTGATTCCTGGGAACAGATTCTAAGCTACGAGACTCTTCTTGATATGTACGATCAAACTGTTGTTGGCCGTGTCAATCAAGATAAAATATTTTTTGAGTATTGGTCAAATGTTTTTTATAGCAAGATCAAAGAGCTTGGTTTTTGACGAGCTACCTTTTTGATTCGTTCTTGGTCTATAGCTCTATTTTATGCTTTGTTTTTGTGCTTACACCCATTGAAATGCATATTTCTTTGTCCTTTTCTTAGTTATTATAATTAGAGTTCTATTTCTTTGATTTCTTTCAGTTTCCATTTGATCTCCTTAATTGCAGGCTTTTACTCTTCTATATTTGATTTATTACTCTTTTACTCCTTAATTCTCTTCTCGTTTCTATCCTGTGCGTATCTTTATTTTTCCGTGGCAAACATCCTTTGTGATATTCTACGTCGGTCTTTGGACTTTTGGATACCTTTATTACGCTTCTTGCTTTGTTAAGCATGGTGACATCTCGTAATTATTCAGTGTTGTTGCCACCTGACTGATGTTATGGGCCGCTTTATCTTTATATCGCTAGCTACAGCCCACTCCCGCTCTGTGCTTGCCGCTTATTCACACCCCAACCTGTACTGTCTTTTCTGCATGGATTGACCTATGGGCCCTCGATGCTGCATGATTACGGGGTCGTGAGGGGTATCTCCCAAGCGCCCTAACGCGGATGTAGCTCAGTGGTAGAGCATCTCCTTGCCAAGGAGAGGGTCGAGAGTTCGAATCTCTTCATCCGCTTTCTTTTGTACGGCCTCTGGTCGCTTGTATTAGCACCATATTTCCCTTGCATCTCCCTAATCCAGTCATGCTTTGCGTTAGATGCTTTTGTCAAGCCGTGTGGGTACGTAACCTTCCGCGTGGGTGAGTGACTTGCGCTCACTTCTTTTCCGGGCTCTGCTTCTTGACTGGTTCGGTCAGGCTCTGATCCTTTCCCTCTTCCTCTTTATTCCCTCCTTGACAGCCGGCGCTCAAGGTGTGAGCAGTTCTGACGAGCAGTGGTCTTGGTTTGCGTTTGTGCTTGTTCTTTATCCCATTTTGGGATGGTTATTCGGTAGCTATACCGTTCTTCGTTGGAAACGGCTGGTTTTGCCGGTGCTTATACAGCGCCTTTTGATTACTGCTTTCGCCACATTTATTGTCCTTTCGACAGCTCGTTGGTTCATCAACCCTGTTGATGCTGTTTGGATTGTGGACAATCAAATTCAGTTTCTTTGGATTGGGGGGACCACGCTCTGGGCGTTAATTGTCCGTGTTGGCTTGCGTCGTGGTTTTTTACTGCCTGTGCAGCCTCGTATTCTGCTTCTTGCTCAGACTGAAGAGCTTAAGAATCTTTTGGCAGCCTGGGCCAGGGTTCAACATCGACAGCATCTACTACCGGTTGCGGGATCTTCCTTCGTCCAGCATCTCCAAAATACTGAGGAGCCGCTTCTTGTTGCTTTCAGTCAGTCCGCGCTTCAGGATCCTGCTTTGCCTCCATTAATCGCCAGTCTTGAGATGCATGATCCACGCCAGGTGCGTGTGCTTTCTGTTCTGAGCTTGTTTGAGCAGCAGCAGGAGCGTTTACCACCTTTTTTGATGCCCGAAACTGTTCTTGCTTATGACGATTTGCCGTGGGCTGCCACCTTTAGTGTGCAAGCCCAGCTCAAGCGCATGGCAGATCTACTTGTATCGGGCGTTTTGCTTTTGCTTACCACTCCGTTTGTTCTTCTTTCGGCGCTGTTGATTTGGCTTGAAGACCGCGGCCCTGTGTTTTACGCCCAGCAGCGGAGTGGATGGTTGGGCAGGCCGTTCACTGTATATAAATTGCGCACTATGTCTGTGCAGCCTGTTGATGCTCCGGCCCGCTGGACACAACCGGGTGATCAGCGTATTACTGCTGTGGGTGGCTTGTTGCGGCGTGTTCGAGTCGATGAACTCCCCCAGCTACTCAATGTTATTAACGGCGAGATGAGCTTGATTGGTCCTCGACCAGAGCGCCCCGAATTGGAAGAGGAGCTTGAGCGGCGTATTCCTCATTATCGAAAACGACACTGGATGCGTCCGGGATTAAGTGGTTGGGCCCAAGTATGCGCTCCTTACGCGAGCAGTATTGAGGATGCAGAGCTCAAGCTTTCCTACGACCTTTATTACTTGCGAAATTTCAGTTCTTGGCTTGACCTCCTGATTTTGTTTCGCACCGTAAAGACTGTGCTTAAGGCTGGCGGGCGTTGATATTGAGGGATTGCTCAGATGTTTGTAATCCAGATATACCCCATTCGCGAATCCTTCTGATCCGTTAAATCTCTTTTGGTCTAGTTTCCCAGATAGTATTGTTTCTCGCCAGGGTTTTTAGATGGCGACCTTCAGAATATTTTGCTAAAGCTATATCGTTGTCTTTGCTGTTATTCCTCTCTAGATTGGCTTATTGAAATTGGCGCACGACTAATGCGACAATTCCCCGTCCCTGAATGTACAAGTTGATGATTTTTGTTCTTTGGCCACTTTGTCATTTCTAGCCCGGACCTCTTTTGCCAAGTTCCACTGCGAGTTTTTATGGTCTGATTAGGTGAATCCAATCATGTGTCCGACTTGTTGCGGGTGTTATCATTTTCCTGCTCTATTAGTAGTCCTAAGCTTGTCTGGGTTTATTTATAGATTCTTTTTGATATCCACTCTGTATGCGTCCATCAAGTTTAAATCTACTAAGGTTTGGTTTTCCTTTTGAATTTTTCTCCAGGCTGTTCCCGCTACCGCCACCCTTTTCTATGATCTTCTTTTGACTGCTTGATATTCCAGGGTTGCTCTGTCGGTATTGCTGATTAATTAATGCTGTAGAAACGCTGTTTTTTCAATTTATTTGTTACTTGCTCTATGGCAGCATCTTGCTGGATCATTTTTTCACTGATCTAGGCCACGTGGCTTTTCTGAAGAAGCGAATTCAGCAACGGTACTAACCAATCCTTGTGTTAGTGGAATTTGTGCTTGCCAGCCCATGGCAGAGAGTCTGCTTACATCTAGTTGTTTCTTAGGAGTGCCATCAGGTTTACTGTTATCCCAGTGAACCGTTCCCTTGTAGCTCACTGCATCGGCCACCTGTTCAGCTAGCTGGCGGATGCTTACATCCACGCCGGTCCCGACGTTTAGAAAAGCCAGTGGTTTGCCCTCGTCGTCTCTAGGAGCTTCTTCGCTGAGTGCCGACCAGTGTTGCAGGGCGAATACGCAGGCTTCGCCAAGATCGTCAGAGTGAAGAAACTCTCTTAAGGGTTTGCCTGTGCCCCAGCATGTCACAGAGGTTTCGCCGCTTTTCTTCGCACTGTGGAAGCGTCGGATTAAAGCCGGAAGTACGTGGCTGTTGCTCGGGTGGTAGTTGTCGCCCGGCCCGTAGAGATTCGTAGGCATCAGGCTGATTGCATCAAAGTTGTGCTGCAGGCGCAGCGCTTCGCAGAGCTTGATCCCGGCGATCTTGGCGATCGCGTACCAGGCATTGGTGGGCTCCAGGGCGCCCGTGAGTAGTGACTCCTCTCGAATCGGCTGCTCAGCGAACTTGGGGTAAATGCAGCTACTTCCCAGAAACAGCAATCGCCGTACGCCTGTCCGCCAGGCTGCTTCGATCACCTGGGTTTCGAGTCGCAGGTTTTCGAGCAGGAAATCTGCCGGCCGTCTGCGGTTGGCTTCAATTCCCCCCACGGTTGCGGCAGCTAGCACCACCACATCTGGCTTGTGCTCACTTATCCAGCGATGCACGGACGCGTCATCGAGCAGGTTTAACTCCTGCCGGTTAGGGGTAAGCAGCTCGCCGCCTTGAGCTGGATTGCCATAGCCGTTGCGTTGGAGGGCCCGCACGATGGCACTGCCGGCCATGCCCCTGGCGCCGGCCACAAAAAAACGATCGCTCGGCTGGATCAGTCGCATCGCCATCGTTCCTTTATTCCCTCGGTCCCACCACCTGGAAGCCCTTGCGCTTCAGGTAGGCCTCCTTACGTGCTTCTTGTCGGTCGTGATCGATCATCTCGTTCACCATCTCTTCCAGGCTGGTGCTGGGTGTCCAGCCCAGTCTCTCTCTTGCTCTGGTCGGGTCACCGAGCAGGGTTTCCACTTCAGCCGGGCGGAAATAGCGCGGGTCGATCCGCACCACCACCTCACCATTGTCACTGCGGCGCCCCACTTCCTCAACGCCTTCTCCCACCCATTGCAATGCTCCCCAGCCCAGGGCGCTGGCCGAGAGTTCGATGAAGCGGCGTACTGATTCCTGGCGGCCGGTTGCAATTACAAAATCCTCGGGTTGCTTCTGTTGCAGCATCCGCCATTGCATCTCCACGTAGTCGCGTGCATGGCCCCAGTCGCGTAGGGCATCGAGGTTGCCCATAAAAAGACACTCCTCGAGGTTCGCATCGATCCGGGCTAGGCCTCGGGTGATTTTGCGAGTCACGAAAGTTTCACCCCGGCGCGGTGATTCGTGGTTGAACAGAAGGCCGTTGCAGGCATACATGCCGTAAGCCTCCCGGTAGTTAACCGTGATCCAGTAGGCGTAAAGTTTGGCTACTCCGTAGGGGCTGCGCGGGTGGAAGGGAGTCGTTTCCCGTTGGGGGATCTCCTGCACCAGGCCATAGAGCTCGGACGTTGAGGCCTGGTAAATGCGGGTTTTGTCGACCAGTCCGCAGATACGCACTGCTTCAAGGATGCGCAGTGTGCCCAGGGCATCCACGTTGGCGGTGTATTCCGGTGCCTCGAAGCTCACCGCCACATGGCTCTGGGCGCCCAGGTTGTAAATCTCATCGGGCTGAACCTGCTCAATGATTCGCTGCAGGTTGCTGCCGTCGCTCAGGTCGCCGTAGTGCAGCGTCAGGCGTGGATCCAGCTCATGCGGATCCTGGTACAGGTGATCGATCCTTGTGGTGTTGAAGCTGCTGGCCCTGCGCTTGATGCCATGCACGGCGTAGCCCTTCTCCAACAGCAGCTCCGCCAGGTAGCTGCCGTCCTGGCCGGTGATGCCGGTGATCAGGGCGTTTTTCCGGTTGCTCATGGTTTTCATTGTCGCTGTTGATCGCTGCAAGTCCCCGTAAACTCTCCTCAAAACAGTGGTGGCGGCATGCGCCTGGCGATTCATGCCCCCAATCTCGGACTGAGTCTTCCGAATCAGCCTTTCGGTAAGGATGTGGCCAACCGAGGCCTCTACACCGCCTTGGCAAGCCATGGAGGCTTTGATCAGATCAGCTTTTGCACGGCGGAGCATCCCACGCCGGCCAGTCTGCAGCAGCAGTTTGGAGCTGCACCAGGCGCTGCCCGCCTCAGCGTTTCGTCACTCATCCAAACGGATTCAGCTGTCCAGGCCGGCACCCTGCTCCGCGGTCAGCCCTATCTCTCCGAACTAGCCTGGGAGCGAGGACATCGTCATGGCCATCAGGCCTACAGCCTGGTGGGGATGATCCATACCTTGGCTCCTCCCAAAGTGCGCGAGCTGATCGGTGAGGTTTTGCTGGCTCCTGTGCAGCCCTGGGATGCCCTTATCTGCACCTCACCCGCAGTGCGTCAGTGCCTGGAGGGCTTGCTGGATCGCTGGCAGGTGCACCTCAACCAGCGTTTCGGTGGAACCCGTGCACCGCGCCCCCAGTTGCCCTTACTGCCATTGGGTGTCGACCAGGCGGCTCTCATCGAGCAGCGAACCGATCAGCGCTCCCGTGATTTCCTACGCCGCCACCTTCGCCTCACGGAGCATGACGTGCTTGTGCTCTGGCTGGGGCGGCTCTCGTTTTTTGAGAAGGCCTACCCCCAGGGCATGTTCATCGCCCTTCAGAAAGCGGCACAACGCTGTGGAAGGCGCCTCCATTTCGTCATGGCGGGCTGGTTTCCCAACGGCGAAAGCGACCATAGCTACTACCAGGAGGCGGCCCAGTGCCATGCCCCGGACGTGCCGGTGCACTTTCTTGATGGCAAGAACCCGGAGGTGGTCCGCTGCTGTTGGGCTGCGGCGGATCTTTTCATTTCCCTAGTAGATAATCCACAGGAAACTTTCGGTCTGGCGCCGGTGGAGGCGATGGCGGCTGGGTTGCCTGTTGTAGTGAGCGATTGGGATGGCTACCGATACACAGTTAAAGATGGGGGGGAGGGCTTCCGGGTGCCGACGTTGGCCCCCCCCTATGCAAGGCAAGGTGAAGAGCTAGCCCTAAAGCACGATCACGGCCTGCTCTCCTATCAGGACTATGTCGGCGCAGTGGCACAGCATGTGGCGGTCGACACCGAAGCGGCGGCTGCGGCCATTGTGCGCCTCGCTGAAGACCCAGCCCTGCGTCAGCGTATGGGTGAGGCTGGCCGGCTCACCGTGCAGCAGCGTTTCGACTGGCCAGTAGTAGCGCGTCTGCACCACCAGCTCTATGCAGAACTGGCTGAGCGTCGTCTTGCCGGTCAGGAACGCCTCGGCTTGGAAGCTCAGCACCCTCTGCGGGGCGACCCTTTCCGCGATTTTGCGCCGTTTGCCACGGCCTGCCTCGGGCCTGAAACCAAGCTGCGCCTGGCGATGCCTTTGCCTGTGTTAGGTAACCGGCTAAGCAACCTCACATGTCTGGATCGCTTCTACGGGCAGCTCCATGCGAGTCCAGAGGATGTGCAGCGACTGCTGGTCCAGCTTCAAAGTGAAGGAGCCCAATCCTGCTCTCTGGAGAGATTGCTAAGCGCCTGGCCCGTCGAGCAGCACGATGACCTAAAGCTGTCGCTCACCTGGTTGGCGAAACTGGGCTTCATTCACTGGTCTCACCCCTAGGCAGCGCGATGACTCAGGCGGAAAATCCCTACCGGCAGGATGTGTTCCTTGAAGATCTGAGGCAGCAGAAGGATCGTGGACAGCAGCGTATCTGGGCTGAACACCAGGAGATGCAACTTTCGTTTCTGCAGCGCAGTGGCCTTACAGCGTCTTCAACAGTGCTCGATATCGGCTGCGGTCCAATGCGGCTCGGTTCGGCTCTGATTCCCCTGCTCAACGAAGGTTGGTATTACGGACAAGATATCAACCCTGGCACTATCGCCTTTGGTGAGGAGGTACTGCGTGAGGCCGGTATTTCGGAGCAGGCTCCCTATACGCTTTTCGCCTCCGAACAGTTCGAGTTCACATCGGTCGATCGCCAGGTGCAGATCGCATTTGCCAATTCAGTATTTAGCCATCTCACCCTCAATTCGATCTTCACGGCCTTGCTGCAGCTGCAGACCGTGCTAGCTCCGAATGGCGTTCTTTATGCAACGTTCTTCGCGCTGGAGCCCGGTCGCCTTTGGCTCAAGCCCCATCCGCGCAACAAGTGGGGGCGTCAGTTTGAGACCTTTCCCCATCAGGATCCCTACCACTACCCTCTACCTCTGTTGCAGGATCTGGCGCGTCAGGCCGGGTTTCGCCTGGACGTAGTCGATGATTTCGGCCACCCCACCCAGACCATGGGCAGATTCCATCGGCCAAGGTGGCGGCGCTGGTTCTGCTGATATGCGCATTGGTCTGCTGTCCACCCTCAGGGATGAAAGTCAGGCCCTGCCCCGTTTTTTCGGGTTGCTTGAAGCGATCGAGGCCGACCCCAGAGTGGAGCGTCTGTTCTGCAGTTTTTATGAGAACGACTCAAGCGACGACACCTCCCAATGTTTGGCTGCTTGGCTGAGGGATCGCCCGGGCCTCCTCCAGAGCGAACGGTTGGGTGCTCCCCGCCTGCGAGGTCGCGAGATCAGCCGCACCATGCGCATGGCGGATGCGCGTAACAAAGCTCTGGCCGGTTTCGCTGATGAGCGCCTCGATTGGTTGGTTGTTATCGATGCCGATCTTCATGCCAGTCCTAGGCACATCTGGCAGTTGATAGACGTGCTGCAGCATGACCGCGGCGTGGCCATGGCCTGTGCCAGCGCCCTGCAGAACCTGCCCGACATCTTCGGGCGCAGCTCCTGGAGCTACTACGACAGTTTTGCTTTGGTTGATCAAGGCGGACGCCAGGGTATGACGGGTGCGCGCGTCCCTTTCTGGGATCTTGATGACCGTGCAGCCTGGATGGCCGGTCGACCGGTGTCTGTTCGATCTGCGTTTGGCGGAATTGCGGTTCTGCCTATGGAATTGCATCGGCGTTATCAGCTGCAATGGCAGGGCGATCAGGGCTGTGAGCACTGGGCGTTCTGTATGGCAGCTGGACAGGCGGGGCGGGTTTTGGCCTGTCCAGATGTCATGCCGTTGGTGATTCATGAAAACGATTCGATCGCCTGGCATCCCACTTATCCCGACCGTCGTCGCCAACAGTTGAAGGCGTTTTGGCGCAACGCGTTGATGTGATCGCTTATCCGCTCTAGTGCCCCCACACTCGGTTTGTGTACAACATCGGCATTCAGCGTTGTATGAGCGCTAAGGGTCTCACCGTCGTTGGCAGCCGTTCAAGGCGCGATGGGCTGAAAGTTTTTGGGAGGTTTGGATGGGGTGCCCTGGCGGCAGCTTTGGATCGATTCGTTCTTTGGCTATCCCGTTTGCATCAGAGCCAAGATGATTTAAGCCGACGTTGAGGTGCTCGGCAGACTGTGTCGATCAACTGCGAGCCATGCTGAGTTGTATTACTTGAATCAGAAACGCACTACGGCCTTTGTGGGTTTGGCCCCAGCCCCGTGGACGGGGTGGGGAATCTATGCAAAGCAACTTTGCATGGCCTTAGTGAGTGAAGGCTTGGCCTGGCCCCACACTCCATTTGGTGCAGGGAAGACCCCAGCTTGTGGTTATGACTGGTCTCTTCTGTCTCGTCAGATCAATGCGGCCAGCTTGGAACTGTTTGGTGTCTTGCCGCCAAAAGAATACGATCAAGAACTGATTTATGATTATATATTTCATGGCTTTGGCAATGGCTTAAATGACGCTAATAATTTGCCGCTAAATGGAAAGAAAAAGGTTGCAATTGGTTTCTTCGAAGTTGCCAATCTTGATCATGATCTTGTTAATTATCTTGATCAATTTGATTTGATTGTTGCTGGGTCAACCTGGAATAAAAATATCTTGCTTCGGCACGGTCTGTCTCGTGTTGTGAGAGTGCTTCAAGGGGTAGATACGGCTGTATTTAATCCGATCCCGGTGCCGCGCCTTATACATGCGAGTGTTGTTATTTTTTCAGGGGGAAAACTTGAAATTCGCAAAGGTCAAGATATTGTTATCCAGGCATTTAAGAAGCTGCTTGCGATTTGTCCAGATGCTCTTCTCATTGCTTCTTGGTGTAATGAGAGCGCTTCACTGTCGAGCATTTCTATGTCTCCCTATGTCTCAGGCGCTCCAGCTAAGGGTGATGCTGATTCGATTGGGAATTGGTTGGAGTCCCAAGGTGTTCCTCGTAGGAATTTCGTTGTTCCAGGTATTTTGAACTCAGCTCAACTGGCTTCTTTGCTTAAGCAGGCGGATCTTGCTGTTTTCCCTAATCGCTGCGAGGGGGGTACCAATCTTGTTGCGATGGAAGCTATAGCCTGTGGCATTCCAACGGTGCTGTCTGCTAATTCAGGTCATCTTGATCTGATGTGTCTTGGCTGCCCTGGAGTATTGCCGTTGCCAAGTAAGCATCCATTGAGCCTCCCCTTATCTGATTATGAAAATTTTCGGGCTTGGGGTGAGTCTGATCCCGATTATTTGTTGGGAATTTTTGTTGAGTTCTTGGAATCTCGTCTGCAGTTAAGGAATTCTCATGTGCAGGAGAACTTTGAAATTCTGGACGCATTGAGTTGGCGATTCAGCTTCAAAACGTTGTTTTCAGTTTTGGAGTCACTCTCTCCTTCTTAAAGGAATTTGTTCCAGTTCTTTTTTCATGGTTTGAACAACTCCTGTCCAGTCCCCATCGAAGCGTTGACGGAAAAGCTTCAGGCTGGAGTACCAATCTGTGCTTGTTCCCTCAAGCCCCCATCGCCACTCTGGGATCCAGCGCAAGGCAACCCAGGTGGGTATCCCCATGGCACCTGCGAGATGGGCAACGCTGCTGTCTGAACTGATCACAAGATCGCAATTCGCAATTACAGCTGCTGTGTCGCAAAAATCCATTGACTTACTTACTGCCTTTTGACCACTGACGAAATCGAGTCCTTGGTCTGTTTTTAGTTGGTCACTTGCTTGCCCCTTTTGGATGGAGACGAATTCCACTTTGTCGATTCCTTGGAGACCAAGCCATTCCCGGAATGGTAATGAGCGTCCTCGTGAATAAAGGCTGTGCTCATGATCTGGGTTCCCTTGCCAGTGCAAGGCAATCAGTAGATGCTCAGGTTTGCGTTTTAGTTTATGTCTCCATCTGGCGATCGAATCAGCACTGGCTTTCACATAACCGCCTGTGAGGGGAATCTTGTCATTGATGCAACCCATCAGTGGTCCGAGGTTCATCAGTGGTAGCCAAACGGGATTGCGTTTTTGTTGCTCTTCCAGGTCGAGGCAATCATCTACTTGGTGCAAGCCAACTGAATCCCGCAAGAGCCCTACGAGCGGGGACTGGCTAAGAACTGTCACATCAACGCCTTCGTGTTGCAAAGCGAGTGCATATCTCACGAACTGTAAGGTGTCGCCCAGGCCTTGTTCGCTCATCAGTAACACCGGTCGTTCCCGGTTTGGCACCGCGACATGAGCTGCCCCGAAAGCCTCCGCAAAAATAGGGTAATTACCGGGTTTTCTTTTAAAGCGTTGGTTGTAGAGAAACCATCCAAGTTTCCATTCCCCTTGAAGGAGTAGATCCTGCGACAGGTTGTTGCGGGTAGCAATGCCTGTTTCGGCTGAGTGTGGAAGAGAAAGGCAACGCTTATAAGCCTTGATGGCTGCTGAAATTTTCCGCTGCTGATGCAGCCCAATTCCCAGGTTGAACCAGCCGATGGCCTGATCTGGTTCAAGCATTAATCCCTTTCCGATTAAGCGTTGGGCAAGGGCTGGATTGGTGGCGAGCAAGCCGCCCCCCTGATTCATCCAATCGTCTGCTCTCCAGCTCATCCTTTTAACCAATGTTGGGCATAGCGCACGGTGGCTGCGCAAAGGTCGTGATTGAGATCGGCAACGATTTGCTTCCCTAGTTGTTGACCAGCGGCCGCAATGAACTCACAGTGCTGCCTATTGCGGAGGCACCAGTGAATTCGCTCATGTAAGTCGCTGAGGTCGGGAGCAATTGGAACCATATGCTTCCAAGGAATCATTCGCTTGTGAAACCACTGCTGGCGATGGCTTGTTACACGGAGTACACAACATCCTGAGAGCAGTTTCCAGAGCAGTCCCCAGGAATTGACATTACCGTCAATATCTATCAACCATGCATGCAGGCTGGCATGCCAAGGCCCCACGGTCGGGCTCAGTAATCCTTTATGGCGCAGCTGTTCGCGGACGGCTCTCAGGCTCACATCGTTAAGACACTGAACAATGTGATTGAAGCGGGCATCCAAGTGCGCCTGTTTGGAGAGGCTGTTACAGCACAGCTGATAGCGCAGGTTGTATTGCAAGTTGTCCGGCGTGATGTCTTTGCTTCCCGTCGTTGAACCTCGCCAAAACACCACAGGAATTCGGTTGCGCCACGCAGGAAGGGGGTTCGTTCTTAACTGCTTGCGGAACTCCTCATAACCGTTGGTTCCCAGGCAGTAGGGGTCTGGAATGAGCGGTGATGACTCCAGGTCAGCTCCTACTGGTGCGTCCATCCGCAGGCAGCTAACGCCAGGATCTTCATCATGCAACTGGATCCTGATGTGCTCGCCGCTGAAGCGTGGTGCGAGGAGGCATGCCATTTGTTGGGCCATGCGGAGCTGAATTTCCAGCCGTTTGCCAAGCTTCAAATCCACCTGCCTGATGCGGGCAATGCTGCGGCTGGCGTGGGCAATCTGCACATCGAGCCAGGGCTCCGAAGCAGTGCTGTGAAGTTCTAGACCACCCGTGTCAACCTGACTCGGAAAGGGGTGAAGCCACTTGCCTGCCATGGGAAAATAAGAGCCCAAATGGGACGTTGGTGCGGATACTGCTTGCGATTGTCCATTATTGGAATCCTGAGGGAGGAGGTGCCCACGCTTCTTTGAGGCCCGACCCAAGGCCAAGGATCGAGGCTTTCCAGCAGCAGTTGCTTGCCTTGCAGCGTTTGGGAAATCGGCAGGCTCAGCTCAATATGGCTTCAATGAGCGCCGATTCTGCCAACAGGCAGCTGCAGCATCAGATTGATATCAAAGTAATCACTGACGGTGAAAATCATGTGCTTGATCGTCTTGATTCTCACTATCGGGGGTTGTTTCAGATGGTAATAACCAAACCATCAAGTCCAAAGCATTTGGGTTTTGAGGCGCAGCGTTTTCTCGCTAGTCGCCTGGATCAAAACTATGACTTTTACGGTTATTTCGAGGATGATCTGATTATTCACGACCCATGGTTTTTTCGAAAAATTGACTGGTTCCGCACTAACGCTGGAGATGATTGTCTTCTGCTGCCGCATCGTGTTGAGTTTGCGCGGCATCCCAGTGAAGTGGACCGCTTCTTTATTGACGGGCCAATGGCAGAGTCCGATCTTCGCTTTGTGATCCCTGAGCCTGGCCCTAGCTTTGCTGCCCCTTATCCTGGGGGTACAGTTTATTTTGAGTCACCTAAAAACCCTCATTCTGGCTGTTTTGTTTTGAGCCAAGTGCAACTGAAGGCTTGGACGACCAGTAGCCATTGGTTGGATGGAGATGCGTCCTTTGTTTCACCGCTTGAGAGTGCGGCAACGCTTGGCATTGCCAAAACCTTTCGCCTCTACAAACCTGTGATGGCAATGGGGTCATGGCTTGAGTTGCAGCACTGGGGCCGTTCTTTTCATAGTTTGTTGGGTAATGTGGTTTCGTTTCCCTCTCAGGATGACGAGCAAGACACCAGCGAGGACATAATGTCTTCCCAATTGCAAAATTGAGTCTGCTGAAGAATGGTTAAATACTTCTCATAGCAGTTATTTGGTTGACGTAGCTCGTTCCAGCGCTCGTCGGGGATTTGATTTAGAATCAGTGTGGCATTTGACCCCATCACGGCGCAGAGGTGCGCGAGGGCAGTATCTATCGTGATAATCCTTTTATTAATGCATTTTTGAGTCAGGCCTTGAAGTCCTATCTCCCGTGGATCTAGGCATTCCACGCCAAGCCCCCTGAGTATGGCTTTTTCTTCGGATTTCCAGTCACTTATATCGATCACGACTGATCCGGGGTGGATCTGTTGCATTGTTTTGTAATAGGTTAGTACTAGAGGAAATGGGACGGAACGGAGATAGGCAGATAGTGGATTGTCTTCTCCCTTGGCTCTCCAGCAACACAAAGTGCCTTGTGTAGCTTCTTGGTCATACTCATCGTTTGTGATCCATGTGCCGTAATGGATAGGTCCATAGTGTCTACATATCCACTCCCTAATCGCCATGCCTTGCACCGCTCGCGGATGAATGCTGCTTTGCAGTGAAAGTTGGGGAATTAACTCGATCAGGGGAGCGAGAGCTTGTTCGCGCTCAGGGGTCACTTGGAGAATTAGTGGGTGCGCGTCAATCCGGCTCCATTCCAGCAGCATGCTGATCGCCTCGAGATGATCACCAATACCGCCTAACAGGCTCACGACTGCGGGCATGCCCATGCGGCGAGCATGATCCATCTGTAAATCCGTGAAGGTCTGCACATCCGGCGGAATTAGTTCGGCATATGGGTTCCTGGCTCCTTTGAGGCGTGCCAGCCTGAATTTCCATTGACGTTCCGTCGCATCCTGCAGATTCCGATTCCCTGTGCTGAGGAGCTGTTGCACCGCGTCGGTGAGTCCTAGGCTTAATGCCTGATGTCCGAGCTCAAGATCGCCGGGGGTGCGGGCGAGTTTGTTGTTTACCCACTGCTGAGCCTGATCCAGGTCATTGCAGAACAGGGGCCAGGGAGAATGGGCGCCAGTCATCAGGGTTTCAGGTGCGACTGCTGTTGGTTCATCAAAACTTTCCAGGCCAGTTTCGCCAGTTGGCGCCTCACCTTGAAAGCCGAGGACATGAGCTCGTTGCCATATGTAGTCACCAACGCCCCGTTGCTCTAAGGGGAAAAGTGCTGAGGTATGTCGAGCCCGAAAAACTTTCAGGATTGCCTCTTGGCACACAACTTTGGCACGATGGTCAGCAGCGCTCCGCTGCTGTTGCCGGGTTGGCCAATTGCCTGGCGGCGGAGGGCTGGAAGCCTGATCAAATCCTGGCTCATTCCGGTTGGGGAGAAACCTTGGGACTTTCAGCGATCTGGCCTGATGTTCCCCAGATTCTCTGGCCCGAGCTCTGGATTCGTCCCGAGCATGGTGGTTATGGTGTTGACCCTCTGAAACCAAGGGTCACGCTTGAAAGCCAATTGGATCAGCTGGGCCGTAATGCCATGACCCGTGCGGCTCTGGCTGATGCCACGGCCTGGGTGATGCCCACGGAGCACCAGGCCAACAGCCTGCCCAGTGAGTTTCGTGACCAGCGGCTGCATGTGATACATGAAGGGATTGATACCCAGTTAGCCCAGCCGAATCCTGCGGTGACGTTTGCATTGCGCAGCATCACAATTGATCGTTCGGTGCCCACAATCACACTAGTTAATCGCAACTTGGAGCGTTTGCGTGGATTTGATGTATTCATGCGTGCGCTCCCCACCATTCTTTCCAATCAGACGAATGCCCGGGTCTTGATTGTTGGTGATAACGAATCTGGCTATGGCGGAGAGGGAGGATCAATGTCTTTGCGTGAGCGCATGCTCAGGGAACTTGAGGGCAGATTGGATTTAGACCGCATTCATTTTCTCGGCCGGATACCCCATCCTCAGCTGATGGCAGTGTTGCAGGCAAGTTGGGTTCATGTTTACCTCAGTTTTCCTTTTATTCTTGGTTGGAGTCTGATTGAGGCGATGGCCTGTGGTTGTTGCATTGTGGGCAGTCAGGGTATGCCCGTCTCCGAAGTGATTCAGGATGGGGTTGAAGGTGTAATGATCCCCATGAATTCTCCTGAACTTTTGGCTGACAAAGTCCTTCAGTTGTTGTCTAATCCTGAAGCGCGTGTTCGCTTCGGGAGAGCTGCCAGGAGGCGAGCGCTCCTCTATGACCAGCGCTTAACTCTGAATCAATTGTCAGAATTGTTGAATGCATGATGGGTAATCTGTGTGATTTTTGCGGAGAAGTATTTCCTCAATTTGTTGCGCAGAGAGTTGCACGTCGAATTGTTCCCTAGCCCGTATGAGGCCCTTCTTTTGTAATGCATTGAGCAATCCAGGATCATCAAACAGTCGCTTAATTTGTGTCGTCAGGCTATGTGCATTGCCTGCTTCAAATTGAAGTCCGCTTTTATTGTCTTCAAAGACTTCGCTTGCACCGCCTACCCCGCTGCTAAGAAGGACTAGTCCACTCGCCATCGCCTCTACGGCAACAATGCCAAAGGCTTCAGGGTGCATGGAGGGAAATACTGCAGCGTGGTGAAGGAGAAAGAACCGCGCAAGTTGATCGCGCGTCAATTGTTTGTAAAATGTAATTAAGTTATTGATTTTATTATCGACGCAAAAGGATTTCATTGCTTTTACATAGCTCTTCTGGAAAGGTGCTCCGGCCAGACTTGCGCGAATGGGGTATCCCTGTTGATGTAGCTGGGCTATTGCTTCTAGGAGCGTGTGAGGTGCCTTGCTCTCCATTAGCAATCCTGCAAAGCAGAGATGCAGGGGTTTCCCCTTTATTCGGCAGGGAGGGTTTGGAGGTGCCCGGTGGATAGCCTCTGGGCCAAATAAATCAGTTCTTGCACCTGGGTACACAATTGTTGCGTTGGTTGCGCGGATACCTTCTTTGATCAGTCTGGTTTTAACTGCATGACTTGCTGCCAGAAGCTGGTAATTTTCGATGTTTGGTTGTTGTTCGACTGCATAAGGGCTTTGGACGAATCCGACGTGATGCAAAACCGGCAAGGTCCGATCTAGTAGCCAGTGGAGAAGCCCGACTCCGAGGAGATCAATATTTCCAAGAAGAATGCCGTCCCAGCGGTCTTTGCCCAACCACCGCTGAATTACAGCCTGATTGTGTATGTCAACAGCGTTTTGCTCTGATGCGTTCTGCATCAGGTGCACGCCATCGCTGAAGTCTCCCTTCAGTAAGAGTTCGCGCGCAACGGGTTCTCCGCTGGGGCCGGTGGTGGAAGCTCTCCCTAGATAACTGGCGTCATTGCAGATCACCTGCAGTTGATGCCCCCTCTGTTTGAGCCCCCAGCAGAAATCCGCCATACAGCGCCCATAGCCTCCCAGCTCCTGTGGTGGGTACAGGTTGGTGATCAACAGCAACCGCATCTGCGCCGACGGAAGGCCATAGGCTTCCCATTCAAAGGCAAGACACCGGTGGGTACACTCCCGGCACTGATTACAAGTGGCGACCTCCTTCCCGGAGGTGGGGCCCTGAATGGCCGCCGTTGGGCGGGCCAGCAGCTCCTCAAAAGCTGGGCAGCGCGCTCAGGCCACAGGCCCATGGCACTGGCTAGTCCCAGACCACAGGCACTCCAACAGTTGCTTCCTTTGTTGCGAGATCAGGGTTTTGAGGGTGAGCTCAATGGCTTGGATCTTCTTTCCCCGGAGGGTGTAATTCCATGGGGTGGCTTGTTTCTGCCAGACCCCTCCATTGCTCGCTGGGCTTTATGGAGGCAACCAGTTGGGGCTTCTGCTTTTTCGCTGATCGGTCAGATTCACACCCTTTCCACTCCTGCTGCGCTGGCTCACCTCCAAGACCTGGCGAGTGAGCCAGTACATCCTTGGGATGCGTTGATATGTTCCAGCACGGCTGGGCGTTCTGTTGTTGAAGCTGTTCTCAACAGCAGGGAAGAAGCTCTTGCGGAAAGGTCCGGAGGAGATGTGTCGCGTCTTAGAGCATTACGACCTCAGCTTCCGGTCATCCCCCTGCCGCTACCCGATAGCGCTATGGCTGTGCCAGCACTCGACAAACGGCAGGCGAGGAAGGCCCTGGATCTTCCAGAAAAAGCGTCAGTAGTGCTTTGGCTGGGACGACTTTCGGTTTATACAAAGCTCGACCCATGGCCGACATACGCAATCCTGGAGCGAGTGGCTCAGCGGCTCAACAATCCACTTGTATTGCTGGAGTGTGGGCCCGATGACAAACCCTCACAGGAGCAGGCACTCCTTTCCTTGCGAAAGTGCTGTCCACATGTGCACTTCAAGCGCATGGGTGGTGATGAGCCGGTGAGCGAAGAATCCAAAAGGCAGGCGCTTTCCGCAGCTGATCTTGCTTTGTCTCTGGTTGATAACACCCAAGAAACCTTCGGACTTTCTGTTGCTGAAGC
Organism: Synechococcus sp. MU1642; assembly: GCF_020514115.1. Lineage (GTDB taxonomy): Bacteria > Cyanobacteriota > Cyanobacteriia > PCC-6307 > Cyanobiaceae > Parasynechococcus. The sequence continues at coordinate 21,061 of NZ_VTKZ01000003.1, forward strand.
GATGGCAGCGGGTTTGCCAGTCGTTGCCTCAAATTGGAACGGTTACCGCGACCTGGTTCGGCACGGTCTTGATGGGTTTCTCGTTCCTAGTCGTTGGGCGTCTACGGCACCATTAGTTTCAGCACGTTTGGGTTGGCAGCAGTTTTCCGGGATTGAGAGTTTTCCTGTCGTGGCTGGTGCTCTGGCTCAGTTGGTACAGCTTGATGCTGATGCGGCAGAAAAGGCCCTGGTCTCTCTCCTGGCTAGCCCTTTGCTACTTCAGCGGATGGGTCGATCCGCATCAGCACGAGCCAATGAATTGTTTGCAGAGCATGTGGTGATGGATCAATACGAGGCATTGTTCGCCGAGCTTGAGCTGCGCCGCCTGGCTGCACCTGCGGAAGCTGGTAGTGGTCGAGCTATGCCAGCAAGCTTGGATCCGGTGCAAGCCTTTCAGGCTTATCCGAGCCATCCCTCCCAACCTTCTGCTGGAAAAGAACCAGCCTCGGAACTTTTGGACCGGTTGCCCAAAAGCTTGTGCGAGGCTCGAGCGCCGTTATGGCGCCTTCTCAATGAATCCGTTCCTGCTGGCTTAAAGGGGGATTTGCATTCGGATTTGCTGAAGAAGCATCCTGTTCTCCCATGATGAATTTTTCTTTCCTCGTGCGTCTGCGCCACTGGTTCATCGTCAGCCGTTGGCAGAGATGGCTATTTCCAGTGTTGTGTTGCGTTCCCTATCTGGCAATCCTTTGCTGGCTGTTGATGTGCGGTCTCTACTGGGTCGCTCAGGTGCTTTTGGCGCCTCTCCTAATGGGTGCTGTACTCGCCGCTCTTACGCTTTGGTTGGCCCGCCAAGAATTCAGAACTCAGTTGCCTGGTCGTAAGATTTCTAGACGCATCGACTGATCTGTGTTCGAGCTTCCCACCAACCCTTGGACTCTTGCTGACCTCTCTGCTGGATCGAGCAGAGATGTACTTGCTAAGTTCTGGCTTTCGGCTCCGGAAGATTTGCTTCCAAGCCTTTGGTCATCACCTGTTGGTGAATCCACCAAGCAACTGGTGCGACAGCTTGATCCTCAATATGTGTTCACTTCTGATCAAATAGCCCTGCGTAACGCCATAGGTAAGCGGTTTCAGGGCGGATTTCAGGCACCGATGGCCGTTCAGTTGTTGATCGTCAACTTCCTTTATTCCCCTCCTGGCCTTCTGCGTATTCAAAATCCAGAGGCCAATCTCCCGGGCTGGTTGCTGCCAGATTATCAATCGCTGTATGAGTCCGTTCCTTCAATGCCCGCAGCAGTGGCAGCGCCACCCGCCCCGGTTCCTGCCAAGGCCCAGCAGGTCCCTGAAACTCATCTCCCCCAACCTGATTTCGGGCTTTTTCCAACCACTCTCCAGGAATTGGTTGGTAACCGCATACAATTAAACCGTCTCCTAGGGCTGTCTAATCTCTATTACATAGATCCTGAAGATCAGGAAATTCTTCAGGAGCTACGCCAAGTGCGTCTTTCTTTAATTGAGGCTATCGGGCGTTGTCCTGAATCCGAGCTTGAGCAGCTATGGGCAACCGATTTGGGTGATCGTTACTGGGCATTGGTGCGTTCCGGCATCCAAAAAGAGTCACTTACACCCGAAGAAGAGCGAAGAAAGCAGGCAGTCATACAAGCTCTTAATCCTGCGGCAGGTGGAGGGTTCGGCAGGCCTGGTGCTGTTAACGCCTTCCTGACTGCCATGGTTCTGTTCGAGCCTGGCACTATGCAGGTTGATGGTGCAGAGCAAAAAATACCGGGCTGGCTTCTTCCGCAGTATCAGCAGGTCTTCGCTGAGTCTCTCCCAGCCCAGTCAGCTTGATGCAGGGATCCAGATGAGGATCCTATTTTCTCACAACAATTTTCCTGCTCAGTTCCGTCGACTCGCCCCTGCTCTTGCAGAGCAGGGGCACGATGTTGTTTTTTTGGCGCAAAACCGTGAGTGGCATGCTCCTCCGAATGATGGCGTAAGACTCAAGCAGTACTCGATTCATCGTCATGGTGGAGGAGAGGCTCTGCATCCTTACCTTCGGCGATTCGAATCCTGTGTTCTTCAGGGTCAGGCGGTCTATCGAGCTTGTGAGGACTTGAAGCAGGAGGGATGGGAGCCTGACTTGATTATTAATCATGTCGGTTTTGGAAACGGTCTCTACTTGAGTGATGCTTTTCCTCTGGCCCGAAGGATCGGTTTGTTCGAGTGGTACTACAACGCAAGTGGTGCCGATGTGGATTTTCTGCGCCGTGGACCGCTTGAGCCAGATAGGGCTCTGCGTTTGCGCACTTGGAATGCTCAGACGTTGCTTGAAATAGCTGACTGTGATTACGGCGTTGTGCCTACACACTGGCAGTTGAATCAGTTCCCGCCGCATCTGCGCTCTCGACTAAGTGTGATCCATGAAGGTATTGATGTAGATAATCTTTCCTTGCTAAAAACAACTCCACGGATAAGGCCCTCGTGTCTGCCAAGTGGTTCTGAGGTTGAAGTCCTTACTTATGTGAGCCGTGGATTTGAGGAATACAGAGGTTTTCCGCAGGCGATGCAGGCAATTGCTTTACTGCAAGCCCAAAGGCCCCAATTGCATGCCTTGATTGTGGGTTCCGATGTTGTGGCTTATGGCGGTTCGCGCTCTGATGGCCGTAGTTGGGGAGCGTGGGCTAAGGAAGATATCGGCCTCGACCCTCAGCGCACCCATTGGTTGGGTGCTCTTCAGACTGAGGAATACCACGATGTACTTGCTATCAGTGATGTGCATCTCTATCTCACGGTGCCCTTTGTGCTGAGTTGGAGTCTCTTGGAGGCTATGGCTGCTGGTTGCGCGCTTGTTTGTAGTGCCACGCCTCCTGTGGAGGAAGTGCTAGAGCACAAAAGCTCGGCCCTCCTGGTTGACTTTTTTTCCCCCCAGGCGCAAGCAAAGGCCCTTGCTCTTCTGCTTGACAATTCAGATCTGCGTTTTGCCTTGGCTGCCGATGCCAAGAAGAGGGCGTCCGCATATCAGTGCGGGGATGGCCTGAAAGCCTGGATGCGACTCCTGTCTGGATACAGTGATCAAACCGCACCCTGAGGGTGCAGGGGTTGCTTCATTGAGGTATAAATACGATGCCTCGTACCAACTTGGTGCGTAGCGCACGCCGCCCCCATGGTGGGTGCGGTTGTGAGGAGACCAATCAACTCACCCACCACACGTCTGAGTTCTCATGACCTCGAGCTACAACTCCATTCAAGGGACAGACTCCGCGAACACCCTCATTGGTTCGACTGGAGCTGATTCTTTTGTTGCCCTTGATGGCAACGACAACGTTTTAGCGGCGCAAAGTAACGACATCGTTGATCTTGGCGACGGTCAAGATTCCGTGAGCTTCAACGAAGACGCAGATGGCGCAACTATTTATGGCCGCGGCGGTAATGACTCCTTAGGAATTACCGTTGCCTTCGATTCTTCTACTGCTTCCGGCGGTGAAGGTAACGACACCATCTGGCTCTCCCGTGGTGCATCCCAAGTTGTCTATGGCGATGCGGGCAATGACAGCCTTGAGATCAAAATGGGTCTCACCAATGCTTCCGTTTACGGCGGCAATGCCTCGACAGCTACCTCTACAGACGGAAACGATTCAATCGTTCTGTCCTCCTCCGTTTCTGCCAGTTTTGTTCAGGGCAACGGCGGCAATGACACCATGTACGTCGGCAGCTCCGTCTTCGGCGGTAGCAGCATCTACGGCGGTCAGGGCGTTGACTTGATCTCGGCTGTCGGCAGTGTTGTCGGTTCGACTGTGGGCGGCAACCTTGGTACAGATACTCTCGAATTCGAAAACGTCGTTAAGGGCTCTGCCATCTACGGCGGTGGCGGTTTCCAGTACGACACCTCTCTGGATGGTGCTGACAGCATCAGCTTGGGTTCCAAGCTCAGTGCCAGCAGCTTGATTCAGGCCAATGGTGGTAACGACACCATCTACATCGCGGACGACGTTCTCGGCTCCACCGTTTATGGCGGCCAAGGTACTGACACCATCCAAGGTGCGGCTGCTACCTCTACCCAGTCGTTGTCTGGTTCCCTGATTGCAGGTAACCGCGGTAATGACAAGATCCTGTTCAACAGCACTTACTCGATCTTCAATACTGAGGTTTACGGTTCGGATTCGACAGGAACCCTGTCTGGAAATGATTCGATTCAGCTGGCAGGTAACACTGTCCAGACCTCAACCGTTTACGGCGGTGCAGGTAACGACACCATCTTCGTTGGTAACTACACCACGCCTGCTAGCGCACAAATCCTGAAAGTTGATGTTGGTGCCTTCGCTGGCGCTGACTCCATCCAAGTTGGTGGCTCGTTCGTTTCTTCCACTGTCAATGCTGGTGCTGGCAACGACACGATTGCTATCAAAGCGACAACCGGTACTTCCTCTTCGACTGCTACTGAGTTCTACGCAGGCGCGGGTGCTGACTCTGTGTTGATCGCAGATGGTCAAAACCTGACCATCTACGGTGACACTTCTGCAGCAGATACAGCAGGTGGTGCTGACTCGCTTCAGATCACAGATCTGACTTCTTCCACCGTTTACGGTGCAGCTGGTGGTGACACCCTCAATGTTGCTGCCGTAAGCAACTCCCGCATCGATTTGGGAGCCGGTACCAACTACGCAACTGGCGCTGGTACTTACACCAGTTCCACCCTGATCGGTGGTGACGCAGTCGACAAGCTGTTTGTCCACAAATTCACCGGTGGTGGTCTTGTTTCTGCTGGTGCAGGCGCTGACTCCATCGTCTTTAACGGCTCAGTCACTGGTAAGGATGCAACTACCAAGGCAACTGTCCTTGGTGGTACTGGTGCCGACACTCTCGATTTCAACGGCGCTATTTCCTACGCCACCATCCTTGGTGGTACTGACTCCGCCGGTCTGATCGAGGCCGCTGCTGTGAGGACTTCCACGCTGCGCGGTGGTACTGGAAACGACACGATTTCCTTCTCCGGCAAAGTCACTAGTGCACTTGTGGCTGGTGGCAGCGGTGCTGACTCCTTCAGCTTCTCTGGCCAGACCTCAACTGACATCCTTGCTGGCGCGGGCAACGACTCCGTTGTCTTCAGTGGAACTGTCGCTAATGCTTCCACTACTTACTACTTCGGTAAGACCGACGGTAAGGACACCCTTGCCTTCGGAGCATTCACTTCAGCTGCCAACGTCGTCGTCGCTGTCGATGCTGCCTATGGTGCAACCTCAGGTATCCAGTTCAGTGGTGACCTTGATGCTGGAACAGGTACTTCCGGTACCATTACCTTCAACAATGCTGAGGCTGGAGTTGCAACAGGTACTTTGTTCCTGAACAACGTAACCGGCTCCAGTGAGGCAGCAGGTGCAGGTCTGACCAGCATCACCTTCGTGACTGTTTCCACGGCTACCATCACAGCCCTTGGCTGATCGCCTCTCCTGTTAACGGTTAAAAGTAAACTGGGGTCCTTCGGGGCCCCTTTTTTTTGTATCAACAACTTTCAGCATGGCCTGATCAACTCAATCGAGAAGACCTGATCAACTCCAATGAGTTGAGGGACGATCAGAAAGCAGCAGGTTTGTATCGGTTGGGGGATGTTGAGCGCGCCGAGTCGTTGCTAATCGCTTTTCTAGCTGATCTTTCGAAATCAAAGCAACTTTCCCCCCTGGCTCTCCTTGCTTGGATTCGTCTAGACAGTCGCGAACTCTCTGGATTTCTGTCCGTTTTCCGTACTTTGCAGCGTAATTGGCCAGATCAGCCTGAAGTTAGAGCATTGATGTTCAGTTTTTTACTAGTGAAAGGTCGTGGGCATACCATCAAAACTGAACCTTCCCAATGGCTGACTCTTTCAGACCCTCAGCTGCGTCAGTTTTTCCAAATTTTGCATGCAGAATGGTTGATTGTTGGAGGTCGTTTTCCGGAGGCAAGATCATGGTTGGATAAGTCTCTGCAAGAAAAATCCCTCGAAGCTTCTATCCTTGTGGCTCGATGTGAGAAGGCAGAGGGGAATCTTGTTACTGCATTGAGTAGTTTTACAGACCTTTTAGAGCGTGCTCCTTCGCATTTTCAGCTATGGCTCTATGCCTTAGAAACTGCACTTGATGCCAGGCATTCCGAAGCTGTACTGGCGTTAGCAAGGCAGGCAATGGAGAGGTTTGGTGAAAATCATCGCCTCCTGCAACATCTGACTCCGATCAAAATGTTGCAGAGACAACCAGGGCTAGCACGACGCAGTGCTTTATTGCAGCAACTCTGGACAACCACTTTGCAATTGCCCTTCACTCGTCTAGGGAATCAACTTAACTCCTATGAGCATAATGGTGATACTCATTGGTTGAAATATCTCAAACCTTCTATTCTTGCAAATCCCCTTTCGGCACAACAGGAATATAGTAACTATATGCTGCAGTTGGCCAGCATTGAATCAACTAAGTATGAAGAGGCGAATCAAAGGTATATTTCTGCATTGCGACAGTGTGATCAATTTCAGCGATGTCGTGATGTAGGTATTACTACATCTCAGCTACAGCTCCGTCCAGCAAAAAGTTTGCGTATTGGATGGATCACTGGTGACCTTTCTCCTCACCCCGTGAGTCGCTTTCTTCTCGGTTTTTTTAATGCGTTTGAAAATGAGACGGCCCAGCATCAACATCATCTAATCAATGTAATAGATCATGGTCCGCAATCATGCACTGATTGGTTTGAGCCTTTACAGTCCATAAATTTGACCGATATCTCTGCATTTTCGGTTGAACGTAAGGTTGATGTTGTGAGGGATTTGGATCTTGATCTTGCGATTGATTTATCTGGTTGGACCTCAGGTCATTTCCTCGCCGGCTTTCTAGCTAAATTGGCACCTGTGCAATGCAGCTACCTCGGATTCTTTGCATCCACTGGGATTCAAGAGATCGATTATTGGCTCGGTGATTGGAGTTTGTTCCCTAAGGACTATGTTGGCTGGCATACAGAGACTCTTTGGAGGCTTGATCGTCCGTTCCTTGCATGGCAGCCTGTCGATCCATTACCGGAAGCTACGGCTGATGTGACCTCAGCCCCATCTGGTCCGATTCGCTTTGGTTCCTTTAATCACAATCGCAAGCTTTCTGACAAAACTCTGAGGCTTTGGGGAAGAATTCTTGATTCTGTTCCTGAATCTACTCTGGTCTTGAAGGCCACTACTTCTTCGGATCAGCCCACTCAGCAGTTGCTTCGGCGTCGAATGCTTCGTGTTGGTCTTGACCCTGAACGTATAACTTGGTTACCCCTCACAGCCGGTCATACCGAGCACTTGCAGCAATATCAGCATATTGATATTGCTTTGGACCCTCTACCCAATGGGGGATGTACCACTACATGTGAGGCGTTATGGATGGGAGTGCCCGTGATTACAACAGCTGGAGATTCTTATGTCAGTCGTATGAGTACCGCTGTATTGAATGGGTGTTCTCTGCACGATTGGGTCGCGACGAATGAGCGCTCCTATCTGAACTTGGCAATTAAGCACGCTACTAATCTTAAATACCTCCGTGCGAATAGAGATCTCTGGCGACATAAGATTCAAAATAGCCTGCTTGGTGATGCCGCTGATCTAATGCACCATCTCGAGCAGGCCTTTACCGAAATGGTTAAGGCAAAATTTAATAGGGGTTAATGTCTTGCCTTAGAGTCTTGTAAATCTTCTCTAGCTCACTGCTTAGTCTCGCTCCATCTGCAAGTTTAGATCTCTCCAGAATTTTTCTTAATTGCAATCTTTTTTTGCTGGTTCTTGGCCCTTGTGATTCAAGGTTTTTTGCGATGTTCACGAATTGATCGTTGTTGTTTGCGACCCAACGCTCACATCCTGCATAGTGCAGCAGGCTCGCTGATAGTCGACCAACCATTCCTTCTCCTCTCATGCTGACAACTGGCACCCCCATCCACATGGCTTCCGCTGTTGTGGTTGCCCCGCCATAGGGAATAGGATCCAGGGCTACATCCATGTGACGATAAAGCTGTAGGTGGTTAATTCCCCCTTCAATCCAATCCAGCAGGATTAAGCGATCAGTTGCGAGTCCTGCCTTTTTAAAACGACTGCGTATCCGGTTTTTTTCTGCCGCTTCATGGAAGCTGATACTTTTGAGTATTAGTTCAGCATTTGGGCAGGAACTCATCACGGCGCAGAATAGATCAATACTTGCATCACTAAGCTTGCGTGCGTGGTTAAAGCTGCCGAAGCGAAAGCGCTCACAAGGCTCACGCACTGGCAATGGAAGGGTTCCGCACGGATCAAATACCATGTATCCACCTTCAATGTTAATTAGTCGATGGGCCTTATTATCTACTTGCGATAGCCCATCAAACAACACCTTGTCTCCTAGCCATCCATCAATGCACTTGAGATAGGTTGGTGCTGGGAAACCTAAGTAACTTAATTGGATAGGAGCTGGTCGATGGACAAGAATTCCTATTCGTGATCCACTTGTGTATCCCCCTAACTCCACCAGTACATCCAAACGTAGGTCAGCAATTAATCTTGCCGATAATGCATCGTTGTGAAATTTGCAATCTAGCCAGTGATCACAATGTTCTTTAAGATGCTCGCTGACCCAATCATGGTGATGCCCGCAATTAATTCCCCAAATCTCAAAGTCATTACAATCATGATTTTTGAGAATTGGGAGCAAAAAACGTCCAACAGGATGGTTGCAGAAATCAGCAGATAAGTAGCCAATTCTTAGTCGCCGTCCTGTGTGGGGTTCTAGAAGCAAGTCTGGCCAAAGAGGTCCGTAACTTTTCTTCTTCTGCCCGTCCTCCCAATGCTTAGCCCACTCGAGTCGCCTTTCGCATAGCTCGTCTGATTGTGTTTGGCTTAGACTTAAGAATTGGCGATTGAAGAGTTGTTCGCTGCTCTTTATGTCAGTATCAAACCCTCGAAATGCGCATATTTTTCGAGCAGCTTCTAAATTACACATTTCACATAGAGCTTGCTCTAGTGCCAGCCACAGATTGTTGTCATTTGGGTTGTATTGCAGCCCTCGCTTCAAAATCAGCGCGGGAGCTACCGTGAACTTCAGGCTCTTGAGGCTGGCGGCCCAATTCAGCCAGTGTTCAGGCTTTCCTGGAGAGTCTCCAGCAAGCTCTGCCAGGATATGACTAGCTGTCACGCAGTCGCCTTCAGCCATCCTCAAATCTGCTACTGCCTTGCGGATATCAGGATGCTTTTGCTGAAACTTGCTAAGAGAATCAACCAAGGTTTGCGCGGCTTGGAATTCGCCCTGTTGCTTAAGGATGGTCAAGAGATTGGCCTTGGCATGGGGCTGGTCTGGATTGATTGAAAGCACTTTCCGATAGCAGTCTTTGCTTTCTTCGAGCTTTTCTGCGCGGGCATGAATAAGCCCCAGGCCCATCCAGCTTTGGATACGACTTGTATCTGATTGGACAATTGCCTCGTAAACGACGATTGCTTCAGCTGTCTCGCCTGCCATAGCGAGAGTCTCTGCTAGCGATTCTCGAAGCTCTGTATCGGTAGGTTCTGCATTTAGTGCGTGCCGTAACCAATGCAGTGCTGCTGCGCTCTCACCCGTTTCCCTCCAGCAGTTGCAGGCATTGAGAATCAGCTTCCGCTGACCCGGCATTCGCTTTAAGCAACGGTGATAATGTGAGCTGCCTTCACGAAGTCTCCTTTGGCTGCGGAGCAACGCTCCGAGATTGACCGCAACATCGGGATCATCTCCCTGCTCAAGGAGAATCCGGTACGAGAATTCTGCTTCGACCAAGCGCCCCTCTGAATGGGCCTGCAGCGCTTTTGTTTTTATGTCTTCCATCGCGAGCAAATCGCAGTCAAGTCCCAACGCCGCATCTTATGGAGAAGCACAAGACTGGATGCGCTCCTTCGAGCGTCTTGGAAAGGGTGAGCTGAGCCCTGATCAGGCTATTCAGCAGGCTAGCCAGGCAATTCTTGCAACTGGCCTTCTGCAGTGGTCCATGCCATTTGCACTGGGCTTGTGGATGAACAAGCGATATGTCGACGCTCTTGAGGTCTTGCAAAGGCCCGGTGTCGAGTCGTCTTGTGGTCATATGGCCTATTTTCACATCCTGATGGGAATGGTGGCCAGACAGGTCAAAGGGAAGCATCAACTTGCTTGCATGTCCTATCAACGTGCACTACAAATTGAACCCGATCGGCATGATGCTCTTTATAATTTGGCAAATCTTATCAAGGATGATGCGCCTGAGGAGGCTGATAAATTATATAGACGCAGTCTGATTGTTAATCCTGAGTCGGCTCCAGTGTGGCATAATTTAGGAGCAAATTTAACTTCGCTGAATCGACCTCTCGAGGCTATTAGACCTCTGAAAACAAGTTTGCAAATCGATGCACTTAATCCTGAAGTGTGGTGCAATTTAGGATTGGCTTTTTACGCTGCTGAAGATTTTGTGAGGGCTGAGCGCTCCTTCCGCCACACCATTGCTCTTGATTCCAGGCATTCGCCGGGATATCAAAACCTCGGTAACACTTTAATTAATGTTTTAAAGGCTGAAGAAGCGATAGAAATACTTGAGAAAGGTCTTGAACTTGATTCGAGTTCAACGCATTCGTTGTGGAATCTATCGTTGGCTTATCTACTTTTGGGTCGTTATAAAGACGGTTGGCGTTATTACGAATCGCGATTCAATTGCCCGGATTTTAAGGATGTGAAGCCACCAACATCCGGCCCTCCTCTTCAAAGTCTCGCTGAGGCTCCAAGAGCTGGTGAAGAGTCTTTGGTTGTGTGGGGTGAGCAGGGGTTAGGAGATGTTATTCAGTTTTGTAGATATCTCCATTTGCTTGAAGCAGCTTCCATCAATTTTGTCTTTATGGTTAGGTCTTGTCTGGTCTCTCTAGTCAGGGATTGGACTGGTTATGGAGAGAGAGTTCAGCCTTTTGATGGTTGCTACCGTGATGATGATTCAAGGTCACATGTGGCACTAATGAGCCTACCGGCCCTTTTCTCAACTGAGTTGCACACAGTGCCATCACATGTGCCTTATTTACGCACAACTCAGCGCTGTCCTGAACACCTGCAAGTTGAGCCGCCTCCGGGGGGAATGAGTGTAGGTTTGGTATGGGCTTCTAATCCAGACAACAAAGCGATGTATCGCAACAAGAGTATGCCGCTTACTGTTTTGATGCCTATCCTCACAGATTTGTTGCACTTAGGTCTCATTGAACTTCATTCATTGCAGTTCGGTCAAGATGCGGATCAGTTAGAGCCCTGGCTTGACGTCGATGGGGTTAAAGATTGGCATTTAGATCTAAACGACTTTTCTGATACTGCTCATCTTGTACAACAGTTAGACCTTGTTATTTCCGTTGATACGGCTGTCGCTCACCTGGCAGGAGCTCTAAATTGTCCGACATGGTTACTTCTTCCTCAAAATGCTGATTTTCGTTGGCTGAAGGGCAGGTCAGATTCTCCCTGGTATCCCTCCATGCGTCTTTTTCGTCAACGTCAGCAGGGTGATTGGTCCGGTGTTGCGGAGGATCTCCGCATTGCATTTGAGGACTTAACCTTGCTGGATTTCAGGGCTCTGGCAAACGATCTTCCTGCCTATAAGTGATGTTATTTCACCAAATACTTAGCGATGCTGATGTACTTTCTTTGGTCCGGCGCATGGAGATGGAGCCCAAACTCCTCCGCCGTCATCTTGAAGAACAGATAGTTGCATTAGTTCCTCTCGAGGAGTCCTGGCTGCAAGAGACACGTTGCGACTTTTTGAACGGTCGCACGGAGGAAGATTATCTTCAAGAGAACGGTTGGACTAGTAATGATCTTGAGCTTCATTTACGTAGGCCTGAAGCGTTGCGACGTTTTGCTCACCAACGTTTTGCTCCAGGTCTTGAAGAACGATTTCTTGCGTCTAAGGGCTCCCGTGATCTCGTGATCTACTCCTTGTTACGAGTTAAGGATTACGCACTTGCGCGTGAGCTGTGGATTCGTCTTGAGGAAGATGAGACTACTTTCGCAGAGGCTGCCAGAGCCTTTGGTGAAGGTCCCGAAGCAGACAGGCAGGGAGTCATTGGCCCAATTCCGATCGGTGCGCTTCAGCCGGCCCTTCTGCAGGATATTCTTCGCGGACTAAAAGCCGGTGAACTGTCACCTCCTATTGGTCTAGGCGAATGGCAAATTCTTCTACGTCTTGAGAAGCTGACCCCGACCCGTTTGGACGACCAGGTACGTGAACAGATGATTCAGGAGTCGCTGGATCAGTTCTTGGACGAGCGTGTAATGAAGATCAGGGCTGGCGAGGGTGACTCCTTAGACCCCTTTCACTACGATCATGAGTCATGACCCAACAGTCCTCTTCCACTTTCGAGGCTTTGCTTCGCCGCTTCGTCGCTTTCAAGGATTTGGGCGATGAACGTTTGAGTTGGCTTGCCAAGCGCGCGCGTCCTTTCCACTGCACTGTCGGCCAAGAATTGCTCCGGCCCGATCGAATGCCGGAATACTGCTTTTGCATTGTTGAGGGTCGGGGCAGACTTCTTCACGACGATCCGGGTCTACGCAGGCCGGTCACCTTGGCCTACTCACAGCCTGGAGATCTGGTTGGCTGGGCAGGTTTGGTACGCCGTGATCCCTGCGAGTGGCTTACAGCAGCAACGCCTCTCAAATTGATTGGTTTTGCTGCCGATGACTTTTACACACTGGAGTCAGAGTCTGAGGCTTTTTCTCGCTGGCTTGCTGCCAGTAATTCACCAGCTGAATTGATGTCAGTTCTGGGACCTGCCTTGCGGGCACGTGTCGTGGCAGAGCCAGCAGAACGAGAAGTCCTTCGGCAACTTCTGCCTGGTTTGCAAGTTGTTGATGCCGTCAATCAGCGCAAACTTCCTGATGATGATGCCGTTTGGCTTTGGAATTCTCAGCCTTTACAGGGAGATCCTGTACCTGTGGGTCAACCTGTAGATCCAGAGCGTTTGGCCTCTCTTCCAGCTGGAGATCCTCTGAGGCTTATTCGCGTAGACCGGCAACTGTGGACGCAGTGCCTCGAGTCTGATGTTGCGCACTCTTCCGAAAGTACAGATATCTCCGCAGATTTGGATGACGATGATCGTTACTCAGATCTGTTGCCTCTTCCTCAAGGGGAACAAGGTATGCCAGATCCACCCCTCGAAGGATCGTCCTCAACTCGCCGCAAGAAATTCGTCCAGGTCACTGGCGAAGGTCCAGTTGGTCAAACAATGGCATGTTTAGAAATGTTGGCACGCCATCACAATGTGCCTTTTCGCCGAGATGTGATCGAGCGCGCAGCGAAAGATAACCTTCGCGGCCAACGCGCTACGAGCCTTGAGTTGGTAGGCAACCTCTCAACATTAATGAACTTCACTGGGACTTTGGCCGATTTGCCCGAAGCCCAGGTCATTCGTGCTTCTTTCCCTTGCATTGCTGTTCTCTGTGGCCAACCTTCGCTGATTCATGAGATCCGCAGCGGTGAGGTTTTCGCGGTGATACCCGAATATGGGAGCGTCCGTCTTCCCCTATCAGAGCTTTTGGGCGATGAAGGCGGTGTGAGGGTTTTGCTGCTCAATCCGGGTCGAGACGCTCAACGCCGCAAGCTTGGACTCTCCTGGTTTTATCCGCAGATTCGGAAGTATCGACGCAGCCTAATTGAAGTGCTGGTTGCTTCTCTTGTTCTACAGCTGCTTAACTTGGCCCAGCCGCTGGTTATGCAGCAGATCTTCGACAAGGTTATTGGTCAGCAAAACCTTGATACTCTGTATACCCTTGGTCTTATTTTGCTGCTCGTCAGCCTTTTTCAGGGCCTACTGGGTGCTGTGCGTACCTATTTATTTGCTGATACTACCAACCGAATTGATATCACCCTTGGTGCTGAAGTGATCCAGCACCTCCTGCGCTTGCCCCAACGATATTTCGATCGTCGCCCTGTTGGTGAACTGCAAACACGCTTGGCCGAGCTTGGAAATATACGCGGCTTCCTTACAGGCAGCCTTCTCACCCTTGGGCTTGATGCAGTTTTTTCCATCATCTATATCGCGGTGATGGTTGTGTACAGCGGAGTGCTTACTGCGGTTACTCTTGGCGTGATTCCCCTTTTTATTGCTCTCACTTTTATTGCCTCACCGGCGATTAAGGCTCAGTTACGCAAAGCTGCTGAAAAAAATGCTGCTACCCAGGCTCTGCTGGTGGAATCTCTGAGTGGAGTTCAAACCATCAAGGCGCAGAATGCTGAAAATACTGTGCGCTGGCGATGGCAGCGCCGGTACTCATCATTTATGAGTGAGAGCTTTAAAAGTTTGCTAATTGGTATATCAACGGGCACTACAGGTCAGTTCCTTAGTCAACTTAGCGGACTAATAACCCTTTGGGTTGGCGCCTACCTGGTTATTAAGGGTGAGCTCACAATTGGACAGCTTATTGCTTTTAGAATTATATCTGGGTACGTTGTAGGTCCTCTAATCAATCTCGCCACTAGCTGGCAAACTTTCCAAGGAGTGGCACTATCGATTGAACGTTTAAGTGATGTTGTTGATGCCCAAGCGGAGGGCTCTGATAACGAACTTGATCAGCTGCCACTTCCACCCGTAGCAGGTGAGGTTGTTTTTCAATCTGTTGATTTCCGCTTTGGTGATGGGACACCTCTTGTGGTTAGAAATGTTAGCTTTTCTGTTCCGGCTGGTGCATTTATTGGAATTGTTGGACGAAGTGGGAGCGGAAAAAGCACGATTATGAAACTGTTGCCTCGATTGTATGAACCTGAAAAAGGTCGCATCTTGATAGATGGATACGATTTGGCCAAGCTTCAATTGGGATCTGTACGGCGCCAAATAGGCATCGTTCCTCAGGACAGTCTTTTGTTTGAGGGATCCGTACGTGACAACATTGCACTTACAGCTCCGGATGCCACTAGCGCTGAGATTGAAGCCGCTGCAAGAGTTGCTTGTGCTCATGACTTCATCATGGAATTGCCCCAGGGATATGCCAGCTCTGTAGGTGAGCGCGGCAGTGGGCTCTCAGGTGGTCAGCGTCAGCGCATTGCAATTGCACGCGCAGTGCTGCAACGTCCAAATCTTCTTATTCTCGATGAGGCCACCAGTGCACTTGATTACCTCACTGAGCGTCAAGTTTGCCTCAATCTCAAAAAGGCTTTTGAAGGATCCACAGTGTTTTTCATCACCCACCGCTTGAGTACTATTCGTTCGGCTGACCGCATTCTGATGATGGATTCTGGTTCTTTGGTTGAGGAGGGAACGCATCAAGAGTTAATTCAACAGCAGGGTCGCTATTTTGCTTTGTATTCACAGCAGGAGGCCGATCTTGACTGATCACGATAAGTCGCTGCCCCCCGAAATTAAGATTTGGGAGGGAAGTTCAGCCTATGTCGAGCAAGGGCGCCATTGGTCTTCTGTGTTGATATGGTTGTGCGCCATCCTCTTTGGTGGCTCTTTGACTTGGGCCTTTATGGCAAAAATTGATCAAACAGTAACTGTCCGAGGTCGGCTTGAGCCATCAGGATCGGTGCGCGAGGTTGATTCTCCTAGTGCTGGTGTAGTAAGTAAGGTTTTTGTTAAAGATGGAGATGAGGTAAAACAGGGTCAATCCCTCTTTGATGTTGAGGCAAAAGGACTCGCCAGTCGTCGAGAAGCGCTTGAAACTACACTCTCATTGTTTGAGCTACAGGCTCGTACGCTCAAGATTATTTTGCGCAGCAGCGGTGATCCCTCGCGCTTTGAAGATTTGCCAGCCATACCGACCGTTGATGATCCCACTCTCAATGCGCAGTTGATCACGGCACGACAACAGAGCCAGCAATTTCTTTCTCGGCTTGAGCAAATTGCTGCGAGATTAAGTAGTCGTCGTTCGACAATGCAATTGAAAGAGCAAATCGCTAGTGATATGAAGCCTCTCTTCGAAAGCGGAGCTATGGCTCGTAATCAATATCTTTTGCAGTTGAATCAAGTGCAGGAAACTCGTGCAGATGTTGCCTCACTTCAAGAGGAGCGCTCGAGAGTTGTTGGGCAGATTGCTTCACAGCTCAACCAGATTAACCGTCAGATGATTCAGATCCGAGCCGAGTTGGTTGGTTTAAATGAAACAATCAGCTATCGCACAGTTCGTGCCCCAATCAGTGGCAAAGTCTTTGATGTTAAGGTCTCCCCTCAGACGGTTGTCAACGCGGACCAAGATGTATTGAGGCTTGTACCAGCTAACAAGCTGCAGGCGCAAATAGCTATTAGTGACAGAGATATTGGCTTTGTCAAAGTTGGTTTACCTGTCAATGTATCGGTAGATTCATTTCCTTCCGGTGAATTTGGATATATAAGGGGAACTCTGACTAAATTAGGTTCGGATGTTCTTCCCCCCGATCGGCAATCGCAACAATATCGTTTTCCTGCTACGGTATCTCTCCAAGAACAATCAGTTCTTGCTGGCGAACAAAAGTTGAATCTTCAAAGCGGGATGGGAGTTTCCGCAAACATTAAACTCCGCTCACGACCTGTCATTTCAATTATTAGTGATCTTTTCACGAAGCAGTTAGAGGGAGTCAAGAGATTCCGGTAAATTTATTCAGTTATGGAAGGTTTGTGGTTTGCGTTTGCGAGTAAGTGATTCATTTTGATTGTTAAGTGCTAATGCAAGTGGTGGAAATATTATCTTTGCTCCTATTTTTTCGTATTGAGTGTTGAGTATTCCGTCGAGAGTCTCGCTGAAGTGAGTCGGAATACCTCTCCCCATTGTAATTACTTCGCTTGTAAGGGGACTGAGCTGCTTGAGCAAATATTCTGATGTTTTCGGTGTTATGCGATATGCGGGAAGTCCAAAACAACGTTTTAGCTTACACATCCGTTTCTCTGTTGAGGAATTGACCAGTTGTGTAAGTTCCGCTTCTTTGGGATAAGCTGGCTCAAATAGGCTGATCACGCCCAGTCCTGGTTGAAGTTCAGCCTGCAAAAGTGAGTCAAGATTCCATCCCAGAAGTAAAAAAGGGGGATGCTCGTCCCTTTCTTTGAGCATCGTATGCAAGTTCTGCTTCAATTTTGCCGCTAATATTGCGTCATCCTCGACAACGACTATTGGCTTACCCAATTGCAGGCAAAAGCGCCAGCTAAGCATATGGCTGAGTGCTGATCCTATTGCTCCTGGGCTCCATCCTTTCAATACATTGTCGCTGATTAGTCGTGATCGTTTGAATAGT
This sequence comes from Synechococcus sp. MU1642, assembly GCF_020514115.1. GTDB lineage: Bacteria > Cyanobacteriota > Cyanobacteriia > PCC-6307 > Cyanobiaceae > Parasynechococcus. The sequence continues at coordinate 38,224 of NZ_VTKZ01000003.1, forward strand.
TCTTTTTGCAGAGTCCCATCTACTCCCTCAAGTACACGTACATTCCAGTATTTAAGAGCTTCAGCATTCCGCTGAAAAAAGTCCTTTAGACGCTGCGGTGTTCTTGTAAGACTGATTACGCAGAGCTGATCATCGATTTGATCTTGTGAGCTAAGCCTTTGCATTGAGCACACGCCTATAGAGATTCTCCGTTGCATCCACAGTCCGCTCCCAGTTAAATCTTTCTAGTACTTTGCGTTTCATCGCGATTGTGCGTGGGTGATGACGCCCGGCCTTCCATGCTCCAACGACCGCTTTCTGCAGGCTGCTGGCGTCTCCTGGGTCTGCATACCACGCGTCTCCCTCTAGATATTCAAGTTCGTGGCCAAATGTGCTTCCCACCAGCGGCGCACCACCGAGTGCAGCTTCAAGGCTGACGAGACCGCAGGTCTCCATCCAGCTTGGTAGGACGTGTACAGCGGCGGATGCATAGGCCGATGCAAGTAGCGGTTGAGGGAGGTGGTCGATTATGTGAAGCCTTTCACCGCTGATGCTCTTGCATAGATCTGCGTAGGCGGGCCAATGCTTCGATCCCCCAATTAATACGATCGGCAGATTGGTTTCGCGTAGAGCCCAGCAAAGCATGGCCTGATTTTTCGCAGGTTCGATACGCCCAGCCTGCAGAACGAAGGGAGTTTGGATTCCCGTGGCTTTACGGAAGGCATCCGGATCGGGATCCAGAAATAGCCCGGGATCAACACCGTAGTGGGCTATTTCAAAGGTTTCGCCATGCCATTGCAGGTCATGTCGGACGGCTTGCAGTTCCAGCCAGCTGTTTGGCAGCAAGCCGTCAACCTGAAGAAGCAACTCCTTGATGACGCTTCTGTTCACTGGCCAACTCTCGTCTCCATAGCCTTCTGCATTGACTGACCCCTTTGGCAAGCGGACAACCAACTCGCGGTTACGCAGTTTCTCGAGAAGCGAATCCACCGTTGCGGCTGGTGCACCATCAATGGCTTGCTGGAGCACGCTCATTGTTCCCCGACTTCCCCAGAGCGCTTTGGCTAGCGAAATCCAGATAGGTGAGACCACCACTGGTACGCCTGCTTGTTTGCAGCTGGCAACCTGCTGCCGGAATGAACCCTCCACCCTGCAGTTGAATAGATGGACCAGATCGAAGCCCCTTGCATCTGGTTGATCTGCGTTGATTGCCTGCACATGATGGCCACGCTGGACTAGGCGTTTTGCGGTCTCACGTATCTGGACACCATCACCCCCACCCCATTCGCCTGCGGTGCCGTGATTGACGAGGAGGATTCGCATTCCGAGAGTTTCTCATGGCAACTTTGTGGTGTCTGCTAAGGCTTTGACAGAGATGGATTTGGACGATGTCATTCAGCTCTGATCTCGAACGCCTTGAGCAGTCGGGTCAGTGGTCGCAAGCCCTTGAGATGCTTCGGCAAAAGCTCAGCTTTGGCGCGGCCGTCGATGCTGATCATCTGCATTCCATGGGTCGCCTTTACCAACGCCTTGGGGTGCTCCCGCGTGCTGAACGGGCCTATCTGGCTTCCCTACGTTTGGACCCTGACCGGCCCCTCACATGCAACAACCTGGCCCTGCTGGCTCTTCATCAACTTCAGGCTGTCCGTGCTGACGAATGGCTGATGCAGGGGCTGGCTTTAGCCAGAACATCCCACGAACAGGATCTTTTGCATGCCACCGGCTGCTCTCTGAGGTTGTACCAGTTGCGACATATGGATGCACTGAAATTTGCAGATCGACAGCTGAGCCTTCAAGAGACCGTGATGGCGCGTACGAATCGGGCCAGTTGCTTGCATCGACTTGGCCGTCTTCAGGAAGCCGTTTCTAATCAGGAACGGGCGATTCGTCTTCACTTAAATGCTTTTGCGCCTGATCGTGAACGTTCCTCTTTGCTGTCGCTCATTGGATTGGTCTGTGGCGATTTGCAGCAGACTTGCATGCTGCAGCTCATGTTGATGACTCAGGGTATTTTCAGGCTTTGTGTTCATCCCGGTGATGTGGAGGGCCTGAAACTGCTGCTGGCAGGTCAAACGGCGGATCCCACTTACTGGCTCGAGCCTGTTCGCCAGCATTCACGCTGGGATGGTGCTGACACTTCGGAGTTGCTGGTCTGGGATGACCAGGGATTTGGTGACACTCTGCAGAATCTTGCTTGGCTGCCCAACCTCGCTTCAAGGGTGCAACGCCTGCACCTCTGGCTCCGCCCTTCACTGATACCTCTGGTAAGGCACCGCTTCTTTTTGCCAAGTAATTGTGAGCTTGAGCCGATGGGTCCTCAGAGCAAACCATGGGCTATGGGTATTCCACAGGTCGGCACTTACTACCTCCCGATTGTAATGAAGGCCTGGACGAAGTCTGCACGTGATGGTGGCCGGCCTTTTATGCACAGGTGGACCCGTAAAGAGAGGAAGGGGGCTCCGCGAATTGGTCTGGTGTGGAGCGCCGGGCGCCACAAGGCACCTCAGCCGGAGCGCAGTGCTCGGGTGCGTGATGTGCCGCGGCAAGACTTCTTCCGGTTGGCCCAGCAGTGGAGGGAGCATTACATGGCCAGCTTGGTGAGTCTGCAGTTGGAAGGACACAACGAGGCGCCGGCGCGGAGCCTGATCGAGCAAGGTGTACTTGAGCATCCGTTGCAATCGACGGATTGGCTGCAAACCGCAGAGGTGCTCGAGTCCATCGATCTGCTTGTGAGCGTTGACACTTCGGTAGCTCATCTCGCTGGCGCCCTTGGCATTCCCGTAGTGCTCATGCTCAGCGCTCCGGCTGATTGGCGGTGGGGTCAGAGTGCTCGAAAAACCTTTCTTTACGACTCGATGCGGATTGTGCGCTGCGGTGTGTCGGGCGATTGGTCACAGGCCCTCGAGCAAGCAGATCTTGAAGTGAAGGGCTGGTTCGGTTCAATGCCCTCAAATCATCATTTCGCCAGCTAGCGCGAGGCTGGTACCCGCAAACCGTTCCTGGGTGAGGAGGTCAATCGCTTGGCGCTTCCGCCACAGCATCTCGTACAGCCATAGCCTTTGAGGTGAATGAACTTGCAGCGACATTTCGCTACGTACCCAGTGATGGGCCTTAGCTACCAAGTTCTCTCGCGTGGTCTGGTCGTAGGCCAGTCTGCGGGCATGCTCTACCACCTGCTCCGGCGATTCGGTCAGCACACTTAGGCCGCGAATTGCTTGTGTTCCATAGAGCTCAGGCCCGCTAACAGTGGCCACCGACTCGGCCGCGCACTCCATCAGCTTGATTGGTGTTTTACAGGAATTCGCTAAGGATCGGCTTAGAGGAAGCAAGGCTAGTTGGCACTGCCCCATCGTCTGTCTGTAGCTCTTGTAAGTGAGCAGATGAGCGAAGCGAATCCGCTCTTGCGGAAGGGATGAGGCCAGCTCACGATCAGCAAGAATGATCAGCTCTAAACGGGGATCCTCCGCCAGCCAACGCTTTAACCCGCCAAGCATCCTGCGTTGGTCTGCCTCCCGGTTTTGATTGGCAATGAACACCCGTAGCGGTCCTGATTTGTGTTTGGCCATCTGCAGAGCAGGGATTAGGGCAACCGCGTTTTCGAGTACCAGCGTCAGTGGGTTCTGCCTTCGCAATGCATCGGCCAGGTTGGTGCAGGAGGTGTGTAAGCCATGGCACAACCGCAGTGGCGCCAGATCCTGATCTAAGAGGCGCTGACGAGGACCGGCCGGAAACAGATCGGGATGATCGTCCCACTCCGTCAGAAGCAGGCAGCCCCTTTTACGCAACCACTGCAGGTGCTCCCACTGTTGCTGGCGGCTCTGCGGAAGTGGCCGTTGCCAGATCACCAGGCTGTGGGGGCGGATGCAGTCGTTGAAGAGGAAGGGCCGTTCGTGGATCCGGCAATCCACCCCAAGGGCCTGCAGTGCCGCAAAGGGTTCTCGGATGCGTACTTGATCGTGGGGGCCTGGGCTGTTTACCAGCACCTCGATTTGCAGAGGCCGATCGGTCAACATGGCGTGCCGGACATAAACAGACCATGACGGGCATGCAGCGCTACAGCGGCGAGCATCTGGGCTCGGCTCCCCATATCGTCGTGCTCGGTTCCTGCAAGGTGGGTAATTTCGTTGTGAGCACGCCGGTGTTGCGTGGTTTGCGTGCCCGCTTCCCTGATGCGGTGATCGGCTTCATCGGCAGTGAGGTCACTGCTGATTTTGAAAGTGCCTTGCCCATGCTGGATTGGCGCTGTAGTTGGGATGATCCCCGTCCAGGCTCCGGATTGATCCTGCATCAGACATTGGCCGAACGGATTGAATGCCATGGCTCTGTGCAGCTGGCGCTCAATCTTGATGGTTTCAACCCGCTTACCTGCAGCCTGGTGCCTTGGTTGGAGCCGCTCTACGTGGCGGGTGGCAGCCTCTGCGCCAATCGGCGCCGCGATTTGCCCTGGGGAGATCATCCGCGTCAGCGCTTCCTGGCGGATCCCGATTGGGACAGCCCGGCGTTCCAGCAGCGCTACGCCCATGTGTTCGGAAGTAATTACATCGCCGAACTCTTCTGCCAGCTCGCCTGGGTCCAGGACCATGTGGATCCCACAGCGATTGAGCTTCCTTCTGCTGAGCCTCCCTTTGCTGTGCCAGATCTGCTGATCCACTGCACCACGGCTCGGGCCGCCAAGGTCTGGCCCTTCAGCTACTGGCGGCAGGTTTTGGAGGCTGCGGATTCTTATGGTTGGACAGTGGGGTTAGTGGGCAGCCCGCCAGCGGCCCAGAAGGAGGCATACAACGCGGGCGATGGCGAGGACAGCTTGCTGCAGAGCTCCGGGGTGGTTGATTTGCGCGGTCAAACCAGCCTGATGCAACTGGCCGGCGCCTGCCGTAAGGCAAAAGCGGTAATCAGCGTTGATGCAGGCCCTCTGCACATCGCTGCCGCTGTCGGGACTCCCACCTACGCGATTGTTGGCAACGATGACGAGGGCGTTGGAGCCAGCCCTGTGCGTCTTTGGATGCCTCGCTGCAGCAATGTGACACGCAGCATCAGCCCTGTCTCTTGCGACGCCTGTGCAGACAACCGATTTCGCAACGACGGTTGCCTGATTGAAAGTCACGCGTGCATGGCGGCTATTCAGCCGTCTGCGGTGATCAGATGGTTGAAGGTTCAGCTTTCTTGACGGAGGGCATTGGCCATTGATGAGGCGCTGCGGAGGTGTTGACTTAAATGGTCCGCTAAATCTCTGCTGTGCAGGAATTTCCAGCAAGCATGGCTACCTACGGCCATCGGATTATAAGTCGTTTCAGTTGCAAACGCTTGGGCGATTTCTAGGGGTGGAAGTGGCTTTAGCTGGGGGACATACCGGCTGAAGAAAACATCCTCTGCTTCGATTTCGGGGCTGTTTTCCCCCCATTTTTTGCATGCTTGGGCCATTACAGTTCGATGACGTATGGACAAGCCTCCGTTCCCATGTAGGTGAGGGTAGGTGTCTGGATGGGGAGAGTTGTGAATTGGTGTTTCGATTTTAAAGAACCGATTAATGTGTCCGCTTTTGTCTCTTTTCTCAAAGTATTCAGAGTGTTGTCTTGGTAGAAAAGGTGCGCCTAGATAGCAGAATTGGAAGAAGAATGGTTCAAGTGGTTTGGCTAGCAGTGCATCGGTTTGGATGATTAAAAGCTCTTCGTGAGGTAGTGCACTCCAAAAAGCTGTGGTTTTCAACATGCGATTGAAGCTGCTGTAATTGCTGAGATTTGTTCCTGGTAATAAGTCTTCGACGCATAAAAAGTGCGCCTCAAAATCTGGCGCGTGTTGATGAAGGTATGTACTGGCTTTAGAGAGATTGGCCCGGTCTGTAATGAGTAGTATTTCTGTGCCTTGAGGGCACATAAGCCATGTATTCAAAACCGTAAAAAGCCATTGATGGTCGATACGATTCTCGATCAATACAGCTGCTCTCTCACTGGGTTTTTGCGAAAATGCAAGGCCTTCGTGGCAGATGGGTAAAAGAATTTTCTCTAAGACAAATTTGCAATGTTGAAGCCACTGGTGTTCTCGGTGCTCAAGTATCAGTTTGAGTTCGTCGATGTCGTTCATACTTAGGAAAAAGTGGCTCCCCGTTCAAAGGCATGACGCTGCCAGAGTTGATCCTGATGGCGCACCATGAGAAAACGGAAGTGTGCTGGTATTGGTTTCATAATCTTGAGTACAGGCAATAACATTCCGCTTCCAGCCTGCTCCAGGGGGCCCGATAGCTGGAATGGGGCAATCCACTCATGATCAGTCCAATACTTAAGAACCTTCACAGCTTGCCTGCTGCTGAGGAAGTAGCAGCCGGAATGTGGATTGGTGGCTCGGTAGAAGTGGCGTTCCCCCAGAGGCCAGGGAATGCTGAGCATTTCACCGGTATCCCAGAACAGATCCGGTCGGCCCCCATCCGGATCTCCCGAGAGGATCACATCGCCTTGACCAGGGATTTGTTCGCAGCGGTGTGGCAGAAAGGCGTAGCCGCCATCGCTGCAGCGATCCAGATAAAGGATCTTGGCGAAGAATTCTGGATCGCTCAGCAGTAAGTCATCTTCCATGTAGCCCACCAAGTCGTACGTATCGGCTTGCTCCAGCAGGTGGCGTGATGCCACCAGTGGCACTTGGCTGTAGTCGCTAACGCCGGGATCCAACCGTTCCAGTCCAGGATCATCGGGCAGGTCATCCGCCAGGCTGGCGTCAGGAGGCGTGAATAGTCGAATAGTGAGCTCCACGCCGTCGGTGCTCGCCAGTTCCCGGTTCACCACCGGTTGATTTCTACCCAATGAGGCGTGTATCCAGTGGCGGCGGCGGTGGAGGTTCAGGTTGCCGATCGTTGCTTTAAGAAGCGCCTTCTGTTTCAGGCCCCGCTTCGCTTCTGTTTGAGATGAATAGAGCGACCCTTCCTTGGGAGCAAACACATGCGGAATCGCTAGCAGTACTTTCATCAACTCAGCTCCTCAACCAGTCACTGCAATCCCAGCCCAGTAGGTTTTCCAACTGGCCAATCTCCTGCCAGAAGATCTGGCGCAGGCGCTCACGACACGCGGGGGACATCGCGTGGTCGTAGTCACCGTTGTGGCGTTCGAGCGGAGTGATGGCTTGGCGCGGAGGAATGCTGAGATGCTGCCAGATCTCGTCGAGGCAGGTCTGGGGGCTGAGGCGCAGTTGTTCTTGTCGGAGTACCAGTACCTGCTCTCGGCCAAAGAAACGCCAGAGCCGTCTGAGTTGGGCGCTGTAAAAGCCCCGATCGATGTACGAGAAAACCCGGTGCTGGAATGGCAGGGCTTCGCGGCATCGGGCCTCCTCCTGTTCCAGCGCTAGGGCGAAGGGCAGCGGATCGTCTCCACGATGGTGTTCCATTGCCCAGTGTGAGTAAGCCCGCTCAATTGGATTGCGGAGTATCACTATCAGGCGCATTGCGGGGTTGTAGCGCCAGATGCGCTCCGCTGCAGGATCCCAGTAGAGGCTGATCGGGGTCGCTTCTCCCCAAAGCTGCTCAGCATTTGCGTCTTTGAAATGGTGATGCAGTGCGTTCAGGTCTGGCTCAGGCCAGGCCTGCGTCTCATCATCGAAGAAGTGGAGTTCTTTAGCCGCCGGCAGGTGAATCTCTGGGTGTTGGCGCAGATAGGCCGCAAGAGCTGTCGTGCCGCTTTTCTGGGCACCGCACACCAGAAAGCACAGCCTTTTACTCAAGATCTGATAAGGGCTGAGCGGACTCTAGGGCTCCTGATAGCCCCGCTTAGGCTGATTTTCGGTTGGGGATGTTGTTTAGGTGTTTGTCACTGGTTGTCACCGCTCCGGCACGTCCCTGTTGGCTTCCTTGATGCATGGTCTGGTGACCGGCGAGGACCCTAGGCAGCGTCGTGGTGATCTGGAACTGAAGCTGGAGAACCCACTTGGCTTTTTCGAAAGCCAGCGTCTTGTGGAGACCAACGACGCTCTGCTTGGAGCTGTGGGCTGCCAGTGGGATCGACCTCCGCTTCTCCCTACCTGCTGGGACCAGCCTCCTCTGCTAAGTGCGCTTCAACCTCACCGAAGCAGACTCTCTGTTTATGCCCTTGAGCACTCATGGGTTGATAAAGATCCGCGGTTGTGTGTGACATATTCCGCTTATTTGCACATTCTCCTGCGTCGCATACCCCTTGTCGTTGCCCTCCGCGAACCGTTAGCGGTAGCCAAATCACTTCATGCCCGCAATGGCTTCAGCCTGAATCGTGGTCTTGTGTTGTGGTGGATCTATAATCATCACATTGCTTCACAGCTGTGTTCAGAGGACTTGTTGCTCCTTTACAGCGATTTGCTGGCTTTTGATGATCAATCCCTGCAGCAGCATCTAGGTCCGTTTCTCGAGCTTCACAAGCATTCAAGGCCATCAGAAGATCAGACTCGGGCTTTAGTAACAACGCTGATTAGGCCGGAACTTAATCGAGCCGAGGCTCCGATTAATGCTGAACGTCGAGCTCTCATCCATCCATTGCTTCTGAAGATTTGTGAGCATACTTATTCAAATATTATTAAGGCTGCGGACCAATTAATAAGTTACAAAGAGCATTTTAATTCTTTGCCCCGAGAAGTCTTAGAGTGTTCTATGCGTGATCAACTTCTGCCTGAAACTGAGGTTAGATTGCTCCAAAATCGTTTTCATTCTATTGAGAATGACATGAAAAAGATTGTCTCCTCCTTGGAGCAACGAGAGCTCGAGTGCATCTCGTACCAGAGAAAGCTCAAGGACCTTCAGAATTCCCATAGTTGGAGGATCACAGCTCCTATGCGTGCTTTAGGTGACTTCTTTCGGGCTGCATCTAGGTGATCCCGCTTCTGCCAAAAAATATAGGACTAAGACAAGATCATTGTCCAAAATTTTGGTCGTCATTTATCGCCCTTAGCTTTGGGGGTCGATCCACATAATGGCCAATCAGAATGGCTCTGCCTCCTTCCCTGATTGGGGGGGAGCATCCAGGGTCCTTCGGGCTTGGAGAGAAAGTGGACCGTGCGCAGCGGACTCCGTTCTTGCCGATGAAATTCAAACCCAGTCCGGTGGATTTTTACTTCAAGAACTTCATCATCGTTTGCATCGAGATCAAGGTCCCAGGCTGCTGATTGATGGATGTTGGTTGAGTCGACCCCATGGCGGTATCACGCGTGTCTGGCAGCAGATTCTTTCGACATGGCAGTTGCCTGGGTTGATAAATGCTGAGTCACCTGTAGCTGTTATTGATCGAAAAAGTCACTTCAGTCTCACCAGTTCCCTCTTATCACTTGAGGGGCAAGAGGTTGATCCTCTTGATCCTCAGGCAGTAGCAGATTTGTCAGAAGAAAACAGCTCTTTGGTGAATCAGTGGAAGGCCGATGTGTTTTGTTCTAGTTGGATTAGTAATTGTGGCTCTAATCGCCCGGCTTGTCCCGAACTTGCTTTGGTACATGACTGTTTGCCGGAGCGTATTCGGCCTGATCAACCAGAACTGATGGCTCTACGTCGCCGGTGGTGGCAGAAGGCAGTTACTCATCTTGCTGTGTCTTCGGCTACTGCTGAGGATCTCGCTTATTTGTTGCGGAAGCCTGATCTTCAACTCTCCTGGTGCCACCTTGCTCCTGCGGAGGTATTTCATCAAACTCATGATTCACCTAGCGAAGTGTCGCTCTGGCGCCGTCTTCAACAGGAGGCAGGCTTACCTGAAGCGTTCGTTCTCTTGCCGGCAACCAGTGCAATTGGCAGTTACAAAAACCCTGAGTTCGTGGCTCAGGCTCTCGCCGATCCAGATCTGCTTTGGCTGCCGCTAGTGCTTTGCGGCATTGCCGCAGAGCAGCGGGCCCAGGAGCTGGAGGTGCGCTTTCCCCATCTGCGTGGGCGGATTACGGCAGCCGGGTTTAGCGATTCCGAGCTGGCGACGGTTTACTGCCAGGCTCTTGCTGTAGTGATTCCTAGTCGAATTGAGGGTTTTGGTTTGCCTGCAATCGAGGTTATGGCATCTGGCGGTTTGTCTTTGGTGGCTGATGCCCGTGGTCTGCGGGAGGCTGGGGCTGAGGCGGCCCTTCGGTTTTCCCTGCGCAAGCCTGAGCAGCTCAGCGACCTTTTGAAGGTTGTGGCAAATACTTCATCTCGTAAATGGTTGCAGCGCAAGTTGCAACCGCGTGTGCGCTCACGCCTCGCTCGTCTCAATCCTGACCTTATCGGTTTGTCCTTGCTCGCTCAGGCACGAAGGGCCCTGCTTGTTTGATCCAGGATCTGTTGGCTCTGTCTCAAAGGTAGGAAGAGGTTCACAGATTACGTTGACTTTGGTCGGTTCATCCCTTGGTCTAGGTCGTACTCGGCCAGAGGTGATGGGACTGGAGAATAAGTGCCTTGTTACTTCCTAATGTTTCGGGGGGCAGTTGATCGGTGGCCATTCAGCAAATACTTCGGGAGTGGCCACCTGGCTATGGCGGAGTTGAAAGGGTGGCCCACGAGCTGAGTCTTTGCTGGGGCGGAGTTACGTACAGCCTCGATGTGCAGGGTCAGGCATGTTTGCGTCAGGATGCGCTACCGGTGACTTACATACGCAAGCGTTTGCGCTCGGTCGGGGTTGGCGGGCGCTTGCACGTGCCGTTGCCGAGCCGGCCACTCATATCTCTATTGGCTTCTTCTGATCCGCTTCATGGTCATTTGCCCTCTCCGGGGGTTCTGCTGCTGTTGGTTCTGGCACGCTTGTTAAGGCCTCGCCGCGTTGTGACGGCCCATTGGCATTCTTTTCTCGAGAAAACGCCCGGTTTAAGCGGCCTTTTGTTTGGGTTGTACCAGTGGATCGCTTTGCGGGTTCTCCCCCATCTGTCCGCAGTGGTCACCACATCTCCTGTGATGTCTGCTGAGCTGCAGCGTTGCGGTTGTTCCCCTGCCCAAGTGGTGGTGTTGCCCTGTTGTTTGAGCGCAAGCCAAGAACAAGCGGCCATGGCTTTACCTTTACCTGTGATGGAAGAGGGTGACCCATTACGAGTTCTTTTCATCGGTCGCCTCGACAGCTATAAACGTCTTGACTGGCTGCTTAAAGCATTGGCAGCCTTGAGGTCACCCTGGCGGTTGTCGGTGGTTGGGGATGGACCTAACCGCAGTCGCTTTGAGTATTTGGCGCAGAGGTTGTTCTTCAGCCAGCTTCGATCGGATTCAAAGTTGGTGCAGTTTCATGGGCGCTTGCCTGAGCGGGAAAAACAGGCCCAGATTTCTGCTTCAGATGTGTTGGTGTTGCCCTCCGACCGCAGCAATGAGGCTTTTGGCATCGTGCAGTTGGAAGCGATGGCGGCCGGCAGGATTGCCTTGGCTTTTGACCAGCCGCGATCGGGGATGGGCTGGGTCGGGCAGCTGTCCGGCTTGCCCTGGTCGCAGTCGCCCGAAGGGTTGGTAGAAGTGTTGCAGCGGTTGGCGGATCAGCCCCAGTTGCGCAACCTCATGTGTCTGAAGGCTCGGGACCGCTACACCACCTTGTTTGCTCGTTCCGTTTGGCTGCAGCAGTTAACCAAGTTCGGAGACCGGTTGAAAACAGGTATGGTCCGTTCATGGACAGAGTGAAGGGTCATTGGTGATCAATCAGCAAGATCTCCCCCCTTTAAATGAACGCCCGGTAGTGCTTGAGCTTGAGAATGTCTGTTTGGACATTCCTGTTTTCACGACGGAAACCCGTTCTCTCAAAGCATCCCTGATTCGCTCCGTCACTGGAGGTCACCTGAGTCGCAGTCGAGGAGGTGCAGTGATTACTGCTCTTCATGGGGTGACTTTGAACGTCCATCAGGGGGGGAGGGTGGCCCTTATCGGTCATAACGGTGCTGGAAAATCGTCCTTCCTGCGGCTTGTTTCGGGCATCTACAAGCACACTTCCGGCCACTTCAAGGCCCATGTGCCTGTATTTCCGATGATTCACAAGGGATTTGTTACGAGTCCGGAGCTCAGTGGCCTTCAGGCGATCAAGGCTCACTATCTGTTGGCGCACGGTCATCTCCGTGGCTTCGGGGAGTTCTGCGAGGACGTAATTGATTTTTCTGGTCTAGGCGACTTCATCCATTTGCCGGTGAAGACCTACAGCCAGGGCATGGCAGCGCGTCTTTTGTTTGCCGTACTTACTGGAGGTAGTCACGAGTGCCTAGCTATGGACGAGGGGTTAGGCGCAGGCGACACCAGTTTTTACGAAAAAGCCCAGGAGCGCATGACCCGCTTTCTCAGTTCAGCTGGCACCTTGTTGCTTGCTTCCCACTCAGACGAGTTGTTGCGACGTTTTTGTCGCCGCGGTTTGGTGTTCGACAGTGGTCGCGTGGTGTTTTCCGGGCCTCTAGACGACGCGCTGGAGTACTACCACCGCACCCATTGTTCTTCCTCCATGAGGATGGCGTCATGACCCAGGTCAGTTTTTGCCCTCAGGGCATCGCCCACTCCTCCGTTCGCTCCACCGTGAAGGATGCCTGGCGAATGCGTCGTGCCTGGTGGTTTACCGCCACTGCCCGCACCCGCGCACGTTTTGCTCGTACGTTCTTTGGCAGCTTCTGGTTGGGACTTTCCAATCTGCTGTCGATTGCAGCTCTTGCGCTGGTCTACGGCACCGTGTTCAAGGTGCAGGATTTCAGCACTTATGTGGTGTATCTCGGTATTGGTTTGGTGGTGTGGAACGCCATTAGTGCGGCGATTGGTTCGGCACCCAATTTGTTTGAGCACAACCATTCTCACGTACACAACACAAATCTGAACCCGATCTTTTTTGTGCTTGAGGAGTGGGCTTTTCAGGTGCAGACATTCCTTCAATCGTTTGCATTAGTGTTGCTTGCTTTGAGTTGGTTTCAGCGTAATTTGCTACTCAATTTATTTGTCTATGGTTGGTTTCCACTGCTTAACTTATTCTTATTCTTGTTCTGGCTGCCGATGATTGTTTGTCTCCTCGGTGCTCGTTACCGCGACTTTTATCAGCTTGTTCCTATTGTGTTGCAGCTGGTATTTCTACTCTCTCCAATTCTGTATCGCAAAGATAATCTTGGGACGATGGCTTGGACTGCCAACTTAAATCCCCTTTACCGTGTGCTAAGCCCAGTGCGTCACTCTCTAATGACTGGGGAATTTCAATGGTCTGTGGGTTTGTTGTTGCTAGCCCTCAATATTATTGGTTTGTGGGTTGCGTTGAATTGGTTGAACCGTGAACGCCCTTACATTCCTTTTCTGATCTGACCCTCTCTATTCCTACGGATAGTTGCGCCGCTAGCTCATTGTTGTGACCCAGCTGATCAACTTGCTGTCTTGGCAGCCCGGTCATTCCGGCTTTGGAAGCTACGTGCAGAGGGTTGTGCCAGGAGTAGATGGTCTTCGCCTTCAGTTAGGGCTCGGAGGTCAATTGGAGTTGGTGCCCCCTGAGCAATGGTCACCTGAGCCGCCTGCCCGGGCGCCGGGGCTTCCCATGCGTTTTCTGCAGCGCTACAGCCTGGTGCAGCACGGAATTGACCTATCGGCTTTGCTGCAACGCGAGGGGATCAAGCGAGCTCAACTAGAGGCGATCTATTCGCCCTTCTTTGATGCCCTGCTCTGTTGGCCTGAGGTACCTCAGCTGATTACATGCCATGACCTCACACCACTGGTCGCTTCCAACAGCCGTAAGGCTTGGTTGCGATATCGCTTATGGCAGCCACGCCACTGCCGGGCTGCTACCCGGCTGATCGCGATTAGCCACTACGTGGCCAACGAGCTTGTGGAGTTTGGAGTGGAGTCGGATCGGATCGAGGTAATTCCGAATGGAATTCAGATCCTCCGTCCCCCTGTTCTCGAGCCTTCGAGTCATGACCTCGTGGCCCTGGCTAGGCATGACCTGAATAAGAACTTGCCAGCTCTATTCCGGGGCATCGATCAGCTGCAACGCCAGTGGCCAGAATGGAATGGAACGCTGCGGATCATCGGCCGAGTCGGTCCCCAGACATCAATGGTGCATCGATTGCACAAGGGTTTGCCTCGCCCCGAGCAGGTCGAGCTGATTAGTGCATTGCCGCATTCTGAGTTGGTGGCTGTGGTGCGTGCTTCGATGGCTCTGGTTTCAGCTAGTACTGAAGAAGGTTTCGACTATCCGGTCTTGGAGGCGAAGGCTGAAGGTATTCCAACGCTGATCACGGACATACCCGTACACAGGGAATTTCATTCCGAGAGTTCCATGTTCTTTCCCGTTGATGACAACGGCAGGTCTCTGGCACGATTAGTTATTGATTTGTGCCGAGACCCAGCCCTCTGGGGGCAGTTGTCGCTGCGCGGCTTAGAGCTGGCACGATCTCTCAGTGTGGAACGTCAGGTTGATGCGATCAGCGCCCAGATCAGAGCCTTGGCACGGTAGTGCTGAGGTTTGTATGGATGTCCTCGCTGAGCAGCTCGCAGAGACCAGCCCTGAAGGCGATCTTGATCTCCTCTTGCAGTACCTGGTAACGCTGGATACGTTCCCTACGGATCTGGTTGAGCATTAACTCCGCGCCTTCGGTGCTGAGGTCTTGGAGCTTCTGTTGCAGCCGCAGGGCCACCAGTCTCATCGCACTGGCCCAGTCGCTGGTGTGCAGAGTGGAGCAGAGCAACACGTGCTCCTGGAAGTCATGCATCGCCTGAATCTCGCGGTGGGAGCCAATCGGGCTGGCTAGGGCCGGCAGCCCTAGACAGGCGGCATCGAGGACGGGAATGCCGAATCCTTCCACCAGAGAAGGGCTTATCAGAGCAAGTGCATTCAGGTAGAGGTGTCGTTTGGTGGCTTCATCTACATATCCGGTAAAAATCACGCTTTTGTGTTTCCTCACTAGATCGTTCACTTCCCTGCTGTAGGCATCATTTTGTGGCTGACCAGTGATGCAGAAGTTCACCCCCATTCGCTCAATGTCCGATTCCATGTACGCCCGAAGGGCGAAGAGAAGATTTTTATGGGGTACCACCGAAGAGTTGAAGAGCAGGAACTGAGAGGGCGTCAGCACATGCAGCTGCTTTTGGTTGCTTGAGAGCACCTTCAGGTCGCTGGTGCGAGCCTCCCAGTCGAGGGCGTCGCCTGGGAACTGCAGTGAGGGGGGTTGGGTTAGAACCCGCGTGGGGGTTAGCTCTTTAGTGTTTTTGCAAGCCGAAAGCAGGCCGGCATTGAATTTCTGCTCAGCGTCTTTGGAGACGTAGATCCGGCGGGCACTGATGGTTGCTAGCAGGCGGCGGCTGAAACTGGGTAGGTGGTCGAGGGTGCGTCCGTATTCCAATGGGATCAGATCGTGCACTGTCTGCAGGAAGATCGGAGTGTTCAGTGGCTGCAAGTTGAGGGGGCTGGTTGTAATGAAGCCATCGAAGCCATTGAGGTCGATTTGCAGTGTCGGGCTGGTACGTTTCCTGGCCAGGCTGAACGAGTCACGAAAACAGTGTCTCGCGCAGATCACTCCATCTATGTCACGCAGATAGGCCAGCCTTTCGCAGCGTTGGTAGGGACTGTTTAGTAGTTGATTGGCTGGAATCTTGGTCAGTTGACTAGTACTGACCCGCCGGCGCGGAAACAGTGATTGCCTTTCATACCGGATCTGATCGAGCCATCTCAACCACCTGCCCAGCCGCGGAAAGTTGAGCAACCAGCGTTTCAGAGCGGAATTGATTCTGAATTGGGATTCACCGCTATTAAGCTGATCGAGCAGGCGAGCTGTAAATACGGTGCGACGCACCGCTTGCGGCAACCATGCTCGCGACAGCATGTCTTGCATCGGCGGGGCGACTTCGCTCAGTAACCAGACCTCTGCTCCAGCCTGTTTGAGCGATCGCAGCAGCCCCTTGCTGAACACAGCGATGCCACGATGTTCGCGTTGCTCGAGTTCGTAGCCGCACACCACCAGCTTGAGCCCTTTTAAGGGCTGATCGGTGGTGCAATATCGATGAGTAGAGCACATCAGCGGCAGTCCTCCTTGGCATCCAGTTGATCGCGCAGCCGCAGTCGTTCTTCCCGCAGCGAGAGCAGTACCGCCTCTTGCTCTTTGAGGCGAAGGCGCAGCTGTTTCGCGTTGCCGCACTCCTGCTGGAGTTCATCGCGCAATAGTTGGGATTCACGTTGCTGTTGTTGTAAAAGCACGCGCAACTGTTCTCCTGTGGCCTGATCTAGGAAGTTCCTCGTGCGGGCGCGTAAGCGAAGCTCATCAGCGCTGTTACCGGCTTGAAGTGGATCTTGGCTGCGTGTGGTTTCCGCGTCGTGAATAGCGCTGGCGTCGCTGCAGAGCCACACTTCCTGGCCAAGATGCTGTTGAACGTCGAGGCAGAGCTCAACGTCTTCGCCATTCACTAGGTACTCCGAGTTGAAGGGGTGCCGCAGGAAGGCATCGCGATCTATCCATTGCAGAGCACCGGTGACCGCTGCCACCGGTGCAGAAGGAATCAAACCCTCTGCGATTCTTGCCACAGGCAAAACACGATCCAGCAGGTGATAGCTAGAGCAGCGCAAATCAAAGTTGATGCCGGCATGGCTGAGGAAGCCCTGGTTATCACGTAATAGGGCTCCCACCAATCCCACTTTGGGTCGACTGCTCAAAAGCTGAATAGCCGCATCAACGCAGCCAGGGTCGAGAATCAGGTCGTCATTCGCCAACATCAAAACTTCTCCGCCTGACAAAGCGGCAAGGGAGTTCATGTTGGTGGCGAAATGGTACGGAACTCGCTGAGCGATGTGAAAGTCGTAGCGGCTGCTGTTGCGGATCTGTGCTTCCTCCACATCACTGCCATTCCACGAGCAGAGGATCTCGACATCAATTGGCGCTAGGCCGCAGGCAGTGTCAAGGCTGTCGCAGAGGCGATTAATCAGCGCTGCTGTCCTTGAAACCACTAATACGGACAGCCGCATCAAAGAAGCTGAATTTTCTGGACTGTATCAATGGCTCGAACAGTGGGATCTCAACAGCTCTAACGAGCCCCGCGCCTGGATGGCAGGGTCGCTGCTCTGGATGCTCAATGCTCGGGTGAGCTGCTCCAGCTGCACCTAATGCTGAAGGCCTGTCATTGGACGTGCTTGTTCGGATGGCCGCAGTATTTCTGCTGAGCAGGCTCAGTAGGCTGCTCTCATATCGATTTGCTGTATCCATGCTCAAGCTGCTGCTGGGTGACCCCAATGCCCGCAAGCTGAAGCGCTTCCAGCCGATCGTCTCTGATATCAATCTGTTGGAAGAGGAAATCGCGCCTCTGTCCGACGACGAACTTCGTGGAAAAACAGTTGCTTTTCAGGAGCGACTTGCCAACGCTGGAAGCCTGGTCAACCAGCGTCCGATCCTGGATGAGATCCTGCCCGAGGCCTTTGCGGTGGTCCGTGAGGCCGGCAGGAGAGTGCTTGGTATGCGTCATTTCGATGTGCAGCTGATCGGCGGCATGGTGCTGCACGAAGGCCAGATCGCCGAGATGAAAACCGGCGAGGGCAAGACCCTGGTAGCGACCCTGCCCAGCTATCTCAATGCTCTCACCGGGCGCGGCGTTCATGTGGTCACAGTCAACGACTATCTCGCCCGCCGTGATGCTGAGTGGATGGGCCAAGTGCACCGCTTCCTCGGTTTATCCGTGGGCCTGATTCAGCAGGACATGCGCCCGGAGGAACGACGGCGTAACTACAACTGCGACATCACCTACGCCACCAACTCTGAGCTTGGTTTCGACTACCTGCGGGACAACATGGCCGCCGACATCAGCGAGGTGGTGCAGCGGGAGTTTCAGTACTGTGTGATTGATGAGGTGGATTCGATCCTGATCGATGAGGCCCGCACTCCGCTGATCATTTCCGGTCAGGTGGAGCGGCCCCAGGAGAAATATCAGCAGGCGGCCCAGGTGGCTCAGGCTCTTGAGCGTGCTGCCGAAATGGGCAAGGACGGTGTTGATCCCGAAGGGGATTACGAAGTCGATGAGAAGCAGCGCAGCTGCACCCTCACAGATGATGGTTTTGCCAAGGCTGAGCAGATGCTTGGAGTTCAGGATTTGTTTGATCCGCAGGATCCCTGGGCCCACTACATCACCAATGCTCTTAAAGCCAAAGAGCTGTTCGTGAAGGACGTGAACTACATCGTTCGCGATGGCGAAGCGGTCATCGTTGATGAGTTCACCGGCCGTGTGATGCCTGGTCGCCGTTGGAGTGATGGACAGCACCAAGCCATCGAAGCCAAGGAAGTGCTGCAGATTCAGGCCGAAACCCAGACTCTCGCCTCGATCACCTATCAGAACTTCTTCTTGCTTTATCCCCGATTGGCGGGCATGACCGGTACGGCCAAAACTGAAGAAGTGGAATTTGAGAAGACCTACAAACTCGAGACCACAATTGTTCCCACCAATCGGATGCGTGCCCGTCAGGACTGGGCTGATCAGGTTTACAAAACAGAAACCGCCAAATGGCGGGCTGTTGCCAACGAAACTGCCGAGATCCATAAGAAAGGCCGGCCGGTGCTCGTGGGCACCACGTCCGTGGAAAAGAGCGAGTTGCTCAGTTCTCTTCTTGCTGAGCAGGAGATCCCTCACAACCTGCTCAATGCCAAGCCGGAGAACGTCGAGCGTGAATCAGAGATCGTGGCTCAGGCCGGTCGTGCTGGAGCCGTCACCATCGCTACCAACATGGCGGGCCGGGGCACCGATATCATCCTTGGTGGCAACAGCGATTACATGGCCCGCCTTAAGTTGCGGGAGGTTCTGCTGGGCCGTCTAGTGAAGCCCGAGGACGACCACAAGCCCCCGGTGCCTCTACAGCGCAGTTCTGCAGCGGGAGGTTTTGTCGATACTGCTGCGCCAGCGCTGCCCCGAAGCGGTGAGAGCCTTTATCCTTGCCTCCTCACCGACGGCACCGATCAAGACCTGGGTCAGTTGGCCCGTGATTTGGTCAAGGCTTGGGGCGATCGGACGCTGAGTCTGATGGAGCTGGAGGAGCGGATTGCCGCTGCTGCTGAGAAAGCGCCCACCGAGGACCCTCAGATCCAGGCCCTGCGCGAGGCGATTGGACGAGTAAAGGCGGAATATGACGCTGTGGTAGAGCAGGAGGAAGCCCGCGTACGCGAGGCCGGCGGCCTACATGTGATTGGTACCGAACGGCATGAGTCCCGCCGGGTGGACAACCAGCTCCGGGGTCGTGCCGGTCGTCAGGGCGACCCTGGCTCCACCCGCTTCTTCCTGTCTTTGGGAGATAACCTGCTGCGCATCTTCGGCGGTGAACGCGTTGCCGGCCTTATGAATGCCTTCCGCGTTGAGGAAGACATGCCGATCGAATCCGGCATGCTTACCCGCTCCCTGGAAGGGGCCCAGAAGAAGGTCGAGACCTATTACTACGACATTCGTAAGCAGGTCTTCGAGTACGACGAGGTGATGAACAACCAGCGCCGGGCGGTGTATTCCGAGCGTCGTCGGGTGCTGGATGGCCGTGCATTGAAGAAGCAGGTGATCGGCTATGGCGAGCGCACCATGGCCGAGATTGTTGAGGCCTATGTGAATCCGGATCTTCCACCGGAGGAATGGGATCTCGACCAACTGGTGGGCAAGGTGAAGGAGTTCATTTATTTGTTGGAAGACCTCACCCCCGAGCAGGTGCAGGGCCTTGGGATGGAAGAACTTAAGGCCTTCTTGCAGGAACAACTTCGCAATGCCTACGACCTCAAAGAAGGTCAGATCGAACAGCAGCGTCCAGGCTTGATGCGGGAAGCTGAACGCTTTTTCATCCTTCAGCAGATCGATACTCTCTGGCGAGAACATCTTCAGGCCATGGATGCCTTACGCGAATCGGTGGGTCTGCGTGGCTACGGACAGAAAGATCCTTTGATTGAATATAAGAATGAGGGCTACGATATGTTCCTGGAGATGATGACAAATATGCGACGAAATGTGATCTATTCAATGTTTATGTTCCAGCCTGCCACTTCGTCTGGAAAATCTGCTCCTAATGAACCTGCTAATTGATTTCTCTTATTTTTGAGTGCAAGTCATTTTTGTAGGTTGGCCTGATTTAAATGAAAAAAGAATTTACTGTTTTTTTTAGGACGTCGAGGCGATGCGGCAAAAATCCATTTGCAAGAATTGATAGTTCTTTAACTCTTAAATCATTACTCAAAAGCTTTAAGGATTCGGAAATAGTATGCATTTGTGATAATGTTAGCGATGCTCAGTATGGATATTTTGCATCAACTCTTCCATTTGTTTATAGAACATCTAGGGGCAATTGTGGCTCTTTTCGTCTCTCTCTGAGGCTTGCGTCCTTGCATCCCGCAAAAATATTTTATTTCGTTGAAGATGATCATCTGCATCTTCCTGGACAAAAAAAGTGGCTTCGGCAAGGTTTGAATCATTTTGATTTTGTAAGTCTTTATGATCATCCTGATAAGTATCTTGCGGAAATGTATGCTGGTCTAACCAGAAGAATCGTTCTTACCTCTGTAGGGCATTTTGCAAGTGTTCCAAGTACGGTAATGACTTTTGCGTGTCGTGAAAAGACCTTGGCTTCGTCTGCAAAAATTATGCTCAAAGAAAAGTTTACTGGAAATGCTTTGTCTTGGCCTAATGATCATGATTTGTTCTTGGAGCTGAAAAATAGGGGGTATACTCTTGGTACATCTATACCTGGACGCTCTACGCATTGCGAAGCTAAATTACTGTCTCCTGGGGTTGATTGGGATTCATACCTTGATGCGCTTCGTTAGTGCGTATTGAGAATTATCGCTAGCGCAAGATTTTTTCGAGTAAAAATTAAATAGTTTTAGCTTCGATTCGTTCGTTTGGTAGTTAAATAGGAGTTATTATTTTACCTTGAGAGTGATTTTTATCGTTGTCTTGTTTTATGTTCAGCTTTGCTCCCCTAAAAACTCAAGGATCTCCCGGTCTTTGAGGCTCTGGGCTTTGCCGCTGCGTGCTTCGCTCAGAGTGCTCCCGTTGGCGGCGGCCATGGTTCTGAGGTTGTCCTGAAGGCTGCGCACCTGGCCCTCCAATTGGTCGATGCGTTCCATCAAATTCCGGATCACATTGGCTTCGGTGTCAGGGAGTGCCGAATGGGCCAGAGGATTGATGCGCACTCCGCTCTGGTGAATCACGCGTCCTGGAATGCCCACTACCGTGCAGTCGGCTTCGACGTTGCGCACCACTACGGATCCCGCTCCCACACGGGTGTTGGCACCCACGTCAATTGCACCAAGCACCTTGGCACCAGCTCCGATGACCACATTTTTCGCGAGTGTGGGATGGCGTTTGCCGTAATCTTTTCCTGTTCCCCCCAAGGTGACGCCCTGGTAGAGCAGGCAGCGATCGCCCACTTCGGCCGTTTCACCGATTACGACACCCATGCCGTGGTCAATGAACACCCCTTGCCCGATCTTGGCGCCTGGGTGAATCTCTATGCCAGTCAGGCTCCGGCCCAGTTGGCTTAAAAGCCGGGCTGGCAGCTTCAGGGGGAGCCCTGAACGCCATAGCCGATGACTGAGGCGGTGCAGGGTCAACGCCTGGAAGCCCGGATAGCAGAGAAGAATTTCCAGCGGCCCACGGGCAGCAGGATCACGTTCGCGGATGATCGCGAGGTCAGCACGGATGTGAGCAAACATCGCAGAGAGGGTCAGCTGGCGGCCGCTGGGGTCTGCAGGCCAATTTCCTTACGGAGCAAATCGATCGTATCGGCGCTGAGGTAACTCTCGGCGCAATGAACCTGGGGCATGCGCATAAGTTGGGCCCGGTTCTGACGCAAGCTCTGCTCCACCAGGGGCAGGCTGGGCCGGTCGCAGAGCACGTGGCTGGAGGCCCGCAGCAGGGCCAGTAGCCGGCTGCCCACATCTGGTGTGGCGGTCATTAGCAGCATTTCATTGCCGCGCATCGAGTGGAGAATTACCTCCGCAGCTCGCAGAATGCCAGGGCTGATGCTCACCAGGCCCACGCAGCTGCCTGGTCGCAACTCTTTGAGCATGGCCAACTCTTGGCGGAAGTCGTTGAGGTCAACAGCTACGGCGCGAACGCTGTGCTTCTTGGCGAGATCCTCCACCGGTTGGAGGAAATAGCGGCTGGTCACCACCGTGCCGTTGCTTGAGTTCTCCAGAACGCTTTCCAACTCTTCCATCGGCACCACCTCTACCGGCACGTCGAGGCAGGGTTCCAGTTCCTCGGCGATCAACATCGAGGCGCCGATGTCTTCCCGGGGGGTGCTGACCAGCACGCGCGCGCCGCAGCGCAGGCGCCAGTCGATCTCTCGGGTCAGCAGCTCGCGGGTTTGCTGCAGGGTGCAGCCCGCATTAAGCAGGCCGTCAACGCATTTGCGGACTTCACGGTCGAGGTCGGTGACGCCCCGATTGCGGATGTGCGGCGGCGTCTTGATTTCCCGGGGTTTCTGCTGGTCGCGCACGTAGATGCCGGAGCCGGCCATGGCCTCCACTACGCCATCGGTTTCCAGCTGGCGGTACACCTTGCTGATCGTGTTGCGATGCAAGCCGGTCTGCATGGCCAACTGGCGCGTGCTTGGCAATCGATGCCCCGGTGGGTAATGACGCGCTGCGATGGCGAAACAGATCTGGTTGTAGAGCTGCGTCGATGCCGGTATGTCGCTTTCCTGTTGGATATGGAATCGCACGCCGGTGGGACAGGTTGGAATGCGGCCACCATAAGGAGCGAATTGCCTGGTGACAATTGGGGGTGTGTCCTGTGGACTTGTGACAATTTCCAACTCCCCCTCCTCTGACTGGGTTGAGCTCGCCAATGGTTATGTGCCACTGCGCTGCTGGTGCGCGGAGCCGCAGATCAACGCGAACGATATTGAATTGAAATCGTTAATAAAACGTGCATATATCGTGCTGCCTGAGGTCTTCGGTGTGAATGCCTGGGTGCGCAGCGTCGCCGATCGCTTGGCCGCCAAGGGTTATCCGGCTCTGGCTGTCCCCTTGTTTGCCCGCACGGCGCCAGATTTGGAGTTGGCTTACAAAACATCCGATCTGGCCCAAGGGCGACGCCATAAAGAGGCAACCACTGCCGATCAGATCCTTGCTGATGTCGCCGCAGCGCTCACATGGTTTCAAGCCTGTCACCCACAAGTGGCTATTCATGTGGTGGGGTTCTGCTTCGGTGGGCACGCCGCGTTTCTGGCAGCCACGTTGCCTGGGGTTGAGAAGGTCTTTGATTTTTACGGAGCAGGCCTTGTCCAGATGCGGCCCGGGGGCGGTCAGCCCTCTTTAAACCTGTTGCCTGAGGTCCAAGCGCAGCTCACCTGTGTGTTCGGCACGGCTGATCCCTTAATCCCAATAGAGGACCGAGAGGCGATTCGTGAAGCCCTGCGCAATGCCGATCCTGCTGGCCAGCGCTTGCGATTTGTGGAGTATGCCGGAGCCGACCATGGCTTCATGTGCGAAGCCCGTAGCAGCTTCGATCCTCAGGCCTCAGCCCAGGGATGGCGTCTGCTGCTTGGTGAAGCTCCTTTGGTTTAGCTGTGGGGGCTGGCCATCTTGTCGGCGGTAGGCCGCGGCGGTGAAGGGATTGTGCGCACAGCCTTGTTGGCGGCTTGTTCCTTTTCCTCCTTCTTCACCAACGGTGTTTTGCGCGGGGTGAGGAACATGATCATGTTGCGGCCCTCCCGCTTGGGCGCCTGCTGAATCTCGGCCTTTTCCTCTAGGTCCTTGGCCATCCGCCGCAGCAAGGTTTCCGCCAGCGCCGTGTGCTGAATCTCGCGGCCGCGGAAGATCACGGTGCACTTCACCTTGTCGCCCGCCTTGAGGAAGCGTTGAGCCTGACCGATACGCACGTCGTAGTCGTGCTGGTCGATCTTGTAGCGCATTTTGACCTCTTTAACTTCGGTCTGGTGCGACTTCTTTTTGGCTTCCTTCGCTTTCTTTTCCTGTTCGAACTTGAACTTGCCGTAGTCCATGATCCGGCAGACCGGCGGATCAGCCTTTTCGCTCACCAGCACCAGATCAAGTTCCCGGTCACTGGCCACATCCAGGGCTTCTTCGCGGCTGATCACGCCCAGCTGAGCGCCGTCTGAGTCGACCACCCGCAACTGGGGGTAGTTGATCCGGTCGTTGATGTTGGGCAGCTCCCGAACCGGGGCACGACGGTCAAAACGGGGACGTGGTGGCATTCAGGCGGTAACGGGGACAAGTACAGACAACTTCGATCAATACAACGTCTGCATCTTTCACATTAGATGTTGCTCGATCAACGTCATCGCATCCGTCAGCGTCGCCTGGTCGGCCAGCCAGTGGGGATTGTGCTGACGCCGGAACCAGGTGCGTTGGCGTTTGGCGAACTGACGGGTGCGTTGGCTGGTGACCCGCACTGCATCGGCTGGAGTGAGGCTGCCGGCCATCACCTGCAGCGCCTCGCCATAGCCGATGGTCTGGAGCAGAGGCAGATCAGCGCCATAGCGCTCGCTTAGGCGCCAGGTCTCCTCCACCAGCCCATCGCGGTAAAGCTGCTCGGTGCGTTGCTGGATTCGCTGGCGCAGGTTGGCAGGGTTGAGGCCTAATTCCAGCACCCGCCAGGGCGGAGGGTTGGCTGTGGCCTGGCGGCTCATCGGTTGCCCGGAGGCATAGAGCACCTCCAGGGCGCGCACGGTGCGCACCGCATCGGCTGGGGCGATTTTGGCGGCGGCTTTGGGGTCGGCGGCTTGCAGCAGAGGGTGGCAGATGCTCTGGCCCAGTGCCGTCAGCTGCTGGCGCAGTTGCGGTTGGGGCGACACGGCCGGAGGCTGCAGGCCACTGGTGAGGGCCTTGAGGTACAAACCGCTGCCGCCCACCAGCATGGCCACGCCCCGCTGCTCCAGAGCAGCGTTGATGCAGGGGGTGGCGATCGCCTGAAACTCCTGCAGCGTGATCGGTTCATCGGGCGTGCGCAGGTCCAGCAGATGGTGCGGCACCCGCGCCTGTTGCTCCGCCGTCGGCTTGGCGGTGCCCAGATTCATCTCCTTGTAAAGCTGGCGGGAATCCACGTTGATCACCGCTAGATCCAGTTGTTCAGCGATCTCAAGCGCCAGGGCGGTTTTGCCGCTGGCGGTGGGCCCGAGCAGGCTGATCACCAGGGGATTGGAACTGTTCAAAAGGGTGAGGGGGGGGTGCAGCCCGGCTTGGAATGGGCGCTGAGAGGCCACTGCGAGCCTCTATAGACAGCCAGTGGTAGATTGACATTGTCAGGTGTGGTTTAAGGCCGTTGCGCCCGCCAATGACCCGGTTTCCTGGCTTGAGACTTTCTGAATGAGCGACGCTTCCAAGGTCCAGAACGCCTACGGCGCCGAGCAGATTCAGGTGCTGGAGGGGCTTGAGCCCGTTCGCAAGCGCCCGGGCATGTACATCGGCTCCACCGGGCCGCGGGGCTTGCACCATCTGGTGTACGAAGTTGTTGATAACTCGGTTGATGAAGCCCTTGCGGGCCATTGCGACCGCATTGTTGTGATTCTCGGTGAAGACGGCTCCGCTTCGGTGAGCGACAACGGCCGCGGTATCCCCACCGATGTTCACCCCCGCACAGGTAAGAGCGCTCTAGAGACAGTGCTCACCGTGCTGCATGCCGGCGGCAAGTTTGGTGCCGGCGGTTACAAGGTGTCCGGCGGTCTGCACGGCGTTGGTGTCTCGGTGGTCAACGCCCTGAGCGAATGGGTGCAGGTGACGGTGCGCCGACAGGGCCAGGTGCATCGCCAGCGTTTTGAGCGCGGCGCGGCCATCGGTGCGCTGGCGTCGGAGTCGCAGCCCGCAGCGGAGTCCGGCGCGACCGGCACCACCGTCTGTTTTAAGCCCGACCTTGAAATTTTCACCGGCGGCATCGTTTTCGACTACGCCACCCTCTCGGCCCGTTTGAGGGAGCTGGCCTACCTCAACGGCGGCGTGCGCATCGTTTTTCGTGACGAGCGGCAGTCTGCCCGCGATGAGGAGGGGAACCCTCATGAAGAGACCTACTTCTATGAAGGCGGCATCAAGGAATATGTCGCTTACATGAACAAGGAGAAGGATGCCCTTCATCCAGAAATCATCTATGTGAATTCCGAGAAGGACGGCGTTCAGGTGGAGGCGGCCCTGCAGTGGTGCTCCGATACCTATTCCGACAGCATCCTTGGCTTCGCCAACAACATCCGCACCGTGGATGGCGGCACCCACATCGAAGGTCTGAAGACGGTGCTCACCCGTACCCTCAATGCTTTCGCTAAGAAGCTGGGCAAACGCAAGGAGTCCGATTCCAATCTGGCAGGGGAGAACATCCGCGAAGGCCTGACGGCGGTGCTCTCGGTGAAGGTGCCGGAACCGGAATTTGAGGGTCAGACCAAGACCAAGCTCGGTAACACTGAGGTGCGGGGCATCGTCGACAATCTGGTTGGTGAATCCCTCAGCCAGTTCCTCGAATTCAATCCCTCCGTGATTAGCCTGATACTGGAGAAGGCGATCCAGGCGTTCAACGCCGCTGAAGCCGCTCGCCGGGCCCGCGAACTGGTGCGACGCAAGAGCGTCCTGGAGAGTTCAACCTTGCCCGGAAAACTGGCTGACTGCAGCTCCCGCGACCCCGGCGAATCCGAGATCTACATCGTGGAGGGCGACTCCGCTGGTGGCTCTGCCAAGCAAGGCCGTGATCGTCGCTTCCAGGCGATTCTGCCGCTGCGAGGCAAGATCCTCAACATCGAGAAGACCGACGACGCCAAGATTTACAAGAACACGGAGATCCAGGCGTTAATCACCGCCTTGGGCCTGGGGATCAAGGGTGAGGACTTCGACGTGAAGAACCTCCGCTACCACCGGGTCGTGATCATGACCGACGCCGACGTGGATGGCGCCCATATCCGCACCCTGCTGCTCACCTTCTTCTATCGCTACCAGAAGGAGCTGGTGGAGGGCGGCTACATCTACATCGCCTGCCCGCCGCTCTACAAAGTGGAGCGCGGCAAGAACCACACCTATTGCTACAACGAGGGCGACCTGCAGAAAACACTGCAGGGCTTCGGCGAGAAGGCCAATTACACAATCCAGCGCTTCAAGGGCCTCGGCGAAATGATGCCCAAGCAGCTCTGGGAAACCACTATGGATCCCACCACCCGCACGATGAAGCGGGTGGAAATCGAAGATGCCCTCGAGGCCGATCGCATCTTCACGATCCTGATGGGTGACAAGGTGGCGCCTCGCAGGGAATTCATCGAGACCCACAGCGCTGAGCTGGATATGGCAGCCCTTGACATTTGATGGGGCCTGTTCTGCGGTGGAGTTGGCTGCTGGGGGTGGCGCTGATTGCTCCAGCCGCCCTGCCCGCCGGTGGAGCTGATCGACGTCAACCTCAGCCCCGTCGCCGTGTGGCCTCTGGGCCTTTGCACACTAGTTCCGAACAGCCCCTGCGCCTCAGTCCGCTGGCCGTGGCACCGAGGCTGAGGACCCTCAAGGCGGGCTCATCCTTGCGATTGTTGCGGCATTGGTCTGCTGCCGATGGTCAGGATTGGCTCCACGTGCAAACCCTTTCCGGAGAGCAACGCCGTGGCTGGCTCCGTGCCTGAAGCGATTTTGGTGGGTCTGGGGGCGATCCCCGGGGCTTGGTTGCGCTTAAAAGTGGTGAACCACTTTTATCCGATGGTGCCCAAGAAACATTGGGGCACCTTCCTTGTGAATGTGGTGGCCTGTTTCGCCCTGGGTCTGGTGTTGGGGCTCAATGAAACCTGTTCCTCCAGCACCGGCATTGCCTTGCTGATGGGGGTGGGCTTTTTCGGCAGCCTCAGCACCTTCTCCACCTTTGCTGTGGAGCTGCTGAACGAGTTGCGGGCTGGCCAGGTCCTGATGGCATTGGTGCTGGCGCTGGCCTCGATCGGGTCGGGTTTGCTGGCCTCTGCTGTGGGTTACGGACTGGGGACCCATGCTTGAAACCAAACCCAGCCTGCGTTTGGAATTTCAGGAGCTGTTGCTCGTTGGTGTGGGCGCCGTTTTCGGAGCTCTTTTGCGCTGGCAGCTGGCACTGCATCTGAGAGATCAGAACCTGTTGGTGAACGTTCTGGGGGCTGCCCTATTGGGCTTGCTGACCGGATTGCCCGCGGCTCCGCGGCGCCAGTTGCTTATAGGCATCGGCTTCTGTGGCTCGCTTACCACCTTCAGCAGCTGGATGCTGGCGGCAATGAAGCACCTGAGTTCAGGTGATTGGGCAGCTGCATTGGGCTTGATCGGGCTGACCCTCGGGCTGGGACTTGGTGCCGCAGGGCTTGGGCTCTGGTGCGGTCGCCGCCTCAGCAACTGAACCGTTCTGGATGTTCTTTTACGTCGATCACACGACGCGCTTTGCCCACAACACAGGGATTCAGCGCTGTGTGCGACTGACGGCTCGGGCCTTGCTCGAGCTGGGCATTCCGTTACGGCCGGTCTGCTGGCGGCCTGATCAGGGCTTTGTGCTGGCGACTCCAGCTCAACTCCGACATCTGGAACGTTGGAACGGTCCGCCTGCTCATGCATGGACTCTGGATCTCGACACGACCATTGAGCCTGCCTGGCTCCTTGTGGTCGAACTGGTTCGAAGCCGTGTCGGGCCATCCGTCGCTGAGTTGACCCGGTCAGCAAGGACGCTTGGTCTCAAGGTGGCATGGGTGTTTCATGACGCCATTCCCATTCGTTTGGCCCATCTCTATGGGGGTCAGAACTCAATCGCCGCACGCTCCCATGCGGACTACATGCGCGGCCTGGCAAGTGCTGATCGGGTTCTGGCCAATTCCCACACCACGGCTGAGCATCTCCGCAGCTTCCTCAACCAGGAGCAGCTGCCCTTCGCCCACGTTCAGGGGCTTCCTTTGGCCCAAGCCTGTCCAGGGACTCAGCGGGTTCGACATATGGACCCTCATCAATCGGAGCCTCCTCTGCGACTCCTTTGTGTTGGCTCCTTGGAGTCGCGCAAGAACCATCGCACGATGCTGAAGGGCTTGGCCTGGCTGCTGGCGTTCAAGGAAAGGGCTGTGGATTTGCGAATCGTTGGATGGGCGAACGACCCTTCTATCGCAGCGTTGGTGGAGCGTTCGATCTCCCTGGGGCTTCCTGTTGCCTGGATTCAAGATGCTGATGATGAGCGCCTCAATCAGCTCTATGCATGGGCGCAGTTCACGGTTTACCCCTCCATCGAAGAGGGTTTCGGTCTGCCCGTTGCTGAGAGCCTCTGGCATGGCCGCGGCTGCCTTTGCAGCGGTAATGGCGCCCTCGGAGAACTGGCCGTAGGGGGTGGATGCCTGACGGTCGACACCCGCAGCTGGCGATTGTTGGCGGAGGCCATCGGTTTCCTTGTGGCCTCTCCGGATCGCGTTGTCAATTTGAATGAAGCTGCTCAGCAACGAGTGCTTCGAACCTGGTCGGATTACGGCCAGCAGTTGCTGGCCGCATTGGATCTGTGCTGATCAGGCCGCCAGAGCTGCCTCAATTGCGGACTTGAGGTCTTCAGGGGTGACGCCGCTCTTGAAGCGTGCGATCACCGTGCCGTCCTTGCCCACCAGGAATTTCTCGAAGTTCCACTCCACATCACCGGCAGGGTCCATCTGATTGAGGGTGGTGTAGGGCTCGGTGGTGCTCCCCTTGGCATGCACCTTGTCGAACAGTTCGAAGTCAGCGCCGTAGGTGGTGGAGCAGAAGCCCTTGATCTCGTCCAGGCTGCCGGGTTCCTGTGCGCCGAAGTCGTTGCAGGGGAAACCCAGCACCGCCAGGCCTTTGGCGGCGTAAGTCTCATTCAGGGCCTGTAGGCCTGCGTACTGCTTGGTGAAGCCACAGCGGCTGGCCACGTTCACGATCAGCAGCACCTTGCCGGCGTAGTCGCCCAGGGATTTGCTGCTGCCGTCAGGGGTGGAGACGGAGACGGAGCTGACGCTGATCGCCATGTCTTAACAGGGAAGGAGCGCAGAGGTTAACCGGCTGTAACGGCCATACACTGGGCTCCCGGCCGGAGGGGGCATGACGGAGGCATCGGGGCTGAGCAGTGCTGGCGTAAGCGTGGAGCCCGACTTGCTAGCGGAAGCTGTCTCTCAGGAGCTCGCCGCGATGCTCCTGGTGGGCAACTACGACACCGTGAAAATGCTGCTGGAACCGGTGCAGCCGGTGGACATCGCAGAGGCGATCGGCAGTCTTCCCGCCAACCTGCAGGCGATTGCCTTTCGTCTGCTCAGCAAGGACGAGGCCATCAGTGTTTACGAATACCTCGACACCGCCACCCAACAGAGCCTGCTGAGCCTGCTGCGTTCCGGCGAAATGCGGGAGGTGATGGAGGAGATGTCCCCGGATGATCGGGCCCGTCTGTTTGAGGAGCTGCCCGCCAAGGTGGTGCGACAGCTGCTGAGCGAGCTCAGCCCTGATGAGCGCAAGGTGACCGCTGAGTTGCTGGGCTACCGCTCCGAGACGGCCGGTCGCTTGATGACGACCGAATACATCGCCTTCAAGGAAAACCAGACGGCGGCTGTGGCGTTGGAGATCGTGCGGCGGCGTGCCCGCGACACCGAGACGATTTATTCCTTGTATGTGACCGATGCGGAGCGACGCCTCACCGGCATCCTGTCGCTGCGGGATCTGGTTACAGCAGATCCTCAGGCCCGCATCGGCGATGTGATGACGGAGGAGGTGCTCAGCGTCAGCACCGACACCGATCAGGAGAAGGTGGCCCGCACGATCCAGCGCTACGACTTCCTCGCGGTTCCCGTGGTGGATCTGGAACAGCGTCTGGTGGGGATCGTCACCGTGGATGACGTAATCGATGTGATCGAACAGGAGGCCACCCGTGATCTCTACGCCGCAGGGGCTGTGCAGGCCGGTGACGACGACGATTACTTCAGCAGCAACCTGTTCACCGTTGCTCGCCGCCGCGTGGTCTGGCTGGCGGTGCTGGTGCTGGCCAGCTTTTTCACCTCAGAGGTGATCGCTGCCAATGAAGACGTGCTCCAGCAGGTGGTGCTGTTGGCGGCGTTCATTCCCTTGCTTGGTGGCACCGGCGGCAACGTGGGGGCCCAGAGCTCCACGGTGGTGATCCGTGGTTTGAGCACCCAGAGCATCTCCAGCCTCGGACCTATGCGGGCCATTGGCCGCGAAGCCATGGCGGGGGCGTTGCTGGGGGTGTTGATGATGCTGCTGGTGGTCCCCTTTGCCTGGTGGCGCGGCGAAAGCGCTTTGGTGGGCCTCTCAGTGGGGATGAGCTTGCTGGCGATCACCACCCTCGCGGCCACAGCGGGTGCAGCGTTTCCACTTCTGTTTGACCGCATGGGTCTGGATCCAGCCCTGATGTCCACGCCCTTCATCACCACCTGCACGGATGTTGCTGGCACCCTGATCTACTTGAAGACTGCAGGGTGGCTGCTGGTCCACCTGCCGCAGCTGGTGCAAGCCACAAGTATTTCTACCCATTTCTTTGTTTTAGGCGTTTTCTGAGAGTCCGTTTACGTTTCTTAGGAGTACGCTTCACATAACTCAAAGAAGCACTCCATGGCCCCGGCTGCGACCGCTGCTTCCAAGCCCAAAACTGCTGCGAAAGCAGTAAGAACCGTCACGGCAGACGTGGATCTGGTTCGTTCTTACCTGCGTGACATCGGTCGTGTGCCCCTGTTGACCCACGAGCAAGAGATCACCTTGGGGCGTCAGGTTCAGGATCTGATGGACCTCGAGACGCTCGAATCTGAGCTTGAGAGCAAGGTGGGTGAGAAACCCAGCCGTGATCAGCTAGCGAAGGCGTCAGGGCTGTCATCAATGCAGCTCAAGCGCAAGCTGCAGAACGGCCGTCGCGCAAAGGAGCGCATGGTGGCGGCAAACCTTCGCTTGGTGGTGAGTGTGGCCAAGAAATACACCAAGCGGAACATGGAACTCTTGGATCTGATCCAGGAAGGAACCATCGGTTTGGTGCGAGGTGTGGAGAAATTTGACCCCACCCGTGGCTACAAGTTCTCCACCTATGCCTACTGGTGGATTCGTCAGGGCATTACGAGGGCCATCGCCGAGAAGAGCCGCACGATCCGGCTGCCGATTCACATCACCGAGATGTTGAACAAACTCAAAAAGGGGCAGAGGGAGCTGAGCCAGGAACTGGGACGCACCCCCACCGTCACCGAGTTGGCCGAGTTCGTTGAGCTTCCGGAAGACGACGTCAAGGATCTGATGTGCCGTGCCCGTCAGCCGGTGAGCCTGGAGATGAAAGTCGGGGATGGTGATGACACCGAACTGCTGGAACTGCTTTCCGGCGATGGTGATCTGCCCAGCGATCAGGTGGAGGAAGATTGCCTTAAGGGAGATCTGCGCAGCCTCTTGGGCCAGCTGCCCCATCTGCAGGAGCAGGTTTTGCGGATGCGTTACGGCATGGATGGGGAAGACCCGATGAGCCTTACTGGCATCGGCCGAATTCTGGGCATGAGTCGTGACCGTGTTCGCAACCTGGAGCGGGACGGTCTCGCTGGTCTGCGTCGGGTGAGTGATCAGGTGGAGGCTTACGTCGCCTGTTGAGCTGTTTTTGTCTTAATTAGCCTTTGCAGCACTGGATTCACCTGATCTGGAGCTTCGTCGTGGGGGCAATGGCCTGCTTTTTCAATCACTGCTAGTGATCGAACGCAGCTCAGTGTTTGTTCCCAGCGCTCGGCCTCAGCGATTGGTTCCCATGGATCCTGTTTGCCCCAGATCAGATCAACTGGAAGATTTAGCTCTTCCATCAACTGTGGGGCCAAATAATCGTCGAATAGGTTGATGAAGCCTCTAAAGGCTTCGGGGGCACCGTCGCGTTGGGTGGGTTGGAACAGAAGTTCCACCAGTGGCTCATCGATGTTGGCACCGCTGGGGTAGGCCTGCTTCAGCACGCTACGGATCACCCCAGGGCGTGCTGCATTGCGGAACAGAGCGGTGCTGAGCCAGCGCTGCCGCAC
The DNA here is from genome assembly GCF_020514115.1 of Synechococcus sp. MU1642. Taxonomy (GTDB): domain Bacteria; phylum Cyanobacteriota; class Cyanobacteriia; order PCC-6307; family Cyanobiaceae; genus Parasynechococcus. Next base: position 70,977 of record NZ_VTKZ01000003.1, read on the forward strand.
CATTGTTTTCAGCAGCGGCCGGATCCAGGCCATCCAGGCGGGTTGCTTGGCCAGTTGCTTGTCGTCCATCAAGCGCTGAGCGCAGTCGATCAGCACCACACCACTGCATCGTTCTCCCAGCAGTTGTGCGGCCCGCAGGGCCACAACACCACCGATCGAATTGCCCACCAACAGCACGGGCCGTTGCACCACCGCATCGCAGAAGTCAGCCACCTGCTGACCCCAGAGATCAAAGCCGTAATGAACGGAATCGTCTGCAGTGGGTTCATCCTTCAAGCGGGCCCGGGGTTGATCACTGCGCCCGAAGCCGAGCAGATCGATGGCGTAGGTGGGCAGCAGTTCGGCCAGCACCGGTTGGTTGAAACGCCAGTGGCTGGTGTTGGCCCCGAAGCCATGAATCAGCAGCACGGCCTCTTTGGCATTGGGGTCGCCCATCAGGCTCCAACCGATTAATCGCTCGTTCCAGCTCCAGAGGTTGTTGCTTGGGCTCACGCTTTGGCTTGCTGCGCCAGTGCATCCTGGCGAGCCACCCGCTTGGATGGACGGTAGTTGCCCGGGCCCCGTTCTGATGCCAATGGCGAACCCATGGACGCGTTGATCGAGACCGATGCAGCGGTTCTGTCGACAGCCTTGCTGGCCTGGTGGGAGCGCCATGGCCGCGGCGGTATCCCCTGGAAGCAGTTGCCTGGTGGTGTGCGTCCAGCGCCGGAGCAGGACCTCGATCCCTATGGCATCTGGATTGCCGAAGTAATGCTGCAGCAGACCCAGTTGGCCGTGGCGCTCCCCTATTGGATGCGATGGATGGAGGCATTTCCAACTGTGGAAGAGTTGGCCGCGGCGTCCCTGGATCAGGTCCGTCTGCAGTGGCAGGGCCTTGGCTATTACTCACGTGCCCGCCGGCTGCATGAGGCGGCGCAGCTGCTGGTGGGTCGAGCCTGGCCCCACACCTTGGGGGAGTGGATGGTGTTGCCGGGCATCGGCCGCACCACTGCTGGGAGCATTTTATCCAGTGCCTTCAATCTCCGCTTGCCGATTTTGGATGGCAACGTCAAACGGGTTCTGGCGCGATTGAAGGCTCATCCGCGCCCGCCGGCCCGCGACGACGCCTTGTTCTGGTGCTGGAGTGAGGCTCTGCTTGATTCGGTTCGGCCACGGGATATCAACCAGGCGTTGATGGATCTAGGGGCCACGCTTTGCACCCCCCGCCAGCCGGACTGCCACCGCTGCCCCTGGCAATCCCACTGCGCTGCTTACGCTGCCGGCGATCCTCGCCTTTGGCCCGTGACCGAAGCCCTCAAGCCCCTGCCCTTCCAGGCGATCGGTGTGGGAGTCGTGATCAACGCGGACGGGGAGGTGTTGATTGACCAGCGCCTGGAGGAAGGTCTGCTGGGGGGGATGTGGGAGTTCCCCGGTGGCAAACAAGAACAAGGCGAAACGATCGAAACCTGCATTGCCCGCGAGCTGAAGGAGGAGCTCGGCATTGCGGTGACGGTCGGCACTGAACTGATCACTGTGGATCACGCCTACAGCCACAAGAAGCTGCGCTTTGTGGTTCATCTCTGCGACTGGGTCTCGGGAGAGCCGCAGCCCCTTGCCAGTCAGCAGGTGCGTTGGGTGCGGCCGGATGACCTAGGGAACTACGCCTTCCCATCCGCCAATGCGCGAATCATTGAGGCGCTGCTTGGCAGCTTGGAAAGCTCTGCCCACTCTTAGGGAGTGTCAGGATGCGGTCGGATGGCGCTTGGTTCCGTTGTCGTCTGTCTCGGTGAAGCCTTGATCGATCGGCTTGGGCCGCCCGGAGGTAATCCCGAGGTGGATCGGCCGGTGGACGACCGTTTGGGAGGAGCGCCAGCGAATGTGGCCTGTGGATTGGCCCGCTTGGGGACCCCCGTGGCCTTTGTTGGTCGCTTGGGGCAGGACGCCATCGGCGAGGCCTTTTCCAGATTGTTTGCTGAGCGTGGTGTCGATACCGAGCTGCTGCAGCGGGATGCCGAGCGTCCCAGTCGAATCGTGTTGGTGCGCCGTGCGCTGGATGGGGAACGGCAGTTTCAGGGCTTTGCCGGGGATCAAGGGGCTGGTTTCGCCGACCAGGCTTTGGAGCCGGCTGCGTTGCCTCAGGTCCGATGGTTGCTGATTGGCACACTGCCTTTAGCAGCACCAACGTCGGCTTCGGGCTTGTTGTCGGCCGTGCGCCAGGCCCGGAGCCAAGGAACGGCGATGGCCCTTGATGTGAACTGGCGCCCCACTTTTTGGGATGTCACCGCTGATCCGGGGGCAGGGCCGTCCTCAGCAGCGAAGGCTGCGATTCAACCGCTTCTGGACCAGGCGGCTCTGATCAAGTTGGCGCGGGAGGAAGCGCTTTGGTTCTTCAACACTGACGATCCCGGCGCGATTCAGCAGGCTTTGCCCCAGCGGCCGGATGTGGTGGTGACCGATGGAGCGGCCCCCGTGCGCTGGCAATTGGGTGCTGACTCAGGTCAGCAGTGCGCCTTTCAGCCCTCCGCCGTGGTGGACACCACCGGTGCCGGCGATGCCTTCACGGCCGGGCTCTTGCACTGGTGGGCCGCCGCGCCCCCTGAGCGCATCCGTTTTGCTGCCGCCTGTGGTGCCTTGGTCTGCGGCGGTGCCGGTGCTATTGATCCGCAGCCCACGCAGGCTCAGGTGGAGGCCTTCCTGGGAGCGGTGAGCTGAGCGAGCCGGCCTTCGTCCTGGTGAATCAGCTCGAGCCTCCAGGCTTCCGGCAGATCAAGACCCAGCCGTTCCGGCCACTCCACGGCCATTAACGCTCCTGCCGCGCGCGCCTCTTCTTCTTCCTGCAGAAACAGCTCATCGGCGGCGGCCGGGTGCTCCAGGCGATAGAGATCGAGATGCACCAGCTGCGGTGTTCCCTGGGGATAGTGCTGCGCTAAGGCAAAGGTGGGGCTAGTGATCGGCTCGCTGATCCCGAGGCCTTCGGCCAGCCCCTGCACCAGCGATGTTTTGCCGGCCCCCAGGGGGCCACTGAGTAGAAGAATTGCTTCCCGTGGAAGTTCGCGAGCGAGGGATCGGCCTAGGGCCTGGGTCGTCTCAATGGTCTCAAGAGCCCAGACATGCCCTGTAGAGTCCGGCTCAAGCGAGCCCGAAGCCTCGGCGTCTCTGCAGAGATTCAACTCCACGTTTGCTTTAGGGAGCATTAAAACCATGGTGGCAGCGCCCACGTCCCCGGCTGAGCTGAAGCTCGGCGTCGATTGCGTCATTGCCGACATCAACCAAGCCGATTTCGGCCGTAAGGAGCTCGACATTGCCGAGACCGAGATGCCCGGTCTGATGGCGTTGCGCGAGAAGTACGGCAGCGAGAAGCCCCTGCAGGGTGCCCGCATCGCTGGCTCTCTGCACATGACGATTCAGACCGCGGTTCTGATCGAGACCCTGGTGGAGCTCGGAGCAGAAGTTCGCTGGGCCTCCTGCAACATCTTCTCCACCCAGGACCATGCCGCTGCGGCCATCGCCGCCAAGGGCATTCCGGTCTTCGCCGTCAAAGGCGAGACCCTGGAGGAGTACTGGGACTACACCCACCGCATCCTTGAGTGGGGTGACGGCGGTTCACCCAACATGATCCTGGACGACGGTGGCGATGCCACCGGTCTGGTGATGCTGGGCAGCAAGGCCGAGCAGGACATCACCGTTCTGGACAACCCCGGCAACGAAGAGGAGACCTTCCTTTTCGCTTCGATCAAGAAGAAGTTGGCCCAAGACCACAACTTCTACTCCCGCACCAAGGCCCAGATCCAGGGCGTGACCGAGGAGACCACAACTGGTGTAGCGCGTCTTTACAAGATGCAGAAAAGCGGTGAACTCCCCTTCCCTGCCATCAACGTCAACGACTCGGTCACTAAGAGCAAGTTCGACAACCTCTACGGCTGCCGAGAGTCATTGGTGGACAGCATCAAGCGCGCCACCGACGTGATGGTGGCGGGCAAGCAGGCCCTGGTGATCGGCTATGGCGATGTGGGCAAGGGGTCAGCCCAGTCCCTGCGTGGTCTCGGTGCCACTGTCTGCATTGCGGAAGTGGATCCGATCTGCGCGCTGCAGGCCGCCATGGAGGGCTACCGCGTGGTCCGTCTCGAGGACGTTGTTGAGGAGATGGACATATTCGTGACCGCCACCGGCAACTACCAGGTGATCCGAAACGAGCACCTGGTGAAGATGAAGGACGAGGCCATCGTCTGCAACATCGGCCATTTCGACAACGAGATCGATGTCGCCTCCCTCAAGGCCTACGAGTGGGAGAACATCAAGCCTCAGGTCGACCACATCACCCTGCCCAGCGGCAACAGGATCATCCTGTTGGCGGAAGGCCGCCTGGTGAACCTGGGCTGCGCCACCGGCCACCCCAGTTTTGTGATGAGCAATTCCTTCACCAACCAGGTGTTGGCCCAGATCGAGCTGTTCACCAAGGGCGACGAGTATGGCAAAGAGGTGTATGTGCTGCCCAAGCACCTCGATGAGATGGTGGCTCGCCTTCACCTCGGCCGCATCGGCGCCAAGCTCACCGAGCTAAGTAAGAATCAGGCCGACTACATCAATGTGCCCGTTGAAGGCCCCTACAAGCCCGACCACTACCGCTACTGATCACGATCCAGCGGATCGAAATCTGATCCTCACGGCCCCATGGAAGACTTGCGCCATCCAGCGCAGTCTCCATGGGGCTTTCTGATTTGATCACACAGCTGCCGGAGTTGATCGGCCAGGCGGTTGAGGCGAACCAGTGGCTGGGTTACACCGCGATTTTCGCGGCGATGTTTCTCGAGAATCTGTTCCCGCCGATCCCGTCTGAGCTGATCATGCCCCTGGGGGGCTTTTATGTGCAGCAGGGTCAGCTTGACCTTGTGCCTGTGGTCCTGGCCGGTTTGCTGGGCACGGTCCTCGGCGCCTTGCCCTGGTATGGCATCGGACGGTTAATCAACGAGGAACGGATCGAAGCTTGGTTGCAACGTCACGGTCGTTGGATTGGCATCAGTGCCGATGAGTTGGCCCGCAGCCGCCGCTGGTTCAGCCGCTATGGCACCGCGCTGGTGTTCTGGGGGCGTCTGGTTCCTGGCATTCGCACGCTGATCTCAGTGCCGGCAGGCATTGAAATGATGTCGATGGCGCCGTTCCTGGTCTGGACCACTGCCGGCAGCCTGATCTGGACGGTTCTGCTCACCGTGGCAGGCATGGTTCTCGGAGAGGGCTACAGCAACGTTGAGATCTGGATTGACCCTGTCTCCAAAGCAGTGAAGGTGCTGCTGGTGGTGTCGGTGCTGGCTGGCGCGATTTGGGTGGGCCTGCGCATCTGGCGCCGGCGTCAGTCCTCCGACTGATCACCGGCGTGGGGGCCTCCCTCTGGCCGGGGGCTCAGAAGGGGATGTCCTCATCGGAGGCCTGGCCGCCAAAGCTGCCGGCGGCCTCCTGGCTGTCGCGTTTGGAGCCGAGCAGTTCGAGCCGGTCAACACGCACCACAGGCTTGCTGCGCTCTTCACCGCTGGCACGGTCGGTCCAGCGATCAAGCTTGAAGCTGCCAATGATGCCGAGTAGGGATCCCTTCTTCACGTAGTCCGCGGCGACCTGAGCCTGCTTGCCCCAGATCTCAAGGTTGAACCAGTCGGGCTCATCGTCGCGGCTGCGACGGTTCACCGCCATGGTGAGGTTGGCCACCATGCTGCCTGATTCGAAGTAACGCACTTCGGGATCGCGGCCGGCACGGCCGACGAGGGTGACTGAATTAACGCCCATAGACAATTCATCTCCGGAATTTGGACTCATGATGCGGCACCGGTTGAGTGACTGCTTTTAATGAGTTCCACCCAAGCCGCTGGGTGTAACAGGCAAGTGCTCAGAACGCCCTTATGATCCGGCGACCTGACTGCGGTGTCTGTGTTCTTCCGTCGTTTCCAGCTGTCGCGCGACATCGGCATCGACCTGGGCACCGCCAACACTCTTATATACGTTTCAGGACGCGGCATCGTGTTGCAGGAGCCCTCCGTAGTGGCTCTCGACCTCGAGCGAGGCACCACCATGGCCGTGGGCGATGAAGCCAAGTTGATGCTTGGGCGTACCCCCGGAAACATCCGGGCTGTCCGTCCGCTGCGCGACGGGGTGATTGCGGATTTTGATGCCGCCGAACAGATGCTCAAAACCTTCATCACCAAGGGCAATGAGGGGCGCGGAATCATGGCGCCACGTCTGGTGGTGGGCATTCCCAGTGGCGTGACTGGCGTGGAGCGGCGCGCAGTGCGAGAAGCCGGTATGGCTGGTGCCCGTGAGGTACACCTGATCGATGAACCGGTAGCGGCAGCCATCGGTGCTGGTCTTCCGGTCACCGAGCCCGTCGGCACCATGATTGTGGATATCGGTGGCGGCACCACCGAGGTGGCTGTGTTGAGCCTTGGCGGAACGGTGCTGAGTGAATCCGTGCGTGTAGCCGGCGATGAAATCAGCGACTCCATCGGTGTGTACCTCAAAAAGGTGCACAACATGGTGGTTGGCGAGCGCACGGCTGAAGAGATCAAAATCCGCATTGGCTCCGCCTTTCCGGACGACGAATTCGATCAGCAGTCCATGGATGTGCGGGGTCTGCACTTGCTCTCTGGTTTGCCGCGCACCATCAATCTCAAGGCCGGTGATCTGCGGGAAGCGATTGCAGAACCTCTCAACGTGATCGTCGAAGCGGTGAAGCGCACCTTGGAGCGCACGCCCCCCGAGCTAGCGGCAGACATCGTTGATCGCGGCATCATGCTGGCCGGCGGTGGCGCCCTGGTACGGGGCATCAGCGACCTAATCAGCCATGAGACCGGCATCTTTGTACACATCGCCGAAGACCCCCTGCTCTGCGTGGTGAACGGTTGCGGCCAAGTGTTGGAGGACTGGAAGCGTCTGCAGCGGGTGGTTGATACCCCGGAATTCGTCCGCTCCGCAGCAGGCGCCTGAAGCCATGGCCCCAACGCTCCGTCCCGGCAAGAGCCGCTGGCGTGGATTGGGGCAACTCATCCCCTGGCTGCTGTTAGTGGTGGGACTGTTGTTGGTGCGCTTAAGCAAGGGCGCTGGTTTCAGCGATGCCTACGCCTTGCTCAGCCGACCCTTCTGGCCTGGCTCTGCCCAGCGGGAATGGGTCACGGCTGCGGCGGATCTGGAGGAGCGCTCCCGTCTGCAGCTGTTGGAAAGAGATAACCGGCGCCTGCGCGGTCTGCTGGAGCTGCAGCAAAAGGGATTGGCCGATGGCGAGGTGTCAGCTGCTGTGATCTCCCGCTCGCCGCGGGGATGGTGGCAGCAGCTGCAATTGGGCAAGGGTTCGCTGCAGGGGTTGGGCCCGGGCGATGCTGTTTTGGGCCCTGGAGGCTTGGTGGGTCGCATCGCCAGCGTCACCCCTGCTACCGCTCGGGTGAAGTTGCTCACCGCGCCCGGCCACGAAATCGGCGTTTGGCTTCCCCGCAGCCGTCGCCATGGATTACTTGTGGGCCGCGGCAGCAGTCGCCTGTCGCTCCGTTTCATCGACAAGGATCCCGATGTGCGTCCGGGGGATCTCGTCGCCACTTCGCCGGCCAGCACCCTGTTGCCCCCCAACGTGCCGGTAGGGGTGATTCAGTCGGTGGATGAGCAGGCGGTTCCTGCGCCTACGGCGGTGGTGCAACTGATCGCAGCACCGGAGGCGATCGACTGGGTGCAAGTGCAGACGCGTTGAGATGAGAACCACTGACATGCCTCGTCTGCACCGACAACCGATCTGTGTGGCCTCAGCCCTGGTAGTGCCGTTGCTGGCCTTGGCGTCGCCGCCTTGGTTGGCCATCGATGGGGTCGGTCCTGCCTGGGCCGTGCTTTGGCTGTTGCCCTGGGCTCTGGTCGACGGTCCTGTGTCGGGGGCATTGGCGGGTGTGACTTTGGGGCTGGTGCTGGATGGCCTCAACCTCGGTGGTTTGAGTCAGGTGCCGGCCTTGTTTCTGCTGGGCTGGTGGTGGGGCCGGCTGGGCCGGCGCGCAGCACCGATTCAACGCAGTCTGAATCTGGGTTTGTTGGCCTGGCTCGGTTCGGTTGGTCTTGGCTTGTCGTTGATCCTTCAGCTCTGGTTGCGTCAAGGCGGTGCATTGGATCCCCTCACCCAGAGCTGGGGTCTGCAGACTCTGTGTTGCCAGGCCCTGGTGACGGGTTTGTTGGCACCGTTGTTGGTGTCGTTGCAGTTGTTGCTCTGGCGAAGGAGGGTTCCCTCATGAGGCTCACCCGTCGGGATCTGCTGCTGGGGGCAGCGGCTCTGGGACTCACGGCCTGCGGTCCGAAGAACCCAAGGACCAGGGCATTGGAGTTGTGGACCCTGCAATTGGCTCCAAATTTCAACCCCTACTTCGCGGATGTTTTGGGGGATTGGAGCCGCCTCAATCCGGGTGCCCCTGTGCGCTGGACGGATCTGCCCTGGGGGTCGGTGGAACGCAAGTTGCTGGCGGCGGTGTTTGCCCGCACGGCCCCGGATGTGGTGAATCTCAATCCGCCTTTTGCGGCCAACCTGGCCAGCAAGGGTGGACTGGCCGACTTGACCCCGCTGCTGCCGGCGGACGCCGCTGGCAGCTATCTGCCATCTGTATGGCAGGCCTGCCATGACCCCAATGCTGGCCAGATCGCGGTGCCCTGGTATCTCACAGTTCGACTGAGTCTGGTGAACCGGGCCCTGTTGGATCAAGCCGGGATTGCGGCACCGCCCACCGGCTGGGACCAGGTTCCCGCTTTCGCCCGCCGCATCCGCGAGCGCACGGGCTGCTACGGCCTCTTCCTCACCACCGTTCCGGATGACTCGGCCGAGCTCCTGGAAACTTTGGTGCAGATGGGGGTGACCCTGCTGGATGACCAACGCAGGGCTGCCTTCGACAGCCCTGCGGGGCTTCGGGCCTTCCGTTTTTGGACTGATCTGTACCGGGAGGGGCTGTTGCCCCGCGAGGTGGTGAGCCAGGGGCAACGCCGGGCGATCGAGTTGTTCCAAAGCGGTGATCTGGCGCTGGCTGCTACTGGGGCGGAATTCCTGCGCAGCATTCAGACCAATGCGCCAGGGGTGGCCGTGGTGACGGAACCCCATCCCCCGGTGACCGGTGCAGATGGCACCGCCAATGTGGCCTTGATGACCTTGGCGGTGCCGCGTCAGAGCCAGCGCGCCCAAGAGGCCGTGGATCTGGCGCTTTTTCTCACCAATGCTGATCAACAGGCGCGCTTTGCAGCCGAGGCTCGGGTGTTGCCGTCGTCGCTGGAGGCCCTTGCCCGGGTGCGTGAGGCGTTGGAGCAGGAGGTTCCCGGTTCAGCCGCGGAGCGTCAGATTCGCCAGGCCCGTTTGTTGTCGGCCAGCACGTTGGACCGGGCCAGGGTGTTGGTGCCGGCGCTGCCGGGTATCAAGCGTCTGCAGAAAATCATCTACACCCAGCTGCAGCGGGCGATGTTGGCCCAGGTCAGCCCTCAGCAGGCTCTAGCAGCTGCCGCGTCGGAATGGAACAGATATGCCCGTTCTCGCTGGCCTGAGGTTGCCGGCAATTCTTAAAACAATCGGTAAACCACCTGCGCGCCATGGTGTTTGCGTCGATCTCCATGTCCTGACAGGTAAGGTTGCACCTCGTTAAAGATTTTATTCGGATGACGGGCAACCTGCCCTCACAACCGAAAGCGACCATTCTTGTCGTTGATGACGAGGCTGCGGTCCGACGCGTTCTGGTGATGCGCCTGCAGCTGTCGGGCTACCGCGTCATCTGCGCAGAAGATGGTGAGCAGGCTCTGGAGATGTTCCACAACGAGTCGCCCGATCTTGTGGTGCTCGATGTGATGCTGCCCAAGCTGGATGGCTTTGCGGTATGTCGGCGCCTGCGGGCAGAATCCTGCGTACCGATTATTTTCCTATCCGCTGTTGAAGCGATCTCCGAGCGAGTCGCTGGATTGGATCTTGGGGCTGACGACTATTTGCCCAAACCTTTTAGCCCCAAGGAACTGGAAGCTCGTATTTCAACAATTTTGCGCCGGGTGGGTCGGGGCAATGCTGTCGTTGAAAGCCGTGAATTGCCCACGGGGCAAGGTGTTTTGCGGCTGGGCGATCTGGTGGTGGATACCAACAGACGCCAAGTCACCCGAGGTTCAGAGCGGATCAACCTCACTTATACGGAATTCAGCCTTTTGGAGTTGCTGTTCCGCGATCCCGGTCACGTTGTGCCGCGGGCAGAGATTCTTGAGCAGCTTTGGGGCTATCCCCCCCGCCGTGCGGCAGACCTTCGCGTAGTGGATGTTTATGTGGCACGGTTGCGCGGAAAACTGGAGCCTGACCCCCGCAATCCCGAGTTAATCCTGACAGTGCGGGGTATTGGTTATGCCTCCCAACGTATGGGTGAAGCTTCGGCAGCAGGTTGATTAACCCGCGGGCGGGCAGGATGGCGCCCGACTGACCTGCTTCTGTGTCTGAGCTGCGCGACACCCGTCTGGAAAAGGCGAAGATATTGGAGGAGATGGGGCAGGGTCCCTATGCCCTCACCTTCAACCTCAGCCACCGCATGGCTGAACTGCAGGAGACCCACGCCGATCTACCCAAGGGGGAAGAGCGGGACGTGCGTGTTTCCGTGGCGGGACGGGTGATGACCCGCCGGGTGATGGGAAAGCTGGCCTTTTTCACCCTGGCTGATGAGACGGGCTCCATCCAGCTGTTTCTGGAGAAGGCGGGTCTGGAGGCCCAGCAGGAGGGATGGTTCAAACAGATCACCGCGTTGGTGGACAGCGGCGACTGGCTGGGGGTGAGCGGCACCTTGCGTCGCACCGATCGCGGTGAACTGTCGGTGAAGGTGAGCGACTGGCGCATGCTCACCAAGGCATTGCAGCCTCTTCCTGACAAGTGGCATGGTCTGGCCGACGTGGAGAAGCGCTACCGCCAGCGTTACTTGGATCTGGTGGTGTCTCCCGACAGCCGGGAAACGTTCCGGCGCCGGGCTCGCCTGGTGAGTGGCATTCGTCGCTGGCTCGATCAGCGCGATTTCCTCGAGATCGAGACCCCCGTGCTTCAGAGCGAACCTGGTGGTGCTGACGCTCGACCGTTTGAGACCCATCACAACGCCCTCGACCTGCCTCTCACCCTGCGGATTGCCACCGAGTTGCACTTGAAGCGCCTGGTGGTGGGTGGTTTTGAGCGCGTGTATGAGCTCGGCCGGATCTTCCGCAATGAAGGGGTCAGCACCCGCCATAACCCCGAGTTCACCTCGGTGGAGATCTATCAGGCCTACAGCGATTACCTCGGGATGATGGAGCTCACCGAGCAGATGGTCAGCGCGGTGTGCCAAGAGGTCTGCGGCATAACCACCATCACCTATCAGGGCACCGAGATCGATCTGGCACCCCCGTGGCGGCGAGCCACGATGCATGATCTCGTGCAGGACGTGACGGGGCTTGATTTCAACAGCTTCAGCAGCCGGGAGGCTGCGGCGGCGGCGATGGCCGCTAAAGGCTTGCACGCCCCTGAGCTGGCCGACTCGGTGGGCCGTCTGCTCAATGAGGCCTTTGAGCAAGCGGTGGAGACGACCTTGATTCAGCCCACCTTCGTCACCGATTACCCGGTGGAGATTTCGCCCCTGGCTCGCCCCCATCGCAGCAAGCCCGGCTTGGTGGAACGCTTTGAATTGTTCATCGTTGGCCGCGAGCACGCCAATGCCTTCAGTGAGCTCACCGATCCCGTGGATCAACGCCAGCGCCTTGAGGCCCAGCAGGCGCGCAAGGCGGCGGGTGACTTAGAGGCCCAGGGGTTGGACGAGGATTTCGTCACGGCCCTGGAGGTGGGCATGCCCCCCACCGGAGGTTTGGGGATCGGCATCGACCGGCTGGTGATGCTGCTCACCGATAGCCCTTCGATTCGGGACGTGATCGCCTTCCCGCTGCTGCGGCCGGAGTCCCGCAAGGGAGAACCACCCTCAGTGGAATAATGGGAGAAGTGGCATGGTTCTATCCCCATGAGTGGAGAACGCGTCGGGTTTCGCTTCAAGCACGCTGATGCCGTGGTCAAGCGGAATCCCCAGGGCCGTTCCCGCCGGGGATGGGTGATGGAGCCTGTGGAGCAGACCACCAGCCGTGGTACCAAAATGCCCGCCTACCGCATCCGCTGGCGCGACAGTGAGCGCCCGGAAATCGTGCTTCAGCACATGTTGATCGCTGATCCGGATCCCACACCTCCGCCCGAGGGGGTCAGTCTGGAGCCACCCGCGCCCAAGGCCTGACTTAACTCAGCCCAGCGTCGCGGCGTAGTTGTTCAAGCTCCTGTTCTGCTTCAAACAACGCCCAGTCTTTTTCCAGTGTTGAAGGGCTGGGCGTTTGCTTTTGCTGGTGAAGCTCCTGCAGCTGTCCCTCCACCTCGTTGAAGCGGCGTCCCAGATCCTCCAGGTCGGCCCAGAGGGCACGGCCCTGGTTCATCAGGCTGGTGAGATGTTGTTCGGCTCGCCCGGCTAGATCGGCTGCGCCGGCTGCCTTGGCACGCTCCACCCGGCTGCGCCAGGCCCGTACGTCCTCGGCCAGCCTCAGCAGCTGCTGGCGTTGCTGCATCGCTTCGCCCTGCAGTTGCTGACGTTGCCGTTGCAAGGCTGCCGCCCGATCATTCAGGTGCTGTTCGCTGAACAGGTGCTCCTGGACGGGATTGTTGCGCAGAAAGGCGGAGAGCCGGGCGTCCAGTTCTCGCTCCAACTGCTCCAGCCAGCTGCTCATGCCTCGCCTGGGGTGGTGATCACCGGTTTTTCGATCTCTTTCTCCAGGGGTTCGATCGCGGCCGTTTTGGAGTTGAGGATCATCTGGGTGAGTTGCGCTGCTTTCACTTCTCCCACTTCACCTTCCAGTTCTCCCAGGCGATCGAAGGCCGCCATGTAGACCGCCTCTAGGTCTTCGATTAGCTGCTCACGCTGTCCTTTGATGGCCTGACGCCGTTCGTCTGATTTCATGCCGCCTGAGCTCCTGGGAGCAATGTCTGGGCTCAGTTTGCCGGCAAAAGCAGATGCAGAGCGATCTGCTGGTGTGGATCGGTCCAGCGTCGTTGGATCCGCCAGCCGGCCTGGGCTGCGAGGGCGGCTGCTGCGTCCGGGGAGTATTTGACGCTGTGTTCGGTGATCCAGGTGTCGCCCTGGCGAAAGAACCAGGCCTCACCGCCCAGCTGCACGGTCTGGTCCTGCGTGCTCACCAGTGCCATTTCAATGCGCTGTTGCTTTGCCTGCCAGTGGGCCCGATAGCGGAATTGCGTGGGATCGGCATCGCCCTGGAGTTCGCGGTTAAGCCGCTGCAGCAGGTTGCGGGCGAAGGCGGCGGATACGCCTGCGGCATCGTCGTAGGCGGCCTCCATTAGGGCCGGCTCGCGGGGTTGATCCAGCCCCATTAGCAGCGGCCCTCCAGCCAGCAGCTGCCGGGCATTGCGCAGAAAGTCAACAGCCTCCTCTGGAGTGAAGTTGCCCAATGAGCTGCCAGGAAAGAAGCCGATGCGTCGTTGGCCGTCCAGGCCGGGATGCTGCGGTAGCTGCTCCAGCCGGGTGTGGTCACAGCAGATACCCACCATGGCGGTGTTGGGGTGCCGGGCCGCGAGGCCGGAGAGGGCCTCCTTCAGGGCGCTGAGGCTGATGTCCAAGGCGGCGAAGACGCTGCTGCCAAGAGCTGTGAGCAGCGGATCCACTTTGCGGGCGTTGCCGATGCCGAATTCCACCACCATCCCGGGGCCCGTGGCGGCGGCGATGGTGGCTGCGTTGTTTTCTAACAGGGCGATTTCGCGTTGGGTGAGCGTATATTCCGGCTGCCGGCAGATCTCGGCGAACAGCCGTGATCCCTCGGCGTCATAGAGCATCCAGGCCGGCAGTTGGCGAGGGCTGCGCTGCAAGCCATCCCGAACCAGGCGCTGTAGATCCGCCGGGGGCGGGTGGAGGTTGAGCAGGCTGATGCTCATCGGGCCAGACGGATGCCGGCCGCCATCCAGCGGCTCGCTGGCGGGAAAAAATTGCGGTAGCTGTTGCGCTCGTGGCCCGGGGGCGTGAGCCAGCTGCTGCCGCGTAGCACCATCTGGGAGCTCATGAATTTGCCGTTGTATTCGCCGATGGCCCCTTCCACTGGGCGAAAGCCGGGATAGGGGCTGTAGGCACTGGCGGTCCACTGCCACAGCACCCTGTGGGCGTGCTGCATGGCAGCGCCATGCAGGCCAAGGGCGTGTTCCCATTCCGCTTCGGTGGGGAGCCGGGCACCGCTCCAGCGGGCATAGGCGTCCGCTTCGAACCAGCTCAGATGGCGCACCGGTGCCTTGGGGTCGTGGCGGCGGCGGCCCGCCAGGGTGAATTCGTGGTTGTACCCCCGCCAGTAGCGCGGCGCCTGCCATCGGTGCTGTTGCACCAATGCCCAGCCTTCACTCATCCAAAGTTCGGGCCGTTGATAGCCCCCATCGGCGATGAAGCCGGCGTAGCCGGCGTTGCTTACCAGACAGCTGCTCAGCTCAAACGGCTCCATCCACACCCGGTGCCGCGGCGTCTCGTTGTCAAAGTGGAACCCCTCGCCCTGGTGGCCGATCTCCGTCAGCCCGCCGGGGCAGGCCAGCCACTGTTCCTCCTCCAGGGTCACAGTCAGCTCAGCTTCAAGGTTGTAGACGGGTTCCAAGGGCTGGCGGTTGAAGCCATCCAAGAGGTCCATCAGCAGCAGTTCCTGGTGCTGTTGCTCGTGCTGCAGGCCGAGCTGCACCAAGACCTCAACTTCTTTAGGCGGCTCCTGCAGCAGTACCTCCAGACCGGCATCGACTCTTTGGCGCCAGGCCAGCACCGCGCCGATGGCCGGACGGCTGAGCAGCCCTCGCTGCGGCCGGGGGTGACGCGCTCCGACGGCGTCGTAATAGGAGTTGAACTGATAGCTCCAGAGCGGGTCGCAGGCCTGATGTCCAGCTGCATGGGGGTGCAGCACGAAGGTGTCGAAGAACCAGTTGGTATGGCCCAGATGCCATTTGGGTGGGCTGGCATCGGCCATCCCCTGGAGCATCAGGTCTTCAGGTTCCAGAGGTGCGATCAGTGCTTCGCTGCGGCGCCGCACCGCCAGCAGAGTGTCCAGCAGCACGAGCCCGATCCATCCTTCGCGGACCCTAGGGGGTGCAGCAAACCATCGGTACCATCAGCCCTCCATTTATTTGCGCTCGTGCCTGAGCCCACAAATTCGCAGCGAACAAGCCGTGCGCAAGCTCGCGCGCAGGGAGCGGAGGGTCGTCTCTGGCCCGTGGTGATCGCTCTGGGTCTTTTGGCGCTGGTGGGTTCCGCGATTGGATGGTTCCTGCTTCCCCGCAGTTCACCCGTCGACACTGCGCCTGATCGTGCGGTTCAGCAGCCTGCCGTCAGATTGCCGTCAGAGGAGTTTGATCAACGTGAGCAGCTGTACAGCCGCTTGCGGATGCTGCAGGTGGATCGCAGTTGGTTTATTGAGCTTGTTGATGCCAGCCAGCTCAGCACGGAGTCGCAGCAGGATGCGCCGTTTCGCAGGGTCTGGACCGAGCTGGCCGAGCAATGGCTGGCTCGGATTGCCTTGCTGCCGCCGGCGATTCGGGCCCAGTTGGGGCGTCTGAGGGCAGGGGACTGGCAGCAGCCGCGTCAGGCGCTGTTGAAACAGGGCGTTCATCCGCGGGTCGTGGAGCATCTTGTGAGTGCTGGAGCCCAGGATCTGCTGCCGGTGACCATGCGCGGCCGGAAACCCGCCGACCCCTTCCTTCAGCTCTGGATTGCAGCGGCGCTTCAGAGCCTTGATGAAGTCGAGATCGTGCGGCTCAGTGCGCGCCCGCTGGAACCCACCAACACGTCGTTGCGTATCTCGGCCGGTGGCGCGCGTTTGGTCCTGGTGGAGGCTCCAGCAGGTAATGCCGTGGCCCTGGGCATCAACGGCACACCGCTGATGCAGATGATGGTGTTCGGCGTCAATGGGCAGGTGGCGGAGGAGAGTGGCCCCCTGCGGGTTGCTCGGATTGCGCCGGACGCGGGCTCGCCGCTGCAGGTGTTGGTCACCAACCAAGGGGTCTCTTCGAGTCTGTTCACCCTGTCTTGTCGAGCGGACCCGCTCGATCAGTAGCGCTCCATCGCCGCTTTCACATCCTTTTTGGATTGCTTTTCCTTTTCGGCGGCGCGCTTGTCGTGCAACTTGCGACCTTTGCCCAGACCAATGGTGAGTTTGATCCAGGACCCCTTTAGGTGAATGTTGAGGGGGATCAGCGTCAGGCCTTTCTGATCCACCAGGCCGCGCAGTTTGTCGATCTCACGGCGATGGGCCAGCAGTTTGCGGGTGCGCAGTGGGTCGTGGTTGAAGTAGCTCCCGGCGTGGGTGTGGGGTGAGATGTGCACGTTGTGCAGCTGAAGCTCTCCATTGCGGATCAGGCAGAAGCCATCGCGCAGGTTGGCTTTGCCGTTACGGATCGACTTCACCTCGGTGCCCACCAGCTCGATGCCGGTTTCCAGGGTTTCGAGAATCTCGTACTGGTGCCGTGCCTGTCGGTTGTCCGCCAGCATCCTATTGGCGGCGGCCCGTGCTGCGGCTGCGGCTGCTTTTTTCGCTCCTCCCTTGGCCATGGCTGCGGCTGCGTCTTCCGACCCTATCCAGGTCTGGGTACCCTGCCCGCATGGCGATTGTCTCTTCCAGTTCAGGTCGCAAGCCACCACGCCGCCCTGAAGCGCTGGTGGACTCCCAGCCGGCTCCTGAAGAGGCGGTGAGTCGGCCGGAAGATCAGTTGAGGCCTCAGCGCCTCGACGACTACATCGGTCAGAGCGAACTCAAGCAGGTGCTGGTTATTGCGGTGCAAGCGGCGCTTGGCCGCGGCGATGCTCTTGATCATGTTCTGCTCTATGGCCCGCCGGGTTTGGGCAAAACCACCATGGCCATGGTGTTGGCCGGGGAAATGGGGGTGCAGTGCAAGGTCACCAGTGCACCGGCCTTAGAACGCCCGCGCGACATCGTTGGTTTGTTGGTCAACCTGCAGCCACGTGATCTGCTGTTCATTGACGAGATTCATCGCCTGAGTCGCGTGGCGGAGGAGCTGCTCTACCCGGCGATGGAAGACCGTCGCCTTGATCTCACCGTGGGCAAGGGCAGCACAGCACGAACCCGTTCCCTCGACTTGCCGCCGTTCACGCTCGTAGGTGCCACCACCCGTGCCGGATCGCTGAGCTCCCCGTTGCGGGACAGGTTTGGCCTGATCCAGCGGTTGGAGTTTTACGGCCAGGATGATCTGGAAGCGATCGTGGAGCGTACCGCCGGGCTGATCGGGGTCACCCTCACACCGCAGGCCCGCAGCAGCATTGCGGCCTCCTGCCGCGGTACGCCCAGGATTGCCAACCGCCTGCTGCGCCGGGTGCGGGATGTGGCCAGCGTGCGCGGTGGTAGCCGTGGCGCCATTGATCAGGCACTGGTGGGAGAGGCCTTGAGCCTGCACCGTGTTGATCATCGGGGCCTCGATGCCAGCGATCGGCGCTTGCTGCAGCTGCTGATCGACCAACACGGTGGCGGCCCAGTGGGTCTGGAGACTCTGGCGGCTGCCCTTGGCGACGACCCCGTCACTTTGGAGACTGTGGTGGAGCCGTTTTTGCTGCAGCAGGGGTTGCTGATGCGCACTCCCCGCGGCCGGATGGTTACGGATGCGGCCCGCAGTCATCTGGCCGAGACAGCATGAACTGGTTTCTCGTCCTGGTGCTGAGTCTTGTGCTGGCCCTGCCGGTGCAGGCCCTCGACCTGCAGGGTCTCTATGAACAGGCGCTGACAGCAAGCCGTCAGGGGGATTTTGTGGAGGCGCTGCCCCTGTGGGACCGCTTTCTGGAGCAGGCCCCAGAGGACGCAGCAGCGCTGAGCAACCGCGGCAATGTGCGTCTGGCCCTGGGGGATGTGTCTGGGGCCATCAAAGATCAGAGCGCTTCGATTGATCTGGCGCCTGAGGAAAGCGACCCGCATCTGAACCGGGGCACGGCAGAGGAAGCGCTTCAGGACTGGTCTGCTGCCGCGGAGGACTATCTGTGGATCTTGGAGCGTGATCCGCAGGATGCCTCAGCCCTCTACAACCTGGCCAATGTGCGCGGCTCGCAAGGGGACTGGCCTGGGGCGCGAGAGCTTTATGGCCAAGCGGCCTTCGCTCGCCCCGGCTTCGCCATGGCTCGCTCAAGCGAGGCCCTGGCGGCCTGGCAAGGGGGAGACCTCGATTGGGCGGAGGCGGAATTGCGCAAACTGATTCGTCGCTATCCCTTGTTCGCCGACGCTCGGGCGGCCCTTAGCGGCCTGCTCTGGCGTGAAGGATCCAGTGGTGAAGCCGAAAGCCACTGGGCCGCGGCGGCCGGGCTGGATCAGCGTTACCGCCAGGCCGACTGGCTGCAGCAGGTGCGCCGCTGGCCACCGCAGCCGACGGCGGACCTGATGGCGTTCCTGGCCTTGGAGGCGTCTTGAGATGACCCAGGTGGCGGCCCTTTCCGATCGACTCAGCCGTGAGCTGCCTGAGCTGCTGGAGCTGCGCCGGCATCTGCATGCCCACCCTGAACTCAGCGGTGAAGAACACCAGACGGCTGCGCTGGTGGCCGGTGAATTGCGTCAGTTGGGTTGGCGTGTGCGCGAGGGTGTTGGCCGCACGGGGGTGCTGGCCGAATTGGGTCCTGACCACGGCCCCACGGTGGGCTTACGGGTGGACATGGATGCCTTGCCGGTGGAGGAGCGCACCGGTCTGCCCTATGCCTCCACCCGCCAGGGCTTGATGCATGCCTGCGGCCATGATTTGCACACCTGCACGGGCCTGGGGGTGGCGCGTTTGCTGGCCCAGGAGCCGAGTTTGTCGGCTCGGGTGCGCTTGCTGTTTCAACCCGCCGAAGAGCTGGCCCAGGGGGCGGTGTGGATGCGGGATGCGGGGGCGGTGGAGGGCCTCAATGCTTTGTATGGCGTGCATGTGGTCCCGAATCTTCCGGTGGGCACCGTGGGGATCCGGCGGGGCTGTCTCACGGCGGCGGCCGGCGAGCTGGAAATCCTGGTGCAGGGAGAGGGCGGCCATGGTGCCCGTCCCCATCAGTCGGTGGATGCTGTTTGGCTGGCTGCTCGGGTGATCACAGAGCTTCAGCAGACCATCGCCCGCCGCTTGGATGCATTGCATCCGGTGGTGATCAGTTTCGGCAAGGTGGAGGGTGGTCGTGCCTTCAACGTGATTGCCGATCAGGTGCGTTTGCTGGGCACGGTGCGCTGTCTGGATCTGCAGCAGCACGCCCTGCTGCCGGACTGGATCGATGAGACGGTGCAGGGAATCTGTGCCAGCGGCGGTGGTTCGGCTGTGGTCAATTACCGCTGCATTGCACCACCGGTGCACAACGACCCGGAGCTCACGACCTTGCTCGAACGTTGTGCAGTGGATTGTCTGGGCCGCGACAAGGTGCTCCCCGTAGAACAACCCTCCCTGGGGGCCGAAGACTTTGCTGAGCTGCTTCGGGATGTGCCGGGAATGATGGTGCGGCTGGGGGTGGCTGGGCCCGAAGGGTGTGCGCCGCTGCATAACGGAGCTTTCGCGCTGGAGGAAGACGCCCTCGGTGTTGGCATTGCGGTGCTCACAGCCACCGTGCTGGCGTGGATCAAGGAGAACACCTCGGCATGAACCAACGTCGTGCGCTGATTTGGGTTTCTCTTGGGGCTCCGTTGCTGGTCCTGCTCGCGTTGCTGGCCACAAACCAGCGTCAGGGTAAGGACCGGGTGCAGGTGCTCCCTGCGGTGCTTGTGGGTTCGGGTCTCATCATTAGCAGCGCCCTCGGTCGGCAGCGCCGCCGCGCCAGGCTGTTGGCCGATCTTCAGCGGGCGCGCATCCCCGGCGGCAACCCATGAGCGAGACCCATCCGCAAAGTCCTAATCTCGAAGAGGTTCGCCAGGCCATTGCCAGTGGTGATCCCGTGAAGGCGATGCCCGCGATCACTCAGCTGCGCCATTGTCCCGATGCTGAGGCGGTGCCGTTGTTGGTGTTGGGCACCGAGCAAAAGCCCTTTCTGGTGCGCTCCTTGAGTTGCAGCGGTCTTGGCTACAAGCGCACTGAGCAGGGCTGGAATGTTCTGAGTGCGTTGGTCAGGGCTGATGAGGACCCGAATGTGCGGGCTGAAGCGGCCAATGCCTTAGCCAGCTATGGGGTGGAGCGGGCCTGGCCCTTGCTGCGCTTGGCTTTTGAAGCTGATGCCGCCTGGTTGGTGCGCTGCAGCATCTTGTCGGCCCTGGCAGAACAGCCGGAGATCGATCTCACCTGGCTGCTGGAGCTGGCCACCATGGCCATTGTTGATGCTGACGCCATCGTGCGGGTCAGTGGAGCCGAGATCCTCAGTCGGATTGTCCGGGAAGGGGGCAGCGACCCCATCGCGGTGCAGGCCAGAGGCCTGTTGCACTCCCTGCAGCAGGACAGCGATCACCGCGTAGTGGCTGCCGTGCTCAATGGTTTGCAGGTCAGCTGAACGCGGCTGGGCAACGCTTGCTAGCGTTCAACCATCACTAGGGGTGTCCGGGTTTCATCATGAACTTGGACTGAGATCACACCCTCCGAACCTGATTCCGGGTCATGCCGGCGCAGGGAAGTGTCTGAGCGTGATCCACGGCCAAACGTCGACCCCTGGGCTGTCCGTCGCACCTCAGATCATGCGCGCTTCCTGGGTTGAGTCCCGTAAGGGTCAGGCCAACGTCTCTCAGATGCACTACGCCCGCCAGGGCGTGGTGACTGAAGAAATGGCCCATGTGGCGAAGCGGGAGAACCTGCCCGAGTCGCTGGTAATGGAAGAAGTGGCCCGGGGACGGATGATCATCCCGGCCAACATCAACCACACCAATCTGGAGCCGATGGCGATCGGCATTGCCAGCAAGTGCAAGGTGAACGCCAATATTGGCGCCTCTCCCAATGCGTCTGATGCTGCCGAGGAGGTGAAGAAGCTGAAGCTGGCGGTGAAGTATGGCGCCGACACCGTGATGGATCTCTCCACTGGCGGCGTCAACCTCGATGAAGTGCGCACCGCGATCATCGGTGCATCTCCAGTGCCGATCGGCACCGTGCCGGTCTATCAGGCCCTCGAGAGCGTCCACGGCTCGATCGAGAAGCTCGATGAAGACGACTTCCTCCACATCATCGAGAAGCACTGCCAGCAGGGCGTTGATTACCAGACCATCCACGCAGGCCTGCTGATTGAGCACCTACCCAAGGTGAAAGGCCGCATCACCGGCATCGTTAGCCGTGGCGGCGGCATCCTGGCCCAGTGGATGCTCTATCACCACCGTCAGAACCCCCTCTACACGCGGTTTGACGACATCTGCGAGATCTTCAAGCGCTACGACTGCACCTTCTCCCTCGGTGATTCGCTGCGCCCCGGTTGCCAGCACGATGCGTCTGACGCCGCTCAACTGGCTGAACTGCACACACTTGGCGAACTGACGCGTCGCGCCTGGAAACACGATGTTCAGGTGATGGTCGAAGGCCCTGGTCATGTGCCCCTCGATCAGATCGAGTTCAACGTGAAGAAGCAGATGGAGGAGTGCAGCGAAGCGCCTTTCTATGTGCTCGGTCCCCTGGTTACAGACATTGCCCCTGGTTACGACCACATCACCTCAGCCATCGGCGCGGCCATGGCTGGTTGGCATGGCACGGCGATGCTCTGTTATGTGACGCCGAAGGAGCACCTCGGTCTGCCCAACGCTGAGGATGTGCGAGAAGGCCTGATCGCCTACAAGATCGCTGCACATGCGGCCGACATTGCGCGACACCGTCCCGGCGCCCGTGATCGTGACGACGAGCTCAGCCGGGCCCGCTACAACTTCGACTGGAACAAGCAGTTTGAGCTGTCCTTGGACCCAGAGAGGGCCAAGGAATATCACGACGAAACCTTGCCTGCTGATATCTACAAGCAGGCTGAGTTCTGTTCCATGTGCGGACCGAAGCACTGTCCGATGCAGACCAAGATCACCGATGAGGATCTCGAAGGTCTGGAAAAGGTGCTCGAAACCAAATCTGGCGCTGCAGAGCTCACTCCGGTCAAGCTCGACAAAGCTGATTGATTGCGTTGTCTGAATTCAGCTGTTGGCCCGGCGTCCTCTTGGACGTCGGGTTTTTTGTGTAAGGCCATTGGCTTATGGCATAAAAAAAGACCCCCTGCCGAAGCAGGAGGCTTTGTCGTTGAAGTGTTCTGGTGATCAGCCGAGCAGAGCCTTGGCTTTGGCTACCACGTTCTCTACCGTGAAGCCAAATTCCTTGAGGCAGGTGCCGCCGGGAGCTGAAGCACCGAAGCGGTTCATGGTGACGCTGTCGCCATCGAGACCGATGAAACGGTGCCAGCCAAAGGATTCAGCCGCTTCCACCACCATGCGCTTGCGCACGGCGTTGGGGAGCACCTCTTCCTTGTAGGTGTCGGTTTGCTCGTCGAACAGTTCGACGCAGGGCATGGATACCACGCGCACTTTCTGGCCTTCGGCGGTGAGTTGCTTGGCGGCTTGGACGCAGAGGTCAAGCTCTGTGCCGGTGCCGATCAGGATCAGATCAGGGGTGCCTGCGCAGTCCTCGAGCACGTAACCGCCTAGTGCCACCTTTTCGATCGAGGAGTTGGCCTGGTTGGCCATGCCCTGACGGCTGAGGCAGAGGGAGCTGGGACGATTTCGGTTTTGGATCGCCACCTTGTATGCACCACTGGTTTCGTTGCCGTCGCCAGGGCGGAACACCAACATCCCTGGCATCGCGCGGAGCGATGGGATGGTTTCGATCGGCTGGTGGGTGGGGCCGTCTTCGCCGACGCCGATCGAGTCGTGGGTGAGCACGTAAATCACACCCAGCATGCTCAGGGCAGACAGGCGCATGGAGCCGCGCATGTAGTCGGCAAACACCAGGAAGGTGCCGCCGTAAGGGATCAAACCACTGTTGTGATACGCAATGCCGTTGAGGATGGCCGCCATGGCGTGTTCGCGCACACCGAAGTGCAGATAGCGCTTTTCGGGGCTGCTGGCCTGATAGGAGCCGGTCTCGCCCTTGATGTCCGTGTAATTGGAATGGGTGAGGTCAGCGGAGCCGCCAATGAGTTCGGGCAGGTTGGGACCCAATGCACCCAGGCAGATCTGGGAGTGCTTGCGGGTGGCCAGGCCACCATCTTCCGGGGTGTAGGTGGGCAGGTCCTTGTCCCAACCCTCGGGCAGCTCACCGCGCAGCATCCGCTCGAATTCGGCGGCTTCCGTGGGGTACTTGGTGCGGTAAGCAGCCAGGGTCTGGTTCCACTCAGCCTCGAGGCTGGCGCCGCGGTCGATTGCCTTGCGGAACTGGTCGTAGGCGTCCTGGGGGATTTCGAAGGGGGCGTAGTCCCAACCCAGTTGCTGACGGGTTAGTGCGGCTTCCTCTTCACCCAGAGCAGCACCGTGAACACCCGCGGTGTCGGCCTTGTTGGGGGAGCCGTAGCCGATGATGGTGGTCACCTTGATGATCGATGGCTTATCAGTGACGGCCTTAGCGGCTTCGATCGCCTTGGCGATGCCATCCACATCAGTGTTGCCCTCGGCCACGTGCTGCACGTGCCAGCCGTAGGCCTCGTAACGCTTCAGAACGTCCTCTGTGAAGGACACATCGGTGCGGCCATCGATGGTGATGCTGTTGTCGTCGTAAAGGGCGATCAGCTTGCCCAGCTTCAGGTGGCCGGCAAGGGAGGCTGCCTCTGAGGAGACGCCTTCTTGGTTACAGCCGTCACCCATCACCACGTAGGTGTAGTGATCCACCACGGTGGTATCGGCCTTGTTGAACTTGGCGGCTAGATGGGATTCAGCGATGGCCAGACCCACAGCGTTGGAGATGCCGGCACCCAGGGGGCCGGTGGTCACCTCAACCCCGGGGGTTTCAAAGGTTTCGGGGTGACCGGGAGTCTTGGAGCCCCACTGGCGGAACTGCTTGACGTCTTCGATCGTCACCGAGTCGTAGCCAGTGAGGTGCAGCAGCGCATAGAGCAGCATGCAGCCGTGGCCAGCCGAGAGCACGAAGCGGTCGCGGTTGAACCACTTGGGGTTCTTGGGGTTGTGCTTGAGGAACTTGTCCCAAAGCGCGTAACCCATGGGTGCGCAGCCCATTGGCAGGCCGGGGTGGCCGCTGTTGGACTTGTTGATGGCGTCGACAGCCAGCATCCGAATGCTGTTGATGCAGAGCGTGTCGAGTGACGCGGGCGCAGCGACCATGGTGTTAGAGGGAAAAGTTGGAGCGATTTTGACGCACGGCGTGAGCGCGGAGGCTCAGCTGGCGCGTTTGAAAGCCAGGCAGACGTTGTGGCCGCCGAAGCCGAAGGAGTTGGACAAGACGGTCCCGAGTGTCTGATCCCGCGCCGTATTCGGCACGACATCCAGATCACAGTCGGGATCCGGGGTGGTGTGGTTGCTCGTGGGGGGCACGACGCCGTGTTGCAGCGCCAGCACACAGGCCACGGCCTCGATGCCGCCGGAGCCACCCAGCAGGTGACCGGTCATTGATTTGGTGGAGCTCACTGGAATCTGTAGCGCTCGGTCGCCCAGGGCGCTCTTAATCGCCGAGGTTTCGTTCTTGTCGTTTGCCGGGGTGCTTGTGCCGTGGGCGTTGACGTAGTCAATTTCCGAAGGATCAATGCCGCCATCGGCCAGGGCCAGGCGCATGGCCTCGGCACCACCCACACCACCCGGTGTGGGTGAGGTGATGTGGTGGGCATCGCAAGTCATGCCGTAACCCACAACTTCGCCGAGGATCGTGGCGCCACGGGCCTGGGCGTGCTCGAGGGTTTCAAGCACCAGCACGCCGGCACCCTCCCCGATCACAAAGCCATCCCGCTCCTTATCGAACGGACGGCTGGCCGTCGCAGGATCGTCGTTGCGGAACGATAGGGCCTTGGCGCTGGCGAAGCCGGCCACCCCCAGGGGAGTTATCGCCGATTCGGCGCCACCGCACACCATCGCGTCAGCCTTTCCCAGCTGCAGCAGCCGGAAGGCATCGCCAATCGCATTGGAGCCGGCAGCGCATGCGGTAGCCACTGCGGAGCTGGGCCCCTTGGTGCCCAGTGCAATGGCAGCAAGGCCAGTGGCCATGTTGGGAATCATCATTGGAACCGTGAACGGGCTCACCCGTCCAGGTCCACGACCCTCAAGCACGTGGGCTTGGGTCTCCATCGTCAGCAGACCGCCGACACCGGAGCCGATGATCGTGCCGATTCGATTTGCGTTCGCATCGTTGATCTCAAGGCCGGCATGAGCCACAGCCTGTTTGGCCGCTACGACGCCGAACTTGCAGAACCGATCCCAGCGCTTGGCTTCCTTCGGTTCGATGAAGCCGGAAGGATCGAAATCCTTCACCTCCGCCGCAAAGCGACAGGCGTGCTCGGATGCATCGAACAGGGTGATGGCTTCAACTCCGTTCTTGCCGGAGGTGAGGCCGTTCCAGTAGTCCTGAACCGTGTTGCCGATCGGTGTGACCGCGCCGAGGCCGGTGATGACGACGCGATGGAGACCATCCACCATTGCGTTGCTCAGGCCTGCTTGTCTTCGATGTACTTGACGGCGTCCCCAACGGTGGTGATGCCTTCAGCGGCTTCGTCGGGAATCTCGATGTCGAAGGCCTCTTCCAGGGCCATCACGAGCTCCACGGTGTCCAGAGAATCAGCACCCAGATCGTTCTGGAAGTTGGATTCGGGCTTCACTTCGCCGGAGTCAACGCTCAGTTGCTCCGCAACGATCGAGCGCACCTTTTCGAGAATCGCTTCCTGGGACATAGCCGTGGCAACGGGACGCTGCATCCTACGGGCACGCCTTCAGTGTCTCCACACCAACGACTGCGCCGTTAACAACGGTGACGGCCTGGCCATGGACCCCCGAGGGACGGGTACGTTTGCCGCAAGCCTTCGTATGCATCGGGCACATGTCCCACGCCGTCAAGATCTACGACACCTGCATCGGCTGCACCCAATGTGTGCGTGCCTGCCCTCTCGACGTGCTTGAGATGGTGCCCTGGGACGGCTGCAAGGCCGGCCAGATCGCTTCATCCCCCCGCACCGAAGATTGCGTTGGTTGCAAGCGTTGTGAAACGGCCTGCCCCACCGACTTCCTCAGCATCCGCGTTTACCTGGGAGACGAAACAACTCGCTCCATGGGTCTGGCCTACTGATTTGCCCCGTTTCACCTCATAAGCTCGGCCCGGCTTCAGCCGGGCTTTTTTTGTATGTGCGGAATCGTTGCCCTGGTGGGTTCCCGAGAAGCGGCGCCTCAGCTTCTGGAGGGCCTGCGGCAGTTGGAGTACCGCGGTTACGACTCGGCTGGGATCGCCACGGTGGCAGCCCAGGGGCAGCTGACCTGCCTGCGGGCCAAAGGCAAGCTGCGCAACCTCACCGCCTCTTTTGAAGCAGAGGGGGCACCCGGCCGATGCGGAATCGGCCATACCCGTTGGGCCACCCACGGCAAACCGGAAGTGCGCAATGCCCACCCGCACCGCAGTACTGACGGGGCGGTGGCTGTGGTGCAGAACGGAATCATTGAAAATCATCGTGCCCTGCGGGAGCAGCTGGAAGCTGCCGGGGTGGTCTTCCAGTCGGAGACCGACACCGAGGTGATTCCTCACTTGCTGGCAGCGGAGCTGCAGCAACTACAAGCCGAAGCTGGAACACCCGGGGGTGGCTTGTTGCTGGAGGCTTTGCAGCGGGTATTGCCCCAGCTGCAGGGGGCCTATGCCCTGGCGGTCATCTGGGATCAGGCGCCGGGGGCTTTGGTGGTGGCCCGCAAGGCTGCACCGCTGTTGATCGGCTTGGGGGAAGGGGAGTTCCTCTGTGCCAGCGACACGCCGGCCCTGGCGGGCTTCACCCGCACGATCCTCCCGATGGAAGACGGCGAGGTGGCTTTGCTCTCACCCCTTGGCGTTGAGCTCTACGACGCGGCAGGAGCGCGCCAGCAACGCATGCCCACCCAGCTCAGCGGTGTGGACCACGTGGCGGACAAGAGGGAGTTCCGTCACTTCATGCTCAAGGAAATCCATGAGCAACCGGAGACCGCAGAACTTTGGGTGGCGCGCCATCTGCCCCAGGGCATATCAGCCGAGCAGCCGGTGGCGCTGCCGATGGATGAAGCCTTCTATGCCGGCATTGAGCAGATTCAGATCCTGGCCTGCGGCACCAGCCGCCATGCCGCGATGGTGGGTGCTTATTTGCTGGAGCAGTTCGCTGGGATACCCACGTCGGTGCACTACGCCAGTGAATTTCGCTATGCGCCGCCGCCGCTGGCCCCCCACACCCTCACCATCGGTGTGACGCAGTCTGGTGAAACGGCAGACACCCTGGCTGCTCTGGCCATGGAGGCGGAGCGGCGCTTGGCCAATGGGGATCCAGCGTTTGCTCCCCGTCAATTGGGAGTGACCAACCGTCCGGAAAGCTCCCTCTCACGTCAGGTTTCGCACATTCTCGATATCGGGGCCGGCATTGAAGTTGGCGTGGCGGCCACGAAGACGTTCCTCGGCCAGCTGCTGGCCTTCTATGGCCTAGCGATGGCGTTTGCCGCCCGTCGTGGGTCTCGCTCCGCAGCGGAGATCAAGGTTCTGGCGGATGAGTTGCGCAGCTTGCCCCGGCAGTTGCGGCAGTTGGTGGATTTGCACGATCAGCGTTCCGAGTCGCTAGCCCATCGCTTCGCCGACACCCAAGATGTCATTTTTCTCGGGCGGGGAATCAACTATCCGATCGCCCTCGAGGGGGCGTTGAAACTCAAGGAGATCAGTTACATACATGCCGAGGGCTACCCCGCCGGTGAGATGAAGCATGGTCCGATTGCCTTGCTGGATTCCCACGTGCCGGTGGTGTCGATCGCCGTGCCCGGTCTGGTTTTTGAGAAGGTACTCAGTAATGCGCAGGAGGCCAAGGCCCGCGATGCCCAATTAATCGGTATTGCTCCCCAGGGGCCCGACACCGATCTGTTTGATGAACTTTTGCCAGTGCCCTCGGTCAGCGAATGGATCAGCCCCTTGCTCACCGTGGTGCCTATGCAATTGCTTAGCTATCACATCGCCGCCCATCGAGGCCTGGATGTGGATCAACCCCGCAACCTGGCCAAAAGCGTGACAGTGGAGTGATCCTCAGCTCACATTAATTCTCATATCACTACGGCCATAACGGTCTTGGAAGCGCACGATGTCGTCTTCGCCGAGATACGTGCCGCTCTGGATCTCGATCAGTTCCACCGGGATCCGGCCTGGGTTAGATAGACGGTGTTTGCATCCCATTGGGATGTAGGTGCTCTGGTTTTCCCCCAACAGTTGCTCTTCGCCATCGCGTTCCACCAGGGCCGTGCCCTTCACCACAACCCAGTGTTCAGCACGATGGTGATGCATTTGCAATGAGAGGCTCGCGCCGGGTTTCACTGAAATTCGCTTCACCTGCCAGCGGTTGTCTTCAACGACACCGGTGTAGTGACCCCAGGGGCGATATATCTTTCGATGCGCCTTGCCCTCTGGACTGCCCGCGGCCTCCAGTTGCTTCACCACGGTCTTGATCTCTTGGGCTTTGGAGCGATCCGCAATTAAGACGGCATCGTCGGTTTCCACCACTACCAGGTTTTCAACCCCCAGCCCAACCACTAGACGGTGTTCGCTCCGCAGATAGCAGTCGCGGCTGCCCTCGGCGATCACGTGGCCCTGCAGCACATTTCCTTGGGAATCCCGTTGTTCTGAGGTTTCCCAGAGCGCGCTCCAGCTGCCGACGTCGCTCCAGCCTGCATCCAGCGGAAGCACACTGCCTAGTTTTGTTTTTTCCATCACAGCTACGTCTATGGCCACGTTGGGGCACTTCGCAAATGCTTCCCGCTCCAGCCGATGGAATTCCAGGTCAGCCGTGTCTTGCTCGAGAGCTGCTCGGCAGCAGCTCACCAAATCTGGAGCCAGCCGCTCTAATTCAGCCAGCATGGCGCTTGCGCGGAACAGGAACATGCCGCTGTTCCAAGTGAAGCGGCCGGTCGCCAAAAACTGTTCTGCTGTGGCCTGATCGGGCTTCTCTACAAAGCGCTTGATCGGTACATGCGAGGGTCCATCAAGGGAGAACGGTTCGCTGGCCTCGATGTAGCCGTAGCCGGTTTCCGGTGCCGTTGGAACGATTCCAAAGGTCACCAGGCGCCCTTCTTCGGCGGGCCTACGGCCGGCGTTGATGGCTTGTCGGAATTGGGCGGCATCGCGGATCAGGTGATCCGCCGCTAGCACAAGCATCAGAGGATCTTCGCCATCGGCAGTGGCCTGTAGTGCGGCCACCGTTACTGCCGGGGCAGTGTTGCGGCCCATCGGCTCAAGCAATATCGCGGTCGGTTCGATCCCGATCTGTCGCATCTGCTCGGCCACAATGAAACGGTGGTCTTCGTTGCAGATCAGTAGAGGAGACGCCAGGGCCTCCAGACCATGGAGCCGTTGCTGGGTCAGTTGCAGCAGAGTCGCGTCGCTGTCGCCACTCAATGGCCAGTATTGCTTGGGGTAACTAGCCCGTGAGAGCGGCCACAGCCGTGTGCCGGTTCCTCCGCAGAGGATCACAGGAATCAGCTGTGTGGCGGCCATCACGTCCTGAAAGCGGTGATCCAGATTCGCTTGCCCCAGGGGCTTCTGTCGATGGCCTGGGAGTGGAGGATTTTTTTAGAGCTCTAGCAGGCCAGGTGGTGGGGTGAGCAGCAGCCAGCCGTCCTCGAGCTTCACCTCCGGCACGATCGCCTCCACGAAAGGGATTAGCAGCTTGCGGCCGTCATTTGTGGTTACTTCCAGCAGGTCATTGCCGCCGCTGATTAGGTCGCTTACTGTGCCGATTGCAGGGCCATCGGTCGTGAGCCGTGCTTTCAGACCGACCAAATCGAGCAGGTGAAACTCTCCATCCTCGAGTTCGGGCCGGTCATCTACTGACACCAGCAGTTCCTGTCCCACAAGTGCTTCGGCGGCGCTTCGGTTGTCGATTCCCTCGAAGCGCACCACAAATAACGATTTGCCTGGCAGTTGCCGGCCTTTCTTCAGCTGGATCTCCGTAGGCTCACCCCCCCTGGGGCTGCGCAGCCAACGTGGCCCCGGTTCCGTAAAGCGCTCGGGGAAATCACTGGCGGGGTTGACTCGCAGTTCTCCCTGGAGCCCTTGAACCCCAACGATCTTCCCGACGCTTAGCCAGTCTTCGCTCTCCACCATGCCATCTGTCGCATACTCTGCCGATAATGACGCCAGATCTGTCCACGAACGAGCCATGGCGTCTACACCTGCTCCGATCCTTCCCGGCACCACCGTGACCGTGGCCGATGCCACCTCCATCTACAACGGCTACACAGGCTTCGTTCAGAGGATCAGCGGCGACTGTGCGGCAGTTTTATTTGAGGGTGGCAACTGGGACAAGTTGGTGACTATTCGTTTGAAAGACCTTCAGCCGGCCTAAGGAGACGGACAAGGCCTTCTTTGTAACAGCGCCGTCATATTCGGGTGTTTCTGCTGAGTGTTTTGGCGGTCTTGGGGGAGTCTGATCACATTGGCAATTCGCCTCTGCTCCAGATGAATGTTTTTTTGAATCGATCAGGCGCAAAACCTCCGCTTGGGGTTTTTGCTGCGGACTTCGTTCTCAATCTGGTCTTGGCGAAGAAGACGCGCCACTACCTCTTTGGCTTTACTGGATTGCTCGATATCTCGGCCGTGCTGTGCTTTTTTGCTTCGTAGCTGTGTAGCGATAGTCTGCTTTAAGTGTTCAATTCTGGCCAAATTCGACGGTTACTCAAGCTGCTCAAGTTCATTGGCTAAGCCCGCTTATTGTAACAGAGGCTGAGGAGCATTGACCGCACCATTGGTGTTATCCTCTTCTTTTTTCTTCGCCTCTAATTGTTCTCGGATACAGCAGTATTCTCGTGAAATAGCTCTTAGACTGAGATCTACCAATTTTGCTCTTGTGCCGGGGAAAGACTTATTTGGATCTTGTGATCAATCGGGTTTTGGTATTGGAATATGCGTCAGAGGCTAGACTGATAATTATGTCCCTGCTATGATAAATAAGAAGTAGGTGTGAAAATGATTACCCATTTTGCTGATTTGACTGAAATCGGAACTTGCTTGGCAAATTCTCTCGTTTGCAATGATCCACTGAATTCAGCTAAAAAAGTTAGTTATTTGATTGATAGAGCTGCATCCTCCTCGAAGGTTTCTATAAAATTCAAAGATATACAGGATTTGAATCGCTGGGAAGTAAGCCGCCAAGATATAAGCCATGAAACTGGTAAGTTTTTTCAGATTGTTGGAATTGATGTTGCATGTCCTGAGCTAAATCTTTCATGGCAGCAGCCAATTATTTATCAGCCTGAAATAGGGATTCTAGGCCTTTTGTGCACTAAGATAAGAAATACTCTTTACTTCCTTGTTCAATTAAAAGTAGAGCCTGGCAATATAAATTATATTCAATTGTCTCCCACAATTCAAGCTACACGTAGTAATTTTCTTGCAGCACATGGTGGAAAATCGGTACCATTTCTGAATTATTTTCGCTTCCCTGGTCAACAAGAATCATGTAAAATACTAGTAGATCAATTACAGTCAGAGCAAGGCAGTAGATTTCTGGCGAAGCGTAATCGCAATATAATTACTTACGTAGAAAATTTTGATAGCGATAAAATTCCGGAGAATTTTGTATGGCTTACATTGAGTCAAATTAAAGGCTTCTGCCTTCAGGACAACTGCGTAAATATGGATTTGCGAACAATTGTCTCGTGTATCAACTATTGCGACTTCATGGAAGGATGTGAATCTTTGAGTGAAATAATGCCTAACTCTAGAAATGCCGATGCTCTCAGATTTTATTTTAGTTGTTATAAACCAAATGATTCTGAGCGCAAAATTTTGCTATCACATTTAAGTACTTTAAAAAGCGAGCACAGTCTCTTTGTTTC
The DNA here is from genome assembly GCF_020514115.1 of Synechococcus sp. MU1642. GTDB lineage: Bacteria > Cyanobacteriota > Cyanobacteriia > PCC-6307 > Cyanobiaceae > Parasynechococcus. The sequence goes on from NZ_VTKZ01000003.1 coordinate 102,837, forward strand.
AAAAATACCAATCAGTGAAACAGATAAGTGGGAATTAGTCAATGGAAAGCTAAGTCATCGCGACTCTCTTTATTTTGATGTTCTTGGAGTGAATATTAGTCTGATGGGCAGGGAGGTGAAAGATTGGGATCAACCTCTTGTTGCTCCATGCTCAGTAGGTGAAAACGTCTTATTTATTAAAAAAACTGCTGATAGCCTTCTTTGCCTTGTCCAATTTAAATTAGAATGCGGCACTAAAGACATTATAGAAATTGCGCCAACAATTCAAACAAGTTCACAAAACAAGAAAAGTCCTGTAGAGCAATATCTGTATGATATGTATCATGCAACAATGCTTGAAAAAACTTCCATTATATGCTCAACATTACAGTCAGAAGAAGGCGGTCGATTTTACAGAGAGGAGAATAAAAATATAGTTTTAGATGTTGCTGGAAAAGATATTGCGCTATCCAGTTCATATTATATGTGGATTTCAATAGGCACGCTTTCAGACTTGTTGAGATACAATAACTTTGTTAATATACAGCTCAGAAGCCTTTTGAGTTTATTGCAGCCTTCAATGTTATGAATATAGGTCTTATTGGGGCATCTAAAATAGCCAATAAAATAATGGCAAAGTCGCTTATTGATGCAGGCTTTAATATCGTCGCAGTAGCATCATCGAATCAATTGCGAGGAATAGAGCTTGCCGAAAAATATAACGCTAGATATTATCAAAATTATGCGGATTTAATATCTAGCGACGAAGTTAATTCATTGTACATATCGCTGCCAAATTCATTGCATTACTCTCTCGCGCGTTCGGCGTTGTCTGAGGGAAAAAATGTATTGATAGAAAAACCTATCACACTTACTTTATCGGAATCACAAGAGCTTGTCAAAACTGCTCGAAGTAATAATCTCTCAATCATGGAAAATTTTCAGTTTCAATATCATGATCAGTTCGAATTTATTGCAAAAGAGATTGAAGTCGGATCCCTTTCTAATATAAGGTCCATCTTCGTGAAGTTTGGATTTCCGCTATTTTCTGACAAAGGTAATATTCGCTATCAAAAAAGTCTTGGAGGCGGTGCGCTTTTAGACGCAGGTGCTTATATCTCGAAAGTCTCTTCGTTATTGATGAATGGTGATGACTATAAAGTCTTATCGAGCTTGTCTAGTCGGAAGAATTACGATGTTGATATGTTTGGCTCCTGTATCATAACCGAGAAAAATACAGACTTTTCTGTATTGGGTAGTTGGGGATTTTGCAATGAATATCAGTGCTCCTTAGAAGTTTGGTCAGAAGATTCCATTATGACATTTAATAGATTTTTCACTGCGCCCCCTGGCTTCCATGCACCAGTAAAAATTAAGTCGCTTGGACAAGAAAAAGATATTTTTTTTAGTGACGATTGCTACATTAAGTCAGCAAATCAATTTCGGCTTTCAATTACAGATTCCACAATACGTGAGCGAAGTTATTCAGCTAACATTAAACAGTCTCTCCTGTTAGAATTAATAAAATCGACGGCGATCTAATGCTCCAAGTAACATCTCCATCGCTCGCCCCGATCGAAGATTTTGCAAACATTCTATCTACCGCTTGGGAGAGTGGGGTGCTGACCCATAACGGTCCTCTCTTAAGGGATCTTGAGCATCAAATTAAAAACCGTCTGTCATTAGATAGATATATAGCCGTTGTCAATGGTACTTTGGCTCTTCAAATGGCTATTCGTGCTTTACATCTTAAGGGTACTATCATTGTTCCGGCATTTACATGGATAGCATCAGTATCATCAATACAATGGGAGGGCTGTAAAGTTAAATTCTGCGATATTGATGAAGAAACTCTAAATATTAGCCTTTCGTCACTCGAAAAAGAGATTAATGAAGATGTAGTTGCGGTAATGCCTGTTCATGCTTTTGGTAATCCTTGTCCCGTCAAAGAAATTGCTGCTTTTGCAAAGAGATATTCAATTAAAGTAATCTATGATGCTGCCCATGCCTTTGGAAGTACTTACAATGGTAAATCAGTTCTTTCTTATGGTGATATCAGTTGTACTAGTACTCACGCGACTAAAATATTTAATACAGGCGAGGGAGGGGGTTTGATCCCCAGCACAGATGCTTTAAGCAAAAGATTAGAGCGCCTTAGATTCTTTGGTTATAATTCAGATAAACAAATTGAGGATATTGGGACAAATGGCAAAATGACTGAAATACATGCTGCTTTGGGCTTGGCTAATTTGAAGTTCCTAGAAAAAACATTTCAACATCGCAGAATATTGAACGAACTTTATAGAGACGAGCTGCAGTCTTTTGGGAGAGTTAAATTCCAGCAAATTTCAGAAGGAAGTAACTATTCCTACTTTCCATTGATTTTTAATTCGGCCGATGACATGCTTGCTGCGCAGTCAGCATTGATTGGAGACCACTTTATACCAAGAAGGTATTTTTATCCTTCGCTAAATACAGTTCCGCAGTGCGCTGATGATTCAACAATGCCTGCTTCAGAGTCAATAGCTTCGAGAATATTATGCATCCCTTGCTCGAACAGTGTTAGTGTCGATGACGCTTGGAGAATTGCAAAATTAATTCGATCTAATTAATTTTTAAGGTATCTATATCTTGTCTTATTCGATAAAGCTCCTGCGATTATTTTGCATGAGGGTTTTTTGGAAGAGCAATACTCAATGTCGTGCATTGCATAATTTATGTGAATTAAATGACGGCGTTTATAGTATTTTTACGTCTCGTAGCCTTTGTCAAGAGCTTTAAGAGCAGCTGTAGCGGCATTTTGTTCGGCCTCCTTGCGTGAGCGGCCTTTTCCCTCCCCAAGTACCTGGTCTTGGATGCTCACCTGGCAGAGGAAGCGGTCTGGGTCACCGTGCTTGTGGCTGCATTCTTCTGTGAAGTAGTGAGGCAGTCCCAGCGCCTGACCTTGGCTCCACTCCTGCAGTGCTGTTTTGCCGTTGAACTGGTGGGGAGTGGCCAGCACCGCTCGGGCTGTGGAGTGCCAGTGGGGGGTTAGCCAGCGGTGAATGGCCTCAAGGTTCCCAAAGCTGGCGTAAATGGCACCTATGAGTGCTTCGGTGGCATCGGCCCGCAGCCTGGATTGGGCAGAACGATCCCCTTGGGCGTGCCGACCCAGCAACAGGTGTTTTTCGATGGCAAGCGTTGCGCCAACGTCCGCCAGCCAGCGGTCGCTGACCAATTGTGCCCGCAGGTTGGAGCAGGCACCCACCGCGAGATCGGAGTAGTAGCGGTCTATAAATTCGGTGGCGGCTAGCCGCAGCACTGCATCCCCCAGAAACTCAAGCCGTTCCAGGTTGCGGGTCCGGCCGGTCGATATGTGGGTGAGAGCCTGGTCCACTAGGACCAGCAGTTCCGTTTCGATCGGGATCTGACTGCCGAGGCGCTGGATCAGGTCGGTGATCTCTGTGGCGCGGGATGTATCCACATGAACTCCTTAGCAGCACTCATAGGGGTGAAAGCAGGACATAAGCCGGGTTCTGTTCACGCCTCCGCAGAGGGTGGGTGGCTATCTATCTGGGACCGCCGTTGCCGACGGCCTCAAGCGGCGCGTTTAAGCGGAACGGGGCCAATGGCCAGCCGTCGTTCCTTGGCCTTGCTCCCAGCCGGGGTTTACCGAGCCAGCACCTCTCGATGCTGCTGGTGCGCTCTTACCGCACCTTTGCACCCTTGCCTGTGCCAGCGAACCGGCCATCGGCGGTGTGTTTCTGTGGCACTCTCCTCACGGTCACCCGCACTGGGCGTTACCCAGCAAGCCTGGCCATCAGGGAGCCCGGACTTTCCTCAGCCGACACTCAAAGAGATCGGCCGCAACCACCTCGCCTGCTTTCAGATCTCATCATGCCTCGCGGGCATAATTCAGAGGTCTGGGGCTGTAGCTCAGCTGGATAGAGCGACGGTTTCCTAAACCGTAGGTCGTGGGTTCGAGTCCCGCCAGCCCCGTAGGAATTGCTCAAGAGGTAGTGAACGCTACATCTGGTGGGGTGTGCAGATCGTTCACCACCGCTAGGGTTGTTGTAATCGGCTTGGGGTGCAATGACCCTGCTTCACGATCTCCGTCTGAGGCTGTTGGTGCAGCAGGAAAGTGAGCGGATAGCGGAGTCCCAGCCCACTGACCCTGATCTGTCGGTGGTTCAGGCCCGTTGTCTCTGCTGGCTGGCTCTCTTGGCGGAAGCCCATGAAGATCAAGCCAGTGATGCCGAACGTCGCGGCGACACCGAACAGGCTATGGGTTGGTTCGCTGATTCGATGCGGCTGCGGGATGTGATCGGCGTGGTGTCCTCCATTGAGATCCCTTTGCCCGATACCGCTGGTGAGGATGGCCCCCAGGCTGAAGAGGATTTGGGCCCTCAGGCGGCTTAATGGATGGCATAGTGGGGAATGACCGCGAGGGACTGCATTGCCGGAAGAGCCCTGCCAGTGCCCGGATTGCCAACGGTTTTACCGGGAGCATGATCGGCTGATACGCGAATCGCCCACGCTTCGTCAGCAACAGGAGCTGAACTGGGCGGCACTCCAGTCTTTCCGCACATTGTCCGGTCGCGTGCTCGAGGATCTGCAAAAGCACAATGGGTCCCGTCAGACCGCCGATGCAGCTGCTTCGAAACCTGGAGCAGCCAGCGCGCTTGTGCCAGAGGAATCAGGTGATGCCATCCAGCAGGCGATTGCTGACCTGGAGAACATCAATGCTCATCTGTTCTCGATTGAGGCCTTGATGGAGCGGGTTTTTGATGTGCGTGTCCCCGAGGAAATCGAGAAGAAGTTCCGCGAACTGGCAGGTGAGTTGGCTCCTGACCCTCTAAATGTGGACCGTCTTCGACTCAACCGTTTGTTGCACCAGACTCCGGACCTACCCGACCGGAACTGAATAACTACGTATCTATTCTGAGCCCTGGAGAGGAATCCAAGGCTTTTTTGAGGCTGTTTTCAGCGCACGTCGCAGGTGATCTCTACGTTCAGTGGATCCACGGCCCAGATGTTCTTGCAGTACTCGCCGATGGAACGATCGGAGGAGAAGAACCCCGTGCGGGCTGTGTTAAGCAGCGACATTCGATTCCAGTGCATTGGGTCCCTCCAGGCACGGCTCACCGCCTCCTGTGCCTGCAGGTAGTCGGCGTAGTCGGCCATCACGTAAAAGGGGTCGTTCCCGGTGAGGTTGTCGAGTAGGGGTCGGAACAGTTCGCCGTCGCCGTTACTGAAGTGCCCCATCTCGATCAGCTTTAGGGCTTCCTGCAGTTCTGGCAGTGCAGCGATCACATCGCCGGGGCGGTAGCCGTTCTGCTGTAAGCCCGTTATCTCTTCTACGGTCTTGCCGAACAGAAAGAAGTTCTCGCTTCCCACCAGCTCGCGGATCTCCACATTGGCCCCATCAAGGGTGCCGATGGTGAGGGCACCATTCATAGCGAACTTCATGTTTCCGGTGCCGGAGGCTTCTTTGCCGGCGGTGGAGATCTGTTCGGAGAGGTCGGAGGCGGGATATACCTGTTCCCCAAGCTTCACGTTGTAATCCGGCAGGAACACCACTCGCAGTAGGCCATCCATGTCAGGATCAGCATTGATGGTGTCGGCGATGCCGTTGAGGAAGCGGATGATCAGCTTCGCCATGTAGTAGCCGGGAGCGGCCTTGCCGCCGAAGATCACGGTGCGGGGTGCCATGCCGTCGGTCTGGCCGTTCTTGATCCGCAGGTACTGGGTGATCACCTGCAGGGCGTTGAGGTGCTGGCGCTTGTACTCGTGAATGCGCTTCACCTGCACGTCGAAAAGGCTGGCGGGATCCACCAACACACCTGTGTTGCGATGGATGTAGGTGGCCAGCTTGCGCTTCACCGACAGCTTGGTGTTGCCCCAGAGCTCCAGGAAACCCTGGTCGTTCTGTCGTTCTTCCAGCTTGCGCAGGCTCTCCATGTTGGAGATCCAATCGAGCCCCACGTGCTCATCCAGTAAGGCGGACATCTCGGGGTTGGCCAGGGCGACCCAGCGGCGAGGGGTGACGCCATTGGTGACGTTGGTGAACTTCTCCGGCCAGAGCGCCGCGAATTCCGGCAGCAGGTCGGTTTTCACCAGATCGGAGTGCAGCGCTGCTACACCGTTGACGTGGTGGGCGCCGATGGTGGCCAAGTGGGCCATGCGCACGGCTTTGCTGCCCTCTTCATCAATGATTGAGAGCTTGCGCTGGATGGCATCGTTGCCGGGGTAGCGCAGTCGAACCTGCTGCAGGAATCGACGGTTGATCTCGTAGATCAGCTCAAGATGGCGAGGCAGCAGGCTGCTGAATAGGTTGAGGTCCCACTTCTCAAGGGCTTCCGGCAGCAGGGTGTGATTGGTGTAGGCCACGGAGCGGGACGTTATGTCCCAGGCCCGGTCCCACTCGAGATGCCGATCGTCTATCAGCAGGCGCATCAGCTCCGCCACGGCGATGGCGGGATGGGTGTCGTTGAGCTGAACCGTCCAGTAGTTGGGAAAGTCCTCGACGGCAAGCCCACGGTTGTCGAGGCTGCGCAGCATGTCCTGCAGCGAGCAGCTGACGAAGAAATGTTGCTGCTTTAGGCGCAGACGTCGGCCTTCGTCGGTTCCGTCATTCGGATACAGCACCTTGGAAAGGGTTTCGCTGCCCACCTTTTCCTCAACGGCGCCGTAGTAGTCGCCGATGTTGAACGCATAGAAGTCGAAGCTTTCGGTGGCATCGGCACGCCACAGCCGGAGCCGATCGCAGATGTTGACCCGGTAGCCCAGCACTGGCACGTCGTGGGGGATGCCGATGGCGTGTTCCGCTGGAATCCAGCGGGAGCGGTAATTGCCTTTGTCGTCGATGTAGCTCTCGGTGCGGCCACCGAAGCCCACAAAACAGGCCTCATCGGGTTGGGGCAGTTCCCAGGGCCAGCCTCCCTTGAGCCATTTGTCGGTGATCTCCACCTGCCAGCCATCGCGGATCAGCTGGTCGAAGATGCCGAATTCGTAGCGGATGCCGTAACCGGTGGCCGGGATTTTCAGGCTCGCTAGCGATTCCATGTAGCAAGCCGCCAGGCGACCGAGCCCGCCGTTGCCCAGACCCGGTTCTTCCTCCACGTCCAGGATCTGCTGCAACGACTCGATGCCGAAATTCTTCAGTGCCTCTTCGGCCTCCTTCTGGATCCCCAAGTTCAGCAGGTTGCTGTGGAGCTGCGGGCCGATCAGGAATTCCGCCGACAGGTAGGCCACCGATTTCTGCGGGCGGGCCCTCATCGCTTCGGTGGTAGCCAGATAGCGCATCATCAGCCGGTCACGCACTGCGTAACTCAGGGCCATGTAAAGGTCATGGCGACTGGCAGTGGGGGCGAGTTTGCCGAGCGTGAAGAACAGGTGCTCCGTCATGCCGTCGAACACGCTCTTGGCATCGAGGCCGGCGCGTTCGGGGTCGTTGTGACAGCCGGGGGTCGGCAGACGCAGATCGAACGGTTGGGACGTGGTCATGGGGGGTCAGCGAGCCAAGGAGCGTGTAATCACCGTCAGGCCAGGGGTGCTCGGAGCCCAACTCAATGAATTACTCGGACCGTAGCGATCACAACTGGGGCTGCCTGCAAAAAAGGCCGCTTCTACAGCATCTCCAGTTAATTGGGATCGTCCAGCGAACAGTTCAGCGGTGGAATCACCATTAAGGTTCGGCGTGAGACATGCCCGGCTTGATGCTGCTGCCCACCCTGCTGAGCGAAATCAGCAGCCATGACCTCGAATTGGCGGAAACGCTGATCGGCGTCCTTCGCTTCATGCTCATCTTCGTGGCGGCCCGCACCCTCGCCGAGGTGCTGGTGCGTTTCGAGCTGCCCACCATTCTTGGGGAGCTTCTGGCTGGCGTGCTGATCGGTGCCTCGGGTTTGCATCTCCTGGTGCCGCCGGAGACTCAGGTGCAGCTCTCTGGCGCTTTTTCCGAGGTTGTCTCCGGCTTGTCCCATGTGCCGGTGGACGAGATTCCGATTCTGTATGACGAGAGCTTCGGAGCTTTGCAGGCAGTGGCCACGTTGGGGCTCTACTCCCTGCTCTTTCTTACAGGTCTCGAGAGCGAGCTGGAGGAATTGATGGCGGTGGGGGCCCAGGCCTTCAGCGTCGCCGTCGTGGGTGTTGTGCTGCCCTTTGCCCTCGGCACCCTTGGCCTCATGGCCATCTTTCACGTTGATGCCATCCCAGCGATCTTTGCGGGTGCCTCGATGACGGCCACCAGCATCGGCATCACCGCCAGTGTTTTCGGTGAACTCGGTTATCTGCGCACCCGCGAGGGGCAGATCGTGATCGGTGCTGCCGTTCTCGACGACATTCTCGGGATCGTCATCTTGGCCATTGTGGTGTCTTTGGGAGCTGGCGGAAGTCTGGAGATTGGCCCCATCGTCCAGTTGGTGGTGGCGGCGGTGCTGTTCGTGGTAGTGGCCCTTTTGTTGAGCCAGAAGGCCGCACCAGCTTTTGATTGGATGATCGACCAACTCAAGGCCCCGGGCGCCAAGTTGATTGGTTCCTACCTGCTTCTGGCCCTCAGTTGTTTTGTTGCCTCAGCGATTGGTCTTGAGGCTGCTCTCGGGGCCTTTGCTGCTGGTTTGATCGCAAGCACTTCGAAGCACCGCCACGAGATTCAGGCGGCGGTCACCCCCATCGTTGGCCTGTTCGCCACCGTTTTCTTTGTTCTTGTGGGTGCCGGCATGGATCTGTCGGTGATCAATCCCTCCGACCCCAGTGCCCGTTCTGCTCTAGTGGTTGCGGCCTTCCTGTTCGTCGTGGCGATCATTGGCAAGGTTGCTGCAGGCTGGGCCATTTTCAGCAAGGAAAAGACCAATAAATTGGTGGTGGGTCTTGGCATGATGCCCCGAGGCGAAGTCGGCCTGATTTTCCTGGGCCTAGGAACCGCTTCAGGCTTGCTCAGCCCTGGCCTTGAAGCAGCGATTCTGCTGATGGTGATCGGCACCACCTTCCTCGCACCGGTGCTGCTGCGCATCGTTCTGAAAGACAAGCCGCCCGAGGACGGCAACCAGGTGCCCGACGAATTTGCAGCGGATCCCCTGGCGGGTGCCTCCTGAATCAGTCGTCTTTTCTGGTATCGGCGAAGATGAGCAAAACACTCCAGCCCACGGCCACAACGCCAAGGCTTGAGGCCCAGCCGGGACCCAAGGCCCAGCTGAATGCGAGTTGGGTGACGACGCCGGTAGCCAGGGCCAGCAGAAGGCTGCTGATCACCAAGGTCGGTTGCCGCACCGATTCCGGGAGGTCACTGTCCTCCAGGCTTGATTCCAGCTTGCTGAGGGGGGCGCTCAGCGGCCCGTAAAAGGCGATGGCCCAGACCAAAGCTCCGCGCCAGACGGATGCGTCCGCCAGCGGTCCGCCCATGACCTCGTAGCTCACCATCCAGGCTGCCTCAGTGATGCTTAGCATCGCGTCCCTCGCAGCAGGCTGTGGATCGCGTCACCTGGAGCCACCTAGGCCACGCCGTGCACACGGTGCAGCAGCATCCCGAGCAAGACACTGCCGATCGTCCAGCCCTTCTGTTGGTGCATGGGTTCGGGGCATCTACCGATCACTGGCGCCACAACATTCCCGTGTTGGCCCAGACCTATTCAGTGCATGCGATTGACCTGCTGGGCTTCGGCAGAAGTGCCAAGCCAGCAGGGCTGAACTATGGCGGTGCCCTGTGGCGCGATCAATTGGTGGGTTATGTGCGCGAGCGGATCGGCCGTCCGACGGTGATCGCCGGCAATTCCCTCGGTGGATTCGCGGCCCTTGCTGCCGGGGCCGCATTGGGATCGGACTGTGCGGGGGTTGTGTTGCTCAATGCCGCCGGTCCCTTCAGTGATGAGCAGAAACCGCCGCAAGGCTGGGGCGCCATCGCCCGCCAGAGCATCGGCACGGCCCTGCTGAAGAGCCCAGTACTGCAGCGCTTGCTGTTCGAGAACCTGCGACGGCCCGCCACGATCCGCCGCACCCTCAATCAGGTCTATGTCGACAAAACCAACGTCGATGACTGGTTGGTGGAGTCGATCCGGCGCCCCTCCCTCGATCCCGGCGCTTTCGGGGTGTTCCGCACCGTCTTTGACATCCCTCGCGGTCAGCCCCTTGACGAGCTCTTCGCGGAACTGACCGCGCCGCTGTTGCTGCTCTGGGGCATCCGTGATCCCTGGATCAATGCCCCCGGTCGTCGTTCCACCTTCCAGCGCCATGCCCCGAAGGCCACCACCGAGGTGGTTCTTGAGGCCGGGCACTGCCCCCACGATGAGGTTCCGCATCAGGTAAACATGGCTTTGCTGCAATGGCTGGAGGGTCTCAAGTCGGCTGTGGGACCGACAAATGCGGATCTGCTGGCTAAGGGAGTGAAGTAGCCACCCCGCATCGGCGGATGCCCATGACCCTCGCCCAGCTTTCGGCCCCCTATGCCCACTGGGATTTCGTGCATCCCAGCAGCGGTGATCGGTTGCGGATCATCCCCGAGCGGGGCGGTTTGGTCAGTGGTTGGTGTTGCGGAGGGCGGGAGATCCTGTATTTCGATCAGGAGCGCTACGCCGATCCCACCAAAAGCATTCGCGGCGGTATTCCGGTGCTGTTCCCGATCTGCGGCAACCTGCCCGGCGATGTGCTCCCGGTGGATGGTGTCGACTACCCCCTCAAGCAACACGGCTTCGCGCGGGATCTCCCCTGGCAGCTTCAGTTGCTGGAGGATCAGAGCGGCGTGCGCCTCAGCCTGTCCAGCACCGAGTCCACCCTGGCGGCCTATCCATTCTCCTTCCTGCTGGAGATGGAGCTGCGCCCAGTTGCATCTGCGTTGGAGATTTCCACCATCGTGCATAACTCCGGTGATGCCGCCATGCCCTTCAGCTTTGGCCTGCATCCCTACTTCAACGTCAGCGATCTGGCCCAGACCCGGCTCACCGGCTTGGCGGAGCGCTGCCTCAACCATCTGGAGATGGCGGATGCGTCCACGCTGGATCAGCTCAATCGGCTGCCGGAGGGGGTGGATTTCCTCTGCCGCCCAACGGGCCCAGTCAGCCTGATCGACGATGCCACCGGCCTGACGTTGGAACTGCAGCATCAGGCACCGCTGGATCTCAGCGTGGTTTGGACCGAGCCTCCGCGGCCGATGGTTTGTCTGGAACCCTGGACGGGGCCTAGGCAGGCCCTGGTGAGTGGTGATCGAAAACTGGTGCTGGAGCCAGGTGCCCAGCAGATCCTTCGTTGTTGCTATAGCATCTCCTGATTCACCCCCGGCAGCCGGCCGCGGCTGAGCTGCAGCTTGGGATCGAACTGGCGTTTCACCGCTTCGATCAGCGGCCGGGAGGGACGGTCAAGCCAGGCCGGCACAGTTGAAGTGGCCGTGCGTTTCAACAGCGTCATTTCGCCGCCAAGGCCTATCACGTCGCGGCGCAGCGCCTCGAGTTGGTGATCCGGTGTTGCCGCATCGCACCAGCCATCACCGCAGCCGGCTCCTGCGGCCAGCTCCCAGCACCACAACTTGAGGGCCCTCATCGCCTCATTCCGCAACAACCGCTGCAACTGGGCCGGCGGCAGCACCAGCCGTACCAGCTGCTTTGAGGGGCTGGCATCGAAGGTTGTGGTCAGGGCATTGGCGCAGGCCTGGCGTTCGGTGTTGAGCTGCTGTTCCGCCGCCATCGTCTCGAGCTGCTTCAGCTGGTCCTCCACCGCCTGCTCCGACACGCTGCTCACCACCAGCCGCAGCCGCCAGGCACCATCGCCGGTGTTGATCCAGTCACAGCGTTCCGGCGTCTGGCTGGAGCGCAGCAGTTCGCTGCGGAAGGCCTCCTGGGCTTTCAGGTCGCCGTCCACGAGCAGGCTGCTCCGGGCGGGACGCAGCGGTTGCAGCCGAAGGGTGAGTTCGGTGATCAGCGCCAGGCTCCCCCAGCTGCCGCAGAGCAGCCGCATCAGGTCGTAGCCCGCCACGTTCTTCACCACACGGCCACCGGCGTGGGCTTCGGTGCCATCCGCCCGCAACAGGCCGATGCCGATGATTTGATCGCGCACCCCAAGGTGGCGTTGACGTAGGCCCCCGGCCAGGCCCCGAGCCACCAGGCCACCGATGCTCCCGGGCGCGCCGGCCCGGGGCCAGTCAATCGGCAGCCATTGCCCCTGTTCCGCAAGCAGATCCTGCAGGTTCTGCAATGGCAGGCCGGCTTCCACCGTGATGGTCAGATCGTCCACGGCATGGTCGATCACCCGGTTGAGCTGACGGCAGGAGAGCACTTCATGGCGGGGATCCAGCGGTGGGCCCCAGTCCATGCGTGTGCCCATACCACTGGGGCTCCAGGGTGTGCCGTTCTGATGCCACTGGCGCACCAGGTCGATCAGAGCGCTTTGGTTGGAGGGGGAATGGATCACGGCACGATGGTGCCATGAAGGTTGTGGTCATTGACGACGATCCCACCGGCTCGCAGACGGTGCACAGCTGTCCGCTGCTGCTGCGTTGGGATGTCGACACCCTGCGCCGGGGGCTGCGCCATGCGTCGCCCTTGTTGTTTCTGCTGGCCGACACTCGGGCGCTGCCGCCAACGGATGCAGCGGAACGCAACCGCGATATTGCGGCGGCTTTGGATCAGGCGCTGCATCGGGAGGGGTTGGAGCGTGATCAGGTGTTGCTGGTGAGTCGTGGGGATTCGACCCTGCGCGGTCATGGGGTGCTGGAACCTGAGGTCTTGCAGGCGTCCTTTGGTCCCTTTGATGCCACCTTCCACGTTCCGGCGTTCTTGGAAGGGGGACGCACCACCGTGAACGGGGTGCATCTCCTCCACGGGGAACCGGTGCACACCACGCCGTTTGCCCAGGACCGGCTGTTTGGGTTCAGCAGCAGTGATCTGCCCCGCTGGCTGGAGGAGAAAAGCGATGGCGCCATTGCCGCGGCGTCAGTGCAGCGGATAAGTGGCCGCGACCTGGATGCCGCCTGTGATGCGGGGCTGCCGCTGTTGATCGATCGCCTGCGTGGTCTCCAGGGCAATGCAGCGGTGGTTGTGGATGCCGAGCGGCAGGAGCAACTCACCGCACTGGCCGCAGCGGTGCAGGCCCTGCAGAGGGAGAAACGGTTTCTGTTCCGCTCTGCCGCCAGCATGGTGAAGGCCCTGGCGGATCCGGGACCGCCGCCGCTTGATCCCGAGGGCTTGGCGGGGTTGCGGCGCTCGGCTGGCGATGGAACGCCTCTGCCTGGACTGGTGATGGTGGGCTCCCACGTGCCCTTGGCGGACCAACAGCTGGAGCTGCTGCTGGCGGAACCAGGATGCCAAGGGGTTGAGCTGCCGGTGCCGCGCATCGCCCGGGTGCTGGAGGGGCCGACACCTGATCTGCTGCTGGCCGATCTGGAGCGGGTCTGGCTGCAGCAGTTGCGAGCGCTGCTTGAGGCAGGCCTCACGCCGGTGTTATTCACCAGCCGTGGTGAGCTGCGCTGTGCTTCAGAGCAGGAGGGTCGGCGCTTGTCCTGCGCTCTGGCGGAGCTGATGGGGCGACTCGCGGCATCTCTCGTTCCTGATCTGGGTTATTTGATAAGCAAAGGCGGCATTACCACCCAGACACTGCTGGCCCGGGGCCTGGCCCTCGAGTCGGTGCAGCTGGAAGGCCAGCTGCTGTCAGGACTGTCTCTGGTGCGTCCGTCAGCGGGACCCTGCACTGGATTGTCGATTCTCACCTTCCCCGGCAATCTCGGCGTTGCTGGCACGCTGCGGGAAGCCTGGCAGCGGATGCAGGCCGGCTGAGGCGGCCAACAGTTCCATTGGGTGCTGCACATGGGCCCGATCGCCCAGATGGCGCCGCAGCTGCAGGGTGCAACCAATGTTGGCGCTGGCCACCCATTCAGCGCCGGTGCCGCTGAGATCGTCGGCCTTGATCCGGCCCAGTTCGGCGGCTTCCTCCGGTTGCACCAGGTTGTAAATGCCGGCGCTTCCGCAGCAGACCCCCGCTTCGGTCGCTTCCCGCAGCTGAATGTCGGGGATGGCGCGCAGCAGCTGGCGGGGCTGGGCCTGGATTCCCTGGCCGTGAATCATGTGGCAAGCGTCATGCATGGCCACCACGCCGGGGAGAGGTTGTAGTTGGGCGCGGAACGCATCGACGAGGCCGCGGTCAGCCAGGAATTCCTGCACATCCAGCACCGGGGCCCTGAACGCAGCTTTGCCGTTCAGCAGCTCCCCATAGGCTTTCATCGTGTGGCCACAGCCGGAGGCCGCCACCAGCACGGCATCCAGATGTCCCTGGATCTTGTTCATGCTGCGGACCAAATCCCTCGCCAGTTGGCGGGTGAGCTGCAGCTCACCCTGGTGATGGCTCACCGCCCCGCAGCATCCCTGGTCCTGTGGAATCACCACCTCAAAACCATTGGCCTGCAATACCTTCACCGTTGCGTTGCTCACGCTGGGGTCGAAGCAGCGCTGCACGCATCCCAGCAACAGCGCTACGCGGCCGCGGCGTTCCCCGCTGGCGGGATTGATCTGGGGCAGTTGGTCGCTGAAGCTTTCCGGCACCAGGGGGGGAAGTAGTTGCTCCATCGCTTCGATTTCCGGCCCGAATAGACGGGTGAGACCCGAGCGGCGGGCCAGGATTTGCAGCGGTGTGCCGGCATAAGCCCGTAAGGGTTGCAGCAGGGCCCGCAGGCGATTGGGGTAGGGCAGCACCTGCAGCAGCAGGTTGCGGAAGCTGATCTGCCAACTGCTGCGCTGGTTGGTCTGATTTAGCTTGGGCCGGGTTGCCTCGATCAGCTGGTCGTAGCGGACTCCCGAAGGACAGGCGGAAACACAGGCGTAACAGCCCAGGCAAGTGTCGAAGTGGCTTGCCACCGTGGCATCCAGCTCCAGTTCACCGGCTTCGATCGCCCGCAGTGCATGGATGCGGCCGCGGGGGGAGTCCATCTCACTGGCCAGAACGCGATAGCTGGCACAGGTTGGCAGGCAGAAGCCGCAGTGCACGCAGGGATCTGCAGCGCCAGGCGGTAGACCAGGAAGCTGGGTGGGAGAGGCCATCGCCTTAGTCTGGCGTGAATGGCAGCTCTGGTGATTAGAAGCGCTGGATGATCGCCTCGGCAAAACCGCTGCAGCTCACCGGATCCACCTGGGGTTCCATTAGTCGGGCCAGGTCGTAGGTGACCTGCTTGTCCGCAATGGCGGCACTGAGGCCCTTGGTCACCAGGTCGGCGGCCTCTTGCCAACCCAGGAACTCCAGCATCATCACGCCGCTGAGAATCACCGAGCCAGGGTTGATCCGATCGAGACCGGCGTGTTTCGGGGCAGTGCCGTGGGTGGCTTCGAAGATGGCGGCGTTCTCGCCGATGTTGGCGCCGGGGGCCATTCCCAGACCGCCCACCATCGCAGCTGCGGCGTCGGAGATGTAGTCGCCGTTGAGATTGAGAGTAGCGAGGATCGAATACTCCTGGGGGCGGGTCTGGATCTGCTGAAAGATGCTGTCGGCGATGCGGTCGTCTACCAGCACCATCTCCTTCCACTTGCCGCCGCCGTGGCTGCTGCAAATGGCATCGATCACCGCTTGCACCTCGGCATCGATGTCGGCCTTTTTCTCAGGAGTGAGGCTGTCGTAACCCGGCTCAATCATCCGGGCGTTGGCCTGTACGCTCAGATTGGGATCCTTCTCGAGGTTGCCGAGGATCCAGCTTTCCCGTTCGGTGATGCACACGTCGCGGAATTCGGTGGTGGCCAGCTCGTAGCCCCAGTCACGGAAGGCCCCTTCCGTGAACTTCATGATGTTGCCCTTATGCACCAGGGTTACGTGACGCTTGTCGCCCTGAAGGCGCAAGGCGTGCTGGATCGCCTTGCGGATGTGACGCTGGCTGCCGTATTTGCTCACGGGTTTGATGCCGATGCCGGATCCTTCGGGGATCTGGCGCTTGCCCAGCTTGCCGTTGGCGGGGATGACCACCTCGTTTAGATGCTTGCGCAGCTCCTGGCCGACGGCGTCATCGGCTTCCCATTCCACCCCCATATAGATGTCTTCGGTGTTCTCCCGGTAGACGATTACGTCCAGATCCTGGGGACGCTTGTGGGGGCTTGGGGTGCCCTCGTAGTAACGGCAGGGACGCACGCAGGAATACAGATCAAAGATCTGACGCAAGGCCACGTTCAGCGAACGGATGCCCCCACCCACCGGAGTGGTGAGGGGGCCTTTGATGGCCACGCCGTAGGCGCGGATCGCTTCGAGGGTGTCCTCAGGCAGGTATTGGTAGGTGCCGTAGAGGTCGCAGGCCTCATCGCCGGCGTACACCTTGAACCATTCGATGCTCTTGCTGCTGCCGTAGGCCTTAGCCACAGCTGCATCCAGCACCTTCTGCGTTGCGGGCCAGATGTCTACGCCAGTGCCATCACCTCGGATGAAGGGGATGATCGGGTTGTTGGCCACTATGGGATGTCCGTTCTCGAAGCGGATGGGTGTGCCCTGGCTGGGGGCGGTGAGCTTCTCGAACTGGGCCATGGCGGTTGGTCGGGCGTCAGCAGGCCGAGCCTATGACTGAGCCGGGAGCTCTACGGTTTCAAACAGTGCAGACCGCGCATCAATGGCTAGCGAGCAGGTGTGGGTGGTGGCGGCCTGCTTCAACGAAGCCGAGGTAATTACGCGATTTATCGATCGGGTGCTGGCGCTTGAGGAGGTGGATCGCCTCGTTTTGGTTGATGACGGTTCCTCAGATTCAACCCTTGGGGTGATTCGCAACTGGCAACGGAGCCATGCCGACCAGTCCGTCACCCTGTTGGAGCTCACCCGCAACTTCGGTAAGGAGGCCGCGATGCTGGCGGGGCTGGACTACTCCAACGGCCGCTGTGCCGCTGCGGTGCTGATCGATTCCGATCTGCAACACCCGCCGGAGCGGATTCCGGCGATGGTGCAGGCCTGGCGCAACGGCGCTGAGGTGGTCACCGCTGTGCGGGATGACCGCGATGCCGAAGGGCTAGTGAAGGTGGCCACGGCCTCCTGGTTCTATCGGGTGTTCAACCGCCTGGTGGATTCGATCCAGCTTCAGGAGGGGGCCAGCGATTTTCGACTCTTGAGTGCTCCAGTGGTGGAGGCGGTGACCCAGTTGCGTGAGGCCACGCGCTTCTCCAAAGGGTTGATGCCCTGGACCGGCTACCGCAGTGAGGAGATCCCCTACAGCCGTGTGGCCCGCGTTGGTGGCACCACCTCCTGGAGCTTCCTCAAGCTCTGGCGCTATGCCTTGGATGGAATCTTTTCGTTCACCGTAAAGCCCTTGAAGGTCTGGGGCGTGATCGGTGTGCTGATTTCGTTCTTGAGCTTTGTCTATGCCGCGCTGATCGTGCTGCGCACTCTGGTTTTTGGAGTGGACCTGCCGGGCTACGCCTCACTGATCGTGGCGGTTCTGTTCCTCGGTGGTATCCAACTAACCGGTATCGGCGTGTTGGGCGAGTACATCGGCCGGATCTATATCGATGTGAAACGGCGCCCGCATTATTTCGTCAGAGCCGTGCATCAGGCTTCAGAGCTGTTGCGCTGACGTCCACTCCTTTTGACGGTTGGTTGAGTTGAAAAAGGCCACAGACTGCTGAAATATCTCCTGATCTATGCCTGCTGAGGCATCGATCAGGGCTGGGTGGATCAGCACGACGGGCCGGGTATCTGGATGGATCGTGTTGGAGCTGTAGGCCGTTTCCCAGCTCCGGCGAAACGCTGTTCCGAACATCGACCCACTGAACAACACCCCGGCGAAGCGCAGGTTGGTTTCAAGGCCAGCCCGGCGCAGACGGGGGATCGCCAGTCCGCTCAGCAGCTGCAGAACCAGCCACTTGATCAGGCCGCCTGTCTGCAGGCTGCGCCACCAAAGCCTGAGCGACAGACCTTCCGGCAGGGGTTCCCGCGTCGTGCGCATCCAGGTGATCGATTCGGAAGGGGCCAGATCCAGCACGGCATCCAGCACCAGGGGTACAAGGTGGATGTGCTGGTGGCCATCGAGGCGGATGTGACTCAGGCCTGTGAGTTGGCGGTAGCGGCTGATCTGCTGCTGCAGAACCCTACGCAGCTGGGGGGCGATGCGTCGGCGCTGCCAGGGGAGGAGTGAGGCCAGCAGCAAGGTGCCGAATCCGCTCGGCAGATCCGGGCATTTGGCCAAACGATGCCCTTCGGTCAAGCAGAGGTGCAGGGTGAGTGGCGGTGGCTCGGCAAGGTTGCGCCAGGCCTCCATGGCATCGGCCGCACTGGGACCATTCGCCAGAAGGCTGGCGCCTTGAAGCCTTCCGCTTTGGGCGAGATCGATGATCGCCGCATCAACGCCTTCTGCTAAGCCGAGGTCGTCGGCGTGGAGCAGTGGGGGGTGGACGTTCTGTTGCTGACGGGCCTTGGCACTGAACTGAGCTGCTCGGCTCCAGATCAGGGCATTTAGCAGCGTGGGTGTGAACACCAGCACCAGGGTCGGGGCTTTGAGCAGCGGCAGCAGGGCGCAAATGCTGATGTTGACGATGTATTGCAGCAGAAGCCAGCGACGGGCGAACTGGCGACCCCCCGTCTCTTCGCGGAAGGTGAGTAGGGCATGACCGAGATACCCCGCCACTGAGGCGGCCAGGAAGGCGATGGGGTTGGCCAGGCTCAAGCTCATCCACTGGCCCAGCATCAGCAGCACGCCGACGTGTACAGCTGTGGCCGTGCCTCCCACCACGCCGTAGCGCAGCACGCGGTTCAGCACAGGCATTATTTGCAACGTTGGGGCGCGTCGTTGCAGCGCTGCAGCAGCCCCTCAATCAGCCGCCAGGCCTGCTGTTCGTAGCGCTTGACGAAGTCTTCGAAGCTCTGGGCGGCTGCCTCATCAGCACCATCGGAAATCACCCGCAGCACCAGCCAGGGGACGCCTTCCTGCTCGGCTACCTGTGCAACGGCGGCGCCTTCCATCTCAACGGCCCGTAGGTTAGGCAGGGCATCCCGCAGCGCTTTCAGCACTTCCGGATCGCCGATGAAGCGATCCCCCGTGGCGATCAGACCGCTGCTGGGCCGTGCGAACCCGTCCAGGTCGCCTGCGCTGTGGGCCTCTATCAGAGCGGTCTTGGCCCAGTCGAACCAGGCCGGCTTCGGTTGGAGTCGGTCTTGGTTCAGCGCTGGCAGCGTGAACCTTGGGAATAAGGGTCGGGCATCCATGTCGTGCTGCACCACGGCATCGGCCAACACCACATCCCATTGCTGCAGGGCCGGGTCCGCAGCGCCGGCAACGCCAGTGAACACCAGCAGATCGATGCTGGGATCACTGGCGAGCAGGCGTGTGGCGGCCCGTGCAGCGCTCACCTTGCCCCAGCCACTCCAGGCCAGGCTGAGGCGTACGGTGTCGCTCCACGAACCTGTGTGGATCCTTAGGTCGCCGTGCTCGCTGCAGCTCAGATTCTTGAGGTGGCTGAGGTCGGCGCCGATCTCCACCTGCATGGCGCCCAGCAGGCCGAGGTGCAGAGGTTGCGTCATGGTTTCGTAAACCTCGGGCAACCGTAACGGCGACCTCTTGCTTCGCCCTGCACACTGTGCGGAATCAGGAGGTTGCAGTGAACGCGGGCGAGTCGGTATACAGCGTGGACCGGATGCGAGCACTGGCTTCCACCATCGCGCTCGTGCGCCGTCAGTTTCCGGCTGCGCAGGCCAACCTCAGCCCCTGGCGGGACGACCCGCAGACCAGACAGTGGAGCGAAACCGAATCGCTCGACCTTTCCTTTCACTTCCCTGGCTGGAGTCCGCGGTTGGAATGCCGCAGTTTGCTGATGCAATTGCGGATCAGCGCGGATCGGGGAGATGACCAGCTGCGCCTGCTGGGGGTGTTGATGCGGGGCATGACCTACGACGGTGAACGTTGGCGCCTCGCCACGGTCGGTGAATGGTTGCCGGAAGGTCCACACCTGCCCCAGCAGCAGCAGGTGAAGCAGCTTAGGCAGATCTGTCGCGAGCTGTTCGAACTGTTCGACCGACATGCGTCATCTGAACCAGCGGCGTAACCCTTCGCAACGCTCGTGGCCACGCTTACGTGGACTGCTTATAGGGTCCTTCTATCGGTCCAATCACAAGCATTCATGTCCGTTGCACTGGCTGCCCAGATTCGTGAAGGCACGAAAAAATCCCACACCATGGCCGAAAACACCGGCTTCGTGAGCTGCTTCCTGAAGGGTGTCGTCGACAAATCCAGCTATCGCAAGCTGGTGGCTGATCTCTATTTCGTTTACTCCGCCATGGAGGACGAGATCAGCAAGCTGACGGATCATCCAGTTGTTGGGCCTGTGGCCATGGCCCAGCTGAACCGTCGTGAGGCTTTGGAGCAAGACCTTACCTACTACTTCGGTGAGAGCTGGAAGGAAGAAATCAAACCCTCCCCCTCGGCCGCGGCCTACGTGGAGCGTATTCACTCTGTGGCCCAGGAGTCTCCTGAGCTGTTGGTCGGTCATCACTACACCCGTTACCTAGGGGATCTCTCCGGTGGTCAGATCCTCAAGAACATCGCCCAGAAGGCGATGAATATGGAGGGGGATGCTGGCCTGCGTTTTTACGTCTTCGACGACATTGCCGATGAAAAGGCGTTCAAGGCGACCTATCGCTCCGCCATGGACACGCTGCCGATCGATCAGGCCATGGCAGATCGCATCGTGGAGGAGGCCAACCACGCCTTCCACCTCAACATGAACATGTTCAAGGAGCTGGAAGGCAACTTGGTGGCCGCCATCGGCAAGGTGTTGTTTGGTTTCCTCACTCGCCGTCAGCGTGCTGGCAGCACGGAAGCAGTTACTGCTTAATGGCATTGATTCATGAACCCGAAACGCCGTTTAAGGCGATTCGGGTTTTGGTACCTGGTCTTGGTTCACGTTTTCGTTGTGGCGGCTTAAGTGTGGCGAAGCAGACAGTTCGTTTGCTCGCAGAACTGCGGCCTACAACTCTTGTTACCTACAGAGAGCGGACTGCCCAATGCCCCTTTCTTAAAGATCTGCTGAAAGAAGAGTCCAAAGATGCTAACTCTCTTTGGATAATTAGTTGGGGTTTTGATGTTCCAAGGTTGCTTAAACTCCTCCGCGGAAAAAATCTTATTTACCACGCTCATAGTTCGGGATATGGTTTTAAACTTCCTCCCAATGTCCCGATTGTTGCGGTAAGTCGAAATACAATGGGTTATTGGGGCCATCATGCACCGAGAAATCCCTTATTTCTTGTATCTAATGCACTGGAATCTCAATGGATGGAGAGAGGAGATCTTGAGGGAGATTTTGAAGAGAGGCCTATAGATATTCTTGTTCAAAAAAGAAAGAGTAGTAATTACCTGTTATTTGAATTAGTACCGGCTTTGCGCGCCAAGGGTTTTCGTGTTGAAATTCAAAGCGATTGGGTGGAAGACATAGTTAATTTATTCAATAGTTCTAAGGTGTTTTTGTACGATTCTAGAGATCATTGGTCTTCAGCTGGAGTAAGCGAGGGGTTCGGCCTTCCTCCTTTAGAGGCAATGGCATGTGGCTGTATAGTTTTCAGTAGTTTAAATCACGCACTTTCAGACATTCTTACACCTGGGGAAATCGGACATCAAATTGGTTGC
Organism: Synechococcus sp. MU1642; assembly: GCF_020514115.1. Classification (GTDB taxonomy): domain Bacteria; phylum Cyanobacteriota; class Cyanobacteriia; order PCC-6307; family Cyanobiaceae; genus Parasynechococcus. Next base: position 124,342 of record NZ_VTKZ01000003.1, read on the forward strand.
GCTTCAATATCTAATGATGTCGATAGAATTTCTGCTGCGCTCCTTAACCCAACTGAATGGAAGCCATCCGTGCAGAAATTAGGTTTTGCATTGCAAGACTTCACCGAAGAATTACACGTAAAACGGTGGAAATATGTTATCAAAAATCTTGAGCAATTTCTCCCCAATCTCAACCAATCTGATTTGATTAGAAGGCATTCTCGGTATCGCATTATTACCAGTAAATTGTTTAGCAAGTTTTTATATGTATAGGTAAGTTTTTTGATTCTTGCTTTAGATAATTCTTGCTCGTCTTTTCAAGTATATTTCGACAGAATATTGCTTAAGCTCTTTCGAATCGGGTTTTTCTGTTAATACCTACTATTTATGCTTACCTCGGAAAAATTTTTACGATATTTAAGGCCACGCGTGTATTTCAGGTTGAATTGGTTTCGAACTAACTTAATAGATTATCTAGAGGTGGTTTTTATCAGGCCTCTAGAGGTGAATATAGCTGAGCTAGTGGTCAATCAATTGAGTGGCTGTCTCCACTAGTCCGAAATTTGAGCTTAGGCATTTAAGTTGGACTTTATTAGCTGCTTAATGTGCAAAATCTTTTTGCAAGCAAGACAGTAGTCGGATTGAGGCAACTTATTAATTACATTGATTCAAATGTCTTGTTTAGACTTTGGTTTTTGCTGCCGGTCTCGATATTATCTGGATTTCTTGATTTTGCTGCAGTTGCAGTGATTGGAAGGCTAACCGGCAGCCTTGTTGGGAGTGATCTTGCAAATATTCTTCCTGGCATTAAAGTTTTCGGAGCTAGTATATATGAACAGTCTTTGTGGTTAATAGCAATCTTTATAATAGTCAATTGGCTTCAGTCAGTTGTCCGTCTAACGCTGCGTTTAATGCAAGAAAATCTCGCTGGTGAGTTATGGCTTGATTTATCTGGACGTATCTATAATCAGATTTTAGCGCAGCCATACGAAAGTCATCTTTCTGGGAATGTCACATCTCTAGCTTCTGATTTACTTTCTAATCTAGAGGCGCTACTTAGAGATATACTTACTCCCTCATTGAGAGCAGCAAGCTGTTTAATTAGCATTGTCATGTTAGTAACTGGAATATTGTATGTAGGTGGAGGTGCGTCTTTCGTTTTAATAGTATCGATGCTTTTGATGTATGTTGCATTATCATATTTAATAACCCCTACGCTGCGTGTTGCGTCAAAGCTTAAAATTATCGCCAGGGAAAGATATACAAAAAGCTTTTTTGAATCTCTTGGTTCGATTGCTGATCTTAAGCTTGGCTTGAATGAGCAATATTTTATTAGTCAATACATAGATGCGACACAAACTTATAAAAAGTCAGTTGTTAATGCGATTGTATTTCCGGAAATTCCAAGGTTGTTTATTGAACCTTTGGGTATTTCTGCTATATTTTTGGTGGGTGTGTTGCCACAAGTCCTTTCAGGACAGCAAGAGCGAATTATTGAAGTACTTCCATTTTTGTCAGTATTAGCTGTTGGTGCTTTAAGACTGGCAAAACCCCTTCAAGATCTTTTCGCTTCTGTTTCAATACTGAGGGGTGGACTTCCAGAAATAAATAATATCATATCTCTCGTCGATAAAACAAATACATTTAGACAATTCGATATTCGAAAAGATACTGTCTGTGCTGAAAGTATCTTCCCCCTGCGATCAATTCGTCTTGTAGACGTTCATTACACGTACCCTGGGTCATCAAAACCTGTACTGAATGGGATCAATATTGACATCCCTGTAGGCTCTAGAATTGCGTTTGTAGGTCCTTCTGGTAGCGGAAAAACTACTGCGGCCAATATTTTGCTTTCTTTGTTGCGTCCTCAGAAAGGCACTTTGTCTTTAGATGGAATCCCTCTTTTAGATAATGAAATTCCAGCATGGTATAAATGCTGTGCGAAAGTTCCTCAATCGATTCAGTTGTTGTCAGCTTCAGTAGTGGCTAACGTCGCGTTTGGAGAGATGGTACAACAAATTGATGAAGATAAAGTCTGGGAAGCGCTTAGAGCTGCTCAATTAGACGAAATTGTGTCTGAAATGCCATATGGAATATATTCACCTATTGGTGATAATGGTATTGGGCTCTCTGGAGGTCAGCGTCAAAGATTAGCTTTAGCGAGATCCTTTTACAGACAGGCCAAAGTATTGGTTTTGGATGAAGCCACAAGCGCATTGGATAATCAAACAGAGTCTGAAGTTATTCAATCTCTTGAAATAATAGGTCGACGATGTACTACATTAGTCATCGCTCATAGATTATCTACAATAATTAAATGTGATCGTATATATGAATTCTCTGATGGCAAGATCATCGCAAGCGGTAACTTTGATCAATTGCGTGAACTATCTCCTACCTTCCGCAATATGATCGAATTGCAATCTTTTAATGCATAGTCTTTCCCATCTTTCTTGTTATATGAAATTGTCGAGAAAAAATATGGCTAATGCTATTTCCATTCTTTCCAAGTATTTGCCGCCTTTGTATTTGGCTGCGATTTTGTTTGGCCAGGTATTTTTGTCTTCGATTGCCAATATCTTGAATGTTGAAAATAGAGCTGTAATGCTTATATTGAGATTTTTGATTATGGTATTGAGCTATGGATATATTCTCTCTCATTTTCGACGCCGGAAGGCTTATTATCTTCGGAGCCCGTGGATTGTTTGTCTCGTAACTTTTTGGATTATCTATTCATTTAGGCTTTTCTTTGATCAATATGTTTCTGGAGTTGCACTTGCCTTGCCTGCCTGGGAACTTTTTGCTTGGAGCTTAGGTAGCTCTCTGCCAATTGCTATTTGCTCCTTTTTATTTGCGGCAAAGAATCGACTTTTGTCTATATTGTTTGGCCAAGCAAAGCATGGTGTATTCTTACTTGGGTTCTCAATTGTCTGCTTTCTAGTTAATCCTGGGACCATTCAAGGAGCCTTTTACTTAGAGCACTTGAACGCTATTACATGTGCAAATGCAGGCTGCGCTTTATTTTTACTTTGCCTTGGAAATATTTTATTACCTAAATCTTCTTGCGATAATCTTCCTCCACCTCTATTTATCGAATGGGCTGGGATGGCAGTTGGATTATTTATAGTCGTATATAGTGCGACTAGGGGCGTACTTATTTCAACTTTTTTGATAACGGTTGCGTCTATTTTCTTTTTTCGCCAAAGCCTTCAAATTTTAGAATCATTTCAAAGAAAAAACTTTGTATTGTTGGTTCCTGTGTTTTTTGGTGTCATATTTGTGGCAACTCATTCGCCTCTTCTCTTAGAGAAGCTGTTCACGTCAAGAGCTCCTGAAAGTATTCTGACTCGATTGGAATTTTGGAGAGTTTCGGCTGAGCAATTTACAATCAATCCATTGCTGGGTACTGGATTTGGCTTACAAGAGTTGCTTGGGAGTCTTGAAATTGAAAAGGGAATTTACTACCCTCACAATTACTTGCTTGAATCTCTAGCTGTTGGCGGCATAGTCATGACCCTTCCTTTGATATATTGTACACTTTTTCCGTTAGTTAATTTTCATAAAAGAGCTAAATCTGACGCTTCTGTTTTTCCGTTATGGCTTTTAGGAGTGCAAGCTTTAGTCTATTCCATGCATAACGGTCACTTGGGTGATTTTCCTTTTTTCTGGATGATTTTTGGTTGTATGGCGGGAACGAAGTATCGACTTAATAATAGTGTTAACTCTGAATTATCCAACGCAAATGATTAGGCAGTCTGTACGTTAAATTTATAATTCCTGATCTGCCGAGCATAGTCGATATGCAAAGTAACAGGTTATAGGGCTTCGGGCTTTTAAAGTATCTAGCGATAGGCTGAAGAAGATTGATTAAATATATTTTTGTTCCCAATTGATTTTTTAAAATAACTTCAAATCTTCCCATTCCATATTTCAGGCTTTTAATTGGTGAGCCCTGCAGTGAGTGATGAGCAATTGCCAAATCTTTTAATTTGATAATTCTGGCTTCTTGCTTGAGGAGCCTAATCAAAAAATCTGTTTCTTCATTGGACGCCCATGGCGTATTAGCGCCTGGTCCAATATTTTCATCAAACACATATGAAAGTGTTTTAAGTATAGATTTTCTAGTGAATATGTTTGAGGTCTCAGCCTTGGCCTTGAAAAGGTCTAATATAGAGTTCACTAGTGAATAGTGTATTTTTCCTTTTTTTAGGCCGTTGTGAATTTCTGATGGCTCAATTTTTGATGCTAATATGACGTCAACTTCAGGGTGGCTCTGGAATAACTTTATTAATTCTTCTATCAAGATAGAGGGGTACAGGCAGTCATCATCTGGAAAGGCAATTAGTGAGGATTTAGCCTCGCTGGCCCCATAATTTCTTGATTTTGAAGCACCCTTGAAATTAACTCTTCTGTGCTTGATGGAAAGCTTCGCTTGCCATTCATTAATTAAGTCTTTTAAAATTTCTTTTTCGTTTTGGTCTACAATTATTATCTCGGCAGGCTTTATGCTTTGTGCATCAACTGATTCCAGAAAGTCGTTGACTTCATTTACTCTTCCGTATGTGCAGAGAACCAGGGAAAGGTCGGCGATCAATGTTTGATTTGCTTGGCTCATCTTTCCGAAGTCTCTCCTTTGAATGATAATCGATTCCAGTCTGATGCAGGACTTGAGTGGATAGTCAATTTTAGGCTTTGGGGTCTTCGTGACAATGCTTCTTGGTTGTTGCATTTTGATGATGCCCTTAAATGAGAAATGGATGCTGTTTTTACGCTTTTATTTGCTTCATTGCCTTGATTATTGAAAGTGTGTTGCGCTGATGGTTTTGGCCCTCAGCTCATGTTCTATCGAGTGCTTCCTTTAAGATAAAATCATGAGTTTTTTAGCTGGCCTAAATGACGCCCAGCGCAGGGCGGTGGATCACCACGAAGGTCCTCTGTTGGTGATTGCCGGCGCCGGTAGCGGCAAGACCCGTGCCCTCACCCATCGCATTGCCCACCTGATTGGGGAGCACGGTGCAGATCCGGCGCAGATTCTGGCCGTCACCTTCACCAACAAGGCTGCTCGGGAGATGAAGGAGCGGCTTGAGCTGCTCTTGGCCCAGAAGCTGGCGCAGAGTCAGTACGGCCAACCATGGAGCACCCTGCCGCCGGTGGAGCAGCGTCAGTTGCGTTCGCGCATCTACCGCGAAATAACCAAAGAACTCTGGATCGGCACCTTCCATGCGTTGTTTGCGCGGATGCTCCGCTACGACATCGACAAATTTCTGGACTCCGAAGGACTCACCTGGACCAAGCAGTTTTCGATCTACGACGAAGCTGATGCCAAGAGCCTGGTCAAGGAGATCGTCACCCAGGAACTGCAGCTGGATCCCAAGCGCTTTGACCCCAAGAAGACCCGTTGGGCGATCAGCAACGCCAAAAACCAGGGTTGGCTGCCCGACCAGCTCGAGGCCAACGCCGAAGGGCAGCGGGGCAAGCTCACCGCCGATGTCTACCGGCGTTACCGCATGGCACTGGCGGCAAACAATGCCCTCGACTTTGACGATTTGCTGCTCCTCCCGGTGCAGCTCTTGCAGCAAAACGAGCAGGTCCGTAGCTACTGGCACCGTCGTTTCCGTCACGTTCTGGTGGATGAGTATCAGGACACCAACCGCACCCAGTACGACCTGATCAAGCTGCTGGTGACTGATGGCAAGGAACCGCAGGATTACGACGACTGGGCCGGGCGTTCGGTGTTTGTGGTGGGTGACGCCGACCAGAGCATTTACAGCTTCCGGGCTGCAGATTTCACGATCCTGATGGGTTTTCAGGACGATTTCGGTGACCAGGCTCCGGATGAGGCCACTCGCACGATGGTGAAGCTGGAGGAGAATTACCGCTCCACCGCCACGATCCTGGAGGCGGCCAATGCGCTGATTTCCAATAACAGCGAACGGATCGACAAAGTGTTGCGCCCCACGCGTGGTGAGGGGGAATTGATCTCTCTCACTCGCTGTGATGACGAAATTGCTGAGGCGGAGGCAGTGGTGCACCGGTTGCGCACGATGGAAGCGGCCAATCCCGAGCTCAGCTGGGGTGACATGGCCGTGCTCTATCGCACCAATGCACAGTCCCGTGCGATCGAGGAATCGCTGGTGCGTTGGGGCATCCCTTACATAGTTGTGGGAGGACTGCGCTTCTACGACCGGCGTGAGATCAAAGATCTTCTGGCCTATCTGCGGCTGCTGATCAACCCGGCGGACACCGTCAGTCTGCTGCGGGTGATCAATGTGCCTAAGCGCGGCATCGGCAAGACCACGATCCAGCGGCTCACCGATGCGGCCAATCAACTGGGCATTCCGCTGTGGGATGTGGCGAGTGACCCTGAAGCGGTGCGTTCCCTGGGCGGTCGTTCCGCCAAGGGGCTGCTGCAGTTCTGTGATCTGGTTAACGATCTCCAGTCGCGCAGCCGTGAGGTGTCTCCCTCGGAACTGATTCAGCAGGTAATGGAGAAAAGCGGTTATGTCAGCGAGTTGATCGCTGATGGCACCGATGAGGCCGAGGAACGACGTCGCAACCTGCAGGAATTAGTGAACGCCGCTCTTCAATACCAGGAGGAGAACGAGGAGGGTGATCTTGAGGGATTCCTGGCCAGTGCAGCACTGGCCAGTGATGCCGACAGTAAGGACACCGCCGCAGACCGCGTCACCTTGATGACGCTGCACAGCAGCAAGGGACTCGAGTTCCCTGTGGTCTGCCTGGTGGGTCTGGAGCAGGGTCTTTTCCCTAGTTATCGCTCCCTCGATGACCCGGCATCTCTGGAGGAGGAGCGACGTCTCTGTTACGTGGGCATAACCCGGGCGAAAGAGCGTTTGTTCCTCTCCCACGCCAGTGAGCGACGTCTCTGGGGTGGGATGCGCGAGGCTGCGGTTCCTTCCGTGTTTCTTTCGGAGTTGCCGGAGGCCCTGGTGCAGGGGGACATTCCCCAGAGCGGTGGAGCGGCGCTACGGCGCGAGCGCCGCCTCGAGAGGCTCACCCGTATAGATCGGGATAAACCGTCATCGGCCCCTGCGAATGCAGTGCGGCGACGTCAGGCAGGACCAGCTCCCGGTCGGAGCTGGCAGGTGGGTGATCAGGTGATGCATGCCAGCTTTGGTGTTGGAGAGATCACCCATACCTTCGGAAGCGGTGAGAAGGTTTCAATCGCGGTCAAGTTCGCAGGTATGGGCCCCAAGATCCTGGATCCGCGCCTTGCCCCAATCGAGCCTGTTGGTTGAGGCGGTTGATCTCAGGGGGCAATCCGATTCACATGCGTGATGATTGATGTGCCTACCGAAGCGCCACGCATTGGATCTCCCAGGTGTGCCGCCATCATTAGTGTTTGAGCTCCGTTGTGCGGCTCAAGATGTAGGGGTGACACGGTTGGCTCTCGTGGGTGGCATGGTCAGAGATCTGCTGCTGCATCAGCTGCATGGTGTTCCATGGGCTGGTGTTCCAGATCTGGATTGGGTTGTCGAGGGAAATGCCCTGGCCCTCACGGAAGTGTTGTTGCAGCGCTGTGGTTCGCAAAGGATCACGGATGTTCAGCATTACGGGGATTACGGGACAGTCGCACTCCGCTTTGATGGAATCCTTGTCGATTTGGCGTCAGCCCGGCGGGAGATTTACCCGGTTCCTGCTCAGAATCCCAAAGTGGAACCCGGCACGTTGGAGCAGGATCTTCTCCGGCGGGATTTCACCATCAATGCCATGGCCATTGATCTCATGGCTGAGCAGTTGGTTGATTCCTTTTCAGGGCAACGCGGGTTGACTGAAAAGCAATTGACACTGCTGCACGATCACAGCATTCGGGATGACCCCACGCGCGTGATCAGGGCAGCGCGCTACGCCGCTCGACTGGGGTTCATGTTGGATGAAAAAACGGAGGATCAAATCACCCAAACCATTCAGGCTTGGCCCTGGGCTTGGTCCACCAGCACTCCCGCAGCAGCGGCCCCACCGGCGCTCTCGACCCGTCTGAGGATGGAGCTTGACCGCTTGTTCCAGCATGAACCTTGGGCACAGGCCATTGCTTGTCTGCAGCAATGGCGGGCTTTGTCGCTGATTGATCCGAGCCTCCAGGACGATCCGCTATTGATGCGCCGTTTGCACTGGGCTCAGCGGCTGGAGCTTCCCCTCCTGCTGGCTTTGGTGTCCGGTGCCAGGCATCCGTTGCGCGTTGCGCAGCGACTTCAGCTTCCTGGTCAGCAGCAGCAGTGGTTAAGCCAAATGGTGGATTTGAATCAATGGCTTCTGGCGGATGGCCCAAGGGTGTCGGCGCTCCCGTCGGTCTGGTCAGAGGCCCTGGAGGCGCGTGGTGCGAAGGCTGAAAGCGTGGCTCTGCTGATCTGCCTGATGCCTGTTCAATGGAAACCCCTGTTGCGCTGGTGGGGGCGCTGGCGGAAGATCAAATCGCCGAAGACCGCCCGTCAGCTCCTGGACTCCGGCTGGTGTCCTGGCCCTGCGTTGGGACAGGAGTTGAACAGGCTCCGCCGTAAGGCTCAGGACAAGTCGTGATGAACAACAAGAGGTTATTTATCCCCGCTTTGGTTTGCAGGGCCGCACTCGTTTTGCTTTGGCGGCTCTGATGGCGGCATTGCCTGGCCGGGATCATTTATGCCGCTGACTATTTGATCAGCTCCAGGGCAGCCAGCTCGTTCGGCCCCTTGGATTACGCCCTGTTGGAGGAGACCCTGGCCCAGGGACTTGGGCTTTTGCCGTTGCCCAAGTTGGGATTGATTCTTCTCCTTTTGGTGCTGGTGTTAGCGGTGGTTCTTGTTCTGGCGGTTCAGTTCGGTCCTCTGAACCTCAATCGCTTTGGCCGCTGCTGTGCCGTTGCGGTGCGGGGCCTGTTGTTGGCCAGTTGGTGGGGGGCGGGTTTTCCCGAACTGGATCCTGCTCTGGGGGGTGTGCGTGAACAGGATTAGTTCCGTCTGATCAGCCAGCGCAACAGTGGCCTCGTGGAGCGTTATAGCCCGTGTTCACGTCTGCTAATTCTGAGGAAGAGGTCATGGGTCGGATTCCCGAAGACCCTGTCCCTTGGGGGAATCGCCAAGCGTTGGAGCGACGTTTGGCCATGCCACCCTTGCCGCAGGAGCTGTGGCTGGCCAGCAGCGGGCCGTTGCCGAAATTGATCCGCAAGATGCAGCCGATGCAGGAACAGGTTGAACGCGAGGGGTACGCCTGTCGGGACCGCTCCAGTGATCTCAGCTATGCCCGCCTGCTGCAATGCCAATCTGCTGCCAGGGTCCTTCGCTGAGAAGAGATGCGGCTGTGCTTTCTGGGCAGGCCAAAAGGAGTGGACCACAGGTCTGCGGATCTACGAGCAGTTCCAGTAGGCCCTGGGATGGGGTTTGGTTGAGCTGCACCGTGGAGTCCAGCCAGTGCCAGCTGCGTCGATTGGCAGGGGCGAGGCTGCTGGCCAAGCCACTTTCCAGCAGCTCGAGAGCCTGGGGATAGGCAGGTATGGAGTCGGCAAATAGCTTGACCTGCAGGGGTGCGCTGCTCTGAAGCATTTCCCCTAGATGGCCCAACAGTCCGAAGCCTGTGATGTCCGTGCAGGCATGGATCTCGTCCCAGTGCGGCCGAAGCTGGTCCAGCAGCCGGTGTTGGCTGCAGGTCATCACCGCAAGGACGCTGTCGATTGCGGCTGGCGGCACCGCTCCCGCCATGGCAGCGGCAAACAGCACGCCGGTGCCCAGGGGGCGGCTCAAAAGCAGCGCATCCCCCTGTTGAATTCCCCCTTTCCGCCAGGATGTTCCATGGCTGCGTCCGTTGACACAAAGTGTTAGTTGGAGCCCCAGTTCCGCCGGTTTGGGCGGATCGCTGCGGGCCTCTAGCGTGTGGCCACCGATCAGAGCTGCCCCCTGCTCCTGCAGGACCGAGCGCACCCCGGCCAAGGTCTGGGCCAACAGCTCCTGCTGATCCCCACTCTCCAGAGCTGGGAGCGTCACGATGGCTTGGGCGCTGTCCACAGTGGCCCCGCAGGCCCACAGGTCGGAGCTGGCGTGCAAGGCAGTCAAGCGACCGTTCATCCAGGGATCGCTCAGCAAAGCTGGGAATCCATCCACGCTCTGTAGCAACGGCGGTTCTCCGGGAATCTGAGCAGCATCCTCCGGAGATCCACTGATTCCAACCTGTTGGAGCGCTGCTTCGAGAGGCTGGGCGGGGAGCTTGGCGGCGCAGCCACGGCAGGCCATCGGGGTGTTCGGGGCCATGGCTCCGGCGTCCCGAAATGCTTCGATAAAGCGTTGGTCGATCCGTCGCTTCCACCGCCAGAGCAGTGCTGATGGACCGAACTGCCAAGCACCCCAACGGGCCCAAGCCCGTCCATGCTGGTCTCCGATGAGCTGCAGGGCCAGACGCTGTGGATGCCAGGGGCGTAGGGCACGTTTGCGGCAACGGGCTTCGAGGTTTTGGGCCAGTGGTTGGGCAGCGCGAACGGCCCACACTCCTGATGCAGGCCGCGGCGCGTTGGAGATCACGGCGCAGTCGCCAGCTGCAAACACGTTGTCGTGTCCTTCCACCTGCAGGAATCGATTGGTGCGCACCCGGCCATCGGGGTCCACCGGCATCCCACTTGTTTCGATCCAACTGGGCGCCCGACTGCCGGTGCAGCGCAGGCTGGTGCAGCTGTTGCTGTCTCCGTAGGCTTCCACGAGTTCCACCCGTGCTGTGGCAAGCATCTGGCGCTCCAGAGCTCCCAGTCGCTGAGGGTGGCTCTGCAGTTGCAGTGGGCGTTGGGGCCAGCGGCGACGCAGGGCAAGCACCACTTCGAGGCCGGCAGACCCTGCCCCCACCACGCGAAAGGGAGTTTCGCTGCTGGGCTCTTGCTCTGCCAGAAAGGCCAGGGCCGGCTCTAGTGGTTTGATTGCCACTCCTTCAGCGTCGCTGCCGCGGCTGACCGCTCCTACGTCCAAGCTCAGCAGGGCGTAAGGCAGGTCAGGGCGGTCGCTCAACTGCAGCAACTGCCGTCGCAGATCAACCCCGCAGATCTCTGCCTCCACGAAAGCCACTCCGGCTCGATCGCAGAGGTGACGCAGGTCGATCTCAACGTTTTTCTGTTGTTCAAGGCCGGCGATCATGGCCGGCACCATTCCGGAGTAGAGCGATGACCCAAGGCGATTGACGAGCACGATGCGTCGATCAGGCCGGTGCTGGGGCCGCATGGCCCAGCGTTTGAGCAGAAGTGCGTGGCTGTGCCCCCCGCCGGCAAGCACCAGTGCCCTGGCTGATGTCATGCGGATTCCCTGTAGCCCATAGGGTTGGCCTGCTGCCAGGTCCAGCCATCACGGCAGATGTCACTCAGCGTGCGCTTTGTACGCCAGGAGAGGGTGTTGGCAGCGCGTGTGGGGTCAGCGATGGTGATCGCGGCGTCGCCAGGCCGTCGATCGACAAGGGCATAGGGGATGTTTTGGCCGCTGGCGGCGGCGTAGGCGTTGACCACGTCGAGGACACTTTTTCCAGCGCCGCTGCCGAGGTTGCAAATGAGGTGCTGTGGCCCCTCCTTCAGTAGGCTGTCGAGGGCTGCTTTGTGGCCGTCGGCAAGATCCATTACATGGATGTAGTCGCGCACCCCGGTGCCGTCATGGGTCGGCCAGTCGCTGCCAAACACCTGGAGCTGATCGCGACGTCCGACGGCGACCTGGGATACGAAGGGGAAGAGGTTGTTGGGGAAGCCGAGGGGGTCTTCCCCGATCTGGCCGCTGGGGTGGGCGCCTACGGGGTTGAAGTAGCGAAGGCAAGCGATCCGCCAGGTGTTGGGAGCACTGGCGTTGAGATCAGCGAGCATTTGTTCAACAGCGGCTTTGGAAAATCCGTAAGGGTTGATTGGTTGAATCGGCGCTGATTCAGGAATGGGGACGTCTTTAGGGAAGCCGTAGACCGTGGCGCTGCTGCTGAACACGAGGGTGCAGCAGGCATGGGCCTCCATGGCGGCGAGGAGGGTACGGGATCCGGAGACGTTGACATCCCAATAAAGCAGGGGTTTCTGGAAGGACTCGCCAACGGCTTTTAGTCCGGCGAAATGAATGACGGCATCGAAAGGACGATCGTTGGCAGCAGCATCTGAAAAGAGCTGGTCAAGGGTGTGGGGATTGCGGATGTCCCCGTGCTCGATCTGCAGCCGTGTGCTGTTCAGGGACACGCTGGAGATGGCGGCCACCCTGGTGAGGGCTTCTGGAGAGCTGTTGGAGAAGTTGTCGAGGACGAGCAGGTCGTAGCCAGCTTCCAGCAGCACAAGGCAGGTATGACTCCCAATGAAGCCGGCACCGCCGGTGATGAGGACGCGCCGGCCCATGTCGTCAACCCTTTTGATCTGATGATTCTGAATCAGCTTGCATGCAAAAGGCTGACGCCTTAAGCGATTCAACCTAGTTTTCGCCCATTGCACCGGGCTTGTGAACAGCGGAACAGTGGTTCCGGTGTTTCAGCTCTCTGCTTGCCACGCCTATCTCACTTACCCCTTTGTGATGAGCTGGAGCTTGCTCGAAGCTATGGGCTGTGGTGGTCTCTGACACGGCTCCAGTGCGGGAAGTCGTTCGTCACGGCCAGAACGGTTTGTTGCTGGATTTCTTCTCGCCAACCGATTTGCCGCGTCGGTGGTGGAGCTGCTCAACGATCTTCAGCGTGCTGCTGGCTTTGGACCGGCTGCACGTGAGAGCGTCGAACGCACCTATGAACTGAATGACTGCTTCACCCGACAGCTGGCCTTGATGGATCTGGTGGCGAGCCGCAGCATCGTGGCCTGAGGTCACCCGGCAGACTGGGCCGCTGTACCTGCATCCCGCACGTGAGTCAGCTCCAGAGCCTGAGGGGCATGGTGGATTTGCTGCCGGAGGCGCTTCAGCGTTGGCAGGCGGTGGAAGCCATGGCGCGGGAGCATTTCCAGCGGTCCGGGTTCGGCGAAATTCGAACGCCGCTCTTAGAGACGACGGATCTGTTTGGCCGTGGCATCGGTGAGGGCACCGATGTGGTGGGCAAGGAGATGTACAGCTTTCAGGACCGGGGCGATCGCTCCTGCACCTTGCGGCCTGAAGGCACTGCATCCGTGGTGCGTGCTGCCCTCCAGCACGGCTTGCTGAGTCAGGGTGCCCAGAAGCTTTGGTATGCCGGTCCGATGTTTCGCTACGAGCGCCCTCAGGCAGGGCGGCAGCGGCAGTTTCATCAGATCGGGGTTGAGTGGCTTGGGGCGGAGCGGGCTCGCAGCGATGTTGAGGTGATTGCGCTGGCCTGGGATCTTCTGGCCAGCCTTGGTGTGGGGGGCTTGCAGCTGGAACTGAACAGTCTTGGAACAGCGGAGGATCGTCACGACTACCGCAACGCTCTAGTTGCTTGGCTTGAGCAGCGGTCTGAGGCTCTCGATCCAGATTCCCAGGCGCGCCTGAGCACCAATCCGTTACGGATTTTGGATTCCAAAAACAAGGACACCCAGGCACTTTTGGAGGATGCTCCAACCCTGGCGGATGCCCTTGCTGATGCCAGCCGTGAGCGTTTTGAGGAGGTGCAGCGAGGTTTGACTACCCTGGGGATTCCTTTCCGGCTTAATCCGCGATTGGTGCGGGGTTTGGACTACTACAGCCATACAGCTTTTGAGATCACCAGCGATCAACTCGGAGCCCAGGCCACCGTTTGTGGTGGTGGTCGTTATGACGGTTTGATCAGCCAGCTGGGAGGCCCTCAGACCCCCGCCATTGGTTGGGCCTTGGGCATGGAGCGGTTGTTGCTGGTGTTGGAGGCCGCGGCGCAGGCAGATCCCAATGGACCGGCGGCACGCCTTGCTGTCATACCTATCCCTGATGCCTATCTGGTGAACCGTGGAGAACGGGCCGAAACCGTTGGGCTGTCTCTGGCCCGTTCGTTGCGGCAGCAAGGCCTGACGGTTGAGCTGGATGGTTCAGGCTCCGCCTTCGGCAAACAGTTCAAGCGGGCGGATCGCAGCTGTGCTCGCTGGGCTCTGGTGCTGGGGGATGAGGAGGTAGAGCGGGGTGAGGTGCGGTTGAAGCCATTGCAGCAGCAGGGAGAGGAGGTCACTGTTGCGCTGAGTGGAATCGCCGCAATCGTGGAGACACTGCGCACCTATTGAACATGCAGATCAATCTGGTTACTGGAGGTGCTGGGTTTCTTGGCTCCCATCTGATCGACCGGCTGATGGAGTCCGGAGAGGAAGTGATTTGCCTCGACAACTATTTCACCGGGCGCAAGGCCAACATCGCCCATTGGATCGGTCATCCCCGTTTTGAGCTGATCCGTCACGACGTCACGGAGCCGATCAAGTTGGAGGTGGATCGGATCTGGCACTTGGCCTGCCCGGCCTCTCCGGTGAACTACCAGTTCAATCCCGTCAAGACCGCTAAAACCAGTTTTCTCGGTACTTACAACATGCTGGGGCTGGCCCGGCGGGTGGGAGCGCGGTTGTTGCTTGCAAGCACCAGTGAGGTCTATGGCGATCCGGAGGTGCATCCCCAGCCGGAGAGCTACCGCGGCTGTGTGAACCCGATCGGCATCCGTAGTTGCTACGACGAGGGCAAGCGCATCGCCGAGACCCTCTGCTTTGACTACCAGCGTATGAGTGGTGTGGAAGTGCGGGTGATGCGGATTTTCAACACTTATGGACCGCGAATGCTGCCTGAAGATGGCCGCGTGGTGAGCAACTTCATCGTTCAAGCTTTGCGGGCTCAACCCTTGACGCTCTACGGGGATGGGTCCCAGACCCGATCGTTCTGCTATGTGAGCGACTTGATCGAGGGAATGATTCGCCTGATGAATGGAACCCATACGGGACCAATGAACATTGGCAATCCGGATGAATTCACCATCCGTCAGCTTGCTGAGCTGGTGCGCGCTCGGATCAACCCGGCTTTGCCGTTGATCGAGAAACCGTTGCCTGAGGATGATCCGATGCAGCGCAAGCCGAAGATCGATTTGGCTCGCGAGCAGTTGGAGTGGCAGCCGACTGTGTCACTGGAGCAGGGCTTAGACCCGACGATCGATTCGTTCCGTAGGGTCCTTGCACTACGAGATCAGCCTGAGGCGTGACGATTCAACGCATTTGCTGCATTGGTGCTGGCTACGTGGGCGGCCCAACCATGGCGGTGATTGCGGATCGTTGTCCTCAGGTGCAGGTCACGGTGGTGGATCTCAACCAGGCTCGGATTGATGCCTGGAACGATCCAGACTTGAGCCGACTGCCGGTGTATGAGCCTGGCCTGGATGACGTGGTGGGCCGCGCCCGTTGGCGCAATCTCAGCTTTTCCACGGCCGTGGAAGCCGCGATTGCGGATGCCGACATGGTGTTCATCTCGGTGAACACACCCACAAAGACGAAAGGACTGGGGGCGGGCCAGGCCAGTGACCTGCGCTGGGTGGAGGCCTGCGCACGCACCGTGGCCCAGGCGGCCAAAGGCCACACGATCGTGGTGGAGAAGAGCACCCTGCCGGTGCGCACGGCGGCTGCGATCAAAACCATCCTGGAAGCGGCATGTGACGGAGAGGATCAACGCACGTTCTCAGTGCTGTCCAATCCCGAGTTCTTGGCAGAGGGAACGGCCATTCGCGATCTGGAAGCCCCAGACCGTGTGTTGATCGGTGGTGACGATTCGACCTCCATTGATGCCCTTGCAGCGATCTACGCCCATTGGGTTCCGCAGCAGCAGATCCTGCGCACCAACCTTTGGAGCAGCGAGCTCTCCAAACTCACCGCCAATGCCTTCCTGGCTCAGCGGATCAGCTCGATCAACTCGATTGCTGCTTTTTGCGAGGCCAGCGGCGCAGACGTGCGTGAGGTGGCCCGGGCGATTGGCACCGACAGACGGATTGGCCCGAAATTCCTCAATGCCGGGCCAGGTTTCGGTGGCAGCTGTTTCCAGAAGGACATCCTCAATCTGGTGTATCTCTGCCGGCATTTCGGCTTGCCCGAGGTGGCGGATTACTGGGAGAGCGTGGTGGCGTTGAACACCTGGCAACAGCACCGCATTGCTCGATTGGTTGTGCAGAAGCTGTTCGGCACGGTGACAGGGAAGCGGTTGGCGATTCTTGGCTTTGCTTTCAAGGCTGACACCAACGACACTCGTGAGGCCCCGGCGATTTGCATCTGCCGCGATCTTCTCGAGGAGGGCGCACAACTCGTCATCCACGATCCCAAGGTGGCGGCCGATCAGATAGCTCGGGATCTGAATCAGGAGCCGGCCTCTGAGGTGGATCGGCTGAGTGGAACCGGCAGTTGGGCTGAGGCCGGAAGCGTTGAGGATGCCGTGATGGGTGCTGATGCCGTGCTGGTGCTCACGGAATGGCAGCACTACCGCGATCTCAATTGGCAGGCTCTGGCCGTTCGGATGCGTAAGCCGGCCTGGGTCTTTGATGCCAGGGCTGTCGCCGATCCTGTCCAGATCAAAGCCGCTGGCCTCAGCCTATGGCGCGTTGGCGATGGAGAGGGTTGATGGCACGCACCGTCCTGGTCACCGGAGCTGCTGGTTTCATCGGAGCTGCCTTGAGTCAGCGTTTGCTTCAGCAGGGAGACAGGGTTGTCGGTCTCGACAACCTGAACGACTATTACGATCCAACCTTGAAGCAAGCGAGGCTGCGTCAGATCGAGGCGATCGGCTCAGGAGATGCTTGGCGTTTCGCAGAAATGGCTCTGGAGGACGGCGAGGCCCTGATGGCGTTGTTCGCTGCTGAGAAGCCGGAGGTGGTTGTGAACCTCGCCGCTCAGGCCGGGGTTCGTTACTCCTTGGAGAACCCAGCGGCCTACATCCAAAGCAACCTGGTGGGCTTTGGCCATCTGCTGCAAGGTTGCCGCCACCACGGCACCCAAAACCTCGTCTATGCCTCGAGCAGTTCGGTGTATGGCGGAAACCGCAATCTGCCTTTTCATGAGCAGCAGCCGGTGAACCATCCGGTGAGCCTCTACGCCGCTAGCAAGAAGGCCAATGAGCTAATGGCGCACACTTACAGCCATCTATATGGCTTGCCGGCGACCGGCCTGAGGTTTTTCACGGTGTATGGCCCCTGGGGCCGCCCCGACATGGCCCCGATGCTCTTTGCACACGCCATTTTGTCGGGTGAACCGATCAAAGTGTTTAACCACGGCAAAATGCAGCGGGATTTCACCTACATCGATGACATCGTAGAAGGGGTGCTGCGTTGCTGTGACAAGCCAGCAACTGCAAATCCGGAGTTTGATCCACTTCAGCCTGACCCTGCGACTGCGGCAGCACGGCATCGGGTTTTCAACATTGGCAACAGCCAGCCAATTGAGCTTTTGCGCTTCATCGAAGTGATGGAACAGGCCCTTGGCCGAGAGGCAATCAAGGATTTTCAGTCGATGCAGCCTGGTGATATGGTCGCGACCGCTGCGGACACAACTGCTTTGGAGCAATGGGTGGGTTTCAAGCCATCCACCTCCATTGAGACAGGGGTGGATGCGTTTGCTCGCTGGTACCGCGACTACTTCTACGTTTGAACGAGGACGTCTGCACTCCACTTAGAGACAGATGGTATCGGCCACAGAAAAACCGGTCATGAAGACCGGTTTTTTGCTTCTTCTTTAAGAATCAATCAGGCGGAACCAACGCCAGTGTATGACCCGTAGAAGAACAAGCCCACAACGAACAGAACAGCCATCCCTCCTGCAGTGGCGACCAGCCAAAGAGGAAGAACGCCTTCAGTCCAGCGGCTTTTCCAGGGCACAGCCGGTGTGCCATCAGGATTGCGATCGGGAATGCGACCGTCGGGATATGGAGATTTTTTTCCGCTCATCGAATAATCCTCAGTTAAAGAAGTAGCTGGACATGAGAACGCCGGTAACGAAGACGAATAGCAGGCCCAAGTACAGGCTGGTGCGGTTGAGCTCAACCGGAAGGTTGTTGGGATTGGGATTGCGTTCCATGGGTCGGATCAGCGGCGGATGAACTGCATCGCGCCGAGGGCGCCAAGGAAAAACACCGTCGGGATGCCGAGGGTGTGCAAAGCCAGCCAACGCACCGTGAAGATCGGATAGTTGCGTGGCGTCGTGGCGACGGGAGGAGCTTGTGTCATGACTTATTTCAGACGGATGTCGAGATCAGACTTGCCTTCATAGCGCTGGCTCACCACGGGAGCCTTGCTCTCAGATGCTTGAAAATAAGCATCGGGGCGAGGGGTACCGAAAGCGTCGTAGGCGAGGCCGGTGGACACGAACAGGAAGCCTGCCAAAAAGATGGAAGGCAGTGTCACGGCGTGTATAACCCAGTAACGGATGCTCGTGATGATTTCGAAGAACGGGCGTTCTCCTGTTGAGCCGGCGGCCATAGCTTTGGGCGTGTCAGAACATAGATCTTAGGAGGTGGCTCTGGCGAGCTGAGGCTGAGGCGGTACCTCAGTTACACAGCGTTGCCGACCCAACGGAGCAGGTTGCCCCGCTCACCCAGCACAAAAGCATGCTCTCCGTCGAAGACCATACGGGTGAAATTGCTGGGTTGACGGTCGCCGACAGGGTCGTTTTCCCAGCTGTCGCCGCCGTCTTTGCTCACCAGAAGGGTGCCGTTGCCGCCGCCGGCCCAAATGGCTCCGTCGTCGTCCCACGCCAGATCCATGTAGCCGTAGCCATTGGTGATCGGAATGATCGCCTTGCTCCAGCTGTCGAAGTCCCCAGGCTCATCATTCAGCCGAATCTGCGCGCCGCGGGCCACCATCCAGAGATTGCCATCGGGCTGGAAGCCGATGCTCTGCAGCCGCTGGCTGCTCACCCGCTGGTGCACCTGCCAAACGGAATCACCCGGTTGCCACGTGGCATAGAAGTTGCCCAGGCCACTTACGCTCACGTAGCTGCCATCGTTGCTACGTCGCAAGTCGCGGACGGCACCTGCGGCATCGGTCACCTTGGCTTCCCAGCTGCTGCCGTCGTTGTGGGTCTCGTAGACCGCCCCTACGTTTGTGGCAAGTTCTGCCGAATGGCTGCTCAGGGCAGTGATCAGGTAGGGCTCACCGGGCAATTTGGTGTCGAGAAATAGGCGAGTCCAGTTCTGGCCGCCATCGTCGCTGTGCATCAGTAGCCCTGGCTGTCCTGCGATCCAGCCTTCATCGCCATTGAAGTCGATGCTGATCAGACGAAAGTTCTCTTCGTCGGGCAGGTCGAGACTGCGCTCGCTCCAGTGGGCGCCACCGTCATTGGTTTCCCGAATCATCCGGTTGCTGCCCACCAGATAGCCGTGGCGGCTGTCGGTGAAGGCAACATCCAGTGGGTTGGCCTGGGTGTCCAGATCCATGGCCTGCCAGGGGCTGGTGGTGGCCGTGGGGACGTGGGTCGTAACGCAGCCGCTGAGGCTGACCCCCAACACAAAAACCAGTATGAGCTGGGTCGCAGAGTTCAACAGACGTTTCATTGGTTGGCCTCAGCGCAGGGAATAAAGGGATAGGAAGAAGGCGAAGCCGAGGGCAAGGCCGCCAAAGATCAGAACATTCTTCTGTCCTGGGGTCATTCGATTGACACCAAGGCCGAAATTCAGATTTTCGTCGAAGCCGCTTGCTTTGGCGCGCGGGCCGATGTCACGGAAAGCGGCCACTCTGCTCCTGCAGACCGGACAACGAAACGACATCGGATCGAGATCTTCGAAAGCAGTGCCGGCTTCGATACCAACCTTTTTGACGCCTTCCTCAGGGTCGTAGACGTAGCCACAGCTGCGACATTCGAAACGGTGGGTCCGTGTGTCGCTCTCCGGGGCGGTTTCAAGCGCTGGCTCCACCGCTTCGGTCGATTCGACCGGCTGGACGGACAGTTGTTCGTCGCTCACCGCTGTGTTGCTGGGCGAGACGACTCTATCGGCGACAACTCCCGGCAGTGAATGCCAGACTGGCTCGGTCTTCGGGGACCTTCATGTTTGCCCTGCCCGGCTACGACGCCTTCCTGGGGTTTCTGCTAATTGCAGCAGCAGTGCCCGTGTTGGCTCTGGTTACCAACAAGTTGGTAGCACCGAAAAGCCGTGCCGGTGAGCGCCAGCTCACCTACGAATCCGGCATGGAACCCATCGGTGGTGCCTGGATCCAATTCAATATTCGGTATTACATGTTTGCGCTGGTTTTCGTCATTTTTGATGTCGAGACCGTGTTTCTTTATCCCTGGGCCGTTGCATTCAATCGTCTCGGCTTGTTGGCTTTCATTGAAGCCCTGATTTTTATCGCCATCCTCCTAGTGGCCTTGGCCTACGCCTGGCGTAAAGGCGCCCTTGAGTGGAGCTAGTCATGTCTGAAAACACATCCCCCTCCATTTCTGCTGTTCGCGATCTGCGCGAAGCCAGCTGCGGGCCGGTTGGTGCACCGACGATCACTAACGACCTCAGCGAGAACGTCATCCTTACCAGCCTGGATGACCTGCATAACTGGGCTCGTCTGAGCAGTCTCTGGCCCCTCCTTTATGGGACGGCCTGCTGCTTTATCGAGTTCGCAGCTTTGCTCGGCTCCCGCTTCGACTTCGACCGTTTTGGTCTTGTTCCTCGCAGTTCCCCGCGTCAGGCCGACCTTCTGATCGTGGCCGGCACGGTGACCATGAAAATGGCCCCAGCCCTGGTGCGGCTTTATGAGCAGATGCCAGAGCCGAAGTACGTGATCGCTATGGGTGCCTGCACCATCACCGGTGGCATGTTCAGTGCTGACTCCACCACCGCTGTGCGCGGCGTCGACAAGCTGATTCCGGTCGATCTTTATTTGCCTGGCTGTCCGCCTCGCCCTGAAGCCATTTTTGACGCCGTGATCAAGCTGCGTAAGAAAGTTGGGGATGAGTCGCTGGCGGAGCGGCGCAAGCATCAGCAGACCCATCGCTATGTGACGGTCTCCCATCAGATGAAGCGTGTTGAACCCGTCGTGACCGGCGCCTACCTCCGGGCTGAATCCCAAAAAGCTGCCCTGGCTGCAGCGCCGGCTGGTCAGACTTTGGCGACTGATGCCGCCGTGCTCACCCCTGCTGCTGAACCTGTCGAGTCATGAGCGAAACCCCTTCCAAAAAATCTTCTGCTTCCGATGAAGCGGGTGCTGTTGTTGCTCCCGAGCCTGGTCCGGTGAGCCAATGGCTGAACAAGCAAGGCTTTGATCACAACAGCCTCGAGCCTGATCATCTCGGCGTTGAACAGATCGGCGTTGAAGCTGCCGTTCTTCCCATGATCACTGCGGCACTCAAGAGCAACGGTTTCGACTATCTGCAGTGCCAAGGGGGCTACGACGAAGGCCCCGGTGAGCAACTGGTTTGCTTCTATCACCTGTTGGCGATGGCTGAACAGTTGGAAGCCATGGCGGCCGATCCTTCAGCCAAGTTGCGGGAAGTGAGGGTCAAAGTATTTCTTAGCCGTGAGGGAACCCCCTCACTGCCGTCGATCTATGGCTTGTTCCGTGGCGCGGATTGGCAGGAGCGTGAAACCTTCGACATGTATGGCATCCAATTCGAGGGGCACCCGCATCCCAAGCGTTTGCTTATGCCTGAAGACTGGAAAGGTTGGCCGCTGCGTAAGGACTACGTGCAGCCTGATTTCTACGAAATGCAGGACGCCTACTGAACGCCGTTCACGAGGCGTTCTGGGAGCGGTGGCTGCGGTAAAACCGCATCACCGCAAGCGCAAGGCCGCGCGAATCGTGGCGCAGTGTTGCCGTCGGCCGAACCCCCTGCAGTGGTGCCTGGGTGACGTCATAGCCGTCCGAGCGGAGCCCTTCCGCATCGCAACGCACCGGATCGGCTCCGCGGCTTTGGTAGTAGCGCACCAGATTTGAATCGGGCAGGTCGTCCTGGGCCAGGACGGCATTAAAAAGTCTGGGTTCAATACCAATGCTGGCAAGCTGTGCTTCGATCGCTCGGATGTGACCTCGCACATCAAGGCCATCGGTCTCGCCGGGCTGCGTCATCAGGTTGCAGATGTAGAGCCTGGGGGCCTTGCTGCGTTTGATGGCACTCACCAGTTCTGGTACCAGCAGATTGGGGAGCAGGGATGTGTAAAGGCTGCCGGGACCGAGCACGACCAGGTCGGCATTGGCGATCGCTTCGAGTGCCCGGGGCAGGGCAGGCGGTCGTTCAGGACTGCAGCCCAGACGAACAATGGGGCTGGTGGCGTGACCGATGTTGCTTTCCCCTTCGATCCGTTGGCCGTTTTCAAGTTCGGCCCAGAGCTGCACATCCACGTTGGTGGCCGGCACCACCTGACCTTGCACGGCCAGCACACGACTTGATGCGGTAATGGCTGTTTCCAGATTGCCCGTGATCGCTGAGAGGGCTGACAGAAACAAATTGCCGAAGCTGTGCCCCTCCAGACCGCTCCCGGCCGCAAAGCGGTATTGGAACAGGCGGGTGAGCAGTGGCTCTTCAGTGGACAGAGCGGCCAGACAATTGCGAATGTCGCCCGGGGGGAGCACCCCCAGTTCCCGCCGGAGAACACCGCTGCTGCCGCCGTCGTCAGCGACGGTGACGATGGCGGTGATGTGGCTGCTGTAACGCTTGAGGCCGCTCAGCAGGGTCGATAAGCCTGTTCCACCGCCGATGGCCACGATGTTGGGCCCCCGGTTCAAGCGGCTTTTGGCCCGCAGAGCATCCACCAGAACGGTGTCTTTGTCGGGGGCGAGAGCCTGTTGAATCGAGCCGAAGCTGCGGCTTTGCCCCCAAAGCAAAAGGCCACTGCCGATGAGCACCACCAGGGGGCCGGTGATCTCTCGGGGCAACACGGTGGTGAGGGTGCTCAGCAGCCAGCTGAGGGTTTCCAGAATCCAGTAGATCGGTTTCAGGTCGGCCCAGACGGCCGCCCCAAGCAGGGCCATCAACAGGCCCAGGCCGGAAGTCAGTAGCCAGCGTTTGACAACCAGGCCAGGTTGCAACCAGCGCACGGCCCTTTGGGATCGGGTCATCAGATCCCGTCGCCGTTGATCGCGCATCTTCCGGGCTTGGCGTCTGCTTGTTGGGGGCTTTCGCGCCAAAGAACGGCTTGATGAGCAAGTTCACCGAACTGTACGGAGCTTGCGGAAAGGCGGCAGGATGTTTGTGTTCTTCCGCCCAGACCGTGCCGCAGCTTCAACCCGTCGTGGAGATGCGGGACCTCACGATGCAGTGGGGACCTCGGCCTGTCCTGGATCGGGTCAACCTGACTCTGCGTGCCGGGGAGCGCTTGGCCGTGGTGGGTCCATCAGGGGCTGGCAAGTCAACCGTGTTGCGCCTGCTGGCTGGTTTGCAGTTGCCCACCTGCGGTGAGCTGCGCTTGTTCAACAAACCGCAGATCTACCTGCGGCTGGACCAGACCGATCCGCCGGACGTGCGGCTGGTGTTTCAAAACCCCGCTCTCTTGGCATCGTTAACCGTTGAGGAGAACGTCGGCTTCCTGTTGCGGGAACGCGCGCAGCTGTCGCGGCAAGAAATTCGCGACCGTGTGCATGGCTGCCTCGAGGCGGTCGGTCTCTACGACGTGGCCCACCTCTATGCCGGGGAATTGAGTGGTGGCATGCAGAAGCGGGTGAGCTTCGCCCGTGCCCTGATTGATGATCCTCAGCGGAGGGATCAGTCGATGCCCTTGCTGTTGTACGACGAGCCCACATCAGGGCTCGACCCCGTGGCTTGCACACGGATCGAAGACTTGATTGTGAAAACTACCACTGTGGCGCAGGGATGTTCGGTGGTTGTGAGTCACGTGCGCAGCACGATTGAACGCTCTGCGGAACGGGTGGTGATGCTCTACGACGGCAAGTTCCAGTGGGAAGGCTCGGTGGATGCGTTCCGCACCACAGACAACCCCTATGTCGTCCAGTTCAGGACGGGTAGCCTGCGCGGACCGATGCAACCGGCGGAGCACTGACCACCATGCGACGCAGCGTTCGTGATGCCATCGTCGGATTCACGGTGATTGGCGGCATCATCGGATTTGCTTCAACGGCCCTTTGGCTTCGGGGGATTCGTTTGGGGTCCAGCCACTGGTACTTGACTGCCCGTTTCAACGATGCGGCGGGCCTGGCAGAGCGTTCTCCTGTCACCTATCGGGGCATCCTGGTTGGTTCGGTGCGCACGATTGAGGTCACGCCTGAGGCTGTGGTGGCAGAGCTTGAGATCGACAAAGGTGATCTGCGCCTGCCTCTCCCCGTGACGGCCACGGTTGGGGCGGGCTCGCTGCTGGGGGGTGACGCCCAGGTGGCACTGGTCAGCGGTGCTACTCCCCTTCCCAATAACGCACCTCTCCCCCGCGGGGCCGATTGCCAGCCAACGCGTCAGCTCTGCAACGGTGGAACTGTTGTGGGACGAGAGACCCCGAGCCTCTCCACCGTGACAGCAACCATGCAGGAGCTGCTGGCACAGGTTCAGTACGAACGGGTGATCCCCAATGTGGCTGTCTCACTCGAGCAGATTGAGGCCACCACGAAGGAATTCCAGGCGCTGATGCTTCAGTTGCAGGACGAACTCTCCAAGGCCGCTCCCGTGATTCGCAATCTGGAGGCGGCTACGGCTCACGTGAACAACATCGTCTCCTCCCTCGACAATCCCCAGACGGTGAGTGAGCTCAAGCAGACGGCCGCCAATGCTGCCGAGTTCACCGCCAAGATCGATGCTGTGGGTGGCGATGTGGCGAAACTCACAGGTGATCCCGAGTTTATGAAGGGCGTGCGCAATCTCACCATCGGGTTGGGTGAATTGTTTGGCGAAATCTATCCGGCGCAAACCGCTCAATAAGTACGATGCCGGGTCGATATTGATGTGATTTCGACCCGATATCGTGCTGATCAGATGTTGCTGATGGCGTCCATCGCAACCGCTGCAATCGCCTGATCGCTGGCCTTGGGCAGCTGAACGTATTTGCCGCCTGCAGCTTCGGCGAGGTCTTTGCCCATGCCGCTACCGATGAACTTGCGCTCGGTGTCGATCACCAGCAGCTTGATGCCGAGCATCCGGTAGCGGGCGGCAACGTCCAGCACTTCTTGCTTGAGGTCGGGTTTCTCCTCTCCCTCCAGCTCGGGTTGGCCCAGGGAGGTGCTGAGCGGCACGTTCCCGCGTCCGTCGGTGATGGCCACCACCACCACCTGGCCGAGATCGCCAGTGGCCAGAGCATTGGCGCCAACGCGAGCGGCCTGGGTGAGGCCATGGGCCAGAGGTGAACCGCCGCCGCAGGGCATTGATTCCAGGCGTCGACGTGCTGCCGTGATCGAGCGGGTGGGGGGGAGCAGCACTTCGGCTTGATCGCCCCGGAAAGGGATCAGTGCCACCTCGTCGCGGTTTTCATAGGCCTCGGTGAGCAGTCGGATCACGGCACCTTTGGCACTTTGCATCCGGTTCAGGGCCATCGATCCACTGGCATCCACCAGGAACACCACCAAGGCACCGGCCTTGCGTTGCAGCAACTTGGCCCGCAAATCGCCTTCTTCCACGATCACAGAACGGCCTGGTTCTCGTTCGCGGCGGATCTTTTGGTACGGCGCCGCTGCCCGCAGGGTGGCGTCCACGGCGATCCGGCGGACCGGCCCGCGGGGCATCATCGGTTTCACGTAGCGACCACGACTGTCGCTGAGCACCACCGAACGGCTGCCGCTATTGCCACTTTTGGCTTTGGCAGCATTGAACAGCAGCAGATCGGGGTCAACCTCGATCGCTTCGGGATCGAGCATGAACTCCTCTGGCACCGCCGGTGGGGCCTGGTCTTCTTCGCCGTCACCCTCGTCATCATCGGCGTTGTCGTCCTCGCTGTTGTCTTCCGGAGGGTCGTTCTCCTCCTCGTCGGATCCCTCCGGTGGTGGGGGTGGGTTGTCCTGTTGCTGGTCGCCTTGGTCCTGGGGCGGCGGCGGCGGCTCCTGGTCCTGCGGTGGCGGTGGTTCCATCTGCTGGTCCGGTGGCGGCATCTGGGAGGCTCGGGGTGCAATCACCAAAGCCACGGCCACTTGCAAGTCTTCGGCTTCCACTTGATCCCTGCCGCTGAGTGCGGCATGGGCCTTGGCCACCCTCACCGCGTAAAGCTCGGAACGATGGCCCTCCACACCACCGCGGATGGCTTCGGTGACGAGGTATCCGATCTGTTCGCCGCTGATCTGCACATCTGGCAGCCACTGGCGAGCCAGCAGAAGTTGGGTGGCCAGGGCATCGGTTTCCTCGCCCCACTTCTCCGCAAAGCTGCGGCTGCATTGGCCATGGCTGATTACCGCATTGGTGATTTCCACCCGCTGCTCAGTGCTCACAAGCTGATTGGCCGAGAGTGCGATGGCAAAGCGATCCAGCAGGTGATCTCGGATGTTGCCCTCCTCTGGGTTGTAGGTGGCGATCAGCAGCGGCCGGCAGGGGTGGCTCAGGCTCAGACCTTCTCGCTCCACGCGGTTTTCGCCGCTGCCCACGGCCGCCAGCATCAAGTTGACGATGCCGTCATCCAGAAGGTTGAGTTCGTCGACGTAGAGAACACCACGGTGGGCATCCGCCAGCAGGCCGGGCTGAAATACGGCACTGCCACTGGACAGGGAGGCGGCGACATCCACGGCGCCCACCAGGCGGTCTTCAGTGATGCCGAGGGGGATCTGAACGAAGGGGGCAGGGATCACCGTTGATGGGGCTTCGCCACTGATCCGCTCACGGGTGGCGTCGTCCCATTCCTCCGGGTTCTGGGGATCGAGGTTGCGCCCCACACCCCCATCGCCATCGAGGATGTCGATGGGAGGCAGCAGGGCATGCAGGCCCCGAGCCAAAACTGATTTGCCGGTGCCGCGTCCCCCCGCGATCACCACCCCGCCCAACCCAGGGTCCACGGCTGCCAGCAGAAGGGCCAACTTCAACGTGCCATGGCCCGTGATCGCTGCCAGCGGAAAGGCACGGGTGGCCTGATCGTCCTTCACCGCTACTCCGCTTGCCACCATGGACGCGTTCAGCCCGTTCGTGCGCGCCAGTCTCGCTGATGCCCCCCATCGATGACCCTTTTGTTGCGGTGGCGCTGGGGGCGAACCAGCCCAGTGCGGCGGGCTCGCCGCAGGAGACGTTGCTAGCGGTGCAGCCTTTGTTGGAGGAGCTGTTCGCGCGTTGGTCCGCTCAACAGCTCCGCTTCTGCTGGTCGCAGCTCGTGGAGACCACGCCCGTCGGTCCGGTAGATCAGCCTGATTACCTCAATGCCGTGGTGCTGGTGGAGGGGCTGAAGGCCCCGCCGAGCGAGGCCGCCGCCTTGCAGCTGCTGGATGTGCTTCAGGGGTTGGAACAGCAATTCGGCCGCGACCGATCGCGGGAACAGCGCTGGGGGCCCCGCAGCCTCGATCTGGATCTGCTGTTCTGGGGGGAGCTAAGGCTGGATCACCCGAGGCTGGTGCTGCCGCACCCCCGCTTGCATCTCAGGACGTTTGTGCTGGCGCCGTTGTTGGAAGCGATGCAGGGTTCGGCTCCACCGTGATCACCTGATCGGCCTGGGCCAGGAGCTCCGGGTCGTGACTGCTAATCAGCATCAGCCGGTGCTGGGCGCGTTCGCGTATCACCGAACGAATCTGCTCAGCGGCCTTGGCATCCAGGAAAGCCGTCGGTTCATCGAGCACCTCGAGTGGCTTGTTGCGCAGCCAGGCCCGCAGCAGCCCCAGCCGATGAATCTCTCCGCCGGAGAAGGGATCCTGCGCCAGGGCGAGCGGTGCATCCAGCCCGCTCTGGCGCAGAAGCAGGTGGGCCAGTCCCAGCCGTTGCAGCCAGGTTTCGATGTCGTCTCGATGGAGATTCGCCCCCAGCAGCAGGTTGTCGCGCAGGCTCGCTTCAAAGAGCACCGCGTTCTGGGGGGCATAGGCGATCAGCTGATGCATCTGCCGCGCCCCGGCCAGTCCGCTTAGTTGCCAGGTGTCGTCAGCGCAGTTCAGCTGCCAGTGACTGTCTTCCTCGTTGAGCAGTCCACAGACGCGATCGATCAGGGTGGTTTTGCCGCTGCCGGAGGGGCCGGTGATCGCCACCAACCCACTGGCGCTCAGGTCAAGCGACCTCAGGCCGGTGGAGGCGTTAGCGCTGCTGCTCCAGTGCAGTTGGCTCCAGCGCGCAGTTGAGAGGCTGATCAAGCTTGCATCAGCAATCGTGCGGTCGCTGGCTTCGCCCTGGCGTCGGACCAGCTGGTCGCGCCGCCGGCACAGCGCCTCATAGCCCGGCAGGTTGCCCAGGCAAAGGCGGCGGGCCTGCACCACCATGCTCAGGGAAGCACTGGCGCGGTAAGCCAACACCAGGGTGGTGGTGAGCGTTTCGGCGGTCAGGGCCTCCCCTTGAAGCAGCATCCACAGACCGGCGACGGCCACCACCAGGGTGTCGCGCCAGGCGTTGTAGCTGGCCCGGCGGCGCACCCGTTCCCGCAGCAACCAGCGTCCTTCCGCCGTTTCCCTGGCGAATCGCTGAAGCAGCCAACCCTCCGCCGTTGCGGCGCGCAGGGCCTTGAGACCATGCAGCCCATCCCCGACGGTGCGCTGTAGAGCTGCATTCAGTCGACTCTGGATGCGGCCCAGACCCCAGCTGCCGGAGCGCTGCAGCAGGGCAGCTGCCGTGGTGGCCAGCAAGGCCAGCAACAGCGGCCAGGCCGTGGCCCTGCCGACCAGCACCACGCTGGCGAGGTAGATGCCCATGGCCAGCAGCGACTGCCCCATCCGCACTGCCTGGTCCAAGCTCAGTGCCGTGCGGTTGATGTCGGCCATCAGCAGGGCGAGCAGTTCGCCGCGCCCCAGCCGGTCCAGCTGAGCCGAGGAGGCCTCGAACACCTGGTGCAGCAGCTGCTGCCGCAGCCGATCGGTGAAGCCCGAGCGCAACCGCTCCCGCTGAATGGCCACCCGGGCCTGGATCAGACCGCGGAGCAGGATCAGACCCACAAGGATCCCCAGACTCCCGGCCACGGGCAGGCCCTGAATCAGCCCTCGTGAGCGGCTGCCCAGCAGCAGCGTCACCGCCAGACCGAGGCCGGCGATGTCGAGCAGGCTGCTGAGGCTGCTCAGCCCGCTCAGCCAGGCCAGGTGTCGCCATCCTGCTTCCCGGGCCAGGGCTTTGAGCAGCTGGATCTGCCGCAAGCGGGCCAGCGGTAGTGGACCTGGTCGGTTCAAGGCAGGCGGCACGGGGGGCTGGGCTCACCCGCCATGCTGGGCCACAGCAATGCCCGTGACCCATGGCACCCCTGCCGTCACCGGAACCGTTCGAGCTGCTGGACACCGTCGAGGTGGTGGATGCTCGCAAGCTCCGTTTCGAGCGCAACCGGATCAAATTGCCGATGGGGGTGGAGGCCACCTTCGGGATGATCCGCCACCCCGGCGCCTCCCTGGCGGTGCCGATCACCGAAGATGGCCAGGTGGTGCTGCTGCGGCAGTATCGCTTCGCGGTGCAGGCCCGTCTGCTGGAGTTTCCTGCGGGCACCCTGGAGGAGGGGGAAGATCCTCTGGAATCGATGCAGCGCGAGCTGGGGGAAGAGGCCGGTTACAGCGCAGCGAAGTGGGATGTGTTGGGGCCGATGCTTCCATGCCCGGGCTATTCCGATGAGGTGATCCACTGCTTCCTGGCTCGGCAGCTCACCCCACTGGAGAACCCGCCAGCCGGCGATGACGATGAAGACCTTGAGGTGGTGCTGATGAGCCCAGCGCAGCTGGATGCAGCACTGGCATCGGGCGATGAATGGCTGGATGGCAAAAGCGTCACCGCCTGGTTCCGTGCCAAACAGCTTCTCGACCTCTGATGACCAGCTCTCGCGTTCTGTTCTGGCACCGCCGCGATCTGCGCTTGGCGGACAACCTCGGATTGGTGGCTGCTGCGCAGATCAGTCCTGCGGTGACGGGCGTTTATGTGCTCGACCCCCAGGTGATCAACCCGCCGAAGCATTTGCCGCCGATGGCGCCGTCCCGCCTGTGGTTTCTGATCGAGAGCCTGGTGGAATTGCAGCAGCGCTGGCGTGAGGCCGGCAGTCGCCTGGTGGTGCTGGAGGGCGACCCGGTGGCGGTGTTGCCGCAGCTGGCGCAGCAGATCGGTGCTGAGGCTGTGGTGTGGAACCGCGATGTGGAGCCCTATGCCCGTGAGCGGGACCGCCAGGTGGCCAAAACCCTGCAGGCTGAGGGCTGCAAGGTGGTGGTGGATTGGGATCAGCTGCTCATCGCTCCGGAACTGCTCAAGACCGGCGCTGGCGATCCCTACCGCGTGTATGGCCCGTTCCTGCGCAACTGGCGCGGCCAGGTGCTGGATCAGAAGCCAGCCACCGTTGCTGCGCCCTCTGGCTTGCTGGATCTGCCGCCGGATCTGGTGTCGTCTGGTGATCCCCTGCCCGCCCTGCGGGACAGCCATGGGTTCCAAGGCACCGAGAGCTGCCCCTGTCGACCCGGAGAAGCCGCGGCCCTGGCACAACTCACCAGCTTCTGTGATGGTCCGCTGCTTGGCTACGAACCCGACCGCAATTTCCCTGGCACCGCCGGCACCTCGTATCTGAGTGCTGCCTTGAGCGTCGGTACGCTCAGCCCTCGCCAGGCCTGGTGTGCCGCCCAGGACTCTCGCGACCAAGCCCGCAGTGAGGAGCAGCTCCATGCCATCTCTGTATGGGAGCAGGAGCTGGGCTGGCGCGAGTTCTACCAGCAGGCGCTGTTTCATTTCCCTGAGTTGGCCGACGGCCCCTATCGCGAGCAGTGGCGGCGTTTTCCCTGGGAGAACAACGAGGACTGGTTCGACTTCTGGAAGGACGGTCAGACCGGCATTCCGATCATCGATGCAGCGATGCGGCAGCTCAATCAGACCGGCTGGATGCACAACCGCTGCCGCATGATCGTCGCCTCCTATCTGGTTAAAGACCTGATCTGCGACTGGCGCTGGGGCGAGCGCGCCTTCATGGAACTGGAGGTGGATGGCGACCTTGCTGCCAACAACGGGGGTTGGCAGTGGAGTGCCAGCAGCGGCATGGACCCCAAGCCTCTTCGCATCTTCAACCCCGCCACCCAAGCCTCCAAATTCGATTCAGCTGGCGACTACATCCGCCGGTGGGTGCCGGAGTTGCGTCATGTGAACACCAAGGATCTGCTCAGCGGTGAGATCGGTGCGCTGGAACGGCGCGACTATCCCGAACCGCTGGTTAATCACAAGAAGCAGCAGGCACGTTTTAAGGCGCTTTACGCCACCATTCGGTCTTGATCGCCTTCGTCGCCACGACGAAATTGGGCAGGCACATCAGATGTCAGCAAATGGCGCACCGTGTTGATCACAGCCTGTTGCTGCTCTTCACTTAACTCAGGGAAGATTGGCAGGCTCAGCACCTGGCCGCAGAGCTGTTCCGTCACCGGTAATGAACCCTGTTTCAAGCCCAGATGGGCATAGGCCGGCTGGCGGTGAATCGGAATCGGGTAGTAAATGATCGTGTTCACCCCACGCTCCTGCAGAGTCTGCTTGAACCAGTCGCGGCAGCAGCTTTCCGGGATCCCGTGGCGTGCACTGGTGCTGGAGGGAATGCAGCTTGCGTTGCAGAGCGGCTGGTTATTGGGGCAATTGCCGATGCGAACCACAAATTGGTTCCAGCTGTGGCCGTCCTCGGCCGTCGGCAAGGTGATGCCATCGAGATCCCCGAGGGCATCCAGATAACGCTTAGCGATGGCGCCTCGTTTGCTGATCCATGCCTCCAGCTTTGGTAACTTCACGTTCAGCACAGCCGCCTGGATCGCATCCAGGCGGCTGTTGTAGCCAAGGCTGGTGTGGAGGTAGCGCTCGGGCATGCCGTGAACGGCCAGCTCACGCATGATCTGGGCCAGTTGGGCATTGCTGGTGGTGACGGCACCACCGTCTCCTGCGGCGCCGAGGTTCTTGGTGGGGAAGAAGCTGAAGCAGCCCGCATCACCGAAGCTTCCCACCGCCTGCTTTTGCCAACGGGCTCCTGTCGCCTGCGCGCAGTCTTCGATCACCTTGAGCTGATGATGCTCGGCAATGGCCATCACTCGGGTCATGTTGACCGCACGCCCGAACAGGTGCACCGGCATCAGAGCCTTGGTGGCGGGGGTGATCGCGGCTTCGATCTGATCGAAATCGATCAGGTAGGTGCTGGGGTCGACATCCACGAACACTGGCGTGGCGCCGACGGCGCTGATGGCCTCAGCAGTGGCGAAAAAACTAAAGGAGGCAGTGATCACCTCATCCCCTGCCCCGATTCCCAGGCCGCGCAGGGCAAGGATCAACGCATCGGTGCCGCTGTTGCAGCCCACGGCGTGCTCGCAGCCAACGCTCGTGGCGAAGGCCTTCTCAAAGCGTTTGATTTGCGGTCCACCGATGTACTGGCCACTGCGCACCACCTCGAGCACCGCCTCCTCGAGGTCTACACCGAGATCATCGATCTGCTGGCTGAGGCTGAAGGGAGGTACCTGCATAAAGCAAATCTTAAGTGGCTCAGTCGAACCACTCCGGTTCGTGTCCAGGGTTCCACTTCACATTGCAGCCCACCGAGGCGGTCTGCTCTTGGTTCACCTGTGATCCCGTCAGCACGGCATCGAGGGCGGCCCGCAGGTCGCGGCCGTTGAGGGGTTGATTGTTGCCGGGACGGCTGCCGTCCAACTGGCCGCGGTAGCGCAGGCTCTGCAGGCCTTCACCATCGGCTGAGAACAGGTAGAACTCCGGCGTGCAAGCGGCCTTGAGGGCTCGGGCCAAGGTTTGTTGCTCATCCAGCAGGTAGGGGAAGCCCCAGTTCTGGCGCCTGGCCTGCTCTGCCAGTTGCTTCGGTCCGTCCTGGGGGTGAGTGATCAGGCTGTTGCTGCTCACGCCCACCAGCTGAACCGCGTCGCTGAAATCGTTGTCCAGCCGCTTGAGTTCGGGTTCCACGTGCTTCACAAACGGGCAATGGGCGCAAAGCACCATCAGCAGCACGGGTCGGTGGTCCAGAGAACTGCTGTTCAGCTGCCCGCCCGTGACCTGGGGCAAATCAAAACTGGGCAGGCCCGTGCCGAGCGCCAGCATCGTTGATGGTGTGAGGGCCATAGGGCTCAGGCAGATGCGGCGAATCTGCTTCAGGATGGCCACCTCCGCTGGTGATGGATGCGGCGCCTGCGTCTGCTTTGGGGAGTTGGCCTGCTGCTCGGGGCTTGCGCTGCGCCGAAGGAGCCGCCCAGCTGGCGGTTGTTCCCCCTGCAGCGCTACTCGCCCCATGACGGGGTAGCCGTGGTCAACCAGCCCGATGGCTACGGGTTGCACATCTACCTGGAGACAGACACCAGCTTCCCGGGGGTGTGTCGTCCTCGCTGGTTGCCGGATCCAGCACGCCTGTTCAACGGCAATGGATCCACACCGTTCAGTTCCGGTCTGGCGGCCCGTCAGGAGTTTTTCGATGCCGTGGCCCGGCGTGATGTGCGTAGCCTGTTGAAAAAGGAGCTCAAAGCTCTGTGCCAGGACCGCGCTCCGAACGACCGCTGGCAATGGACTGAGCCGCCCCGGAACGACAATCAGGTGGTGCCTCTGCAGCTTCCCTCCCTCGAAGAGAAAGACCTGCTCACCAATCCGGTGGACGAATTGAAGCGGGCCCTACAGCTGCTAGGAGATCAACGGGCTGCCGAGTAGCCCTCCCACACCACTGCTTCGGCTTCGCGCCAATAGCGGCTGAACCGCCCCAGCCGAGGTGGCCGTGGCAGCTCCACGAACGGTTCGGGATCCAGCAGCTCAAGCGGCAGTTCCGCGTCGATGGCCTCGCCGATCTGCTCCAGGCGTGGATCCACTGCGCTGCTGCTCACCACACCATCGGCCTGATGGCGACGGGCAAAGGCCAGCACCTCAGCGGCCACATCCCCCTTTCGCAGGGTGAGGGGAAGGTCGAGGGCGTTTTCGTAGAGGAAGCCGAGTCGTTTGCGGCTGATTCGTGCGTCTTGGATCCAGCAGGTGTCGAACACGAACACTGCTGGTGCCTCCGGCCAGGCCTGCAGCGCTGGGTTGTTGGCACCAAGGGCCTCCTCGTGAATCCAGAGGATGGGGCGTTGGAATGTCATGAGGAATCTGCTGCTTATCGCTTGGGACGGGCCAGGGCGGCACTGGCGCCTCCGCTGCTCCGGCGTTGGCGTTGCTGATTTCGGTTATTACCGGTCTCCCGAATGGCTGGCATTGGAGCGAACAGCCGGTTCTCCAGTTGGTCATAGCTGCCTTCCAATGGGCAGCTGTTCGCACTGGGGCAGCTGTCGCAGAAGTGACCGTCGCTGTAGCGCTCCAGGTTGCCGCGGTTGAAGAAGTAGGGCTTGTGGCTGAAGGTGCTGGCAACCCACTGCCAGCTCAGATGGTTGCTGGCCGGATCGCCATCCAGCAGGTGCTCAAGAAACCAGTCGGCTCCAGCCTTCCAGTGGACCCGTCGCCAATGCACAAGCCAGGCTGCCATCCACATGCGGGCGTGGTTGTGCAGCCAGCCGGTGCTCACCAGTTGATCGCGGAAGCCATCCATGCAGGCCAGCCCCGTGGTCCCTGCGCGAACATCGGCCGGCAGCTCTCGGGAGTAGGCACCAGCGTCATGCCCCGTTTTGAACGGTTCCTGATCGTGATGGATGCCATCCCCCAGATCGAGCCACATCCGTTGCCAGAAGTCGCGCCAACCGAGTTCGTTGATTAGTTTTCCGCCTTCATCTCGGTTGCGAATCCGGGCAAAGACGGCATCGCGCACCTCCGGGAGGCTCAGCACGCCGTGGCGGATGTAGGGCGACAGCCCGGTGACAGCACCATTGAGGTGATTACGGCTTTTGGCGTAGCTCCTTGCGTCAATGCGCCGCAGCTTGTTTTCGGCTGCCTCACGCCCACCGCGGATCGGGCTGAGCTCCCCTTCCGCTTCAGGGAACTCTTGCGCCAACAGGGTGTTTAAGGCATCGCGGGACGCGAATTGCCGCGGCAGGTCGCCGTTGATCGGGGGTGACGCAGCGCTGGGCACCGGCCTTTGTCGGTAAACGAGCGGTGATCTTGGCGGGGGATGGGGGAGAATCGCGCGAATTCATCCGTTCCGGTCTGTCCCGATGCTGCTTGATCTCACCGGCAAGAAGATTCTCGTCACCGGCATCGCCAACAACCGTTCGATCGCTTGGGGCATTGCTCAGCAGCTGAAGGCTGCCGGTGCTGAACTCGGCATCACATACCTGCCTGACGACAAAGGCCGTTTTGAGGCCAAGGTGCGCGAACTCACCACTCCCCTGGAGCCCAGCCTCTTCCTGCCTTTGAATGTGCAGGATGCCGACCAAATGGCTGAGGTCTTTGGCGAGATTAAGGAGAAGTGGGGCGTTCTCGATGGTCTGGTGCACTGCCTGGCCTTTGCCGGCAAGGAAGAGCTGATCGGTGACTACAGCGCCACCACCGCTGAAGGTTTTGCACGATCCCTCGATATCAGTGCCTATTCGCTGGCCCCTCTCTGTGCCCATGCCAAGCCGCTGTTCAGCGAAAAAGCTGGTGTGATCACGCTTTCGTACCTCGGCGCTGAGCGGGCCATCCCCAATTACAACGTGATGGGTGTCGCCAAAGCGGCTCTGGAGGCCTCCGTTCGCTATCTCGCGGCAGAGCTTGGTCCCGAGAAGCAGGTACGCGTCAATGCCATCAGCGCCGGCCCGATCCGCACCCTGGCCAGCTCCGCCATTGGCGGCATCCTCGAGATGATCCACAACGTGGAGGAGAAAGCCCCCCTGCGTCGCACCGTCACCCAGATGGAAGTGGGCGGCACCGCTGCCTTCCTGCTCAGCGATCTGGCCAGTGGCATCTCCGGTCAGACCATTTACGTGGATGCGGGCTACTGCGTCACCGGAATGTGAGGCACGATGAGGGCACTGAAGGTCGGGTGATGGCACGTCAGGGAACGATCCATCGGGTCACCGGTGAAACCGATGTGAAGGTGCGTCTGGATCTGGACGGTTCCGGCCAGTGTCACGCCAGTACCGGCGTGCCGTTTCTCGACCACATGCTTCATCAGATCAGCAGCCATGGCCTCATCGATTTGGAGATCAATGCGGTTGGAGACACCCACATCGACGATCACCACACCAATGAGGACGTCGGCATTGCTGTGGGGCAGGCCCTGGCCCAGGCCCTGGGGGATCGGCGCGGAATCCACCGCTTCGGTCACTTCGTGGCACCGCTGGATGAGGCCTTGGTTCAGGTGGCCCTGGATTGTTCCGGTCGCCCCCACCTCAGCTACAGCCTTGCGATCTCCAGTCAGAAGATCGGCACCTACGACACCGAGCTCGTGAAGGAGTTCTTCGTGGCGGTGGTCAACAACAGCGGATTGACTCTCCATATCCGTCAGCTGGATGGGGCCAACTCCCACCACATCGTGGAAGCCTGCTTCAAAGCTTTTGCCCGGGCCCTCCGCATGGCCACCGAGGTGGATCCACGCCGGGCCGGCGCCATACCCAGCAGCAAAGGAGTGCTTGAGCAGGCTGGCGCCAGCTGAGGTTGGCCGCGCGCTTCACAGTCCGTTACGAGAGGATGGGTGAACGTTGATCGTCTACCCGTGACCGTCGCCTCCGCCCGCAGATACGACCGCAGCGACTGGGCCAGCTCCTTTGTGAATGTGGAGGAGGAACTCACCGACGTGGCGCTGACGCCGGTGCGTGGAGCGGTACCGGCCGAACTTCAGGGCACCTTCTATCGCAATGGTCCTGGACGGCTTGAGCGGGATGGGCATCGGGTACATCACCCCTTCGATGGCGACGGCATGATCGCGGCGATGCGGTTTGAGAACGGTCGTGTCTCCCTAAGCAACCGTTATGTGCGCACCGAGGGTTGGCTGGCGGAGGAGAAGGCCGGCAAAATTCTCTACAGGGGGGTGTTCGGCAGCCAGAAGCCGGGTGGTCGGCTGGCCAACGCCTTTGATCTGCGTCTGAAGAACATCGCCAATACCAACGTGGTGCGTCTGGGGGATCAGCTGCTTGCCCTCTGGGAGGCGGCTGAACCCCATGCGCTTGATCCACGCAGCCTGGAGACCCGCGGCCTCTCACGCCTCGACGGTGTGTTGAAAAAGGGCGAGGCCTTCAGTGCTCACCCCCGCTTCGACCCCGGCCACAACGGCCGGCCCCGCATGGTCACCTTCGGGGTCAAGACCGGGCCCCGCAGCACCATCCGATTGATGGAGTTCGCCACCGATGGCCCGCAGGCAGGCACCCTGCTGCACGACCGTTCTGACAGCTTCCCCGGCTTTGCCTTCCTCCACGACTTCGCCATCACTCCCAACTGGGCGGTGTTCCTCCAGAACGCCATCGCCTTCAATCCCCTTCCCTTTGTGACCGGCGAAAAGGGTGCAGCTCAGTGCCTGGCCTCTCAACCCGGTGGCAAGGGGCGTTTTTGGTTGATTCCCCGCGATTCCGGCCGCTTCGCTGGTCAGAAGCCACGCATCCTGGAAGCCCCCGATGGTTTTGTCTTCCATCACCTCAACGCGTTCGAGGATGGCGATCACGTTGTGGTGGAGAGCATCGTCTACGACGACTTTCCGTCCATCGGACCCGACGAGGATTTCGCTGAGGTGGATTTCGACACGGTGCCGGAGGGCATCCTGCACCGTTGCCGTCTTGATCTCAGCCGTGAATCGGTGCAGACCGAGCGGATCAGCCAGCGCACCTGCGAGTTCGCCATGGTCAACCCCGAGCGTCAGGGCCTCAGCGCCCGCTTCGCCTGGATGGCGGTGGCGGAGCGGGAGACGGGCAACGATCCGTTGCAGGCAATTCAAAAGCTTGATCTTGACTCCGGTACAACCCACACCTGGAGTGCGGCACCCCGTGGCTTTGTGAGTGAGCCGTTGATGGTGTGTCGTCCCGGTGCTGAAGCCGAGGACGACGGCTGGGTGCTGGACCTGGTGTGGAATGGGGCCCGGGCTGCATCCGACCTGGTGATTCTCAGCGCCCGTGATTTGTCTGAGGTGGCGGTGCTGGAGCTGCCGTTGGCCGTTCCCCATGGCCTGCATGGGAGCTTTGCACCTATCAGCTGATCAGGTGAGTCCTTCGCGCTTGGCTTCCTTCCAGGCCAGCCTTGGCGCGCTCCAGAGGGTTGCCAGCACCAGCGGGGTGACCGGCACCGCGGTGATCACGATGAAGGCTTGAAGTGCATCGATGGAGGTGCTGTCCCCCAGGCCCGTGCCGATGCGCAGCAGCACCAAGGTGAGACTGCCGATCATCAAGGCCCAGAACAGGCGAAGCAAAGCAGGGGGCTCGTTGCGGCCGCTCACCACCATGGCCGCGGCGTAACTCATCGAGTCGGCGCTTGTGCACATAAACAGCACCACCAGCACCAGGCCGATCGGAATCAGCAGGCCGGCCAGGGGCAGCTGGCTGAGGATGGTCAGCAGTGCAGCGGCGGCTCCGTTTTGGGCGAGGGCTTCGCTGATGCCGCCTCCGGCCAATTCCAAATGCAATCCTGTGCCCCCCAGCAGGGTGAACCAAAGGTTGGTCACGATTGGACAAAGGATGGCTACTGCCAGCACAAGTTCACGGATGCTGCGACCTCGGCTGACGCCGGCGGTGAACAGCCCCATCAAGGGCGCATAGCCAAGGAACCAGCCCCAGTAGAACACCGTCCAGCCATTCACCCAGTTCGCCGGCACGGCATTGGGTGTCAGGGCCATCTGCGGCATATGGATCAGGTAAGTGATGAAGCCGCTGAAGAAGTGCTGAATCAGCCAGATGCCCGGGCCCAATAGCAGCAGGCCCGCCGCCATGGCCAGGGTGAGCCAAACATTGAGCTCCGAAAGCCACTTGATGCCTTTTTGGATGCCACTGACCGTGGATGTCGCAAAGACTGCCGTCAGCAGCACCACTACCAAGGATTGCAAGCCGGCACTGTCGGTGAGCCAGGGCAGTTGCCCTGCGGCATTGCTGAGCTGCAGCGAGAGGAAGCCCAAGGGTCCAACAGTGCCCGCGATTGCGGCCACCACAGACAATCCATCCGCCAGGTGACCGATCGGACCATCCACCCAGCTGCGCGGCACGATGTTCACCAGCAGGGTGCGGGGACGTAGGGGTTCACCGCGTCGCTCCAGGATCGAGAAGGTGATTGTGGTGGTGGTGGCTACTAGGGCCCAGGCGAGGAAGCCCCAGTGCAGAAAACTCACCGCCAGGGCGGGATTCACAGCTGCTGCCGTGCTGCCCTCGACCCCTTCAAACACTGGTGATGGGGTCTGGAAGTGATACAGCGGTTCGGCTGCTGACCAGAACACCCCCCCCCCCGCTAGCAGGGTGCAGATCAGCACTGCGCACCAATCAAAGAATTTGAAGCTCGGTTTGGCCTCCAAACCTCCAAGTCGGAGGTTGCCGACTGGACTGATGGCCAGGATCAGCGCGATCAGAAACAGCAGCACCACCATCCACTGCCAGACCCCGCCGAGGGCACCACTGATCACGGCT
Source organism: Synechococcus sp. MU1642 (assembly GCF_020514115.1). Taxonomy (GTDB): domain Bacteria; phylum Cyanobacteriota; class Cyanobacteriia; order PCC-6307; family Cyanobiaceae; genus Parasynechococcus. The sequence continues at coordinate 163,576 of NZ_VTKZ01000003.1, forward strand.
TTGCCGGTTTCAGTGAAATGCTTGGCCAGCGCCAGGTCGATCGCCGAGACCAACAGAAAAATCAGCAGGGGGATGGCGCCAACCCAGAGAGGGGGCTGTCGCCACCAGGAACGCTGGTTTGCGGGGTTGTCAGACATCGGATGAGGGGTGAAAGATCAGGCTCGGACGGCGTCGCGTTGGTGGCTCCAGCAGGAGAGATCCACTGCAGGTTGTTCGCCACTAGCGAGGCGTGCCAGAGAATCACCGATCAGGGGAGCGAACTTGAAGGCCTGGCCGGATCCCCCTGCAAACAGACTCAGCTTCGGGGTGAGCCGATCGAGCACGAAGTTCACATCGCTGGTCATGGAGTACGGGCTAATCACGGTCTCCACGCGCTCCTGAACTCCCTCCAATTCGTTGAATAGGAAGTTGTCGAGCAGCTCCACCAGTCGGGCGGGTGGCTCGGTGGCCATGGCGTTGGGTGCGGCGACTCGCAGTTCTCGTGGAGCCCAGTCGATACCGGCCTTGATCCGGGGTCGGCCATCCGCCGTTTGGCTCAACACGGGGAAGCCGTAGTACAGGCCACCATCGTCGCCTTTTTCTCGCTGGAAGCAGAACCACTGGGGGTAGCGATCAGCGAGTGCTGGATTGACGGTGTAGTGGGCCCAAAGCATCGGCCACACCTCCAGTTTCGGTGCCAAGCCAAGGGGGGCGAGCAACAGTTGGCTCCAGATCCCGCAGGCCACCACCAGTTGGTTTGCGGCGATGTGCTCGCCGCTCTGCAGGGTGACGCCTCCACCATCGGAATCGAGTCCGGCCACGGGGCAGTGCTCGATCAGCTGATGGCCGGCGTTACGGGCGGTATTGATCCAGTGGGTGACAACTTTGTCGCTGCGCACTGCACCGGCGGTGGGTTCGAACAGGCCAGTGAAACCCGCCTTCGGTTTCAGAGGGAAACGGGCAGCGATCTGTTCAGCATTGAGGGCCTCATAGGGGATTCCCTGATCGTCCATAACGCGGCGGGCTCCGGGAATCGATCCCTCGATCGTTTCCTCATCCCAGCTTTCGCCGTAGAAGAGCAGGCCGTGGGTCTCTCTCAGCTGCTCGCCGGCGTGAGTTTCCTCTTCCCGCCAGAGGCGATTGGCCTCCTGGGCCAGACGGCAGAGCACCGGGTCGGAGTACATCTCCCGGAACATCCGGGTTTCGCCGTAGCTGCTGGCCTTGGCGTGGGCCAGGGTCTGGGCCTCTAGCAGCACCACATCGCGTACGCCGCGGCGGGCCAGGGATGCAGCGCAGCTCAGGCCCGCCATGCCGCCACCGACGATAATGACTGCTGCGCGGCTGGGCAGTGAGGAGGGCGTGCTCATTCGCTCTCTCCAAAGCTGAGGCCGATGGGGTCGGTGGAGGGTGTCGCTGCCACCTCCTCAAGGGCGGCACCCACCGACAGACCCTGTTCGCGCTGATTGAGATAGTCACTGGCCCGCCGACGTACCTCATCGCGTACGAATGCATAGACGTCCGTGGCCCCTGCGCCCTTCCATGCATCGGGGGAGAACCGCTCGATCGAATCGGCGATCACGGCACCAGCATTCACCAGAGGGTCAGGCAGCACCCGCACACCGCGGCGACGCAGATCATCTGCTAACTGCGGTTGCTGGAAGGGGGCATTGGCTGCAGGAACCACGGCGGGGGCCTTCAAGGCCGTCGCCATTTCGGCATTGATCAACCCGGAGATGGAACAGGGCAGCAGCAGGTCAAGATCTAACTCCCACCATGCGCAGCTGTCCGTCAGCGGCGTCGCGCCGGGAAAACTGGCTCTTTCGCGATCCAGATCCACCGTGAACACGGTCCAACCGTGCTCGACGAGATGCCGGGCAACGGTGCCACCAACGGCACCGCAGCCATGCACGAGGGCCCGGCCGGGACGGGCGTCGTTGAGGCCCTTGTCCAGAACGGCCTCCACAGCACCAAGGGTGCCGTGGGCGGTGGCGGCACTGGCATCCACTGGGCTGCCGACTGCTGCCAGCACATGGGGGGTGAGCGCTGTCAGACGCTCCATGTCCTCCAGGTTGGTGTTGAGATCGCAGCCGGTGATCATGGCGCCATCAAGCGACTCGAGCAGCTCGGCGGTGACGCTGATTAACTCATCCTTGACGGCATCGGGTTCAGCGGCCCGGGCAACGATCTTGCCTCCAGCGAAACCGGTGCCGTAAAGATCGTGCTTGTGGGTCATCAACCCGGCCAGCCGCTGTCCATCAGCGATGCAGGCCTCGTCGCTCGGGTAATTAAGCAAGCGCAGCCCACCGTTGGCGGGGCGCTTGGCGTCGGTGTCTTCCGCTACGACAAACACCGAGAGGTGGTCGGAGACGTGTTCCGCCAATACCGACACGGTCGGCGCAGTTTTCTTGCCGCTGCTCATCAGGCCACTTTCTCCATCATCTGGTGGTGTTCGACGTAGTCGAGACTCCATTCGCTGGGGGTTTCGGCGATGCGCTGTTGCAGACGCTCGTACACCGTGTCTGCAGCAGCGTCCCCGGCAGCACTTGCGAAGCTGTGGCGACTCCAGCTGCGGATCGTCGCCATTAAGCCCACAGCGAAAGCGGTCGTGTCACCGTTGTCATTCCAGCGGCGTCTGTACGGGCACTTCACATAGACCGTGCGCTCGTCCACGAGGCGCAGTCCGTTGCGGTAAGCGGCGCTGCCCTCGTCCTTCAGCGGAGCCATGAACTCCTCGGGGGACTTGTAGAAATTCAGAACGGTGCCTTTCTTGTATTGCTCTGCGCTGATCAGACCTTCCTCGGCCATGCCGCGCCAGATCTGGTGCAATTGGTCGTGCACATTGCGGGTTTCGCCGCCGTTATGACCGAGATAGCGCCCTTCGTTATCGCGTGAGAGGTTCACGGTCAGCAGTCGCCCGCCCACCTTCAGCTCGCGGCTGCGCAGTTCGAGGATGTGGTTCCAGTCCTTCATCGCCTGGGCGGTGAAACGCTGCATTGCGTCGGCATCTCCGGAGGCCAGCACATGGGTATGGCTATCGAGTGGTCCAGGGGAGGTGCTCAGCCAGTGCATGGCCGTGGCGGAGAAGCCGAAGCTCACGCTGTCCGGTGCCACGGAGGGCTCGTAGAAGCTGCGGGCACTCACCAGCACTGTTGGCTTCGGATCCCGGGGAATCTGCAGGGCCAGGTTCTCTGCCAGAGCGAGGTTGTCGTTGCTTGGTAAGTCGTTACCGATCAGCGTCAGATGAGCATTCGCCTGGTTGGCATGCAGGCGATCCAGCACCTGATTCCAGAGCCCTACAGCAGTTCCACCATCGGCAGCTCCGTAATCGATCAGGACATGGCTGTCTGCGACAGCCAGTTGATTCACACAAGTCAAGGCCCAGTCCGAGGCGGCTTCGATGCAGAGAAGAGCGCCCTCGGTCTGCGCGCTGTAACCCGTGGTCATGGCGATGGCCATAGACCTCGTCAGCGGCAGGTCTCACCGTACAGACCATGTTCCAGGAGCCTTTGTATCCGTGGTTCTTCTTCAGGATGCACTCAGCAACTGGCGCAGCTTGGGTTCCAGGAGACTGAAGGCCTTGCCGCGGTGGCCGTGCTGCTTTTTCTCCGCCAAAGGCATCTCGGCGAAGGTCCGGCCGGTTCCAGCGACTTCGAAGATCGGGTCGTAGCCAAAACCCTGATCTCCCCGGGGTGCGGCCGTGATCAAGCCGTCGCAACGGCCTTCCACCTCCAGCAGGATGGCGCCGTCTGGAGCTGCGACACAGAGCGCGGCGCAGAAATAGGCCTGGCGTTGGTCTGAGCCGTTCAGGGCTTTCAGCAGCCGGGCAATCCGTTCTGGATCCGTGGGGGCGTAGCGGGCGGAATGAACCCCCGGAGCTCCATTGAGAGCATCCACGCTGAGGCCTGAATCATCGGCCAGAGACCATTCCCCTGTTGCGGCTGCAATCGCTTGAGCCTTGAGCCGGGCATTGGCGGCAAAGGTGGTGCCTGTCTCATCGACCTCCAAACCTTCAGGCTGGGGTCGCACGCTTACGGGCAGGGCCTGCAGCAAGCCCTGAAATTCTCGGATCTTCCCTGCGTTGCCGCTGGCGATCACAAGTGTCTTCATGCGGCCTCCGCGAACTGTCTGGCCCAGGCGAGCACCTTGTTCACCCGATCGGCATCAGGCCCTTCGCAGTAGAGCCGCAGTAGCGGTTCTGTGCCGGAAAAGCGCAGCATTAACCAGTGGTTTGGTCCCATCCTCAGTTTGATCCCATCGGTGCTGATCACCTCCAGAACCTCGGCTCCGGCGACGATCGAGGGCGTGTTCTGGTCCAGCAGCGTCTCGAGCCGTCGGCGCGCCTCCATGTCGGCTAAGCGCAGGTCGAGTCGGTCGTAGTGACTGCTGCCTCCGTGCCGTTGCTGGAGTGCGTCAAGACGCGCGCCCAGGGGTTGCTCTCCTTCCACCAGGGCTTCCAGCACAAGCATCGCTGCGAACAGGGCGTCCCGCTCGGGCAGGTGCATGCCGAAGCCGACCCCACCGGATTCCTCGCCGCCGATCAGCACATCCCCGGCCAGCATCTCTGTCGCGATGTATTTGAAGCCCACCGCGAGCTCCAGAACCTTGCGCCCCTGGGCCTCTGCCACCAGTCGCATCAGATCGGAGCCACTCACGGTTTTGACCACGGCGCCCGGCAGCTGGCGGGCCCGGGCTAGGTGATCGATCAACAGGGGCATCAGCAGCTGGGTGCTGCAGAACCGGCCGGTTTCATCCACGGCGGCGATGCGGTCACCATCCCCGTCGAACACCAGTCCCACAGCAGGAGTTCCGGCGGCGGTTGAGGCTTTCACCGCTGTGATCAATTCCCCGAGGTAGGGCGCCAGGGGTTCCGGCGGATGACCGCCAAACAAGGGATCGCGTTCGCTGCGGATTTCCTCCACAACGCCGGCGGCTTCAGGGCCGAGCAGCTGTGTCACACACCCGGCTGCTGATCCGTGCATCGGATCGACGATCACCTTCAGGTTGATGGCCTTGAGGCCATGCACCAGGGCGCTCAGATCCAGCTTGCGGCGCAGCCCTTCGAGATGCTCGCCGCGCCCATCAAACCGGGGGACTTCTGCCTTTATCGGTGCCGTGATGCCGCCGGCGGCCAGGCGTCGTTCGACGGCGGCCGTGAAGTCTCCTTCGACCGATCCACCAAAGGGTCCTTTGATCTTTAGCCCCAGCCATTCCGGCGGGTTGTGACTGGCGGTGATCACCAAGGCCCCCAGGGCTTTGCGCTCCACCACGGCCCAGCTGCAGGCCGGCGTGGGTACAGCGGTGTCGGTGAGCAGGGGTTCGAGTTCACAACCCCGCACCGCTGCCGCGATAGCTTCCGCCAGTTCTGGAGCCAGAAAGCGCCGGTCGTAACCGACCACCACCGTTCGGCTGTTGAGACCCTCGGGGGCGCGATGGGCGAGCTCCTGAGCCGCGGCAGCGGCAACGGGCAACAACCGCTCAACTGTGATGTCGACGCCGGTGATCCCGCGCCAGCCATCGGTGCCGAACTTGATCGGAGCTGGACTCAGAGGAAGGGGAGCCGATGCCATGGCGCAGCCTGCACTTCAGTGGATCTAGCAGCTGGCAGCCGTAGGGTCGGCGGATGGGTGACACCCCGCCTGCCGACAACGCCCTCACCGACCGGTTGCTGCGCAGTTGGCTGCGTTGCCGTCGCAAGGCCTGGCTTGACCGCCACGGGAATCCAGCCGAGCGGCGCTGGACGGCCCATCGCAATCTGCTGCTGGACGATCAGCAGCGCTGTTTTGTGGCTTTGCTGCCCCGCAAGCCTGGCCATGGCATCGACGCCTGTGCTGCCGGTGCTGAGGCCGTGGTGGGTCTGCGTCTGAAGGGGCTTGGCCCATCCTGTGAGCGGTTGGAGGCGCATCCTCCACTGCTGCGGCGGGTCAAAGGCCAGAGCCGCTGGGGTGACTTCGCCTATCAACCCGTGCTCGCCCGTCAGGGCCGCCGCACCACTCGGGAACATCAATTGCCTCTGGCGCTGATGGCTCTGCTGCTTGAGCAGGAGCAGCAGGGTGACGTTCCGTCGATGCTGGTGCTCGGCGGTGGCGGCCGGCGCTTGGAACAGGAACGGCTGAATCTCTCCAGTGGCCTGCGCCGACAGTTGTCGGAAGCGCTGCGGAAACTGTGTGTTGATCTCGAGCGGCCAGACCCGCCTCCTCTGGCCGCCGACCGGCGTAAGTGCTCACTTTGCAGCTGGCGGGTGGCTTGCAATGTCGTGGCGGCGGAGGAAGGGCATCTGAGCGAGGTCAGCGGCATCGGTGCAAAGCGGCGCGAGATGTTGCTGGAGCTTGGTATTCGCGGCCTGTCCGATCTGGCCGCGGCTGATCCGTTGCAGCTCGGCGAGCGGCTGCAACGCTTTGGGGATCAGCATGGTGAGGTGGCCGCATCCCTGGTGGCCCAGGCCCGGGCGCAGCGCGATGGACGGGTTGACCGTTTGGACGCCGCACCTGTGCTTCCGGAACTGCAGGACTGCCCGGGTGTGCTGCTTTACGACATCGAATCCGATCCCGACGCCCGTCACGATTTCCTTCACGGTTTTCTGGTGTTGCCCAGAAGCGAAAGCGGGCACTGGGATCTGAAGACAGTGGCGTACCACCCGATCCTGGCTTTGGCGGAGCACGGTGAAGCCAGATGCTGGCTTCGTTTGCAACGGTTGCTGAATCGCTATCGGGGTTGGCCGATCCTTCATTACGGGGAGACAGAAAGCCTGGCCTTGAGGCGTATGGCCGAGCGGCAGGGTGCGGCTGAGGCCGAGGTGCTGCAGCTTCGTCAGCGGTTGGTGGATGTGCATGCCCGGGTGCGGCATCACTGGCGCCTGCCCCTTGCCAGTTATGGACTCAAGGCCGTGGCCGGTTGGCGAGGGTTTCACTGGAGTCAGGCCGGTGTGGACGGGGCCCGCGCCTTGCTGTGGTGGCGGCAGTGGCAGGGCGAGGGACCTGGTCGACGCGGCAACAGGTTCGGCCTGCGCTGGATCTTCGATTACAACCGCGACGACTGCCTGGCTACCTGGGCCGTTGCCGCTTGGTTGCTTGAACAGGATCAGGCGTTGGGATCCTGAAACGCCTCAGGTTTGCGGATCTGGAGTTGTTCTCCGTTGGGTCCCTCCAGTGTTGGACTGGCCAGGCACTGGCGTCGCACCAGGGCCAGCCCAACCCAAGTGCCGTCGCATTCGAGAGCACTGGTAATCACACCGGCTCGCTTGGCATCCAGCGTGAGCTTGGCGGTGGCTGCTAGTGGACTGGGGCAGCTCCAATAGCGCAGCTGTTGCTTCACCCCTGCCTGACCGACGAGTTTGGCCATGGTCTCCTGCCCTAAGTAGCAGCCTTTCTCTGTGCTGATCTGAGCAAAGAGTCCCAGTTCCAGGGGGTTGGTCTCGCCATTGAGTTCACCGGGCCCTGGGGGAAATCCGCTTTGGAGCCGCCACTGCTCAAAAACCTCTGCGGTAGCTGGCTCTCCAGATGCCCAGGGTTTTGGCAGTGCCGCATCCGGATCGCACCACACGGCTGCAACGTCCTGCTCCAGCCACTGCAGTCGGCGCAACTGGGCCACGGGTTGGAGGCGAACCCGATCGGCTGGAAAGATCACCTGATCAAATCCATCGTGAACGGCAGAGGCCTCTCCAGCCAGAACGATCACATCGGCCCCCTCTGCATCGAAACGAAGTTCCAGCACGGCCCGCAAGCGTCCCGTTGCCGTCAGCCAGCAGGTCTGAAGCAGATCGCCGGATTCGAGTGCGTTGAGGTCAGCACTCGTCTGCCCTTGAAGAAACTGGCGTGCTCCGCTGCCGTTCAACCGCAGCCAGGGGACCTGGGCGTCCCAAAACAACTTGCTCATGCCGGCGTGAAGGCGGCGATCTCAGACAGCTTGTAAAGGCTGATCAACTCAAGACTGTCAGCCGTCATGGCTGCGTCACCCCCTTCCTCCCGGTCGACGATGGTGACGACTCGGTTCACTTGGTAACCGGCATCGCGCAGCTGCCGGACTGCCTTGAGGGAGGAACCTCCTGTGGTGACAACGTCTTCCAGCACGGTGATCAGGGTCCCGGGGGCTGGTAGCGGACCCTCCAGCCAGGCTCCGGTGCCGTGGCCTTTGGCTTCTTTGCGCACGATCAGCGCATCAAGCTCCCGACCTCGATCGGCTGCGGCCATGGCTACACCGCTGACCAGTGGGTCTGCTCCGAGGGTGAGACCAGCCACGGCCACCGCATCGGCTTCCACCTGGGTGAGCATCGCCCGGCTGATCAGGGCCAGGCCGGAGCCGCTCAGGCTTACGGGTTTGCAGTTCACGTAGTGCTCGCTCTTGCGGCCTGAGGCAAGGGTGAATTCTCCACGTCGGTAGGCCAGGGTGGCCAGACGGTTCAGCAGTTGCTCCCGCTCAGTCGGAACACTCGACGATTCAGACATGGGACTGGCCACGCTTCGCAGATGTTCTTAGTTTGCGCGTAGAGCTGTTTCATCCTGTGCTGCTGCGGTCGTTGCCGATGCGAACCCAGGACATTTCGAGCGGGTTCAAGGGCAGCCTGGCGGCCACCGAAGCCATCGAAGCCGTTCCGGACGCGCCCACGGCGGATCACTTCCCCGACGTGACTCCCCTGTGGTAACACTCTGTTTGAGGGGGTCTAGCAATCTGGTGAATGCAGCGAACTCATAATTCGCCTAAGGCGAGTTCGATCCTCGCGACCCCCATTCCCCCCTGTTGATGCGGCTTTTTCTGCTGGCTGTTCTGTTGGTTCTGCCGGCCTTCTTCGCGGCTGCAGAGGTGGCCCTGCTTCGGCTACGCCCCAGCCGCGTTGAAGTGCTGGTGGAGGAAAAGCAGGCCGGGGCCCGTTCCATTCAGCGTCTCCAGCGACGCCTGCGGCGCGCTTTGCTGGTGTCTCAACTGGGTGCGACACTCGCTCTGGTGGCTCTTGGCTGGGCTGGCCGCGGTTTAGGGGCGCGGCTCTGGTCGGATGGGTCTCTGGGTGTGGCTTGGCGCGACACAGCCTTGTTCCTCGGCATCGTGCTGCTGGCCACGTTGGTGGCTGGTTTGTTGCCCAAGGCCTGGGTGCTGAACCGTCCCGAATCCTCGGCGCTTCGACTGGTGCCGCTGCTGGAGGTGGTGATGCGCTGTCTGGCTCCGCTGCTTAACCTGCTCGAGGCGCTGGCCGGGCTGCTGATGCGCCTGCTCGGCCTTGCTCCCCAATGGGATGTGCTGGTGCCAGCCCTTTCAGCTGGAGAGCTGGAAACCCTGGTGGAATCCGGTCGGGTGACGGGATTGTTCCCCGACGAGAAAAACATCCTTGAAGGTGTCTTTGCCCTGCGGGACACCCAGGTGCGGGAGGTTATGGTGCCGCGCTCCGGGATGGTCACCCTGCCGTCCACGGTCCGTTTCGCGGAAATGATGGAGGCCGTCCATCACACCCGTCACGCCCGCTTCCCGGTGATCGGCCAGTCGCTGGATGACGTGCGCGGCGTGCTGGATCTCCGTCAGATGGCTGAACCGATCGCACGGGGGGAGCTCCAGGCCGATTCGCTGCTCGAGCCTTACCTCCTGCCTGCGGTGCCCGTTCTGGAGACATGCACGTTGGCGGAGCTGCTGCCGATGATCCGCAGCGGTCAGCCGCTTCTGCTGGTGGTGGATGAGCACGGCGGCACCGAGGGTCTGGTGACCGCAGCGGATCTCACTGGAGAAATCGTTGGTGATGAGGATCCCGGTGAGACCGACGAACCGGATCTGCTCGAAGAGAAGGACTGCCCCGGTGCCTGGCTGGTGGCCGGAGATCTGGAGATCTTCGAGCTCAACCGACAGCTCGATCTCGATCTGCCCGAGGCCGATGACCATCACACCCTGGCGGGCTTCCTACTGGAGCGGCTCCAGCACATTCCATCCGCAGGGGAAGGGCTGCATTTCAACGGCCTTCAGTTTGAGATCACAGCCATGGCAGGGCCGCGGATCGAGCGGGTCCGGCTTGTTCTCCCCAGCTCAGAGGATGAAACCGCCTGAAGGCCGATAGTCTTGCCCCAACCGACCGCCTGTGCTGATGTCCCCCGACCCCATGGCTCCAGTCAAGGTCGGGGTGATCGGCATCGGCAACATGGGTTGGCACCACGCTCGGGTGCTCAGTCTTCTGCGGGATGCCGATCTGGTGGGGGTCGCGGATCCGGATGCTGAGCGCGGAAAGCTGGCTACCGAGCAATTCGGTTGCCGCTGGTTCGCCGACTACAACACCATGCTCTCGGAGGTGGAAGCCGTATGCATCGCGGTTCCCACGCTGTTGCACCACCCTGTCGGTCTGGCCTGTCTGCGTGCGGGTGTGCACGTCTTAATCGAAAAGCCGATTGCGGCAAGTCAGGACGAAGCCACCGCGCTGATCGAGGCCGCTTCAGCGGCCGGGTGTCTGCTGCAGGTGGGCCACATCGAGCGGTTTAACCCTGCCTTCCGTGAGCTCACCAAAGTGGTGGCCAACGAAGAGGTGGTGGTTCTCGAGGCGCGTCGCCACAGCCCCCACTCCGATCGGGCCAATGACGTCTCCGTGGTGCTGGATCTGATGATCCACGACATTGACCTCGTGCTGGAGCTGGCCAAGGCCCCCGTGGTGCGGCTTGCCGCTGCCGGTGGTCGCAGTGCCGATGGCCCGATCGATTACGTCAACGCCACGTTGGGCTTCGAGAACGGTGTAGTAGCCAGCCTCACGGCCAGCAAGATGAGCCACCGCAAAATCCGCAGCCTCAGTGCCCACTGCCGTTCGAGCCTGGTGGAGACGGACTTCCTTAACCACACCCTGCACATCCATCGCCGGGCTCATGAGTGGTATTCCGCCGATCACGGTGAGCTGCTGTATCGAAATGACGGCTTCATCGAGGAGGTGAGCACGACCTCGATTGAACCGCTCTATGCCGAGCTCGAGCACTTCCTTCAGTGCGTGCATGGCCGGGAAACCCCTGCAGTGGATGGCCTTCAGGCCTCGCGTGCCCTCAAGCTGGCAGACCTGATCGAGCAGGCTGTTGAACATCCGGATACGGGAGCACCCCTGAGCGCACCTATCTGAGTGCAATTGCTCGGATCAGACCAGCCCTTGCTGTTCGGCCAGTTCTCGTAACGCCGTGACCTGCCAGCGGCGGCAGTCACCGGGTGAGGATCGATAGAACTGCCCCCAGGCCTGGGCCTTGTGTTGCGGGTAGTTCTCCGGTCGGAGGGAGGGATGGCTCTGTTGCCAGCCCACCCTGACGGCATGACCGATCACCACGTCGAGGGCCAGGTCATCCTCGAAGCGCACCTCCGGATTGGCTTCGACGAAGGCCATCAGCGAGAGCAGGCATTCGCTGCAGAGTTGGCGGTATTCCGGCGCCTTGATCCGACTGAGCAAATGGTCGACCTGGGCGGCGAAATTGCGCTCCCCCGGTGTTTTCTCGAGAATGAGGCGGCTGTTGAGGCGATTGCGCCGTTCCAGCTTGTCGCCGATCACCAGGCCGCGGCAGTGCTGCAGCAACGACCAGATCCCGGCATAGAAATCACGGGGGACTTTCTGGAAGGACCCCAGGCGGATGCGGTGCTGAAGCCAGTCCCCACCCCCTGGTGTTTCCTTCAACGGGTCAGGCACGGACCACTGCACCCGGCCGCTCACGTGCAGCTGTTCGCCGCGTTGCAAGGCTGCTCTGGCATGGTCCACATCGGCGAGTACGGCGCGCAAACGCTTGCGAATCGCATGGGGTGCTTCGCTGCAGAGGGCCTCAAAGGCTTCGTCCTGACTGAGCATGTTCTCCACGGCCAGCTCTGATGTCAGCAGCAGCAACAGCTGCCCCAGCTGCAGGGTGAGGCTGCCCTTCAGCAGAGCTGGCTCCCGCCGCGCCACGCTGTCGAGGGCGAGCAGGAGTTCCTGTTCGAGCATGCGTTCACGGCCGTCGATCCCGCTGGTGGTTTCAATCCGTTCGGCGATGGCGGCACTGTCCATCGGTTGACGCAGCCGGGAGTCGCCGGTGTAGTTGCGCCCCACGACCACCTGTTTCTGACGGACGAGAAGGTCGGTGAGGGCATCTTCCAACTGGGGATGCACCATCCCCATGGTGCCAGCACAGCGCCGCACCACATTCCAGTCTTCACAACGCAAGCCCCGTTTATAGACCTCCTCAAGCAGGGTGCGTAGGGCCACCGGATGGCCCTCTGGGCTGCGTTGAATCCCCTGGGGGCCCAGGCGTCGTTGCAGCAACTCGAGGACTTCGGCCTGTTCATACAGCAGCCCACTGCTCCAAAGGCGCTGGCTCAGTTGTTCGATTGGAGTGTCATCCAGCTCCTGTTCCTCTGCGGCGGTCAGATCCCGTAGATCAGTGGCGTCGCGCAGAAGCGGCTGGGGTGGCTCGGACCGTTGCACCGGCTTCTGTTGGAGCGGCGGCAGCTGCACCTCCTGCGCCTGATCCACCAGCTCACTGAGGCAGCCCAAGCGGACGGGGATGCTTTCAATGACGCCGCTGCCGAGTTGCCGGGCCAGTTTGAGGATGACGTCGCGATGCTGCTGGAGGGCCGCGTCGCGAATGGGGATCACCAGCAGGGGACGCCCCATGCCGCGCCAGTGCCGTTGCAGCAGATGCAGCTCGTCCACAACGGTCTCCAGCAGCTCCTCCGGGTCATCGGCCAGATAGCTGCTGACGTCTTCCAGCACCGACGGTGTGAACACACTGATGGCGCCGTCCTGGCGATAGACCCGAGCTGTGTCCTCGGTTTCCACCCGGTGCCCGGGGCGCCCAGTGAGCTCAAGCCGTGGATTGGTGCCAGCGGCTTTCAACCGTTGCTTCAGCTCGTCGGACGACTGCACGGAAATCACTGAGGTTGGATCGATCGGCACCTCTGCAGCCAGCAGCTCCTGGCGCACGGCATCCGTCTGAGCAGCCATCGCCACGAGAACGGTTTCGGCGCCAAGTGGCTGCGGCTCCCTGCGGCCACATGGGTCAATGTCCTCGGGACGGATCAGATCGTCGATCAGCATTTCCCCGAGCCACACCAGGCTCTGGGTCCAGATCAGCGGCAGGTTGGTGTTGGCAACCCGCTCTTGGCTGCCTGGATTCATCCGTTCCTGATCGACCGCACTGGCCGGGACCTGATAAAGCTCGGGATAGAGACATTCGCCGTCCTGTTCAACGGCCAGTGTTTTGAGCTGGCTGTGCAGGCGCCGGGCCTCGTCCCAGCGCCTTTCGCAGCATGCAGTGACCAGTTCGAAGGCCAGAAACAACGGCCATTCCGACTCGATCCCTTCAAAAGCAGCGAGCTCCTCCGGTTCGTAATGCAGGCGGTTGACGTCTTCCACCGCCGTCTGGTGACCATCCCGGAGGAAGCGTTTGTAGCCGTAGGCCCCACCGAGTTCCCGTCGAATCCGCCGACCGGTGCGCTCCACCAGGGCGGCATCCTCCACGGCCCAGGCGGGATAACCAATCACTGAGAGGCACGCACTGTCGGCTTCCTTGCTGGCGGATTCCCGTGGCAGGAGCCCTTGCAGGGCGCGACGGAGGCGCACGATGGCTCCCTGGGGAATCAGCAGGATGCAGCTGCCGTCGCCATGGGGGCCGTAGAGGTCGAGCCCGTCGAGTGCCTCCAGGGCGGCTTTGGCCATGCCGATTGAGCTGGCATTGCGCTCCGGCAGGCCATGGTTGCCTTTGTCGCCCCGTTCCCAGATCCCGTAGTCGGGAGTGCGGTAGGCCCTGGCGATGTAGTGCACCAGGTTTTGGAGGAAATCCACTTCGTCACGGCTTTGCACCACCGCGCAGCCGCCCTTGGTTAACTGCGCCAGCTGCAGCAGGAACAGTGAGGTGGCATCGAGTTGGAGATGCCCCCAGGCATCGTCAGCCACCACCGGTTCGCCAGTGCAGCTGTCGTACTTGGCGTGAAGGGCGTCGAGGGGGTTGAGACTCTCCTTGAAACGCTCCACCTTCGCGGCCTGCCGCATCATCGAGCGAATCAGACCGCGCATGAGGGCTACCACCCGCTGCTGCAATTCCCAGGAGCGCAGGCTGTTCTGCCCCTGCTGACGGCGGTGGGCCAGGGCCAGTCCCCAAACACATTGCACCGAATAGACGCAGTCCCGCACCCAGGCATCGCCATAGTTGCCATGGATGGTGTGTGCGGTGCTGGCGGGGAGCAGGCCGCTGATCGGGTCCTGCCGATCGAGAACCACCCGTTGGATGGATTGATCCAGACGCTGAAGGGTTGTGGCGTGGTTCTGCAGAAGGGTTCCCGTCGTCGTCACAACCATGCCCTCATGCATCACCGCCCCTAAATTCTCCATCGCAGCCCCACGGCCATGGACTCTGTCAGCACCGCTCCCGATGACCGTCGCCGCTGCCAGGTGCTCGGCGTACCGGTGGATGCCTGCCGTGATGTCTGCGCTGCAGCCTTAGGTCTGCATGCCCGGGGTGGCGGACGCATCGTCACCCTGAACGCTGAGATGACGATGTCGGCTCGGGCCGATGCCGCTCTGGGGCAGGCGATCGGAACGGCTGAGCTGGTGATCCCCGATGGAGCGGGAGTGGTTTGGGCCCTGGGCCGTCAGAAGATCCGGGTCGTCAAAACGGCGGGAATTGAGCTGGCCTGGACCTTGCTTGAGTACGCCGCAGTCCATCGATGGCGTGTGGCGTTGGTGGGCGCATCACCTGAGGTGATGGCAACGCTGAGTGCCGTGTTGCCGCAACGCATCCGTGGACTCACCCTGGCGCTTGCGGTGGATGGTTATCAAGCTCCTGAGGCTTGGCCGGGCATTGAGGATCAGCTCAAGGCTTTGAAGCCGGATCTCGTTTTGGTGGCACTGGGGGTTCCGCGGCAGGAAACCTGGTCGGAACGCGTGGCGTCCGGGCAGCCTGGGCTCTGGATGGGTGTTGGAGGCAGTTTTGACGTTTGGGCCGGCGTCAAAAAACGTGCCCCCGGATGGATGTGCCGGATGCAAGTTGAGTGGCTGTTTCGGCTCATTCAGGAGCCGTCACGCTGGCGACGCATGCTGTCGTTACCAGCGTTTGCTCTGAAGGTGATCCGGTTGGGCTAGAGGTTCAGCGGAAGCCCACTGAGGCCTGCCAAACGAAGGCCAGCAGCAGGAAGAAGACCGGGATCAACGGAAGAATGTCGATCAGCGGAGAGAAGGCCTGATAGGCCTCGGGCAGCTGTGCCAGCAGGTCGAGGGTGAAGGCGGCCATCCCTTGCATCAAAAAGGCGTTGGGCTGGACGCTACCACGTGTGATGGGCTGGTGAGTCTGGCTCCCAGGGAGCGAAATCCTCTGAAAAACAGCCGTCGCGAATGGCTTGTGCCATGGCCGAGGTGAAACGCACCAGATGGGTGATGTTGTGAATGCTCAACAAGGTGAGGCCCAGAAGCTCTTCGCTGCGAATCAGGTGATGCAGGTAGGCCCGGGTGTGACCGGTGCAGGCCACACAGGAGCAGCTCGGATCCAGGGGGGTGTGGTCGTGGCGGAAGCGGGCATTGCGCATGTTCCAGCGTTCGCCGCCCACTAGGGCGGTGCCGTGACGGCCGAGTC
The DNA here is from genome assembly GCF_020514115.1 of Synechococcus sp. MU1642. Classification (GTDB taxonomy): domain Bacteria; phylum Cyanobacteriota; class Cyanobacteriia; order PCC-6307; family Cyanobiaceae; genus Parasynechococcus. The sequence goes on from NZ_VTKZ01000003.1 coordinate 179,082, forward strand.
GGGTGGGCAAGACGCAGTCGAACAGGTCAATGCCGTTAGCTACGGCGATTGCCATCTCGCGCAAGGTGCCGATGCCCATCAGGTACCGCGGTTTTTGCGTGGGGAGCAGGGGTGTGACATCCCGCACGATGCGATGCATCTCTTCCACGGGCTCACCGACGCTGACGCCACCGACGGCGATGCCCGGCAGATCAAAGGAGGCGACGGCAATGGCACTCTCCCGTCGCAGATGCGGGAAACAACCGCCCTGAACAATGCCGAACAGCGCCTGATCCTCACGGGTATGGGCGGTGACGCAGCGCTCGAGCCAGGCATGGGTGCGGCGACAGGCATCGATGACGTCGTTTTCCGTCGCCGGATAGGGCGGGCATTGGTCGAAGGCCATGGCCACATCCGCCCCAAGGGCCATCTGGATTTGGGTGGCATGTTCCGGGGTCATGTCGATAGTGCGTCCATCGCGGGGGTTTCGGAACACCACGCCACGGTCATCGATCTTGTTCAGGTCCCCCAGGCTGAACACCTGAAAGCCGCCGGAGTCGGTGAGCATCGGGCCGTCCCAGCCCATGAACCGGTGCAGGCCTCCGGCCGCTGCCAAGATCTCCTCGCCCGGCTGCAAATGCAGGTGGTAGGTGTTCGAGAGCACCATCTGGGCTCCCGTGCGCCCCAGTTGCTCGGTGCTGATGCCCTTGACGGTGGCCAGGGTCCCCACCGGCATGAAGCGTGGTGTGTGCACCGGCCCATGCGGTGTCTCAAAGGTGCCGCACCGTGCTGATGTGTTGGCGCATTGCGCGTTGATCTCGAAGCCGAACACGACTGATCCGCCTCTGCAATGACCCTACGGTGAGGGCCGATTGCATCCATTGAGCCATTCCCAGGATCGTTCCGCCCTGGCTTTCTGATCTGGCGGGAGCCTGGATCTTCTACACAGTGCTGCCCGCATGGCCCTGGCCTCAGCCCTCTTTTCAGCGCATTGCCCGCTTCGCCCCCTGGATGGGGCTGCTAATTGGTGCGCTGCAGGGGCTGCTCTGGATCGGTTTGTCCAGGCTTGGTTGGCCTTTGGCTGCCTGTGCCCCCTGCGTGGTGGCTTTTGGTATCCAACTCAGTGGCGGGTTGCATTACGACGGCTTAATCGACACGGCAGATGGCCTCGGGGCTCCAGCGGAGCGGCGGCTTGAGGCGATGGAGGACAGCCGGGTGGGCGCCAGTGGCGTGCTGGCTCTTGTGATGGTGCTGCTGTTGCAGGTTGGGGCCTTAATCCAGCTGGGGGGGCAGGCCCCCCTCGGGCTCTGCCTGGCTGGGTTCTGGGCCCGGGTGGCACCGCTCTGGGCCATGGCACGTTTCGACTACCTCCGCGCTGATGGAACCGCTGCGTTTCATCGCGATCACGGCAGGCCGCTCTGGGACGCCTTGCCCGCGTTTTTGGTGGTGGTTGTGTTAATCGGTTGGGTGGGGCCCATGCCCCTTGTCCTGGGTGGTGTTGTGGCGATCCTGGTCGCCCAGAGCCTCGGACGACGCCTTGGGGGGTACACCGGTGACAGTTATGGAGCGGTGCTTGTGCTCACCGAGATGATCACGTTGTTGGGTTTGGCCTTGCTTCTGCCGGCCAGTTGAGGACGAACGCGTTGCCCTGAGTGGGCAGATCAGGAGCGATCGTTGAAGGCTCCACGCAGAGCGTGAGGTTGCGGCCCTGCTGCTCAGCCAGGGAGCGTGCAAGTGCGAGCCCAAGGCCGGTGCCCGCTCGGTCCTGTCCGGTGGACCCCCGCGCTCCCCGTTCGAAAATCAGGTCGCGCTCCTTCAGGGGGATCGGCGGCCCGTCGTCCCAGACGCAGAGCCCTTCGGGCAATAGGCACAGGCCCACGATGCATCCCGCTGGGCTATAGCGGAAGGCATTTTCAAGGAGGTTGGCGACGATCTCTGCGATCGTTCCGTCCTGGGATGGTTGATGAATCCACTGGGGCCACAGGTCCGGACCCCGCCAGGGGCGGCCCTGCAGGCTTGCCGTCGCTTCCGCCCGTTCCAGCAGAGGCTTCAGCATGGTTTGCATGGTTGCCTCACCTTCGGCAGGGCCGGGGGGCAACAAGGTGGGGCCAAGGGGCTCTTGTTGCGGGAGACGTTGCTGCCCGAGGCCATCGAGCACGTCGATGTACTGGCCGAGTTGGCGTTGCTCCGAGAGCATTCCCTCCACAAGTGCGCGGTGGGAGCTGTCTGCTTCAAGCCGCCGCAGCAGCAGTTGGGCATAGGTACGCAGGGCTGCCAGTGGATTGCGCAACTGATGCACGAGGGTGCGCAGTTGATCGTTTTGTTGGCTGAGTTCCTGGCGCAGTTGCAGGCATTCCAGGTCTCGCCCTAGGGCGTGGCTGATGGCGGCAGCACTGCGTCGCATCCGTTGGTCCAGGGTCAGCGTCCAACTCCGTCGCGGATCCAGATCGGCGCGCAGTGCTCCCAGGATCAGGCCGGCATCCTGGAGGGGGTACCAGCGCCGACTCTCATGCGGCAGGCGCAGGTTCGGGTCTGCGTCGGCAGGGGGAAGAGATCGATTATTGGCAGACCATTGCCGGATCAGCAGCAAAGGTGGACCTTGCTGATTGGGAGGCGCACTGACGTACAGCCCCAGATGCTGAATGCCTTCTTCGGCGGTCAGATCAGCCAGCTGTTGATCGGTGAAATCGAAGAATCGATCGGTGAGCTGCATCAGTTCCAGACGATCAATTCAGGTGCTTGGGCAAGCCTGCGCCAGGGGGACTTGAAAAATCTGGGAAAAGTCTTAAGATCCTCATATCGACCGAGACGTTGTTCACCATGAACAGACGTCCGCCAGCTCTCACAAAGGTTGCATTTGCTTGGCAACCAAAGCTACAGCAGAGGTTGCAGTGTCCTCCGTTGGTTCCCGCTTGGGTGTTGGTGTCCTGCCGGTGATTGTGGTGTGTCTGCAATTGCCTTGACGCTTCCCTTGCGTCTGGCGTTTTCGCGCCGACGGCACCTGTTTGTTCTGACGATCCACCCCGTTCTTCCTTTCGTACCGGAGCCCTTTCATGTCCAAGAAGCGCAAGCGCATTAGCCGTCGTCGTCTGGCAGGTCAGCGGGTCCTGGCCCATGTGCCAACCCATCACCTTGAGACCGGTGAGTACAAGCCTGTTACGGCCGCTCGCCGCTACATCGCAGAAGCGGCCATGGTCCCTCCGGCGCTGCTGAACGTGCGCCGCAACGAGCACACCACCGACCGTTTCTTTTGGGGTGAGAAGGGTCTGTTCAGCGCCCAATACGCCGAAGAGAATCACTTCCTCTTCCCTTCATTGCGCACGATTGTTGATTCCATCGGTGAAGACAAGCTCTTTGAAGGCCTCGAGCTTGGTGCTGATGATTGGGAGGAAATGGAGGAGTACGAATACGCCTTCGTTTGATCAGGCGTTCTTCAGAACACGTTCGATAAACAACAGGATCGGCTGCACCGTTTCATCCGGGATGGTGTGGCCGTTTTTGAATGGAAGCGTCTGACAGCGATCGGGCTGCAACTGCGAAGCGATCGCTGGCATGGCCTTGAACGGCACCACAGGATCGTCTGAACCATGCATCAGCAATACAGGGGGGTGTCGCAGGGGTGGAGCCCAGTTCGGGTGCGGATAGCCGCTGCAGCTGATCAGCCCTGCGATGGGCAGGACGCAGCCGCTCTCCAAGGCCATTGCCCCCCCCTGGGAAAAGCCGAACACCACCGTCCGTTCGAGTCCAAGGCCTGAACTGTTCAGGCTCTGAAGTTGAGCCTTGAGGTTCTCAACGGCCGCGGGTACGGCGTCCCACTGGGCCGGGAACAGGCCATACCACTGGCGTCCTCCAGGTTGGTCGGGATGGAGTTCAGGGGCCTCAAGGCACACCACATCAAGGGTTTTTGAGCACTCGCGCGCCAGGCGCTCGCCCAGGGGCTTGAGATCCTCTCCATTGGCTCCCCAGCCGTGGAGCAGTACAAGCCGGCCATCCATAGGGCATCAACATCACTGCTGCGTAGGTTGGCTCACGACCCAGTCACGACCCTTCGATGGCTCCTGTCGCTCTGTTGAGTGTTTCCGATAAGTCCGGGCTGGTGCCCCTGGCGGAGGCCCTACATCGGACCCATGGCTATCAGCTGCTCTCCAGTGGGGGCACGGCCAAGGTGCTCGAGCAGGCCGGTCTTCCAGTGACCCGTGTGTCGGAGCACACCGGGGCTCCAGAAATTCTTGGCGGTCGTGTGAAAACGCTCCATCCAAGGGTGCATGGCGGAATTTTGGCCAAGCGGGGTGAAGCGTCCCACCAAGCCGATCTTGAGCAGCAGAACATTGCCCCCATCGATGTGGTGGTGGTCAACCTTTATCCCTTCCGCGAAACGATTGCTCGGCCTGACGTCACCTGGGATCAGGCGATCGAGAACATCGACATCGGTGGCCCCGCCATGGTGCGGGCGGCCGCCAAAAACCATGCCGATGTGGCTGTGCTTACCAGCCCTGACCAATACGACCGTTTGTTAACCGCCATGGCGGAGTCGGGCGGGAGCGTGCCTTCGGAGCTGCGGCGTCAACTGGCTCTTGAAGCGTTCCAGCACACCGCGTCTTACGACACCGCGATCAGCCGCTGGATGGCCGAGCAAAACGCCGCGGACGACAGCCCCTGGTTGGAGGCGGTGCCATTGAGGCAGACCCTGCGGTACGGCGAAAATCCCCACCAAAAAGCGCGCTGGTTCAGCCATCCCAAACAGGGTTGGGGTGGTGCCATTCAGCTGCAGGGCAAGGAGCTGAGCACCAATAACCTGTTGGATCTCGAGGCGGCCCTCGCCACGGTTCGGGAGTTCGGCTATGGAGTCGACGGCTCTGCACCGGCTTTGCAACCTGCGGCCGTGGTCGTCAAGCACACCAATCCCTGTGGTGTGGCGATCGGAGCTTCGATCCCTGCAGCACTGACGCGGGCCCTGGATGCCGATCGGGTGAGTGCCTTTGGCGGCATCATCGCCATGAATGGTGTGGTGGAAGCAACGGCGGCCCGTGAGCTCACCAGCCTGTTCCTGGAATGTGTCGTTGCACCGGGCTTCACGCCCGAGGCGCGGGAGGTGCTGGCGGCCAAAGCCAATCTGCGCCTGTTGGAGCTGGCTCCGCAGGCCATTGATGCGGCAGGCCCCGATCACGTTCGGAGCATCCTTGGCGGTCTCTTGGTTCAGGATCTTGATGATCAGGTAATCACGCCGGCCGACTGGACCGTGGCCAGCCAGCGGCCGCCAACACTGCAGGAAAAGCTGGACCTCGAATTTGCGTGGCGTCTGGTGCGTCATGTTCGTTCCAACGCCATCGTTGTGGCCAGGGATGGGCAGAGCCTTGGCGTGGGTGCCGGGCAGATGAATCGCGTGGGCTCCGCGCGTATTGCCCTGGAGGCGGCAGGTGAGAAAGCCCAGGGAGCTGTTCTGGCCAGTGATGGCTTTTTCCCGTTTGACGACACGGTGCGTCTGGCTGCCAGCCACGGCATCACCGCCGTGATTCATCCCGGAGGGAGCATGCGCGATGGCGATTCGATCAAGGCCTGCGATGAGCATGGCCTGGCGATGCAGCTCACGGGGCGCCGCCATTTTCTGCACTGACGCTGGTGGGGGCCGCCGGCCCCCTAGCCTCGCGACACTGAAGAGTCCCCTTCAATGCTCGCCACCCTCCCCTTCAGCCTCAATTTCGCTCACCCCCTAGCGGAGTGGGGCCTGCTCGCCGTTGGTGGTTGGGCTCTGTACCTGGGGATCAAGGTCAAGAAAACCCGCACCGGCACCGCAGAACAGCGCAAAGAGCTGGTGCCGAAGAAGTTCGCCCAGCGCCATTACCTCTGGGGCAGCATCCTGCTGGCTGTTATGACCCTCGGCACGCTGGGTGGAATGGCGGTCACCTATCTGAACAATGGCAAGTTGTTCGTCGGTCCTCACCTTTTGGTGGGTCTGGCGATGACAGGAATGATCGCTGTTGCCGCGTCGCTCTCACCCCTGATGCAGCGGGGCAATGTGATCGCGCGTAAGGCTCATGTGGGCCTGAACATGGGCATGCTCACGCTGTTCCTCTGGCAGGCCTTCAGTGGCATGGAGATCGTCAACAAGATCTGGACCAATCGCTGAAGACGCTTCAGAAGGCTGCCCGCTGACGGGGTGGGCAGCTCAGGCCATGAGCGGCATGGAAATCTTCCTGGACCTTCCAGGTCAGCCGTCGCGAAATCTGGCGGACTATCTGCTTGAGCAGATGATCACCACTGCTCTGGACCAACTGATCCGGGAGCATGGTGATCACCTTGGGCAGACGGATCCAAACCTTGAGATCCAGGTCCCATTGCACGGAGGTGTTCTCCGATTCGGGGATGAGATGCATTCCCGCACGGAAGTCGACGTCGTAGTGATGGCGCAGGGCTAGTGACTGTGGCACTGTCCGCATGGTTTCGATCCGGTAAATCCCTTCCTGCTGCGGCAGCAGTCGTAAAGCGATCGTGGGTTCCACTTCGAAGCCAAAGTTGCCGAACCGCCCCAGGGTCAAGCTGTAGGACTGCCGATCGATGGCCTCGACCTGCATCGGGCTGGCGCAACGTTCAAACCAGCTCTGATGGTTATCCAGGTAGCGCGCTACCACCTCTTGGTGCGCCAGCATCTGCATCGAATCCTCGAAGTGGCTGCTGTAGCAGCGCACCTGCGGGTCTGCACCGTGAAGCTGATTGTCGGTTTCAGTGGGCGACAAGACCGTCACGGATGGGGAGCTGCCGGCGAAGGGCGGATTAAAGATGAACCAATGTAAAGCTCTCCGCGGTTCAGTTTTCGCTCAATTGCATCAGTTTTTCGATCACCTCTTCCACCGCCCGATCCGGCGTTGAGGCACCGGAGGTGATTCCCACCCGAACTGGTCCCTCAGGCAGGAAATCGCCTTCACGACAGAGTTCCGCCGCCAGTGGTTTGTGCTCGATCGAATTGCTGCCCACGTCAATGCGCTCGGGCGTGTCGATGTGGAAGGAGCGAATGCCGCGGCTGACAGCAATTTCCTGCAGGTGGGTGGTGTTGGACGAGTTGAAACCACCGATCACCACCATTAAGTCCAGCGGTTCATCCACCAGGGAGAACATGGCGTCCTGACGCTCCTGGGTGGCGTCGCAAATGGTGTTGAAGGCCAGGAAGTGGTCGTTGAGCTGAGTTGGACCGTATTTGCTCAACATCGTGCGTTCGAACAAGCGTCCGATTTCTTCCGTTTCGCTCTTCAGCATCGTGGTCTGGTTGGCCACGCCCAGACGTTCGAGGTCCCGATCGGGATCGAACCCTGGGGAGCACGCTTTGGCAAAGCGTTTGATGAACTCATCACGGTCACCTTTGCCGAGGATGTAATCCGCGACGTACTGGGCTTCCTCCAGATCGAGCACCACCAGATATGTACCGGCAAATGAGCTGGTGGCCAGTGTTTCCTCGTGTTTCACCTTGCCGTGAATGATCGAGCTGAAGGTGTGCTTTTTGTGTTTCTCCACGGTGTTCCACACCTTGGAGACCCAGGGACAGGTCGTATCAACGATGTGGCAGCCCCGTTCATTCAGCAGCTGCATTTCCTGAACGGTGGCACCAAAGGCCGGCAGGATCACCACATCACCGCAGGTGACACCTGAGAAGTCCTTCACCCCCTGTTCGACAGGGATGAACTGCACATCCATCTCCCTGAGGTGATCGTTCACTGAGGGGTTGTGGATGATCTCGTTCGTGATCCAGAGGCGCTCGCTTGGGTAGTGCTTGCGGGTTTCGTATGCCATCGCCACGGCCCGTTCAACACCCCAGCAGAACCCGAAGGCTTCCGCCAGGCGCACGTCGAGCCTGCCGTGTTCCAGTCGGTAGCCGTTGTCCCTGATCGTGCCGATCAGTCCGCTCTGGTAAGCCTGCTCAAGGCTTTCCGCCACTTCCTCGGCGCGCCCGAAGCCTCGCCGGTTGTAGCGCTCGGAATGGTGGAGGGAGCGCTTGAAGGCGTGGGTGTCCATGGAGGGCGCTGGAGTGGGGCAACTCTATGTGGCCTGAGGCGCTTCTTCAGGCAGTAAAAAAGCCCGGCCAACTGGCCGGGCTTGAGATCAGCAACTGAGCCGAAGAGGAATCAGTTGTTGGTGGTGGAGAAACCGGCGTAGGCCTCCATGCCGTGTTCGCCAATGTCCAGACCTTCGGACTCTTCCTGTTCGGTGACGCGGATGCCACCGAAGAGGGAGCCGATGATCTGCCAGGCGATGAAGCAGGTGACCACGGTCCAGATGGCGTAGGCAGCTGCACCCAGGGCTTGGATGCCGAGCTGGTCGATACCTCCGCCGACCAGAAGGCCGAGACCGGAGCCGTCGCCCTGGACGTCGTAGCCCCAAAGACCGATCACGATCGTGCCCCACACGCCGCACACACCGTGTACGGAGAAGGCTCCGACGGGGTCGTCAATGCCTGCGGCATCGAGAGCTGCAACGGAGAAGACGACGATGATGCCGCCGACCACGCCAGCAACCCAGGAACCCGTCAGGGTGAGGTTGCCGCAACCGGCAGTCACGCTCACCAGGCCGGCCAGGATGCCGTTGATGATCATGGTGAGGTCAGGCTTCTTGGATGTGATCGTGGAGATCACCGTGGCGCCGATGGCACCACCGGCTGCGCCGAGGGTGGTGGTGACGGCCACGTAGGGAACCCACTGGTCCATGGCCAGCTGGGAGCCTGGGTTGAAGCCGTACCAGCCGATCCAGAGGATCAGAGCGCCAAGGGTGGCAATGGACATGTTGTGGCCAGGAATGGCCTGAACCTTGCCATCGACGTACTTGCCGATGCGGGGTCCGAGCAACATGGCGCCGACGAGGCCGGCCCAAGCGCCGACGGAGTGCACGATCGAGGAACCAGCAAAGTCGATGAATTCGACACTGCCAACACTGTTGAGCCAGCCACCATTCCATTCCCAGCTGCCAGCAACTGGGTAGATAAAGGCGGTGAGGACCAGGGCGAAAATCACGAATTCGCCGAACTTGATCCGTTCAGCCACAAGACCGGAAACAATCGTGGCTGCTGTTCCGGCGAAGGCCGCCTGGAACAGGAAATCAACGGTGGGAACCAGGCCCGCATCGCTGATGGTCTCAGCGGTGACGGTTGGATCGAAGAAGAAGCCTGCGAAGTACAGCCAGCCGTCGATGACGGAATCGCCGTACATGAAGGAGTAGCCCACGAACCAGTAGGCGGTCACCGCGAGGGCGAACACAAACAGGTTCTTGGCGAGGATATTGACGGCATTTTTTTGCCGGCACATGCCTGCTTCGACCATGGCGAAGCCAGCATTCATAAAGATCACCAATATCGTGGCGACCAAAAGCCAGAGGTTGTTGGCCAGGAAAGCGGCGGAGAGCTCAGGCAGCTCTTCGGCTTTGGCCGACAGCGTGAAGATGCCGAGGCCCATGAGCGCCAGAGGCGCACAGGCGAGCCAGGTCATGGCGCGGTTGGAGCTGAATCCCCGGATGCCCTTCAGGAGCAACATCGGGCCTTCAAGGAGGCTTGCCTCCTGAAGAGTTTTGCGCCGCCTTTGCGGTGGCGCGTGGAATGCAGTTGTCATGAACGAGGGTGCAGAGCTGCGTGACACGCCTAGTTGTAACTAGGCGAACCAGCCCACGCTGCACGTCATTCTCGTCTTTCTATGTTCGATCTGCTACAAAAATCAATCTAGGTCGACTAGGCGTGTCCCCTGCCAGTGCACCGCATTGGCGGTGAAGCTGAAACAACAAGGTAGAACTTCCACGCCGCTCTTGGTGGCCTGGCGAAACAGCTCCCCGTAGCGTGGATCGGCGCTGTCGCCGGGTGCAAAGGCGTTCACATCCGGGCGGCTGAGGCAAGGCACGAGCACCGCCCGCGCGTCCGGAAGCACCCCCATCAGCTCAATCAGATGCTTCTGTCCCCGTTCAGTCACCGTGTCGGGGAACAGGGCCGTGCTGCCGTCGGTCCAGGTGGTGTTCTTCACCTCCAGGTAGATAGGTCGTTGATCGGGGTTCTGCTTGGCCGGCGTCAGCAGGAGGTCGATCCGGCTGCGCTTGTTGGTGCCATAGGCCACCTCAGCGCGGATTCCCGCAATGGCGCCGAGTTGGGCCTCCAGGCATCCCGCTTCGACCGTGGCGCGAATCAGTCGGTTGGGCAGGGCTGTGTTGATGCCAACCCAGCAAGGCTGGCCATCGACGCCTGGCACTTCGGCTTGCTCCCAGGTCCAGGCCAGCTTGCGTTTGGGGGAGGGTGCGTGGCGCAGACGCACCCGTTGGCCAGGGATCAAGACTCCGGTCATCGGGCCGGTGTTGGCGCAGTGGGCGGTGACGGTCTCGCCGCTGCTCAGCTCCACATCGGCCAGGAAGCGTTTGTAGCGCTTCAGCAGCACGCCCTCCGTCAGGGGTTCAAAGCGCAGCAGGGCATCGCCTGGAGAGGGAAGGCCAGTCATGGCAGCAGCCGAGATTGACCCATGGTCTCGTGTGGTGCCTCCACAATGCGCCCAATGCTGGGGGCCGAATGGCGCGTTCACTTAAGGGGATCGCACTGGTGGTGACCCTCGGCACTCTGCTGAGCAAGGTAGGTGGCCTGATTCGGCAGCTGGTGATTGCAGCGGCCTTTGGGGTGGGCGCGGCCTATGACGCCTACAACTACGCCTATGTGCTGCCTGGATTTCTGCTGATCCTGCTCGGGGGGATCAATGGCCCTTTCCACAGCGCCATGGTGAGTGTGCTGAGCCGGCGCCCCCGGGCCGAAGGAGCCCATATCCTTGCCGCGCTCAACACCAGCGTCAGCGCAGTGTTGCTGCTGGTCACCATCGTTTTGGTGCTGGCGGCGGATCCCCTGATCACCTTGGTGGGCCCTGGCCTCGCCCCCGAGCTGCACGCCATCGCTCGTGCTCAGCTGCAGGTGATGGCACCGATGGCGCTGCTCGCCGGGCTGATTGGGCTGGGCTTTGGATCCCTCAACGCCGCTAACGAATTCTGGATTCCGGCGATTTCCCCGCTGATGTCCAGCGGTGCCTTGATCGTTGGGGTGGGACTGCTCTGGTGGCAGCTTGGCGCTGACATCGCCCTGCCGTCCGCGGCCATGACCGGGGGTGTGGTGCTGGCCTTGGCCACGTTGGTTGGGGCCATGCTCCAGTGGTTGATCCAGCTGCCAGCGTTGATCCGTCAGGGGTTGGCCCGTTTTCAACTGGTCTGGGACTGGCGGCATCCGGGGGTGCGTGAGGTCTGGCGTGTGATGGGGCCGGCGACGCTGTCCTCCGGGATGCTTCAGATCAATGTGTTCACGGATCTGTTTTTCGCCTCCGGCATCGTCGGTGCGGCGGCGGGTCTGGGGTACGCCAATTTGCTGGTGCAAACGCCCCTGGGATTGATCTCGAATGCACTGCTGGTGCCCTTGCTGCCCACCTTCGCCAGGCTCACCGCGCCGTCGGATCGTCCGCAGCTGATCGATCGGATCCGTCAGGGGCTGATGCTTTCTGCGGCATCGATGATTCCTCTGGGGGGGCTGTTCATTGCTTTGGGTGCCCCCATCGTCGCCCTGGTGTACGAGCGTGGTGCCTTCGATGCGTCCGCCGCCCAGTTGGTGACGGGCTTGCTGATGGCCTACGGCCTGGGCATGCCTGCCTATCTCGGCCGGGATGTGCTGGTGCGTGTCTTCTACGCCCTCGGAGATGGAACGACGCCCTTTCGTCTCTCGTTGGCGGGGATTGGTCTGAACGTGGTTTTTGATTGGCTGCTGGTGGGTGGCCCGACACCTTGGGGGAATCAGTCGCCATTCAATTTCGGTGCACCTGGGCTGGTGCTCGCCACGGTTGCCATAAACCTGTTCACCTGCCTTGCCCTGTTGTTGGTTCTGCAGCAACGGATTTCAGGGCTGCCACTGCGCCGCTGGGGGATGGACCTGCTGCGGCTTGCCATCGCCGGTGTGCTGGCAGCGGGAGGCGCGGGAATCCTGGTGACCGTCGTGCCCTGGTCCGAGGGGCTGGGGGGCCTGTTGTTTCAGGTGTCTGCCCCTGGTCTGCTGGGTTTGGCGCTGTTCGCCTTGGTCGGTGCACAACTCCAGGTACCAGAGGTGCGTGAGATCACGCAGTTGGTTTTGGGCCGATTCAGGGCTCGCTGATACGAACATCTCGCTCTTCACGAACTTGGATGGGCAGTTCCAGCTGCTCGCGACCGACGAGTTGCGGGCCTTGAACTGACACAATTCGGGCCTCGATGCCGAACTCTTTAAAAGCGGTTTCCAGTTCCTGAATCAGGGCCTTTTCAACTTGAGCCTCTGCGTCCACAACCCGTCCGATTAGCCGTTCACCCAGCCTGCCGATGCGTTGGCGAACCACATCTCTCGAGTTGGTGACTTCAATGATCAGCACACCAACCGCGGCGGATGGATTGCAACCTTATCCGCAGTACGGCTCGAGGATGTCTTCAAGATCCCTCAGCTGGCCTGGGGGAATCAGCTTGGAGAGGGGTAGCTGACTGGCGCCTCCTGCGAGCGGCACCTTGACAGCGTCGAGAGCCTGCCGAGCTGCCACATCAGCACCTTGATTGATGCGGGCACTGCATTCGATCGCCAGGGCTGAAGCCAGGTCGGCATCGCCGAGGTACAGATGCCAGCCGCTGATCTGAACGTAAAGGCGGTCAGCCAAAGCACTCTGAAGGTCCTGTAGGTCGCTGGCGGAGAGGGACATCAGCCCAGGAGGATCGAGGGAAGGATTGCATCCATGCTGGCTTTATTCCTCCGGCTTGGGGCGTTGAAGAATCACCCAAATCAATTGGCCCAGCCAAAGGGTTGCCCAGAGGCTGGTGACCCAGGTCAGGCTCCCGCCGGGGAAGGGGTGGCGCATCTCCTGCAGAAACCAGCTGCCGCTGTTCACGGCGGCGAACACGCCGCCGTGCAGGCATAGGTTCACGATGCGCTCAAAATGCCGATAAGTCGGATCCTCAGGGTTAGCGGGGCCATACCAGCGGATCGGCATTGCTCGGGCTCAGAAACACCTGAATCCTGACGCGGCCCGCCCCCAGTTGACGAGCGGACCCTCGATGGGGTCTGATAGTCCAGCGCAAGCGCTTGTAGCTCAGCGGATTAGAGCATCTGACTACGGATCAGAGGGTCGGGAGTTCGAATCTCTCCAGGCGCGTTTCAACTGCCCCCACTTCAACTGCCCCCAAGGGCAGTTTTTTTTTGGTTAATTGGTCGGTCTGATCGATGCGATTTCTTACGATTGGGCAAAGCTTTACTGACATTTCATGGGCCAGGCTTCTGGGCGCGCCATCGACGCTGATCTGGCTCAGTCGGATCCGGACATCGCCGCGTTCATCAATCAAGAACGGCAGCGTCAGGAAACCCACCTGGAACTCATCGCATCTGAGAACTTTGCCTCCCGTGCGGTGATGCAGGCCCAGGGTTCCGTGCTCACCAACAAGTACGCGGAGGGTCTGCCCAGCAAGCGGTATTACGGCGGTTGTGAGCACGTTGACGCCATTGAGGAGTTGGCTATCGAGCGGGCCAAGCAGTTGTTCGGCGCCGCCTGGGCCAATGTGCAGCCCCACAGCGGTGCCCAGGCCAACTTCGCCGTTTTCCTGGCTCTGCTGCAGCCTGGCGACACGATCATGGGGCTTGATCTGTCCCATGGCGGGCATCTGACCCATGGTTCTCCAGTCAACGTCAGCGGCAAGTGGTTCAACGTCGTCCAGTACGGCGTCGACAAGGAGACCCAACGCTTGGACATGGAGGCGATCCGCCAGCTGGCGTTGGAGCACAAGCCGAAGTTGATTGTTTGTGGATATTCCGCGTATCCACGCACCATCGACTTCGCCGCCTTCCGCGCCATCGCTGATGAAGTGGGTGCCTATCTGCTGGCCGATATGGCCCACATCGCTGGCCTCGTTGCCGCTGGTGTGCACCCCAGCCCGGTGCCCCATTGCGATGTGGTGACAACCACCACCCACAAGACCCTGCGCGGCCCCCGCGGTGGCCTGATTCTCTGCCGCGATGCTGAGTTCGCCAAGAAATTCGACAAGGCGGTGTTCCCTGGCAGTCAGGGCGGCCCCTTGGAGCACGTGATTGCTGCCAAGGCCGTGGCCTTCGGTGAAGCGTTGCAGCCTTCGTTCAAGGCCTACAGCCGGCAGGTGGTTGCCAATGCAGCAGCCCTCGCCGAACAGCTGATCGCCCGCGGAATCGATGTTGTCAGCGGTGGCACCGACAACCATGTGGTGCTGATGGATCTCCGTGGCATCGGCATGACGGGAAAAGTGGCTGATCTGTTGGTGAGTGATGTGCACATCACTGCGAACAAGAACACCGTCCCCTTCGACCCCGAATCGCCCTTCGTCACAAGTGGCCTGCGGCTGGGAACAGCCGCACTCACCACCCGTGGTTTTGATGCACAGGCCTTCCGGGAGGTCGCTGATGTCATCGCCGATCGTCTTCTTAATCCTGAGGATGATGCGATTCGCCAGCGTTGCCTCGACCGGGTGGCCGCCCTCTGTGAGCGCTTCCCTCTCTATGCCGAGAGCAAGCAGCCGGTTCTGGCCTGAGGCTCGGCCTTTGCTCTCGAACGGGCCTTGACGGTGCCTGGTTGATCGGTTGCAGGCTCTTTAGGATTGAAACGACCCCTTCTGACCGGGGGATCGTCTCTTTTCTGGAGCCTGCGTGAATCTCTTGGCCAGCCCTATTGCGGTCGCCTCGGTCAGCTTTCTTCTGGCCGCGGTGACCACCATGGTGCTGGTGCCCCAAGTGCGCCGGCTGGGTTTGCGCTTCGGGTGGACCGATCAACCGGATGAGCGCAAGCAGCACATCACCCCCATGGTGAGGCTGGGGGGCATTGCCCTGGTTCTGGGTTTTGCCCTGGCTTTGGCGGCGGTGTGGTCCGTTGGGGGGTTTGGCTTGCTAGCCCCGGCCCGTGATCAACTGATCTGGAGCACCCTGGCCGGTTCGCTCTGCTTTTTTCTGATCGGCCTGGCGGACGACCTCTTCGCCCTCTCCCCCTGGCCGCGGCTGGCTGGACAGGTCGCCGTGGCTTGTGCGGTGTGGAGCCAGGGCCTTCGGATTGGAGCGATCGATCTTCCCTGGTTCACCGCTTCAGCCGGTCCGATTGCTCTGCCCGACACCCTCAGCCTGCTGGCAACTGTGGTTTGGCTGGTGGGAATCACCAACGCCATCAACTGGCTGGATGGCCTCGATGGCCTTGCTGCGGGAGTGGCTGGCATTGCCGCTGTTGGGCTTGTGTCCGTCAGCTTTTCGCTGCACCAGGTGGCCGCTGGATTCCTCGCCGCCGCGCTGGCGGGCTGCTGCCTCGGCTTCCTGCGGCACAACTTCAACCCCGCCCGCATCTTCATGGGTGATGGGGGCTCTTACTTCCTGGGATTCACCCTCGCTGCCGTGAGCATCGTGGGACCTGCCAAGGGGCTCACGACGGTGAGCCTTCTGCTGCCGCTGCTGATTCTCTCGCTGCCTCTGGCCGACATGTCGGCTGTGATCATGGGCCGTCTGCGGGAAGGCCGTTCCCCTTTCTACCCCGATCGCCGTCACCTCCATCATCGACTGTTGCGCGCTGGCTTCAGCCATCGGCGCACGGTTCTGTTGATCTACGTCTTCACCCAGTGGCTTGCTGCCCTGGCCCTGGTGGTGGCCAATGCTGAGATGCGCTTCCTCTGGCTGGCTTTGGCCACGGCCATCCTCGTGGCCACGGTAGTGATCAGCCGTCGCCAGTTGCAGCATGAGCGAGCGCTGATGAACACCCACCCCTGTTCCATCCCTGTTGATCCCGCTGTCCTTGGCGAACCACGTGGCTGAATCAGGTGTTGAAATCCTGTGCGTGGGCACAGAGCTGTTGTTGGGTGACATCCTCAACGGCAATGCCCGATGGATTGCAGAACAGTTGGCAGGTCTGGGGCTGCCGCATTACCGCCAAACCGTTGTTGGCGACAACAAAGACCGCTTGATCTCCGCTGTGCGCGAGGCATCGCAGCGCTGCAGGGTTCTGGTGACGACCGGAGGTTTGGGCCCGACCCCCGATGACCTCACCACAGAGGCCCTTGCCGCTGCTTTCGAGACTCCCTTGGAGGAGCGGCCTGAACTCTGGCTGGAGATTCAGCGGAAGTTATCGGCAGGTGGCCGGCCGGTTGCTTCAAGCAACCGCAGCCAGGCTTATCTGCCCCGTGGAGCGGAGGTTCTTCCTAATTCAAAGGGGTCGGCACCGGGAATGATCTGGTCGCCCCGACCTGATTTCACGATCCTCACCTTCCCGGGGGTGCCTGCGGAAATGCGGGCGATGTGGACGGAAACAGCCGCCCCCTGGCTTCAAGCCAATGGTGGGACTTCCGGTGTGTATGTGAGCCGTCAGCTTCGCTTCAGCGGCATTGGTGAATCTGATTTGGCTGAGCGCGTTGCCGATTTGTTGGCGTCCGCCAACCCAACTGTGGCTCCCTATGCCTCCCTCGGAGATGTGATGTTGCGGCTCACGGCCTGTGCGCCCACTGCCGATGCCGCCGCTCAGATATTGGTGCCGCTCGAAGCTGAGCTGCGCCGTCGCACGGGGAACCACTGCTACGGCGTCGATGAGGACAGCCTGGCGTCGGTGGTGATCGACCTGCTCAAGCAACAGCACCAGACGATGGCGGTGGCGGAGTCCTGCACCGGTGGTGGATTGGCGGCAGCCCTCACGGCTGTTCCAGGCTCCTCGTCGGTGTTCCAGGGTGGCGTCGTCGCCTACAGCAATGCGGTGAAACAGGCTTTGCTTGGGGTGTCGCAGGATCTGCTCGCGGCCCATGGTGCTGTTTCCCAGCCTGTGGTTGAGGCGATGGCTCGGGCAGCCCGGGAGCGCCTGAATTGCGACTGGGCGATCGCGGTCAGTGGTATCGCTGGCCCTGGCGGTGGCAGTGCCGAGAAGCCTGTGGGCTTGGTGCATCTGGCCTTGGCTGGTCCCGATGGCTGTGAGGCCTGGGTGCAGCATTTCGGTGAGCGGCGGGGTCGGGAGGCCATTCAGACGATGAGCGTGATCCGTGGCTTGGATCGTCTGCGTCTTCGCTTGCTCGCTCAGGTTTAGGGTCGACGATTCTTGCGGCTGAACTGTTGAGTTCCGGCACCCTCTACGACAAGGTGTGGGACCTGCATCGGGTGGCGGAGCTTCCCGGCGGATCCACCCAACTGTTTGTCGGTCTGCATCTGATCCATGAGGTCACCAGTCCTCAGGCCTTCTCGGCTTTGAAGGACAAAGGCCTGACGGTGCGTTGTCCTGAGCGCACGGTGGCCACGGTGGACCACATCGTGCCGACCACCTCGCAGCAACGGCCGTTCGCCGATCCGTTGGCGGAGGAGATGCTCAGCACCTTGGAACGGAACTGCCAGGAGCACAGCATCCCTCTGAACAACATCGGCAGCGGCCGGCAGGGCATCGTTCACGTGATTGCCCCGGAGCTGGGCTTGACCCAGCCAGGCATGACGGTGGCTTGCGGTGATTCCCATACATCCACCCATGGCGCTTTCGGGGCGATCGCCTTTGGGATCGGCACGAGTCAGGTGCGCGATGTGTTGGCCAGCCAGAGCCTGGCCATGAACAAGCTCAAGGTGCGCCGGATTCAGGTGAATGGCCTTCTTGCAGAGGGCGTGTCGGCGAAGGATCTGATCCTGCATGTGATTCGCCACCTTGGTGTGAAGGGCGGCGTTGGCTACGCCTACGAGTTCGCAGGCTCTGCCATCGAGGCGTTGTCGATGGAAGAGCGGATGACCCTCTGCAACATGGCGATCGAGGGGGGAGCCCGATGCGGTTACGTCAATCCCGATCAGGTCACCTTTGAGTATCTGAAAGGTCGCCCCCATGCTCCAGAAGGTGACGCCTGGAGCCGCGCTGTCGCCTGGTGGAGCTCCCTGGCCACTGATCCCGACGCAACGGTCGACGACGAGGTGGTATTTGATGCCGCTGCGATTCCACCCACGGTGACCTGGGGCATTACCCCCGGGCAGGGACTGGGGATCGATGAAACGGTGCCCAGCCTCGATCAACTGGATCCAGGCGAGCGCCCGATTGCGGAGGAGGCCTACCGCTACATGGATCTCCAGCCGGGAACGGCCATCGCTGGGGTGCATGTGGATGTTTGTTTCATCGGCAGCTGCACCAATGGCCGTCTCAGTGATCTGCGTGCGGCTGCCGACGTGGCCCGTGGCCGCCAGGTGGCTGAAGGCATCAAGGCGTTTGTGGTTCCCGGCTCGGAGCAGGTGGCGAAGGCTGCTGAAGCCGAAGGGCTGGATGCGGTGTTCCGTGCCGCAGGCTTTGAGTGGCGGGAGCCCGGCTGCTCGATGTGTTTGGCCATGAATCCGGATCGGCTGGAGGGTCGTCAGATCAGCGCCAGCTCCAGCAACCGCAATTTCAAGGGTCGGCAGGGATCGGCCAGTGGCCGGACGTTGTTGATGAGTCCAGCAATGGTGGCCGCAGCTGCCGTTAACGGTCGTGTGACCGATGTCCGTACTTTGATTTCTCCGTCCGCATCGTGATGGCTCTCTTCCCCACTGGTCCGGTTCAACAGGTGAGTGGAACGGCGATTGCCGTCCCCGGTGAAGACATCGACACGGATCGGATCATTCCGGCACGATTCCTTAAATGCGTAAGTTTCGATGCGTTGGGCGACCAGGTGTTTGCCGATGACCGTCTCGAACTCTCCGGTGAGCATCCCTTTGATCAGGCCCGTTATCAGGGGGCCTCGATCCTGGTAGTTAACGGCAATTTCGGCTGCGGTTCCAGCCGTGAGCATGCACCTCAGGCGTTGATGCGCTGGGGAATTCGCGCGGTGGTTGGGGTCAGTTTTGCCGAAATCTTCTACGGCAACTGCCTCGCTCTTGGCATTCCCTGTGCAACGGCAACCCCGGAGCAGATCAAGGCGATTCAGGCGCAGGTGGATCGTGAGCCGGGAAGCTCCTGGAGCCTGGATCTCGCTGGTTTGCAACTGACCTCAGCGAAGTCCAGCTGGCCTGTGTCGATCGATCCCGGTCCTCTAGACATGTTGCGCAGCGGTCGTTGGGATGCGACGTCCCAGCTCTTGGACCATGGGCCCCAGGTTGCGGAATTGATGCAAACACTGCCCTACATCAACCAGTTCGCCTCCAAGTAACAGCCAAGTGCGACTCCTGTGTCTATGAAAGAGACGGGAGGTTTCGTTCGGAGGTTGGACCTCAATGGCCCATTCGCTTTCGCGGTTGTTGTTGCCCTTGTTGCCGCTCTTTGTTGTTGCCGGTGTGGTTCCTGCTGGGGCCGTCCCGCTTCAGGTGCAGCTCCATGATCCGTTGGATCGCAGCTGTCCTGGCTGTGATCTCCGCCAGGCGGATTTCCGGCAGGCCCATCTCATCGGTGCGGATTTTCGCGGCAGTGATTTGCGCGGCGCCGATCTGAGGGAGGCGAATTTGGAAGGTGCTGACCTAACGGGATCGTTGCTAGAAGGTGCTGATCTGCGGGGAGCCAACCTCACCAATGCTGAGCTGTCTGATGTGGACCTGCGCAATGCCGATCTGCGGGGGGCTCAGGTGATCAATGCCTATGCACCGAACGTGCGGACCTCCGGTATGCGCTACGCCGGAGCTTCACTGTTTGGTAGCGATCTGATCATCGGGGGTGCTGATTGATCAGAAGGGTCGATTAGTGTCGGTGGTTTCCATCCAGTCCGTTGAGGTGTAGGGCACAAACGGCACGCCTGTCCCCTTGAAGTCAAAGTCGTTGAGCCGGAAGCGAAAGCCGCCGATGCCTTCGTAGGGATCAAAGTAAAAGCCGAAGTCATAACTACGCTTTTGCCAGCTCAGTTCGAAGTTTGAGTCGATCACATCGCCGTAGTACTCCGAAGCTGGATCCACATTGACGCCGATACCTGCATTGAGGACTACAGGGCCTGCAATCTGCTGGGTGATGCCAATGCCAACGGTGCCTAGGTCAATTGCCTGGTCGAACGCAAAGGGGCTGGCCCCTTGCTTGAGGGTGACGCCACCGCTGATCGCAAGCTGGGTGTAGTCCAGGAAGGGTTTGCTGAAGGTCCCCAGTGTGAGTGTTGGACCTGCCGACAAGTTGATTGTGTTTTGACGAGTGCCATTGCCGTAGGCCGCAAGAACGGTGTTGACATTGGTGTTGAACCTGAGGCCAGGAACGATCGCTCTCGGTGAGTAGCGGTAAGCCTTTCCCGGGGTCAGAGGGGCAGGTTTTCCGCTCCAGATCGGATAGCTGCTGTTGATCGAGCCGTAGAAGTTGGCACGTAGGTTCTCGCTGAGGGTTGTGTTGGTGAAACTCTCGGCCTGGTAATTGCCTATACCAATGCGCCAGATGTAGGAGTTGCTCAACTTGCCCCAGTTGAAGGCCTCCTCCTGCTCAATAAAACCACCCAAGGCGGAGTAAACATCAGTTTTCCCCAGTGACCCATTCCAGGTCCGGTAGCGATAGGCGCCAAACAAGCGGGCCGTGATGTCCCCGATCCACGGCAGTTTGAAGTTGTTTTTGATGCTGCCCCAGTAGCGGCTGCCGTTGGTGAAATCCTGAGGGTTGAAGGTGCTGATGTCGGCTTCCAGCGTCGTATCCCAACCCCAAAGTTGGCCTTTGAGTTCAGCTTCAAGGCCGAATATGTCGGAGATCGTGTTAGCTCGGCTCACGCTTTTGCTGTCGGCCGATTGGCCCTCTGCCGGATAGCTGTTGGTTTGGCCATCGATGGAGCGTTGCACCAGGAACTGTGGCTCCAGGCTCAGGGTGTGATTACGACCTAGTTCAATCGGTTTGAGATTGCGACCAACGAAGAGTCCGTCGCGATCCTTGTTGTCAATGCCAAAGACCCAACGGTTCTCCACTTCCTCCTCTTTCTGAATGAGCTGCCGACGGGTGACCGGGATGGGCAATTCTTCTTCGACAATCAAGCGGTTGCGCCGCGCGGAGATCAGCACGTCGCCATTGGCTTGTTCCCGGGCGACAACATCTTCTGAATCGATCCTGGTTTGTGCCGGTGTGAAGGGGTCGTTGCTGAATCCCATACGGTCGGCTTTCCATCCATCAGGCGTGATCCAGATCGTCGAAGCCTGAACTCTCCAGCGACTGATCGTGCCGTTGAGAAGTTGGACTCTCCGCTTGTGCTGCAGTTGAGGAGGCTTGATTGCATCGAAGCGAGTTTCGGCAGAATTTGGACGTTGGATGGGAATGCCAATGCGCCGCTCGATGCTGAAGCTGCCCTGGAAATTGACGTTGGAGATCCGCTGATCGATCTGGGCTATCGCCTCGTTACGCATGGCCTGTTGCTGGGCCGGGGGGATCGATTGATGCTTGATAGTCTCAACGCTGGAGACATGCCTCTGAGGATCACCTCCGTCGCCGAGCGCAATCGAGTCGAGGCGGTCGGAGAGCGAAGAGGGGTTGACGCGCTGGTCGCGATCGGGGTCTTCACATTTCGGTAGGGGAGGCATAACCGTGCTCTCCCGTTTGGGTGTGTCCTGCCCCCAGCGGTAGCGGAGGCCGAGCAAGTAACCATTACTTCCTTCGGAGACCCCTCCATAGGTGCCGAAGGCTCCGGAGCGGTGGTGAATCCGGCCAACGAGCGACAGGTCGGAGGACACCGCTGCTTCCACCTCGAAGGCGAGGTAGTTCAACAGCTGGGTGTGATTCTCTCGGAACGTTTTCTCGTAGAGGCTGTCTTCGGTGTTGTAGCTGACGCCCTCAACAACGCTGAAGCTCAGCCAAGGCTGCACCCAGACCCGTGCTCCGATGCCGATCACAGCTTCGCCGAATTTCTGGGGGGGCAGGTCGGCGTAGGGCGTCCTCTGGTTGTATTCGCCGCCCTTTTGTTGCTTGGCGATGTGACTGAACAGGTCAGCCTCAAGTTCAATGGCGAATGGACCAGCGCGCATGATCCGTTTCTGCACGCCGACGCCCAACACTGCTTCGGGACGCATTCGACCGTTGATCAGGAAGGTGTCACCGAAGGCGGAATCAATCATCTGACCGCCCCAGGCCGTTACAGCCCAAGGTTGCGGATGCCAGTCGGGAACTGGAGGAAGCAGCGGTGGACATGCCACATCAGTTATGTCTTCAACGCTTGCTGGCGTGGGTGAATGAGACAGGGCTGATGTCGCTCGAGAGTTTGTTAACGGATTGGTGAGGGGCTCTTCAAGTTCGATCGCCCCGTAAACATCGTTGAGCTGACCTTCGTTTTGGACGAGGTTGTAGCGGAAGCTCGACGCTTGAAAAAATTGCTTGCCACGTCTGAAACGGACGGCGCCGCGGGCGTAAAGCGTGCGGTAAGCAGCATCAAATTCGATGCGATCGGCGCGAAGTTCAGCGTTCCCGAGCTGAACCAAAACGTTGCCTTCAGCGATCGTCGCCTTGGACTTGATGTCGGTGTACTGGCGGTCAGCCCGGACTTTTAGACGTGCCGGTAGAAAAGTTGCCGAGCTCTGCTCAGCAGATGCAGCAGAAGCGGGTAATACAGAAACGGAACCCGTGATCAGGGCTCCGGTCAATGCAAATAAAAGGCGGTGCGCCGCCAAGGCATTCCAGCTGCGGCCAATGAGCTTGCCAGCTCATTTCGAAAATCACGGTCTGATCAGACCAGTGTGTGGCGCGGTCTGATTGAAAGGGTGAATCAATCTTCCAGGTCTTTGCGGCTGGGGGTGCGGCTTGGATCGCTCGCAAGAAACCCGAACACAAAGATGCCGAGGAAGAAGAAGACAACCGAGTAGACGGAGATCTTGAGGGCGAGCATGGAGACCGACCGGCGTCTGTGACAAGGGCATCATCTTATGGGGCATGACAGCGTCAGCAGGGGAATGAACCCTGATCAGGTCGGTCGATCGGAGTGGATTGAAACGTTTCGCAGTCGCTCGCGTCGTGATCTGCGCGTCGGGTGGCGCCGCTCAGGCGCCGCCCAGCCTGGGTTTTTCCTTGATGAAAGTTGGGGATCAACGCACCGTCCCGACTGGGCCAAGCGTGGTCTGCTGATCTGGCCAAGGGGGCGACAGTGGCTGCGGCTTGAGCAGCGGTTGAGCTGGCCTGATGGTTGGTGTGCCAGTGATTCCTGTCGTGCCCGGCTGGTGCTGAGCTGGTGGGCAGAGCAGATGCGGCTCTGGGTGGATGGTGTGCTGGTTCATGAGGGAGATCTGTTCGATACCGCCTGTCGCTGGCCGTTGCCTGAGGGTTGTCGTGAGGGGGCGGCGCTGGATCTTGTCCTGGAGCTCTGCAGCCCGTTACATGACGACGGAGCTCTGATTAGCAGCCATCTCGACCTGGAGCCGCAGGCCGCTGGCCCTGATCCCGAGGGCACCTTGTTGCCTTCTGCCTTGGAACTGCATTTGGCGGCGGATGGAGACCTGCCATCGCATTGGGCGGATCTGAATCCCAGCGGTGTTGAGGCTCAGGCCGCTGTTGCAACGCACCTGGATCAGGTGGACCCTCCACGAGGGTCGATGCATTGGATGGGTCATGCCCATCTCGATCTGGCCTGGCTCTGGCCGGTCGCCGACACCTGGCAGGCCGCTGAACGCACCTTCCGATCAGCGTTGGCTCTGATGCGTCGCTGGCCCGAGCTGCGCTTTGCCCATTCCACGCCGGCTCTCTACGCCTGGATGGAGCAACATCGCCCGGCTCTGTTTGCGGAGATCCAGGTGGCCAGCCGCGCCGGTCGCTGGGAACCGATCAATGGCCCTTGGGTGGAGACGGACTGTGTGCTGGTCAGCACGGCGTCGTTGTGGAATCAGTTTGTGGTCGGTCAGGACTACAGCCGGCGCCGCTTCCCGGAATGGACCCATGAGCTGGCCTGGTTGCCGGACAGCTTTGGCTTCGCTGCTGGCCTGCCTGCGGTGGCGGCAGCCACTGGTGTGCGCTGGTTCTGCACCCACAAGCTGGCCTGGAATGCTGAGAACCCTTTCCCCCATCGTTTGTTCCGCTGGCGCGGACGGGGACGGTCTGAACTGCGCAGCCTGATGCTGCCGCCGATTGGCCGTCGAGCCGATCCTGTGGAGATGCTGGGAGAGCAGCGGGCATGGCATCAGGCCACGGGGCTGGAGGCGGCGCTCTGGATTCCTGGTGTTGGTGATCACGGTGGTGGTCCCACCGAGGAGTTGCTGGAGCAGATTGAGCTCTGGGAGGGCCAAACGGCCGCTCTGCCCACCCGTGCCGGCACGGTGAGGGAGTTTCTGACAAACCTGCAGCAGGACGATCAGGCCTGGCCGGTGTGGCGCGATGAGCTCTTCCTGGAGTTGCACCGCGGTTGCGCCACCAGCCGTCCCGACCAGAAGCGCCATAACCGAACGCTTGAGCGGCTTTTGCGGGAAGCCGACACTGCTTCGGCCCTGTTGGCCATGGCCGGCCGCGATGGCGGTGCCAGCGATTGGCGTCCGCTGTTGTTTCAGCAGTTTCACGACATTCTTCCGGGAACTTCGATCCCGGAGGTGTTTGAACAGGCGGAACCGGTTTGGCGCTCGGCCCGGCGCCAGGCCCGCCGCGAGCGCGACCGGCGGCTGGCAAGGCTGCCTCGGCTGAAGTGCACAGCGGCGGAATGGAGTTGGTGGGGTCTGCAGCCCTTGGCCTCCTGGTCGCCTCTGGTTCGTCTTCCGGTGGGGTCGTGGTCAGCCAATGCCGTTTCACTGCCGCAGCAAGCGGCTGCCGGTGGTGGCACCTGGGTGCAGTTACCGCGTCAGCACGGGATTTGTTCTGTGCCGCTGCGGCGTAAACCAGGCTTGGCGTCCGGCGCTGCTCAACCCCGTCAGCCTGTGGTCATCTCGTCGCTTGGGTCGGGAGTTTGGCGCGTGGGTAATGGTCTGATCGACATTGATGTCTCCGCGGCAGGACTGCTGGCTCTGCGGGATCACGATGGACGAAATCAGTTGTCGTCCCCCCTGCAGTTGGAGCGATATCGGGACCGGGGCGAATTCTGGGACGCCTGGGATCTGGCGGCGGACTACCGATCCCAGCCCTTGGGTGTCATGTCAATGGATGTCGTGGAATGGCTCGACCAGGGCCCCCTGGTGGCTCATCTGGTGCTGCGGCGCCAGCTCGGCGCCAGTTGCATGCGTCTGGACCTGCGGCTGAAGGCCGACACGCCCTGGTTGGAGCTGATCTGCAGTGTCGACTGGTGTCAGACCCATGAGCTGCTGCGCCTGGACCTGCCATTGGCAACCCCTGCTGTCCGTATCGCTGCCGACACCAGCGGAGGGGTGATCGAACGGCCCGCTGAACCGGTGACGGCTCGGGAAAAAGCCCGCTGGGAAGTCCCTGTGATCTCATGGTTCGCTTCGCAGTCGCCAGCTCCCGGAGGCGGGATGGCTGTGTTGATGGACGGCCCCCAGGGTGTTGATTGGTCTTCAGACCGACTCGGCATTTCGCTGCTGCGCGGTCCAACCTGGCCTGACCCCAGCGCTGATCAGGGCTGGCATCGCCAGCGTTTGGCCCTTATGCCGTTCTCCGGCTCCTGGAGTGATGCCGGTGTGCCGCAGGCGGCCATTGCGTTTCGCGAGCCCGGGTGGAGTGCGGCTTTGCCTGCGGAGCTGCGTCAGTGGTTCCCATCGCTGCCGCTTCAACTCATGCCGGTGGCCTTGGAGCGCCATGTCGACGCTTGCCTGCTGAAGCTGCTCAATGCGGGGTCAGCGCGCTGCTGTTGGACCCCCGGTGCGGGGTGGAGTGTCCGCAGGCAAGCTGACTCAGATGCTTCTGATGCCGTGCTGATCGCCCCGGGAGAACTCGTCTCCCTGGTGGTTGATCAGTCCTCGTGATCGTCGAACGGGTCGTCGAGTGCTTTTGATGGAGGTCCAAAGGCCTGGTACACGCCAAATCCGGTGAGTCCGAACAAAACAGCGAGTACGCCAATGGCGACGGACAGGGCTGGGGACGACGTTTCCATCACATCTCTCGACAGGATCAACCCCGAACCGGAGTCGGCCCCTACAGTATCGAGACTTCAAACCACCCGAGACCCGGCGTCGCCATGGCACAACGCACCCGTCTGGGAGACCTTCTCCGCCCACTGAACTCCGAGTACGGCAAGGTGGTTCCCGGTTGGGGCACCACTCCGGTGATGGGCATCTTCATGGTGCTGTTCCTGGTGTTTCTGCTGGTGATTCTTCAGCTGTACAACAAGTCCCTCATCCTCGACGGCATCAACGTGAACTGGAACGGCCTCGGCTGATCAGCACCCATGAACATCTTCGGCGTCGGTCTCCCCGAAATGGCGGTTATCGGCGCCGTTGCTCTTTTGGTTTTTGGGCCGAAACGCTTGCCAGAACTTGGCCGGACACTCGGAAAAACCCTGAAGGGCTTCCAATCCGCATCCAAGGAATTCGAGCGCGAGATCAACAAAGCAATGGCTGAACCGGAGGTGTCCGGTGACGCTGCGAAGCCGGCCGAAGAACTCCCCCCCAGCGACTGAGTTGTTCCAGCGCTATGAGCACCGATCTCAAGCTGGTGGTGGGACTTGGCAATCCGGGGGCGAAATATGCAGGCACTCGCCACAACGTCGGCTTCATGGCCCTAGAGCTTTTAGGTGAGCGTTCTGGATTCAGTTTTCGTCAGCAAGCCAAGTTGCATGGTCTTGCAGCAGATACAGGGATCGGTGAGCAGAGGCTGCGCTTGCTGATGCCCCAGACCTACATGAATGACAGTGGTCGTGCGATTCGTGCTGCCCTCGATTGGTTCGGCCTGGAACCCCACCAACTGCTTGTGCTGGTGGACGACATGGATCTTCCGCTCGGTCGTTTGAGATTGCGGGCCCAGGGCAGCGCCGGTGGCCATAACGGCTTACGCAGCACCATTCAGCATCTCGGGACTCAGGCGTTTCCCAGGCTGCGGATCGGCATTGGTGCGCCGGCTGAGAATCCTGCTGAGCGTCGCGCTCGAACGGTGTCCCATGTTCTTGGCCCGTTCAGCAAGGTCGAACAACCTTGTGTCGGCGCTGTTCTTGATGCTGTTCTGGACGGGATTCAACGTCTTCAGCGCCAGAGCTTTGAGCGTGCTGGAACCTGGATCAACGGCTTTCGCTATGACCTGGAGCCGGTCGACTGATGCCGGCTCTCCCGGCGACAACGGCCCATTTGCGGGTGCTCCGCCAGTGTTTTCAGGCCAAGTGTGTGGAGGGTGAAGTCTCAGCTGGAGGCTTCGAGTGGCAGTTCTCCTGGGCCTTTGACCGCGGCGAATTGATGGTGGAGCCGTCCTTGGGACGAGCCCTGATCGAGGATGCCCTTCGGCGGTTTCTGGTGCGTTCTGATTACAGGCTGGAACCGGGTGGTGACTACACCTTCATGGTTAGGGCCAGGTTCTGAGCGGGAACGTGGGAGCAGGCTCCGGCCATTTCAGGCGGCACTCCAAGTGCTCCTCGAGCATGACCAAAGCGGCCACAGCATCCAGATCCACCGGTGGAATGCGCAGTCCTGCTGGCAGCATCCGTTGCCAACCTCGAGCCGGCCATAAGGTCCAGTAACGCTGTCTTGCCCTCAGCGTTGTTCCCTGTTCCGGAATCACGGTGAGATGGCCCAGCCGTTCCAGTCGCTTGATCCAGGCTCGGCTGCCCGTGCCGTCGCCGATCAGGATGCGGTCGAGAGCTTGGTCGTGATTCCACTGCTCCAGCCAGGGTTCCACAGCATCCGGGGCCAGCACATGCCCTTCGCGCACGAGGCCGAGCTGAAGATCAGCCAGCACAAGACCACATTTGCAGCGGCCTGGATCGAGAACGGCCACCCGTTTCATGGGGATGCCTGAATTGTGACGACGACAGGATCGGCGCTGTTGCTGACTCCTGCAGAAATCACTTCCAAGCCCATGCTTTGGCTGGGTCCTTCCATCAGGGTCTGGGCCAGTCGGGAGAGAGCTGATCCATCGAACTGAAGGCCCTCGCTCAGCGATCCCCGTCGCTGCACCTCTGCATAGGCCGAGGCCAAGAGAAGGTTCAGTCGTGTGCGAATACCCTCTGGCGTGCGTTCATTCGGTTGCAGTGTGGTGGTGGCCAGCACGTCTCCGCGTTCGGCCACTGGCCGGTTGGGACGCACCTCGGGGAAGGCGTAAACCGCTGTTTCACCCCGCAGCACATTGGTGGCGGAGCGCAGCGAGATTACCCAGGTCTCAGGTTTGCGGATGATGCTTTGTAGGCGTTCCACATCGCTGCGCGGAACGCGGATCAACTGGCGTTCGGGGGCTTCGCCAGGCCGCACTTTCCCGTAGGCGTTGAGATTGGCCTCCTGCAAAAGCCTGTCTACAGCCTGTTTTGCCTGGTCCGGGGCATCGAGTCGAACCGTTGCTCTCGCCAAGGTCTGTCCGCTGCTGATCACCACCGATCCACGCCTCAGGGCGACCAGATTGCGTTCCAGTTCCTTGAGTTCCTGCTCACCGGCACGGATGCGGCTGCGAACGCTGTTGAGTTCGGCTTCCGTGCGCTGGATGTCCGCATCGCGGGAGGCGATGTCCTGGCTGAGGCGTTCACGTTCAGCTTCGAGTTGGGCCCGCTCTTTCTGAAGAGGAGCCAGTTCAAGGCGCAGGGTGTTGGCCAGTTGCTGCGATTGCTTGAGTTCTGTGGCGATTCGCTTGGTGTCCGTTTGGGTCTTGTCCCGTTGCCACTCGGCTGCCTCCAGCTGTTGCCGGCTGTCCTGGAGTTTCTCCTGCAGGGCATCCAGTTCAAACAGGCCCACCCGCAACTGCCGGCTCACCAGCAGCATCAGGCCGAGCGAGAGTGCGCTGATCAGGCTGCCGGTCAGCACCGTGATTAAAACTGCGGTGCGCCTTGGGCGCATCCTGAACAAACTCAGTCGCGCTTTGCCGACGCGGCTGCCCAACCGGTCGCCCAGGGTCGACAGCACGCCCCCTAGCACTAGTAGAACAAGGATCAGTGCCCAGCCGCTCATGGCTGCAACCGTCGGGCAATGGCCGGACTAGCTGAAACGTTTGGCCAGTGCGATTGGATCCAGAACGGTGATTTTCTTGCGGTCAATCTGAACTAGACCGGATTGACGCAAGTCTCCCAGCAGACGTGTGATTGTGACGCGTGTTGAGCCAATCGCTTCGGCGATGGCTTGATGGGATA
Source organism: Synechococcus sp. MU1642 (assembly GCF_020514115.1). Classification (GTDB taxonomy): domain Bacteria; phylum Cyanobacteriota; class Cyanobacteriia; order PCC-6307; family Cyanobiaceae; genus Parasynechococcus. The sequence continues at coordinate 208,083 of NZ_VTKZ01000003.1, forward strand.
GGCGCAGGTCGATGGTGATGCCCAGCTCATCCGCCACTCCGAAATCCCTGCATAGCACCAGCAAGAAGCTCACCAGCCGCGAAGACATGTCCCTGTGGGTCAGGGTTTCAATCATCGTTTCGGTCTGCAGAATCCGGCTGGAAAGACCCTGCAGCAAGCGGAGCCCAACGCTGGTGTCGGCTTCGATGGCGGCCTTCACGGAGGTCGCCGGTGCCGTCACCATTTCGACGCGAGTGAAGGCCACAGCATGGTAGAAACGATCGGATCTTTGACCGGTCAGCAGCGACAGCACTCCGAAAAGGCTGTTCTCGCGGAGCAGGGCGACGGTGATCTCTTCCCCCGATTCGTAGACGCGGGATAAACGCACGGCTCCCCGGCGGATCAGATATACCCGTTCTGCGGGATCTCCGGGAAAGAAGATGGTCTTGTTGCGGTCTACCAGTTCACTGCTGGCGCCATCGAGATCCCGGATGATCTCCAGGAGAGAACGGTTGGCCGGTTCTGCGCTGGGAGATGGAGCCACCATCTGCGGGGCGTATCGGCTGAAACCTCGGCTACTGGTCATGACAACCCCCTGATGAAGCGAAGTTACGGAGCTGGCGGTGGCCGCCATGTAGCGGTTATTACGTAACGCTGCTGTGGTCGTTGAAGGCCTGGCGTTGCGCCTGCATCAGGGATGACAATCCCGGCTCCGCTAAATCCAGCAGCTCATTGAGTTGGCTGCGGCTGAAGGGCGCTCCCTCAGCAGTTCCTTGGATTTCCAACAGACGTCCATCCCCGGCCTGCACAACATTTAGGTCCACCTGAGCTCGGCTGTCTTCGCTGTAGTTCAGATCCAGTAAGGCCTGGCCATCCACCAAGCCGACGGACACGGCCGCCACCTGGTCGACCAGGGGCGATTGCTCTAGGACTCCTTGTTCCACCAGTGATCGGCAGGCCTGCTCCAGGGCGAGCCAAGCCCCGGTGATCGAGGCCGTCCGGGTGCCGGCGTCCGCTTGGATCACGTCGCAGTCGATCAGCAAGGTGCGCTCACCAAGGCGCTCCATATCGATCACGGCGCGCAGGCTGCGGCCGATCAATCGCTGAATCTCCTGGGTGCGACCCGAGAGTTTCATTAGCTCCCGTGATTGCCGCTGTGGGGTGGATCCGGGCAGCAGCCGGTATTCGGCGCTGAGCCATCCCAACCCTTCCCCCTTGCGCCAGCGGGGAACCTTGTCCTCCAAGCAGACGCTGCAGAGCACAGCGGTTCGGCCGGTGTGAACCACAAGGGAGCTCAAGGCAAACCCCATGGGATTCCATGTCACCGAGAACGGTCGCAACTGTTGCGGGCGACGGCCATCAGCGCGGTGTTCAGGGGATTGGCTCATCAGTGGTGTGCAGTTCCTCAAGCCTCGCAGGCGGTTGGTTCTCGCCCTGTCCAAACACCATGGGTGGTGTCAATCCTCTTGTTGAATGTGATCTCGCCGCTAGATTCAAGTTCTCGCCGGGTTCCCCCGGACAGATGCTTACGTGATGACCACAAGCCTCGCCGACCCCCAAGCCTTCCAGAACCTCCTGGATCGGGATCAGCAGGCTTTGCAGCGGGCGGGCCTCAGGCCCTTGCCTCCTCTCTCTGATCCGCCACCCCTACATCTGGTGGCTCCAGAAGGGCAGCTGCAAGTTCATACAGCGCCCTACCGAGGCAGCTTCGCCAATGTTCTGAGTCAAGCCATGCGTGCTGCCGGCTTGGGTAGTCGTGTTCTGATCAGTCAGTTCCTCAAAGGGGGCGTTCAGCAGGGACCGGCCGGACGGGTGCAGCTTTGTGGAGGCCTTGTCTGGCTGCGGCCAGAAGTGCCCCTCTGCCTCTCCTCGCCGGGCCATCCCGGTGGAGCGGAGGCGGTGGCTGCGGTTTGGTCCATCTGCAGCCAGCATCTGATCCAGGGAGATCTCGACCAGCTGGTTTTGGATGAAATCGGCCTTGCAGTGGCCTTCGGATACCTGGATGAAGCGGACGTTATTGCAGCCCTTGAGCAGCGGCCCGCTTCGATGGATGTGATCATCACTGGACCTGCAATCCCCGCCGGCGTGGTGGAGATGGCAGATCAAGTCACGGAGTTGCGCCGAGGTTTCTGATGCTCAAGTGCGATCGCTGGATCACTGAACAGGCTGGGCAGGGAATGATCGAGCCATTCCAGAGGGGTTTGGTCCGTCATCTTGAGCCGGAACAGAAGCTGCGACCGGTACTGAGTTTCGGTTGCTCGTCCTACGGCTACGACCTGCGCCTGTCTTCTCAGGAATTTCTGATCTTCCGGCATGTTCCTGGCACGGTGATGAACCCCAAGCGGTTCAACCCGGCCAACCTCGAGCCCACCCCCCTTCATGAGGATGAAGACGGGCGCTACTTCATTCTTCCGGCGCATTCTTACGGCCTCGGTGTGGCGTTAGAGAAGCTGCGGGTTCCCCCCAACATCACAGTGATCTGTTTGGGCAAGAGCACCTATGCCCGACTTGGAATCATCGTGAACACCACCCCTGCTGAAGCGAGCTGGGAGGGTCACCTCACCCTTGAATTCAGCAACAGTTCCGGCGCTGACTGCCGGATTTATGCCGATGAAGGCATCTGTCAGCTGCTGTTTTTCGAGGGTGATCCCTGCTCGACCACCTACAGCGATCGACAAGGCAAGTACCAGCACCAGCCCGAGAGAGTGACGCTGGCTAAGGTCTAGATCTCTATTGATTAGGGTGCTAAACGAGCCCGGTGCAGCCTGCTTTTTTCGTACCAGGCTGCGAATTCAGGGGCCCACTCCATCATGTGGGGCCACATCAGATCGCAGAGCTGGCGGATCTCCAACTGGGCATCAAGCTTGGCCCGCAGATCCATGAAGTGCAGGAACGCCCGCAGGCTGAAGCTCACCACAAAGTGCTGGCGGTAGTCGAAGGGAAGGATGCCGCGGGCATGCTCTTCGGAGAAGCCGGCCTTGAGCAGATCCCTGTAGCGCTCGGCAGCGCTTCGGCACAGATCGAGGTCCTTTTCACGTAGCTCTTCGGTGTAGGCGTATTTCTTGCCTTGCCGATCGCTGTACTCGCCGACAGGCCGCAGATAAAACACTTCTTCTAGGTCCAGGGCTCCATCCGCTGCACGGCAGATGCGTTCACCGGTGTAACGCATCGATTGCACATCGAAGCTCACCCCAACCCGATGGGTGCGGGCCTGCTGCATCACCGAGTGCGGGAACCAGCCCACGTTCAGCACGATCTGCGCATGCTCCATCGGGCCGTAGTGGCCGCGTTCTCCAGACAGCAGACGTTTTACACAGATCTCTCCAGCTCGCTGCTCATCGGGCCAGTTGGCACGATCTCCTGCCACGAACCCTTCGCTGTAGTCCTGATGCATGGCGGCATACACGCATTGCTGCGGGTTCGGCGTAGCTGCGATCAGATCGACCCGAAAGCGGTCCATGGGGGCGTCAGAGTGACGAGTTGTGGTGATCATGGCGAGGCGTGTCAACCATGGCTGCGGGGCCCGGCGGTGGATTGGCTCGATGCTCCAGCCAATGTGTTGTCAGCGGAGGTGGAGGTTGGCAGCTGGCTGACGGTGCCGACGCCTGGCAGAGCGGGCAGCGGCTCATCCTCAAGCAGTGCTGTGGTGATCAGCTGGAGTTCCTCAGGGCTGCGCAGACCAAGGGATCGCCCCCTCGGCTCTCCTTCAGCGTTAAACAGATTCAGCTGAGGGATGCCGTTGACGTCGTAGCTATCAACGAGATCTTGCCAACGGGGGTTGTCGACGTTTACCAGAACAACATCGAGTCGATCCCGCGATTTCTTCTCCAACTCCAGCATCGAGGGCGCCATCTCCCTGCAGACCTGGCACCAATCGGCGTAGAACTCGATCAGCGTTGGGCGTCCATTCGTAAACGCCGTTTGCGGGTCGAGGGATCGTCTCGCCAGCTGCTCCATCGGGCTTTCGCTCTGAATGCCGCCGCGCAGGATGACTAAGCCAAATGCCAGAGCCACCGCGATAATCACCAGCACCCATCGCTGTGCCGTGCCCAGGGGCGAAGACTCCGGGGTGCCTGTCATCGCACTTCAACCGCAGCGATCACTCTGGCAGCTCCTTCGAAAGGCCGCCGCTAACTTGAATGCATGCCAATTGTGCGACTGCTGAGCCTTCCGGTTCGGGCGCCGTTGCTGACGGTGCTGTTTTTCGTTGCGGTTTTGCTCGGCAACCATTGGCAGATTGTTCAGCCCACCTTCACGTCTCTTTACGGCGTGAGTGCGGTCTGGTTCTGGTGTTTCGTGCTGCTGCAGACCCAGGTGGTGGTCGTCTTCTGCACGATGCCGGATCTGCTGTTGCGACAGGTGTCGTTGCTCATGGCATCAAGCCGGGTGATGACGTTGGTTGTCACGCTGCTGGTGGTGATCACCGGTGGCATCTACCTGTTGAAGCTCAATGTGCTAACCGACGTGCTCATCCTGGCTTCAACCTTGTTGTTGGCCCGGCTTGATCTCATTCGGATCGGGGTGCTGCCCGCTGCTGGGATCTGCCTGGTTTTGATGAGTTTGATCGTGATCGCTGGCATCGTCGCCGGCACGCTGCTGCCGCACCCCAGCATCAGCCTCTCCGCAGAAGGATTGATTGCCGCCTAGATAACCAAGCAAATTATCGAGCACTTTCTTAGCGTAGAAGCGTGTTTCCGGGTAGGGGATGCGTTCCACCCACAGCGCGTCGTCGTCCGCATCCGTGGGTTGCGTCCAAGCCGCCACAGCACCTGGCCCGGCGTTGTAGCTGGCAATGCTGCGAAAGGGGTCGTTTTCCCATTGCTCCAGCAATTGGTTGAGGTAGCGCGCGCCCAGTTTGAAGTTGTTGGCGGGATCCTTCAGCATCGGCGTACTGGTGGGTATGCCAGCCATCTCTGTGGCCGTGGAAGGCAGCAATTGCATCACGCCAACGGCCCCGGCAGGGGAGACGACTCCAGGTGCGAAGCGAGACTCCTGTTTGGCGATTGCTCGCAGCAAATTGGCTTGAAGGCTTTCTTGCTTGGCCGCTGTCTTTATCTCGGCTTCGAAGAGGCGAGGGAATTGGCTGCGATGGAGAAGACTGCGTTGCTGGCAGCTCGGATCACGCCAGCGGAGGCTGAGCCGCCAGAGCTGATCCAGTCCCATCCAGGTGTCCCCGACGGCCAGGCGCAGCCTGCCCTCGACGAGACGTTCCTCGGGTGGCGGCGGGATCGCAGGATCTCTAAGTGCCTGCCAGGCCTCCCAGGCGGCGTGCACCTGGCTCAGGCGCCAGAGCTCGTTCACCAGGCTGTGATGGCTGTTGAGCGGTTGCCAGGTTGGTGACTCTTGCTGCGGGTCTGGGGATCGCAAATCCAGGGGCTCGGCCAGGCCCAGCTGCTCCATGGCACGCCATCGGTAGTAGCCCCCTGGGAAGACCCTGATCAGGCGGCGCCACGTGCGTTTCGCCTCTGCCACATCACCGAGTTCCTGATAGCTGCGCCCCAGCCAGAACAGCCGCCGCGCTTCCAACGGAGGAGGCAGGGGCCCATCCTCTTGGTTGCGTTGCAGCAGTTCGCGGACACGGTTCCAATCCCCAGCGAGAAAGGCCTCGCGGGCCAGGTCCCATTGGAGTTGCCATATGTCGGGGTCGTTGGGCCATCGGCTCAGGGCGGTATCCGCCCCATCGCCATCGGCGAGTCGCACGCGGGCCGCGGTAACAGCGGCTGAGCGTTCCTCAAGGGCAGCCGGTAGACGATCCAGAACACCAGGGTCGGGATAGAGCGGTTCGCTCAAGATCCGCGCCGCTTCAAGGCTGGCGGGGTGGTTTGGATGGGTCTGCGCCAGCGTTAGAAGTTGAGCAGTGCCCGTGTCAGGGTCGCCATTCAGCAGCCGTGAACGACCGATGGCCAACTGGGTCTCGGGGGCAGCATCGAGCTCTTGAAGGCAGGTCAGTGCGGTATCGGCATGGCCTCGTTTTGCCAGTGCTTGCGCCAAGGTTTGGCGTTGTTCGGGCTGCGGTGCCTGCGCCCCTTTCGCTTGGCAGGCTTCAAGCATCAGCTCCAGGGCGCCGGCTCGGTTCGCATCCCAACGGGCCAGGTGCAGGGCGCCTCGATGGTTCTCCAGCGCTTCGTACCCATCCCCAGCCGCCATGGTCAGTGCTGCTGGGTGGGCCGGGTGCTGCTGGAGCAGCTGCCCATGAAGGATGGGGTTGTTGTTGCCAAGCGCCAACCGAGCCCAGGCGGAGCCGGGCGCTTCGGGAAAGCGATCCAACAGGAGCTGCCAGGTCTGAGCGGCTTTCGATGTCTTGCCTTGGGTGGCGGCGGTGAGGGCTGCCCGTTCGAGCACCACGGCTGCCATCGGATTGCGCCCCCAGCCTTGGCCATGGAGCAGTTCCTGTGCCCCATCCCTGGCCACCATCAACAAGGCGGCTTCGCGACGGGTCTGTGGATCGATGGCCCAGCGATAGTGCTGCCACAGCTTTGTCTGTGAGATCTGAGGTGTGAGGCGCTGCTGCTGTCTTTTCAGCAGTTGCTGCCCGCCCCAAGCAGTCAACCCACTTAGACAAGCAACGGACAGCAGCAGCAGCGTTCCTATTCGCGGCCTTTCCTGCACACCCAACTTGGAGCTGGTTGCATTCTGATGCTCCAAAAACAGTTGGCGAGCCTTTGATCAGCTGAGGGCCGTGGAGGGCAGAGTTGCACCTGTCACGTCCCTGGGAATCACCGTCAGAGGTGCTTCCTATGGTGCTGTCCACGATTGAGACCCATGGTTCAAAAGGCGTGTTCCCCGATCGGCCCCGCTCTCGGTGACGCTGCGCCAGGTTTTGGAACCGATGGGATCCGTGGGCTCGCCGGCACCGTTCTCACCCCCGCCTTGTGTCTTCAGGTGGGCTATTGGGTTGGCAGGGTTCTGCAGGTGGAGGGCCCTGTTCTGATCGGGATGGACTCCCGGACCAGCGGCAGCATGGTGGTGTCTGCCCTGACTGCCGGTTTAACGGCGGCCGGTCGTGATGTGTGGACCCTTGGTCTTTGTCCGACGCCCGCGGTTCCTTTGTTGATCCGCCAGCTGGGGGCTGCTGGTGGCCTGATGGTGTCTGCGAGCCACAACCCTCCTGCCGACAACGGCATCAAAGTGTTTGGGGCCGACGGAGCAAAACTCAGCGCCCTACGTCAGGCCCAGGTGGAAGCCGGTCTAAAGGGGCAGACGTCAATAGCTGAGCAAGGAGAGTTCCGCTGCGGTGTGGCGCGCTCCAGCGCCGATCTCCTTGATGGCTACGCGGAGGTGTTGCAGCAATCGGTGGCTGAACGGCGACTGGACGGCGTTCCCATCGTTTTGGACCTTTGCTGGGGATCAGCGACAGCCTGTGGTGCGGATGCTTTCCGTGCCTTGGGGGCTGATCTCACCGTGCTCCATGGGGAACCCGATGGCTCCCGCATCAACGTGGCTTGCGGGTCAACCCATCTGGAACCGCTGCAGCGGGCTGTGATCGAGCGCGGCGCGGCGATGGGCTTTGCCTTTGACGGTGATGCTGACCGGATGCTGGCGGTTGATAGCCGCGGTCGCATCATCGATGGGGATCATGTGCTTTTCCTGTGGGGATCCGTGCTGCAGGAGCAGCAGGCGCTCCCCGAGCAGCGTCTCGTGGCCACCGTGATGTCGAACCTCGGCTTTGAGCGGGCTTGGCAGCAGAGGGACGGCATCCTTGATCGCACTCCGGTGGGAGATCAGCATGTCCATGCCGCGATGGTGGCCAGTGGCGCGGCCCTCGGTGGAGAACAATCCGGCCACATCCTCTCGGCCTCCCATGGGCTATGCGGCGATGGTGTTCTGACCGCTGTCCAGCTGGCCACCTTGTGCCATGCCCAAGGCATCAGCCTCAGCGATTGGTTGGACCGCAGTTTTCAGGCCTACCCCCAGAAATTGGTCAATGTGCGGGTGATAGACCGTTCACGTCGCAAGAACTGGACCGCGTGTACTGCTCTCACCGACGCAATTACTTCCGCTGAGCAGTCGATGGGCGAGACCGGTCGCATCCTGGTGCGCGCCAGCGGCACGGAGCCTGTGCTGCGGGTGATGGTGGAAGCCGAGCAGTCCGATGCTGTTGAGCATTGGACAGGGCATCTGGCCGCCGTTGCCGAGCAACATCTCAACGTGGCCTGACGGTTAAGGCCTCGGCCATCAGGAGCGCGCCATCACAGGCATCTCCCTCGGCCTTGCCCCATCGGGCCTCAGGGATCGACTGAATGATGGCCTGTCGCACGGCTGTTCGGAACCCCGGGATATGGGTAACGGCTCCCCCATGGCAGACCACTACGGGGGAAAGCATTGATAGCTGCTGGGCCACGGTGCTGATGCAGTTGGAGAGGGCTGCTGCTGATCGCTGAACGATTTCCTCTGCGCCCGAGCAGCCCTGGGCTGCTGCCTCCACCACCAGTGGAGCCAAGGCTGCGAATTTCGCCGTGTCGAAGTCGTTCTGCACCACCCGGGCTTTCACCGCTGCGTGGCTGTCGCATCCCATCTGATTCCAGATCTGCAGGCGCAGAGGATGGTCGGCCATGCGCCCATCGGCCATACGCAGGGTCAGTTGCAATCCCTGGTGCCCGAGGTCAAAGGCCGAGCCGGCTCCATCGAGCAGCCATCCCCAGCCGCCACAGCGGTGTTCATGGCCGTTCTCGTCTCGGCCCAGCACGATCATTCCCGTACCGCTGATCGCCAGGATTCCTGCACCTTCAGGAATCGCACCTCGCAAGGCCGTGCGTTCGTCCCCGGTGACGAGCACCTTGGACAACCATGTGTCATCACCGGTGGCAAGGGCTTGACCTACCAAACGTTCAGCACGCTGTTGCAATGCTGTTCCTTCTTCGATGCCGCTGGCTCCGACAACGGCCGCCTTGATCACGCCAGCGGGGTGATCTTTCAGGGCGTGATGTGCACTGGTGCGGATCGCCTCGATGAAACTTCGTTCACCCTGGGGGGCATCCAAATGACTGACGCCGGGCCCCTCGCCTTCGCCAACAGTCTGGTGCAAGCCCTTTTGGACCAGGCTGAGGCGGCAGCGGGTGTGCGTCTGTCCAGCATCGAATCCAGCGAGCAGCCTCATGATTCCCTGGGTCGACTCACCAGGCTGGCCAGAGCAAACCAGCCGATCAGTTGAACTTCGGGGCGGAAGAAGATCGTGTCGGTGGTGCCTTGCATCAGCAGGCCAGCGATGGCAGCAAGGCTGGCGATGGCTGCCAAGGCGCTTGGACCATCGGCATTGAGCTGCTCCAGCCCCTTCCTCAGGCTGCTTGCCAGTAATCCCAGGCAGGCTAGTAGCCCAGGAATGCCTGTTTCCACCAGGATTTCCAAGGGAACGGAGTAGGCACTGAGGGCGTTGAACTTCGGTTGCTGATACAGGGGATAGATGCTGTTAAAAGCCGCATTGCCTGGGCCGATGCCCAGCCAGGGACGGTCTTGCACCATCTGAATGGCCGCCATCCAGACGTTGATGCGGAAATTGTTGGAACTATCCCCCCGTCCTGCCAGCAGGCTGGTGATGCGCGTGCGGATTGGATCGATCTGGGTGGCCGCCACCACCAGGCAAGCGGCTCCAACCAGCAGCACGGCGAGGGGTACCAGACGTCTCCAGAGCGGGGGCCAGTGGCGTGTCCAGCGCAGCAGTAGCAACAGCAGTAGTACGGCACCGGCAGCAACCATGCCTAGCCAGCCGCCACGGCTGTAGGTGAACAGCGTGGCTGTTCCGGCCAACACCAGTGTGGTGCCGGCAAACAGTTGGGCTCCCACACCACTCCAGCGCATCAGTGCAATCGCTGCAATGGGAATCAGCGGCAGCAAGTAACCCGCCAGGAGGTTGGGGTTCCCCAGGGGGCCATAGATCCGAATGGTGCCGGCGCTGATGGAATTCGGATCGGCCCAGCCGGCCAGGTCCTCGCTGGAGGCATAGAGCTGTCGCAAAGCCAGCACACTGCTGAGCAGGCCGCTACTCAGCAGTCCGGCGACCAGCCGGTCCCACCATCGTTCGTTGCTCAGCAGCAGCTTGCAGAGCAAGGCATAAACGCTCAGGTAGCTGAGCAGTTTGATCAGGCCTTTGCTGGCGGTGATTGGAACTGGAGAACATCCCGTGGCCACAATCGCGAAGGCCAGAAAAAGCATCAACCAGCGCGAGATGCTTCCGATGCGCTGTGGTGGCGGACTGCAGAGGCACCACAGCAGCCAAAGTGCTCCGCAGGCTGCAATCACCAGGGCCAGGCCTGTGCGTGTGAACAGGGGAAGACCCGTGAGCAAGACCAGCAGGAGCAGTCCCGCCAGCCTTTCAAGGCGTTTCAGCACCGCCTGATCCGTAGCTATCAGCCCCTGCCAGCGTCCCAAGAGTGGACCACCGCTTGCCGTCTGGGTTGCGTCCGCAGAGGCCATCTTGGGGTTTCAGGTGGTGAGTGCTTCCGCAGGATTATCGATCTCCTGCCAGCGCTGTTTTAGATCTGACACGGAAGGAAGTGGATTCTGGTTTCGGCGGTAGAGCACCCGGTAGACGGGGAGGTTTTGCTCGAGTACATAGCGCTCCCGTTCCGTGGGAACTGAAAGCGGGTTGCTGGCGCGCCAGGGCCGTTGATCCTCTGCGGGGCGGTCAAAACATGCGCTGAGTTCGGTGAGAGCCACCATCGGCTCAATCACTTCCAGAACATCGCTCTGTAGAAATAGCTCACGGCCGGGCTGGAGGGCCGTTGCGATGGCCAAGAGCAGCGCTGGTTGCAGGACCCTGCGCTTGCGGTGCCTTCGTTTGAACCAGGGATCGGGAAACTGGATGGAGACCCGTTGCAGCCGGTCTTGCTCCAGGGCCTTCATCCAGCTTTCCAGGCTGATATTGGCGTTGCAGAACAGGATCCGAACATTGCCGTGCTCCGAGCCGAGCGCCTCTCGATCGGCGGAGGTCACCAAGGGCCGGCGGATTTCAACGCCGAGATGGTTCCAGTGGGGATCACGTTCGGCCAGGCCAAGCAGGCAACGTCCACGGGCACAGCCGATATCCAGGTGGATCGGATGATCAGGAACGCGAAACAGCTCCTTGGGTGGAGGGAGTTCCAGCGGCAACTGGAAGAAGCTGCTGAGGGGATTGACGTGCTGACGCAAGGTTTCGAGGCAGTGCGAACCGGTTCAACCGAGATTGTCAGAGCCACAGCCAGAGGAGCTGTTGGGGTCCTGGCGCAGCAAGCCCCAGCAGGCGGTGTAGCCATGAAGATGCGTCGTCCCGCTGACGGGTCCGATCTCACCGTTGCAGAACGCTCCCGCCACAGGCAGGCCAGGCATCAGTTGGCGCGCCAGGCTGATGTCACCATCGGCACGACCGAATAATCCCTGGCCCCGTCCCAGGCAGGCCATGAGCAGTCCGAAATGGACCGTCTCCCCTGAATCAGCCGTCGCTGCTTTGAGCATGGCAGAGGCTTCGTCCTGGGAGGCGGCGGCTTCGCGCAGGTGAAATTGCACGTTTTGGCCGGCACGCACCCGCTCAGCTACGGCCACAGCGCCATTGTTGGGATCGACTCCGATCAGGTTGCGGATCAGGAAGGCACTCGCTTCTGATGCTGCTCCTTTGGCGTTCAGCCGCAGGCTGCTGCGTTCGACGCCGAGGAACAACGAGTGACGCACTAGCTCGCGCTCCCGTTCGCTGAGGTCGGCCAGAACCCGTTGTAGGCAATTGATGGGGCTGGCCTTGGTGTTGCCATCACTAAGTTCCAGCAGCACGTTGCGCTCCACCTGCTCGATGGAGAAGACAGGGCCGATGGGGCGACAGCCCTGTGCCACCACCGTTTCGAGTCGCCAGCTCCCCCCGATCGAACAGACCACCGCGCCGGTGACGACGTGGTCATCCAGCAGCAGCGATCCGTGCGGACTGTTATGGGGTGCTGCTATGCCCCCAATCTTTTCTGCACCCGGATAGGCGTAGTCCAAGCCGCTGATGAGGTCATTGATTCCATTGCTGGTGGGGTCGATCAGCAGGATTTGGCTCCGGGCAGTCTCGGGGCTGATGCCAACCCAGTCTTGCCATTGCTGGGCGGCTCCATCCAGATCAGGCAGCTCCTCTGTGCTCAGGTGTTTGGTGGCGATCGAGGCCCCCGGCAGGGAGAGCACCGTCACGCTCAAGGCAGGCGTCTGCTCGAGTTCCGAGGCGGTGCCGTCGCCGCGGGTACCCACCACACCTCCCCCGGTGCATCCGATCCAATGCTTCGCGCTGATCTGGGCGCGCAGCATCGGCAGCAGCCGTGGCAGGTCGGTGGAGTAACCCGTTGAGGTGAAGACGAGGGCGAGATCGGCTTCGCCCCTGGATCGGCCCAGTTGGTCGACCACATCCCGCACGGCTTCATCCAGGGATGGTTTCGTGGAAAGTCCTGTCCGGCACCTGGCTTCAGCGCCCCCGGAACGGAACCAGCTGAATGGTGCGATCGGTGCCATGAAGCGGACCCTATCAACCCTGGAGGTCAGCTCGGGACGTTGATAATGGCGGCACTGTGACAGTCCCCGGTGAACGAGCTCACGTACCGCGCTCTGGTGTGGCTGACCTATCGCTTGGCCGCCACCTTTGCCGTTGGTGTGCCTTTGGTCCTTTTGATCTGGTCGGCCTGGCGTCGCGAGCCTTTGGTGCTGAGGCTGCTCGGCATTTACTGGAAGGTGGCCAGCCTGATGGCGATCAGCCTGCTGCTGCTGACGGACCAGCGCCCCCTGGGCTACGCCATGGCGGTTGTCGCACCGGTGTTGATGGTGATCAGCCTGTGGTTCTGGGTCGACATCAATGAAGAGCTGGCCGACCAGCCGTCCTGGCGTCCGCTGCCCCTGGCGGTGAAGGTTTGGCGTTGGGCGTTCAGTGGTTTTGGTCTCCTCAGCCTGGGCATGGGTGTTACGGGTTTGGGCTGCATGCAACAGCTTGAGTCCGCGGCCTGCCTCACCTGGCTGGAGGCCCCTCAGGGCATCCATGGCCTGGCGGCAACGGTGTTCAAGTTTCTCTTCGGTGGTCTGTGGACCGAAGCCGTTGCCGCCTTTGTGGGTTACGTCGCCCTGGTGGCTTATCTGGCAGGCTTTCTGCAGTGGCTGTTGGTTCGTTTGCTCCGTTACGGGCGCGTGGCCGGCGATTTTTGATGAACGATCAGGCGGTGGTTCAGGCACTGGAGGAGCGAACGCGTGTTCATCCTCAGCGGGTTGTTCGTCTGCGGGGTCAAGTAAGGGATGAGCCGTTTGAGTTGCTGATCTTCAGAGGGTTCAGCAGCAGCACCACCCATCCAACCGCGTTTGACCCCGATGCCTCTGTTCTCCCTGAGGGAACAAGCCTGGATCAGGCTGAGCTGCTGCAGGGGCCCTTGTCGCCCAGCAAAGAGGTTGTGCTTGCTGGACCGATGCCAACGAACGACCTCCTGGTTCAGGCCAACTGGTGAGTCCGGCGTTCCAGAACGCCTACACAACGTCCGCAAATGTGGGGATGCTCCGGGTGCTGACCCACATCCCCCTCGTAGTGCCAGCAGCGCTCGCATTTGGTTCCCCGCGCTCGGCTCACCTCGATCGATGCGAGCTCGTCGTCCTGGCTGGCCAGCAATTCGGCCCAGGGCTCGCCGCCAATCTGCAGTTGTGAGACCAGGAGCCAGTCCTGCAGACCATCCACCTCGACATTCCCCCTCTCACTCAGCCAACAGAGAGCGGTCTGGAGTTCCGGACGGCGGGCGTCAATTCGCACGGCTGCCTCCAGCGATGCGCCGAGTTCCTGACGGCCGCGGCAGTCTTCCAACACTTTGTTGACGGCGGCGCGGAGCTCCCGCAGCTCTTGAACCGGAGCGCTGAGAGCAGCATCACGCCACTCGGCTGGAACCGTCGGCCAGCCGCGGTGGAAGACCGAGGTCTCCTCCACGGGGTAGGGGAGGTTCTGCCAGATGTCTTCGGCCATGTGGCACAACACTGGAGCGATCAGTCCGGCCAGGCTTTCGATGATCAGGGCCATCACGGTCTGGCAGCTGCGCCGGCGCTGGTCCTGGGGGGCGCTCACGTAGAGCCTGTCCTTGGCGATGTCGAGGTAGAAGTTCGACAGATCGGTGACGCAGAAGTTCTGCAGCAGCTGGAAGAAGCGGAAGAACTCGAAGCTTTCGAAGGCTTCTGTGATGTCGTCCATCACCTCGGCCGTGCGCTGCAGCATCCAGCGGTCCAGCAATGGCAGTTCCGCAATGTGGATCGCGTCGGTTGCCGGATTGAAGTCGTGCAGGTTGCCCAGCAAATAGCGGCTGGTGTTGCGCACCTTGCGGTACACATCAGCCAGCTGGCGCAGAATCCCGGCCCCGATCGGCACATCGGCGGAGTAATCCACCGAGCTCACCCAGAGCCGCAGCACATCGGCGCCATAGGGCGGTTCCTGTTTTTGGTTCTTGCCCCCCTCGATGATCACCATTGGGTCGACCACATTGCCGAGGGATTTGCTCATCTTTCGGCCCTTCTCATCCAAGGCGAAACCATGGGTGAGCACCCGCTTGTAGGGGGCGTGGCCATTCACGGCGACCGAGGTGAGCAGTGAACTCTGGAACCAGCCGCGGTGCTGGTCAGACCCTTCCAGGTACAGGTCGGCGGGATAGCTCAGGTTGTCTCGCTGATTGGCGACGGCAGCCCAGCTTGAGCCGGAGTCGAACCACACATCCATTGTGTCGGTGCCCTTGCGCCACTGGTCGGTCTGGTCGGCGTAGGCGGGAGGCAGTAGATCCGCTTCGTTTTTCTCCCACCAGACGTCGGCACCGTGCTCGGCGATCAACGCTTGGATGTGATCGAGGGTGTCGGCGTTCAGCAGCACCTCGCCGTTGCTGCGGTGATAAAAGACTGGAATCGGCACCCCCCAGGTGCGCTGACGGGAGATGCACCAGTCGCCCCGTTCCTTGACCATTGATTCGATCCGGTTTCGACCGGAGGCAGGGGTCCACTCCACTGCGGCGATCGCATCAAGGGCCTGTTGACGGAACCCTTCCACGGAGGCGAACCACTGTTCAGTGGCCCGGAAGATGGTGGGTTTCTTGGTGCGCCAGTCGTAGGGGTAGCGGTGGCCGTAGGCCTCCTGCTTGAGCAGGGCCCCGGCGGACTCCAGCGCCTCGATGATCTTGGGGTTGGCATCCTTGAGCACATTCAGGCCCGCGAACGGCCCGGCTTCGTTGGTGAGGTCGCCGGCTTCGTCTACAGGGCAGAGCACCGGCAGCCCGTTCTTCTGGCCGGTGTGGAAGTCGTCGACGCCGTGACCAGGCGCGGTGTGCACGAGGCCTGTGCCCGATTCGGTGGTGATGTAATCGCCCCCGATCACCACCGGACTGGTGCGGTCCAGGAGCGGGTGGCGGTACGTCAGACCGGCGAGCAGGGCGCCTTTTACCGTGGCGCGCCGGCTCAGCGGGAGCCCCAGGGTGCCGCTCAGAGTCTCGATCAGATCGGCAGCCACAAGCAGCAGTCGGCCTTCCCCGTCGTCGGCCAGGGCGTAATCGAGCCGTTCATTGACCGACACCGCCAGGTTGGCTGGCAACGTCCAAGGGGTGGTTGTCCAGATCGCCACCTGCAGGGCCTGCCCCAGGGCGTCCGTCTCGGTGGGCAGGTCGAGGCCTTCTGCCTTGAGTGCATCCTGCAGTGCTGCCGGCAGCTTCACAGCTGGGAAGGCGGCGTAGACGCTGGGACTGGTGTGTCCTTCGGGGTACTCCAGTTCGGCTTCGGCCAAAGCTGTGCGTGAGCTCGGGCTCCAGTGCACCGGTTTCAGACCGCGGTAGATGTGCCCTTTGAGCACCATCTGGCCAAACACCCGAATCTGAGCCGATTCGTACTCCTTTTGCAGGGTCAGATAGGGCTGCTCCCAGTCCGCCCAGATGCCCCAGCGCTGAAAGCCTTTCATCTGGCCATCCACTTGTTTGCGGGCGTAGGCGGCAGCTTTTTTACGCAGCTTGATTGGTGTCAGCGCCTTGCGCTGCTCCTGATCCATCGACTGCAGCACCTTGAGCTCGATCGGCAGGCCGTGGCAGTCCCAGCCAGGCACGTAGCGCACCCGCCGCCCGTTCAACACCGAATATTTGTTGATGACGTCCTTCAATATTTTGTTGAGGGCATGCCCCATGTGCAGAGCGCCGTTGGCATAGGGCGGGCCGTCATGGAGGGTGAAGGTTGGACCGCTGTTGTTCAGGCCCAGCTCGCCGTCGATGCCATGGTTTTTCCAGAAGGCCTGCAGTTCAGGTTCCCTTTGGACGGCATTGGCGCGCATGCCGAATCTCGTCTGCAGCAGGTTGAGCGTGGGTTTATAGGAGGGACGTTCCTCAGCGGCGGCGTCGCGCGTCTCCTTGCTCACGGGGTCCCTGCTCTTGCCTCGGGATTATCAGTCTTCGCCCTCCGGAGATGTGACCTCGTCTGCTTCAGCTGATGCGGTGTCGCTTGCGTCAGTGGTTTCAGGGGACTCGGGACGTACCCATTTTTTGCCTGTAACCCCTGATTTCCCGCCCGGTTTGAGTTGTTTGGCAATGCCGCCAATGCCTTCGCCCACCCGGCCTGTGGTGATCAAAAGTTGTTGAAGGCTTGTGCGCCAATGATCGAGTGAGGTGAACCGCTGCTGCTCGGTTTCGCTGAGGCTGTTCCAGCGGGCCTGTCCGACCTCGGAGCCCAAGCGTGTGATCAACAGGCCGGCGCAGAGAACTGCAAGCATTGGCGCTCCCCGCAGTCGGTCCGTGCTGGTGATCAGAACGAGACCCAGCAGCAACACCACCGCGCCCCAGACACCATCGCGGGGGCGGCTGAGTTCAACGGCTATAAGGGGAAGCAGCAGGAGTGCCAGGCCGAGCAGGAGGCAGAGGTCGCCGCTGAGGGTCGCAAGCATCCTTGGTGTGGAGTTCTGCTTCCATTCTGATGCGATCTCTAAAGTCAGGGTGTTGCCCACCTGGCGGAATTGGTAGACGCGCTGGTTTTAGGTACCAGTGGCTTTGGTCGTGGGGGTTCAAGTCCCCCGGTGGGCATTCATTTCTCTACCGTGGTTCGGGATCCTTACAGACTTGTTGCCTGACCTCCGGATGCACCAGAGCACTGCTCAACAACAGCAGCCTCGTCCGGTTGGTGAGGGCTACCGATCGGTTCCGCGCGAATTCGTTGACCCGCCGGCCTTCTGGAACCCCACCGTTGGGCTCTTCCTTGGCGGTTATGCCCTGGCGGTCCTGACCATCTGGGGCTGGTTTGTGGCGGCTTTGCCTCTGCCGGTGCTGCTGAGCACGGGCTTTTTGGCGCTACACCTAGAAGGGACGGTGATTCATGACGCTTGCCATAACGCGGCCCATCCCAATCGATGGATCAATCAGGCCATGGGCCATGGCTCTGCGCTGTTGCTCGGGTTCAGCTTTCCCGTCTTCACGCGGGTGCATCTTGAGCATCACGCCCATGTGAATGACCCGAAGAACGACCCAGATCACATCGTCAGCACGTTCGGGCCGCTCTGGCTGATCGCTCCAAGATTTTTCTATCACGAGTGGTTTTTCTTTCAGCGTCGTCTCTGGCGCCGCTGGGAGTTGATGCAGTGGGGGCTGGAGCGCAGCATTTTTGTGGTGATCGTTCTGGCGGCGGCACGGTTTGATTTCCTGCCGTTCATCTTCAACTGCTGGTTTGCGCCTGCCTTGATGGTCGGCGTGACGCTGGGTTTGTTCTTCGACTACCTCCCGCATCGGCCGTTCACCTCTCGCAACCGCTGGACGAACGCCCGCATCTACCCAGGCAGGTTGATGAATTGGCTGATCATGGGGCAGAACTATCACCTGGTTCATCACCTCTGGCCATCCATTCCCTGGTTCGAATACAAACCTGCCTATGAGGCCACCAAGCCTCTGCTCGATTCCAAGGGATCTCCCCAACGGTTGGGCATTTTTGAGACCCGCCGGGATGGGTACAACTTCCTCTACGACATCCTTGTGGGAGTGCGCAGCCACAAGCACCGCAGCGGAAAGATGAGGCGAGCAGCCCGTTTCATGCCGGGACGGGGGCTGCGCCGCCACTGGCTCGGTTTTGTTGACCGCATCGCGATCAAAACTGAGCCCAAGCGTTGGGTGTCCCGCTGACTCGCGTTCAGTCGGCCAGTATTTTCGGAACCCGAAAAAAGTCACCCTCCCTTTGGGGTGCCTGATTGAGGATGTCCTCCCGAACGGGGGTCGGTTGCACTCCATCGGCACGGGTGACGTTGGTCACCTCCACGGCTCGGGTGGTTTCCGGAACGTCTTCGGTGTCCACCTGCTGGAGTTGACTCACGTATTCGAGGATTGACTCGAGCTGTTTGGTGTAGGTCGCGATCTTGTCCTCGGGCAGATCAAGACGGGCGAGATGGGCCACCTTGCGGACGTCGTCGCTGGAAATCTGGCTCATGACTAGCCGAGGAACGTGCGCAGATCCTCGCTCAACGCGGTGGCGGCTGTCTCCAGTAAGGCGTCACCATGCTGGGCGGTGGCCAAGGAGGGGTGGGATCCCATGCGTCCATCGGGGTGTCGGCGACGGAAGTCGTCCGGTCCATGAATGGGACCTGCCGGTGCGGGGTCGGGCAGCGGTCGCTGCTTGGTCTGCAGGCTCGGCTCCACGGCGAGGGTGACAGCGATTTCGCTAGGCGTAGCGTGATGGCCTTCTTTGTCGCCATATAGATCGCGCGCCTGGCGCATCACGGGGCCGGCCATGAACCAGTTGGCCAGCCGACAACGCAGCTGCGGGGCAATGGGGAGATTGCGGGTGGTGGCGGTGCCGTAGGCCTGGGCAAAGGCGGCTTTGGCCGTCGCAATGTTGCCGCCGTGGCCATTGATCACGAACACCCGTTCGAATCCATGCTGGCCCAGGGACAAAACCAGGTCGTGCAGAACGGCCAAAAGCGTTGCAGGCTGCAGGCTCATCGTTCCCGCGAAACCAAGGTGGTGTTCCGCCATGCCGAAGGCCTGGGCTGGGGTGACCAAAACGCCGGTGCGACGTCCCACTTCAAGGGCCACCGCTTCGGCGGTGAGGGCGTCGGTGCCGATGGCGCCCGTGGGTCCGTGTTGCTCGGTGGATCCCAAGGGAATGATTACTCCCTTGCAGCCTTGGAGGTAGCTCTCCACCTCAGGCCAACTGCGCAGGGCGAGGCGAATGGCGTCCGTGCTGTCGACAGGGCCGGGAGTTGCAGCGGTCATTCATGCTGAACTAATGCCCTGATGATCGCTCAACTCCGGCCGATCAGTGGGCGGTGCCGTTGCCGTCGTACTGATCAGTGTTGTAGTAGCCGCCGCGGGTTCCGAAGAACAGGCAGGCCAATGGGAACAGCGCAATGCTGGCGAGCAGCACCGTGCCGAGGTTGAAGCTGGAGGTGGCTGCGTCCATCAACTGGCCTGAAGTGAGCTCAGCTTGGCGTGGATGCACCGCTAATGCATCGGTGTTGTGGGTTCTGTTGTGAGTTCGCGTCCTTCTCCGGGAATCTCCAGCCACTCCCTCAGCCATTTTGTGAGCCAGATGAAGGGAAGTGTGTCGGTCAGCGCTGCCAGCACTTTGAACAGGTAGCCGCTGCCGATGAAGCTGAGCAGTTGCGTCAGCACGGACCGTTCTGGCTGTACAGGAAGCACATGGGCGCCGTAATGGCTGATCAGCACCACTGCACTGGTGTCCACCAGCTGGCTCACCAGGGTGGAGCCGTTATTGCGCAGCCAGAGGGCTTTCCCTTTGGTGAGCCGTTTCCAGAAATGAAACAGCCGCACATCCACAAATTGCGCTGTGAGATAAGCCACCATCGAGGCGCCAATCGAACCGAAGCTGAGCTGCTGAATCGTGCGAAAGGTGCTGTCATCACTGCCGTCCATGGCGGGCAGTACGCCCCCAAGCCAAAGGATCAGCAGCACCCAGCCGTTGAGCAGCAGCCCGACCCACACCACTTGATTGGCTCTCTGTTCTCCCCAGATCTCACTTATTAAGTCAGTGCAGAGGAATGTGATTGGGTAGGGCAGTGCGCCAACGGCCACGACGATCGGCCAGCCGCCAATGCTGCCCAGTTGAAGGAAGCGCGTCAGGCCCAGGATGTTGAGCATGCCGAGAGTCCCGAGGAACAAACCCGCCAGCACCAGAAACACCCCATCACGCCGAGCCTGGAGGTTGCTGTCCACAGCCTGCAAAGTTCAAGCTAGATCAAGCGTGGCTGCCAGCCGGCAGCCTGTCATCGATTTCGTTTCGCTTCCGCTCAATTTTTTTGCCCGTCCGGCTCGGATCGTGGGTCCTGATCTGGTGGGTCGCAGGTTGGTGAAACGCCATGACGAAAGCAGCCTGCTTTAGGGCGTGATCGTTGAAATAGAGGCCTATTCCCAGGACGACCCCGCCTGCCAGGGTTATCGGCGCAGGACGCCCCAGAACGAAACCCTGTTTGGTGAGCCAGGGCGGTTTTATGTGTATGTCACCTACGGCATCCACCACTCCGTGAAGCGAGCCGCGATGCAGTAGCCAGTCTTGTCTAGAGGTTTCAGAGATTCTCCTGTCTCTCCCAGCCAACCTCCAAGTCACCCCCAAAAAAAATCCCGATTTTTTGCCGAGCGACTCCCTCGGCTACGAAGAGCTAATGGTGGACTCGGCTCCCTTGGCTTGGAGTTGGAGGCGGCTCTAGCCCAGGAATCAGACGCGGATTTCCCGTGAAGAAGCCACCCTCCCTACGCAACAACAACTGCACTCTCCAGGTCCGTGTGCGGATTGTTAGGAGGGTGCCTTCATCAATCGTCTGGGTGGCTGGAGTGAGCCTGTGGCGGTCGCTAGAGCCCACGCCATCGCCGCCCAAATATGGAGCGACTACCAACCTGGAGCTGATCGCCCTTGACCCTTTCAATAGCGATTTGTCACCCCATGAGAAATGAGAAGAAATCAAATCACTTTCACTTGCCCAGAAAGTGACTCTCAGCAACTTCATCAGGCACTGCTCTTGCTGAAAAGAAGTCAGCATCTAAGTGTGTCGGCATTCTGTCGTGCAGCGATTACAGACAAGCTGGAGCGATTAAAGAAACTAGAGACCAGGGAGGTGTGTCAGTGAAAACCATCACAATTCGCGTTTCAGCACCAGAAGTGGCGATGTTGATAGAGGTCCAGAAGCGTAATAAGGACTGCAGAGATATTCAGGCATTCGTTCTTTTCCAAATTCGCGAGGAATACAGGGAATTCCTTGGATTGGCATAAGCAAGATGTGTCTGCGTGTCGATCAACTTTATATATTAAATATTCCACTCTCTATCAGAGACTCTTCTGCTGGCTTTAGGAGTTCTCTGTAGTTTTTCCAGCCTCCCAGGGATTTGCTGTTGATGGGTTGTCGGGCTTCTATGACACTGGCGGTATTTATGAGTCTATCATTCGCTTCTGGACGTAAATATCGTTCGTTCCACTTGAGCCCAAGCCAGTCGATGAGTGGAGAAATAGTCTTTTTGGGGTTGCTGGTGAATGCATCATAGTCAAAGGTGAAAATATGCTTCTCATATTTGCGTTTGGATCTATTCATTGTCTTCTCTTGGTGTATCAAGAACTTTGCGGCATCTGTGAGGTCCGAGGTATAGTTATTGCCGTTTTCTAGGTTGCTTCGCAGCATCGAAAGAATGTTGTCCAGTGGATGTCTTCGGCAGTGAATGACTTTTGCTGCAGGCATTGCTCTTGCAATGGCTGCAACGAATCTAAAATTGTATAGATTTTTGTCGACGCTATGAGTGCATTTTTCTGGAATCTCTCCGGCTTGTTTTGTATACAAAGCTAACAAGGAGGGCGCTATTTCTTTGGAATTGATAGCGGCTTTGACTTGATAAAAAGCCTCTGTTAGTGCATTTGACTCCCCTAGTTCTCTGACATATGGATTTGTCACTAATACTGATTCAAGTAGTGTTGATCCACACCTGGGTGCTCCAACGATGAATATTCTTCCTTTTCCGTTATTCGGGTTGCCTTTGTCGATTTGCCTTGCCAGATCGGCTGCTTGTTCTGTGCGAAGTAATTGGGACCTAAGATCTGATGGGTGGAGCGATAGTTTTAGTTTGTTTGCGTTCATAAGGTGCCGCATGGCGTTAATGTAATCCTTAGACTCATGGTAAAAGTTCGCAAGAGCGAATTCTAGATAGGATTTATCTATAAGATTGAGATTGTTGCTGGTGACCCCATTTAGTTGCGTGAGCAGCTTTTGAGAATCGCCATCTGTTGAAATGTTTTTGCTTAGCTCGAAAAGTGCTGCAGTATTATTTGGATCTAGATCATTCGCCTTGTAAAAAGAGTTCTTGCTGCCTTTCAGATCTCCTTTGGCTGCTTGGATGCGCCCAATACCGTAAAAAGAATTTGAGTTTTTTGGGTCTATCAAAACTGCTCTTTTGTGATTGGATAAGGAAGCATTTAGATCGCCCTTCTTTTGAAGGGCATTGCCAAGATTGTAGTGAGCTTCTGGGTAGTTGGGCTTGAGTTGAAGAGCAGCGTTATAGGAACTGATCGCATTGTTTAGATCGCCCTTCTTTTGGAGGGCATTGCCAAGATTGTAGTGAGTTTCTGGGTGGTTAGGCTTGAGTTGAAGAGCAATATTGTAGGAGCTAATAGCAGCATTTAGGTCACCCTTTTCTAGGAGAGAATTGCCCAGGTTGATGTGAGCTTCTAGGTAGTTGGGTTTGAGTTGAAGAGCAATGTTATAGGAATTGATTGCATTATTTAGATCGCCTTGCTTTTGGAGAGCATTGCCAAGGTTGTAGTGTGTTTCTGGGTGGTTAGGCTTGAGTTGAAGGGCAATATTGTAGGAGCTAATTGCAGCATTTAGGTCACCCTTTTCCAGGAGAGAATTGCCTAGGTTGTATTGAGCTTCTGCGTCGTTGGGTTTGAGCTGAAGTGCAATGTTGTAGGAGCTAATAGCAGCGTTTAGTTTGCCCTTCTTTTTCAAGGCAATGCCCAGGCTGATAAGTGCTTTTGGAAAGTTTGGTTCAAGCTTTAGGGCATTGTGTAGGAGTTTTATGGGTTCCTCGCAACCGTCTTGCATGACGCAGAGTGCTGCAAGATTTCCGTAAATAATGTGATTGCTTATCCCTGCAGAAATTAGTTCTCTGTAAATCGCTTCTGCTTCCTTAAGTTTTCCCTGATTGATTAGCTCAATAGCCAGTTTCCCCTTTGTAATGTTAGTCGGAGAGTTTTGGACAGGTTTTTCATTTGTTTCTTTGTTCTTATGAGTGTTGGAGAACCCAGATTTCTGCTGTCTGGGCTTGCTCATGTTTGCTCAAGGGAGTAGAGCCAAGGTAATGCAGGATTTCCATCCACTTCTATAGCCGCCAGCTCTATTACCCAACATCTCCCTGCCCTACCCAAGTCCTTCTTCTGTCGCACCGCAGAAGTTGTAGGACCTGATCTGGTGGGCTGCAGGTTGGTGAAACGACAAGACAACGGCAGCCTGCTCTGGGGCGTGATCGTTGAAACTGAGGCTTATTCCCAGGACGATCCCGCTTGTCACGGTTACCGCCGCCGTTCACGGCAAAACGAAACCCTGTTCGGTGAACCTGGGCGCTTTTATGTGTATGTGAGCTATGGCATCCACCACTGCGTGAACGTGGTTACCGATAGGGGTGACTGGGCCAATGGTGTGTTGCTGCGTGCCGTGGCTCTGCCCTGTGAACCCGAGAGGGTTGCGGCAGGGCCCGGCTTGCTGGCTCGTCGTTTCGGGCTTGATCGCCGTGATGACAGCCGTCCGGTGACGGGCGAACATGAGGTGTGGATGGCCCCAAGGTCATACACGTTTGCCAGCCAGGATCTTGTGACAACCACGCGGATCGGCATCACCCAGGGCGCTGCTACCCCATGGCGCTGGTATCTGCGGAGCAGTCGCAGTGTCAGCAGGCGAGCTCGGGGTGATCGCATGCCACCCAGGTCACAGTGCTGGTCGCCATCGCAGGAGCCGTCGTCATGAGTGGCTGGTCGCATCGCCACGTTCTTGATCTCGCGTCGTTTTCGCGAGAAGACTTTGCGGCGGTGCTTGATCTGGCCCAGCAGTTTCGTTCGCTTCCGATCACCGGTGCCCGGAAACTTCCCGCCTTGCAGGGACGTTTGGTGGCAACGCTTTTCTTTGAACCCAGCACCCGAACCCGCAGCAGTTTTGAGTTGGCGGCCAAGCGTCTGTCGGCAGACGTGATGAGCTTTTCACCCTCCAGCAGCTCACTCAGCAAAGGTGAAAGCGTTCTCGACACGGCGCGCACTTACGTGGCCATGGGGGCTGACGTGTTGGTGGTGCGCCACCGTTCCACCGGTGTGCCACAGCAGCTGGCGCTGGACCTGCAGCAGATGGGTGAGCGCACCGTGGTGCTCAATGGGGGCGATGGACTTCATAGCCATCCCAGTCAGGGGCTGCTGGATCTGCTCACGCTTACCCGCTTTTTCTCTCCTCAGCACCCCATGCCGGAGGCCCTGCAAGGACGCCGGATTGTGATTGTTGGAGACATCCTTCACTCACGGGTGGCCCGTTCGAATCTCTGGGCTTTGACGGCCTGTGGAGCGGATGTGGTGTTGTGCGGTCCTCCCAGCCTGGTTCCGGAGGATTTTGCAGCCTTCGTGGATGCGCCGCCCCCAGGCCTGCTGAAGGACCCGGTCCCGCAACGGGGCAAGATCAGCGTGGTGCGACGCCTGGAGCATGCACTGCCGGGTGCCGATGCCGTGATGACCCTGCGGCTTCAGAAGGAACGGATGGGCCAGCAGTTGTTGACCAGCCTGAAGCGCTACCACCGCGATTTCGGATTAAGCCATGAGCGCATGCAGCTCTGCGGTGAGGACGTTCCCGTTTTGCATCC
Organism: Synechococcus sp. MU1642; assembly: GCF_020514115.1. Classification (GTDB taxonomy): domain Bacteria; phylum Cyanobacteriota; class Cyanobacteriia; order PCC-6307; family Cyanobiaceae; genus Parasynechococcus. The sequence goes on from NZ_VTKZ01000003.1 coordinate 232,838, forward strand.
CGGCCCGGTCAATCGCGGCATCGAATTGAGTGGGTCGCTCTTGGATGACCCGCGCGTCAGCCTTGTGGAAGAGCAGGTCAGGAATGGTGTTCCCACTCGGATGGCCTTGCTCTATTTGATGGCAGCTTCTGAATCCGCGACTGAGGCTTCGTTGGTGTCGAGCAGCTCTTGAGTTTGAGGGAGGCCACTGAGTTGATGGGCGTGGTTATCAATCGCTGCCTTGAGGGGGGCATCGGGTTCGGCGATGGAGGGACCTTTGCCGCTGGCCATCGGGAAGCGGGCATGCCAAGCCAGCATCAAGTGCCAGATGCTGGCATGGCATGCCCGTTAGCAGAATCGAGGCCCGTTGCCGGGTCGCCAGGGCGTACAGCCATTTGATGCTCAAGGTGATCCGTTTCTCTCGGTTGGGGATCAAGGCCAGGTGAACGATGGCCCAGAGCAGCAAGACCAGGCGTCTGGAAACTTTGAAGCCATCCAGGTCGGCGACCGCACTGGCGTGCAACCCACCAGATTCTTCCCGAAGGGTATGAATCCATTTTTGATTGGCTGTTTTTAACGGTTCTGCTTCAGATCAGCTTGAACCCTTCCAGAAAGAGGCCGTACAGAAAGCCGATGCGACCAAGATCCAACAGTTGTTGGGGCAACTTCAGGGATGGTTCCGAACTGCGTCGTCGCCGAATCGAGAATTCAGTGCCAAGCACCACCAGCAGTGCAGCGACGGGGTCTATCTGCCCGAGAACGCCTGCAACCGAGGTGATGGCGCTGCCGATCAAAAAGCCAATCAACCCGGCAAGGGCTAGTAAGGACAAACGACGCCAGGGATTGCGCGCCCAGTGATCCAGCCTCTGAAGTGCTGCACCAACGTTGGTTTGCAGCCGGGTGGATTGAAGCCGTCGCACGGCACAGGTTTCGGGTGGGGGGAAGAGGCAGGGTCGAAGCCAGTGATCCCCATCACCCGGCTATACCCCCGCCATCACCTGTCTACACCACCCCTGGACAATCTGCAGGCATCAGACACTACGGATAGGAGATTTCAGTAAAAAAACCCGGGGCAAGCCCGAGCCAGGTGATGGGGAGTGGCGCAGCAAGAGTTGCGGGCTTTGACAACGGCTTGCGCCGGAATTTATTTGGACTCAGCTTTCGCTTTTCTGGAAGCTTTGCCTTCGAGGAGTTCCAGCAGCGCTTCCATTTGTGCCATTACACCCCGGACTTCGCCTGCTTCGGGAAGAAGGCCGTCTTCCATCACTCCCTGGTGCATCTCACGTAGCTCCTGGCGGATGTAGCGCAGGTGGCTCACGACCTGCTCGCGCTTCGATTGCGACATCGGCTACGGGGGAGTTCAATAACCCCCTTTTACCTCATGGTGGGTCAAGTGCGGCGTGATCGTGCGCGACTTATCGCACCGGCTGCAGCGAGCAGCGTGAACGTGAGCAGCGCTGATGGTCGTGCCACGGTGCTGAATACCACTAGGGCAAATAAGCCAATCAGTGGCAGGCGACGCCGCAAAAGGGCAATGGAGAATAGGGGATTCGAACCCCTGACCTCTGCGGTGCGATCGCAGCGCTCTACCAACTGAGCTAAATCCCCGGTGAGCCAACGCTAGCCGGCACGGCCTACGTCAAAATGCAAGCAATGGCGTCTGAGGACGGCTCGATGCTCACGCAGGAACGGCTGGAGGCTTTTGACGAGGCGTCGACAGCTGAGCTCGCCCGCCGGCTCGAAGAGGACGACTATCCCTCTCCTTTCGACAGCCTTTCGGATTGGCACCTGCTTCGGGCGCTGGCCATCCACAGGCCCGAACTGATCCTTCCGTACCACCATTTGGTGGATCAAGAACCTTTTGATGAAGACTGAGCAGGCATCGCCACTCCGAGGGCGGCGTGTGCTGGTGGCCGTCAGCGGCAGCATTGCTGCTGTTAAGACGCCTTTGCTCGTCAGTGCGCTGATCAAGGCCGGCGCTGAGGTGCGCTGTCTTGTGACCACAAGTGGTGCTGCCTTGGTGAGCCCCGTCGCGCTTGCCAGCCTTAGTCGTCATCGCTGTTACCTCGAAGCAGACCAGTGGAATCCGGCTGCGTCGAGGCCGCTGCACATCGAGTTGGCGGAGTGGGCGGAGTTGACCATCGTCGCGCCCCTAAGTGCCAGCAGCCTGGCCCGCTGGAGCCAGGGTTCGGCGGACGGGCTGCTCGCCAGCGTTCTGTTGGCAACGGAAGCTCCGGTCATAGCGGCTCCGGCGATGAACACAGCCATGTGGCGCCACCCTGCGGTGCAAAGCAACTGGCTGCAGATCCAATCCTTCCCTGGGGTGGTCCCCCTGTTGCCGGCGTCCGGTCTGTTGGCCTGCGATCGCGTCGGCGATGGGCGCATGGCCGATCCGCTGTTGATTGAGTTAGCGGCAGCGTCCGTGTTCAGCCGCGGCTTGGGCACTCTCGACGTGCCCCTTGATTGGTCGGGGATGTCTGTTCTTATTTCGGCTGGACCGACCCAAGAGTCCATTGATCCGGTCCGTTTCCTGAGCAACCGCAGCAGCGGTCGAATGGGGGTGCTGCTGGCACAGGCGGCACGCTTCCGGGGTGCCACCGTTCATTTGGTGCATGGCCCATTGGGTATCCCCGACGCTTGGCTTGAGGGCCTGCAGTGCACTGCGGTGGAGAGTGCCGCTGAACTGGGTACAGCTTTGCAATTGGCTCAGCCCCGATCGGATGTGCTTGTGATGGCTGCTGCCGTCGCTGACCTGCGGCGGGATGTTGCTCCTCCAGGCAAACTGACCAAGTTGGAGCTTCAGCAGGCTCTGACCTCCGGTTGGACCGAGGTGCCTGACCTGCTGTCGAACCTGATCCGCCAACGCCATCCTGGACTGTTGGTTCTCGGCTTTTCAGCGCTCACAGGCAGTGATGCCCATTTGCTGGAGCTGGCTGAAAGCAAGCGGCTGGCGAAGGGCTGCGATCTATTGATGGTGAATCCCGTAGACCGTGACGGTCAGGGTTTTGGGGACCAACCCAATGGGGGCTGGTTGCTGGGAGACGGCTGGAGACGGGAGCTGCCTGTGACTGCAAAGCTCTCTCTGGCCCATCAATTGCTTGATGCTCTGTTGAAGGCTCGGGATCAGGCCGCGGCGTCGATGGAGTCCTGACCGAGCAGGTCGATGAAGGTGCGCAGCTGAAGCCTGGGGATGTAGGGCCAACCACCGTTTTTCTCCATCCCCTGCAGAAGTGTGAACAATTTCTGGCGGTTTTCAGGAAGGCTTTGGCGGAACGGACCGTCCTGAACGTCCCGATGCAGGGCTTCAAGCTCACGCAGCAGGGTGAGGAGTGCTTCTGGATTTCCCCTCAATTCCTCTGCTATCTCGCCCAGGGTGGCCAGTGCCGGAGCCATCCGTGCCTGGGTCGAATCGGGATCGTTGGATGTCACGCGCCTTCGACAAGTTGTTGAGAGCTGCAAAAGGCTAGCCCTGACGTCATTTTTCGCCCTGTAGGATCCGGATCTGACGGCATCCCGTCCCCATTAGCGTTCAGCCGATTGGCTCCTTCCATGCGCATCCGTCCTCTGCTGGCCGTCGTGCTGGCGCTCTGCCTCGCGTTCTTCACCACGGCCTGTAGTGGCGACAGTGAAGCCGTTCAGCGTGGTGGATCCAACGTCACCTACGACGACATCCATAACACCGGCAAAGCCAACGATTGCCCCACGATTGGGGACTCAGCTCGTGGCTCGATTCCTTTGACGATCGGTGGCAGCTACGAGCTGCGTGAGATCTGCATGCACCCAGTTCAGGTTTATGCGAAGGAGGAGCCCAAGAACATTCGTCAGCAGGCGGAGTTTGTTGAGGGCAAGATCCTGACCCGCTACACCTCCAGCCTCGATTCAGTCTTTGGGGATCTGAAGGTGACGGAATCTGGACTGCAATTCCAGGAGAAAGGCGGCATCGACTTCCAGCCGATCACCGTTTTGGTGCCCGGTGGCGAGGAGTTCCCCTTCACCTTCTCCAGCAAGTCTCTCAATGCAACTGCTGATGGCTCGGCGTTGACCACCAGCACCGACTTTGAAGGCACCTATCGCACCCCCAGCTACCGCACCAGCAACTTCATCGATCCCAAGGGCAGGGCTCTGACCACCGGTGTTCAGTACGCCCAAGGCCTTGTGGCACTTGGCGGTGATGACGAGCAACTCGAGAAGGACAACAACAAGCGCTACATCGATGGCGTGGGAACCATGAGTCTTTCCGTCACCAAGGTGGATCCTGAAACCGGAGAATTCGCTGGTGTGTTCAGCGCTATCCAACCCTCCGACTCCGATATGGGTGGTCGTGAAGTGGTCGACATCAAGATCACTGGTGATCTCTACGGCCGCCTTGAAGAGGCCTGATCAGGCTCATCACAACAGGTTGCAAGGGGGCTCAGGCCCCCTTTTTTGTGGCCCATTGCAATCCTCCGGCGATCTGGGAGAATCGCGCGATCTTTCCATGAAGTCATGACCGCCAGTGCTTCTGCTCCCGCCCAGCGATCCGGTGTGATTGCCCCCTATTGCGGAACGCTGGTCGATCTGATGGTGGGCGAGGCGGATCGTGCCGCTGTGAAAGCCACCGCGACTAAAACGATCGAGTGTTCTGATCGCAATGCCTGTGATGTGGAGCTGCTGTGCGTTGGTGGCTTCTCTCCTCTGCGTGGCTTCATGCACCAGGAGGACTACGACGCTGTGGTCAGTGGTCATCGTCTGGCTGCGGGCCAGCTGTTTGGTCTGCCGATCGTGATGGACACCGATCGCGATGACGTGGTGGTGGGTGACAAGGTGATGCTGACTTACAAGGGCCAGGAACTGGCGGTCCTCGAGGTGGAGGACAAGTGGGAACCCAACAAAGTTGCTGAAGCCAAGGGCTGCTACGGCACCACCTCCATCGAGCACCCTGCGGTTCGGATGATCACGATTGAGCGCAAGTGTTTCTACTTGGGTGGAAGCCTCAAGGGTCTTGCTCTGCCCGAGCGGGTGTTCCCCTGCAAGACCCCGGCTGAGGTGCGTGCAGGCCTGCCCGAAGGCGAGGACGTGGTGGCGTTCCAGTGCCGCAACCCCATTCACCGCGCTCACTACGAACTTTTCACCCGTGCCCTGCATGCACAGAACGTGAGTGATAACGCCGTGGTCCTCGTCCATCCCACCTGTGGTCCCACCCAGCAGGACGACATCCCTGGTGCTGTTCGCTTCCAGACCTATGAACGTCTGGCGGCCGAGGTGAACAACGACAGCATTCGCTGGGCCTACCTGCCTTACGCCATGCACATGGCTGGTCCGCGTGAAGCGCTCCAGCACATGATTATCCGCCGCAACTACGGATGCACCCACTTCATCATTGGCCGCGATATGGCCGGCTGCAAATCGTCTCTGACTGGTGACGACTTCTACGGTCCTTACGACGCGCAGAACTTCGCTAAGGAATGCGCTCCCGAGCTCATGATGGAAACGGTTCCTTCCCTGAACCTCGTCTACACCCAGGAAGAGGGCTATGTGACGGCGGAACATGCCGAAGCCCGTGGCCTGCACGTGAAGAAGCTCAGCGGCACTCAGTTCCGCAAGATGCTTCGTGGTGGTGAGGAAATTCCCGAATGGTTCGCTTTTAAGAGTGTGGTTGAGGTGCTCCGCGCCTCCTGAATGCAGAGAACCGGTTTAACATTCCTTCATCTACGAGGCGACCTGTGAACAAGCGTTGGCGAAATATCGGCCTCGGGGCCCTTTTGGTCTTGGCGATCGTTGTGATTGCACCGGCGTTCGTTGGTGGCGGAGGTGGTAGCCAGCCCCAGGTGAACACCATCCGCTACAGCGAGTTCGTTGAGGCGGTGAAGGATGACCAAATCAGCCGTGTGCTGATTTCTCCGGATCAGGGCACCGCTCAGGTTGTTGAAAACGACGGTCGTCGTGCCCAGGTCAACCTGGCCCCCGATCGTGAGCTGCTCGGTTTGCTGACCGAACACAGCGTCGATATCGCTGTGCAGCCCTCCCGTCAGACCCCTGGCTGGCAGCAGGCTGCTGGAAGTCTTATCTTCCCGATCCTTCTGTTGGGCGGACTGTTCTTCCTATTCCGGCGTGCGCAAGGCGGCGGCGGTGGTAATCCCGCGATGCAGTTCGGCAAGAGCAAGGCACGGGTTCAGATGGAGCCTTCCACTCAGGTGACCTTCACCGATGTTGCCGGCATTGAAGGAGCAAAACTTGAGCTGACCGAGGTGGTCGACTTCCTCAAGAACCCTGATCGCTTCACGGCCGTCGGCGCCAAGATCCCCAAAGGGGTTCTGCTTGTGGGGCCTCCCGGCACCGGCAAGACCCTGCTCGCCAAGGCAGTTGCTGGTGAAGCAGGTGTTCCCTTCTTTTCCATCTCTGGCTCAGAGTTCGTTGAGATGTTTGTTGGCGTTGGTGCCAGCCGTGTTCGCGACCTGTTCGAGCAAGCCAAGAAAAATGCTCCCTGCATCGTCTTTATCGATGAGATTGACGCCGTTGGTCGTCAACGTGGTGCAGGCCTTGGCGGTGGCAACGACGAGCGCGAGCAAACGCTGAACCAGCTCCTGACGGAGATGGATGGTTTCGAGGGCAATACCGGCATCATCATCGTGGCGGCCACCAACCGCCCGGACGTGCTCGATGCCGCTCTAATGCGCCCCGGTCGTTTTGATCGTCAGGTCACAGTTGATCGCCCTGACTACTCCGGACGCCTACAGATTCTCGGAGTTCACGCTCGCGGTAAGACCCTCGCTAAGGACGTCGATCTCGACAAGGTTGCCCGTCGGACACCGGGTTACACCGGCGCTGATTTGGCCAACCTTCTCAACGAAGCCGCCATCCTTGCGGCCCGTCGCGAACTCACCGAAGTGAGCAACGACGAGATCAGTGATGCCATTGAACGTGTGATGGCGGGTCCCGAGAAGAAGGACCGCGTGATGAGCGAGCGTCGCGCCCGCTTGGTTGCTTTTCACGAGGCTGGTCATGCCCTCGTGGGAGCTCTGATGCCGGATTACGACCCTGTTCAGAAGATCTCCATCATTCCCCGTGGTAACGCTGGCGGTCTGACCTTCTTCACCCCCAGTGAAGAGAGGATGGAATCGGGCTTGTATTCACGGGCCTACCTCCAGAACCAGATGGCCGTTGCACTTGGCGGCCGGGTGGCTGAAGAGATTGTCTATGGCGAAGACGAGGTCACCACAGGTGCCTCCAACGATCTTCAGCAGGTTGCTTCAACGGCGCGTCAGATGATCACTCGCTTCGGAATGAGCGACGAACTGGGTCCCGTTGCTCTTGGGCGTGCGCAAGGTGGCATGTTCCTCGGACGCGACATCGCTGCGGAGCGTGACTTCTCTGAGGAAACCGCCGCGATGATCGACAAAGAGGTGTCAGAGCTGGTGGATGTTGCTTACAAGCGCGCTACCAAGGTTCTTGTTGACAACCGAGCCGTTCTGGATGAATTGGCTGAAATGCTCGTTGAGCAGGAGACTGTTGATGCTGAAGAGCTTCAGGAGCTTCTGATCAAACGTGACGTCCGGGTCGCCGAATACGTCTGATTTCGATTCGTCTTCCAACCCTTGGCTGGTGCGGCAGGAGCTCTTTGTGGCTTCCCTGCAGCATCAGCCTCTTTTGTTGGTGATTCGTCCTGAGCCAGACGACCTCGAGGCTTCAGGCTCGGGGTCTGGCTTGTTGGAGCAAGTGCAGCAGCTTCATGCTGCAGGACTGCGACATCTCGAGGTGGCCTGGCTTGACCAGCCAGGCTGGATAGGGTTCATGCAACGAGTGCAGGACCATTGCCCTGAATTGAATCTGGGAGCGGCCTCGGTGACGGTTACCAAGGCGCTCAATGACCTATCGCGGCTGGATCTCAGCTATGCGATGGCTCCTTGCTGGTGCCCGGAGCTTGTTGAGCAGGCCCGAGGGTTTGGGGTCTTGCTGGTGCCTGGGGTCTTCAGTCCCACGGAGGTGCATCAAGCCATGCGGTTCGGCTGTCGTGTCGTCAAACTGTTTCCTGCCGTCAACCTCGGGCCGGGGTATTGGGGCAGCTTGCAGGCACCCCTCGGCCCACTGCCCTTTGTGATTGCCGCTGGTGGTCTTGAGGTGGGCGATCTCCCTGTATGGCTGGAGGCTGGGCATGGCGCTGTGGCTTTGGGCCGCAGAGTGGTGGGATCGCCGCCTGCCTTCAAGGCAATTCTCGACTGGTTGCATCAATCGACAAGCCAGCGCTGATGCCAACGACTGGTCGACATGCGTCCAAGGTGCTACAGATGAGATAGCTATCTAACTGCGTCATGTCGCAGCTCACGATCAAGCTCAGCGACAAGGCCGATGCCCTGATCGCTCAGCTTCAGAAGGAGATTTTCAATCGCCGGCGCAAGAAGGTTTCGGCCGCAGGGGTTGTGGAGACTCTGGTGGAAAGCGGTGCGAAATCGCAGTCCGACAAGCGTTTTGCCACGTCTTGGACGAATCTGATCAAGGACATCGAGAAGGCGGCCAAGCTGTCCTATGCCCACGGCAGCAAGCCATCCACCCTCAGTGACGAGGAGTGGGCCCTGGTGTTGAGTCATCGCAGCCGTGGGGCGACCGGTCGTGCTCGCCGGACAGTGAAGAAAACGATGGCTGCCAAGAAACCAGTCTCAGCCAAGGCTCAGGCCAGCAAAAAGCCCGCTCGACGCATCCGGACCCGCAGCGCGGCAAAGACGAAAGCGGCCGCAGCGGCGGTGAGCTCCAACGCCAGCACAGCGGTGGGTTCCGTTTGATCTGACTTGAGGGTGGTGCTCACCAAAGGCTGCATTGCCCCTGCTGCCTCAGCAGGTGATCAGCCAGAACGAGTGCCACCATCGCTTCAACCATCGGCACGGCCCGAGGCAGAACGCATGGATCGTGCCGTCCTTTCCCTGCGAGTGTGATGGCCTTGCCATCGGAATCGACGGTCTGCTGCTCTTTGCGGATTGTGGCCGTTGGCTTGAAGGCCACCCGGACCACAATTGGCTCACCATTGCTGATCCCCCCCTGGATGCCACCGGAGTTGTTGGTGGCGGTCTTCAGCCGGCCATCGTCGCTTGGCATAAAGGCATCGTTGTGTTCGCTGCCCTTCAACAGCGTTCCATCGAAACCGGAACCAATTTCAAATCCCTTGGTGGCCGGCAACGACATCACAGCTTTGGCGAGGTCGGCTTCGAGTTTGTCGAACACCGGCATGCCCAGGCCAATCGAGGGATGGCGCACCACGCACTCGATCACCCCGCCGCAGGAATCACCCTCGCGGCCAATTGCTTCGATGCGCTCAATCATTCGCTCAGCGATCGCTGGCTCCGGACACCGAACGATGTTGGCCTCCACATCGCTCAGCTGAACCTGCTGCGGGTCGATGCCTGAGGCTTCAATGGTGTGGATCCGCTTCACCCAGGCCAGGATTTCAGTTCCTGCTGCTTGTTTCAGCAGCTGCTTGGCGATCGCACCAGCAGCGACACGGCCGATGGTTTCCCGCGCTGACGCACGTCCCCCACCGCTGCGCGCCTGGATTCCATATTTCGCCTGGTAAGTGGCATCGGCATGGGATGGCCGGAAGGCGACCGCCATGTCCTTGTAATCCCCGGGTCGTTGGTCCTTGTTCCGCACGACCATGGCGATCGGGGTGCCAAGCGTGGTTTTGCCATCCAGCAGGCCACTGAGAATTTCCACCTGGTCCGCTTCCTTGCGCGGGGTGGTGATGTGGCTTTGGCCTGGCTTGCGTCGATCCAGTTCGGCCTGAATCGACTCGACGCTGAGGTTTAGCCGTGGTGGACAGCCCTCAACAATCACACCCACCCCTCCTCCGTGGGATTCACCGAAGGTGCTGATCCGGAAGAGGTCGCCGAAGCTGCTGCCCATGGCCATTGATCGATGTGGTGAGGCTACGAAGCCATCGGTTCAGATCAACTCCGGATGGGGCAATTTCGGACGTTCTGTCGTGGGTTGCTGCCGCGCCATCTCGAAATCACAGAAGTCAAACCCCGGCCCCACACAACAGCTCACCAGGGAGTAATCACCCAGACTCCTTGCCGCCTGCCAGGCGTTGGCAGGAACCACCTTGACGGGGTTGGATGCATGCAAAGCATCACGTTGCAGCCCTGTGCCGTCGGCCTGGCACTGAAAGAGCTCCAGCGTTCCCCCATCAATGTGTGTCCAGACTTCTTCTCCACCTATCACCCGATGCCAGCAACTGGTGGCACCGCCGGGCAGCAAAAACAGAATGACCGTCAAGACAGATCGCTCGGCACCGTCCTGTCGTTGAACTTGGTCTGGGCTGCGATGCAACTCCCGGTACCAGCCCCCCTCCGGATGGGGCATCAAGCCGAGGCGCTGGATCAGTATTTGTGTCTGATTCATTGCAGCCCTGCACGCCTGCGCATGTTCTGCATGTGCTGCCATATCTGGGCTACCCACAGGAAGATCCAGCTCATGCCGATCAGCCAAAACAGTTGAATCTTGGATTAATTCTGGCAAAAGCTCCTTCAGTGAGCGGTCAGCACCTGATTAGCGGTTCAACGTTGCAATAGTTCCCTTTTGCTGAGTCGACTCAAAGCGTTGTTGAGGGGTTGGCAAGCTCTATCTGCACGTCAACTCTGGGACGTGCAATGACGACCTCAGACGGCTCCTCAGTGAAGAGATCGGAAGATAAGAGCTGCATGCACAACAAAAAGCCCCCTCCGAGGAGGGGGCTTTCCGATTCAGTTGATCTGAATCGTTAGTTGATTCCAGATCAACCGATGGCAGGAGCCTGCAGAGCCACAGGAGTGGACTCAGCAGCAGCCAGGTCGAGGGGGAAGTTGTGAGCGTTGCGCTCGTGCATCACTTCCATGCCGAGGCCGGCACGG
>NZ_VTKZ01000004.1 GCF_020514115.1 Synechococcus sp. MU1642
TTTTTCTTAAACCCAGGATCCCCATGCCTTTCCAGAGCACCGTGGGTGACTATCAAACAGTCGCCACCCTGGAGACCTTCGGCTTCCTCCCGCCGATGACCCAGGACGAGATCTACGACCAGATCGCATACATCATTGCCCAGGGTTGGAGCCCGCTCGTTGAGCATGTCCATCCCAGCAACTCCATGGCCACCTATTGGTCTTATTGGAAGCTCCCCTTCTTCGGTGAGAAGGATCTGAACGTTGTCGTCAGTGAGCTCGAGGCTTGCCACCGCGCATACCCCGACCACCACGTGCGCATCGTCGGTTACGACGCCTACACCCAGAGCCAGGGTGCATGCTTCGTGGTCTTCGAAGGACGCTGATCCTTCGGACCCATGGTTCTGAGCCCTGACTTGATCAGGGCTCCAGCTTTTTCCGGAGGGGCAAGTGCCCTTCCACCTCACGACGACTCCCTCGGGCGGACATGGCAAGACTCTCCAGTCGCGAACTCGCACTAGAACGCCGTAAGGCGCTGACCACTTCCGGTAAGAAGTCCTCAGCTGCAGCTGGTACTGGCGCCAACCGTGTTCGCACCGTTGATGACGCCCGTCCCACCCGCACGAATGCGGCTGCAGTTGCAGAACCTGTTTCTGCACCTGTTGTTCCCGCTGCTGTAGCTCCGCAGCGAACAACTTCATTCACCGCTGCTCCTTCCAGGCGCAGTTCACAGGTCAAGCCGCCTCGCGATGCAAGCCGCGATCTGGTGCTTGCTCGTCGCGAAGCCCTGTCCCGTCGCGGCAAAACCGCAGACACCAGCCGCGATCGCAACCGCGCTGATGTTGCCCGTCAGACCAAGGCTGCTGCTCCTGCAGCGGCACCTGCTGAAACCACCAAGAACTGTGGCTGCGGCGGCAAGCGTGCTGCCGAGAAGACCGCACTGACCTCATTGAGTGCCTCGGCCCCCAAGCTTTCCGTTCGCACAGAACGTCGTGCAGCGGCCCCTAAGCGCCGCGCTATCGAGAATCCCAGCCGCGCCCTGGTTTTGGCCCGCCGCGATGCCATGGCAAAGCATGGCAAAACCGCAGGCAAGCAGTCCACCAGTGCCGCTGCAGTTGCTCGTCAGGCCAATCCCGATCTCACCAGCCGTGAGCTGGCCCAGCAAGTGCGCGAGCTGCGCACCAAGGCAGGAGCCCGCAACAAGCAAAGCGCTGGTGTGACCCGCCCAACCGGTCCCAACCGCCACGGCGCCAAGCAAGCCGCAGCTGCTGATGCCCATTGGAAAGTTGGTGAAAGCACTACCACGGCTGGCCAGACCGTGACTGGAACCCAGGCCAACCGCTCGGTCAAAACCACCGGCAATGAAGCCAGCACCTGCCGTTCCATCACAGGCACGGAGTACTTGGGTGCTGAAGTCTTCCAGACCTTCTGTCAGACGGCTCCAGCTGCCACAACTCCCGCCAAGGTGCGCGTCACCGCCACCAGCCACGGCAACCGCGTTACTGGTAACGAAGTCGGCCGTTCCGAAAAGGTCACCGGCGATGAGCCTGGCACCTGTAAGAGCGTGACCGGCACCGAATACATCTCAGCCAACCAGTCTGCTGCCTACTGCGGTGGTGGTACGACTTCCCCTCGCAAGGTGGGTCACAGCCTCACCGAACAGGGTCGTCCCGTGAGTGGTGTCATGGTTGGCCGCTCCGCCAGCGTCACTGGTGATGAGGCCGGCGCGAATCGCAGCCTCACTGGCGATCAATACCTCGGTTCTGACCCCCTTCCTGAAGGTCGTCCGGCAGCCAAGGTTGGTTTGTCAGGCACCCTTTCTGGTACTGGCGTTACTGGAACTTTGGTGGGTCGCTCCTCCCAGGTCACCGGTAATGAATTCGGCTCCTGCCACCGTGTGACCGGTGATCAATACATCAGTGCTGAGCAGGTCAATTCCTTTTGCGGCGGCAAGCCTGAGCCTGAAGCTGCCAAGGTTGGTTTCAGTGTCACCAACCGAAACCAGGTGGTGAGCGGAACCCGCACCGGCCGCTCGGAGCACGTCACAGGTGACGAGCCCGGCAGCTGCCAGGCCGTAACAGGAACTCCTTATGCAGGCCTCGAGCAGGCCGGCCAACACTGCGGCACTCCCGCCGTCAAAGCCATTCGTGAGCGCACTCCTGTTCGTGTCGGCACCCCTTCTGCTGCCATGACGGGCATCCAACCTGGTGTGGGTGGTGTGATGACCGGCGACAAGCGCGGTGCTTGTGAAGCAGTCACCGGCACTCCTTATGTGGGTGCTGACCAGCTGGCTGCTGCCTGCGGTGCTGATGCCCCTGCCGGCACCGATACCCACGGTCAAGCCCCTGAGGGTGCTGCTTGGACCCGCTTCAGCGTGGTGTCACCAGCCCGCGCTGCTCAGCAGCAACGTGAGGCCAATGCCGGCGTGACCGGTACGTCTTACGAGGATGGCAATCGCATCACCGGCCCTTTTGACATGGCTGGCGGCAAGGTGACCGGTACCGAGCAGTTCCGCTTCGATAACCGCGAGTTCCAGAACCGTCAGCAGCAGCGCCAGTTTCAGCCCACCGTGGCTGTGGTCAGCGAGCCCTCTGAAAAGCCAGCATCTCGGGTGACCGGCGAGGGTTCCTCCACCAAGATCACTGGCGACGACTGGGATCGTGGGGAGCATGTCACCGGCACTGAGGGTGCTTCGGCCCGCCGTCGTAACCCCAGCCGTCCTGGCCCGATGAGTGCCATGTCTTCCTTCGAGCGCAAGCGCAACGAGGAGACCGAATGGCCTGTGAGCCGCGTGACCGGCTCCAGCGGTAACACCGAGAAAGGCTCCTTGATAACCGTCTCCGGCGGCGCACGGGGCTGATTCACTGATGGTTCGCTCCAAGCCTCTCCGTGGCGGGCGACCTCAGGCCCCCTCGGCACCCACTCGACGCCAGCTTCAGCAGCTGGCCACAACGTCTGATTTCGCTCAGACCGCTTCTGAGGTGGAGTCTTCCACCCGCCGAGCCGCTCTGGAAAGACGCCGTGCCCTCACCACATCGGGTAAAGCCGCTCAACTGGGTGGCGGCTCATTGGGAGGTGGTCGGATTCGCTCCAGCAACGACGTCAAGCGTCCCGCTCCTTCACAGCCGGGCTGGGTACGACGTGAGAAGGCAGCCACCCGGGCGGTTCCTTTCAATCTGAGCCGCAGCTCTCTGCCGATCACCCATCGGCGCCATCCCTTAACGGATGCAGCGGCCAATGCCTGTCTTCTGGCCTACGAGTTGGAGATCAAGGGACGTTTTGATCGGATCGTTCCCCTGCTCCAACAGGTTTCAGCGCTTCAGCACGAAACCGATTTCATCCCCCAAGCCCAGCGGTTGTGCCGGGCCGAACTCGGCTTTGATCTGCCGGATCACATCCTGCAGCGGGCATGGGTTCGCCCCCTCGACATGCGCGCCCTGTTCGCCTGGTGTGTCTTTGAAAGCCACCGACTGTTTAGTGATCGCTTTTTTCAAGACGACCCACTGGATGCCGGCACAGGCAGTGCTGCCGCTAGAGAGTTCGAACAGTTTTTGCTCGACTGCGGGATCCATCTGCTCGACCTGACGCCCTGTGCCGATGGTCGCTTGGCCCACACCGTGGCCTACGCCCTGCGCATTCCCTTTAGCGCTGTGCGTCGCCGTTCCCACGCTGGTGCCATGTTCGACGTGGAGAACACGGTGAACCGCTGGGTCAAAACCGAGCATCGTCGCTATCGCGAAGGTTCACCCAATCCCTCCACGGAACCGACCCGTTACCTGAAGGTGGTTACTTACCACTTCAGTTCCCTCGATCCTTCCCACCAGGGCTGCGCTGCCCATGGCAGCAATGACGAACTGGCGGCAGCGGCAGGTCATCAGCGCCTGCTCGATTTTCGTGAGTCGGTGGAAAACAGCTTCTGCTGCGGTGCCTCCGTTGATCTTCTGCTGATCGGCCTTGACACCGACACCGACGCGATCCGGGTGCACCCCCCAAGTCGTGACAGCGAAATGGTGCTCGACCGTTGGCTCTGCGCCAGGGAACTGCATGCCGCCACAGCATCCATGAGTGCCGATCAAGCGATGGCACAGGTTGCTGAAGCTGTTGAGAGCGCGGCTCCCGGCCCCATGGATGCCGGCATGGTTTCGTTCCTGACCCGGTTGCTCGCCAATAACTTCTCCCAGATCGATTACGTGCAGGATCTGCACGGTGGCACTTACCCCGATGCCGGACACGCAGAGCGTTTCATTGGCGTTGGCATCGGCTTCAAAGAGGTGCATCTGCGCAACCTCACGTATTTCGCTCACCTCGACACCGTCGAGGAGGGCGCCCCTGATCTCGATGTGGGCGTGAAAATTTTCAAGGGTCTGAATGTGTCCCGGGATCTGCCTATTCCGGTTGTGGTGCGTTTCGACTATTCCGGTCGGGTGCCCGGAGCTCGGGAACGGGCCATTGCTGATTGCCAACGGGTCAACCAGGCCATCGCCGATCGCTACGCAGCCCTCGTTCATGAGGGTCTGCTCCACACTTGTCTCACCATTCGCGACCGCAACCAGACGGCTCCAGCCGAGGTCGTCGGTTCCACCCTCGACCCGCAACTTCCGGAGGCTCACTGATCATGCTCATCGTCAAGGTCGTCAAGCCGCTTGTTTCCACCAACCGGATCCCCGATTTCGAGCACAAGCACCTACAGGTGGTGCTCGATGGCAGCACCAAGAAGGTGGCTGTCGATGCGGTGGGTGCGAAACCTGGTGACTGGGTGATCTGCGTCAGCAGCTCGGCCGCCCGTGAAGCCGCCGGCAGCAAGTCCTATCCCAGTGACCTCACCATTGTGGGGATCATTGACCACTGGGAACCCGACCCTCCGAAGACCTCCGCTCCCTCTCCATCCCCCAGCCCCAGCAAACCCGCAGGAGGCAAAGCCAGCTGATGGAAATCATGCAGGTGATGGGAACGCTGGTCTGCTCCTACCGGGTTGCCGGTTTGGATCACATGCACCTGCGCATTCTCAAGAACAACAAGGGCAAGAAGTTGGTGGCCGTTGACCCCGTGGGTGCCCGTGAGGGCAACTGGGTGTTCACCGCCAGCGGTTCCGCTGCCCGGCATGCCTGCCCTGACAACACCGTTCTCACCGATCTCACCATCGGTGGAATCATCGATTTCTGGAATCCGGACGGATAGGGATCCTTCATTTCCCTCCGCCGTTTCCGTTCCGCTTCCACACCTTCCAATCCATGGCCACTCCTTCCCCCACCCCCCGTCGTCGCACCACCCGCAGCACCGCTGCAGCAAACAAGACCGTGGATGTGAAGCCTGTGGCCAGCACCCCTGCTCCCGCTTCAACTCCCGCCAAGGCAGCTCCTGCTTCAACCACCCGTCGCGCGTCCACAACAACGCGTCGCAGCAGCGCCTCCAACACCGGATCCGGCGGCGGATCAGCTGTGGCCAAACCCTCTGCAACCCCTTCCCCCATCGTTCCCGGTGTGGCCCTGGGGATGATCGAAACCCGCGGCATGGTTCCCGCCATCGAGGCAGCCGATGCGATGACCAAGGCTGCGGAAGTCACCCTGATCTGCCGTGAGTATGTGGGTGGTGGCTACGTCACCGTGATGGTGCGTGGTGAAACCGGTGCCGTGAATGCCGCTGTTCGTGCCGGAGCTGATGCCTGCGAGCGGGTCGGTGACGGCCTCGTTGCCGCTCACATCATTGCTCGCCCCCACAACGAAGTGGAACCAGTGTTGGCCGGCAGCGGCGCAGCCCGCCGTAGCTGAAGGACCAAAAGCCACCTCATTGCCGTTCACAAAGAGCACTTTTGCTGATGACCGGTTCTTAGATTCGCCGGCCATCTAGCGACAAGCTCGATCATCATTCCGCTCGCTGTTTTGACTCCGGAGCTTTCGCTACCTCAGCAGACCGCCTGGTTGATCCCGCTCTACGGGTTCATCGGGATGTTGGTCTCTTTGCCGTGGGCCTGTGGCTGGTTCAGGCGTGATGCGCATCGACCGGCGGCGTATCTGAATATTTTTCTGACCCTGGTGGCCTTCGTTCACGGAAGCCTGATCCTGCAGGAGGTGTACCAATTAGGGCCAGTGGATCTGGCATTCCCTTGGCTCACTGTGGCCGATCTGGAGCTGGATATCAGCTTCAGTCTTTCGCTCACCAATTTGGTAGCCCTGGAACTGATTACGGGCCTCAGCTTGCTGTCCCAGGTGTATTCCCTGGGATACATGGACAAGGAGTGGGCGTTGGCTCGCTTCTTTGCACTGCTCGGATTTTTTGAGGGGGCGATGAGCGGCGTTGTGCTCAGCGACTCCCTGTTCCAGAGCTATTTCTTGCTGGAAATGCTGACCCTCTCCACCTATCTGCTGGTGGGTTTCTGGTATGCCCAACCCCTGGTGGTGACCGCAGCCCGGGATGCCTTCCTCACCAAGCGCGTTGGTGATGTGTTGCTTCTGATGGGTGTAGTGGCGCTCTGCAGCTATTCCGGAGTGATGGGGTTCAACGACCTCTATGCCTGGGCCGCCCAGGACACCCTCTCTCCTCTGGCCGCGACGCTGTTGGGTTTGGGCCTGGTTGCCGGCCCGACGGGCAAATGCGCCCAGTTCCCTATGCACCTCTGGCTGGACGAAGCCATGGAGGGCCCGAATCCCGCCTCGATTCTCCGCAATTCGGTTGTGGTGACCTGCGGCGCGATTGTGCTGTTGAAGGTGATGCCGATCCTGCAGCTCTCTCCCATCGCTATCGGCGTGATGCTCGTGATCGGCAGCATCAGTGCGATCGGCGGCTCCCTGGTGGCCCTGGCCCAAGTTGACATCAAACGCACGCTGTCGTACTCCACGACGGCTCATATGGGGCTGGTCTTCATCGCTATCGCGCTGCAGATCCCGGTGCTGGCCCTGTTGCTCCTGTTCACCCATGCCGTCTCCAAAGCTCTGCTGTCGATGAGCATTGGTGGGGTGATTGCTTCCACCAACTGCCAGGACATCACCGAGCTGGGTGGCCTGGGCAGCCGGATGCCTGCCACCACCACAGCCTTCCTGGTGGGGGGTGCCGGCCTGATCGGGTTCCTTCCTTTGGGTGGTTTCCTGGCGCTTGCTCAGTCGATCGAGTTGCTGAGCGTGCGCTCGGTCCCCTTCATGGCCGTGTTCCTGCTCACCAATGCCCTTACAGCAGTTGGGTTGGTGCGGGTGTTCCGCCATGTGTTCATGGGCAATGCATTGATCAAGTCCCGCCGGGCTGCGGAGGTGAACTGGCAGATGGCCCTGCCGATGGTGGCGCTCACCGTGATTGTGCTGATCACTCCGCTCCTTTTGGTGCGGCTTGAATCCCTGGATGGTTTGTTGGCCTTCCCCCTCTGGGCAGCAGCTCTGGTGGTGGGAAGCGGACTACTGGGCCTTCTGGCCGGCGCCGTGCTCCCCTTAAGCAAGGCATGGTCCCGCTCGCTGAATCCTGTGCTGCGCTGGTGGCAGGACCTGCTGGCCTACGACTTCTACACCGAGCGCTTTTATCGCCTCACGATCGTCAACGTGGTGGCTGGCTTCTCTCGCCTGGCCTCCTGGTTCGACCGAAATGTGGTGGATGGTCTTCTCAATGGGGTGGCTCGCTTCTCACTGGCCAGTGCCGACAGCCTCAAGCTCAGCGTCAGCGGCCAGAGCCAGTCCTACGTGTTGACGGTGCTCCTGGCCATCGTTCTTTTCCTCACCGCGGTGAGTTGGTTCCTCACCTGATCGCCCCGAGATGCTTCTTTCCCTCCTGCTTCTGATTCCCTTCCTCGGGGCTCTGGCTCTGATCCTCTGGCCGGGATCCCCTTCCAGTGCGCGCCTGCGTGATGTCTCCATCGTGCTGCTGGTGATGCAGTGCCTGGCGAGCTTTGCCCTGCTGTTGCCCTTCGATGCAGCCGATGCTGGTTTGCAGTTGGTGGAACAGGCCCGCTGGGTGCGTGCCATCGGGCTTGATTACGCATTGGCCCTGGATGGTCTGTCGTTACCGCTGGTGCTGATGAACGGGGTGCTCTGCCTTGTTGCGGCCATTTCATCGCGCACGATCGAGAACCGACCTCGGGTTTACTTCGCCCTGCTGCTTGTGATTTCAGGAGCGGTGAATGGGGCCTTCCTGGCCCAGAACCTGCTGCTCTTTTTCTTGTTCTACGAACTGGAACTCATCCCCCTCTGGTTGTTGATTGCCGTTTGGGGCGGTGCCAACCGTGCCTACGCCGCCACCAAGTTCCTTATCGTGACGGCCGTTTCAGGCGTTCTGATTCTCGGCGCGTTCCTCGGAATTGCGTTTGTCACTGGAACCATGGACTTCAGCCTGCGGCCGATCCTGGCTGGTGAACTGGGCATGACCACCCAGCTGGTGCTTATGGGCGCTCTGCTGATCGGCTTCGGTATCAAGATTCCCCTCTTCCCTTTCCACACCTGGCTGCCGGATGCCCACACCGAGGCTTCCACACCAGTGTCGGTTCTTTTGGCCGGCGTGCTGCTCAAGCTGGGCACCTATGGCCTGCTTCGCTTCTGCCTTGGCTTGTTCCCCGATGCCTGGCAGGTGGCTGCTCCCTGGTTGGCCGGCTGGGCAGCGATCTCGGTGCTCTACGGATCCCTGGCGGCGATTGCCCAGAGCGACATGAAGCGCATGGTGGCCTACAGCTCTGTTGGACACATGGGCTATGTGCTGCTGGCCGCCGCCGCCGCCACGCCCCTTGGGTTGATGGGAGCCCTCTTCCAGATGGTTAGCCATGGCCTGATCTCCGGAGTGCTCTTCCTGGTGGTGGGTGTCGTTTACGCCCAGACCGGCACCCGCGACCTCAACGTGTTGCGTGGCCTGCTCAATCCCCAGCGCGGCCTGCCGCTGACTGGATCTTTGATGATCATCGGCGTGATGGCCAGTGCCGGAATTCCTGGTATGGCCGGCTTCATTTCCGAATTCCTGATTTTCCGCGGCAGCCTCCAGCCCTTTCCCCTGGCCACGCTGCTTTCGATGGTGGGATCGGGCCTGACGGCGGTGTATTTCCTGCTGTTGGTCAACCGCGCCTTCTTTGGTCGCCTGGCGATCGCTCCCGGCGAGGTGGTGAATCCCCGTATCCTCAACCGCGTGGCGCTGCGGGAGCAGGCTCCGGCCATCGCCCTCAGCCTCGGTGTGCTGGTGCTTGGCCTCGCTCCGGAGCTGCTCTCGAATCTCAGTGAGGCAGCCACCACGGGCCTCAGCCTGATCACCGGAGATATGTCATGACCCCGACCGCGACCCCCGTGCACCCCCCGGTTCTGCCGAATCAGGAAGAGCTGATCCGTCGTCTGCTCAGCGATACTCCGCTGCTCAAGGACACCCCCGACCATCTGCTGCAGGTGGTGAATGTGCTCGAGAGCTATGGCCTGGTTCTCGATGCCTACAGCAAGAACCTTGTGGATCAGGGGGAGCAGCAGATGCTCAATCCTTTCCCGGTGTTCCGCTTTTTCCACGAGGGGTTCAGCCTCAAGCGCTTCTGGACCCACCTCATGGGGGATCGGATCAACTTCGAATACGCCGAGTACTGCCAGAAGGCGATGTTCTGGCATGGCACCGGCGGGCTCGATGCCTATCTCGATACACCTGAATTTGCAGAGGCCTGCCAGCGGATCATCAAGTGCAAGTCGGCGCGCGACCCTCTGCTGGCCCTGAACAACCGCCTCTATCCCGACTTCGCCCCCGAGGCCATCCGTTCACTCACCACCATTTACTGCCTCGGTCTGTTCTGGCGGGTCATGAGTGACATCTTTGTCGACCTAGCCCGTCGTTACGCGATCAAGGAAGTCACTTGCGTCAACGATGTGGTGCATCACATCCGTGATGGCTTGGTAGCGGCGGCGGGAAGCCCGATTGAATACAAGGTGTCGATCGGTGGTGAAGAGATCTGGGTCCTCCCCCCCGAGGCGGGTCTCACCTTCCTTGTGGATGTGGCGGTGCCCTACGTGGAGGCTGTCTTTTTCCGCGGCATGCCTTTCCTGGGAACGGTGTCGTACAACGCCCAGGCCCGGCAGATCTCACCGGACATTAGTGATTTCAAGTACGGCGCCCTTTACGCCGATCCGATTCCCAGCATGGGTGCGGGGATTCCCCCCAGCCTCTGCATGCAGGACATGTACCGCCACCTACCCGAAGAACTCAGCCTTTGGTACGACGACAATGGCCGTGGGCAGACCGATGTGCACGTTCAGATCTGCGTCAGCTTCCAGAAGTCGATGTTCTGCGTCACCAATGCAGCCATCGCCGGCACGATGCCGCATCCGCTGGATTCCGATGATCCTGAGCAGCAGGCCGCCAATCGGGCCTACGCCAAGGCCTGGTCTGGGCGCCTGATGGGCTGTCAGCGGGTGGCGCTCCTCTAGGTTTTCAGCAGGTTCAGGCTGAACGGGGGCTCTGATGAATCAGTGGCAGGAGCGGAAACGACCCGTATGCCTCGAGTGTCGTTTCGAGTTCGACAGCTACGACGCCACCCGCGATTTCCTCGACAAGCTTGGCCAGCACAGCGAGGCGACCCAGCGCTTTCCTGACATCAGCTTCGGGCGCACCTACGTGAACATCACGATCCGCCCGGAGGATGACGGCCCGGAGGCCCAGCTGAGCGAAGCCGATCGCGCCTTCACAGCAGAGATCGATGCCCTCCTCGGTTGATCTGGCTTCTGCCTACGCCGATTCCGGTGTGGCTGAGGTGTTGGACCAACTGGACCGTGAACTGATCGGCCTGGCGCCGGTGAAGACGCGGATTCGTGAGATCGCTGCTCTGCTGCTGGTGGATCAGGCACGGCAGCAGCTGGAGTTGCCCAGCACCGCGCCCAGTTTGCACATGTCGTTCACCGGCCATCCCGGTACCGGCAAGACCACCGTGGCACAGCGGATGTCGCAAATCCTGCATCGCCTGGGCTACCTGCGCAAAGGCCATGTGGTGACGGCCACCCGCGACGATCTCGTAGGTCAGTACGTGGGGCACACCGCCCCAAAAACCAAGGAGATGCTCAAGCGCGCCCAGGGGGGTGTGCTGTTCATCGATGAGGCCTATTACCTCTACAAACCAGACAACGAACGCGATTACGGCGCCGAAGCCATTGAGATTCTCCTGCAAGAGATGGAGAGCCGGCGCAGCGACGTGGTGGTGATCTTCGCGGGCTATAGGGATCGGATGGAGACCTTCTACAGCTCTAATCCAGGCCTGTCCTCAAGGGTGGCGCACCATCTCGATTTCCCCGACTACAGCAACGACGAGCTGATGGCGATCGCAGGCCTGCTCCTGGAGGCACAGCACTACCAGTTCAGTGCCAAGGCCGAGACAGCTTTTTTCGAGTACGTCTCGCGCCGGCGTCAGCTGCCTTTCTTCGCGAATGCGCGCTCGGTTCGCAATGCCTTGGACCGGGCCCGTCTGCGCCAGGCCAACCGGTTGTTTTCGCGGATGGGGGAAGCCCTCACCAAGCAGGACCTAACCACCCTTGAGGAGGGAGATATCCGGGCCAGCCGTGTGTTCAAGGGCGAAGTGGAGGGCCACCATCCAGCTCAGAACGGCACCTGATCAGGTGCGCCATGCCGAGGCCCACCAGCAGGCCGGCTGTGCCGTGGCCCTGCAGGAGGGCAACCCCGAGCACAAGAACCGCCAAGGGTGCATGAAGCACGCAGCGGTACAACGCACCTGTGAGGGCGCCGCACCAGCTGCCAAGGCTGCCCAGCTCCGGCAGCAAAAAGTGGAGTCCCATCCCAAGTGCGCAGGCGACCAGGAACAAGGGAAAGAACACCCCTCCGCGCCAGCCGGTTTCCAGGCAAAGGCCCAGCATCAGCAGTTTTACGATCGCTGAGAGGAGTAGGACCCAGGCCTCACTTGAGTTCTGGCCCTCCAGCAGGGGCCGCAGCTGGTCTTCCCCGGCAAAGGGAACCAACGGTAACCAGTGCATACAGGCGCCCAACAGCAGGCCGGTCAGCAGCGGCCACCAGGGCCATCGGGCCAGGAGTTGGCGCTGCTCCAGCCAGCCTCGCCACTGCAGCAACAGCCAGCCCAAGCCGCAACCAACCACTCCCCCCAACAGGCCTGCGCTGAGGGTGCCGAGATCTTCCCCCAGGCTGCTGGGCCAGGTGTATGGGAGCCGTTGCAGCGATCCACCGCTGGCAGTTCCCAAGCCATTGAAGGCGGCAAACCCGGCAACACCGCCGAGGCTGCCAGGCAACCAGCGGTCGAGGAATGTCTGCCTGCGACTGTTTGGGTGAGAGCCCCCGCCAACCAAAGCCCCCCCCAGTAATGGAGCTCCGAAAAAGGCGAGGCTCCCTGCCACTGTTGCCTGCTGAAGCTTTTGGTCACGACCACGCCAAATCCTCTGGCTGATCAGTGCGGCCATACGGCTCATTAGGGCTTCCGGTCCGACGGCACCTCCACCGATCTGGGCCAAGGTCGCTCCAAGAAGACCACGGCCTTCATCGCGCTTCGGAGCCTGGTCCGGATGATTCAGATCGTTCAGGGTCTCCCGGAGCTCAGGCAGCAATGTGGTGGGGCCGGGGCGATGCAGCAGCGAAAGGATCAAGCCGCTGCCGCCGCAGATCAGCAGCGACCAGCCCAGGGGAAGGCCGCGATCTAAGCCCTCGAGCACTGGATCTCCCCAGAGCAGCTGGATCAAGCCGCCGATCCAACCCATCACAACAGCCACGCCGGCGCCGCTCAAGGCGCCGGTGAGCAGGGCTATCAGGCTGAGGCGAAGGGGAGTCACCAGTGCGGGTCGGTTGCGAATTCAACGGTGAGTTTCGCTGATTTCGACGCCGGAACGGTGCTGATGCAGGCACGCACCGTTTTGCCGTTCACGTCGATCTCGCAGGCCCCGCAGCTGCCCCCAAGGCAACCGGTGGGAATGCTGATGCCCGCTCCACTGGCGGCCACCAACCAGTCCTGGCCAATGGTTTCGTGGGTTGTGCTCCCATCGGGCCACCGCACAGGAATCGAAGTCATGACTGGAGCAACGGAGCGAGGTTCACATGTTGCTCGAAGGCATCTGCCAGGCGATCGAGCAATAGATCACGATGGGCGCTGTGGTTCTTGGGATCGTTGGCTAACGGTTGCAGCCCCCGTTGATCGCGAAGCCTGTTGAGCCAGGCCCGTCGCCATGGGCCGTTGTCCAGCAAGCCGTGCAGGTAAGTGCCCACCACGCTCGACCCCTTAGGGCCGGGAGCCCACCAACCCAAACCAGGGTCGCTGCTTAGGGGCTGAAGACCGAGATCCGGGGTGGTTGTTCCGTAGTGCAGTTCAAATCCGCTCAGCGGCGTCTCCATGGGCCAGAGGCCATCGATGCTGCGCTGACTCAGCCGTTTTGTGCCGCTGAAGATGGTCTCCAGGGGCAGGAGTCCCAAGCCGTTCTGGGGCCCCCTCTGATCCGTTCCCTCCAGTCCCTCCGGATCGCTCAAGCTTCTGCCCAGCATCTGCATTCCGCCGCAGATGCCTAGGACGGATCCCCCAGCGCGGGCGTAGGTCCGGAGTTGATCGGCCAGTCCACAGCTGTTCAATGCCTCCAGATCCCGCAGCGTCTGTTTGCTTCCCGGAAGAATCACGGCATCCGGCTCGCCCAGGGGTTCTCCGGGTTGAATCCAGTGCAGCCTCAGACTGGCTTCGGCTTCGAGCGGATCGAGATCGGAAAAGTTGCTCAAGGAGGGCAACCGCAGCACTGCGATCTCCAGATCGGTGGCTCCCCGGGTGGGTTTGCGTTCCAGCAGATCGAGAGAATCTTCAGGTGGAAACAGCTCGTTCAGCCAGGGCATCACTCCCAGCACTGGTACCCCGGTGTTGGCTTCCAGCCAGCGGCGACCCTCGTCAAACAGTTCCCGCCGACCGCGGAAGCGGTTGATAAGGATGCCTTTGATGAGCGGGCGTTCCACCGGGCGCAGCAAAGCGAGCGTCCCAACGATCTGGGCAAAGACACCGCCGCGCTCAATGTCGGCGACCAACAGGCAGTTGGCTCGCAAGTACTGGGCCAGGCGCAGGTTGGTGAGGTCGCGACGTTGCAGGTTCACTTCCACAGGGCTTCCCGCCCCCTCCAGCACGAGCCGGCCTTGGGGCCATTGCTGCTGGAGCTGCATCAGTCCGGTGCGGATCGCCTGCCAACCCGGGCGGAACCAGTCGCGGTAGTAGTGCTCGGCGCGGGCGATTCCCACGCTTTGACCCCCATGGATCACCTCACTGGTGCTGTCTCCCCGGGGCTTCAGCAGCACGGGATTCATGGCGCAGCAGGGTTCAAGACCCGCCGCCCAGGCCTGCATGGCTTGGGAGTAGGCCATCTCGCCGCCGTCGACATCCACCCAGGCGTTGTTGCTCATGTTCTGGCCCTTAAAGGGCAGCGCCTGTTCTCCCCGGCGTTGGAGCACCCGGCACAATGCCGCCGTCATCAGCGATTTGCCGGCACCGCTGGAGGTGCCCAGCACCATCAGGGGGCGCGGCGTGTTGCCGGTCACAGCGGCCAGTGCCGACGCAGGCTGTGGCGCAGCCGATCCAGCACCGGAATCGAACGCTGCAGGAGTGCAGGGTCGTCATCGAGGAGTTGGCGACCCAGGGGGGTGAGCCTGAAGCGGCTGGTCAGCCCCTGACCATCCACTTCGCGGCGCAGCACGCCCACGCTGATCAGCCAACGCAGGTCGTCCTCGAGGGCTTCGCTGTTGCGGAACCAGCGTGTCTTGCGGCCGTAGCGGCCGGGTTCGCTCCAGAGGTCTCCCGCATCCAGGCCTTGCTGCTGAAGATCCCGGTAAAGGGCTTCAGAGAAGGGCAGGCATCCCATGGCCCTGCAAGCCCGGTCACGGCTGCGTCGATCCAGCAGGTCGGTGGGGTGTGCGATGGCGAAGCCTCCTGTCCCTGGCAGCCTACGGAGCGTTGTTCTGCGGTGTGTTCCCGTGCTCATGCTTGCTTCCGCCTCGCCGGCGCGTCGCCGCTTGCTGGAGCAAGCGGGAGTTCAACATCAGGTGCGCGTCAGCGGTGTGGATGAGGACCAGATCCAGCATGCAGATCCAACAGAGCTGGTGAAATTGCTGGCTCAGGCCAAGGCCACGGCTGTTGCCCAGACGCTTGATCCTGTGGGCGATGCTGAGATCACGGCCGTGCTGGGCTGTGATTCCGTGCTCAGTTTTGAAGGGCAGGTGTTTGGCAAGCCCTCGGGGCCAGCCGTAGCGATGGAGCGCTGGCAGCGCATGGCTGGCGGCTGCGGATCACTGCTGACGGGCCATTGCCTGATCCGAAACGGACAACCTGAGGTGTTGGCTTGCGTGGAAACGGTGGTGCGCTTTGCCCCGCTCAGCAAGGCCGAGATCGAGGCTTATGTGGCCAGTGGAGAACCGCTGCAATGTGCTGGTGGTTTTGCACTGGAGGGCCGCGGCGGCCTCTGCATCGATGGCTTGGATGGCTGTTATTCCAACGTGATCGGCCTCAGCCTTCCCTGGTTGCGTCAGCAGCTTTCGGCTTTCTTTTAGTGCAAAAGCAGATTTCTCGTCCCCGAGATCGCTTGCATGGCCAGCAGCAAAGCCACCAGCAGGTTGCTGCTGATGTGAATGCGCCTGGCCCTCATGGAATGACCAATCAAGGGCTGCAGCGCTGTTGAGCTCAGCAACAGGGTGGTGAGCAACATCCCCATCCAGAAATGGGACTGCCAGAACAGGGGGCTCCAGGGAACATCGCTGAACCGCTCCACGGCGGGTTGCAGCCCCAGCAAAAGCAGGCCGACTGCAGCGGCAACAGCCCAGAGAAAGCGCTGCCAGGCCATCCGGGTCGCCAGCAGGCGTCCGAAGCTGAACATCACAGCGCTGCCGGTGACGACCAGACCCAGGGGATGGCTGCTCCAGAGGCTGTGGCCGAGGCCGATCAGCACCGCCACCAGCACCCCGCCGGTGACCCAGGCCCCATGCTGCGCGTGCTCCAACGGCACCGTGTCGGCGATCGGGTTGATCTTCAATCGTTTTTCCCGCGCCAGGATTCCCAGCCGGATCGTGGCGCCCACCACCGGGTAGACGAACAGGATCATCAGCACGGGGTGGATTAATCCAAGCCAGTCGTGGCTGGTGAGCGCTTGCAGTGCCAGGGGATCAACCAAAAAAAAACGCAACCCTGAATCCAGGGTTGCGCATCGTGGGGTTTGAGCTGCGGATCTGGATCAGACCTTTCTGGAGTAGTACTCCACCACCAGCAGTTCGTTGATTTCCAGGGCAACCCATTCGCGTTCGCAGCGGGCAGTGACCTTGGCGCTCAGCTTGGACTTGTCAAGCTCGAGGTGGCTCGGCACGTTGGCCAGACCAGGGAACTCGAGGTTGCCTTCAGCCAGCTTCTTGCTGCACTTGCGCTCGCGGATGGCGATCACATCGCCAGGCTTGCACTGGTAGCTGGCGATGTCGGTAACACGACCGTTCACGGTGACGTGACCGTGGTTCACCAGCTGACGGGCGCCGGGCACGGTGGGACCGAAGCCGAGGCGGAAACAAACATTGTCGAGACGATTCTCGAGCAGCTTGAGCAGGTTGGTTCCCGTGGAACCTTCCTGGGCGCGCGCTTTCTTCACGTAGCGCACGAGCTGACGCTCGGAGACTCCGTAGTTAAAGCGAAGCTTCTGCTTCTCTTCGAGACGGATCGCGTATTCAGAGCGCTTGCGACGGGCTTGGCCGTGCTGACCGGGGGGATAGGACCGTTTGGCGGCCTTCCGGGTGAGACCGGGGAGGTCTCCCAAGCGCCGCGTGATCCTCAGGCGAGGGCCGCGGTAACGAGACATAAGTGGGAAGGTGTGTTTAGAGATCGTGCGGTTGTTGGCCATGCTGGAACCGGAACAGCCCCAGGCATCTGACGCGATGCACGAATCCACCACTGTATCTGTCGGCCCAATGCCCCAGCTGCGACAGGCATTGAACCAGGCTCTAGCGGCTGTTCTCCTGGCCGGCATTGGCTTTTATCGGCGCTTCATCTCCCCGATGATTGGGCCCCGCTGCCGTTTCACGCCCACCTGCAGCGCCTATGGCCTGGAGGCCATCCAGAAGCATGGCCCCTGGAAGGGGGGCTGGCTCACCGTGAAACGCCTGCTGCGCTGCCATCCCTTCACCCCCTGTGGCTGTGACCCGGTGCCCGATTGATGAAGCAGCTCACCCTGTACAGCCGCGCCGGTTGCTGCCTCTGTGAAGGCTTGGAATCCCGCCTGCGTGCTCTCGATCTCTTGGGGCTGTCGATCGAGCTGACGGTAATTGATATTGATGCGACCGGCATCCCCCAGGAGCTGAAGGCGCGCTACGACCTCGAGGTCCCTGTGCTCGCCCTCGATGGATCTGAGCTTCCCCGGGTCTCCCCGCGTCTGACGGGTGAGGGACTGTTGAATTGGTTGCAACGCTGTCTGTCCACGGCGCTCTGAACGGCGTAAAACTCCCCCAAGCAGAGGGGAGATGGGATGACGCAGGCGTTGCATGCCCTGTTGAGTGATGCAGGCATCGCAGTGCCGGCGGGGCTGGTGAATCCTGGATTGGAGGCGATCACCACCGATTCCCGCCGCGTCGGCCCTGGAACCCTGTTTCTCGGACTTCCCGGCGAACGGGTGGATGGAGGCACGTTTTGGGCTCAAGCCCTTGAGGCCGGTGCCGCCGCTGCCGTAATTGGAGCTGAAGCTGCTTCTGCAAAACCGCCAGGTGCCGATGATCCTGTGGTGGTGATCCAAGATCCGGTGGCGCGCCGGATCGGTGAGATTGCAGCGGCGTACTGGGACCATCCCTGCAGGCGCATGGCCCTGATTGGTGTGACCGGCACCAATGGCAAAACCACCACCACCCATTTGATCGAGCATCTGGCTGCTTCAGCAGATCAATCGGTGGGCTTGTTCGGCACGTTGGTGAACCGCTGGCCGGGCCACAGCATCACGGCCACCCACACCACGGCCTTTGCCGATCTCCTGCAGGGGCAACTTGCCGAGGCGGCCTCCGCCGGCTGCGGCCTGGCGGCGATGGAAGTGAGTTCCCACGCCCTGGCGCAGCAGCGGGTGGCTGGCTGCCGCTTCGCGGGAGCCGTATTCACCAACCTCACCCAGGACCACCTCGATTACCACGTCTCAATGGAGGACTACTTCGAGGCCAAGGCGTCGCTGTTTGCGGATCCTCTTTTGTTGGAAGGTGATGCGCGATCGGTGGTCAACAGTGATGACCCCTGGGGGGCGCGGTTGGCCGAACGGCTCGGCGCCGCCTGTTGGCGCAGCTCCCTTGAGGATCCATCGGCGGAGTTGCACATGAGCGGCCTGCAGATGACGGCCGCTGGGGTGGAAGGTCGCTTGATCAGCCCTTTTGGTGAGGGCCGTTTTCGTTCGCCCTTGTTGGGTCGCTTCAATTTGATGAACCTGCTGCAGGCAGTGGGGGTGCTGCTTCAGCAGCAGTTGCCCTTGCCGGTACTGCTGGAGGCCATCGGCCGTTTCGGTGGCGTGCCGGGCCGGATGGAGCGGGTGATTTTGAACGGTGTGGATGCAGCGAATTTGCCTCCGGTGCTGGTGGATTACGCCCACACGCCCGATGGCTTGAGGAACGCTCTTTCAGCAGCGCGTCCGTTCTGCACAGGGCGGCTGATTTGTGTGTTCGGTTGTGGTGGTGATCGGGATCGGGGCAAGCGTCCGCAGATGGCGGAGATTGCGGCACGTCTGGCTGACCGTGTGGTGGTCACCTCCGACAACCCTCGCACCGAGGACCCTCAGCAGATCCTCGATGACGTAGTAGCGGGGATTCCGGCCGGTAGCGATCTGCTGGTGGAGGGTGATCGAGCCAAGGCGATTGCTTCAGCCATTGCCGAAGCAGAGCCGAATGATCTGGTGCTGGTGGCCGGTAAAGGGCACGAGGACTACCAGATTCTCGGCACCGAAAAGGTGCACTTCGACGATCGCGAGGAAGCGGAACGCGCCCTGCGTTTGAGGTTGTTCTGAAGCAAGTTGCTTTGACGCGGTTGATCTGAACCGATCAAAGGGTGCTGATCGCTGCCACCAGGGCGTTGATGTCGTCGTGTGTGGTGCTGATGTGGGTGCAGGCCCTCAAGCAACTGGGGTCCGCCAGATCGCGAATCCACAGGCCTTGCGCGCCCAACTGCTTCACATGCTCAGCAGGTGGCACATCGCCGTTGATCTGAAAGCTCACCAGTCCGCTGGTGGGTGCCACATCAAGCAGGGTGGTGACGCTCGCTAGCCCCTGGAGTGCCTGCCAGAGCTTGCTGCTGAGGTTTTGAATGCGGTCCCAGCGTTGTGGGGCTGATCCCTCGTTCTCCAGCAGTTGCAGTGAGCTGCGCAGGCCGGCCATCAGGGGTACGCAGCTGGTGGCCACTTCAAAGCGGCGGCTGTCGTGGTGAAACAGATCGCTCCCGTTTAGATCGGCTTTGCTTTCATCGCGCAGGCTGCGCCAGCCGATCACGGTTGGAGCGGCCTCATCCAACACACGCTCGGAAAGCGCCACGCCCCCCAGTCCTTCGGGGCCGCAGGCCCACTTGTGCCCGGTGAAGGCGTAGATGTCGGCCGCGGCAGCGGCCTCTTCAACGGGGATCTGTCCGAAGCTTTGGGCGGCGTCCACCAGCAGAAAGGGCTGTTGGGGATGTTGGTTGAGTTGATGAGCGACGGCGGCAATCGGCATCACCTGGCCTGTATTCCAGAGCAGATGGCTCAGCACCACAAGACGTGTGCGAGGGGTGAGGGCCTCGGCAATGGCCTCAACCACCGCGGCGTCGCACTGGGCTTGATTCCCCCGCAGATGCTTCACCGGCAGCACGTCGATGGCGAGGTTCTGGCGCCGCGCCAGTTCAACGCAGGCACTCACCACACCGGGGTGTTCGCAGTCGCCGATCAGCAGCCGATCCCCTTTGGCAAAGGGAAGTCCCCACAGCGGCAGCACGCAGCCGCTGGTGACGTTCTCGGTGAGGGCAAGCCGATGGGGCGGAACGCCGCAGCACTGGGCCAGAAGGCGGCGTGTGCTGTTGATCTCCTTGGCGATGTAGGGCCAAACATCCGCCGTGAACGGCCCTAACTCCTGAATGCGCGCCCAGCTCGCTGTGATCGCTTCCAGGGATGGGCTGGGCAATGGCCCTTGGCCGCCGTAGTTGAAGTACGTCTTGTTCTGCAGGGCAGGGCAGAGGTCGCGCATGGTCACGGCACTGGCGTGAGCCGAAAGATGGGTGCCACCACGTTGGCAGTGCCATCGAGTCGCAGCCAGGCGTTAAACGGTGAGCCGGCTGCGTGATCGCTTGAGAGCTGGGTCAAACCGTTGGACCCCGGCATGGCCTTCTCCGGCAACGGCCAACCCTTCGAAGGCGCCTGAGCTGACGCTGTGACCGACTAGAGCGTTCTGCTGGCCTGGATGCGCTGTGGCACGGCATAGCGTCAAGTCACCGATCTGACTGGCCTGGGGGCGACGCCGGTTCAGCAAGGGCGAATGGTTGAACACTTGGTTCTATAGGTCACCGAACCCTGCCATAGCGCCTGCCCCAGCCCTGTGTCAGGCCCACTTTTTTTTGCACTGTTTTTCCGCTGCTCGTTCCATCTGCCATCCCGACCAACGTCGCCATTCGATCTCGGCTGCCGTCAGGTATTGATCGGTGAGCGATTCAGTTTGGTTTTCCGGCATGCCAAACCGGATGGGGCAAGAAGGACCAGCGTTCACCTCAATCTCCCGACCTGGATCAAATTTGTCGTGCAGGCTGAATTGACGGTGGTTGTTTTCGATACAGAACCTAATTGATCAGTATTTGAACTCAGTTTGCTTTCCAATCTGTGGGTCGACTTGCTTCAGCTTGCCTTGAGGTAAATCTTGCGTCCTTTGGCGTCAACTTTGTAGCGACCACCCCTGGGGCCGATGTGAATTACATCGATGGATGCGTTGATAGGGGTTGGTGGCTCTAAAGGCTCCGGCTCAACCTTGGAGGGGGTTGGAATCTCAGGCGTTTGTATTCTCAGGTGGGGCGCGGCTTTGAAGATATTCAGCCCGAGCTTGCGATACAGAAAATCTGCAATTCGCATGACGCGTTACTGGAACTACCTTTTATTTTCTGGCGATGTCAAGTGTCCGCGGTGTTGCCGATTGCCAATGTCCATCGCCCAGCTCCAATTGGCTCAACCGTGATTGTTTGACGACTCCGCTCGACTGCTTTGCACGTCGGGAAAGTGCTCGTTCATGCATTCGGGACAGATGCCATGGCTGAAATTCAGCGTGCTGTGCTGCATTAGGAATCGTTCGATGGGTTGCCAGAACCCTTCCCTGTCGCGGATGGATTTGCAGTAACTGCAAGTGGTGACCAAGCCTTGAGCGTGATGCATCTGACAGAACTCATCCATCAGGGCCAAGGATCGGCGTCTGAGTTCCAAAAGAGTGGTGGCCTGTTCCGCCAGGCCTTCCATCACCTTGTATTGCGAATTGGTGAGTGATTTGGGAATCCGATCAATCACGCAAAGCGTTCCAATGCGGTGATTGATGTCGGTTTTCAGGGGGAAGCCTGCATAGAGCCGGATGTGGGGTGCTTCCTGCACGAGGGGATTGTCGCGGAATTTCTCATGAAACAGCGCGTCCTCCACCACCAGAGGCTTGGAATCGAGGATCGTATGGGCGCAAAATGAGATGTCTCGGTCGGTTTCGCTGGCCTCAAGGCCCACCTTCGATTTGAACCACTGACGCTTTTCATCCACCAGGGAGATCAGGGCGATCGGAGATTGGCAGATCTCTGAGGCCATCCGGGTGATGTTGTCAAAGGCTTTTTCAGGTTTTGTTCCCAGAATCCGGTATTCACTGAGTGATCTCAGTCGGGCTGCTTCGTTGATCGGCTTTGGTGCTGCCTGCATGGGCATACCTCGCTAGGCATGCCTTTGGTCTAAGACATGAATTTTTTGTTTTCTGTAAATGTGCAGTGCGAAAAATTTCGCTTTGTTGATTTTATTTTCTGCGATTAATTAATTCTTGGCGCTGCTTCGTAGAGCCACACGCTGCGGCCATCCCGAAGGGTTGCGCTACTGCGTTGGTACACATCAGGTACTTCCTCCCAATCATCTAAGGCGGTCCAGCAAGAGTCGGGCACCCGATACACCTCTCCTGAGATGGACCCATTGCTCCGCTGCAGCATCGGGTAGCCCGGGTAGTCGATTTCGATGAAGCCATCGACGATGCCGTCGCGACCGCGTTTGGCGCCCTTCAGCAAGTGATGGGCGCTGCCATTACTTTTTAGTGTCCCGTAGACGAAGAGGCGCTTCAGAGCACCTGCACCACTTCGCTCACTTCAGGAATCGATTCACGCATCTTGCGTTCGATGCCCATCTTCAAGGTCATCGTGCTACTGGGGCAGCTGCCGCAGGCGCCTTGCAGGCGCACCTTCACGATCGGGCCGTCCAGTTCCACCACTTCAACGTTGCCGCCGTCGGCCATCAGGAAGGGGCGCAGCTCATCCAGCACCTTTTCCACGTTCTCAAGCGTGAGGGCCATGGTTTCAGTGCTCATGGAGATGAACCAGAGATCAAGGCATCAAGGTTACGGAGTGGCCCCATAGGGTGACGAGAGCGGTTAACCCTCCAGCTCCGGTGCAGCACGACGGTTCGTTCAACCCAGAGGCCCGTTACGACGCCGTGCTTGTGGGAGCTGGAATCATGAGCGCCACCCTGGCGGCGCTGCTGCATGAACTCGACCCGCAGCTGCGGATTCTTCTGGTGGAGCGCCTCGAAGCGCCTGCTCTCGAGAGCAGCGCTGCGGTGAACAATGCCGGCACCGGCCATGCCGCCAACTGCGAGCTGAATTACACCCCGATTCAGGCGGATGGAACGGTGGCGACGGCCAAAGCGGTGGCCATCAATGCTTCGTTTGAACGCAGCCTCGAGTTCTGGGGGTCGTTGCGGGAGCGGGGCGACCTCGACACCAGCAGCTTTCTCCACCAGGCGGCTCACATCAGCGCCGTGTGGACGCCGGAGAACATTGCCTTTCTGCGGCAGCGCTTCAGCCAGCTGAAGGAGCTGCCGGCCTTTGCCCGGATGCGCTGGAGCGAAGACCAAAGCGAGCTCACCGAATGGATGCCCCTGGTGATGGCGGGGCGCGATCTCAAGCAGCCGGTGGCGGCCACGCGCATTGATCGAGGCACGGACGTTGATTTCGGCACCCTCACCCGGGCCTACCTGATGCCCTTGCAGCAGAGCGGAGCGCTCACTGTTGAGTACGGCACTCAGGTGCACGACCTCAAACGTCTGCGCCGCAGCGACATGACTGAGGCTGACTGGCGCGTGGTGCTCAAGGGGCCCTCAGGCAAAAAAGAAGTGCGGACTCCCTTTGTTTTCCTCGGTGCCGGTGGTGGTGCCCTGCCGCTGCTGCAACGTTCCGGGATCCCAGAGGCGGCTGATTTCGCTGGCTTCCCAGTGAGTGGCCTCTGGTTGGTTTGTGGTGACGCGCAGCTGGCCGATCGTCAGCGGGCCAAGGTCTACGGCAAGGCGGCGGTGGGGGCCCCACCTATGTCGGTGCCCCATCTCGACACCCGTTGGATTGATGGCAAGCGTTCGCTGTTGTTCGGCCCCTTTGCCGGCTTCAGCAGCAAGTTCCTCAAACAGGGCTCCCTGCTGGATCTGCCCGCTTCCGTGCGGGCCACCAATCTTGTGCCGATGCTGCAGGTGGGTGCCACTAACTTTGAGCTGGTGCAGTACCTGATCAATCAGCTGCGCCAGACCCCTGCGGAGCGGCATGAGGCGCTGCAGCAGTTCATGCCCACCGCCCGTGCCGAAGACTGGACCCTCTCGGTGGCGGGCCAGCGGGTGCAGATCATTAAACGAAGCAAGCAGGGCGGACGGCTGCAGCTGGGGACGGAAGTGGTGGCCTCCGGCGATGGCTCCTTGGCAGCGCTGCTGGGTGCCTCCCCAGGAGCAAGCACGGCGGTGACTATCATGTTGGAGGTGCTTCAGCGCTGCTTCAAGCAACGGCTCGACAGCGAGGCCTGGGAGCAGCGACTGCAAGCGCTGTTACCCAGCATCCATGAAGACCCTCAGCAGGATCCGCAGGTGCTGCTGCGGATGCGGGAGCGCAGTGATGCCTTGCTGGGGCTGACCCCCTGAGGCTTATTCCCCCAGATTCACCAAGACCACACCGGCGGTGA
This sequence comes from Synechococcus sp. MU1642, assembly GCF_020514115.1. Taxonomy (GTDB): domain Bacteria; phylum Cyanobacteriota; class Cyanobacteriia; order PCC-6307; family Cyanobiaceae; genus Parasynechococcus. The sequence continues at coordinate 24,050 of NZ_VTKZ01000004.1, forward strand.
TTAAGCCGATCCCGATCAACTGCGCGGGCTGTAGCGTCTGGCTGTAGGCGAAACGCCCCACCAGCACAATCACCACGGTGCCTATGCCGCTCCATAGGGCGTAGGTAATCCCCAGGGGGATACTCAGCACCACCTTGGAGAGCAGAGCCATCGCAAGGGCGTAGGCGCTGAACACCAGCAGGGTGGGCAGCGGTCGGCTCATGCCCTCCGACAAGCGCAGGCAGGAGGTGCCGATCACCTCAGCGCTGATCGCTAGCAGTAGCAACGTCCAGGGATTGCTCATCAGCACTGGTGTCGCTCCTTAGGATTGTGGCAACGACGCTTTCTGGACCCGAGACGGGATTCCGCCGCTGCATGACCGACGCTCCCGTCTCACGGATACGCAACTTCTGCATCATTGCCCATATTGACCACGGCAAGTCGACACTGGCTGACCGGTTGCTGCAGGACACGGGCACCGTGGCAAACCGGGACATGCAGGAGCAGTTCCTGGACAACATGGACCTCGAGCGGGAGCGGGGGATCACCATCAAGCTCCAGGCCGCCCGGATGAACTACACGGCGGCCGATGGCCAGGGGTACGTCCTCAACCTCATCGACACACCTGGCCATGTCGACTTCTCCTATGAGGTGAGCCGCAGCCTGCAGGCCTGTGAAGGGGCATTGCTGGTGGTGGATGCCAGCCAGGGGGTGGAAGCACAGACCTTGGCCAACGTTTACCTGGCCTTGGAAAACGATCTCGAGATCATCCCGGTGCTCAACAAGATCGATCTGCCTGGAGCGGATCCCGATCGGATCAAGGAAGAGGTCGAGGCGATCATCGGTCTCGATTGCAGCAATGCCATTTCCTGCTCGGCCAAGACCGGCTTGGGTGTGCCCGAAATCCTGCAGGCGGTGGTGGATCGGGTGCCCTCGCCGAAGGATGCGGTGGAGGAGTCCACCAAGGCGCTGATCTTCGACTCCTATTACGACCCCTACCGGGGCGTGATCGTTTATTTCCGGGTGATGAGCGGCCGGATCAGCTGCAAAGACAAAGTGCTGTTGATGGCCAGCAAGAAGACCTATGAGCTCGATGAGATCGGAATCATGGCGCCCGATCAGAAGAAGGTGGACGAGCTCCACGCCGGAGAGGTGGGCTATCTGGCGGCTTCGATCAAGGCCGTGGCAGATGCCCGGGTTGGCGACACCATCACTTTGGTGAATGCACCAGCGGATGAGGCTTTACCGGGTTACACCGAGGCCAAGCCGATGGTGTTCTGCGGTTTGTTCCCCACCGAGGCCGATCAGTACCCGGATCTGCGTGATGCTCTCGACAAACTGCAGCTTTCGGATGCGGCACTGAAGTACGAGCCGGAAACCAGCAGCGCCATGGGCTTCGGTTTCCGCTGCGGCTTCCTCGGCTTGCTGCACATGGAGATCGTGCAGGAGCGGCTGGAGCGCGAGTACGACCTCGATCTGATCGTCACCGCGCCATCGGTGATCTACAAGGTGAACATGATTGATGGCTCCGAAGTGATGGTGGACAACCCCGCCACCCTTCCCGATCCGCAGAAACGCGAGTCGATCGAAGAGCCCTACGTGAAGATGGAGATCTACGCGCCCAACGAGTACAACGGCGCCTTGATGGGCCTCTGCCAGGAACGACGTGGCGATTACATCGACATGAAGTACATCACCACCGATCGGGTGACTTTGATTTATGAATTGCCGCTAGCAGAGGTGGTGACCGATTTCTTCGATCAGATGAAGACGCGCACCCAGGGTTATGCCTCGATGGAATACAGCCTGATCGGTTACCGCAAGAACCAGTTAGTGCGCCTCGATGTGCTGATCAACGGCGAGCGGGCCGACGCCCTCACCACGATCGTTCACCAAGACAAGGCCTACAACGTGGGCAAGGCGTTGGTGGAAAAACTCAAGGAACTGATTCCTCGCCAGCAGTTCAAGATTCCGATTCAGGCGTCCATCGGAAGCCGAATCATTGCCTCCACCAGCATCAGTGCTATTCGCAAGGATGTGCTCGCCAAGTGCTACGGCGGTGACATCTCCCGCAAGAAGAAACTGCTGAAGAAGCAGGCCAAGGGCAAGAAGCGGATGAAGGCCATGGGAAAGGTGGATGTGCCCCAGGAGGCCTTCATGGCTGTGCTCAAGTTGAATGATGGTGGCTCTGCCTAACTGTCTTGTGGCTTGGTTTTCTCCTTGGCAAAAATCATTAGGCAAATAATTCCTCTAATTGTTTGAGTTTTTCCTTTGCTTGGGCAATTCCTAGCCAAAAATCTTCTCTGGTTGCCGTCTTGCTCTTGCCAGCCTCGTCTGATTTTTAATTATTCAAAAAAACAGCTGCTCAATGTTGGGTAGCTGTTTTTTGTCTTTGTGGCTGAATTAGGTCCCTGCCTTTGAAGGGTCTAGCTCAGATTTTCTTCTTTAATAGTCTGAGTGCTCAACCCAGTCGTTGTGTTTGTTGATGTCATAAAGCCAGCTGTCAGGATTGCGGCGTCCGAAAGGTATTGGTGGATGCGGGGGTGCACCAAATCGCCCTTGTTGTTTTCGATCCAGAGGGTTGTGTTTGGGCTTGAGTGGAACAGCAATTCCTGTTCAGGACTGGCTGGATCGTCCTGCAGATCCGTGATGGCTTTGTCGCACAGCGCGATGCTTTGGCGGACCAACAGCTGGTCGTTGGCTAGCAGATTGCGCTGATCGATTAGCAGACCCACCGATGAGGCCCCGGTGAATCCGAGGAAGACCACCAAATGGGTGGCCAGCTGTAGCTGGCCTTTGAGACTGCCGAGAAGCCGTTGTGGCCAGTTGTAACGGGACGCAATGGCTTCATTCTTCCGCGGTTCGGGAGACAATGCATCTGCCCGAGGCCAACTTGCCCGTGACCCGCAGCCTCTCCACTCGCATGGCCCGCTGGGGCCTGGTGATCGTGGGGATCTACCTGCTGGTTGCTTTGATCACGCCTTTGTTGGTGAGTGCTGGCATCCTTTCGGATGCCAATGCTGGCTTGAAAAACCCGATCTACTCCGGTCCCAGCTGGAACCATTGGTGTGGCACCGACCGGCTCGGCCGGGATGTGTGTGTGCGCACCATGGCCGGAAGTGGAGTGGCGCTTCAGGTGGTCCTGTTGGCGGTGGGTTTGGCCCTGTTGGTGGGTGTGCCACTGGGCATGGTGAGTGGTTATTTCGGCGGCGCTGTCGATCGCCTGATGGTGCTGCTGATGGACACGCTTTACACCCTGCCGGTGCTGTTGCTCTCGGTGGTGTTGGCTTTTCTGTTGGGCAAGGGCATTCCCAATGCCGCCGCAGCCCTTTGCGTGGTGTATGTGCCGCAGTATTTCCGCGTGGTGCGCAACCAAACCGCTCAGGTGAAGAGCGAGCTGTTCGTGGAAGCCGCCCAGAGTCTGGGGGCGGGCCCGCTCTGGATCCTGCGGCGCTACTTGTTCCGCAATGTGATCACCTCAGTGCCGGTGCTGCTCACCCTTAATGCCGCAGATGCGGTGTTAGTGCTGGGGGGACTGGGATTTCTCGGCCTGGGCCTGCCGGAGACTGTGCCCGAATGGGGTGGTGATCTCAACCTGGCGCTGGCCGCAGTGCCCACTGGGGTGTGGTGGACGGCGCTCTTCCCTGGCCTGGCGATGTTTGTTTTGGTGCTAGGGCTGTCCTTCCTTGGGGAAGGCATCGAGGCCTGGGTGAGCGGCACAGAAACCCGGCCCGCGTCAGACTGAACCCATCGGCTCGGGTTTGATGGCCTGGTGGATCAGCTTGATTTTACTGAGCATGGCCGTGTTGCTCTGGAAAAAGAGTTGCGACAGCTCCGATGACGTGATCGCTTTGCTCGAGCGGATCTTGGCCACCACCTTGGTTCTGGTGGTGGTGCTGGTCAGTCGCAATCTGCTGCTGGAGACGGCGGTGTTGATCGCCGCGGTTCAGTTGCCTGGGGTGCCGCGGCGACAGCGCTGATCTCAGGCTGGTTTCGGTTCCTTCACCTCACGGATCGAAATCCGGCAGGAGCTGGGGAATATGGCGTGGGCCGCTTCCACGGCATGGCTTAGATCGTCGGACTGGAGCATTTCTTCGCCCCACTCATTCCCGCAGTGATAAGTGACCGCGTACTGGTGCAGCTGTTTGTTGTCCATTGCTGACAATCCGCTTCTTTGGTTATGGCCCAGGGTTCGTCGAGATACAAGTCTTCCGTCGGATCAGCAGCGCAGCTTCACAGTTCGCGGTAACTCCTCCATCAGCTCTCCCTCCTCACTTAAGGCGGGGTAAGGCCGTTGCTGCTCCCGGCACCAGTGGGCCACCTCGGGGTAGGACCACTCAAAAAGCAACTGCTGGTATTGCTCTGGCTTCAGGCCTTCTCCCTGGGTTGGGGCTAGACCGGCCACCTGGCGTTGGCGCAGCGCCTCAAACAACAGGGTTGCGGTGGCGACCGACACGTTCAGGGACTGCACCATGCCGCGCATGGGGATGAACAGCGCTTCATCCATCAGATCCCGGGCCTGATCGGTCAGCCCCCATTTCTCGGCCCCGAGCACGAAGGCGGTGGGTCCGGTGAAGTCGCATTCCCGGTAGTCCTTGGCATTCACTCCGAGATGGGTTCCGTAGAGGCGGAACCCTTTTGCTTTGAGCTGGCGGATGGCTGTTTCTGTATCGGGATGGTCATGCAGGGGCACCCATTTCTGGCTGCCCTGGGCCGTGCTGTTGAAGGTGCGTGGCCGCCCGTCGAAACTCACCGCGTGGGCTTCCAGCGCCCCGACGGCATCGCAGCTGCGCAGGATGGCGGAGAGGTTGTGGGGTTTCTCCACGTGTTCGAGCAGCACCGTCAGATCCGCCATGCGGTGGTTCAGCACGGATTTCAGCCGCTCAAACCGTCGCGGCAGCAGGGGCATGGGAGATCAATCGAGTGAGAGCAACAAATTGGGGGTCTTCCATGCTTAGGGGACTGGAACGACAATCAAGCAGTCAGCGCTTCTGTCGCCATCCAGATCCCGCCCAAGAATCCCTCCGTTGAACCGTACGTCTCCGGCGGCACGTTTGATCAGCGTGTCTGGAGTGAGGTGGAACGCATCCCCCACGGTCGGTTGGCGACCTACGGCCAGATCGCTGAGTTGATCGGTGTCTTTGGTTGTGCGCGTCAGGTGGGTTGGGCGTTGCGGCGTCTCAAACTCCCCTCCACCGTTCCCTGGCATCGCGTGGTGAACGCTCAGGGCCGGATTTCGATGAGCCTCAGTCGTGAGGGCAGTGACTGGATCCAGCGGGATCTTCTGCTGGCAGAGGGCATTCCGGTGGATGCGGAAGGACGCCTGCCGCTGCGTCAGTTCCTCTGGCACCCGTACGCCCATGCTAGGGATTGATGCGTGGTGCACTTGTCTGACTCGGCTCCGATTGGGCTGCTACCGCGACGGCTCGCCTGGGATGTGTTGCAGGCGGTTGCGGCTGGGGCCTACGCCGATGTGGCACTGGAGCGGGTGCTGCGGGAGCGTGAGCTCAAGCCTTCCGATCGAGGGTTGGTGACCGAGCTGGCCTATGGCGCCATCCGCCAACGGCGCACTCTTGATGCCTGGCTGGATCGGTTGGGCAAGGTGCCGGCCGCGAAGCAACCGCCCATGCTGCGCTGGCTGTTACATGTGGGTCTCTATCAACTGCTGTTGATGGAGCGGATTCCAGATTCAGCAGCGGTGAACACCGCTGTGGAGTTGGCCAAAGCCAGCAAGGGCTTGGCCCGGTTGGCCCCTGTGGTGAATGGTGTTCTGCGGGCGGCGCTGAGGGTGCGGGATGCCGGCGAAACCCTGCAACTGCCCAACGATCTGGCGGCCCAGCTGGCTCAGGCCCATTCCTTGCCGGATTGGTTCACCCAGTTGTTGATCGAGTGGCGCGGGGCAGAGGGGGCCGCGGCGGTGGCAAGCGCCTGCAACCGGGTTCCGGACCTGGATTTGCGAGTGAATCGGTTGCGATCGAGCCCTTCGCAGGTGCAGCAGGATCTGGCCGCGGCTGGCATCAACAGTGAGCCCATCGTTAATTGTCCCGCTGGCCTGCGCATCTCAGGCCACAGCGGTGACCTGCGCCAATGGCCCGGCTACACCGAGGGCCATTGGTGTGTGCAGGATTGTTCGGCGCAATGGATTGCACCACTGCTCGATCCCAAGCCAGGAGATCGCATCCTGGATGCCTGCTCGGCTCCGGGGGGGAAAGCGACCCATTTGGCGGAGTTGGTGGGGGATCAGGCCGAGATCTGGGCTGTGGACCGTTCAGCCGGACGGCTCAAGCGCGTTGCGACGAATGCTGCCCGGCTGGGCCTCTCCTCCATCAATGCCCTGGCAGCGGATGCCGCCAATCTCTTGGAGCAGCGCCCTCAATGGGGTGAATCCTTCCAGCGGATTTTGATTGATGCCCCCTGTTCAGGGCTTGGAACCCTTGCCCGTCACCCCGATGCCCGTTGGCGGGTGACACCCGAATCCATCCGTGGCCTTCTGCCCCAACAACAGGCCCTTCTGGACGGGCTTCTGCCGTTGTTGGCTCCTGGAGGTTCGTTGGTCTATGCCACCTGCACCATTCATCCCGATGAGAATCAAGCACAGATCCAGGCTCTGTTGAAGCGTCACCCAACGCTTCGACTGGAGCATGAAAACCAGCTCTGGCCTGACCAAGCCAGCGGGGGAGATGGGTTCTATTCAGCTGTGCTGCAGCGGGCCTAGGGCCTTGGCTCAATCCCGGGCCCAGCGTCGTCCTGGGCGAATGTTGCGGTCTGGATTGCTGTTTCTCCAGAGGTAAGGCTTCTGGCGAGCAGGAGCTGCAACGGGCGTGGGTCTGGGTTGGTCCGTTCCCACCGTAGGTTGAGCTGCATCAGGCTCGCCTTTGCCTTTCTCCTTCTGCTCTGGTTTGGTTTTCGGTGGCTTGGCGATCGTTTTCGGATCGACAGCCAAACGCACTTTTCGCTTCGTCTTGGGTTTGTCGGGGAAGGCGCGGCCGGGGATCTCGTCCTTGATTTGAAGCATGAATTGCTTCCAAGTCCATGCGGCCTCGCCGCTGGTGCTCTTGGTGGAGCGGTCGTCGTCATATCCGAACCAGACGCCCGTTGTGAGCTGAGGAATCGAGCCGATGAACCAGAGGTCACGAGTGTTCTCAGACGTTCCCGTTTTGCCGGCCACCTGTCGATCGTCGAGTTTGGCGGCGATACCGGTGCCGCCGGTCACCACCCGTTGCAGCATCCAGTTCATGGTGTCCGCCACGTCACTATCAACCGCCCGTTTGCCTGGGCTTCCGCTCAGTCGCCGACTCCAAAGCAATTCATTTTTGGGTCCGCGAATTTCCTCAAAGGGGCTGGGTGTGAAGTACAGGCCGCGATTGGCCATGCCGGCATAGGCGGCGGTCATGTCGAGGATGGTTTGCTCGTAGGCCCCAATGGCCATGGGGTAGTACTTGCCGAGAGGCCGCTCGGTGCCGATGTTGAAGTTGTTGGCAATATCAATGACGGCATCAAATCCAACGATGTCTTGCAGTTGAACCGCCACCGTGTTGAGTGAGTTCTTCAGAGCATCGGCAAGGGAGATGTTGCCGTAGTACTTGTTGCCAAAGTTTTTGGGGCAGTACCCGTTCCAGCAACGCTGGGCATCAAACACTTTGGTTTCGGGCTTCATGCCCCGATCAATGGCCGCTGCGTAGGGAAACAGCTTGAAAGTGGAGCCCGGAGAGCGCAGCGCCAGGATGGTGCGGTTGAACTGGCTCTTGGAGAAATCCTTGCCGCCCACCATCACCCGCACCAGTCCGTTGCTGGGATCAATCGAAACCATCGCGCCTTCTGTGTCGAAGGGGGCATTGGCTCGAATTACCTGCTGAGCTTTCTTTTGCCAGTCAAGATTCAGGCTGGTGCGCACCTTGACCCCGCCCACTTCCAGTTGTTCGGGCGTCAAGAACTTGGGCAGCTCCTGCGCAATCCAGGTGGTGAAGTAAGGCGCTGAACTGTTGAAGTACTTGGGTGTTGCTGGCTTCAGTCCAAGGGGGCTGTTGCGACCAAGATCGGCCTCGCTGGTGGAGATGAAGCCGGCCTGGGCCATGCGATCCAGAACAATCGAACGCCGTTCCTTGGCCAGATCTGGGTTCACCAGGGCTGAATAAATCGATGGCGCAGGCGGCAGCCCAGCGATCATGGCTGCCTCAGGAACCGTGAGCTGTTCCGGGGTTTTGGAGAAGTAGATCCAGGCCGCATCGGCTACGCCATAGGCCCCGGACCCCAGATAGACGTAGTTGAGGTACTGCTCGAGAATCTGTTGTTTGCTCAGCTGGCGCTCCAGCTTCATGGCCAGAGCCGCTTCCTTGAGTTTGCGGGTGATTGTGCGGTCTTGGCTCAAAAAGACAGTTCGAGCCAGCTGCTGGGTGATGGTGCTCGCCCCTTCCCGAACAGAACCCTGGCGGACGTTGGTGACGATGGCCCTGGCTATGCCCCAGCCATCCACACCGTCGTGCTGATAGAAGCGCCGGTCTTCTGCAGCGATGAAAGCTTCAGCCACCGTTGGCGGCATCGCACCGGGCTTCACCTTCTCTCGCGTTGCTGGCCCCAGCTTCTGGATCACCTTGCCATTGGTGGAGAGCAGTGTGATCGTTCCCGGCCGGTTGAAGCTGGCAATCCCTCGGGCATCCGGAAGCGTGGCGTCCACAAGCTCTGTCAGAGCGCGCATGCCCAAGGCAGCTCCCACACCCACCGCAGCTGCTGTGCCAGCGATCAATGCCCAGTGCAGGCGGGAACGCTTCACATCACCTGGGTTAAGGGGCTGTGGCCCACGGCCAGAGCGGTCACCAGCATGCCGAGAACAAGGAAGGGCTGTGCACTGGCCTGATATTTGACGTCAAAGGCCACGGGGTCTCTCAATAACCAGATGTCCTGGAAGGTGATCTGAGGAACAATCAACAGAACCAGCAGAACCGCTGCGAAATGCTGGCCGATCCCGATCAAGACGGCAACCATCGCCAATTGAAAAACATCAATCATTCCGGCGCTGATCCAGCTGGCCCGCTCGATGCCGAACACCACCGGCAAAGACTGAAGTCCGAGTTCACGGTCGCCTTCAACGCTTTTGAAGTCGTTAACAACAGCAATCCCGAGTCCCGCAAGGCTGTAGGCCAGGGTGAGCAGTGCTGTGCCCCAGGTGAGCTGGCTAAATAGGGCCTGGCCGGCCCACCAGGGCAGGGCGATGTAGCTCGCACCGAGGGCATAGTTGCCCAGCCAACCGTTCTGCTTGAGCTTCAGCGGCGGTGCTGAGTAGATGTAGCTCACAAAGGAGCCACCCAACGCCAGCCAAAAGACCACAGGAGTGGTGTGGCCCGCCCATCGGTCGAGTCCGTAGGACACTCCTAAACCGGCGAGCAGCAGCACCCAGATCTGCAGCTTGACCTGGCCCAAGGGAATCGCTCCTGACGGGATCGGCCGGTAAGGTTCGTTGATAGCGTCGATCTCGCGGTCGTAGTAGTCGTTGATGGTCTGGGTGAAACCCGCCAGCAAGGGGCCGCTCATCAACATGCAGGCAAAGGCTGCGAGCACGTGGTCAATACGCCACTCGTAGTTACCGCTGGCTGCTGCTCCACAGATCACCCCCCAGATCAAGGGGATCCACGTCACCGGTTTCATCAGCTGCAGCCGCAGCTTCCAGATGTTGGTGGTGCCCGAGGCACCTTTCATCCCAAGCAGCTGACGCGCGTCGCTCACAGAGACAATCCTCAGGCTGCGGCGATTTCGTCTTCGAAGAACCAGCTGGTTGAGCCATCGCTGAGCTCAACAACTACACCGATTCCCTTGCCGTCGACGGTACGGAAATCCTTAACCGTGCCGTTGGCATCATTCTTCAAAAGGTCAACCATCGCCTGGGGAATGCGATCCCGTACGCGGGTCACGCGAACCTTGGAGCCGATCGAGATGGCGTCAGCCTGGGACATGGCCTGCGAGGCTTGGAGAGTGGCGCAACCCTAACAGTCGCTTTTGCGCCGAATCGATGGTTGCTCTGCGTCTGATTCCCTGCCTGGATGTCGCCCGTGGACGGGTGGTGAAAGGTGTCAATTTCGTTGGCCTGCGCGATGCCGGTGATCCAGTGGAGCTGGCTTGTCGTTACAGCCGAGCAGGGGCAGATGAACTCGTTTTCCTCGACATCGCAGCCAGCCATGAGGGGCGCGGCACCCTTGTCGACATGGTGCGTCGAACAGCTGAATCGGTCACGATTCCCTTCACGGTGGGCGGTGGCATCAGCACCGTTGAGGGAATCACCGAGTTGTTGCGGGCCGGTGCCGACAAGGTGAGTCTCAACTCCTCGGCGGTGCGGCGGCCTGAGCTTGTGCGGGAGGGGGGCGATCAGTTCGGCTGCCAGTGCATCGTTGTGGCCATTGATGCCCGTCGGCGTGATGCCGGCGGCTGGGACGTTTATGTGAAGGGAGGCCGCGAGAACACTGGTCTCGATGTTTTGGAGTGGGCCCAGCGGGTGGCCGGCCTTGGGGCTGGAGAGATCCTGCTCACCTCGATGGATGGTGATGGCACCCAGGCGGGATACGACCTCGCCCTGACCCGGGCCGTGGCTGATGCGGTCCCAATACCGGTGATCGCCTCCGGTGGCGCGGGCTGCATGGATCACATCGCTGAGGCGTTGGACGTGGGACCCGAGGGAGGTCACGCCTCCGCAGCCTTGCTGGCCTCGTTGCTGCACGACGGTGTTCTCACGGTGGAACAGATCAAGCAAGATCTGCTTTCCCGTGGCCTGACGATCCGTCCATGAAGCCTGGTGATCCCGTGGCGGTGGAACAGCTGTTTGACGCTGTGGCTTCCCGCTATGACCGCCTCAACGATGTGCTCAGTTTCGGGTTGCATCGCCTGTGGAAACGTCAGTTGGTGCGTGCTCTTAAGCCGGTGGCAGGCGAGCAGTGGCTGGATCTGTGCTGCGGCACTGGGGACCTGGCCTTGGAGCTGGGGCGCTGTGTCCGCCCCGCTGGTGCGGTTACCGGTCTGGATGCCGCCGCTGCTCCCCTGGAGCGGGCCCGCCAGCGTCAGCGTCAGCAGCCCTGGTTGCCGGTGACCTTCCAGCAGGGGGATGCTCTGCAAACCGGCATGCCCAGTGCCTGCGCTGATGGGGCCGTGATGGCCTACGGACTGCGCAATCTGTCGAACCCCCTGCAGGGGCTGAAGGAACTACACCGGCTGCTGAAGCCTGGCGGGCGCGCCGGGGTGCTGGATTTCAACCGTCTGCCCCAAAGCGGAGCGGCGGCGGCCTTTCAGCGCTTCTATCTGCGTCACCTCGTGGTGCCCGCTGCCGCCTCTGTGGGGTTACGGGAGGAGTACGCCTACCTGGAGAAAAGTCTGGAGCGCTTCCCTGCGGGGCCTGAACAGGAGCGGCTGGCACGTCAGGCGGGTTTTTCTGAAGCGACCCACCGCTCGCTGGTGGCTGGACAGATGGGGGCTTTGATTCTCAGGACATGAATCTTTGCCTGTGTCGCTTGCGACACGCCCCGACGCTGATCTAGAGAAGTTGAAGAGAAGATGAAGTGGGGGAGGTTCCGGTTTGGCGTTTCCGCTGCCGAAGCTGCTGCCCCGCATCGAAGAGCTGCTTCAGGAAGTGCAGTGGCTGGATGGTCTGATCCTGATCACCGACTCGGACCGCGCCTGTTTTGTCTCCTTCTCGCAGGTGGATCCTTTGCTGCGTCGCCTGCGCCAGCGTCCAAAGGGGCCGGAGGTGGCTGAAAAGCTCTGCATGTCCTTGCTGGATTGCCATGGCAAGGGAGGTGCAAAGCCCGTGCTGATTTTTCAAGGGGATGGCAGTTTCTGGCTCGGAATGATTGGTCCCAGCGGCAACAATCCACATCGCCATCACGCCATTGCACACTTGCACCGTTGCCTGGCCCTGGAGGGCTGACCGGCTACTGGGCAGAATTGGAACACAGGTAGCCCCGGTCCAGTGCATTTTCAGGACATCATCAGCACGCTCAACCGGTTCTGGGCGGACCAGGGGTGTCTGTTGCTGCAGCCCTACGACACCGAGAAGGGTGCCGGCACCATGAGCCCCCACACGGTGCTCCGGGCTATTGGGCCTGAGCCTTGGGCGGTGGCCTATCCCGAACCCTGCCGTCGCCCCACCGACGGCCGTTATGGCGATAACCCCAACCGGGCCCAGCACTACTTCCAATACCAGGTGCTGATCAAGCCATCCCCAGACGGTATCCAGGAGACCTATCTGGCGTCACTGGAGGCGCTGGGCATCAAGCCCGCTGACCACGACATTCGTTTTGTTGAAGACAACTGGGAGTCGCCGACCCTGGGCGCCTGGGGTGTGGGCTGGGAAGTGTGGCTCGACGGTATGGAGGTCACCCAGTTCACCTATTTCCAGCAATGCGGCGGCATCGATTGCAAGCCCGTTTCGATTGAGATCACCTACGGCCTCGAGCGGCTGGCGATGTACTTGCAAGACGTGGAGAGCATTTGGGATCTCAGCTGGAACAGCGAGCGCAGTTACGGCGAGATCTGGCTGCCGTTTGAAAAGGGGCAGTGCCACTTCAACTTCGAGGCCTCCAATCCCGAGCGGCTCAAGCAGTTGTTCGCCATCTATGAGGCGGAAGCTGCTGATCTGATCGAGAAGCAACTGCCGGCACCGGCCTTGGATTTCGTTTTGAAGTGCAGTCACACCTTCAACCTGCTGGAGGCCCGTGGTGTGATTTCCGTGACGGAACGCACGGCCACCATCGGTCGGATCCGCAACCTGGCCCGCAAGGTGTCCGAGGCTTGGTTAGCGGAACGTGAGGCCCTTGGTTTCCCGCTGCTGAAGGGGGGAACTCTCGAGACAGCGGCCTAATGATTTCTGCGTCGACGTTGTTCTGCTGATGAAATTGCCCTCTGTCTTCTGGCGCTCCTTGTGCTTCGAGGGGTGCTGTGGGGGCGCCGCCGACGCCGCGCCGATCTGATCCATCTCGCCTGATCCAGGCGCCGTCTACGACCGTGGCGATCAGCGGTCGCTTGCTCGCCGATGTTCGCCGATTCCCCTCGGGGTGTTCCGGCTTGTTGGAGGTGGATCGGATCGAGGCTCGCCGGGTCGAGGGACGAGCCGAGCTGCAGCTTTCTGATTGCTCTGGACGCTGCCGCTGCTGGCACCACTCAGGCTCCCGGCCATGCTCTCGGCACTGTTGGTTCTCGTGGCGCCGCCATCAGTGCTGCCCGTGCTGCTAGGGCCCGTGCATCAGTTGGCGGGCCTGGTGATGATCATGGTCAGCTGCATCAGCCACTGGCCTGGAGCCCAACTGCTCACCGGACATCCCGAGGCGTGGGTGGTTGCCCTGCTGGTGCTGGGCTTGTTGCCTTGGTTGCTGGGAGCAGAGCGCTGCCGCCGGCGTTGGTCGCTGATCACCGTGGCAACCGCCCTGTTCCTGCATGGCCTGGTGGCGGTGGAGCGGTTCGGTCGCAATTGGTTGCTGGCTCGCCATCGTGGGCGTGCTGCGTTGGTGAGCAGCCATGGCGATGCGCGCAGTTGCCGGATGGCACAGAGACTCGCCGCTGTGCACGGCCACGTTCGCCTTGATTGGGCGATGCTCTTGGATCCTGTGGCAACAGACGTTCTCCCCTGTTGGCAAGAGCTGGCCCACTGCGTCGAGGCTCCCCAGTCAGGCCAAGCCCCCATCGCCATCGGCCAGGTGCTGCGGACCACTGGCTTGGCAGCGCAGCACCTGCAGCTTCGCTCTGAAGCATTGCTGTTGCAGGTTGGACCAAAGCGCTGGCAGCTGTTTCCCAGCCCTCAGGCCTTGTGGACACTTCAGGAGCAGCAGAGATCAGAACCCCGCCAGGTGATCACCAGAACATGGCTTGGCTTCAAGCCGTCCGCTTAACAGCGGCGTTGGCTTCTGCAGCATGGGGCTGGCTTACGGTTCGTCGGCCTTTAAAGTGCTCATACGCCCGAGGGCGTGTGGAGAGGTGGCAGAGTCCGGTTGATCGCGCACGACTCGAAATCGTGTAGGGGTAACACCCTCGTGGGTTCGAATCCCACCCTCTCCGTATCAAGTACTTCTCAGGAAGTCCTCTGAAGTCCCATTCTCTTGTGAGGGTGGGACTTCTCAGCATTTAGGTGGTTCTGGTTAGACCCAGGAAGCACCAAGACACCCCGAAGATGTGTTGATGGAAATGTTAGAGGGAGATTTGAGTATTGAATATTTCGGATTGCAGCCGAATTCGCCGTCTACATAGCAAGCACTAATTTCCATACTGATTGGAATAGATATTCGTTGTCTCTAAGCGTTTATGAGGTTTCACGGAGAGATTTGGAAAAGTCAGTCGTTGAATCAATAAATGACCGAGTATTGTTGATACTCTAATAAGGTATTGCTTTGATATAAAAGCCGATTTTTTAGGCATGCCTTAAAGTTCTTCATAGAGGGTCTTATCCAATCTTTGCACCAATTGAATTAAGCATTATTTGTGCATTATCTTGCAACTCCTTTTGCATCTCTGAACCAAAGCCGTAGCCACCTATTCCACCTATGAGTAAGCCGATAGCACCCATTGTCAAAGCTCTTTTCTGTTTATTTGACATTTGTGATTCGTCAATTGTATTTAGTTCGTCTATCGAGCATCCGCCAAGTTTTACTCCTCCCCATCCACCGACCAGCGATCCTCCAATTAGCCCAACTATAGGACCGTGCTCAGAAATCAAAAAACCTGCAAGCCCAATTGCAAGAAAGACGCCAATTAGTGAACCACATCCGCAAACATTATTGTTCATCTGCTAGGTGATCAGGGATAGTGTGATATAATATAGCCTTCAAAATAAGGTCAAATTAATGACTGATGGTAAAGGCAAGAAAATTAAAAGCTTTGTGAAATCATTTTATGAGCGTCTACTGCCGCACCTAAAGCGGTCCAAAGATAAAGTAGTCCCGTATGTAGAAAAGGCAAAGATCAAGGCTTCACCATATTTTGATAAGGCTAAGCCTTATGTAGACAAAGCAATTCCCTATATCGATAAAGCTAAGGACAAAGTAAAGCCGTTTGCAAAAAATACTTTGATCCCATTTGTTAAAAAGAGACCTATCGTTTCGTCTATTGCTGTTTTGATGGCAATAGGCGCTTTATCTAGTCTTTTTGGCAATGATCAGCCTGGGGTTGTGGAGATAGATTCTGCAAGTAAGGGTTTAGCTGGAAGTTATGAAGCGCAGGAACGACTGCGACTGAAAAACAGACTTTCTTGCCTTAAAATTGTCGAAAATCCGACCCACATTGTAACTTCGGGTTGGGGTAGTCGATATTATAATGTTAGCGGAAATAGCGTTACACCACTTACGCCCAAATGGTTTAGTCGTGACTATGGCTTGTGTGAAGCGTCATTTAGCTTAAAAAAGGATATAGTTTCTAGTTCAGATGGAGATATAGACACAGAAAGATGGGAAATCAGGAATGGAGATCTTGTTAAATATAGCTCGACAAAGTATATGAGTTCAGGATGGGAAAAAGGTAACATAAAAAAAACTGTCTACCCAAAAGCAACTCAGCTACAGATTGAGCAGTATCTCGAAAGTTACACAGAAAAAATAGAGCAGGAAAAATCAAAGTTAAACTGATATTCCCATGATTATATAGATTTTTAAGAGCCTGTTGGATCTTTTGTTTAATACGTTGATTTATGGGGAAATTCACTTGTTTCCCCATTTCTACCAAACGATGGAAATTCATTCCAAAGCGCCACGATTCCTTCGCCTCCCAGAGGTCTTAAACCTCGTCGGGGTGACCCGTTCCACCCTCTATCGCTGGATGGATGCAGGCACCTTCCCAAAGCAGATCTCAGTGGGTGGGAACACCGTCGTCTGGGTGGAGTCTGCTGTCACTGACTGGATGGAAGACCAGATGGCATCCAGATGACCCCGTCGGGTGGGGACCTAAATACCAACAGAACTCTCCTAAGGCAGGGCACTCAAGGGTGCTCTGCCTTTTTTGCGCCTGCCCTCTGTCATTTTATTGCTTCCTCTCAAAGAACTCTCTGAAGAACTGCTTTCGCTTTTGCATCAGACCTTCGCCCTTGATTGCTTCCAACGGACATAATTTCGCCCATCTCATGAATGGGTTTCCATGAACCGTTTGATATTTCGGGTATCCAGTGAATTCTCCCTCTCTATAGAAGACATCCTGTTCCCAAGCATCGCTTCGGTCAGGCTTCTTGCTGCTTGCAAACCGTTCCCCTTCGCAGTCGGCAAACAACCAGAGGTCCTGAACTGGGGGACCTGCTCTGCCTGAGGCAGGTTCGTCAACGCATTTCATAGGGCTGGTATTCCAATTGCAACTGACAATCCGTGTGCTCTGTCTGACCTTGATTCTGATCCAACCGTCTGGCATTTTCTCTGGCAGGGATAACTGTTCTGTTTCTACCCTGCACCCTGTCCCACACCCAAATATAGGAAGGATATGTTCCTGAGTCACTGTAAAAGCTTGTGTGGTAGTCAGGAATAGAAGGAGAAGTGAATTCACTTGTTATCTTCTTGGATTTTCTCCGTAAGAGCATTCCTCAGCCCGTCTCGAAAAGTCTTTTCGTTCATCTCCGGAATAATGGAATTCTTTCTCTGTTGTAAGAGATCTGCTAAGGTTTGTCGATTTTCTGGGTTGGTCAAGATGAGAACCCAAGACCAGGTCTGATAATTTTTTTTCAGTTGGACGAGACCACATCAACGACATTCTCCGTGTTGTGGTATTTGTTGTGGTATTTCCGAAACGATTTGGGAAATCCTTCCCAGGTTGTGTCATGCCGTCCCATTTAGGGCGAAGTCGACTTCCACCCTCTCCGTTCGTAGCAGTCCGCCAAAGTTCGCCAAGTTCCGCGGGCAACTGCAGATGAGGTTTTTGTCTGATCCAAAGGGACGTTGAAGTCCGCAGTCGATTGCAGACGTGCGGGCGCGTTCCCTGCTCTTCTGGCTCCCAATACCGCGGCAGTGGCTTCTGCAGAGCCACAAAGCCGAACTACCAGTTCTTCCGCGCTGGAGGCAGCAGTGGGACGTCCTGCCCCAGCGGATCTCAGTACAAGGGCAATGGCTTCTGCCTGGCGCGCTGAGCAGGGCTGAGATCCATTCCCCTGGAATGGATCTGAACAGGCAGACATAACCATCGGTTTCGTAGCGAGACCCATGCGTCTTAAGCTTCTCGCAAGATTTCAAGAGCTTTTAAGGAAGGACGTATGGGTCTCTCAATTCTTAATTACAGATGGTCTCCAACTACTTCCGCAGTAGAAGGCGAAACGGTACTTGTTGGGTATAAGCATGATGGGACAGGATCTTTAATTCCAAAAAATGGAAAGGCTTATTTAAGAGTCACAGGAATTGACAGAAACCACGATTATTTCCTGAACGGAGGATCATTCAGCGGTAGCAATGGCTATTTTGGAGAAATAAATTACAGCAGCAGTGGATCAATACACAGGACGGTTGTCATTCGGAATGATTACAAGAGAGAAGGCGATGAGAAGCTAATTCTTGGATTGTATTCAGATCGCAACTTAACGCAACAAATAGGGAGCGACCTGGAGCTAAATATCAGTGATTCGTCTATAGATCCAGCGGTCAGCGCAAGCAAGAAAGTGCTGGACGAAGGAGAATCTTTTTCAATTTCTATATCTGATTTAGCTCTACCAAAAATTCACCCAGTCTATTTACAACGCCTTTGGGACAAGATCACGTGGAAAGTTGAGGGCGAAGGCATTGAATCGTCGGATTTTGAAGTCGGAAAAACTACTGGAGAAATAAACCTTAGAAGCGAGTTCAATACTTTAGACTTTAAAATTTCCAATGACTTTGAGACGGAAGGGGACGAAGAGTTCACTTTTAGATTATTTTACAGTCATAAAGATGTTGATCCAAATTACCACGAAAGAGATATACAGCACCAGGTAGGTGAGACAATATTATTCAGAATTAAAGATACATCTAATTCGCCCATTTCATACTCCCTTGACCCAGAACTTGCTGCGATCGATGAAGGGCTAAAGCTAAGAACTAATGTCACAACAACAGGTGTTGATGCAGGGACCAGGCTTTACTGGGCCCTTAGTGGAAACGGCATTGATGCCGATGATTTTTCCACTGGTGACCTCAAAGGGTCAAGCGTTGTCAAATCCGATGGCACGATCAACTTTGCTCACACCCTCGCTGCTGATACGAAAACAGAAAAGTCAGAAACCTTAGAGATCAAGCTCTTTAGTGATTGGGCAAGAACCACTCAGGTTGGTGACACTGCTACCGTCACCATCAATGACACTTCCCTCACGCCCGCTAAATCAACTTTTCAGCTTCATACAGGCACGATTGAAGAAGGGCAGGAAGGTAAAATGAAAATATATAGAAGCGGAGACACCAGTCGTAAAGCAACAGTCGAGGTTTTTACTGAGGCTCATTTTCCTATGGAAACTGCCAGGACTGGTATAGATTATTTGTCACCCGCAGAAGGGGGACTTGAACTCATTTTTTCTCCAGGAGAAACGCAAAAATCTTTCATTATAGAAGCTCTTGAGGATGGACTCGAAGAGATGCCGGAGTTTCTTGATGCTTGGATTGGTAGAATAGATGACTCCAACTACACGAAGTTAGAAAACAATTGGGATACTAGTTATAGTTGGTTATCCGATCACTCGGCGCGAGTTTTCATAATCGACTCTACCGCTCCTGCCGAATCGACCTTCTCAATCGACGGCACAAACGTCTGGGAAGGTGATACCGCTCAGATTTTGATCACACGTAAAGGCAATACATCTGCTGCGATCGATCTGACCGTCAACACCGTCAATGGCACCGCCAAAAGCGGCTCTGATTACACCCAGCTCAAAGACAAGACCATTCGCTTTGGTGCTGGTGTTAAAAGCAAGAAACTATCCATCGCCACCAAAGAAGACTCTGCCGTTGAATCGGATGAGACCTTCAAGGTCAAAATCGCATCCTCCGATGATCTCGCGCAGTTCAACACCAAGGCTGCCACCGTCACGATCGAGGATGACGATCAAGCCGTCGTGAACAACACGACCAATAAAACCAACATCACCTACAACTACTTCAACTCCAACAACACCACGGTCGGCTCCAACAACACAACGACAACCATCAACTCCAACAACAAGAACAACACCGTCAATTCCAACAACAAACTCAGCAGTTGGAACATCTACCGCGTTGATCAAACCGTTAAAGCCAGAGACATCGTTGGTCAGTGGTTCTCTGACTCCACGCCCATCAGCGCCTTATCCCAGGACGTCAATGACACCAAGCTGATGGACGTGGTTGAGAAGACCTGGAGCGACAAGGTCCAGATCAACCGCGTTGTTCAAGCCAAACAAGGTGGCGGTGAACTGATCCAGGGCAAGCAGATCAACAAGAGCGCCTGGGACGGAGTGCCCAAAGGCTCTGTCCTCAATGGCAGCTCAGGTGGTGAGACCCTCAGGGGTCTTGCCGGTTGGGACGTCATGGATGGCGGTGATGGTGATGACCTGATCCACGGCGGCAACGGGCGCGACATCATCACCGGTGGTGCTGGCTCTGATGAACTGCACGGAGACTTCGGCTGGAACACCTACAAAGACCAACGCGATGGCTCCACAGACCTGATCGCGATTAAGTCCGATCAACACCTCAACAATTGGTGGTACGGCACCTCAGGCAACAGCCCCAACGGCGAGAAAGCCGACTTCATCGAGGGACTGGATGCCAAAGACCAAATCAAGATCATTGGTGTCTTCTCCCAGGACCTCTCCTTTAAAGAGAACGTCACCGCCAGAGGTGTCTCCGGCATTGGCATCTATGCCAAAGGCACCCTGGAAGCGGTTTATACCGGCGGCAACTTGAGCATTGGGCAGCTCACCCAAATGACCAGTGGTGATGGTTCAACAGCAGCGATGAACAACCAGATGTGGAGCTACTGGGGCAGCAACACCGTTCCCTCTTTGCAGGCGTAAGGCAAAACAGGGCTACGAACAGCTACTGGGCTCTGGCTGACTTGAAAGAAGAGCTCTGTCATCAGGGCTCTTCTTTCATTCGCAATGCCATCAGGCAATAGAGCTCTTCCCCGTTTCTTGCGGCTTGCAGAGGTGCTTGAGATGACGGGTATGGGCAAGACCTTCATCTACGCCCGCATGAAGGACGGAACCTTCCCCAAGCAGATCCAGTTGGGTTCCCGTTCAGTGGTCTGGAACGAGCAGGAGGTCATCAAGTGGATGGAAGACCAGATGGCATCCAGATAACTCAATGAGGGTCGTTCGCCGGCGTTCGTGACCTGCCGCATCCTTTTGGTGTAGGAAATGGTGTAGGAAATTCCGACGATTTCGGAAAAATCGTTCGTAGCCGTTCGCTGAGGTGCGTCAGGGAGTGAAATCGTCTTCCACCCTCTCCGTTATTGAATGAAAGCCGAGCTATTGAACAATATTGAACTCACTCCCGCTCAGAACTTCTTGAGAAGGAGGTATCGATTTCAAGAAAGACTGATCAAATGTGTTGATCGTGCAGCAGCCTGCGCACCATGATTTTTTGTTTTCAGCAACCATTTTTGTATTCTCTGTAATGCAGGAATTTTGAGATTTTTCTGCTGGCTTTTGCTTAAAGGGCAATCAGCGCTGCTCTCATTGATGGTTCATTCTCAGTATGGAGGAGATCAAAAATGCGTTGTCGCCATTCTTTCGGCGAGGTGTCAGGGTGATCATGTCGAGCTGCTTGGTTCGCTTTGAAATCTGCCGCAGCATCTTCGAATTGGTGTTGTGATTGATGCTCGTCAGATCGATATGAAGCAGCAGGCAGTGTTTCGGCTTCCATGTTTTTCGTTTTTTTGAAGTTGACTGGATCCATCAGCCACTTCATTCGTTCAACTATGGAGCGTTTCAGGAGTTGATTCGGATCACAGCCCAGTCGCTCCAGCACGTTCAAGGTGAACGCATCGTGATGCGCCTGCAATCACAATCACGTGGCGAGCCCGTTGTCCTTATTGCTCATCCTCATTTCGTCCCTTGTCCAGTCGTTGGCTGCGATCTTGCATGCAGGAGATGTTTCATTTGAATATGCATTATTAGAGAACTATGGCGTGGGTTCCCGTCTAATTTTTTAGCAACCTCTCTTGATCCTTTCAGGAGTGGAACAAAAGCACCAGTCCTTGTTCCACCTGATGGAACTCCCGTTCCTCTCGGCTGAGGTCGAGCCCCACATTGAGCCCTTCTTTTAGTGCGTCCTCAAAGGGCGGTGTTGATGGCGGAGCGCTGTTAATCCAAAGTGCCGCAATACCCACCGCTGTGGCATGCCAACGGAATCGGCTCGTTGTGCCGATGTCCGGTTCATTCAACGCCTCCTCCAGGAGGATGTTGATGGTGAGGTTCGTACTGGACATGTGCACCAGCATCGTGATCTTGGCCTGCTCCTGCAATGAGCTGAGAGACTTCGTAGCGTTCGCTTGATTCCATAGGAATGTCCTTGGCTTCGGATCACCTCCCATAGCGCATCGCTCTGGTTCATGAGTGCTCACCGCCTCGTTCTGTCTGTGGTGCAGAGCAGGTTGTTCAAGAGGTTGATTCCCTGCTGCGCAGCCTTGGATGTGAGCCGTAGATGGCGGCCCTCATTGACGCCGAATCTCCACAGCCCGGTAGTTGGTCGTACGGACCACCTGTCCTCACCAGCCCGATTCAGCGCCTGCGTTGGGTCGCAGCCATGTGCAGCAGTATCTCCGCTGTTCCCCTTTGCGATCGAACAGATCGATCTCCGCGCTGCTGAGCTGGCTATCAGCAGCAGCCACCTGGTGGCCGAGGGAGTGTTGACGGCTCCGGATCAGCTGCGCGTCAATTGCATGCACACACCCGTGCGTTACGCCTGGGATCAGATGCACGCATATCTGCAGCGTTCGGCGCTCGCTCGGAGTGTTCTGGGCCCTTTGATTCGCTGGCAGTTGCATGCTCTGCGGCAATGGGACCAACTCAGTGCTCAGCGGGTGGATCACCTCATCGCCAACTCCCGTTTCACGGCGCGTCGAATCCGCAAATACTGGGGGCGGGAGGCCAGCGTGATCTATCCACCACCCCCCGTGGAATTGGAGCGCTTTTGTTGTGACGCCGATCGAGACGACGTCTACCTCTGCCGGTGCCGTTTAGTCCCTTGCAAGCGGGTGGATCTTGTGGTGGAAGCCTTCAACTGTCTTGGTCTTCCCCTGCTGGTGGTTGGCGATGGCCCTGAGAGGGGACACCATTAGAAGTTCTGGCTGGTGGCCCCACCGTCACCTTGCTCGGGCGTCAGTCCCAGCAGCAGGTGGAAGAGCTCATGGCCCGTTGTCGGGCATTTGTGTAGCCGGCCTGGAGGAGTTCGGCATTGCTCCGGTGGAAGCGATGGCGGCCGGAGCGCCGGTGATTGGGTTGGGGCGGGGCGGTTTGTTGGACACGGTGCGTTGTGCGTCCGCCGAACTCAAGGAGCCTTCCGGGGTTCTGTTCCCGGACCAGAGCGTCGAGTCGCTGGTGCAGGCCGTGGAGTGGTTTGAACAAGAACGGATTTGGCGTTCTCTGGATTCGGAATCCATCCGTGCGTGGGCCAAGCGCTTTCGGGCGGAAGCTTTCGCGGCTCGCTTTGAATCGGCACTGCGTATGGCCTGGAGCACTCATCAACGGGGCTGTGCCGTTGCAGCGAGTGACCCTGCGGAGATGAAAGGGCTCCGCCTGTGACGTTGAGTGTGGTGAGACCCAGGTTGAGCCTTTGACCTCGGCCTCTCGGCCATCCTTGATTGAGACCGCAGGGCGTGCAGCTCGCCGTGGCAAGTACAAGCCACACCTTGCGCTGATCTCAGCCCCGCCCTCGGTTCTCTCGACCGGCACTCTGATTCGGCATCAGAACAGATGGGGTCGTGCATTCAAGCGCACAGGAGACATTGTTTTTTCTCTCGCCGTACTCAGCATCGGTTCACCGGTGCTTTTGCTTCTGGCGGGATTGGTGAAGCTCAGTTCGCCGGGACCTGTGTTCTACGTCCAGCGTCGGGTGGGCCGGAGCTACCAACGTTTTGGCTGCATTAAGTTCCGCACCATGCGGGCCGAGGCGGATGCCGTACTGGCGCGTGTGCTTGAAGCCGATCCCTCGCTGCGCGCTGAGTTCGAGCGTGACTTCAAGCTCAAGCGTGATCCTCGGATCACTCCTGTTGGCCGTTTCCTCCGCCGCTCGAGCCTTGATGAACTACCGCAGTTTCTGAACGTTCTCCGCGGGGAGATGAGTGTTGTCGGTCCACGCCCGATCGTTGACAAAGAACTCGTTCGCTACGGCCCTTACATGGACGAAGTTGCTTCAGTGCGACCCGGTTTGACTGGACTCTGGCAAGTGAGTGGCAGGAACAACTTGAGCTACAAAAAACGTGTCAAGCTCGACCTGGCCTACGCCCGTGGTCGTTCGTTCGGCCTGGATTTTGCGATCATCCTTCGCACGTTTGGTGTGTTGCTCCTCCCGATGGACCGGGGAGCTTACTGATTCGTGTTCAACGGGTGATTGCCCATTGGATGATCCCAAGAGTACTGAGCCAGACGATCTCCAGCCGGCTTGATGCCTTCAGAACAGCTCTGACCGAAGCCACGTTTGCGGTTGGTTGGCCAGCCCCAAGCACCGGTTTCTGAACCAAGCGCTCTCCATACCTGTTTTCGCCGCCGAGTTGGATCCCGATGCAGTGTGCGTAGATCGCTTCCGAACGCCCTGCATTGGGGGATGGATCTGCTGACCCATCCCGTTCTGCAGCTTGCACCCGTCGCGCCCACTGCGTCCAGGGAGGGCAGACCAGGGGCAGCGTCAGCATGACCAGACGACAGGGCAGCCAGGTGAGCAGATCATCGAGGCGTGCTCCGGCTGTTCCTAACCAGCGCAGACGACCGGTGCGGTACCCGAGCATGGAATCCAGCGTGCTGCTGGCCTTGAAGCCCCAGGCCAGGGCCAGGGGGCCAGGGCCAGAGGCCATGACCATCCAGAGCAGCGCACCGATCCCCATCCAGAACAGAGGAGCGAATACGCCATCCACTGCATTTTCCGAAGCGGTTTCGGCTGTGGCCCTGAGCAGTCCTTCTCGATCCAAGCTCTGAACGTCTCGTCCGACGATCCAGCTCAAGTTCCTGCGGGCCGGCTCGAGGTTTCCTGCCTCCGCTGATGGCAAATCATTCAACACCGCCAGCACGCTGTCCCTCAGGCTGCGGGCCGCCAGGGTGCTGGCGAGGCTCAGAGCCAGAACGGGGATGGAAATCCACTGCCATGGGGAGGGAAGCCACAGCAGCCGCTCTAGGCACCAGCCCGTCAGGACGCTGCCAAGCACCAGGATCAGGGTGATCAGGCCTCCCCCAATCCGTAGCTTCATCGGATGGTCACCCGTCCATGGCTCGATCCAATGCCGCAACTGCCGGATGCTCCACCCCATTACCACCACGGGGTGGAGCATCCGACGCGGGTCACCGATCAACTGATCCAGCAGTGCTGCCCCAAGCACCAGCAGGCTTCCCACCGTTTCTGAGGTCATGGGAGGGGCATGATCAGGAACCAACAAAAAGCCCCGCTCTGCACCGTTCGGGCAACAGAGCGGGGGGTGCGGTGAGTGATGGTGTTTGATCCCACCGGGTGTTGAGCGCTTGCGCTGGATCAGACGTCCTTCAGCCAGCTGAACATCGAGCGCAGGCCTTTACCCACTTTCTCGATCGGATGCTGAGAGTCACGATCGCGCACCTTCTTCATTTCGGGCTTGCCGGCTTCGCATTCGGCCACGAAGTTTCTGGCGAATGTGCCGTCCTGGATGTCAGCCAGAACACGCTTCATCTCGGCCTTGGTGTCGGCGGTGATCAGACGGGGGCCGCTGACGTAATCGCCGTACTCCGCGGTATTGGAGATCGAATCGCGCATGGAGGTCAGTCCTCCTTTCACCATCAGATCCACAATCAGCTTCACCTCGTGCATGCACTCGAAGTAGGCAAGTTCGGGCTGGTAACCCGCTTCCACCAGTGTCTCGAAACCAGCCTTCACGAGCTCTGACAGACCGCCACACAGCACAGCCTGCTCACCGAACAGATCGGTTTCGGTCTCCTCTTTGAAGTTTGTCTCCAGGATGCCGGCACGGGTACCGCCGATTCCCTTGGCGTAGGCCATGGCCATGCCGCGTGCATTGCCGGAGGCGTCCTGTTCGATGGCGAACAAGGCGGGCACGCCCTGGCCGTTCTGATATTCCCAACGCACGGTGTGGCCTGGGCCCTTCGGGGCGATCATCACCACATCCACATCAGCGGGGGGCTTGATCAGTTCGAAGCGGATGTTGAAGCCGTGGGCGAAGCTGAGAACCTTGCCTGCACTCAGGTGAGGTGCGATTTCTTTCTCGTAGACGTCCTTTTGGAATTCGTCGGGTAGCAAGACCATGATCCAGTCAGCCTTGGCCGATGCATCGGCCACGCTCAGCACTTCAAGACCATCGGCCTTGGCCTTCTCCGCTGAGCGGCTGCCGTCGTAGAGGCCCACCACCACGTTCACACCTGAATCCTTCAGGTTCAGAGCGTGGGCATGACCCTGGGAGCCATAACCAATGATGGCCACGGTCTTGCCATTCAGCAGACCGAGATCGGCGTCGGAGTCGTAGAAGAGCTGGGCCATCCGGGGCGGGCTTGCGGAACACTGCAGTCGACGAGCTTACGCAGTGGCCTGCCCCGTTCGGTTCAGGCCTCGTTCGGATGGGAGATGACACGGTCGATCAGGCCGTATTCCTTGGCTTCTTCGGCACTGAGGAAGTAGTCCCGGTCGGTGTCCTTCTCGATCTTCTCGAAACTCTGGCCACTCATATCGGACAGGGAGCGGTTGAGCATCTCCTTCATTCGCAGGATCTCCCGTGCCTCGATTTCGATATCACTGGCCTGGCGACGGCTGGTGCCGCCGAGGGGCTGGTGGATCATGATTCGACTGTGGGGCAGGGCGACTCGTTTCCCCTTGGTGCCAGCGGCTAAGAGGAAGGCACCCATGGATGCGGCGAGGCCAACGCAGATGGTGACCACCTCGCTTTTGACGTACTGGATGGTGTCGTAGATCGCTAGGCCCGCCGTGACAGAGCCACCTGGGGAGTTGATGTATAGGTAAATCGGCTTGCTGCTGTCTTCCGAGTCGAGATACAGCATCTGGGCCACCAGGCTGTTGGCGATGCCGTCATTGACCTCAGAGCCGAGGAAGAGAATCCGTTCCACCCCGAGACGGGTGTAGATGTCGACCCAGCGCTCCATCTGGCTGCCAGGCAGGCGGTAGGGAACGCTGGGGGTACCGATCGGCATTGTTCAGAACGTGGATGTAAGAAGTGGAGAAGGGTTGGATCTGATGCCGTGGATCAGACGGGGGGATTGCCAGGAAGGTCTTTGCGGCTACT
The DNA here is from genome assembly GCF_020514115.1 of Synechococcus sp. MU1642. Lineage (GTDB taxonomy): Bacteria > Cyanobacteriota > Cyanobacteriia > PCC-6307 > Cyanobiaceae > Parasynechococcus. The sequence continues at coordinate 50,396 of NZ_VTKZ01000004.1, forward strand.
GAGCACTCGGTCGATGAGTCCGTACTCAACGGCTTGCTGGGGAGTCAAGTAGCTCATCCGGTCGGAATCTTTGCTGAGCTCTTCCACAGACCGTCCTGTGTTGGTGGAAAGGATTTCAAGCATCGCTTGCTTGTTGTGAAGCACTTCTTTGGCCCGGATTTGTATGTCCGTCGCCTGGCCGCGGGCACCGCTGCGGGGCTGGTGCAGAACGATGGAAGAGTTGGGGAGAGCGGCTCGTTGACCTTTCGTTCCTGCGGAAAGGATCACAGCGGCGGTACCCATGGCCTGGCCGATACAGATGGTGTGCACCGGGGGCTTCACATAGCGGAGGGTGTCGCAAATGGCGAAGGCTTCGGTCTCGAAGCCGATCGCTTCACCCGAGTACCAGCTCGTGCCTGTGGAGTTGATGTAGAAGTAAATCGGCTTTTCTGGGTTGTCGAATTCCAGATAAAGAAGCTGAGCAATGATCAGCTCAGTCACGTCGATGCCCATCTGACGCTTGGCGTCGTCGTCAGAGAACAGGGGCAAGCCCAGATAGACGATCCGCTCCTTGAGCAGGAGTGAGGGAAGGTCGGGAGGTGGTGTGCGCATCACGGCACTGTCGCCGTAGTACGGGGCCGAAGTTGTCATCTCCACCATCGCAGTGGGGCGAGCCTAGCCGGGGTCAGCGGGCTTGCGGTTGCTGGTTTTGGCCGGTTTCCCCTGACTTTTCGATTTCGTTGCAGGCTTGGTGTCGGTTGATGCATCCTTCTCGTCCAACCGTGCAAACACCATGCGCCCGGTTGGGGTTTGCAGGGCACCGGTCACCACCACAGGTTTGCGTTGGCCGATCAGCGATTTCGCCTCGTTGACCACCACCATCGTTCCGTCGTCGAGGTAGCCGACCCCCTGGCTTTCCTCCTTGCCTTCACGCACGATCTTGAGTTTGAGTTCGTCGCCGGGTTGCACTTCAGGCCGCAAAGCGATCACCAGCTCACTCAGATTCATCACCTTCAGGTCTTTGACCTGGGCCACCTGCGCCAGGTTGAAGTCTGCGGTCACCAGCGTGCCACCGGTGTCAGACGCAAGCTGCAGCAGTCGGTCGTCCGTTCCCTTGCCGTCGTAACGCGTGCTGTTGATCACCAACCGCCGCCCGTAGGTTTCCCGCAGATCCTTCAGCAGCTTCAGGCCACGTCGGCCCTTTGCTCGCTTTTCGATGTTGGTGGAGTCCGACAGCTGTTGCATCTCATCGATCACCGATTCGGCAACGATCACCTGCCCTTCCAGTAAGCCGCAGGCGAGCATGCCTCGGATCCGGCCATCGATGATCACGCTGGTGTCCAGAATCTTGGCTGTGGCGGGGGTCAGCACCCCATCGGCCACCAGCAGCGCCTCAGTGCTGGCGGGATTGAACAGGCGCAGCAGCGTGCGGCCGTGAACTTCTGCCAGGTTGCTTCCCAGAATTCCGAAAAAGACGTTGCTCACCACCGCCAGAAGGGGTTTGAGCAGAACAATTCCCCCGGAGAAGGGAAGCAGCAGAACGGGCAGCAGTAGCAGGTTGGCCACCAGCAGTCCCAGGATCAGGCCGACAGCACGGCTCACCAGTAGATCGGTGGGCATGGTGCGCACCTGTTGCATTAGGCGCACCCGCAGCTTTTTGAACACCAGGCCTGCGATCAAGCCAACGCCACCGCCAGCTCCGCTGAGCTGAAGACGTAACTGTTCAGCATTTGTGTTTGCACTCACCAGCCCATCGGGCAGCAAGTGAATCCCCATCCAACCGGCAGCTGCACCGGAAACCACAAACAGAAGCAGGATGAGCGGATCCACCATGGGTTCAGGTCGTGGCAGCTCGATCCGGATGCCAAAAGCATGCCTTATCCCATCCCACCTCGCAGCGCCTACCTCCACATTCCCTTCTGCCACCGGCGCTGTTACTACTGTGATTTCGCCGTTGTTCCGCTAGGGGACCAAGCCCGGGCTGACCATGGGCCTGGCAGTCGCTCGATCCGTGAGTACCTGAGCCTGCTGGATCGGGAAATCGCTTCTGCCCCAAGCGGTCCGCCCTTATCCACGGTCTATATCGGCGGGGGAACGCCATCGCTGTTGTGCCCTGATCAGATCGGATCACTGCTCGATGCCTTGGCAGAAAAATTTGGTATTCAACCGGGTGCGGAAATCACCCTGGAGATGGATCCGGCCACCTTTGATTCCGCGCAATTGGCCTCCGTACTGGCCCATGGAGTGAATCGCATCAGCCTCGGGGGCCAGAGCTTTGATGATGCGGTGCTCGAACAGCTGGGGCGTCGGCACCGCCACACCGACCTCCATGCGGCGATTGACTGGTTGGTTCAGGCCTGGCGCGATGGCGCGCTCCGCTCCTGGAGTCTCGATCTCATCCAGAACCTCCCGGGCCAGACCCTGGCTGGGTGGGATGCGCAGTTGGATCAGGCCCTTGCTAGTCAGGCCCCCCATCTCTCGATCTACGACCTTTCGGTGGAACCCGGCACGGTGTTTGATCGCCAACGCTCGCTTGGTCTGTTGAAGCTGCCGGAGGACGACCTTGCCGTGGCGCTGATGGGGCGAACATCGCAACGGTTGGCGGCTGCTGGCCTCAGCCGTTACGAGATTTCAAACCATGCCCGTCCGGGCCATGCCTCTCGTCACAACCGGGTGTATTGGAGCGGTGCCGGTTGGTGGGGATTTGGCATGGGAGCGACATCAGCACCCTGGGGGGTGCGCTTGGCGCGACCCCGCACCCGCGCTGCCTATGCGGCATGGCTGGAGAGCCCTACTGAGGAATCCATCGCGGAGGCTGGTCTCCCATTGGATGATCAATTGCTGGTGGGTCTGCGGCGCCGAGAAGGAGTGACCCTTCAAGGTCTTGATGCCGATGCCCTGGTGCGCCGATGGCAGCCGTTCGTTGAGCGTGGATGGCTGCAGCAGCGAGCAGGCCGTTGGTGCCTCACCGACCCCGAGGGCATGGCCCTCAGTAATCAGGTGCTGATTGAGGTGATTATGTGGTGGGAAGAGGCTTTAGAAGGCCAAAGCCAGTCACATCAAGCGATCTGATTGATCAGCGGTTGCTGTTGCGTTTAGCTCGGACTGCAACGACCTTGCGATCTGTATGGCTGGCTGGTTCAGAAATGTGAATGAATTCGCCCGAAATCCCAAAAAAAAGAGGTAGGCCCCTCAGCCCACCCCCAAACGACGCATTGAAGGCACCACTGCCTTCAGGTTCATCATCGCTGACGAATGGGCCGTCGCCAGGTATCAGTTGCATCTAATTAGGCATTAATGCTTAGCCAGATCTTCTCAAGTTGGCTGTGAGGATGGCTAAGGCGCTAGCACCACTGCAAACGCTTGGGAGACGGAATGTTCGCGGGTTCCCTCGCCCGCGTCTCCCTAAACGCTTGAGACAGTCGAGCCAAAGCTCGAATATTGCTCACAACTGTCTTGAAAGATCAGATGAAGCAGGGTCAGCCAACAACTCTGAGATGTTGGGCATGGGATCAGGCTTCCCATCAGAAATTGCACGTGCACGAAGGTAAAACCAGCTCTCGGTGTCGCCCTTGGCCTCCATGCTCTCGGCGATGGATGTCCAGTTGTTGATCTCAGCTTGATCCATAGGGAAGCAAATAAAAAATCTCCGGAACCCCTCAGAACCGGAGATCGTCCAACGGTCTGGTTGCAGCTCTGCATTCAGACGTGCGGAGCCTAAAAATCGAGAGCAGACGACGGAGGTACGGATGACCGTTGTCGTCTCTCGAAACCCAGCCATTCCTTTCCAGGCTTCGCATCACAGACAGCCCTGTGGCGCTTTTAGGGCTGTGATTCAAGTTCTAATCGGTTTGGGTGTTCTCACCTTTGGTGGGGGGAGTGTGGTTCCGGGTCTGATTGACCCAACCCTTCAACGCGTCGATAAACAATCGGCGGCCATCCACGAGCGCTGGGCTGAAGGGAGGTTGTTTGGCAGTGAGCCCCAGCAGGTCTGCCGTGACGCGCACCTGGCCGTCGCAGCCGTCACCTGCACCGATGCCGATCACCGGGATGGTTAGGGCCTGCTGCACCCGGCACGCCAGCTCCGATGGAACATGTTCCAGCACCAAGGAGAAGCAGCCCTTCTGCTCAAGGGCGCACGCCTGCTCGATCAGGCGTTCTTGGCTGATGGCATCCGTCGCCTGACGGCGGTAACCCAAACGATGCACGGCCTGGGGGGTGAGGCCCAGGTGCCCCATCACAGGAATGCCCATCCGCACCAGACGGTCGATCACAGCAACGACTTCCGGTTCCGCTCCCTCCAATTTCACCGCTGCAGCACTTGACTCCTTCAGCAGGCGTCCTGCAGCCGCCACGGCGAGGTCTTCACCGCACTGGTAGCTAAGAAAGGGCAGGTCGCAGACCAACAGGGGCTGATTGGCGGGCAGGGTCGTCAATCCCCGTGCCACCGCCTGGGTGTGATGGAGCATCTGGTCCAGGCTCACCGGCAGGGTTGTGGCATGGCCCAGCGCCACCATCGCCAGTGAATCACCGATAAGCAGCACATCGGCACCGGCGGCTTCTGCCAGGGCCGCAGAGAGGCTGTCCCAAGCGGTGAGCACGGCGATGGGTTTGCCCTTCTGCTTGAAGTAGGTCAGATCAGAAGGACGCATGCAGCTTCAGAACCCCTCGAGGGCTCATTGCTAGCATTTAGCCGATTCGGGCCTATGCGGCTCTGACGCCCAAATCTGGTCAGAACCGGAAGGGAGCAGCCACACGGGATGCTCAGGGCAGGCGTGGGTTCCGGGTCACCACCTTCGAAGCAGCCGTCAGACCAGAAGGCCTGACAGTGTTCTCATACCGTGCCGTTGTCCTGTTGTTGACGACGACGCAGGAATTCAGGAATGCGGGCGCCGTTCTCTTCAGGTTCCCCACGAGTCAACATTCCTGGCACAGAGCGGCTGCGCTCGCTGCGGTAGGGCTGCTTGTTTTCGAATCCTGTGGCGATCACCGTGACGTGAATTTCGCCTTCGAGCGCCTCATCCACTACAGCGCCCACAATGATGTTTGCTTCCGGGTCGACGACGTCGTAGATAACCTCGGAAGCAGTGGTCATGTCCTCCAGGGTCATGTCCTTGCCGCCGCTGATGTTGATCACACAGCCCTTCGCGCCATCGATCCGCTCGGTTTCCAGCAGTGGGCTGGCGATCGCAGCCTGTGCTGCTTCCACGGCTCGGGAGCGACCGGAACCGATTCCGATGCCCAGCAGTGCCGTTCCCGCTTCTGTCATCACGGAACGAACGTCCGCAAAGTCAACGTTCACCAGGCCTGGGCAGGTGATGATGTCACTGATGCCTTTGACGCCCATGCGCAGGACGTCGTCCGCACTGCGGAAAGCTTCCTGAAGAGGAGCTCCGCCGATGGCATCACGCAGGCGGTCGTTGGGGATCACGATCAGCGTGTCCACATGTTCCGCCAAACGAGCGATGCCTTCGTCGGCCTGACGCATGCGACGACGGCCCTCAAAGCTGAACGGCTTGGTCACGATTCCGACGGTAAGAGCACCGACTTCACGGGCGACTTCGGCCACCACTGGAGCAGCACCAGTACCCGTTCCACCACCCATGCCAGCGGCAATGAACACAAGATCGGAGCCCTGCAGTGCATCGTGCAAATCAGTACGGGATTCCTCGGCTGCTTTCTGGCCGATGGTCGGATTGCCGCCGGCGCCAAGCCCGCGGGTCAGGGTCTGCCCCAGCTGCAGGCGTTGCTGGGCTTGCGATTGAATTAGGGCCTGCGCATCGGTGTTGAGAACGCGATAGCCAACCCCCTCAAGGTCACTGAGGATCATGCGGTTGACGGCATTGCTGCCACCGCCGCCAACGCCGATGACCTCGATGCGGGCGGATTGGCTGGGCTGGATTCCCGCTGCCGTGTAAGACCCTGAGCCGCTCACCATCTCCATCGTCGAGGCAGAACCGTGTGGTTGAGATGCATTATGTCCCTGAAGCCTGGTCTCGGCTTCAACAGATCACAAACCAGGAACTGAGGTTGTGGTCTCCAGATTTTTAATCCTTTGGATTCAGGGTTGAGTTTTGACCTTTTTGGGCGTGGGTGGAGCCGGCAGTTGCAGTTCCGGTCGGTCCGGATTGCTGAGATCAAGGCTGCTCTGATGGGCCTGGCGCAGGTACTTAGGCAACGTCTTGTTGAGGTGGACGATCGTCTCGATTTGGGCGTTTAGAAGGGCTGGTTCGCCACCCAGATCAATCTCGCCCAGTTCGGTGGTGATCAGACTGACATTGCCGTCAGGGTGAAGCACGATGGCTTTCAGCCTCCCCTCGAACCGATCCTGTTGTTGCAGCAGTGCAGCGATCTGAGCGCGCTGCTGGTCGTTCCAACCGCGCACAACGATGTTCGTGAGCGGTTCTGGTAGTGCGTCGCTCAGTGTGATCCACTCTCCTGCGGCGTTCAGCAGTCCCCGTTCCCGTCCAGCAGGCCCCTGACGCACCGCCTTTGCGACGGGAATCTCGGGCTTCAGGCTGATGATTAGGCGAGCAGGCAGCATTCGGCGCTGCACCTGAGCGCTGCGAACCGGTAAGACCTTCAAGAGTTCTTGTTCAAGAGCCCTGGGACTGACCTCCAGGAGAGGTGAGGGAAAGCGCAGCTTGGCGGCCTCGATGACCTCATTGGTCTCAAGGGCAGCATCGCCGGTCAGGATGATCGCCTCAGGGCTCCGCAGCGTCCAGCCATGGCGCAACAGGGTCCAACTGAATCCTCCACTGAGAAGCAGCAAGGCCGCGAACCGCCAGAGCTGAAGCAATAGGGTCTGGCGGCGCTGCCGGCGGAAGTCCCGGCGCCGGGCGACCTGAGCGGAAACCGGCCGTTGGGAGGGTTTGTTGTTGGTCGAGACCCGGCTCACAGGTCGCATCTGGCCCGTGCCATCAGCTGCTCACCCCAGCTGCGCGCGCGGTCGGCATCAGAGAAGGGCACATCCATCTGCAGGTCCTTACCGATGAGGCGCAGCCGACAACGCCCCTGGGATTCATCGGTGAGCGGCGCATCACCGGATGCCAGCGACATCAGTTCCACAAGCTCAAGCCTGCAGACATCAAACGAGCCCTGATCCTGAAAACAGCCCGCTTCGAAGCTGCTCCATTGCAATTCACCGTTTTTAAGACGGGCACCACCACAACCGTCGAGCTTGGCGAGTTCGGAGCCTTCGGCCCAGGTACGAAACAGGTTTTGGCGCCGTCGTTCCAGCCATCCGAGCGACGCCAGCAGCACAAAGGCCAGCAACAAAGGAAACCAGAGCAGTCCGTGGCTCATGGGTTAGGCGAAGGACGCTGTGCTCATTCTCCTGCGGTTTGGATCAGTTTGTGCACCAACTGTTCGAGTGTTACGCCGCTGGCCGCCCAGAGCATCGGGAACATGCTCTGGGCCGTGAAACCAGGCAGGGTGTTGATTTCGTTGATCCAGAGCTGATCGTTGACGTCGTCGTAGAAGAAATCCACACGTCCCATGCCGTTGACGCCCACGGCAGAGCAGGCCTGGAAGGCCTGGGCGCGGATCCGGTCAGCCACTTCATCAGATAGGGGAGCTGGAATCAACGTGGTGCTGCGCCCTGCGGTGTATTTCGTCTCGTAGTCGTACCAGTCCGCATCAAAACGAACCTCACCGATCACCGACGCTTCGAGCATGCGTCCCCCCAGGACGGCGCATTCCACCTCTCTAGCGTTGACGCCCTGCTCCACTACCAGCCTTGGATCGAGCGCTGCTGCCTGGTTGAGGCCTGCTTCCAGTTCGTGGCGGGAACGCACCTTGCTGATGCCCACCGACGAGCCGAGATTGGCGGGCTTCACAAAGCAGGGGTAATTCAGTTCGCGTTCAATCCGATCCAAGAGTGCCGATCGGCTCTTGGCGTCTTCGAGTTCGGACGCGCGAAGGGCCACATAGGGCACCTGTGACAGCCCGGCGCTGGAGAAGGCAGATTTCATCGCCTGCTTGTCCATGCTGACGGCTGAGCCGAGCACGCCGGTGCCTACGAAGGGTTTGCCGGTCAGCTGGAACAACCCCTGAATGGTTCCGTCCTCTCCATTAGGACCATGCAGCACCGGATACCAGAGATCAACCGCATCACATCCCTCTGGGAACCCTTGGAATCCTGAGGGGGGCAGAGGTGGTGTGAGCTCTGGTGCGGTTTCGGAGGCCAGGGTTGCCTCGGATAGATCCGTTCCCCACCAGCGACCATCATGGTCGATGTAGATCGGCTGCACCGTATAGCGCTCTCTGTTGTTTCCGGTGCGCAGGCCTCGGACGACGGTCGCCGCAGATCGGATAGATACGTCGTGCTCTCCAGAGCGGCCTCCAAAGACGAGCCCGACCGTGATGGGACTGGACGGCATGAATGCTGCGACCCCTGAGCGGTGGGAGCGCCAAAGGTATCAGCGTTGTGCTTAGTGGGGCAGGGGGCTGCCGCTGAGTGAAAAGGACCGCACCGCATCGATGCGCACCTGCACGAGATCGCCGGCTTTGTGGGCATGACCATCCGCCGATGTGGAGCTGAAGAAGGTCAGGCGATTGGTGCGGGTTCGTCCCATCAGCTGCGATGGGTCCTTGGGATTGATGCCCTCCGCCAGTACTTCTTCAGTGCGCCCCTCGTAGCGGGCATTGGCCTTCCGGGCGCAGCGTTCCACCAGGGCATTGATTTCGCGCAGGCGTTCCACCTTCACCTCCTCCGGCAGCTGGTTGTCCCAATTGGCTGCAGGGGTATTGGGCCGAGGTGAATAGGCCGCTGTGTTCACCTGATCGAAGCCGATCTCTTCGATTAAATCGAGGGTGCGGCGGTATTGCGCATCGGTTTCGCCGGGGAAGGCAACGATCACATCGGCACTGAGGGAGGCATCGGGCATGCGCTCACGGATGCGGTCGATGATCCGCCGGTAGCGCTCAACGGTGTAGCCCCGGGCCATGGCTTGCAACACGTCGTTGTCCCCGCTCTGAAAAGGAATGTGGAAGTGTTCACAGAGCTTGGGAAGGTCGGCACAAGCATCGATCAGCCGCTCGGTGAAGTAGCGCGGATGGCTGGTGGCAAAACGGATCCGTTCAATGCCCTCCACGTCGTGTACGTGATGGAGCAAATCCGTGAGGGTGTGTTGGCGGCGGCCCTCTGGAGTGATGCCCGGTAGATCACGGCCGTAGGCATCAATGTTCTGGCCGAGCAGGGTGATTTCCTTGTAGCCCTGGGCGGCAAGACCCTCCATTTCCAGCTTGATCGCCTGGGGCAGCCGTGATTGTTCTTTGCCGCGCACGGAGGGCACCACGCAGTAGGTGCAACGTTCGTTGCAGCCATAAATCACGTTCACCCAGCCGCAGATGCTGCTGTCTCGGCGGGCCGTGGTGATGTCTTCAAGGATGTGGTGGTCTTCGGTGGCGACCACCTGCTGACCGCTGTCCACCTGCAGCAACAAGGTTTCAAGCCGGTTGGCGTGTTGCGGACCCATCACCAGATCCAGCTCCGGCACCCGTCGTAGCAGTGATTCGCCCTCCTGCTGGGCCACACAGCCCGCCACCACCAGGGTGAGATTGGGGTTACTGCGTTTCCTCTGGGCTTGTCTGCCGAGATAGCTGTAAACCTTCTGTTCGGCGTTGTCCCTGATGGTGCAGGTGTTGTAGAGCACCAGATCGGCATCCAGTTCGGCTGACGCCTCCTGGTAGCCCATGGCCTCAAGGATTCCCGCCATCCGTTCGGAATCCGCCTTGTTCATCTGGCAGCCGAACGTGGTGATCCAGTAACTGCCACGTTGGGGATTGGCAGTGGCGTCAGTGGCGAGGGGGGCGGAGGCGACCAAATCTCTGGCTCAAGCCTTCTCAGTGTGAGTCACAGCGGTGTTGTGTCAGTTTGGAGATTGACAGCCGGATGGCTGTGGGCTGGGCTCTCACACGGTTTTCGCTCACCAAGGCCGTGCCCCTCACGATCAGCCGGGGCACCACAGCTGTTGTGGTGCGGTTGGAGCTCAGGGTGGAACGTGATGGGCTGGTCGGCCGCGGCGAGACCGGTGGATTTGAGACCGGCCACCGTGCCTTTGCCCTGGAGGCTGTGGAACAGGAGCTGCTGGCGCTTTTGCCGCAACTTGAGGCTCTGGATCCCAACCATCCGCAACGGTTTGAGCCCTTGCTGGACGCCCTCAGTCCCCAGGCGCGTTGTGCCATCGACCTAGCCTTGCGGGACTGGTATGGGCAACGGCTTGGCCATCCGCTATGGCGGCTCTGGGGGTTGGATCCAGCCAAGGGTGTGGCCACCACTGAAACCCTGGCAAGCTGGGTTGGGCCCGATGGGACATTGAGCTTGCCAAGGTGGACGCTGTCGCGCTCAACACCGAACGCCTCGATGAAGCTCAGGCTCGGGAGGAGAGGTCGAGCGCGTCCAGCAAATGCTGGGTTTGGCCTGCACCGATCCGATCCGCTGGGGTGCAGAACCCCTCCTAGGAGCCTTACTGGATTGTTGAGAAGGGCGAGCGAGGGGATTCGAACCCCCGAATAGCGGCGCCACAAGCCGCTGCCTTAACCACTTGGCGACGCCCGCCGCGTCCGTGAGAATCTACCAACACGAGCTGCAGCCTGCCTGGTGTCCCCTTCATCGCGTCCGCAAGGCCGGCATGTTCTGGCGATGTTGGTGGGGGGGATTGCAGCGGCCGGGGTGCTGTCGCTGGTGGTGTCCAATCCGTCGTTGGAGGACTATCAAGACCATGCCGGAGACCAGCTGGTCAGGTTGGGCACCAAGGAACTGTGCGATGAACCGACCCTGCCCATCGTGCTGCGTCTTTGGATACGCAATTGCCCTGAACTGATTGCCTCCCAGCGGGACGCCCTGGCGGCATTGGCGGCTCAGTTCACCACCCGTAGCAACCTGGTGGTGGCCAGTTTGTACTCCACCCAGATGGAAGGGAAGGAGCTGCTGCCAGGTCTGCGCCTGCCTGGCTTTGAAGTGCTCAGCCTTGGTGTGGCAGGTCGTTTCGTGGTTTTCAGCGCTGACGCCAGCAATGGTGCGGAAGAGTGATGGATGCCCCGTCGCTTAAGACCCAGCCGGAGAGTGGTGTCCTTGAGGCCTGGGCACCCCTGGGACTGCTGGATTTCGCCCCTTCAACGCTCCTGCCGGACGTCGCGAAGCAAGGACTAACGCCGGTGCGCCTTGCCTGGCATCAGGGGCGCTTGCGGGAGCTGAAGCCCCTGCCCGCCGAGCACGTGCCACCGTCTCGGATCGTGCTGCCGCGCTTGGTCGACTGCCATGTCCATTTGGACAAGGCCTACACCTGGCATGAATATCCCAACCTCTGCGGCAGCTATGGGGGTGCCCTGGACGCCAACCTGCGGGAGCACAACACCCGAACCGTCGCCTCCGTGCTTCAACGCGGCGAGCGCGCCATGGAGAGGGCGTTCGCCAATGGGCTGCGTGCCATGCGCAGCCATGTCGACAGTGGTGGCCCTGGCGCCGAGCCCAGCTGGGATGCACTGCTGACGCTGCAGCAACGCTGGCGTAGCCGCATCGATCTTCAGCTGGTGGCGCTGGTGCCCTTGGAATTTTGGTGTTCAGCTGACGCGGATGCCCTGGCGCGTTGCGTGGCCGCCAGTGGCGGTTGCCTCGGTGGTGTACTGACCCCTCCTTGTGGATCGGCTCTGGTCACCGAGCAGCTGGAGGCTTTGTTGTGCCTGGCTGATCGCCATGACTGCGGCGTCGATTTGCACATCGATGAAGCGGACCATGGTCCGGCGGAGGGCATGGTTCAGCTCCTGAAGGCTCTGCGGCGCGTACCAGTGCAGGTTCCAGTCACCTGCAGTCATGCCAGCAGTCTTTCCCTGCTGCCGGCACCACGCCTTGCGCGGTTGGCGGAGCGCATGGCCGCTGCAAATCTCAGCGTGATTGCCCTCCCCCTCACCAATGCCTGGTTGCTGGCTCGGGCGGATGAAGCCACACCACTTCAGCGTCCGCAGGCCCCGATCCGTCAGTTGCAACGTTGTGGTGTTCCCGTGGCTGTGGCGGGTGACAACGTGGCCGACCCGTGGTTCCCGGGAGGAGACTTCGATCCATTGGCCTTGCTGGCTGCATCAATGCCGTTGACCCAGTTGTTGCCCTGGCAGCGCTTGGGCCTTGCCCCTTTCACCACTGCACCGCCCGCCATTCTGCAGTTGGAGTGGGATGGGGTGCTGCGGGCTGGGGCTCCAGCTGATCTGATCTGCATGGAGGGCCAGGGATGGTCAGATCTGATCCAGTGTTCTTCCCAACGTCAGATTCTCGTGAAAGGCCACTGGCAGGCGTCACCGAGCGCTAGACCCTGACCAGTGTTTCGCCACGTCATGGGTCGCGCTGAAGACTTAATAGCTCTGCGTCAAGCCCTCAGCGCTGTTCCGGATCTGGAGCTGTTGGAGGAACCGGGGGACCTTCAGCGCCATTCCCGGGATGCCTTTGAGTACTCCCCCGTTTTGACGCCGCGCCTGGAGGCCTGCCGTGCTGAGTTGGTGCTCCGCCCCCGCTCGGTGGACGCCGTCGAACGACTGGCTTCGGCCTGCGCTGAGCATCAGGTTCCCTTGACCCTGCGGGGTTCCGGGACGGGGAACTACGGCCAGTGTGTGCCTCTGCAGGGCGGCGTGGTGATGCTCACCACGGCCCTGCGGCAGATCCGTTCGATTGATCCGATCACTGGGGTGGTGACCGTGGAACCTGGCTGTGTGATGCGTGATCTGGATCAGGAGTTGCGCCGGCATGGACGCCAGCTGCGCTTGATGCCCAGCACCTGGCGCAGCGCCACCATTGGCGGCTTTGTTGCAGGGGGGTCTGGGGGCATCGGTTCGCTGCGTTGGGGCTTTCTGCGGGATCCAGGCCATCTGCTCGGGTTGGAGATCGTGCCGCTACGCCCCGATGCCCAGCGCCATCAACTCGGCGAGATGGATGCGGAGCCCTTGAACCACGCCTACGGCACCAACGGCATCATCACGGCCCTCAGCCTGGCCACAGCACCAGCGGTCAACTGGCACCAGGTGAGTGTGGACTGCGAGCATTGGGAGCAGGCGGTTGAGCTGATGCACCGGATTGCTGCCTCGGCCTTGGATCTCCATTTGGCGAGCCTTCTGGAACAGCCGCTGCTGTCGCGGATGCCCGGTTGGGGTGGCCCTGCTGTCTCAGCTCACCGGCTGCTGTTGCTCGTCGCACCCGATGGGCTCAAAAGCTTGCAAAGGATGGTGCAGTCAGCCGGCGCGAGCCTGCGGGATCTCGGCCCTGAGGATCTCTCCGGAGGCAATGGCTTGCGCGAGCTGAGCTGGAATCACACCACCCTGCATGTGCGGGCTTCAGAGCCGGGATGGACCTACCTGCAGATGCTGTTGCCGCAACCGGAGGCCCCAGCGATGGCGGCATTGAAGCAGCATTGGGGTGATGCCCTTGTCTGGCATCTCGAGCTTGTGCGGCAGCAGGGCTGTCCCCGCCTGGCTGCTCTGCCGTTGGTGCGTTGGCAGGGACCAGATCAGCTGAACCGGTTGATGGATGACTGCAGGGCCGCTGGTGCCGTGCTGTTCAACCCCCACGTGATCACTGTGGAAGACGGCGGCCTTGGCGTCATTGATGCCGATCAGGTGGCGGCCAAGCAGCGCTTTGATCCTGCCGGTCTGCTCAATCCAGGCAAGCTTCGGGGTTGGGAGGAGCGCTCCTGAGGATCAGCAGCCCAGACTGTCGAAGGTGGCGACTCCGGTACTGGGGTTGATGCCATCGGCCTCGCCACAAAGGCGGCGTTGATCATCACGATCGAGCAGGGCGTCAGTGAAATCAGCCCCTTCGATTTGAGCGTTGCTGAAGCTGCTGCCCGACGCAATGATCCCAGTTAGGACGGCATTGCGTAGATCTGTGGCGACGAAGTCGGCGCGATCCATCAGGGCATCGGAGAGGTCAGCGCCTTGGAAATCAGCCTCGGCGAAAGCCCCTTGGGTGAGGATCGCGCCATGCAGGTTGGCGCCCCGGAAATTCGCTCCGCGGCCCACAGCTCCGGCGAAGGATGTGTTGGCCAGGTTCTGCCCCTCGAAGTCGCCGTTGCTCTGGTTGGTGAGCGTGTAATCCACCTTTTCCTGGAAAAGGGCCCGGTCCTGCAGCCCCACCCCAGCTGAGGTGTCCAGGGCTTGGGCAGGCGTTGCAATAAGCAGAAGGGGCAGGAGAAGGCCCAGTAACCAGGAGATTCTCAGCACAGTCCACGCTCAAGCTGTGCTCACTCTGCCGTTACAACGCCACGAGCGAACAGGTCACCGATCAGATACAGCGATCCGGCAACAATCGGCACCGGTGTCGGCCATTCGTTGCTGCTGAGGTGGTTCAGTACGGTTTCGAGGCCGTCGGCCTCTTGCAGCTGGTGCTCGAGCTGAGGCAGCTCCTGGAGGAGGGCCGACCGGTTCCAGCTCTTGTGGCTCGGTACCGGAATAATCCAAGCCTGGTCCTTCGGCTGCAGCAGCGTCTGGAGCATGGCGACAGCATCCTTGTGGGCCTGGATTGCAAGGATCCACACCACGCCAGTGGAGGCATCGATCCACTGGCTGCGTTCTTCGGCCAGCTGCACCGCTGCCGGTGGATTGTGGGCTCCATCCAGGCGAAGCTTTTGGTCCCCCCAATGCACGGTTTGCAGGCGGCCGGGCCACTGAGCTGTGGCAAAGCCCTTCTGGATCACGGCTTCAGGCAAGGTCCAGCCCAAGCCCGAGAGGGCTTGTAAGGCACCGAGGGCCACAGCCGCGTTGCTTCGCTGAATGGCGCCGGGCAAACCCAGTTGCCAGGTTGAATCCAGGGGCTTCACCCAGTGGAGCTTGGCCTGCTGGGTGAAGCAGGTTGTCTCCAGGACTTCCCGCACCTCAGGGGCTTGAACGCAACTGATCACGGTGGCCTGCGGCGGGATCGCTGCCGCTTTTTCGGTTGCGATGGCGGTGAGGCTGTTCCCTAGGTGCTCGCAGTGGTCCAGGCCAATGCTGGCGACGGCAACCACAGGGCGGCATGGGTGGGCCGTGGTTGCGTCAAGTCGTCCTCCCAGCCCCACCTCCAGCACCAGCAAGTCGCAGGCGTGACGTTGGAACTCCAAGAAGGCTGTGGTCACGAGCAGTTCAAATGGGGTAAGTCGATGCCGTTCGTTCAGGGCCTGAAGCGCCTGCAACTGGGTGCGCAGCGTTTCAACTGCAATGGGCTTTCCCTTGATCCGGATGCGTTCGCACCAGCTCACCAGGTGGGGGGAGGTGGTGACCCCGCAGCGGAGGCCGGCGGCACAGAGGGCTGATTCCAGCAAGCTGACGATGGAACCCTTCCCGTTGGTGCCCAGCACCTGAATCGCGGGAATCGTCCGACAGGGATGGTCGAGCTCGTGCAGGGCCGCATGCATGCGATCCAACTGCAGATCCATGCCACGCAGATCGAAGCGTGGAATCAGATCAGACAGATCGTCCACTCAGCTGACGCTGGAGAGGGTTGCCGCCAGGCGGCGCAGCAGTTCGCGCACCTCGCGAGTGTTGATGGTCAGTGGGGGCACCATGCGCAGCACCGAGGGGCCGGCCGCCACCAGCAGTAGGCCGTGGTCGATGGCGGCTTTTGCCAGCGAAGGGGCCTTCCAACTGCTGCCCTCCCGGATCACGATGCCTTGCAGCAGGCCCCAGCCCCGCACGCCTTGCAGGTGCTCGGGGAAGCAGTTCACCAGCTCTTGGAGCCCATCGCGCAGTTGTTCGCCGCGGGCTGTGACGTTGGTTAGCAGTCTTCGTCGTTCGATTTCGGTGGCTACCGTCAAACCCGCACGGCAGGCGAAGGGATTGCCGCCGAAGGTGCTGGCATGGTCGCCTGGTTCAAACACATCCGCGGATGCGTTCACCAGTAAGGCACCAATGGCATGGCCACCGCCTAGGCCCTTGGCCAGGGTGAAGGCGTCAGGGCTGATGCCCAGCTGCTCATAGCCCCACAGGCGGCCACTCCGCCCCATGCCCACCTGCACCTCATCAAGGATCAGCAGGATGTTGTTCTCTGTGCAGATCTCGCGCAGGCGTGAGAAGAAAACGCGGTCTCCAGGGTTGACGCCACCCTCACCTTGCAAGGGTTCAACCAGAACAGCTGCGATCGAGGGACCGGCCTTTTCGTAGCGGTTGATCAGGGCTTCGAGAGCCTTCAGATCGTTGTAAGGGAAGTAATCAAACCCGGTCACCATGGGCTCAAAACCCTTGTGGTACTTGGGTTGACCGGTGGCGGTGACAGCCGCGAGCGTGCGGCCATGGAAGCTGGCTGCTGCCGTGAGGATCACGGGGTGTTCGATGCCGCGGCGTTGATGTCCGTGTTTGCGGGCCAGCTTGATCGCGGCTTCATTGGCTTCGGCTCCGGAATTGCAGAAGAAGACGCTGTCGGCACAGCTGTTGCGCACTAACCAGCTAGCCAGCTCTTCCTGTTCCGGAATCTGATAGAGGTTCGACACGTGCTGGAGCCGTCCCAGCTGCTTGCGCAGAGCCCGCTGCATGGCTCTGTCGCTGTGGCCCAGGGTGCAGGTGGCGATGCCAGCGACTGCATCAAGGTAACGCCGCCCTTGGGTGTCCTTGACCCAGCAGCCTTTCCCCTTGGCCAGCGCCAAAGGGAAACGGCCGTAGGTGTTCATCACAGCGGATGGATGGGAGCCGGGGGACTTGAACCCCCAAGACCAGTGGCCGGCTGATTTTGAGTCAGCTGCGTCTACCAATTCCGCCAGGCTCCCGCACAGGAATTGTATTGATTGAAGGGCCCCGTTTCAGGGGATGTTGCGCTTCACCTCAGCGCCGGCAGCGATGAGCTTTGCTTCGAGGTCGTCGTAGCCTCGATCGAGGTGCTTCAGACCAGCCACTTCGGTGATTCCTTTGGCAGAGAGGCCAGCCAGCACCATGGCAGCTGCTGCACGAAGGTCGGTGCCGGTGACTGGAGCTGCGCTCAGCTGAGCCACGCCTTCAACAATGGCTGTGCTGCCCTTGAGACGAATGGATGCCCCCATGCGCTGCAGTTCGGCCACATGCTGCAGCCGGTTTTCGTAGATCTTTTCGCTGATCACACTGGTGCCCTTCGCGGTACACATCAGGGCCATGAAAGGTGCCTGAAGATCGGTTGGGAACCCTGGAAAAGGTTGGGTAGTGATGTCCACGGCTGTGATCTCGCCCGGGGTGATAGTTACGGCCCTCCCATTGATGTCGATGGAGCAGCCGCAATCCCGAAGTTTTTGGATCACAGCGCTGAGGTGCTCGGGAATGACTGGCTCCACCACCAGTGGTGAGCGCGTGATTGCTGCCGCCATCAGGAAAGTTCCGGCTTCGATGCGATCCGGGATCACCGCATAGTTGTTGCAACCATGGAGACGCTCCACTCCTTTAACGGTGATCACCGGGCCGCCAGCGCCGCTGACCTGGGCTCCCATGCTGTTGAGCAAGTTGGCCAGGTCCTGCACTTCAGGTTCCTGAGCAGCGTTTTCGATGGTGGAGACCCCATCGGCCAGAACCGCTGCCATCAGAATGGTTTCAGTGGCGCCAACGCTGGGGCAGTCGAGCACGATCTGAGCGCCTGTCAGGCGTTTTTTGATGCCCGGCACTGAGGCTGTGACAATCCCGTGCTCCACGTTGACGACGGCACCAAGGGCTTTCAGGCCGCGGATGTGCTCGACGACGGGACGTGCCCCGATGCGGCAACCCCCAGGCAGGGGGACCCGCGCGTGTCCCAGACGTCCAAGCAAGGGGCCAATGCTGAAGAAACTGGCGCGAAGGCTGTTGACCAGTTCGTATGGAGGGGCTGAGCCGCTGAGCTCGGCGGCGGTGAGGCGAATGCGGTCCGTCCTTCGGTCCACTTGAACCCCCAGAGATTCAAGGATGGCGCTCATTCCATCGATGTCTGTGAGGGAGGGAATATTGGTCAGCTCAATGGTCTCCTCGCTGAGGAGGCTGGCTGTCATCAGCACCAGGGCAGAGTTTTTTGCGCCGCTGACTCGAAGCGTTCCTGTCAGTGTCTGGCTGCCACTGACATTGAGGCGTTGCTTGAGACTCCCCTGAGACACTTCTGCAACGGCCTTCATCGATGAGCTGAACCCCTATATCCGGGATATTGGCAACGTTCTTTGAGACCGTCTAGACGGCCGGCGTTCAAACTGGACAGTCTGTTACTGGGCTGGGGCAGTCAGGAATCGGTTATGCCCTATGTTCTTTCGGTCGAACACGACACGCCAGCGGATGTGGCGGAATTGGTAGACGCGCTAGTTTCAGGTACTAGTGGTGGCAACATCGTGGGAGTTCAAGTCTCCCCATCCGCACTAACTTTGTCGGGTAGCAACGCCCGACAATCATGATCGTTCTCAAGATCTCTAACGCATCGGAAGTGGTTGCTTCCAAGGTTGGCAAATTCCTTGAACTGCTAACCCCTGACTCGATCGATCACACAACCGTTGAGGATCAGGTGATTAAAAAAATGATCGAAAATCTTGCGGCGGAAGGGATTAAAGGTGAAATCGCAGCCATCAATGGCCTCCAGCTTGATGGCGACAATCTGAGCGTTCACAAAGGCTTGAACGTGCGCAAACACGCAGCGTTCTGAGTCATTTTCTGGATTCCTCCTCTCCCCTGATCAGCAGCCGACGCAATCCCCTGGTCAAACGGCTGCGAACCCTGGCCACCCGTGAGGGGCGACAGGCCGAGGGGCTGTTGCTTCTTGAGGGCACCCACCTGTTGCAGGAAGTTCTAAGGAAGGGCAACGCACCCGAGGAAATCATCGCAACTGAAGCTTGGTTGCAAGGTCATCCGGCCCTGGCTGAACGTTGTTCCCAGGCGCGATGTCGGATCGTCACCGATGAGGTGTTGCGGGCTGCTCTCACAACGGTCACACCCGATGGTGTTGCCTGCCTGAGCCCCCTGGATCGACTGCCAACCGTCCCTCCAGAGCTGGACTTCCTCCTAGTTCTGGATCGGATTCAGGATCCAGGAAATCTGGGTACTTTGCTGCGCACGGCCCTGGCTGCTGACGTCAACGCGGTCTGGATGGGGGCTGGTGTCGATCCACTCGGCACGAAGGTGTTGCGGGCCTCAGCCGGTGCTCTGCTTCAACTGCCGCATCAACGCTTTGGCCCGAGCGAAGCGGTGGCGATTTCACAGCTTCAGCAGGAACTGACGCGGCTGGTGGCTTTGGGTGTGCAAGTGGTAGCCACTCTGGTGCCCGTTTCGACCAAGGCTGAGCCTCCCTCTCCCTACTGGGATCTGGACTGGACGCTGCCGACGGCGCTGGTGCTGGGAACCGAGGGAGCAGGTTTGCATCCGGATCTGCAGGCCTGCTGTACCCATGCCGTCACGCTCCCCCACAGCGCACGGGTGGAATCCCTGAATGTGGCGTCTGCCGCTGTTCCTCTCCTTCTGGAGCGGCGAAGGGCGACAATGACCGCCACATCGCAGCAGTTCGGGTGAGCGACGCCAGCTTCGACTTCGACGTCATCGTTATTGGAGCCGGCTACGGCGGCTTCGACGCTGCCAAACATGCCGCCGAGCACGGCCTGAAGACGGCGATTGTTGAATCCCGCGACATGGGTGGCACCTGTGTGAACCGGGGCTGTGTTCCCTCCAAGGCACTGTTGGCTGCCAGTGGAAAAGTGCGGGAACTTGCGGACAACAAGCACCTGTCGAGCTTCGGAATTCACGCTGCTCCTGTGCGGTTCGAACGGCAGAAAATCGCTGATCACGCCAATCAGCTGGTTCAGACCATCCGTACCAACCTCACCAAAACCCTGGAACGGGCCGGGGTGACGATCCTTCGGGGACATGGCCGTCTGGAGGGCAGCCAGAAGGTGGGGCTGCGGGAGCCCAGCGGGGTGGACAGGGTGCTGACCGCCAAGGACGTGATCATCGCCACGGGGTCTGATCCCTTTGTACCGCCAGGCATCGAAACCGATGGCCGGACGGTGTTCACCAGTGACGAGGCCATTAGCCTGGAATGGCTGCCCCGCTGGATCGCCATCATCGGCAGCGGTTACATCGGCCTTGAATTCGCTGATGTGTACACCGCCCTCGGTTGCGAAGTGACGATGATCGAGGCTATGGACAAGGTGATGCCCACCTTTGATCCTGATATCGCCAAGATCGCTGGGCGTCATCTGATTGACAGTCGCGATATCGATGCGCGTTCCGGTCTGCTGGCCCGCAAGGTCACACCGGGCTGTCCAGTGCAGATCGAACTGGCTGATTTCAACAGCCGTGAACTGATCGAGACCCTTGAGGTTGATGCCGTTCTGGTGGCGACAGGGCGTGTTCCCAGTAGCAAGGATCTCAACTTGGAGTCACTGAATGTGGAGACGAATCGCGGCTTCGTCCCGATCGACGACGCCATGCGGGTCTTGGTCAACGACCAGCCTGTTCCCAATCTCTGGGCTGTGGGAGACGTGACAGGCAAGCTGATGTTGGCCCACACCGCCGCTGCTCAAGGCACCGTTGCCGTGGACAACATCCTGGGTCATGCGCGCGAGATTGATTACCGCAGCATTCCGGCAGCCACCTTCACCCATCCCGAGATCAGCTCTGTTGGCTTGACAGAGGCGGATGCCAAAGCTTTGGCCGAGAAGGATGGCTTCCAGCTGGGTTCCGTTCGCAGCTACTTCAAGGCCAATTCCAAAGCTTTGGCAGAGCTGGACAGCGACGGTTTGATGAAGCTGCTCTTCAACAAAACCAGTGGTGAAGTGCTGGGGGCCCACATTTACGGACTTCACGCCGCCGACCTCATCCAGGAGGTGGCCAATGCCGTTGCCCGCCGTCAGAGCGTGAGTCAGCTCGCCACCGAAGTGCACACTCACCCGACCCTCAGCGAGGTGGTGGAGGTCGCTTACAAGCAGGCTGCCGCCCAAGTGGCCGCCTGATCACCACCAGCTTTTTCGTTCCAGCTTTTTCCCTGTTCCATGGAGATCCGCCGTCGTCCCCCCAACCCCAAGGTACGGGTGGCACATCTCGAATATGCGGTGCCCCACGACGACGAAGCACCTCGTCACATTCTCGAGAAAATTGTCTGGGAAAAAGACCGTGAGATCGATATTGCTCGTGACAAGGTTCCCCTCGACAACCTGAAGCAGCAGATTGCCAAGCTTCCCCCCACGAAGGATTTCCTGGGGGCACTTCAGGCTGCCGCAACGAAACCAGCGGTGATTGCTGAGGTGAAAAAAGCGAGTCCCAGCAAAGGGGTGATTCGCGAGGATTTCGACCCGGTGGCGATTGCCAAGGCCTACGCAGCTGGCGGTGCAAGCTGCCTCTCGGTGCTTACCGACAAGACGTTTTTCCAGGGCGGGTTTGATGTCTTGGTGGAAGTGCGTCAGGCCGTCGACCTGCCTTTGCTCTGCAAGGAGTTTGTGCTGAGTCCCTATCAGCTGTTTCAGGCCCGGGCGGCTGGCGCTGATGCGGTGCTTCTGATCGCTGCCATCCTGTCGGACCAGGATCTTCGCTATCTCAACAAGGCTGCGGCGGCGCTGGGCCTCACGGTGTTGGTGGAGGTACATGACGCCACCGAAATGGACCGTGTGCTCAGCATTGGTGGCTTCCCCTTGATCGGGATCAACAACCGTGATCTCGCCAGTTTCGAGACGGATCTAGCCACGACCGAGCGGCTGATGATTGACTTCAACGACCGGTTGAACCAACAGGGGGCGCTGCTTGTGAGTGAATCGGGCCTGTTCAGCCGGGCCGATCTCGATCGGGTGCAAGCCGCCGGTGCGGGGGCTGTGCTGGTGGGAGAAGCCCTGATGCGGCAGCCGGATGTTGAAGCTGGTCTGATGCAGTTGATCGAGGCCGGTTAAGGCCATTCGCTATCTCACTGCTGATGCAGAATTGCAATATTGAGGCGGTTCTTTGTGCTGATTAGCCTTTTGACCGGTATTGCAGCCGGGGCCGTTCATGTGGTGGGTGGTGCTGATCACCTGGTGGCGATGGCTCCCTTCTCTCTGAACAAGCCGTGGGCTGCCTTTCGTCACGGCTTGGCGTGGGGTGCCGGTCACTCCACCGGAGTTGTGGTTTTGGCGTTGATCGCCATTGGTCTGAAAGACCTGGCCCATGTGGAGGCCATGTCGTCCTGGGCGGAATTCCTCGTGGGCGTTGCCCTGCTGGTGGTGGGTGCCCTGGCCGTACGCACGGCCTTCGGGCTGAAACTGCACACCCATGAGCACCGCCACGACGGTGCCTCCGAGCATCGTCATCTTCACCTGCATGTGCACGGTGCCAGCAACCACCGTCGCCACGTCCATGCCTCCTCCGGCCTGGGTCTGCTGCATGGCCTGGCGGGGGCCAGCCACCTGCTCGCGGTGATCCCTGCTTTGGCTCTGCCGACCCACGCCGCTGTTGGCTATCTGGTGGCTTACCTGCTTGGATCCATCGGCGCCATGGTGGCTGTGGTGTCTGTGGTGTCGTTCCTCACCCTTCGCAGCGGTGCCCGGCTGATGCCCTTCATCGTGGGCGGTACGGGTGCTCTCTCGATTGTCACCGGGGCCATCTGGCTTCAGAAGACCTCACCGGCCCTGTTCTGATCTACCGCGCAGGAGCCGGCCTACCACCTCGCCAATCAATAGTTTTGTTGGCACCGCTCCCAATTGGCGGCTGTCGATGCTTTCGGCGGGGTTGTCTCCCAGCAACCAAAGCCCCGTTTCCTCAACGCTCTTCAGGCGCTTAATCAGGCGCAGCTTGCTTCGCTGCGGATGCCAGGTCACGACCACGGATCCCAGGCTGGGCGTGGGGTCCCGTCCCAGCCGTCTGACCAGAACCCGGTCTCCGGGTTCAAGGGTGGGCTGCATCGATCGTCCTTCGATCCGCAGCAGCAGCCGTCGCCCACAAAAAAGCAGCAACAGATCGCGAAGACCTGCTGCTGCGATGGGGGGAATGGTTCTGTTCGAACTCAGGATGCGGTGACCCAGGCGTCGGAACGGCCCTTGGACTGCCAGAACATGCCGTGGATTTTTTCAACGGCAGCCATCAGTTCTTCTGCCTTGGCCTGATCGATGTTCACCTTGCAGGCGCTGCAGAGCTTGGCGGCTTTCCAGAAGGTGTCGTGCAGGTCAGGGAAGGTGGCCAGGTGATCGGGCTTGAAATAGTCGGTCCAGAGGATCAACAGCTCTTTCTTGGTCTTTTGTGCTTCCTCTTCTTTGATAGCGACGTAGCGGCCGAAGGTGTTGTTGTAAGCAGCCAGGGCAGCGGCGTCGCCAGCTGCGGGAGCTTCCAACGCCTTCAGCTTTTTGGTCATCGACAGCACGGCTTCGGCTGCCACACGAGCGGAAGCCGGGTCGTACACGCCACAAGGACCGTCGCAATGGGCTTCTGCCACGGCAGCAGGGAGGGCACATGCAAGGGCGGAAAGGGCCGAGCGCAGCATCGGTTCAGAGCGGAATTGGCTTGAGATGAGCCTAGCTTCCGCTCACTTCTTCACGTCGAGGAGTTCCACCTCAAAGATCAAGGTTGCGTTCGGGGGAATCACGCCACCGGCGCCTCGGGTTCCGTAGGCCAGGTCGGAGGGGATCACCAGCTTGCGCTTGCCGCCCACTTTCATCCCGGCGACGCCTTCATCCCAACCCTTGATCACCCGGCCAGCACCGAGGGGAAAGCTGAAGGGGGTGCCCCGGTCGTAGCTGGCATCGAACTGCAGTCCGTCTTCAAGGGTGCCGCGGTAGTGCACCACAACCGTTTGGCCGGGGGTGGCCTCTTCGCCGTTGCCAACCTCCAGCTCAATGATTTTCAGACCACTGGCTGTGATGGTGGTGTCAGGGGCATCGAGGGGGCCGCCGAGGGCTGAGGCGTCGGCGGGAGCGGAATCGTTGGCCATGGCGAAAAGAGTCGGGTTGGGGTCGTCAGGGTCAAGTTCGAAGCTCAACGCCTTTTGGGGTTTCGAAGCCTCGGTGCGAACGGCAGCCGGCTGCGCTGGGGCTGCGGAAACGGTGGAGGGGGCCACGATCTGGCTCACCAGAGCCAGGAGAAGGCAGGCCACGCAGATCGTTGTGCTGATGATGATGTCTCGCACGGAAAGGCTTCTGTTACGTCGATTCTGACCTCCGGTCCGCGGCGTTGGCGTTCATTCAGGGCGGTTCATCTGCCGCAGCTGTTGCTCGAGGCGATCAATCCGGCCGCGCAGCTCATCCACTTCCTTCTGGCTGGGTACGCCAAAGTCCTGGAGCAGGTTGTCGCGGTTGCGTTCCAGGTTGCGCCCCATCTGCTGTTCGAGTTCGGGGGTTTCACCGCGGAGGGCCTTAAGCACGTCGTCCACCAGAGCGGACGCTTCATTGGGATCCAGCCGTCCACTGTTCACCCAGTTCTGGGTAACGCCGCGTAGATGGTCAGCAACGAGGGTGGTTGTGCCCAGGCCGCGGAGCAGCAGTTGCTGAAGAGGATTCGCGGCATCCATGGCGACAGGTGGGCGGGTCCGATCCAGGATGCCTTCGGCCGGGACTGCTGACCATGGGAAATCACCAACTGCAGGCCGGATCGCGGGCGCTGCTTGGCGGCGTCTTTGCAGGCGTGGCTCCATCCCTTGGCGGGCCATTGCTGATGGTCCCCGCCCTGGCGCTGCTCTGGTCTGTCGTTGAGCGTCCCAGGTGGTCGGCGGGCTGGGGACTGCTGGCTGTTTTGGTCAGCCACCGTTGGTTGCTGGCCTTGCATCCACTCACCTGGATGGGTGTTCCCGCCTGGCTCAGCATGCCGGTGGCGCTGGCCCTCTGGCTGGCCTGCGGGAGCCTTGCCGCTCTGCTCTTGGCCGGATGGTCTGTGCTGGCGCGGCGGCTGCCTCGCCGCTGGCCGCGTCTTGTGCGGCTGGTGCTGTTGGCCGGGCTCTGGGCTCTGGCTGAAGTGGTGCTGTCGGGGTCGCCGCTGTTCTGGATCGGCGTCGGCGGCACCACCCTGCCTTGGGACCGTCCTTTAGCGGGGTTGGCCCGCTGGTTCGGTTCCGGAGGGCTGACATTTCTGCAGTTGTGCTGGGCCTGTTGCCTTCTGACGCTGTTCGAGCAACCCGCTGCCTGGCGTCGCTGGGGCTTGCTCGGATTGGCCAGTGTTCTTCTGGCCCATGGCTTGGGGAGCTGGCTGTTGTTGGCGCCCCCGCCGCCGGTCGGCTCCTTTGCTCTGGGGGTTTGGCAACCCGCCGTCCCCACACGAGAAAAATTCGATCTGGAGCGTCAACAGGCGCTTCCAGAAGCTCTGGTGGATGCGATGCGTCAGCTGGAGCCAAACAATCCAGCTGCTGTGGTGGCTCCGGAAGGAGCGCTGCCGGCGCGTTTTCAGCTGCCAGCCGATGCTCCAGCCATCCCCCTGATCAGTGGCGGTTTTCGTTGGGTGCGGGGTCAGCAACGCAGTTCTTTGCTGCTGTACGAGCCGCAGGCCCGTTCTCCTGTTCCCTTGGCTGATAAGCACCGTTTGGTGCCGATCGGGGAATGGATCCCGCCCCTTCCCGCCGGGCTGACGGCGGGACTGTCTGCGGTGGGTGGATTGTCCCCCGGTCCGGCTTCAAGAACGATGGCGGTGGTTGAACCCCCTGCGGCCGTAGCGATCTGCTATGAAATCGCCGATGGTCTGGCTCTGGCGCGCGCCGCTGCCGATGGTGCGACCTGGCTCCTTGCCATTGCCAATCTGGATCCCTATCCGCTTCAGCTGCAAAACCAGTTTCTGGCGCTGGCGCAGTTACGGGCTATCGAGACAGGACGGGATCTCCTCAGCGTTGGCAACACGGGCCCCACGGCGCTGATTTCGGCCAATGGGTCTGTGCAGTGGTTGCTTTCGCCTGAGGCCCCGGGCGTCGCCGAGGCCGTTGTTCAGGTCCGCCAGCGCGTCACTCCCTATTCGCGTTGGATCAGCCCGCCACCGAGAACAGTTTCACCGTCGTAGAAGACAGCCGCCTGGCCTGGTGTGATCGAGAACTGCTCCTCCTCAAAGCTGAGACGGCAGCGATAGGGCCGCTCTCGCTGCTGATCTGCCTCGGTGGTCGGGAGGGGTGAAAGCTCCGCATGCACCGGCGAACTCCGGTAGCGCACCTGCACCTCAACGGTTTGCGGCGCCTCGATCGGGTCAATCGAGACCCAGTTCACCGCGCCCACCACGCAGCCGTCTCGGCCGGCTTCGGCCCGTGGTGCGACGACCACTCGATTCATCGCAGCGTCAAGGCGGATGACGTGAAGGGGCTCGCGCCAGGCCACCCCGAGACCTTTGCGCTGACCGATGGTGAAGTGTTCAATGCCATCGTGCTCGCCCACAACGGTCCCGTCCGCCAGCACGATTTCCCCCTGCCTCGGTGGCAGATAGGCATCCAGGAACGCTCTCATTGATCCGTGGTGGTCTGCCAGGCAAAGATCCTGGCTCTCCGGTTTTTTTGCGGTGCGCAGACCGTGTCGGGCGGCTTCGAGCCGCGTGTCGGGTTTGGTCAGTTCCCCCAGGGGAAAAACGATGCGCCCCAAAACGTCCTGGGGCAGGTCATAGAGGAAATAGCTCTGGTCTTTGCGGGTATCGAGGCCCCGCAAAAGCTGATGTCGACCTTTATCGCCGCCATGGCGTATTCGGGCGTAGTGGCCGGTAGCTATTCGGGGCAGCTTGCGCTCTTGCAGAGCCCAATCGAGCATCGGTCCAAATTTCACCGATCGATTGCACTGGGAGCAGGGCAATGGGGTGATCCCATCGCGATAGCCATCCACCAGCCGTTGAACGATCTCCTGTTGAAACGTCTCCCGCGTATCCACCACGTGGTGGGGAATGCCCAGTTGTTCACAGATGCCGGCCGCATCTACCAGCCCCTCGGCGCAACAGGCCCCTTTCCCGCTCATCAGCCAGAGCGTCAGGCCTTCCACCTGCCAGCCCGCCTCCACCAGCAGCGCAGCAGTTAGAGAACTGTCAACGCCTCCAGAGAGACCAACGGCCACGCGATGGTCCCCAGGCCATTGCCGGAGGCGCTCAAGAGCAGCTTCTCCAGCGCTGGTTGTGGTGGATCCGACGGCCATGGGCGGCGCAGGAAGTTCTCTCCATAGTGAGGTCCCGGCAACCTGCAACTGGTGTGGCCTCCCGCTGATGCCGATCACTTACTGGTAGGTGCAGTGTCCATGGGCGCCGCGGAACAGAGGTTGTTCGACAGCGGAATGCCCGTCGCTGCCTGGTGGTGGCGGGCAGTGATCACTGCGGCTCATCTGGCGCTGCGGGGGGCCATGGCCAGTGGCTGCGGCTGCGTTTAGGCAGTTGTACCGCCTCGTCTTCAATCCAGCTGGTGGCAGGTTTTGCCGGAGGTGATGCAACTAAAGGATGGGGTTGATATCAGAGTGTCTGGCTGCGGTTTTGGTCGTTCCCGGTCTGGGGGAGTCCAGTCATTGGTCGAACCAGTGGTCGGAGCAGATGCTCAGCGTTGCCGGTTTGCTAGTGCTCGATGCCGATGGCATTAATGGGCTGGCGGCCAGTCCGGAGGGGTGGCGTTGGTTGTTAAAGCGGCAGGGGCCGACCTGGCTGACGCCCCATGCGGCCGAGTTTGCGCGGTTGTTCCCAGACTGTGGATCGCGTGATGCGCTGGAAAGGGCGATTTCCGCAGCCCGCTGCAGCGGTTGTTGCATTTTGCTGGAGGGAGCGCATTCCGTGCTGGCGGATCCATCGGGTGCGGCGGCGGTGTTGACAGGCACGACCCCTCGGGTGGCCCGCACCGGCCTTGGTGACCTGATAGCCGGTTTTGCCACCGGTTGAGGCGCCCAGGCGGTTGCAGCCCAGCATCAACCTGGATTGGAGAGCTTCTCTGCCGCTGCGTCTTTGCATGGTTTTGCGGCATCTCGTGCTCACTCCAGCGATGCTTCAACAATTGCGGATTGTTTGAAAATCAATACAGCGCAGTGTCAGAAAAAGCAAACAACGATGTTCAACGAAGTCTGAACTAATGATTCGTTTTGATTGCCTCGTCATCCAGGTCTCAAAAAAGCTTTTCTTGGGTTTTGAATCTTTTGCAAATATGAAATGTTGCGGTTTGCTGTTCTAAACCTGAAGGGTTGCTGAAAACACATCGACATTCTTTCTGTTCGTAGGAAAGTCATTTCACTTCCGCAGCACCCAAGGTGTCCACAGCTTCCAAGCCGCTGGAGACGCAACGCCGGCGCAGCAGCGACCCAGTCAGTTGGTATCTCGCCACCATCGGCAGAATTCCACTACTGACACCAGCTGAAGAAATCGAACTGGGCAATCAGGTGCAGGCCATGATGGCCCTCACCGAAGACGGTTCCCGTGAGTTCAAGGATGGAGAACTCACCACGCCACAGCGCCGGCTTTTGAGGATCGGTCGCCGCGCCAAAGAGCGGATGATGAAGGCCAACCTTCGTCTTGTTGTCAGCGTTGCCAAGAAATATCAAGGCAAAGGCCTGGAGTTACTCGACTTGATTCAGGAGGGCTCCCTCGGGCTTGAACGTGCTGTAGAGAAATTTGATCCCACCCGGGGGTACAAGTTCTCCACCTACGCCTTCTGGTGGATCCGCCAGAGCATGACCCGCGCCATTGCCTGCCAGTCGCGCACGATCCGGCTTCCTGTTCATCTCAGTGAGCGGCTCACCACGATCCGCAAGGTCAGTCTTGATCTGGCTCACAAGCTCGGCGCCATGCCCAGCCGTGTAGAGATCGCAGAAGCCATGGATATCCCCTTGGATGAACTGGATTCGCTGCTGCGTCAGGCCCTCACCACCAGCAGCCTGGATGCTCCCGTTAATGGCGAGGAGGGGCGCAGCTTCTTAGGGGATCTGATCGCTGATTCATCCCTCGATGAACCGCTCGATATCGTGGAACAGCGGATTCATCACGAACAGCTGGGCCGCTGGCTGAGTCACTTGAGCGAACAGGAGCAGCACGTCCTGCGCATGCGCTTCGGGCTTGAGGGTAACGAGCGTCACACGTTGGCCGAAATCGGACGTCTGATGGAGGTGTCCCGCGAGCGGGTGCGTCAGGTTGAACTCAAAGCGTTACGGAAGCTTCGCAACCTCACCCGTCGTCTTCCGAGCGGCATCTGAGCCACCTCGGTACACGATGGACATAACAGATTCAGTTCAGCTGAATCAGTCTTCCGCCCAGATGTAGCGGGTCAGTTCCGAGGGGTCTGGCTCGGGTGCGGAGAGGGCAAAGTCAACGCAGTCTTGAACGATGCTGTCGATGTCCTTTTCGATCGCGCGCAGTTCATCGCTGTTCACCAGACCCGCTTCAGTCAGGTCCCGCTCGAGCGCTTTGAGGGGATCACGCTTGGCCCAGAACTGCTTTTCCTCCTCCGCTCGCAGTTCGTCCGGGTCAGCCAGGGAATGACCGCGGAAGCGATAGGTCAGGCACTCCAGCAAGGTCGGCCCTTCACCCGCTCTGGCTCGTTCCACTGCGCGTTGGGCCGCTGCCCGCACCGCTAGAACGTCCATGCCGTCGACTTCCTCTCCGGCCATGCCGAAGGAACTGGCCTTCCGCCAGATCTCCGGGTCACTGGTGGCCCGGTCGTGGGCCATACCGATGGCCCACTTGTTGTTTTCGACCACGAAAATGATCGGCAGCTTCCACAGCTGCGCCATGTTCATGCACTCGAAGAACTGACCGTTGTTGCAGGTTCCATCGCCGAAGAATGCAGCTGTCACGGCGTTGCTGGAGGCATCACCGAGTGCGTCACGCTTGTAGCGGCTGGTGAAGGCAGATCCGAGTGCCACGGGAATGCCTTCGGCGATGAAGGCAAATCCCCCCAGGAGGTGATGCTCCTTGGAGAAGAGGTGCATCGAACCCCCGCGACCCTTGCTGCAACCGGTCTCCTTGCCGAAGAGTTCGCTCATGACTTCGCGGGCAGGCACGCCGGCACTCAAAGCATGCACGTGGTCGCGATAGGTGCTGCAGAACCAGTCGTGCTGCCGCTTCATCGCACCGATCACACCTGTGCTGACCGCTTCCTGACCGTTGTAGAGGTGCACGAAACCAAACATCTTGCCCCGGTAATACATCTCGGCGCATTTGTCCTCAAAGCGCCGGCCCAGGGTCATGTCTCTGTAGAGGTCCAAACCGGTGTCCCGGTCCACGGTGGCCCGTTGTGCCGTGACCAGTTTGGAAAGCCGTTCGGCATGGGGACCAGCAGTCGCAGTGCCAATCGGAGCGGAATCGACAGCGAGGTCCTGACCCATGTCCACCTAAGGGATTGCGCTCAACTTTAAGGGCCCACCGATGAGCGATGGGCAAAACCCCAGACACTGACTAAGATCCGCGTCTCCTCGCAGCGGTGCTGTTGGATCTGCCCATCGATCATTTCCGACTTCTGGGCGTCAGTCCATCGGCAGAGCCTGAGGCGATTCTGCGTCGCTTGGAAACCCGCTGTGACAGTCCACCGGATCAAGGCTTTACCCATGAGGCTCTGCTCCAACGGGCCGACCTGCTGCGTCGCTCCGCCGATTTGCTGACCGATCCCGCCGATAGGGCTGAATACGAAGCAGCTCTATTGCGCCTCAGTGAATCCCATCCCAACGGCACGGTGGGGTTGGACCTCCCCACCAGTAGTGAAGTGGCGGGCCTGATTCTGCTCTGGGAGGCCCATGGAGCTCTCGAGGCCTTTCAATTGGCGCGGCAGGGTCTTCAACCCCCTCAGGCCCCGGCCCTTGGTAGCGGCCGTGAAGCGGATCTGACGCTCCTGGCCGCCTTGGCCTGCCGCGATGCTGCCCTGGAGGAACAAGACCAACGGCGCTACGAGTCGGCGGCCCAGCTTTTGATTGACGGCATTCAGCTGCAACAGCGGATGGGCAAGCTGCCCGACCAGCAGCGCCAGCTGGAAGACACCCTGCAGAGGCTCACTCCCTTCAGAATTCTGGATCTGCTTAGCCGTGATCTTGGCGATCAGGACTCCCATCAACGGGGTTTAACGCTGTTGGATGAGCTGGTCGTGGCTCGTGGTGGTCTGGAGGCTGCCGATACTGATGTTGATCAGCCTGGAAGCCTCAGCCAGGACGATTTCGAATCGTTCTTTCATCAGATCCGTCGCTTCCTGACCGTGCAGGAGCAAATCGATCTGTTCAGCCGTTGGTTTGAGGGGGGTGCCGCCGATGCCGGTTTCCTGACGGTTCTGGCCCTCAGCGCCGCGGGCTTTTCGCGGCGCAAGCCCGAGTTCCTCGAGCAGGCGCGCGACCGGATGCAGACGCTTGCCAATGCCGACCTTGATCCCATGCCGCTGCTTGGGTGTCTGGATCTGCTGTTGGGCAACGTCAAGGATGCGGATCGGCATTTCGCCGTCTTGAGGGATCCGGATCTGCAGGCCTGGTTTCTGAACCACCCCGGTGATCGGCTTGCAGCGCAATGCGAATACTGCCGGGCCTGGCTTGAACGCGATGTCTTGCCGGGCTATCGCGATGTCGATTCCGCGGGCGCTGATTTGGATGCCTGGTTCGCTGACCGTGACGTGCAGGGCTTTGTCGATCGTCTCGATCGCAAGGCGTGTCGCCAGATCGGTTCTGAAGAGATGACCCTGGCCTGGGCATCGGTAGAGGATGCAGCTCTTGGTGCGTCGAGTGAACCGGCTGAATCGGACCAGGAGGTTGAGTCCGAAGACTCGGGTGCCACACCGCTCTGGCAGCAACGCTGGGTTCGCCCCGCTGCTGCAGCTCTTGCACTGGTCGGAATCACCGTTGCAGGTTCCGCCTTGCTTCGACGCAACTGGAATCCTGCTCCGCTGTTACCGGAAATCGCTTCATTACCCGCTGAGGAGGAGCAGGTTGAAGAGACGCTGGAGCTCGGCGCTGTTTCATCCCCCGTGGATGACGAGCCTGTAGCGAGCCTGAAGGCCAATCTTGAGCCTTCAGTACCTTCTGAGCCACTGGTCAGTGATGACCCGTCGGAAGCTGAGCTTCAGGCCTTGCTCCAGGGATGGCTTGATGCCAAGGCGTTGATGCTGTCTGGTCAGCAGGCTGATCTTTTCGTCGTGGCAAGGGAGCCCCTGGTGAAGCGCGTGGAGCTGGAGCGGGCCGCTGATCAGGCTGCAGGGCGATCGAAGTCTATTGATGCTGCTATCACCACCATCGAGGTGGTCGACCGCAAGCCTCAGAGGATCGAACTGCTGGCCCAGGTGGCCTACAGCGATCTCCTTCAGGCTGCCGACGGAACCGTCATTGAAGAGACAGCACCGACTGTTTTTATCGTGACGTACGTGCTTGGTAGAGATGGAACCCAATGGCTTTTGCACGACTACATCCCGGGCTCCTGAGTTGCTGGATTGAGTTGCTTGACCGTCGCTTTTTACGATCACCACATTGATCCAGGGGCGTAACGCCGATGTTCGACGAGCTTTCAGCCCGTTTTGAGGATGCGGTCAAGGGTCTGCGTGGCCAAGACAGCATCAGCGAAACCAACGTCGATGGAGCCCTGAAGGACGTCCGTCGGGCCTTGCTTGAAGCCGACGTCAGCCTGCCGGTGGTGAAGGAGTTCGTGGCTGATGTCCGCGACAAAGCCGTTGGTGCCGAGGTAGTGCGCGGGGTCAGCCCGGATCAGAAGTTCATTCAGGTGGTCCATGAACAGCTGGTGGAGGTCATGGGGGGCGATAACGCTCCTCTGGCGAAGGCGGCTGAAGCTCCCACCGTTGTGTTGATGGCCGGCCTTCAGGGTGCCGGTAAAACCACAGCGACGGCCAAGTTGGGCCTCCACCTCAAGGATCAGGGTCGCCGAGCCCTGATGGTGGGTGCCGACGTCTACCGACCAGCCGCCATCGAGCAGTTGAAAACGCTCGGTGCTCAAATTGATGTGGAGGTGTTTAGCCTCGGTGCTGAAGCCAAGCCTGAAGACATTGCGGCCGCTGGTCTGGCCAAGGCGCAAGAGGAAGGGTTCGACACGCTCCTGGTTGACACCGCCGGTCGCCTCCAGATCGACACCGAGATGATGGAGGAGATGGTGCGGATCCGCACCGCTGTGCAGCCCGATGAGGTGCTGCTGGTGGTGGATTCGATGATCGGCCAAGAAGCGGCCGAACTCACCCGCGCCTTCCACGACCAGGTGGGGATCACCGGAGCGGTGCTCACCAAACTCGATGGTGATTCCCGCGGCGGTGCCGCCCTCTCGATCCGCAAGGTGAGTGGTCAGCCGATCAAGTTCATCGGCACCGGCGAGAAGGTGGAGGCCCTGCAGCCGTTCCATCCCGAACGGATGGCCAGTCGCATCCTCGGCATGGGTGATGTGCTGACGCTGGTGGAGAAGGCCCAGAAGGAGGTCGAACTCGCTGACGTCGAAAAGATGCAAAAGAAGCTGCAGGAGGCGACGTTTGATTTTTCGGACTTCGTGAAGCAGATGCGCTTAATCAAACGCATGGGCTCGCTTGGAGGTTTGATGAAAATGATCCCGGGCATGAACAAGATCGATGACGGCATGCTCAAGCAGGGGGAGCAGCAGCTCAAGCGCATCGAGGCCATGATCGGCTCCATGACACAGCAGGAGAGGGAAAACCCCGACCTCCTGGCGAGTCAACCCTCAAGGCGTCGCCGGATCGCCAGCGGCAGCGGTCATCAGGCTGCAGATGTGGACAAGGTGTTGGCCGACTTCCAGAAAATGCGCGGCTTCATGCAGCAGATGAGCCAGGGCAACATGCCCGGCATGGGAGGCATGCCTGGGATGGGCGGAATGCCAGGTATGCCCGGAATGGGTGGAATGCCGGGCATTGGTGGTGGAATGCCTGGTATGGGAGGTATGCCCGGGGGCGGTGGTCGCCCCGGTCGCGGTGGACCGCCGAAGCGGCAGCGACCCGTCAAGAAGAAGAAGGGCTTCGGGGACCTGTGAGGGCGGAACGGTATGGTGGTTGTTTGGCGGGCGTTTAGGCCTCGCCGGACCACCTCTTTCCTTCATTCCAGGGCCACGATGATCAAGCTCCGCCTGAAGCGGTTTGGCAAGAAGCGGGAAGCGAGCTTCCGCCTCGTGGCCTGCAACAGCACCTCACGTCGGGACGGACGTCCCCTTCAGGAGTTGGGCTTCTACAACCCGCGGACGAAGGAAACGCGTCTCGACACCGAGGCCATCCGTGAGCGTCTTGGTCAAGGTGCCCAACCCACAGATGTCGTGCGCACGCTGCTCGAGCGCGGCGGTCTTCTGGAAAAGACCGTGCGTCCTGCTGAGACCGTCGGCAAGGTCAAGCAAGCGGCCAAGCGTGAAGCTGATGCCAAGCAAGCCGCCAAGGAGGCTGCTGAGGCCAAGGCTGCTGAAGCTTCCGATTCCGCAGAATCCGAATCCACCGAGGGCTGATCATTCCGGTGTCTGACGACGGCGAACGCGGCCGTTTCGTTCTCGACCTGCCTGATCCTGATGCTGCACTGGCCCTTGCTGGTGAAGCAGAAACAACCCTGCATCGCCTTGAAGCTCTTACAGGAGCCTCCATGGTGTTGCGGGGTCTTCAATTGGTGATTACCGGGCGGCCAACGCAGATCGAGCGGGCTGCTGCGGTGGTTGAATTGGTGCGCCCGATCTGGCAGGACGGGCAGTCCGTGTCACCGGTGGATCTGCAATCGGCCCTGGGCGCTCTCAACACCGGCCGCGGCGATGACCACGCCGCCATGGGTGAGCAGGTGTTGGCGAAGAGCCAGAAGGGCAACCTGCTGCGCCCGCGCACCCTGCGCCAAAAGAAATACGTGGATGCCATGGAGCGCCACGACCTCACCTTTGCTCTCGGCCCTGCCGGTACCGGTAAAACCTTTCTTGCCACCGTTCTTGCGGTTCGGATGCTCACCGAACGCAAGGTGGAGCGCCTGATTCTCACCCGGCCGGCTGTTGAAGCTGGGGAGCGCCTGGGGTTCCTGCCGGGCGACCTGCAACAAAAGGTGGACCCCTATCTGCGTCCGCTCTACGACGCTTTGCATTCCCTGCTCGGCGCGGAGAAAACCACTGTGCTGCTGGAGAAGGGCGTGATTGAAGTCGCTCCCCTGGCCTACATGCGGGGCCGCACCCTCAGCGATGCCTTCGTGATCCTGGATGAGGCGCAGAACACCACGCCAGCCCAGATGCGCATGGTGCTCACCCGGCTAGGAGAGCGTTCGCGAATGGTTGTGACCGGCGACATCACCCAGGTTGATCTTCCCGCCACTGTGCAGAGCGGTTTGGTGGAGGCGTCCGAGGTGTTGGAGGGCGTGGAAGGAGTCGCTGTCTGCCGCCTCACCGCGGCGGATGTGGTGCGCCACCCCCTCGTGCAGCGAGTGGTGGAGGCCTATGCCCGACGGGACGAACGCAGAACGCCCAAAGTTCAACGTCGATAGGGAGATCCACACCCCAATCCCTTGTCACCGCTGGCAGGATGTGATGAGTCTTTGGTGACCTGGTCGACATGCCAGCTAGCAGCAATTTCCAGGAGGCGATCCGCGAGGCGCAATCGAGCGCACTTGTCGGGCCCAACGTTGTCAATAAGGCGCTGCCCTACGTCGGCGGCGGCATGGTGCTCACCTCGATCGGGGTGATCGGTGGTCTCTCGATGATGGCTACTCCGCTGTTCATGCCCCTGTTTTGGGTGGCAGTGATCGGCAACCTGGTGCTGTTCTTCGTGGCGCAGAACGTCGCTTTGAAGGGCAACAACGCCACAGCCTTGCCGCTGCTGTCCATCTACAGCCTGATCACTGGTTTCACCTTGAGTGGTCTCGTGGCTTTTGCTGGAGCCGTTGCCGGTGTAGGTGCGGTCGGCACCGCTGCGCTAGCCACCGGAATCACCTTCGTGATTGCCTCGATCGTCGGCCGTCGCATGAGCGATTCGGTTGGACAGGCACTCTCCGGTGTGGTTGGTCTCGGTCTGATCGGCCTGATCCTGGCGATGGTCGTCCAGTTCATCGGCGGAATCTTTGCCCCTGCCATGTTCCATGGCACCAGCTTTGAGCTAATGATCGCCGGCTTCGGCACCGTCCTCTTCGTGGGCGCAGCCTTCGTCGACTTCTACACGATGCCTCGGTCTTACCGGGATGACCAGTACCTGGCAGGTGCTCTGAGCATGTATCTCACGTACATCAACCTGTTCATCTTCATCCTGCGCCTGATCATCGTGCTCAACGGTGGTGGTCGTCGCGACTGACGATTTCAACGCGATCGAATCAGCCTTCGCCCCGGTTTGTCCGGGGCTTTTTTTGGCTCAACCCTCGGCCACGGCATAGACACTGTTCCCGATGGCTTGTTTCTGCTCGGCGTCGTACCCCCACTTCTCCAGGAAGGCGACGTCTTCGCCGCGGTTGTCGAGGGCGGCGGCCAGCAGTTGCTCCAGACGCTCCTTCACCTCCGCTGGTTCCAGCAGCCTGAGCAGTTCAATGCAGCGGTTGCTGACCCGCTCCGAGCCGGCCTGCTGCACCTCATCTCCCGTGCGCCGGTGATGAACGGCCATGGCCGTGCTCATGGCCAGATTGCGAACGCTTAGATCTACAACTCCAGCACCGGCTCCGCGTAGTTGGCCGACGACGGCGTCGGGCAAGCGATCCATCAGCACGCTCTCGCCTGCCAGGCTCACCACGAAAAATCCCCGGGCGCCATCGCGGCTGGCCACCATTTCACCGATGCGGTCGGCCAGCACCTCATCGCTGATCTCCTCGTTGTCCCATTGCTGCAGCCAGGCCGCTGTGATTTCCATGGCCTGCTGGAAGGTGGGCTGCTGATCCGCCATGGACCTGTCCAATTCCTGCCCTCAGGCTATGGGTCGATTCAACGGCGGCGCAGACTTAGAGCATGCACGCAACTCCCCTGCCAGAGGATTACCGCTCTGGCTTCATCGCACTGATCGGTCGCCCGAACGTGGGCAAATCCACGCTGGTGAATCAGCTGGTGGGTGAGAAGGTGGCGATCACATCGCCCGTGGCCCAGACCACCCGCAACCGCCTGCGGGCGATCCTCACCACTGAGGTGGCCCAGATGGTGCTGGTGGACACGCCTGGCATTCATAAACCCCACCATTTGCTGGGGGAACGGCTGGTGAAGAGTGCGCGCAGCGCCATCGGTGAAGTCGACCTGGTGGTCTTGCTGTTGGAGGGATGCGAGCGCCCGGGTCGCGGTGATGCCTTCATAGTGAATCTGCTGCAGCAGCAGACCCTGCCGGTGCTGGTGGCCCTGAACAAGTGGGACAAGCTGGCGGAGGAGCACCGCTCTGAAGCGGAAGAGGCCTATGCAGCCCTCCTGCAGGAGACTAATTGGCCGGTGCACCGCTGCAGCGCCCTGTCAGGCGATGGCTGCGCAGAGCTCACAGCAGCGATGGCGGCTCAGTTGCCCTTGGGCCCACAGCTGTATCCGCCCGAAATGGTGAGTGATCAACCGGAGCGTGTGCTGCTGGGGGAACTCATTCGCGAGCAGGTGCTTCTGCACACCCGGGAGGAGGTGCCCCACAGCGTTGCCGTCACCATTGATCGCGTTGAGGAGTTGCCGGCCAAGGGCAAGGGTGCGGGTCGGACGGCCGTCTTGGCCACGGTTCTGGTGGAACGGAAAAGTCAGAAGGGGATCCTGATCGGCAAAGGCGGGGTGATGCTCAAGACGATCGGCCAGGGGGCGCGGCTGCAGATGCAGGTGCTGATTGATGGCCCGGTGTATCTGGAGCTGTTTGTCAAGGTCGTGCCGGATTGGCGCAGCAAGCCCGCCCGCTTGGCGGAGCTGGGTTACACGGGGAATCAATAACCAATAACCGCCAGCCCCACAGCTGAGAGGATGGGCGCATGAGTGAACAAGCCTTTCCCCCGGAAGACCCTGGCTCCTTTCTGAGCCTCTGCGACGGGGAGTGGATGAGCCTGCGCAGTTGCTTTGAGCTGGCTGCCGGTGGTGATGACGAATGGCACAGCAGCGAACGGGGTGAACTCACCGTCCGCTGCGTGAGCCAGAAGGGGGCTCTCGGCCAACTGCAGGTGCAGGCCCCTGGTGGAATCAGCAGCATCCTCACCTTCGCCGCTGATGGACAGCTGATCCTCGATGGTGATCCCCCAGGCAACTGGAGGTTCTGGCCCGACGGCAGCATGGAGCTGAACCTCAGCCGGGCTGACGGCGTGCAGGTTCAGGAGCGGATCTGGTTTACGCGGGCCAACCTGCGCCTGCGCAGCACCACGGCGGTGGATGTGCAGGGAACACCGGTGCAGGGCAGTTTCTGCACGGACATCCGCAGGGTGTCCAAACCAGCGGCCTGAGGCGGCATGGCGCCCTATCGCCTTGATGTAGTGAGCCTGGCGCCGCAGGCGTTTGCTCCTCTGCTGGAGCTGGGGGTGATCGGTCGTGCCTTCAACGCGGGCATTGCCGAGTTGCATCTGCACAACCCCAGGGACTTCGCCACGGATCGCCATCGCAAAGTGGACGACGAGCCCTACGGGGGTGGTGCCGGCATGGTGCTCAAGCCCGAGCCGGTGTTCGCCGCAATGGAGGCGATTCCCCGAAGTCCTCGCAGCCGGGTGCTGTTGATGTCACCGCAGGGGCGCCCCCTGCAGCAGGCAGATCTGCAGCGTTGGTCCAATGACCACGATCAACTGGTCTTTCTCTGCGGTCACTACGAGGGCTTCGACGAGCGGATTCGCGGCCTGGCCGATGAGGAGGTGTCGATGGGTGATTTCGTCCTCACCGGTGGTGAGCTGCCGGCGATGACGGTGATCAACGGTGTTGTGCGCCTGCTGCCCGGCACGGTGGGGACGGCGGATTCCCTGGTGGAAGAAAGCCACAGTGCACTCCTCCTGGAACACCCGCATTACACCCGCCCCGCCGACTTCCGCGGCATGACCGTTCCGGATGTGCTGCGCAGTGGCGACCACGGTGCGATCGCCCAGTGGCGCCAGGAGCAGCGGGAGCAGCGCACCCGCGAGCGGCGGCCCGATCTGTTTGTCCGCTGGCAGACCGCGACAATGAATGACTTTTCAGATCCCGCCATGGAGCTGCGCATCGGCAACGGATACGACATCCATCGGCTGGTGCCCGGACGGGCCCTCATCTTGGGGGGTGTGACCCTGGATCATCCCGACGGTCTTGGCCTGGATGGCCACAGCGATGCCGATGTGCTGGTGCATGCCGTGATGGATGCGCTGCTCGGGGCCCTCGCCCTTGGTGACATCGGCAAGTACTTTCCCCCGACCGATCCCCAATGGAAAGGGGCCGACAGCTTGAAGTTGCTGGATCAAGTGGTGAAGCTGGTGAGGGAGCGCGGCTGGTCGGTAGTGAACATCGATGCGGTGGTGATTGCTGAGCGCCCAAAACTCAAGCCGCATATCGCCGAGATGAGCGGCCGGATGGCGTCAGCGATCGGGATTGCCCCCGATGCCGTGGGTGTCAAGGCCACCACCAACGAAGGCTTGGGTCCGGAGGGACGGGAAGAGGGCATCAGTTGCCAGGCTGTGGCTCTGCTGCAGCGGAGCTGAACCGTGCATCACCTCCGGTCTGTACTGCTTAGGGTCATCGCACCGTGTTTGGCGCTGGTTCTCTTGTTGGGCGGGCTTTCGGAGACAGAGGTTCGGGCAGAGTCCGACCCGAAGCTTGGTGATGTGGTGGCTGTGGTTGAGCACCTGCGGATACAGGTTCCCCGGGAGAGCCGTGAGCATTGGATGGCGGCGGAACGTGGCAGCTGGGAGCCTTGGTTGAAGCAACAGCCTGGTTTTCTGGGCCGTGATCTGTTCTGGGATCCGGCAACCGAGGAGGGAACTCTGCTGATTCGTTGGAGCAGTCGTAAGGCATGGAAATCGATCTCCCTTGCCGAGGTGGAGACGGTTCAGGAGCGCTTCGAGACCTTGGCCCGCGAGCAAACAGGACAGCGCCAGGGCAACCCGTTCCCGCTCGTGTTTGAGGGGGAATTGTTGCCGCAGTGACCACACCGGATGCTCGCCTCGATCTGCAGCGCCGCCAGCGCCTTGGCATGGTCGAGGCCGTTTGGGGGGAACACAAGACAGCCGATCAGATCATCGACATCCTTGAGAGCTTTTCCGCAGCAGGGGAACTGGGTCTGGTGACCCGGGTGGCTCCCGAAAAGGCTGCACGGGTGTGTGAGGCGTTGCCGGCGGTGGAGCTGCATGCCGTCGCTCGCTGTCTCACCCTGGGTGCACTTCCTCCTGTGCCTGCGCCACCGGCTGAGGTGGCGGTGCTAAGTGGAGGCAGCAGTGATCGCACGGTGGTGGCGGAGATCAGCTTGGCGCTGCGTTGCCATGGCATCGGCGTGGATCCTGTGATGGATGTGGGGGTGGCTGGATTGCACCGCTTGCTGGATCAACTGCCCCGTCTGCAGACGGCGCGGATTCTGATCACCTGCGCGGGAATGGAGGGTGCGTTGCCGACGGTGCTGGCTGGACTGGTGCCGCAACCCGTGATCGGCGTCCCGGTTTCGGTTGGCTATGGAATCAGTGCGGGGGGACGAGCTGCTTTGGAAGGAATGCTTGCCAGCTGTGCTCCAGGCCTGACTGTGGTGAATATCGACAACGGCTATGGCGCAGCCATGGCTGCATTACGGATGCTCAGGGGCTGTGCCACGGACGCTTCAAGCTGAGGCTTCAAGCCGCAGCGGAAGGATCGATCTGGCCGAGACGCTGCAGCTCAGCGCTGTTGTGATCGCACTCCACCTGCTGAAGCGCGTGCACAAGAGCATCAAGGTCAGCCCTTGCCAGCTCACCGTCCTGTTGCCAATGCATGGAGCGGGGATCGGGAGCCAACGCTGTAGGTAAAAAATCTAATCAAATCAATTTAGACCTGATAGCTGGGGAGAAATACTCAGAAAACCTGTAGATGAGCCATGAGGGGATTTAGCTTCTCAGAGGTGTTGGAGGTTGGGGTAAGCCGTCACAAGGTCGTTGGCGCTCAGCACATCTCCACGGCCTTCCGGTTGCCAGATCACTTCCAGGGCCATGAGTTCACTGGAGGCTGTGGAACCAAGAATGCGCAGGGTCTGGCGCAGATCTTCTCCGGTGTCAGCCCCTGCGAGCTTCGCCGATGCCGTGGAGGCCACCAGCAAAGTTACAACGATGAATTCGTTGGTGGCATCAGCGTCTCCAGAGCTGCTGCTCGTGTCCGTCGTCCGTTGCCCGCCGACGTTGCTGGTGAGCTCAGCGTCCAGCTTGCTGCGCTCGTTCATCGAGAGGCGATTGAACGTCGATTCAGCTGAACTGAAGGGAACACTGCCGCTCTCGGCATTGGCGTAAACCCAGAGGTCCGGTTGGCGCAGCAGGGCCAGGGTTGTCTCCTGCAGCAGCCTTTGCAGACCAGCAGAACTGCTGGTGTCGGACGAGGAGGCCAAAGAGCGCAGATCCTCCTGCAGGGATTTGGCACTGGCCAGCAGCCCCACCTGCACCTGAATCATGTTCACGTTGCGCGGCATGGCTGGTGCAGCAGCGCCACCACCGATTGCTGGGGCAGTGCCGCCCCGGACGGCGTTGACCAGAACACCCGCGATGGCCATCAGGATCAGCAGCCCGAACAGACCACCACCACCGAAGCCGAAGATTGGAATGAGGAAGGGGAAGCCCATTCCGCCGCCGCGGTAGCCACCCCCGCGGTATCCGCCGCGGTATCCGCCGCCGTAGCTGCCACCGGATCGCGGCATCGAAGGAGCGCGGAAGCTGCCCCCTCCCATGCGCCCCCCGCGGGCGGCATCAGCCGGCTGTGCCTGGAACAAGCAGAGCCCCACAATCACCAGCGGCAAAAGTAGTGATGCGAGCAGTCGTTGGGGTCGTTTCAACAGTCGGGGGGTGGCCAAAGCAGCGACCACAGCATCAGTTAGGCGACTCTAGGAACCACCACCAACGATGGTGACGATCTCAAGGCTGTCGTCATCCTTCACCACGATGTTGTTCCAACGGCTGCGGGGTGCGATCACCCCGTTGTGCTCGGCGACCACTAGCTGGGGGTTGTTGGCCAGCAGGGCAACAACGGCCGCCAGGCTGGCGGGGGTCGGTGCTGGATCCAGCACGCGGGTTTCACCGTTGACCATCAGGGTGAGAGGCATGGCTCAGAACGTGGCGTGGTCCAGCTGCTGGAGCAGTTGCCGCGAGGCCTGCCCGCTGTCATCTGCGTGCATGATCGCGCCGATCACCGCCGCACGTTGGCCGCCGGCCGAAAGCAGTGCCGGCAGGTTGGCTGTTGTGATTCCACCGATGGCAAAGACGGGGCGTTGGCTGATCGCAGTGGCCTGCGCCAAGAGCTCCACACCAACAGGGTTCCGCTCGGGTTTGACTGCTGTGGAGTGGATCGGGCCGAAGCCGAGGTAGTCGATCGGATC
The DNA here is from genome assembly GCF_020514115.1 of Synechococcus sp. MU1642. Taxonomy (GTDB): domain Bacteria; phylum Cyanobacteriota; class Cyanobacteriia; order PCC-6307; family Cyanobiaceae; genus Parasynechococcus. Next base: position 92,496 of record NZ_VTKZ01000004.1, read on the forward strand.
CTGCTGAGCCTGATGAACCTGCTCGATGCTGTGGGTGCTGCGGCCCAGCAGACGATCGGTACCCAACAAATCGCGGGCCACCTCACTGGGCATGTCCTCCTGGCCCAGGTGCACCCCATCCGCATCGACCGCCAGGGCCAAGTCCACACGGTCATTTATGAACAACAGAGCCCCGAAGCGGTTGCAGAGCTGCCTGAGCTGCTGGGCCTCCTGCAGACGTTCGCGGTCGTGTCCCGCTTTGCAGCGGTACTGCACCATGCCCACGCCGTTTTGCAGGGCGGCGTGCACCCGATCGCTCAGGTCATTGCAGGGCGTTGTGATCAGGCAAAGGCGACAGTCCTGAAGCTTGTTGCGTCGCCTTGCTCCCAGGGTGGCGTTGAGGCAGGTCACCTCCAGGTCGTAAAGGCCGTAGCGGATCGCAGCGGCTTCAGCAGCTAGGGCGGGATCGATGTTGCGGCCGTACTCCTCCAGCACCCGCAGCGCTTCCTGCACCCGGGCGCAGTTGGCCGCTACCACGTGGTCGGGGCTGTGGCGATCCAGTTGGGCTGGATGCTCCAGTCCGGCGCCGGTGTCAGTGCTGGTGGAGCGGGCCTGCTTGTAGCTGTCGTGGTGGAGCCGTCCGAGCCGTTGACGCCAATCCTTGAGGCGCACCACCAGATCCTGTTGCTCCAGCCCGAAGCGGCACCAGTCCTCAACAACCCTCAAACCTTCCCGGGCACGGTCGAGGTTGGCGTCGATCAGGCGTGCCACCCGTGAATCCAGGGATGTCTCGCTTGGGGTTGGATTCATGGCACCCTGTGGGCAACGGTTTCTGCGTTGGTCATGGAGAACGGTGGTTCTGAGAGCACCATGCACGTTCTGGTTTGGGGAATCGTTCTTCTCGGCGGCATCGGCGTGTTCATCGTTTGGGGCCTGGTGAATGCCTATCCGACCGTGGCCTGAGAGCCGGTCTGAAGGATCTCGCGGGCTTGAGCTGCGTCGTGGCCGATCTGGCTGCTGAGCTCCTCGAGACCACTGAATTTGGTCTGGCCGCGCAGGCGCTGCACAGGCTCGACGCCCAAGTGCCGGCCCTCCAGCTCCAGGCTCTGATCCAGCAGGTGCACCTCAACTGCCGAGGGCGATGTGGGATCGATTGTGGGTTGGGGGCCGAGGTTCATCACGGCCGGGAGGCGATCACCCTCCCCATCCAGTTGGGCCCAGGCGGCGTAGACGCCAAGTCCTGGCAATGCCTTGCGCCCATCCACCTGGAGATTGGCGGTGGGCCAGCCCAGTTCACGCCCCAGGCCTCGGCCCCGAACCACCCGTCCCTGAAAGCGGTAGGCCCGGCCCAGCAAGGCTTTGGCGGTGGTTAGGTCGGCCTGGTCGAGGGCCGCGCGGATTCTGCTGCTGCTCATCCGGCCCTCTTGGTCTTCAACGATCGGCACCACCTTCACCTCAACGCCGTTCCGAGCCGCAAGCCGTTCCAGCATCTCTGCGTCACCGCGCCGCTGATGACCGAAGCGGAAGTTGGTGCCCACGGCAATGCGCCTGGCCTGAAGTGTGTTCAGCAGCACGCTGGTGACGAAGTCTTCCGCACTCAGCTGAGCGAGCTCGCGCGTGAAGGGCACCAGCACGAGCTGCTGGATCCCCAGGGGTTCCAGCAGGGCGAGTTTTTCGCTAGGTAGATCCAGCCTGAGGCGTGCTTCGCCGAACAGCACCTCACGGGGATGGGGCCAGAAGCTCACCACCGAGGCAATGGCCTCATCCGGGCTGCCCTGGATGGCCTCGGCGATCACGCTGCGATGGCCGGCGTGCAAGCCGTCGAAACTCCCCAGCGCCAGGGCAGTGGGCCGACGGGCTTCCTCTGGAGAACAGAGCGGGATCAAAGAGGTGCAGAAGGTGCGCTTTGGTGGCAAGTTTGAACGACAGAGCACCAGGGCATGCCAGACCGCCTCGATTTCCAGAAGTTGTCGTTCGGCGTGCGTCGGATGGGATGGATCCGCTTCTGGATCCAGGTGGTCCTCGGCATCGTTGTGGTGGGCGTTCTGCTGTTCAACAACATCGGCGGCAGCCTGGCCCGCAATTCCGAACGTGCCGTGGGCCTGGGACCTGGCCTGTCGCTTACCTCCCTGGCCTTTCTTGTACTGCTGTTCAGCCTCTGGCAGGGCTGGCTGATCGTCCGTACCGGTCGGGCGATCGATAGTGGGGCCCGTCCCAGTCGGGGAGAGGTGGCGCGGCTGATCAAACGGGGGCTGTTGGCGGATCTCCTGGGTCTCACCTTTGCCACCATCGGCTATCAGGCCCTCGCCGGCAGCCTGTTCGTGCAGGCCTCCATGCAGACTCCAGGCATTGCCATCGGCGGCCGCGGCATGGCCGACAACCTGGCGATCACCTCCCTGGAAATGCTGTCCGTGCTCAGCAACACCCAGGTACTGTTCGCTCACCTGATCGGAGTGTTGTTCTCCCTTTGGTTGTTGCAGCGGGTTTACCGCACCAGTTGATCCTTGAGCTTGAGCTGCGGAAGTCCGCCGAGGGGCCCCCTCCAGAACAGGTCGGGCTGGATCGGCGTGAGTGAGGGTGAATTGGCATGAATCTGTGCCACATCACTGGGCCAATCCCGGGGGCCTTCTCCGGCTGATTCGAGATCCTGCACGGCTTCTCCGGCCAGCCAGTAGTAAGCGCGGCCGCGGGGGTCTTCCCGACGGCTGAATTGCTCGTCGTATCTCCTGATCGAGAGACGGGTCCAGCGCAGTGCTCCCATCTCCTCCCGGGCACAGGGGGGGATGTTGAGGTTGAGCAACAGGTTGTCGGGCCACTGGTCTGCGATGGCTTGTTCACTCACCTCCAGAGCAAGGTCGGCAGCCGCCTGGAACTGACGCCACTGGAAGCAGGCGCTGCTCACAGCCAGGGAACGAATGCCCTCAAGGGTGCCTTCCATCGCTGCGGCAACGGTGCCCGAGCAGAACACGTCTGTTCCCAGGTTGGGGCCGTGATTGATACCGGAGAGCACCAGGTCCGGCTTCTCTTTCACCAGTTCGAACAGGGCCAGCTTCATGCAGTCGGCGGGGGTGCCGCTGCAGGCCCAGGCGGTGACCCCTGGGGCGAACAATTCGTCGGCCCGCTCGGCACGGATGGGGGTCTGCAGGGTGAGGCCATGACCAGTGGCAGACCGTTCCTGATCTGGGCAGACCACCGTCACCTGATGGCCGCGAGCTGAAGCTGCGGCGGCCAGGGTTCGGATGCCGTCCGCAAAGACCCCATCGTCATTGCTGATCAGGATCCGCAGCGGGGCCATGGGGTCATTCGCACTGAGGTGAACCTAAGCGGCTTGGCTGCTTACAGTCGGCAGCTGTCTGTTTCATCCCTGTGAGCGCACCGGTCACCCTGCAGCAGCTCACCGATCAACTCGATGCCCTCGAGCAGCAGGCCGCGGCTGAGATCGCCGAGGCAGCCGATGCCGCTGCGCTCGAGCAACTGCGGGTCGGGCTGCTGGGCAAGAAGGGCCGCATCTCCGGTGTGCTCGGGGCCATGGGCAAGTTGCCCGGTCAGGAGCGTCCTCTGGTGGGCCAGCGCGCCAATGTGCTGAAAACACAAGTGCAGTCGCTGCTGGGAGAGCGGCTACAGGCCGTGAAGCAGGCGGCCATGGCAGAGCGCATTGCCAAGGAAAGTCTCGATGTCACCGCTCCGGCTACTGGGGTGCCGATGGGGCATCGCCATCCCCTGGTCACCACTACAGAAGAGATCGTCGATCTGTTCCTGGGCCTCGGCTACAGCGTGGCCGAGGGGCCTGAAGTGGAGCGGGACCACTACAACTTCACCGCCTTGAACATTCCCGAGGACCATCCGGCCCGGGACATGCAGGACACCTTCTATCTCGGGGGTGACCTGCTGATGCGGACCCACACTTCGCCGGTGCAGATCCGTCACTTGGAAGACAACCCTCCGCCGGTGCGGATCGTGGCTCCCGGTCGGGTTTATCGCCGCGACGCCGCCGATGCCACCCATTCGCCGGTGTTCCACCAGGTGGAGGTGCTGGCCATTGATGAGGGACTCGATTTCAGCCACCTGCGCGGCACGGTGATGGCCTTCCTCAAGGCCTTCTTCGGCGACCTGCCGGTGCGCTTCCGGGCCAGTTATTTCCCCTTCACCGAGCCTTCCGCCGAGGTGGATGTGCAGTGGCGCGGCCGCTGGCTTGAGGTGATGGGCTGCGGAATGGTGGATCCCGCCGTGTTGGAAGGGCTGGGCCTCGATCCGGAGCGCTACAGCGGTTTCGCCGCGGGCCTGGGGGTGGAGCGCTTCTGCATGGTGCGCCATGGCATAGACGACATCCGCCGTCTGTACACCAGCGATCTGCGCTTCCTCGAGCAGTTCTGATCGGGAACCTTCGTTACTGAGCGGCGTTCAGTTCTCGCGCGTCCCATAGGCTGAGGCTGACCTCTACCCGTCGTTGATCAGTGCCCCGGATTGGACTGATCGTCAATGACGGCAAGCCGCTGGCGGTGCAGACGGCGGACACGATTCAGCAGCGTCTGGAGGCAGCCGGCCATGCCGTGGAGCGGGCCAGCAGCTCCGGGGGCATGGTGGGCTTTGCCAACCCTGATCAGCACCTGAGGCTGCGGGGCTACAGCGCCTGTGTGCCCAAGGGCTTTGATCAATCGATGGTGCTGGCCATCGTGTTGGGGGGTGACGGCACGGTGCTCTCCGCCGCGCGGCAGACCGCCCCCGTGGGGATTCCGATTCTCACGATCAATACCGGTCATCTGGGATTCCTGGCCGAGGCCTATCTCGAGGATCTGGACCGGGCCCTCGATGTGGTGCTCACCCAGCAATGGACGATCGAGGAACGCAGCAACCTTGTGGTGAGCGTGATGCGGGGCGATCAGCGCCGCTGGGAGGCGTTGTCCCTCAACGAGATGGCCCTGCACCGTGAGCCGCTCACGAGCATGTGTCACTTCGAGATCGCCATCGGCCGCCATGCCCCGGTGGACATCGCTGCCGATGGTGTGATCCTCTCCACGCCGACGGGATCAACGGCCTATGCCCTCAGCTCCGGTGGGCCAGTGATCACGCCGGATTGTCCGGTGCTGCAACTCACCCCGATCGCACCCCATTCCTTGGCCTCCCGCGCCTTGGTGTTCAGTGACCGTGAGCCCGTCACGGTGTTTCCCGCCACTCCAGAGCGCCTGATGATGGTGGTGGACGGCAGTGCTGGTTGCTATGTCTGGCCGGAAGATCGGGTGCTAATCCGTCGCAGCGATCACCCAGTGCGCTTTGTGCGCCTCGCCGACCACGAGTTTTTCCAGGTGCTTCGCAACAAGCTCGGATGGGGTCTGCCCCACATCGCCAAGCCCGAGCGGGAATGAACGCTGATCCCCTGTTGCTGTTGGCAGGTCCTGCGGCTGTGTCCCTGGCGCCCCGACTGGCCGCATCGGGCTACGCCACCCTCGATTGGCTTAGTGCAGGTCCCTCGGCCCATGCCCCTGAACCGGGTGAATCGCCTGTGGCTGCTGTGCTGGCGGCCGATCAGTCCGCATTGATTCAAGACCTGCGCAGCCGTTTCGGAGGTATGCCGATCCTGTTGGACCTGGAACGGGACAGCGTTGAGGCCCGCGCCGCCTGCCTGGGAACCGGCGCCGACGATTTCTGGCTCTCGGAGATCGGGCCCAGCGACCTGTTGTTGCGTTTGCGCTTGCACCGCACGATTCAACAGCGGTCAGGTCAGCGACCGGCGCTGCTACAGCTCGACGATCTCAGAGTCGATCCCACCACCCGAACGGTGCAGCGGGGAGAACGTGTGGTGGCTTTGACAGCTCGGGAATTCATGCTGTTGCAGGTGCTGTTGCGGCGGCGGGGCCAGGTGTTGAGCCGCGAGATGTTGCTTCAGGAGGTGTGGCAGGGGGAGAGCTCCAGCAGCAATGTTGTTGAGGTGTATGTGCGCTACTTGCGTCAGAAGCTGGAGGCCGGTGGTGAGCGCCGTTTGCTCCACACCGTGCGCGGTCGGGGTTACTGCCTCGGCCAATTGATGCCGGAGGTTTGAGTGGCTATGGATGCTCTGCCCCCTGAGCCGCCTCCGCAGTGGCTCTCAGTTGCTGCCCGCTGGTGTGTGGACCAGCAGCGTTGCATTGATCTCGAGGTAGCCCGCACTCCGGAGCAGCAGCGGCTGGGGTTGATGCAGCGGCCGGCCCTGTCGCCCTTGCGCGGGATGTGGTTTCCCTTCTCCACCCCGCAGCCGCAGCGCTTCTGGATGTTCAACACCCTCGCTCCTCTGGACATGATCTTTGTGCGCGATGGGCGGGTGCTCGATTTGGTGCGTGCCGTTCCAACCTGCGCTGCGCTGCCCTGTCGCTCCTACGCCGCCGATGCGGATGGCAATGGGCGGGCTGATTTCGTTGATGCAGTGATTGAAATCGGTGCCGGGGAGGCGGAGCGTCTTGGGATTGACATCGGCGATCCGGTTCGAATTGCTCCGCTCACGCCTTCGGAGTGAAGCCGCCTTAAGCCGGCTTCGTTCCCGTCACGATCAACGTCGGGTTCATCGGAGCCAGGCGCGTGCCATCCCCCAGCGGTTGTCCACGCCAGGCCTGCAGTTGCTGTACGCGCACCGCCAATCCGGCGTTTTCGAGCAGTGGTCGAACGTTGGCCAATGCCTCAATGCTCGCCAGGGGGATCACTACAACGCCACCAGACCGCAGCTGTGCCAGCACGTCTTGCAGCAAGCGTTCGCGTTGGGCACCACCGCCTCCAAGCAGAACCCGATCGGGCTGGCTGAGATGGCTGGGGAGTCCGCCGTTCAGTATCCCGGTGGCGTCGGTTTCCAGCACGGCTGCGGGGTTAACCCCGAGCCGTTGCGCATTGCGCTGGATCAGTTGCGCGCCGCCGGCGCGGCGTTCCACTGCCAGCAGTTGCAGCTCAGGGCGCAGGCGCAGGGCTTCCAGGCCGACGCTACCGGTGCCGGCCCCCAGATCCCAGAGCACGCCCTGCTTTGGCAGGGCGAGTTCGGCCAGCAGTTGGATGCGCACCTCCCGCTTGGTCATCAGTCCGGGGTGGTCGCTGTGCTGCAGGTAGAGCCCGTCATCGAGCCCGAACAACGGCAGCTGATGGGGATCTTGTGCGGCAGGTTCCCGGGCGATCAGTAGTGCAATCAGCAGCGGATGCAGGTCTGCTGGTAACGCGGTGCCGGGGGTGATCAGCTGAACCCGCTCATCGGCATGCCCGAGGTTTTCACAAAGCCACAGATCCGTGCTGGTCTCCAGGCCACTGCTGCGCAACATCCGCTGCACGCTGCTGGCGCCCCCCTGGTTTGGGTCCGTGAGCACCGCCAGGGCCGCCGGTCGTTTCTGCAAGGCGCTGGCGAGTATTTCGGGGTTCCGTCCGTGCAGGCTCACCCAGTCGGCGTCCTGCCAGGGGCGACCGATGCGGGCGAAGGCCAACTGCAGCGATGTGGGGGCGGGATGAAACCGCAGCCGCTCTGCCCCGATGCGGTCGCAAAGGATGCGCCCCAGACCGAACCAGAGCGGATCGCCGCTGGCCAGCACCACCACAGCTTGATCACCAGTTCTTGATTGCAGGCTGTCCACCAGAGCCCGCGGGTCATCGCTGCTGATCAGCTCAGGTTTGACGTCCCCCAGCCAGTCTTGCAGAGCAACTTGCAACCGCTGCGGTGCTGCAATCACGGCGGCCGCCCGCAGCAACGTCTGCTGTGGAGCTGGCAATGAGGCGGGCGCCCCGGCGTCGGTGCCGATCACATCGATCATTCGGTCATTCTGGTGTCAGGGTTGTGGGGCCATGCGGAGGTAGGGGTGTGTTGGTCGATCGCTTGGTGGCGGGAGGCTTTGTGCGACCTACGGTGATGCTTAGAGGCTTGCAGCTCCGCCGCCCTGCCCATCGCCAGCCACTTGAGGCCTTTGAGGCGTCTAGGCGTCGGATTCCCGTGGGGCAGTTGGTTGAGCTGCCCTATGAGGCATTAATTCGACAACCCCTTGTTGCGGTGAAACGGATCTATGACGAACTCGGGCTCAGCCGCTGGTCGGTGGCATAGGCTCCGGTGCAGGCTCGGATCGCCCAGGCCCGTAGCTACACCGCTAATCCGGTGACCCTGCCCTTATCAGCGCAACAGCGTTTGAGCGACCTGATGGAGGAGGCATGACCTCAGCCCACGCTCGCCGTCAACGATTGCACGATCTTGTGATTGCTCTGATTGCGCAGCAGGACGATCTGCCCCTGCTCGACCCCGATCAGCCCGACCTGGAGGGGACGGCCCCAGGCCGTTGGCTGGATCAGAACCGACGGAGTCTGCATCGCTATCAGGCCTTGGTCCGCACGGCGGTCACCTTGGATGCCCTGCTGGATGCCGAGGACAATCCCTCAACCTTGTCTGGAGGCTGATCTCAACGGCTGGCTGATCGCGCCAAACCTGGCAATCTGGGTCGATTCTCGGCCCCTGCATGGCTTCGTTCGGTTGGTCTGCTCTGAACTCCCTGCTCGGCCGTGGCAAGCAAGCCAAGCGATGGCATCCACCGGAGGCATCCTGGAGTCGCCCCTTCGGCCTGGGCTGGGACAAGCCCTACACGGTTCGCTATGCCAGCAACCTCGACGACGGCCCCAACCACGGCATGCCGCTTGGGGGGTTTGGGGCCGGGTGCTTTGGGCGGGCGCCCGACGGCAACATCAACCTCTGGCACCTCGATGGCGGTGAGCATTGGTTCGGCGTGCTGCCCGACTGTCAGTTCGCTCTGTTTGAGGGGAATGGCCGCGGCAAGCGGGCCCATTCTCTGGCGGTGAAGCCCGGCGTCGATGCCTCCCGGCCTGATGCCGGTGAACCCCTGCAGGCTTGGGATTGGTACCCCGCCAGCACACCGGACCGCAGCACCGGCACTTATGCCGCCCGCTATCCCCTCAGCTGGACGAGCTATGAGGGCGTGTACGACGCTGAAGTGCGCTGTGAGGCCTTCAGCCCGATCCTCCCGGGTGATTACCAGCGCACCAGCTACCCGGTGGCAGTGTTCATCTGGACGCTGCGTAATCCCACCGACCAGCCTTTGGACTTGTCGTTGTTGCTGAGTTGGCGCAACACCAGCGGTTGGTTCACTAACACCGATGCCTCGGCTGAGGTTCACTTCCGCGATGACGGCAGCCCGGAGCACAACTACGCCCCGGCCATCGGCACTACCGTCGGCCAGCGCAACCGTTTCATCGACGTTGGCTCCCTCAGGGGAGTGGTGCTCGAGGGCAACGTCTCCGAACCCGTTGTTGAAGGTGAGGGCCAGTGGTGCATTGCCACAGCTGAGCAGCCCGGTGTGACTATCCAGCGCTGTAGCCGCTGGAATCCCAGCGGTGATGGCCGTGAGCTCTGGGACAGCTTCAGTGCTGATGGTTCCATCCCCGAAAGCAACAACGATCGACGCAGTGGAGTGGACGATCCTCTCAGTGCTGCGCTGGCGGTCCAGTGTCAGCTGGCTCCTGGGCAGAGCATTGAGATCCCGCTGGTGATCAGCTGGGACCTGCCAGTGACGGCCTTTGCCACTGGCAGCCAGGCTCTGCGCCGCTACACCGACTTCTTCGGTGTGAATGCCAACCAGGCTGTAGCCATTGCCGCTGAAGCGCTGCGCGACTGGCGCGATTGGCGCCAGCAGATCGAGGCCTGGCAGCAGCCCGTGCTTCAACGCCAGGACCTGCCGGAACCGCTGCGGATGGCTTTGTTCAATGAGCTTTACGACCTTTGCAGTGGTGGCAGCCTCTGGAGTGCGGCCTCAGCCGAGGATCCCCACGGCCGCTTCGGCGTTTTGGAGTGCCTCGACTACGCCTGGTACGAAAGCCTCGATGTTCGTCTCTACGGATCCTTTGCTCTGCTGCAGCTCTGGCCCGAACTCGACAAGGCCGTGTTGCGCAGCTTTTCCAGGGCGATTCCGGCGGCGGACGCCACCCAGCGCCCGATTGGCTGGTACTTCACCCAGGGCAAGGGACGGGTGGAGGCTGATCGCAAGGTGAAAGGGGCCACCCCCCACGACCTGGGGGCTCCCAACGAGATCCCCTGGGATGCGACTAACTACACCGCTTATCAGGACTGCAACCTCTGGAAGGATCTCGGCAGTGATTTTGTGCTGCAGGTCTGGCGTACCTTCAAGCTGGCCCCAAGTGGCGAAGACATCCGCTTCCTCGCCGACTGTTGGACGGCGGCCATCGAGTCGCTGCGCTACCTCAAAACCTTTGATGTCAACGATGATGGGTTGCCCGACAACGGCGGTGCCCCGGATCAGACCTTCGACGACTGGCCCCTGAAGGGGGTGAGTGCTTACTGCGGAGCCCTCTGGATCGCTGCACTGGAGGCTGCTCTCGCCATTGCCCAGACCCTTCAGCTCAGCACTGGGCTGGATACTTCAGCCGAGCAGAAGGAATTCAGCGGTTGGCTCGAGCAATCCCGGGGCAATTTCGACAAGCTTCTCTGGAATGGCGAGTACTACGACATCGATGCCGAGAGCGGCACGCCCGTAGTGATGGCTGATCAGCTGTGCGGCGATTTCTACGCACGGCTTTTGGGCCTGCCGCCAGTGGTGAGTGATGCCAACAGCCGCAGCACCTTGAAGGCCGTCAAGGAGGCCTGCTTTGATGCCTTCGATGGCGGCTGCCTGGGCGTGGCCAACGGCTTGCGCCGTGATGGAACTCCCTTGGATCCCAATGGCACCCATCCCCTGGAGGTGTGGACTGGTATCAACTTTGGGATCGCCAGTTATTACCGGTTGATGGGAGAGAAGCAGACGGCGGAAGCGATCTGCTCAGCCGTTGTGGAGCAGGTGTATTCCGGTGGTCTGCAGTTCCGCACCCCTGAGGCGATTACCGCGGTGAACACCTACCGGGCCTGCCACTACCTCAGAGCCATGGCCATCTGGGGGCTCTGGGCCACGGAGACCGATTGGACGCTGATCCCAGGAGCGGATGCCCGTTGAAGCGTGGCGCTAAAGCCCAGAGCCGAATGAAAAGCAATCTGGATTGATTAATTCTCAGTGAAAATCCTCTGAAGGACAGTTTTGTTGTGAGAATTCGCGGACTGTCGTGCTCCCTATGCGCCGTTTACTCTGCTGTTTGTTGGCCGCACTTGGGCTCTTGCTGCTCACTCCGGGCATGGCCTGGGCTCTGGTGCACCAACATGAGAGTGAGGGGGGCGTCGCCATGGTGCGTTCGCTGGAAAGCCTGCGGGATCTCGATTACGACAGCTGGCAGGTGGTGGCCTACCGCGAAGGCCCTCCAGGCCAGCCGGTGGTGTTGCGCGTGGTCGGCTATCCCGGAAAGCTGAGGCTCGATCATCCGGTGACTCTCCAGGTGTTGGCTGGTCGACGCGAATGGCGGCTGGACGACATCACCCTGGCCAATCCGGTGCTGGCCAATGATGGCCGCGACGCAGCGGCTGAATTTGCCCTTGATCCCTTGCTGGACGACCTCAGCAACAACCGACCGCTGCGCTTGGCATTGCCGGGTGTGTTTACCGAGTTGCCGATCCCTCCTTATGTCGTCGGTGAATGGCGCTCGCTGCAGGAGTTGCCTCTCAGCTGATGTGGGAGCTCTGGATGCGGCGAGCCCTGGCCCTGGCCGCCCTTGCTGAAGGTCACACCAGTCCCAACCCTCTCGTGGGGGCACTGGTTCTTGATCGCGATGGGCGCCTTGTTGGCGAAGGCTTTCATGCGCGGGCCGGTGCCGCCCACGCCGAGGTAGGTGCGTTGCGGCAGGCCGGGGATGCGGCTCGGGGCGGAACCCTTGTGGTCACCCTTGAACCCTGCTGCCACCACGGCCGCACGCCCCCCTGCAGTGAGGCGGTGCTGCGTGCCGGCATTCGCCGTGTTGTGATCGCTCTGGAGGATCCCGATCCCCGGGTGGATGGGGGCGGCATCCGTCAGCTGCGTGAGGCTGGTCTGGAGGTGATCAGTGGTGTGCTGCGCGAGGAGGCTCGCCAGCAGAACCGGTCTTTCCTTCACCGAGTTCGTACCGGCCGCCCGTTCGGGATTCTCAAGTGGGCCATGAGCCTGGACGGCCGCACCGCCTTGCCCAATGGGGCCAGCCAATGGATCAGCGGCCCACCCGCCCGCGATTGGGTGCATCGGCTGCGTAGCGGCATGGATGCTGTGGTTGTGGGGGGCGGCACGGTTCGCGGCGATGATCCGCTGCTCACCAGCAGAGGCCGGCGTTCACCGGAACCGCTGCGTGTGGTGCTGAGCCGCAGCCTGGATCTGCCTGATCAGGCCAAGCTCTGGAACACTGCGGTGGCTCCAACTTTGGTGGCACACGGTACCGATGCTGATCCCCAGCGTCTGCCCTCTGGCCCTGAGGGACTTGAACTCTCAGCCTGTGAGCCGATTCAGCTGATGGAGGCCCTGGCGGAACGGGGTTGCAATCAGGTGCTTTGGGAGTGCGGTCCTGAGCTGGCGGCAGCAGCGATCCGGCAGGGCTGTGTGCAGGAGATTGCGGCGGTGGTGGCTCCGAAACTGATGGGGGGCAGGGCTGCCCGCACCCCTCTGGGCGATCTGAACTACAGCTCCATGAATCAAGTGCTGCAGGGGAGTTGGCATCAGTGCGAGCAGCTGGGGCACGACTGGTTGCTTCGTTGGAGCATTGGCACTTGATGTCAGCGACCTTGGCTTTGGCGGTCGAGGCTGCTGGCGAAGCGGCCGATCAGCACCCCCATCACGGCCGCGAGGTAAAGCGGTCCGGCGACGCTGGTGGCCACACTCACCATTCTTGACAGGGGGAGCATCGGGCTGATGTCTCCGAAGCCCACGGTGGTGAGGCAAACGAAGGCGTAGTAGTTCAGCGCTGAAAAGATGCGGGCGTTGGCCAGAACACTCGTGTCGCTGATATTGGCCAGTTTCAAGGGCACGAAACTGCCCGGTTGAATCGTTTCAAGGGCACTCATCACCAGCCCTGCGGCGAGTCCGATGTGCAGGTACCCGGCCGTGGCACCCATCAGCAGGGCTTCGGTGACTCGCTTGGTGCTAGCGAAGCGCGTTACCAGGCGGATTACGCTCCAACCCACAAGCGCACTCCAGCTCAGGGCCAGCGGCATTCCGCTGTAGATCAGCTCCAGCGGCGTGAGCAGCCAGAGCCACATGGCTGCAACGGCGACAAGCCCCAGTCCGCGGTAAATGGCATCACTCCAATCCGGTGCCTTGCTCCTCCCCACCATCACCTGTGTGAGCAGCAAAGCAACCAGGGTGTAGCCGATGTAAGTCACCCAGTCCAAGCGAGGAAAGGCGAAGCCCACGGTTGCGATCAGGGTGAAGAGCAACAGCAGCTTCAGCTGCGTGTCATCACGCCGCAGGAGCCGCTGAACCAGTCCCAAAAGCACGACGACCACTGCTGCTGCTCCCAGGTTCGGCAGCCAGCGACGGCTGTCAAGCCTTGCTCAATCGAGCAAGGAGAGCTGCTGGTGGTTGTTTTTTGTCGCGGCTGGCTTGAGTGCTCTGCAGTCCCACGGGTCCGGTGGTGATGGCGTGAGCATCGGCTCGAGGGCGCGTCTATGGGCCCCATCACCGGGTTCGAGCCAGACGCTCTCCAATCCATCGGGAACGATCACCGGCATTCGATCGTGCAACGGCGCGACCAGGCTGTTGGGCCGTGTCGTGATAACGCAGCAGGTCTCCACTTCACTGCCATCGGGTCCGATCCAGCGGTCCCAGAGGCCGGCCAGCCAGAACATCTGCCGGTCTTTGCGATGGATCAGGTGCCCCTTTTCGAAAAAGCCCGTGCTGGGCAGAAGGCAGCGGTGATGACGCCATGGACCGCGAAAGGAGGTTTTCTCCGCAATGGTTTCGGCGCGGGCATTGATCGGTCGCGGCGCTTCTAGCGGGTCTTTGACCCAGCCCGGCAGGAGGCCCCAAAGCATGTGGGCGAGACGGTCTTCACCGTGCTCCCGCCGCACCGCCAGCACCGGTTCATGGGGACGGATCAGCTCGCGGGGGGCGTAATGCTCCAACCAGGCGCTGTCGTCCGCCCGCAGCCAGCTGCTCAGCAGCTGCTGCAATTCCGCTCGAGGCGTGTCGAGGCAATAGCGACCACACATGAGCAGAACCTAGGAGCCGTTCGGTTCTCACACCCGTTAATTGCCAAAGATCCCTCGTAGCGTGTTTGGACTTTCAGGCCATCCATGCCGATCCGCCAGGACGACAACCAGCCGAACCGTCGCTTCGGGATCATTAATCTGGTGCTGATCGGCTTCGGGGTGCTGCTGCTATTCAGCAGCTTCCTCCCCACCAACGGCATGCAGCAAGTGCCCAGGGTGCCCTATTCCCTGTTCATCGACCAGGTGAATGACGGTGCGGTGAAGCGGGCCTTTATTACCCAGGATCAGATTCGCTATGAGCTGAGCGATCCCGAGGAGGGCACGCCTCCGGTGCTGGCCACCACGCCGATTTTCGACATGGATTTGCCGCAACGCCTGGAGACCAAGGGCGTGGAATTCGCGGCAGCACCTCCGAAGAAGCCCAACATCTTCACCACCATCCTCAGCTGGGTGGTGCCACCCCTGATCTTCATCCTGGTGCTGCAGTTCTTCGCCCGTCGCTCGATGGGCGGTGGTGCGCAGGGGGCTTTGAGCTTCACCAAGAGCAAGGCCAAGGTCTACGTGCCCGATGAGGAGTCGCGAATTACCTTCGCCGATGTGGCGGGCGTGGATGAGGCAAAGCAGGAATTGACTGAGATCGTCGACTTCCTCAAGCGTCCTGAGCGTTATGCCGAGATCGGTGCCCGCATTCCCAAGGGTGTGCTGCTTGTTGGCCCTCCCGGCACCGGCAAGACCCTGCTGTCCAAGGCTGTTGCGGGCGAAGCAGAGGTACCGTTCTTCATCATTTCCGGCTCGGAATTTGTGGAGCTCTTCGTCGGAGCCGGTGCCGCTCGAGTGCGCGACCTCTTTGAAGAAGCGAAGAAAAAAGCGCCATGCATCATCTTTATTGACGAACTCGATGCCATCGGCAAGAGCCGCTCGGGATCCATGGGAGTTGTTGGCGGCAACGACGAACGGGAGCAGACCCTCAATCAGCTGCTCACCGAGATGGATGGCTTCGCTGCGCAGGACAAGCCGGTGATCGTTCTTGCGGCCACCAACCAGCCCGAAGTGTTGGATGCGGCTCTGCTGCGCCCAGGTCGTTTCGACCGGCAAGTTTTGGTCGATCGCCCCGATCTCTCCGGCCGCAAGACCATCCTTGAGATCTACGCCAAGAAAGTGAAGCTGGCTGTAGGCGTCGACCTCGACAGCGTGGCCCAGGCCACCAGCGGTTTTGCTGGCGCTGATCTCGCCAACCTCGTCAATGAAGCCGCGCTGCTGGCAGCGCGTGCCCAGCGCACCAGCGTCGAGCAGCAAGACCTCGGTGAAGCGATCGAGCGCGTTGTGGCAGGTCTGGAGAAGAAGAGCCGCGTCCTGCAGGACGACGAAAAGAAGGTGGTGGCTTATCACGAAGTGGGCCACGCGATCGTGGGTCATCTCATGCCTGGTGGCAGCAAGGTTGCCAAGATTTCGATCGTCCCCCGCGGCATGAGCGCCCTGGGCTACACCTTGCAGCTCCCCACGGAAGAGCGCTTCCTCAACTCCAAGGAAGAGCTCCAGGGTCAGATCGCCACGCTTCTGGGAGGCCGCTCCGCTGAGGAGATCGTCTTTGGCAAAATCACCACGGGTGCTGCCAATGACCTGCAGCGGGCCACTGATCTGGCCGAGCAGATGGTGGGCACATACGGTATGAGCGACACCCTGGGCCCCTTGGCCTACGACAAGCAGGGCGGTGGCCGTTTCCTTGGGGGAGGCAATAACCCCCGCCGCTCGGTGAGTGATGCCACGGCCCAGGCCATTGATAAGGAGGTCCGCGGGCTGGTGGACCAGGCCCACGAAGACGCCCTTGCGATCCTGCGGGAAAACATGGCGCTGCTCGAGACGATTGCCCAGAAGATCCTTGAAAAAGAGGTGATCGAGGGGGATGACCTCAAGCACATGCTTGAGGCGAGTGTGCTGCCGTCGGGTGTGACCGCTTGACGGCAACGGCCCTCATCCCCGATAACAGTCCTTTGAACCGTCGCGATGGCTACCGCTTCTGCGGGCGTTGCTGCTGTCCTGTCTCCGCTGTGCGGGCGTGACTTCCTTTCCTCAGCGGATTGTTCGGCTGAGGAAACAGCAGCGTTGCTGGACCTGGCTTCACAACTTAAGAGCGGCGATCGTCGGATCGATCTCGGTAACCGTGTGCTGGGTCTGATCTTCAGCAAGGCCTCCACTCGAACACGTGTGAGTTTTCAGGTGGCCATGGCCCGCCTCGGCGGCCAAACGGTGGATCTCAACCCATCTGTCACCCAGCTCGGCCGCGGCGAGCCGCTTGAAGACACGGCCCGGGTTCTCAGCCGTTACTGCGATGTGCTGGCGATTCGCACCTTCGCTCAGCAGGAACTGGTGGACTACGCCCACTGGGCTTCGGTGCCGGTGATCAATGCCCTCACCGATCTGGAGCATCCCTGCCAGGCCCTGGCGGACTTCCTCACCATGCAGGAGGCCCATGGTGCGCTTGCCGGCCAGACCCTGGCCTATGTGGGCGATGGCAACAACGTTGCTCACTCCTTGATGCTCTGCGGTGCGTTGCTGGGGGTGAATGTGCGGATCGGATGCCCTGAGGGCTTTGAGCCCTTACTGGGCGTGCTTGAGCAGGCCCAATGCCTGGCACAGCATGGTGCTTCGATTGAGGTGGTGAGCGATCCCGGTGAAGCGGTGGCGGGAGCCCAGGCCGTCTATACCGATGTTTGGGCCTCCATGGGTCAGGAAGCCGAACAGGTTCAACGGGAGCAGGCCTTCGCTGGCTTCTGTGTGGATCAAGCCCTGATGGAGCAGGCGGCATCCGATGCGATTGTCCTGCACTGCCTGCCGGCCCATCGCGGTGAGGAAATCAGCGCTGAGGTGATGGAAGGAACGGCGAGCCGCATTTTTGATCAAGCGGAAAACCGTCTGCATGCGCAGCAGGCCCTCTTGGCGGTGTTGATGGGTGGTCTGTAGGGATTAGCCCGCTGCTAGCAAGAAAGGATTGGGGGTCTGGGCTGGGGTCCGTAAAACCAGCGCAGAAGCTCCAGTGTTTGCAGCTCTTCAGTGGATGAGAGCTAGGGGCCAACAAACCCTGTCTGAGGTGGCTAAGCAGCCAAGCAATTGGCATTGGCTTAAGAAGGCGAATCCGAAGTGACCAAAGGTCGAACAGCTCCGATGGCCCCTGAAGGAATCCAACTCCCTGTCGTCTACAAATCCCCACTCCTCTATCACGCTCCTCCCTTGGAGTTCGTCTGTGCTGTTCCAGGTCAGAGGGGGTTGGCAACGGGTCAGGAGACGGGGTAACAAAAAATCTGGAAGCGGCTTCACTCCCAGACCTGTCTGAACTGCTGAGAGTTGCTTCCGTGTCAACCCTCTGCTCAACAACTAAACGCCTGCGGGGCCCTCCTCCACTACCTCCAGATGGGATCAGAGTGGCTTGGTAATGGTCATCAGTACCTCCATCACCAAGCTTCGCTTTATGGCTTCTGCAGGTCTGAATGCAGAGCTGCATCAGGCAGTTGGATGGTCTCCAGTACTGAGGGGTTCTAGAGATTTTTCTTTCAGTGTTGAGGGAGGAGCGGGCCGAGGGAAGCGGAAGCCCGCTGCATGCATTCCCATCTCCCAAGACGTGGCAGTGGTGCTCGCGTCATTTGGATCGTCAGACAAGTGGAAACGATTCTCACTGAGCTGTCATGCCTATTGGTTCTTGATTCGGTTCGTGGGGCTACGCAGCTCAACCGCATCTGAGCCAGAGTTTGGTAGTGGTGTCTTAAGTGCATCGAGCATTTTTTTGAGGGGGGGGATGGCTGAGGGGCTTACCCGTTTTTTGTTGCCTGCCGCCTCAGCGCTGATGAGCGAATAACCACCTTCTGAATAGGGCAGTGTTCATTCGCCATCTGTCGTAAGACCGCAGCGACTCCGTGAGTGTTGCGGAATGCTTGGTAGATAGCCAATTGGTTGTTTAGGTGTTGGCAGCTCTTGCTTTTGGGATCCATTGGGTCAGTGCAGAGAACTGACTTGACGCTGGCCTTGGTTCGATATCGATTGAAGTGTGATCTGGCACAAATTGCTGACTACTGCTTTTGCCTTAGTGGTTTAGGCCTCCTGGACTGGTGCCCTCGAGCTTCGGTTTGGTGTTGAACAATCACCCTCTTCAACGCGTGACGGTCACGTCAGTCGAACTCAGCCAATACGGTATAGACGTTCTAGGAGTGATGCGACGAGCATTCGCTCGCAGTAGTAGGTAATACAAAAAAGACGGCACTCAGTCGTTTTTCAGGGAATTGAGAAATCGCTGCAGGGCTCCCGAACTGCCCCCATATTTGGTGTCCAGACGGTCTGCACGTATCACGTGTCACTGTCTTGGCAGCACGGGAGAGCGACCCGTCGGCTGGCAGTCAAAGCACCCTTGGCATGAGCGATGGTCAGGGGTTGCTTTCTGCGTTTTTTGCAAATTGGAAAAAATTTGTACTTTTTGACCTAAAGGTTTGTATACCTTTGAACATGTTTATGCGGATGCTGCATCGCTCGGGGAGGACTCGTTCCTCCTTGCAGTTCCGTGACCCCAAGTCCTTGCTTCGGTTGTTGACACACCGACGGAGGGGTCTGTCAGCAAGTAGGGCGGTTCGGGTTCGCTGTTCGGATTTCAGGGAGAAGGAGGCAGCCGTAAGCCTCCAACTCCACAACGGCAAGAAAGACCCCTGGTGGTGTCAGTCCCAGGGGCTGAGCTCTTCTCGCTGAACTCAAGTTGATGCGCCCATGTGACCAGGTTTTGATCAACACGCTCGGATTTGATGAGCAGGTGCAACTGGCAGGCTTATCTCCCCACTGGCTCCCTTAGGTCTTGAACGCCCCCAGACAGCTAATCCGTCAAGAGGTCAGGGCCATTGGCGCGAAGTGCTGCCACCAGCTCCCCCCATCAGAAACAGGGCAATGAGGCTTTCGCGGGTCATGGGTCAAACGTGACTGTCTTGAGTGTTCCCTGCTCTGTTCAAGCAATGAAAAACAGATGCTGTTCCTTAGCGTGGGTCATCCTTGAACCCCTGTATTGAACCTGAGTACGGGTAACATTTTCTGAGGCTTAGCTGAGAGACCTATTGGTATTCAGATGCTTATTGAGCCCAATTCACTTGCTTCTTCCATGAGTGTTTCCCGCTCATTCCAGAACGTCACTTCCCAGGCTAATGCTAGATGGTTTGCCAACCAGGATCCCGCTCTAAAGCCGCCTTCTTTGCCCGATTCAATGCGTAATCTCCGAGATATTCACCCTTGATGAGAGTCGTTAGCCGTCGTAGTGCATATCTGCTTTGCTCGTCGCTGATCTAGCCAAGGTTGTAGTAGGTGCAGGTCACGTTTAGCCACCCCTTAGCTTCGCCTTTTAGCTCGATCTCAGTCTCATCTATTAGAGATAATGCCATTAAAGGAGCACCTTCGAAAACACCAGAGGCTGTAATAAGCAGAAGAGCCAGCAGAAATCTCGTCAACACAAGAAGAGGTAGACGCGAATGATGCCGGTGATGTTCTCGGAGGTCACTCAGCGCTGTAACCCGGCTTCAGGAGCCCACCCCATCTCCCTATGCCACGTCGGCTCCACGAGCTTGCAGCTTTCTTGTGTGAGGTGCACCCCAACATCTAGTGGAAGCTCATATCAGATCAGCGTCACACCCTTGTTCCGGTAAAAGGCAAAGCGCTCGCGGATCTTTTCGGCGTCGGGCTTCGGGTTGTCGTAGGCCCACACCACATTGGCTATCACTTGATTGCCCACCACCACATCCCAGTAACGGGCCGTTCCCTTCCAGCCGCAGACGGTGGTGAGTCTCGAGTCACGAAAGAACTCTGTATTCATCGCTTCACGGGGGAAGTAGGGATTGCCATCCACCATCGCGATGTCGTCGCTCTCAGCAAGCACCGTGCCGTTAAAGGTCGCCTGCATGGCTTCTGTATTGAGCGTTAGAGAGATCGACTCTAAGAAGGTCATCCATCCACTGTGCACAGCACGCTGTTTCCACACTCGGCTGATTCACCCCAGAAGGCAATGAGCTCCATTTCAGTTGTTTGGGTACGAAAGACAGTGGGTTCCCTCTCCACGCCGCCTGAGGGTGCAAGGATTCTGAGGTTGACCTCAGTTGCTACCTGTTTTGCTATTCGCCGAGATGCAGCAACCTGCAGAACCGCGGCCACTACTGGCAATTAGTGTGTTGATTGTTGATCTGTGACGGTGATGCACCGTTGGTTGGTGCCGTTTATTGTCACCGCCCATGCGGTGGCAGCTTCAGCGGACCAGGTCACCGATAAAAAACAGCAGAGCACCATTGCCCGATGGACTGCCGAGAAAATCTGTGAGATGGGAGTAGATGCCTTTTATGCGTTGCAGGATTCTGAGCTCAAAATTATGTTTGAAGGCGACACTTCGATGCGTTACGAGGATGTCCCTGCCGCACCAAATGACCAGGAGAGAGCACGCATCACCGGGCAATTGATGGGATATCTAATGGCGGCTTGCCCGCAGCAGCTTGAGTCTTACAAAAACCGCTGAAGAGCAACGCGATGCGTAAGGAACGCTGCTGGGTTTGGTTCAAAGGTGGACTCTCTGAAGAGGGCCACTGGATGTCGGGCTGGGTGGCCAGCACAAGCGAGGAGCCGGGGCTGCTGATTGAACATCCCGGTTACGTCTCCTGCCGGGTGCCGGAATGGCGCGTCGTCTTCAAAGAGCCCAAAGACCTGAACCTGGCGCCGAGCATTCCCGACGCTGCGGTGTGGAAGCTGGTTTGAGCTGAGCTTGCGCTTGCGGCGCAGGACAAAGAACGGTACAAATGTATTGCCCGAACCTTTTCTTGCGGTGACCCGAGCCCCCCAGGAGCCCCTCACCACTGCTCAGCAAGAGCTTTACGACTGGCTGGCGGACTACATCGGCACCCATCGCCACAGCCCTTCCATCCGCCAGATGATGCAGGCGATGGGGCTGCGCTCTCCTGCACCGATCCAGAGCCGGTTGCGCCATCTTCAGCAGAAGGGATGGATCACCTGGCAGGAAGGCCAGGCGCGAACTCTGCAGTTGTTAGGAGACATGGTCGGTGTCGCTGGGATTCCTGTGCTTGGCGCCGTTGCGGCGGGTGGCCTTGTGACGGCTTTTGATGATGTTCAGGAGCATCTCGACCTGGCACCGGTGCTGGAGACCCGTGGACTGTTTGCCCTGACGGTGAATGGAGATTCGATGGTCGACTCCCACATCGCCGATGGTGATGTGGTGTTGATGGAGCCTGTTCAAGATCCCCAGCGGCTGCGCAACGGCACCGTGGTGAGTGCTCTGGTGGCCGGAAGCGGCACCACGCTCAAGCATTTTCATCGCCAGGGGGCGACGGTAGTTCTTGAAGCTGCCAACCCCGCTTATCAACCAATTGAGCTCCCTGCCGAACAGGTGGAGGTACAGGGTCGCCTGGTTGCCGTCTGGAGGCAGATCTAAGGCTCTCGCGGTGTAAGATTGCCCCGACAAAGGCGGCTCTGCAGCCACCACGTCGACATGGGGCCATAGCTCAGCTGGTAGAGCACCTGCATGGCATGCAGGGGGTCAGGAGTTCGAGTCTCCTTGGCTCCATTCTTGAAAACACTGTCCTAGATAGGGTTTTCGGCGGTCGCAAGACCGCTTTTTTAGTGCCCTTCTGCGCATCGTGTCCTACCTGGGTAGTCCCATGTCTGCCCATTTCTGCGCATGATTCTGCGCATAGGAATTTTTCTGCGCACATGCCTCAGCAGAAGTGGTTCGCCCGCCTTCGTGGGCAGATAAAAGACAGATGTGGACTGGGTTGGGGCATCGCTGATCGCAACGGTGACACCCAGCTCACCCGACGCATCAATGATGGAAAGCAGCACCAGAACCCGCGGCAATCGGTGCAGCTGGGGGTGCCATGGAACCCGGCCTGCAGCGGGGACATTTTTCTGAAGGTCTGCCAGCTCAAGCAGCTGGTGGACGAGCGCCACTGCTCGCTGGCTAAGGCCAAAAAGAAACTAGATGCCAAGGACAGCGCCACCCCCACCATCACCCGCTCGGTGGAGGACGAGGACAGCGGCTGGGAGGCCGTCATCGATGACTTCATCGACAGGCGACGGCAGGTGAACCGCGCCACAACCATGCGCGACCTGAACTGCCATATGAAGCGGGTGCTGAAGACCCTGGAGAAGAAGCCACGCCCCCAGAGCGGAGCGGACTTGATGAAGGCTTATGCCCGGCAGCATTTCAAGCATTGCCGCCCCGGTGGATCAGGTTGTTTCGGAGACGCGGGAGTTTCACCAACCTCCCGACACCATCGCAACCGTGATGATGCGCCACGTCCACAGCCTCAGCTGGGATAACGATCGTGTTCAGGATGAGTTGATCACCTGGCAGATCGCAAAGGACTGCGGCAACACCCCGATCCGCAAAGGTGGTGCGAAGGGCTTCAAAAAAGCCATCGCAGCTTTGGAGGAGCAGGGCTTGGGTGAAAGTCTCCTGGTGGGCACGGTGTGGGCGTTCAAAGCGTCCAAACCATGGCCGTAGACACAGCAGACAGCGGTGGACATGTGGATTGTCTGCTGCAATCGCAGTGGTCAGCTGGGCTCTGCGTTGATTCAGACAGATGGACACGGTTCCGAGTTCACTGAAGCTCCAGGGAACCCCTCCTTGGGGGGGGGGCATCTCGAAGCATGTCTTCCTGTCCGAACCGGCTCAGAGCCACTGCACCGCATGAGATCTGAGCAGACAGCATCCCTGTCTGAGCGTGTCCATGGTGTCTGACCTCCTCATGGGGGACAGGTGGCCAATCGCTGAGTCAGCAGCAGATGCAGCTACAGCAATTGTCAGCGCACAGGCAGCAAAAAAAAGAGGCAGGCCCCTCAGCCCACCCCAAACAGACGCATTAGAGGCACCACTGCCTCTTCAACCATTGTGGCTCTCGTGCGACTTGCTTGTGTAGCCCTATGAACTAAATCAAGAACCAATTAGGCATAACAGCTCAATGAGAATCGTTCCCACTTGTCTGATGATTTCCTTGGGGTGAGCACCACTGCACCGCCATCGGGAGATGTGAATGCATGCAGCGGGTTTCCCTCGGCCCGCTTCTCCCTCATTCTTCAGCGCACGGGCGGAGATGCATCGCGTCGAGCGATGAAGGATGCGACTCCGCCACCGTTGTGCCCTCGAACGCACAGCCGGCATTTTGGTTTTATCCCTGGACCAGGGATAGAAATTGAGTCACTTACTACCGGCAACAGCAGTCGGCAGTTTTGTGGCAGATCACACTTCAATTGCTTGCGAACCAAGGCCAGCGTCAAGTCAGTGATCTGCACTGGCCACATGGATCCCAAAAGCAAGAGCTGCCAAGACCTGAACAACCAATTGGCTATCTACCAAGCATTCCGCAACACTCATGGAGTCGCTGCGGTCTTGCGACAGATGGCGAATGAAAACTGCCCTATTCAGAAGGTAGTTATTCGCTAATCACCGCACAGGCGGGGGGCAGCGCCTCCAGCCCGTCTTCTGCATCGTCTGCCAAGCCTCAATGGCGTTGTGTCGCAGCATCCGCCTGCGAGTCATCGGCTCAGGTGGGCGGGGCGGTAATCACTAAACGCTCGCAGACACATTCCTAACGTCGAGCGATTTTTTCTTTTTAGTTTTTTACTCCGTTGATAAGGAGTGAGATGCGAGCAGCCATAACTCCAATGGAGAGGCTGGAGTTCGGTCTTCGGTGGGAGGCTTATCGGCTTGCCTACTTCTCGTCCATTGGTCACAGCACGAAAGTTGCCGCTTTGACCGCAAAACTACAAACGCTTGAAGAAGACCTGCGCAGAGAGAGCTACCAGTTCAGCGATGAAGGTCAAACAGCTTTCCAGTAGTCGCTAGTTAGTCAACATCCTGAGCCAGCTCAATCACGTTCCGCAGCGTCATTGCTGAGTTCAAAGCCTGGATTGGTCAATTAAGGATGTCGTCCCAAAGGGACGGCTCGTCGAACTCCTCAAGCAGTGAGTTTGCTTCCCGCTCTTCGCCGTGCTCAAGCAGGCATACGACTCTCGCCCAAATAAATCGAGTCAGGCGCTCTGCCTCCCTTCCCTGGTGCCCAGTCGCGAACTTCAG
Source organism: Synechococcus sp. MU1642 (assembly GCF_020514115.1). Classification (GTDB taxonomy): domain Bacteria; phylum Cyanobacteriota; class Cyanobacteriia; order PCC-6307; family Cyanobiaceae; genus Parasynechococcus. Next base: position 116,615 of record NZ_VTKZ01000004.1, read on the forward strand.
CGGCGGGAGGTCGTCAGGGCCTTCATCAAGAAAAGATGCTTTAGACACAAGACGAGACCAGGTGACCTCTGTCGTAACTCTCCTGGGTTCGGCGTTGGAGTATCAATGCACTCCTAAAGCAATCTTTGCCTTGAACGTCTAACGCTCTAAGCATTAAATGAACTCAGCAAGCTGAATCACGTATCGCAGCGTCACCCACTGCAAATGAGGTGAATAAGCTCTGCCTTACGGAAGGGATCTATCGGTTAGGATGTATCTCTATATCAGTGAAGCCTGATCAAGCAAAATCCTGTCAGAAGTTATGCCGAAAGGAGGTTTTTTGGGCCGAGACGTTGCGGTTCAAAAGGCCGTTAATTTCTTCGCCATGAAACAACTGAACACGGCTCACATCAGTGCCTCGTATGGCGTCTTACGCGTCCGTGCAGCTGTGGTAATAGCCGCGATCATGGCAGTGCTTGTTTTCGTTGGCGGAGCCAACGCTTGTCATCACAACGCTGAGACAGCCGAGCAGACCTCCACCGAAGCTCCTCAGAAAGCTGACGAGAAGACTCAATTCAAAGCCTGAGCAGCTTCCAAATGGATGACCGCTTGAAGGTCGCTGTTAGTGCGGTGCTCATTGCTGCAATGTTTGTAACCGCGGCTGGCGGGAACTGGATGGTTTTCCTTGTCCTCACCTCTATGGCACTACTTGTGACCCGGGAGTTCGGCTGAGAAGTAGATGAAAAAACTCCTACTGCTAGTAGTTGTTGCGGCATCAATCTGGTCTGGAATTGCTCTGGATAGAGCGGGTTGGCGATACCGAAAGGAGCTTTGGCAATTTCAAGGAGCCACAGCTGGCTTCGTTGCTGGATACCTACTAGGACGTTCAAGGCTTTTGTGAGTTCTCAGCGCCGTCTCCAAGACAGACGTCAAACAAAAAGCTGATTGATGCGATCGCTGCCAGCATGAGTCGAGTGGGTCCTTGCGCATGACCACCGCACCAGCCAGTTCCGGCGTCCCGGTCACCATTCTCAGCGGCTTCCTCGGAGCGGGAAAAACCACGCTGCTAAACCACATCCTGAGCAATCAGCATGGGGTGAAGACCGCGGTGCTGGTGAATGAGTTCGGTGAAATCGGCATCGACAACGATCTGATCGTCACCACCGATGAAGACATGGTGGAGCTGAGCAACGGTTGCATCTGCTGCTCGATCAACGACGAGTTGATGGAGGCGGTGGAACGTGTGATTGAACGCCCAGAGCCGCTCGACTACATCATTGTCGAAACCACCGGTTTGGCCGATCCCCTGCCGGTTGCGATGACCTTCCTTGGCAGTGAGCTGCGGAGTCAAACCCGCCTGGATTCGATCATCACGTTGATCGATGCAGAAAACTTCGACGACGTCGTTCTGGACACGGAAGTTGGCCGGGCCCAGGTGATTTACAGCGACATCCTGCTGCTGAACAAATGCGACCTCGTCTCCGAAGAGCGGCTTGAGGTCGTCGAGAAACGCCTCAGAGACATCAGGAACGATGCGCGGATCCTGCGGTCGGTGAAAGGAGAGGTGCCCCTAGCCCTGTTGCTGAGCGTTGGACTGTTCGAATCCGACAAGGTGAGTTCACCCGCCACCGATCCGAGCCTGGATCACAGCGACTGCGACCACGACCATGGCCACTGCAGCCATGACCACGACCACGGTCATGACGACCATGGTCATGATCACAGCCATGGTCACGGACACCATCACCACAGCCACAACCACGGGGACCATCAAGACATCGAGGGATTCACCTCCGTGTCCTTCCAAAGTGATGGTCCCTTCTCCCTGCGCAAGTTCCAGAACTTCCTGGACAACCAAATGCCCGAAGAGGTGTTCCGAGCAAAGGGAATCCTCTGGTTCAACGAAAGCGAACACCGCCATGTGTTCCATCTGGCGGGTAATCGATTTTCTCTCGATGACACCGACTGGACCGGCGATCGCAAGAATCAATTGGTGCTGATCGGCCGAAACATCGACCACGACACAGTTAGAGAGCAACTCCAAGCGTGTGTGACAACAGATATTTCAGCTGATTCAGCAAAGCCTAAAAATGCTGCTCTAAAAATCGGTTAATCGCTGTACGTGACCGTGCACCGCCAGCGTGTTTGGAATACATAGTTGATCTCCGTGCAAGAGGTGTCAGTAACCGTCGCTCCTTCAGGCACACGGCGGTTCGCCCTGGCAGTCGCGACCTCCAGTGACTTATCTGAGGCACGTGCCTTGTGGGAGTCATGGGCATACACAACTCCTGGACTCAGCAACACCAGCGAAAGAAGCGCAGCAAGTCGCATCGGCATAGAGCCCAGTACATCAATTTGATAGCAGCTCCAGCAGGGACAGAACCTTCTGAGTTCTCAGCGACGTCTTTGGGAGCGCAAATTAATCACCGTGTTGATGGCCGCCAAAGTGACCAGACAGGTGAGGCAAAAATCCTTGTAATCCATACGTGCAATGCGAGAGCCCCGCAGATTGCCACGTTGCCCTTGCGCCGCATCGTCCCCAAGGCCTGAGTTGCACCGATAGGGTCTCTTGGCTCTTAGGCATGCCTCTCGTGAACCGTCATCCGAACATTGCCTTCTTCGGTGGCACCGTGGTCATCGCGATCATGGTTATGGCTGCCTTCGCCAACGTCGCCAACGCTGGCGGTTGCTCCTACACCAAGTCCAAATCAACCGAAGCAACAACTGAAGAGATCAAAGGCACACCCGACCAAAAGTCTGAGGTTGAAGCCTGATGACCGACTATTCATCAGCTATCACTGCGCTCGTCATCGTCACCGTGGTGATCTCAGCGGCAGTCGTTTACGTACTGGCTCAGCCCACTGACCTGCCGAGATACAAGGAGAACGATCCGAGATCTAAGGAGGAAGACCGCTGAACGTCGATCACGCCACTTGCCGTCCCAGCTTGAGGAGGTGTCGGCGCCCCGCTGCCGCAGCCAGCTTTTCGTCTTCTATTTCCGCCCGCAGAAACCGTTTTCTCTGGGCTGACTCGTAACCACTCAGATCTGTCTGTTTTTTGGAATGTGGTTTGGGCTTCGGTTTGTCCAAACCCATCAGCAGGGGTGGATTCCTCTTCGGCTCATTGAACTCTTCTGATATGTGGTTTTCGCGTAGTGATCTGCCTGACCCAGCCGCGTCATTACGAGTATCTTGGCATTGGGCAAGGATTGCGGTGTAGGGGACGACATTTGCACTAAAACGTCGATCACGTTGGACGTTGAGTTGCCTAACGCCACAGGTAAGACATCACGCCGACGTAGCAGAAGGTGATGGGCTTAGCGTATGAGGCGGGGTGACGCCAAAGCAGCAAACCGTGTCGTCGGAATTACCTTCTTTGAGGGTGATTAAGTAACTCAAAGTTGGTATCAAGCGGTAAAGTCACTCCACCGCAGTGGATTTACATAACTCATTCTGGAACCACATGAAACGCAATGCTGGATATTCCGATTGCCTTTAGGTTTTTCCTATGGCATTCGCGGGGGGCAATCGTTGCAACTGTGGCTAACTCCAAAAAAGACTTTGCCTTGCTCGCGGGCACCTTCCTCTTAGGGCTTGGAGCCTTAGAAGCAGTCCTTAATTTCTTCGGCATCTAGGCCCTCCAAGTTGCAGAAAAAGATGGGCTGGGGAAAGACTCAGTTGCCCACTGTTTCGTCTGCTGACAATCCCCTAATCAACAGTTCGACGTTGTGACGCTGCAGCTTCAGCAGTGATGGAGCCGGTCCATCTTCAGTTGAGAGAGAGTCCACATAGAAGGTCCCTCCGAAACGAGCACCGGATTCGGCTGCGACCTGTCTCTGATTTTTGTCGCTCACTGTGCTTTCACAGAAGATCGCTGGGATCTGACGTTCGCGCACGGTGTTGATCAAACGCGCCATGCGTTTTGGTGTGACCTGGCTTTCAGCATTTACAGGCCATAGGTAAGCCTCATCAAGGCCGTAATCGCTGGCTAGATATGTGAAGGCTCCTTCGCAACTCACCAACACCCGGCGCTTTTTGGGAAGCGTTGAGAGTGCGGCCCGCAACTCCTGGTCGAGCCGATTCAGTTTCTGCTTGTAGGAGGAGGCGTTGGTAAGGAATTCATCAGCTCCTGCAGGATCCAGCTCACGGAATGCTTGCTCGAGGCGATCCACGTAGTCCATCGTGCGCTGGGGTGACATCCAGGCATGGGGGTTGGGCTTACCGGCGTAAGCGTCTTCTTCGATTAGCAGAGGCTCCATGCCCTCGGAGAGGGTCAGGGTGGGTATGTCGCCGCCGGCGCTGGCGGTGAATTTCCTCGCCCAGAGTTCCAGCCCCAGCCCGTTCTCAACGATCAGATCGGCTCCACTGGCCCGTTCGATATCACTAGGCGTCGGCTGGTAGCCGTGAATTTCTGACCCTGGCTTCACGATTGATCGAACGGTCAGGCGATCCCCTGCCACATTCCTGGCAAGGTCTGCCAGCACCGTGAAGGTGGTCAGAACAACAGGCTTGGCGGGGCTGACGTTGTCTTGTCTGACTTGCCTGCATCCACTGCTGAAAACTGCAAGAACTGTGAGGAAGAGCCCGGCGGCGAGGCGTTTCAACAATTGACTAAGGACTTGCGGGCAAATCTCGCATCCGTAGCGTTCGGTTCTGGTTTCAGCAGGGGTCAGCCGCTGAAGGAAACGGGGAAAGAGCAGTGAGAATCTGCCGCTGTCCCGCAGCTGTGAAACGTCGGCTCTTCGCCTTCGTCAGTCAGAACGCCCGCCAGGATTCCAAACGACGCGGATCGTATGAGCGCACTTTCGAAAGCCAGCCCCATGCTGAGGGCTGGTGTGATCTCCACAGCAGGATTGGTCGGCTTTTCCCTGTTCAGTCCTGCTCATGCCCATCATCCCTTCGGGATGGGAGACAGCACAGATCTATCTGCTCTGCAGGGATTCTTGAGTGGCATTGGCCACCCGCTGCTCGGTCCCGACCATTTGCTGTTTCTGCTGGCGATCGCCTTGATCGGCCTACCTCGACCTCGCACATGGGTACTCCCCTTGCTGGCTGCTGGCCTAGGGGGGAGTGTTCTGTCGCAGTTCATCCCCCTGCCGGATGCCGTGGCTCCCTGGGCTGAGGCGCTGGTGTCTCTCACCCTTGCAGCAGAGGGTCTGATGGCTCTTTTCGCCATCCCTTCCTCTCTTTTATTGCCGCTAGTGGCCCTACACGGTTTCCTGTTGGGCAGCACCATTGTTGGAGCGGAACCTACACCGCTGTTCACCTATTTCTTGGGTCTGCTTATCGGGCAAGGTGCCCTGCTGCTGGTGGTGACCAGCTGGTCCCAGTCTCTGCTTGAGCGCATCGGTGCCCAGGGCCAACGGCTTGGTGCTGGTATCTGGATGGGCATCGGCCTGGCATTTGCCTGGGTGGCTCTGATCGACTGATCACGAGCACGTCGTTCACAACTTCTCGCCCCAGAGATCCCCTCTGGGGTTTTTCTTTCCTGTACAAGCGAGCCAAGCCTTCGTCCTCTCGGGGAGAGCGTCCTTTCTCATTTGCTTGATCCAGTACTGCCACATCTCATCGCCTAAAAGCAGATAAATCAATCAGCGCCGGTAGTGGTGGTTCGAGTGACCGCGAAATCCTTTCTGGTCAGCCCCCAAAGCCATCATTCGATTCAACGCAGTAATGGCACCGACTGCCGCTGAAAACTGTCCTGCATTTTCTGCCTTACGGGCGATGCGCTCTAGCCGTCCCACCTGCTGGAAAAGCAAGTCCCGCTGGTCGATCTCCTCAGATCCATAGCAAGCATCCAACCAGTCCTTGTGGGCCGCAGCGACGACATCACGAGCCTGTCTGCGGGAGCACCCCCATGTTTCGGCAGTAAAGGCGGTTAATTCGCTGAGACCCATTCCGGCGTCTATCTGTCGCACCGCCCACTCATGGCGTTGTTTCTTCTCTCCCTTGGTGACTCTCTTCCGGGTCATGGCTACCTACAGGGCAGTGACTGATTGGTGTTGGAGTGAGTTGGAGTGCTCCTGCCTGGGTCGGGTTTAGCGATGGCAAGTACAGCGAACTGATCCAGTGGAAGGCTGTGGGAGTTACTAGACGCGAAAAGAGGCGTGGTGGCTAATACACCGTCAAGCAAGCGATAGAAGCCATTCATGAAGCGTTCCACCGTTGCAGCGGTTCTGACCCTTGCGACGGTTCCACGCTCGATCCAGAGCTGCTTGGCACCTACAGCAATGAGCGAAGTAAGGAGAGGGGTGCTGCTTACAAGCAGGAGATGGCGATTTTGCCGACCGTTGATCACGTCACAGCAGAGCCGGTCCCTGACTTTGAAATCGTCATCTGGCAGACCAATGACGCCAAAGGAGACATGCCTCCTGAGGAGTTCATCGCTTACTGCCGCAGAGTTGTTCAGGTCGCAGATCAACAAGGATCAGATCGACGTTGATCAATTTTTACTGTGATCGCGGCCTGATCGGTGCCTGGCAGTAGGACAAATCTGCGCACCTTTCTGCGCACATGTTTTGTATTAATTAGGCGTTAGCCCAGTACGGGCAGTGGGTTTCGGCCTCAAAAATACCTCTATGGCATGCAGGGGGTCAGGAGTTCGAGTCTCCTTGGCTCCATTCTTTAAAAAGTCAGTCCAACACTGGCATTTTATTGGCGGTCCACACGGGCCGCTTTTTGATGCCAAAACGCTGAATATCACTTTTGATGCGCAAAATACTGAGGGGGCGGCTAATTCGTTCTGGTTACGGGTTCAGTGCCCTCGGATAGCCTTAGAAAGGGCTCATTGCTGGTATGAGCATTTATCTAAGTAATACAAGAGACGAATTGTCGTTCAGTTGGTCGGGGAGCATGAGTGATAGGCAGTATTTACTGACCTAAGGAATAATGTTTCAACTAAAATTACGCCAAGTAGCCATTGGTCTAGTAGTAGCAGGAGGCCAGTTGCAATTGCTCGTGCTTCAAGAGATTATCCCGATGGAAATACTTGGGGTCTATCGCTAGATGGAGAATATCTGGGGATAATTTGGAAGCAGCCGAACGATGCTTGGCAGCAGAGGCATTATGAATCTGGAAATGCTGGAAACTACTATTCTGGTGGCTTGAGTAGCACACTTCATCCTTACTACGTAGTTGGCGAGGACTATTTTCAATATGATTTGAACAGAAATGGCAAGATTGATGATCACTCTTTTTTGTTCTATAAATAATACCAACGCTGTAGAAAGTAAGTCTGCAATTTTTCAGATAACTAGGTATTCGAGACTTGCTTGGGATGTAAAAGTTTTTCTTGTGCCTCCAAGTGTGGATATCATTTCAGGCGCAAAAGGGGCCAAGATGGAGAGGATCTTGAGTCGTTTAGTAAAACATTCTCTTTTGGACATGGTGAGACTTCTAAGACGGTTGTAATACCCACGATTGATGATTCCAGCCGAGAGGGTGACGAGCGAATTTCTTTATGGATGTCACCGGTAAATCACTCTTTTGTTGAAACAAAAAACCCACGGTACAGTGGCACATTAACGATAAAAGACGACGACGCCTTGCGTCCTTCTTACTATTCGTTGAGAACGATTGGTGATGTAGCTGAAAGCGTGAACGGTTGCAAGATTTTGCTCCAGACAAGTGGAGCCGTTGGTTGCAAGAAATATGGCTCCGCTGCACCGAGCAGATGAGCCCCGTCCCGATGCCTCAGTCGAAACCGTTCTGACTACGGCTATGTCGCCTCACCTACTACCGAATCGCAGACAGTCTTATCCATCGTGCATGGACCAGATCACCCGAGCCACACCTACCAACCTCTTGTGGGGAGTTTCTCTGTTGAGGTCATAGCTCTGTCGGCTTTGCCATACCGGATAGGAGTTCAGTCAACGAGTTCAGTGTCTTTGCGGACAAACCAGTCGGTCTCATCCGCGAATTCTTTGTCGATGCGGTGCCGAGTCTCGACGACTTGGCGGCGTTGTGCCCACAATTCACTTACGAACTTGGCGAGTCGTTCCCGGTGATCGCCAGGCTGCATGGCTACCAAGGGATCCTGTTCCGTTATTTCTGGATATCCAGAGGTCATCTAGATCGGGATGGTTGAACTCAACCCACAGCCAGATCTTTGGTTGTAGGCCATTCCCCAAAAAGAAACCCCGGAGGTGTCTCCGAGGTCGCTCATCCTTTCGGTTGATCCCCATCACCCGACCGGACTGGACAAAACTAGCCTCGTTGGACTCAGAAGCGCCAACAAATCCATATTCCGGACATAGTGCGGTGAAGTTCTGTACCGACTCTTAAGACACCACATGTGGGGCTAGGCAGTGGCTTAGAGCTGGGCCATATTGTCAGTTCCCCCATCACCCGGCCCGATGTGCGTGTCACAGCGGGTTTTTTTATGCCTTGAACCACTAGCAGTAGTGCTTTTGAGGTGCTTTGAGGCTCGAAGCTGCAGTTAGCGCTACTTGGTATGTGGATAACGCGAGGCAAAAGGAAACCCCCGCCGAAGGCAGGGGCTCCAAAACGTCTCTCGGGAATGTGACCTTGTTTCCACCCCGTGAGGCGTTTTCCCTCACCTCATCACTATCCGCACCCAACTGGCACAGTGACAGTTGTGGGTGGACGGCTTGTGGCTTGTCCTTAGCCAGCTTCTTGAGCCCAGCCCATCACCCTCTGCTGTGTCGGCGTGATGTCTTGACTGTGGCATTGGGGTAACTCAACATCCAACGTGGTCACGTTTTAGTGCAAATGTCGTCCCCTACACCGCAAATTCGTCCCACATAGGGATATTTATTTCACGCGGCTGGGTCAGGTAGACCACTACGCGACAACCACATATCAATCTAGTTCAATGAGCCGAAGAGGAATCCACCCGCTGCTGATGGGTTTGGACAAACCGAAGCCCAAACCACATTTCTCAAAACAGACAGATCTGAGTGGTTACGAGTCAGCCCAGAGAAAACGGTTTCTGCGGGCGGAAATAGAAGAGGAAAAGCTGGCTGCGGCAGCGGGGCGCCGACATCTCCTCAACCTGGAACGCCAAGTGGCGTGATCGACGTCTGAAGTCTTTTGGCCACGGGCTGGTAGGCGTCTCGTCGGTAGTCCGCGATACCACTGAACAGACGTTCACGGAAGATTTTCTGGAAACTAAAACCTGTCCAAAAAGTTGCTGCAAACTCCGGCGTTAGCCCCCATATTTGGTGTCCAGGCAGCAGACGCGTATCACGTGTCACTGTCCAGGCAGCATCGGGAGAGCGACCCGGTAGCTGGCAGATACAGCCCCCATGGCAAGAGCGATTGTCATGGGGAGCTTTCTGCGCATTTCAGATCTCTGAAAAGAGTTGGTGCATTCTCACTAAAGCTGTGTATTGCAACGAACTTGTTTGCAGCGGATACCGCATCTCTCGCGGACAACGCCGTTCTCCTTGCGGTTTCGTGGCCTCACATCATTGATTCGGTTAGTGGCTGTTAGTCAGCCCAACCGATAGAAGGGGCTGTCAGTGTCAGACCCTTGGGCCGCCCAACGTGTTCGACGTTCAGCGGTCGTCCTCAAAGATCCCGGATCGTTCTCTTTGTATCCCGGAAGATCAGTGGGCTGAGCCAGGACGTAAACGACTGCCGCAGATATAACCACGGTGACGATGACGAGCGCAGTGATGGCTGATGAATAGTCGGCGATCAGGCTTCAACCTCAGCTTTTTTATCGCCTGTGCCTCGCTTTGACCTTTAAGGCACGCTTGTTGCGCCATACGGCGAGATAACCGCCGAGCCCTAAGCCAACTAGCAGGAGTAGTGGGCTCATGCGTGTTCAGAGAGCATTAACCACCATCTACCTGACAGCCGACCACCGCTCCTGCCGCAGCCCCAACCGGGACTCCCACCCAACGGCCTTCTTTTCTGGATAATGCCGCTCCAAGACCAGCTCCAAGCAGTCCACCAATCACACTGCCCTGACTGCAGTCGTTGTTGTCGACATCAGCCGTTTGGTGTTTTTGTGTAGAGGATCGAGACGGCGTGTCAGAACAAGCTATCTCTACCTTTTCAGTCCAGTTACGTACGTATCCGGGCCTGTCTTTTGTGCCAGGGATGTATTCCTCCCTGTATTCGTCCCGAAAGCACTGAGTGGTGTGCGAATAACCAGGCTGCGAGACCGTTTGAGCTTTGGCTCCTGCAAGGCCAATGCATGGCACTGTCGCGGTGCCAATCAGAAGGGATGCAAGAGCAGCCTTAAGCGCAGGCATCAAGTTCGTTCCATTTCCTGAACGTTATCCCCCTTCATGAGTCGAACCCAGTTCATTTGACGGATATGTAGTGCTGAAGTCATGGAATGTGAAGAAGATGACTGAAGACAGCAATCGCAAGAGTTTCTTCCTGGCCTTGAGGACTCGCCTGGAATGCAAGAAACCTTGAGCTACGCCTCCCTGTCGTCTAGATAGGCCTGTGGCACTGAAGAATTGCAGCGTTGGTGAGCCAATGACTTGTAGGCGCTCTTCTCAACTCTGTTCAAGGACCTCCACTTCGCTTGGTCCAACCACTCTCTTAGCGCTGTATCTACACAGTTTTTGTAACCTTCATCTGGATCAAATCTCTCCCAAGCTCTAACAGGGTTTGCCGAAACCAGCAGAGGGGTGAGCAGCAGCAGTAGCCATTTCATCGCATAAGGCTCGGTATCTCACTCAGTTTGGCTAGGAGCTTGGATATGCCCAACAAAGACCGCAGCTTTCACGAGGCGCCACAGAAGGCCGGTGGTGAAGGGTGGCTGTATTCCGAGCAGCAGCAGCAGCTCTGTCACTTCAAGCCCGACACGGCGACGGTTCACGCGCAGTGGGTAGCCATCAGGACGTACAGCTACGTTCCGCCCCGCCCGCCTGAGCCGATCACTCGTAGGCGGATGCTGCGGCACAACGCGATTGAGGCTTGGCAGACCATGCAGAAGACGGGTTGGAGGCCCTGCCCCCCGCCTGTTCGCTGAAAGCAATCGTTTTTCGCTAAGTCAAGCGAACCCAGCAGTTTGCCGCTGACATGGGTCCGCGTCCCGCCCGGAGCCCTCCAGAACGGGACACATCTCAAATACGCCAGTGACACCAGTCGATTCAGCGTGAATTGATACCAACTTCGGTATTTTGTTACTGATAGAAAAAAGGGGTCAGAGTGGCGCCATGAGCAACACCAATGATCCGAACGCATGGCATCTGGGTCTGCGTCAGCCAATGGGGGGTGACCCTCTAAATGAACCCGTCATGGCGGCGATATACGGCTACAAGTTCAATGGCGAGTTATGGCGACTCAATGACCAGGGCTATCCAGAGCCTTTGTTAGAACCCATGCTCGGCCGGTGGGAACAACTGCACTATCCCGAGGGGTAGACCTCAAAATGGTTACCCCCGCCTGTGCGCTGATTATTCGCAGCAGCCGCATTGTTGCAGGGGAACCACTGTTACCCCGCTAACGACATTTGAATCCATAAGCACCTGTCCTTGAACTCCGCCACTGGGGTCTTCAGCTAGTTCCACAGCAAGCCCAACTAGCTCCTGTCCGTTGGCTTTCGTGTAGTTCAACAGCTCCACGCGTTGGAGTTCTTTGGGAGTGGACACAGGCAATAAAGCGATTTTGAGAGCTTTTTAACGCTGATCTGACTCCCCGCATCGCCTCAAGAAGTCAGTGGTGTTATCAGCGCCCAATTGTCATTGGAGAAACCATTGGAAGGAGGCTGCAGGAACCCTCCGAAGACAACATCACCCCTGAAGGGGTTATGTGCCGTTCAGATGAGGCGATGGCAGTGACCAAATGAGCCGCGACTACTACTGCTGTTGCTGCATCTGCTGCTGACGCTTGGTCAGCGATGCGGTGAGCTTGGCGTTGGCTGCACCAAAGGCAGCATCGAGGCCAGCCTCATCAGTCCACTGGCCGTAGTGCTTCATGTGAGTGCGCACGTCGTGGCCCATGGATGCAGCGAGTTGTCTGAGAGGTATGCCGGCAAGGGCTCCGCGGTAGGCGTAGCCATGCCGAAGGCTGTAAGGGGAGAGCCCAGGATTGGCCTTCACCAGCGCAGCCCAATAGGGATGGCGATCGAGGTATTGCCGGAAGGTGTGCCCGCAGGTTTTGAAGTCTTGAGCGTTCAGGATCCCGACCGGCAGCTTGACCAGCCCGCTGCTGAGCTGAGCCAGAGCCTGACCTGCTGCACCTGCGAGTTCTGAAATCTCCAGTGGGTAGGCAATGCGATCGGGCTTGGGAGCCTTTGCTGTTGCTCGGTTGCGTTTGACGTTGCCGACCTTGAGCTTCCCGTCCTCCACACGCATTGCTTTCAGCTCTGCTGGACGTAGACCGAACAGCCCCACAAGGGTGACGGCGAGGCGTAGCTCCGGCTTCTGGTAAAGGCTGTCGATCAAGCCAAAGAGCTGCTCAGGCTTAACCGGGACTTTGTCCTCTTTCCTCGTCTCCGCCAGGCCGATTAGGTCTTGGAGATCGTCACCTTCCAGTGGGAGGTACGACGCTTCTGCACCGCACTTTTTGACCGCAAAGCGCAGGAAGCGTGAAACATCGAGCAGGGTGCGCTTGCGTCCGACGCCACCCAGCTTGAGGTCTGCCAGGTGCTGGCTTGTGTAGTTCCGCATGACACCTGGCCCATCATTCGCAGCCCCGCGCCCTTTGGCGCAGATCAGCTCGATGGTGCGTTCAATGCGACTGCGTTCCTCGCGGTCGTAGGTCGCAGCTTTGACCTGTCCTGTGCTGACGCGGCTGGCCTCATATCGCTTCGCCACTTCCTGCCAGTTCACCGAGCCGCCAGCACCCTTCTCAGGCGCTTTGCTCGTCAGCTCATAAGCGGCGTAGAGCCCCAAGTTGAGGTCAGCCATCTTTTCGATCAGCTCACCGATCAACACCTGGAGTGCTGTGCCGCTGCTGGGTGCAAAGGCGATGTTGGTGCAGATGGTGGGGCGCTTGGCTGCCTTGCCCTGAGCGTCACGTCGCGGGCCTTCGATTTTCTGGACTTTGAAGTTCCCTGATTGCTCTTCAAGCACCCACCCCTGGCCATAGGTGCGGCGCACCGTTGAGCGGAGGTCTTTCAGCCAACGGGCCGCTTTGGCCATGAGCGCCTGATGGGCATGCAGGTGCTCATTCTCTCCGATTTAGTGTGTTTTTCTAGTGTGTTTTCTGCATGAACTTGCTACGACATGTCCCTGCAACACTCGGAGCTGATCTGTCCAAGCCAGTAATAGCAATAGATTTAACCTGATAGTCGCAGGGTTCTCAGAGATTTGCTGAGACGCTTAGCATGCAGGGGGTCAGGAGTTCGAGTCTCCTTGGCTCCATTCACAAGCAAAGTCAGTTCAGGACTGACATTTGAGCGGTCCATAAGGGCCGCTTTTTAGTACAAAACAGCTAAATATCATTTTTTGTGCGCCAAATAGCCTTAGAGGGCGGCATGAATATACTCATCAGCCGTTGATTCATTACGACTTCCAAGTTCCTGATCGTAATTTTATGTTAGATGTTTCTATTCAGCTTGGCTTTTAGGAGAATTAGGTAGTTCGTGAGCTAAGTTGACCTCATTCACTCAAACTGCATTGACAGTTGTTCTCGCGTTTCCCAATAAGTCACTTTAATTATGAAAGTCAAGACAAATAGTAACAAGGAATCAGCCAAGTTTGGATTTGGTGCGAAACCTGGTTGGCTGTTCTTGGTAATAGCTATTTGCGTTGCCTTTGGCTTACGGGCATTACTTTTGGTTGATGCCTCAACTCTTTGGGGTGATGAGCTTTATACTGTAGGGAAGAGCTTTCTTCCAAGCTTTAGAGGAATGCTTGGTAATTTAAAGGGGGATATGCATCCTCCTTTTTACGACATCTTGCTCTGGCTATGGGGCCGTTTGTTAGGCCAAAGCCCAGTCACCCTTCGTTTATTGTCATGGCTGACTTACTTGGCAGCAGGCTTCATCATGGTTCGCCAAGCGTCAGTTCTTGGTGGTGCACGCCCCAAGGTGATCGCTATCGCAATGATTTTTGCTTTCTGCAGTCCATATCCGCTTCGTTTTGCGATTGAGGGTAGGAGTTATTCACTGCTTGTTCTTTTGATTACGCTTCTTTGGTGGTGGCGTAATGCAGAAAATCGATTGTTTTACGGAGTTGCTGCTTGTCTCACCGGACTTACGCACTTTTATGGAATAGCTATTGTGCTGGCAGTTGCTACCTGGGATTGTTGGCAGCGACGATGGAATTTTGCGGCTGCTGCTTTGCTTGGCGCCATCCCCGGCTTGGCATATATTTGCTACGCATTTGATCATCTCAGTACATCTACACAAGCATCGTGGATTCCCCGGCCAAATTATGGCTTATTTGAAGAAATCCTGGCTCGTGGTATTGGTATTTGGCCAATTCCAAAGTTGGCAATCTTTCTGCTTTTGATTATTGTCTTGAGGCGCTATGGAGGTTTGAAAAGTTATCGATGGCCTCAATTGTCTTTGCTCGACCGAAGTGGTGTGATGCCGTCCTTATTAATGGTTTTCGGGGTTGTTGTTATTTCTTTTGCTAAGCCGATTGCCTTTAGTAGATATTTTGTTGTGCTTACACCTGCTGTAGTTCCTTTTTTGGCTACTCAGTTGGGTGGTTGGGAACTTAATCGTTTTGGTCGTTCCTGTTTTCTTTTGGTGTTAGGACTTTTATTAGTTAGTTGGTGGGGACCCGGATTTGCCGAAATAGATACTGGTGTTAGCGGTATACGCGAGTCCGATCAATTTCGTTCGGTTAGTCAGCGCACAAGTGGCTTGATAAATCGATACAGTCCTCGTGCACGGATGTTTAATCTCAGTGATCGCATGGAACTATCAATGGGGCGTATTCCATTCAATCCGGATCCGTGGGGCAACTATTCAGACTTAAAAAGTCTTCTTGATAAGTCATCGCTACCGAAGGAACTGTGGCTTGCTAACAGTGGTACAACAGCGATTAGTCAGCTAAATGCCCTGCAGTCATTCCAGGTTCAGGTTGAAAGCGTTGGTTTTACTTGCCAGGATCGATCAGCTGACCTAACCCGTGCACGAGTCCTGCAATGTGAATACATTCCATAGGTAGATATTGTACTGTTTCTACAATGATCTTTTTTAGAATATCAGACCCATGTATTGGTTATTACTGTTTTTAGCCGTTTCAGTCATCAATTCAAAATATAGTAAATATTGGTGGTATTTCTGAACCTATATTTCCGGCCTGTGGTTTATAGGGTTCTTCGAGAGAAATATTTTTTAAGTTTATGCTGTATTATATTCATCGGCGTTAAGTTTTCAGGCCAAGATTTCGGGGTTTGGCTGACAAGGTATTAAGCGGCTTGGTTGGTAGGAAAATATTTTAGCTGCCTGCGACTTTCCATATAAACTTTGAGGTTGCAACGTAGTTCCAGATGTAAGCAACGATGATTCCTGCTAGTTGTGCGGTATTTGTATTTGAAATGAGTTCTTTGTAGACTAAGTTTGCTACACTTATATTTAGTGCTACTGGTAGGGATATAACGAGAAGGTATTGAATAAAGCCTTTAAGAAAATCCATGCCGTGCAGGCTCTCAAACCTAAAAGTTAGAATGTTATTTATGCAAAAATTTGAGGCGGCTGCTATAAATACTGAGGCAATCAATCTCGCCTCGAAGCTGGAACCTAAAGCGTTTTCAAGTGCGTGAAAGCTAATAAGCTGGACTAGAACGCCTATACATCCTACAAGCCCGAATGAGATTGCTCTTCTTGGAATTATTTTAAAGGTAAACCCGTAAGCAAGTGAAATGACGAAATCCCAAACTATTGGTATGTTTAGTTTCGACTCACCGTATTGCCTTTCTTCAAAGTCAAGGGGCACATCGCCACAAGAGATTGTTTTGCCTCCTGTCGAAAGGAATTCATACAAGAATTTAAACCCCTTGACCTCAATCCGTTTCGCAACTTCGTTCACATGGCTAGTGTTTTTTAATATAAAAAAACCGCTCATGTAATCGCTTAAATGACTGTGTTTTTTGTCGAGGCTTAGTCGAGCTATTTTGTTGGCTAGTAGTGATCCGTTTGTTCTTCTTTTGCTCAGGCCTCTAACGCTTGAGTCGTCCATGAATCTACTCCCTACTACTATGTCAAGGCTTTCATTAATTATTTTCTTTAGAGCAGATTTGACGTTTTCAGCTTTATGTTGTCCGTCGCTATCCATTACTACTATGTAATCGTTGTAGCTGTTGAGGATTCCTTCTTTGATGGCGCTTGCAAGTCCTTTTCTGTCAAATCTTTCTATGAGTCTGAGGTTGCTGTCTTCATTCGACCGTAATGCAATTGCTTCCTTGGTTCCGTCAGTTGAATTGTCGTCAATCACTAGGATGTCTAGTTTAAATTCGTTAAGCTCTTTATTTAACGAATCTATTAACCTGACTATATTATCTCTTTCGTTAAGAGCGGGAAGGATTATGGAAATTGATGGATTCTCTTTATTCATGGAATGACGTGCTTCTTTATATAGAACTGTACCACCTCGTGTAGTTTGTTCGGTGGTTATCGTGTTAGCTGATCTGTTCCTGCTTTGTTGGTTTAAGTCAGGATTGTTTGTGATTCATCTGGTTGTGTTGAGTTGCTCTGAGATTAGCCTTTGAAGTTGTATTAATATGGCTTGCGTTTCTCGTGTATTTGGCGATTAATTTTTTGCCTGTTTTTTGTCGGATATGCTTTAGTTGGATAATCATCGTTTTTCTGATTCTCTTCTCTGTAAAGTTCAGTTTTTAGTGGGTTATCCATGGCCAGGACAAGCAGGGCTGAACGCCACAGACGCCGTGAATTAGCTTTGGCTCTAGTCAGTCAGGGCAAAAGCTGCAGTGATGTTTTGATCGCTCAGATGTCTCAATGGGTTGCTCACGTTCATTTGCCCAGCGGGACTGTCGTTGGGCGCATGACCAGCTTGAACTGAGCGTTGATTCACACGATGCTCAGCATCTAATGGTGCACATGGCGACAAGCCTTCAACGCATCTCTCTCAAGGCTGAGGGGAATAAGCAATTCGCCGCGGCTGACGGTGCCCAGAAGATGCTCTACGAGCTTTTGCTGCGCCGGAAAATGGATGACGAAGCTGCCAAAGCAAGTCGTCCTGGTTTGGGTCGTCGCCACGGCAACACCCGGCATTAAAGATGACAACGTCATCTTTTTCATGCTTGACACACTAACTGGCGCACATCAGAGGTGTTTGCGGTTGCTGGCTGCTTTTGTGGTTTTGGACTATCTGACCAACTTCACGACTAATAGGGGGGCAGGAGTTCGAGTCTCCTTGGCTCTATTTAGTTATCACGAGAGCTCTCGGAATTCCGCGGGCTTTTTTTGTTGCTTGACCCGGGCGGCGGAGCCCTTATTCATGGCAGAAGCAAGTGGGCTGGGTGATCAAAAACCGCGTCCGTCACGCTCCCGCATTTCCAGGCGAAGTTTCTGGTAGCGAAGCAAGGCCCGCTACTCATCCAGTTGAGGAAATAGCAAACGCGCCTCCTCCAGGCTCGGGGGATCCAAGAGCCAGTCATCAGAGCGATCCGGGGCCACTTGCTCAGGATTGCGATCCCAACGCTGGCGACCTGGCGCAACCCAGCCCAACAAGCGACGAAAGCGATCGAACAGCTCGAGTGGGTGCATCAAATCACCCTAGGAAGATCACGAATCCAAGCGCATCTGAGATGCGTGTGAGCTGGTTTGCAGCCGAGGGCAATGCTGTAACTGGGGGGTATCCATTGGCATGCTCCCCTTGGAGGATGTGAAAAACCAGCGCTGATCAGCCCGAGGGACCAGCCTGTTCAGAGCGATGAACTGACTCGTTCCGAGGTATCAAGCTTTTAGGAGTTTGTTGCCGTGGATCCTCTCCGTTGCGCCAGGGGGTGAACAACAGGAAATTTCCGGCCACCAGCCCTGCCGTCACGATCACCGCAGCAAGCTGTTCCAGCTGTTCAACATCCATCCCTGCATTGTCACGCTTTCTCCGAGTAAGGGCGTCGCCTTAGCCGTTGATTGCTCGTAATTCAATCCTGTCTGCAGTTCTAGGCAAAGGGCCGTGCCCAGCATCACTGTGATCACGGCCAGCCCCTGAGTCAGCTTGAGCCTTCGCTGGGGTTTGCGGAAAGTACAGCAGGTCATACCAGGACCTTGCTTCACAGCCTGGTTTGAAGCCTCTTTTCAGTTCAGATTGAAGCGTTTGCCACGAGAAAGCTGGGAAAACGCTGAGACGACTGGGCTCAATCCTCTTTTGGGTTCTCCAGGTCTCGGCGGATCAGAGCCAGCAGGTAGGAGGGGGACTTGTAGCGGGTTGGCAGGCAGCGGTTCAGCGTCTCTAGGTGCCCCCGCAGACCGTACGCTCAATGTCCTGAGCAGTTTTTCCCTGCTGGAGGAGACGCCGCAGCGCCTTGCAATACATCGGATATCCCGCCTCTAGTTCACCGATGGTGAGTTTCGCCTGAGGCATGGGACCACTGAAGCCAGTTCCAACCTATGCCCCCGAGGGTCAGGCTCAGCTGCCGAGCCAGGCGACGCAGTCGATTTCCACCCGTGCTCCCTTGGGGAGGGCCGCCACCTGAAGGCAGGCGCGAGCTGGGCTGACCCCCTCACCAAATACCTCGGCATAGATGCCATTGACGGTTTGGAAATCGCCCAGGTCGGCCAAGAAGACCGTGGTGCGTACTACCTGAGCAGGGGTGGCGCCGGCTTCCTTCAACACAGCACAGAGGTTTTTCAGCACCTGATGCGCTTCCGCCGCCACATCACCGTTACCCACCATCTCGCCGCTGGCTGGATCCAGGGGAATCTGCCCGGAGCAATAGAGCCACTCTCCGGCAAGCACCGCTTGGTTGTAAGGCCCAACCGGTGCAGGGGCGTCTTGAGTGGTGATGGCCTTGGCGCTCATGGGGTGTTTCTGAACAGCATTCACCCCGATCATCGCCGTTGGTGATCCCGTTCTTCGCCATCGCTCATGCCGGCCGCCACTGATCCTTGTCCTGGCGAAGCATGGCCAACTCCGCGGCTGAACTGGCCTGCATGAACAGGTTGGTGCGGCGTTCCATGCCGATGCTGCTGGGCAGGCTTAGGGCGCCTTTGGCGCGAAGGCTCCGCACCTCCCGGTAACGATCAGCCAAAACCGTGTCGTTGGGGCGTTGCTCAACGGCCCATCGCAGATTGGACTCGGTGTACTCGTGGGCACAACACACCTTCGTGGCCTCGGGAAGTTCGGCCAGCTTCTGTAGAGCCTGATGCATCTGTTCAGCGCTGCCTTCAAACAATCGGCCGCAGCCCCCGCTGAACAGGGTGTCCCCGCAGAACAACAGCGGTCCGATCTCGGCGCCCTCCGGGTTCGGGATGAAGAAAGCGATGTGGGCTCTGGTGTGGGCCGCTACATCCAGCACCTCCACCTCTTCCCCAAGAACAGTGATCTGGTCTCCATCCCGCACCGGCATGGTCTGGAACGGAATCCGCTCCCGATCATCAGCGGAGGCAATCACCGCAGACTGGGGCCAACTGTTCAGCAAGTCCGAAGTGCCGCCGATGTGGTCGGCATGGTGATGGGTCTGCAGGACGGCAGCCAGGTTCAACTGCCGTTCTTCCAGCCACGCCTGCACCGGCGGCGCAACAGCGGGGTCGATCACCACGGCCTCCGCGCCCTTCACCCATATCCAGATCACGTTGTCCTGGAGAACCGGTAAGGCATGAAGTGAGGAATGCATCGTTAAAGTCCTGCCTGTTTAACCGGCCAGCGCTGGACCCATGATCACCGTCGCGTTGGCCAAAGGAGCGCTGCTCAAAGACTCGGTGGCCCGCTTTGCCGCGGCTGGTCTCGATTTCTCCGCTGTTCTGGACAAGGACAACCGTCAGCTGATGGTGCCCACCCCTTGCGGGCGCGCTAGGGCCCTGCTGGTTCGCAACGGTGATGTGCCCACCTATGTGGCCTACGGTCAAGCCCAGTTGGGGGTCGTGGGTTACGACGTGCTCAAGGAGCACCAGCTCCCCGTCGCACAATTGGTGGATCTCGGCTTTGGCGGCTGCCGCATGGCTGTTGCGGTCCAGGAGAGCAGTGGTTACGTCCGTGCCGCTGATCTGCCCCCCCATTGCCGGGTGGCCAGCAAATTCACCCACTGCGCTCGGGAATATTTCGATGCCCTCGACCTTCCCGTTGAGTTGGTGCACCTCAATGGCTCGGTGGAGCTGGGGCCAATTACGGGAATGTCGGAAGCGATTGTCGACCTGGTGGCCACCGGTCGAACCCTTAGGGACAACGGTTTGATCGCCATTGAAGACCTCTTCCAGTCCACGGCTCGATTGGTAGGACATCCCCTGTCCATTCGCCTGGACAACGGCCCCCTGTCGTCAATCGTCGAAGCGATCCGCGCAGCAACACCCGTCGGGAGCTCCAGCTGATGGGAGCTGTCGCGGACTGGCGCAGGGTCCGTCGTCTGGGCCGTTACCTCGTGCGAGATCGCCGGCGACTTCTGGTTGCCCTGCTGCTGCTGCTTCCCTTGGCCTTTGCGGGAGCACTGCAGCCTGTCCTGCTGGGGCAGGCCGTCAGCGTCCTTCGCGGTGAGCCCAGTCTCCCCTGGTTGTCGGGGTTGAGTCTGTCCGCATCGATCCGCATGATCATCGGGCTCTATTTCGTCTCGGTGATGCTTCGGCTCGGCCTGCAGGGCGTGCAGACCTTCAGCATCCAGGCCGTCGGTCAACGGCTCACCGCGCGTATCCGGGACGACCTCTTCGAACATTCGTTGTCGCTGTCCCTGCGCTTTCACGACCGCATGCCGGTGGGCAAGTTGCTCACAAGGCTCACCAGCGATGTGGATGCCCTGGCTGAGGTGTTTGCAAGTGGCGCCGTCGGGGTGCTCAGTGATCTGGTGAGCCTGCTGGTGCTCGCCTCAACGATGCTGTTGATCGAGTGGAGGCTGGGGCTGCTCCTGTTGTTCACGCAGGTGCCCGTCACCCTGGCCGTGCTTTGGCTGCAGCGCCGTTACCGCAAGGCCAATTACCGGGTGCGTGAGGAGCTCTCCCAGCTCAATGCCGATTTCCAAGAGAATCTTCAGGGCCTTGAGGTGGTTCAGATGTATGGCCGTGAAACGGTCAACAGCGCCCGCTTCCTGCGCACTGGCAAGGACTACCGCAGCGCTGTTAACGGAACGATCTTTTACGACAGCAGCATTTCAGCCTTCTTGGAATGGGTAGCTCTGGCCGCCATTGCTCTGGTTCTGGCACTTGGTGGCTTGATGGTGACCAATGGTGCGATGGGCCTAGGCACCCTCACCACATTCATCCTTGCCTCCCAGCGTCTGTTCGACCCTCTGCGTCAGCTGGCGGAGCGTTTCACCCAGATTCAAGGTGGGCTGACAGCTGTGGAACGCATTGGCGAGTTGATGGAGGCGCCCCTCGAGATCGCCGAGGCCAAGGGTGCTCGCCCTCACGTGACGGGTGGTGGTGGCGAGGTGATCTTTGAGAACGTGAGCTTTGCCTACCGGCCGGATGATCCGATCCTCCGCAACCTTTCCTTCCGCATTGCCCCTGGTGAGCATGTGGCGCTGGTGGGTCCCACGGGGTCCGGCAAAAGCACGATTATTCGTTTGCTGTGCCGCCTTTATGAACCTCAGCAGGGGCGCATCCTTCTTGATGGGCGGGACATCCGCACGATCCCGATGGTGGATCTCCGTCGTGAGTTGGGAGTTGTGCTTCAGGACACGTTCCTGTTCAGCGGCAATGTGGCCGACAATCTGCGACTCAATGCTTCGGTGAGTGATCGAGAGTTGTCTCAGGTCTGTGCTGAGCTCGGTCTCAACGACCTGTTGGCCAAGCTTCCCAAGGGGCTGGAGACGGAGCTGCGCGAGCGGGGCGGCAATCTCTCCTCAGGTGAGCGCCAATTGCTGGCGGTGGCTCGGGTGGCGATCCGCAATCCAACGGTATTGGTGATGGATGAAGCCACTGCCTTCATGGATCCTTCAACGGAGGCGACGCTCCAGGCCGATCTCGATCGTCTTCTGCAAAAGCGCACAGCCATCGTCATCGCCCACCGCCTCGCGACGGTGGAAGCCTCGGATCGCATCCTTGTTCTGCGCCGGGGCGAGCTGATCGAGGAGGGCACTCATCGCGAGCTCAGGGCCCGCGGTGGGCTTTATGCCCAACTCGCCGAGTTGCAGGAACGGGGGTTGGCGCGTCTGTGATCGCTCCTCTCCCCATCCCTGCTGAGTCGCTGTTGGAGCAGTACGGCCAGGGGGCGCGTCTCTGCACCTGCGCCAATGAACAGATCACCTTGGTGTTCAGCCAGGAGTACCCCTTCGATCTTGTGGAGCTCGAGCAGTTGCTGGAAGCGGTGGGCTGGAGTCGCCGGCCGATTCGTCGGGTGCGTAAAGCGCTCAGCCATAGCTTGCTCAAAGTGGGGCTCTGGCGGCACGACCCCCGGGTGCCCCGTCTGGTGGGTTTTGCGCGCTGCACCGGGGATGGTGTTTTTGAAGCCACCGTCTGGGACGTCGCCGTGCATCCCCTCTACCAGGGAAATGGTCTGGGCAAGCAGATGATGACCTACATCCTTGAGGCCCTCGATCAGATGGGAACCGAACGGGTCAGCCTGTTCGCGGATCCGGGCGTCGTCAGCTTCTACCAGGGCCAGGGCTGGGATCTCGAGCCTCAGGGCCATCGCTGTGCCTTCTGGTACGCCAACTGATCGGATCCTCTATCGCCGGTAGATCCGCAATAGCTGCTCCGTTGATCGGCCCTGACGCCAGAGCCAGCGCAGCCGGGCATTGCGCCAGGTCTGCACCAGCACGCTCCGCTTCTGCCAGCGCCCCCCGCTGGTGAGAAGGGCACAGTTCAATGAGCGGAGGGACGCGACCTTGCTCAGGCGTTCCACCAGGTCCAGGTCTTCCATTAGCGCCAGGGGCCGGTAGCCGCCGACGCGCTCATAAAGCTGGCGCTGAATCAACAGGCCCTGATCGCCGTAGGGACGCTGCAGCCATCGGCTGCGCAGGTTCACCATTCGCTCCAGCAGCCACAGCATCGGCCGCCTCTTCGCATCCACATTGAAGTCGAAGCACCAGGCGCTCAGGTGAGCCTCCGGCGTGTTTAGAACCGTCCTCACCCTTTGATGCCAAGTGCTCGGGAGTCGGCTGTCGGCATGCAGCACCAGCATCCAGGCATGGGAGCTGTGGTCAACGCCCCAGCGCAGCTGTGGCCCACGTCCGGCTTTCGGGCTGTCGAGCACGGTGGCACCGGCCAGCTGCGCCACTTCTCGGGTCTGATCCCTGCTCCCGCCGTCAGAGACGATCACCTCCAACTCCCCCGGCCATCGCTGCAGATCCGCCAGCAGCAGCGGCAGCCTGCTGGCTTCCTCCAGGGTTGGAATAACAACACTCAGCCCTGCCATGGTTTTAGATCGCTCCAGCGATCCAGATCATTCCGTTGGGGGATGAGGGCGCAAGAGAGCTGTTGCCTGTGCGCCTCCCTCAGCGTTGCTTCCAGCACGGTCGGGCCGCCCCAGGGAATGCCGATTAGGGGCCAGTGCTGCGGGCTGCGGATCAGGGATGCGCCGATCCCCAGCAGCCAGTACCCCCCATCGGAGGCTGGTCCCAACACCAGATCATGGTGTTCCAAGTGCTCAACTGCCTGCTTCACGTCATCGGAATTGAGTTCGGGCAGATCCGTGCCGATCACAAGGCAGGGCCTGTGATGGCGATGGCCGTGCATTAACTGCCGTCGCAATCGGGTGCCGAGTTGCCCCCTCCCCTGCAGCCGCACCTGCCTCAGCCCCAGCTGCTGCCCCCAGCGATCGGCCGCACGGGGCCCCAGCCCGCTCACCGCCAGCACAGGCTCGATCTCCACTGCGCCGGCGAGGCCGCGCACTACCGCAGCGGTGTGCTGCGTGAGCCGCCGCTGAATTCGTGTGGCGCGCTCGTTGCTGTTGGACAAGCCCAGCTCATTGTTGAGATCGTGGCTCAAGCGGCGTTTGCATCGGCCGGGTGATGGCCAGCGGGCCATCACGACGATCTGCACCATCTCAGTTATTGCGAGGTAGTTCCCGCGGGCGCACCTGCACGGTCAGCTCCTCTCCATTGCGTTGGAGGGTGAGCTGCATCGGTTCCCCCACCTGGCCGCGGTCCACGGCGAGTTGCACTTCGGTGGGTGTTTGAACGGGGTTGTTCTCCACCTTGAGAATCAGATCGCACTGGCGGATGCCTGCAGCAGCGGCCGGCGTGCCCTTGACCACACCCTTGACCAAAACGCCATTCAGCTCGGGAACTGTGCAGGCGCTGTTGGTGGCATTTATTTCTCGTGCCAGCTGCGGCGTGAGGTTCATCAGCTGCACGCCGATGAAGGGATGGGAGGCCTGACCGGTGCTGACGATCTGTTGTGCGATCCGCTTGGCCAGGTTGATCGGAACCGCAAAACTCAAGCCGCCACCAGGCGCAGTACGGATTGCAGTGTTGATGCCGATCACCTGACCGGTGGCATTGATCAGGGGGCCGCCGCTGTTGCCGGGGTTCACCGCTGCATCGGTCTGGATGTAAGGAACCCGTTGGCCGTCACTGATCGCATTCAGGCGGCCGACAGCGCTGATGATGCCTGCGGTCACGGTGTTGTTAAGGCCGAAGGGGTTGCCGATGGCAATGGCCCATTCTCCCGGCTTGAGCTGGTCGGAGTTGCCTAGGGCCGCCACCGGCAGGTTATCGGCCACTACTTTCACCACCGCCACGTCGGTGAGGGGGTCGGTGCCGAGAACCTTGCCCTTGAAACTGCGTCCGTCCGGAAGGGTCACCGCCACTTGATCCGCACCACGGACCACATGCTCATTGGTGAAGATCAGCCCGCTGGCCCGGGTGATGAAGCCGGAGCCCTGGCCCTGCTGTCGCTGGCTGGAGGGACCCCTGCCGAAAATTCCTCCGAAGGGGTTCGAGATCTCCTTCACCACATCGATGCGCACCACAGCCGGTCCGACACGATCCACCGCCTTCACGATTACGTTGTCCCCCGGCTGCAGTGGAGCACTTCGGGGCTGATCGTGCACCACCGGCGGTACTGTCATCGGTGGCTTGGGCGTCAGCCCCAGCTGGTCTCTCACCAGGCTGCAACCGGAGAGTGCGCTCCCGGCCAGGGCGATGGCGAGCCAATGCTGGGCGTTGAGCATCACGACGAGATGTGTGCTGATGCATTTAAGACGGCCTGAGCGGATCGGCATGCGTAGATTCAGCGCTCGGGCGATGGGCGGTTTTGGCGCAGACGGGCGAAGAGCTCTGGATCAAGGTGCGGGATGGGTTGCAGGCCAAGCTGAGCAAGCCCACCTTCGAGACCTTCATTCGCCCTACGGGTTGCAGCAGCTTTGCCAATGGCGAGCTAAAGCTTCTCGCTCCGAATCCCTTCGCCAGCGTTCGTCTGCGTGAGCAGCTGCTGCCCACGATCGCTGAGATGGCCAGCAGCATCAGCGGTCAGCCCGTTCAGGTGACGGTTCTGGCAGAAACCGCCTTGCCGCCGCCGGACGCCACCGATGAGGCCTCAGCCGCTGCTGATGCAGCTCCACCGCCAGCACCATACGAGTCGGCGTCGGCTCCGGCCCGGAACGGCTCCCCACGGCGCTACTTGCCCGGGCTCAATCCCCGATACGTGTTTGGCCGTTTCGTGGTCGGCCCCAACAGCCGGATGGCCCATGCGGCGGCTCTGGCTGTGGCCGAAGCACCGGGCCGGGAATTCAACCCTCTGTTCATCTGCGGCGGTGTGGGCCTGGGGAAAACCCACCTGATGCAAGCCATCGGTCACTACCGGTTGGAAATTGATCCCGGGGCTCGGGTGGCTTACGTCTCAACCGAAACCTTCACCAATGATCTGATCCAGGCCATCCGCAAGGACGGGATGCAGGCCTTCCGCGATCGCTATCGCGCCGCTGATCTGATCCTGGTGGATGACATTCAATTCATCGAAGGCAAGGAGTACACCCAGGAGGAGTTCTTCCACACCTTCAATGCCCTGCACGAGGCAGGCCGTCAGGTGGTGATCGCCAGTGATCGTCCCCCCAGTCAGATTCCGCGGTTGCAGCAGCGTTTGATCTCCCGGTTCCAGATGGGACTGATCGCTGACATTCAGTCGCCTGACCTGGAGACACGCATGGCGATCCTTCAGAAGAAAGCGGAGCAGGAGCGCATGTCGCTGCCCCGTGATCTGATCCAATACATCGCCGGCCGCTTCACCTCGAACATCCGCGAGTTGGAAGGGGCCCTGACCCGGGCTGTTGCCTTCGCCTCAATCACGGGGTTGCCGATGACAGTTGAATCTGTGGCGCCGATGCTCGACCCCACGGGGCAGGGGGTGGAGGTCACGCCGCAACAGGTGATTGACAAGGTGTCTGAAGTGTTTGATGTCACGGCTGAGGAGATGTGCAGCAGCACCCGACGCCGTGCCGTGAGCCAGGCCCGTCAGGTGGGGATGTACCTCATGCGCCGTGGTACTGACCTCAGTTTACCTAGGATCGGCGACAACTTCGGCGGAAAGGACCACACCACGGTGATGTATGCAATCGAGCAGGTGGAGAAAAAACTAGCCTCCGATCCCCAGCTCGCCGGTCAAGTGCAGAAAGTGAAGGATCTGCTGCAGATTGATTCACGCAAGAAGCGCTGATCAGCGGCAGGCTTTCTTATCGCCTTGCCAGCCCGGCATGTTTTGTGCAGCTGTAGAGCACACCAGTTGGCGTGCTGCTGCGAGCGCTGGGTCCAGCCGCCTGGAGCTGAAGGGCGGCAGGGGGCGGCTGCGCAGCCAGGAACCCCAACGAAACTCGTGATACGGGATGAGGGGCTGAGGCTTGATCCAGCCCTCCTGCTTCAACTTCCAAACGAGGCTCCGGTAAGGATCGTCGTCCAGCCCCAGCAGGCTTTTGGGCAGCTGCTCGACCGGGCGGGGGCCGTTGCCTCGCCCGTCGTAGAGGTAGAGCCAGCCCTGGTTGTGCAGATAGGCCAGCACAGCGCTTCGGTCGGCGGTTGGGAGCTCCTGCACCACGTAAGCCCAGGTGGTGGCACCTGGGTCTATGCCGATCAGACCCCGCAGCCGGTGGTGTCGGTCCAGCATCCACATGGCGCCATCGGCAGACCGGATCAAAGGGACCGGTTTCCCACGTAGGTAGTCGAGACGTTGCTGACGACTGTCCTGGGCGAAATCTTTTTCGCGCGACCAGATCTCCGCCAGTCCCACACACCACTGGGTCGGCTGCAGCTTCGCCGCTGACACTTCAATCAGATCGGTCCCCCGATCGGGAGCTGGGATCTGTTGGTAGGCGGGCAGTCGTAGGGGCACGACTCAGCGTTGATGCTCCCGCACTATGACCCAATTAAGAAGGGTCGGGGATCCTGATCAAAGCGATCCCTCACTGGCAGAGGTTTGGCTTGTTCAGGCCCATCCAGCTGGGCGGTGGCTTCGAGGGCTTGACGAAGCAGACGCGCTGCCGGGAGCGGCATGTCCCTTGGAACCGAAATACGGTCGCGCAGGTAGCGGAGGCCGGCGGCACTCCCCGCTGGCGGGGGGCAGGGCGTGTTGCGAACCAACCGGGTGAGGGCACAGCGCAGGGGCAGATCAAAGGCTGTAGCACCCATAGGATTAACGTCCCGAAGCCGTTGTTGGTGACGCAGAACCCGGCTCAGGGCGATGACGGCCTGATTGGCTTGATGGTCCGCATCCCAGCAGGCTTCGTCCTCGCCAAGTCCATCACCTCGGTCGATCTGTTCGGCTAGGCGGTGTGCGTCCGCTCCATCGTCTGACCAGCAGCCGCCCATCTGGGGAGGAAGGTCATGGGCATGGGTGTGGAAGTCGCTTTGGGTGCCGCGGTAGGTATCCAGTTGTTCTAGAGCGCGGAACCAGCGATCAATGGCTGGATGCTCAGCCCTCAGCCGGTATCCCTTGTAGTACGCCAGCGAGGCATTCATCCGTTCCACGTAGGGAACAAAGATCAGATCCACTGTCTGCGGCTCCGGTCCCCGCAGCCACGGTCCCACTCCCTGGTTCAGCTCCCGTTCAAAGCGCTGGGCGATGTCTCGAAACTGCTCTCGGGCCAGAACCTGTTGCCTCGGACTCAGCCGTGGCGAACACAGCCAGATGCACCAGGCCCTAAACAGTAGCCGTTCAAGACGGCGCAGCTCAAGAGCCTCCGGTGCTGTCATCGCCATGCCCAGGGGGCCGAACTGCTGTTCGAGGGCCAGCAGGATTTCGTCGCTTTCGGTGATCAAACGCCCTTTGAGCTCCAGGGCCGGCAACATCCCCGAAGGAACTCTCTCCAGGAACCACGTCTCCTTCGGGCCGTAGCACCGCATGGTGACTTTGCGGATCCGGTAGGGGATTCGCTTGAACTCCAGCCAAAGCCAGATTTTTTGGCAATAGGGGCACCAAGCGTGGTGGTCGCGGTACAGCGTGACCACCACGTTGGATTCAGGCTGTCCGAATAGGCGCAACGTGGCTTGGGCACTGGTCGGCCCTTTGATCCGATTTGGTTCCGGCTTCGCCAGGCTGGCCAATTCCGACCAACTCAGGGGTTCAGCTGATTCCGATGAAAGGGGCATGCAGGATTGGCTCAAGCGTTGCACGTCCATAGGCCCGCCAGTCGCCCAGTTCGTGCATCAGCGCCAGACAGTCCTGCTGGCGGCCCTGATCAGCCAACTGTTTGAGCCGAAGTCTCATGTCGTCGCTGGTGATCATCATCACGATCTCGCGGCGCTGCGATCTTTTGAGGTGCAGCTCAGGTTCAGGCGGCTGCCGGCGGCGCTTGGAAGAACTATTCATGATTTAAGAATGCGGTTGAAGTACGGCCGACTCGTCTTGGGCTTTAACAACCCCTCTTCCTCGGACCATAACGCCATCTTTACGATTACGCCCGTCGTTTCGGGCACCCTCTTGTTATGGGCGCTGATCTGGATCTGATTGTTGTTGGAGCGGGCTCCGGTGGGTTGGCCGCTGCAAAACGCGCTGCCCGTCATGGAGCCCGCGTCGCGATCGTGGAGGGAGATCGCGTCGGTGGCACCTGCGTGATCCGCGGCTGTGTTCCCAAGAAGCTTTTGGTGTACGGCGCCCAGGCCCGCCATCAATTGGCGGATGCCTCGGCCTATGGCCTGCACATCCAGTCGGTGCGTTCCGATGTGCCTGAACTCTTGCGTCGGGTGCGCGCCGAGGTGGATCGGCTTAATGCACTGCATCTCGGATTCCTGGACAAGGCCGGCGTTCAGTTGATCTCCGGTTGGGGATGCTTCATGGCCCCAGATCGCATCAGCATTTGCGATCAACGTGGCGGGTCCGTGCAACAGGAGCTCTCAGCCCCGCGGTTCCTTGTGGCAGTGGGTGGCCGTCCGGCCCGGCCTGAGATTCCAGGGGTTGAAAACACCTGGGTTAGTGACGACATGTTTTTGCTGGAGGATGTCCCTTCCTCTGTGGTGGTGGTGGGCGCAGGCTTTATTGCCTGCGAGTTCGCCTGCATCCTGCGGGGGCTTGGTGTTGCGGTAACCCAGGTGGTGCGTGGGCCTCGGTTGCTGCGTGGCTTTGATGCCGAGTTGGCAGGTGCCGTGCTGGATGGCATGCATGAGCAGGGCATCGAGGTGCTGCTGGAGCAGACGGTGGTGGCCGTGGAGGGAGATCCCGGGGCGCTGACGGCGCGGCTGGGGAATGGTCAGTCCTTGGATTGCGGGGGTGTGCTGATGGCCACTGGCCGTCGCCCCTGGCTTGCGGATCTGGGGTTGGACGCTGCCGGTGTTGCGGTCGACAACGGTCGCATCAGGGTCGATGCCAACTCCTGCACGTCGGTGCCCCATATCCATGCCGTCGGCGATGTCACTGATCGGGTCAACCTCACGCCTGTGGCCATTGATGAAGGTCGTGCTTTCGCCGACAGCGTCTTCGGTTCGCGTCAGCGGCAGGTGAACCACGATCTCGTGGCCAGTGCAGTGTTCACCGCTCCAGAGCTCGCGACCGTTGGCCTATCGGAAGAACAGGCCATCGAACGCCATGGCGTGGACGGTGTTGTTGTGCATCGCGCCCGATTCCGTTCGATGGCGCGGGCCTTGCCCGCTTCCGGTTCCCGCTGTCTGCTCAAGCTGGTGGTGGAGAAGCACACCGATCGGGTGCTGGGCTGCCACATGGTGGGCGAGCATGCCGCGGAGATCATTCAGATGGCGGCGATTGCCGTGGGGATGGGCGCCACCAAGGATGATTTCGACCGCACCATGGCTCTGCACCCTTCTGTTTCAGAGGAGTTCGTGACGATGCTCTGATCCAGCAATCCTTTCGACAGTGTGAAAGGTGCAAGACAATGCATATATGGCGATCTAGACCACGAGTAGATCGATATATATGACGTGGAATCATTCATGCAGACTCGAGGTCATAAGGCTGATTTTGCTCATTTTTTGATTGAATCTGGCGAGCAATTGCTCAGTCTTCTTTGGCCTGCAGCTGATGCTCGTCGGGCAGCATCTTTAGAGATCATCGCTCGCACGGCCTATACGGCTGAGGAAAGTGCTTGTCATTACCTTGAAACGATTGGCCTTGATCAGAGCGGTGCTATTCGTAAGACTCTGGAGCTGGCACGTCGGCAGGATAGTAATGAGCAGACGCATGAAGACATTTTTTCTCGTGATCTTGGTGGACTGTCTTTATGGATAGATCGCTTTGTGGCAAGGCATGTGGCTGTCCTTGTTTATTGGATATTTGCTCTTATTACCTTGTTGGATCACGAGTTGGCCTCTTTGCTTGGAGAAGCTGTTGAGGCCGAAGCTGTCAAGACGTACCGGCGCATGCTTTTGGAGCAGCCAGAGGAGTGGTTGCAGCAGCCCGTCACGCCGATCGCAACGGCCTATTGGAGAAAAGATGGAAACATGTGGGCTGCCCGTGATGAACGTGAGCCTAAAACTCTTCGAGATGTGATCGAATTAATTGCCAGAGATGAGTTGGATCATGTGGCGGCTAATAGCCAAAAAGCAATTGCTTTCTAGGTATTAATTTCAAATGGTTGGGCTGTTCTGGTTGTTCCGCCAATAAAAAACAGCCTGAGTGAAAATCACGATCATTATGATTGGAATTACAGCGCAGAGCACCACAAGGCGAAATTCAGCGGCCCAGCTGGCCATAGCCGTTCGGGGCAAAACATTGTCGATTAGATATAGAACATAGAGACCTAGAAGTAGCCCTCCTTCAACGCGCGAGATGCGACCTTTCGTCCAAAAGATCGGCATGCAGGCAAGGCTGGTGAGCAGCATTACCGGCAGGTCGTCCTGAATCAGTTCCGGGCTGACTTCAAGTCCGTTGCCAGCTGCCGCTATAGCTCCGCTGCCCAGCACCAGCATCAGGTTCAACAGGCAGCTGCCCACCACGTTGCCGATGGCCAGATCGGTGCGTCCGCGCAGGGCCGCCACCAGGGACGTGATCAATTCAGGCATCGACGTTCCGGCTGAAACGATCGTCAGACCGATCACTGCCTCACTAACTCCCAGAAGGGTTGCGGCGCTGACCGCGCCATTCACCAGAACCCTTGATCCGATCGAGAGGACGGTAATGCCGGCAATTAATCGCACTGAGGCGGGGATCAATCCACCTTTGCTTGCTTCGAGACTGATTTCGGGTTCAGCGCTGCCGCTGTCGTCCGGTTGTTCACGGGCGGTGCGGATCTCCCAGATGGTGTTGATCAGGAGCCCCAACAGCAACGCCAGGCCCGCTTGCCAAGTGACCCGTCCTGCGGAGGCCATGCCCCAGACCGCCGCCGAGATCGCAATCATCAGAGGCACATCCCGCCTCACAAGACGGCTTTCGACGCGCAAGGGCAGCACAAGAGCGCTGCTGCCCAGCACCACCATCACGTTGAAGATGTTGCTGCCCACCACATTGCTCACGGCGAGGGCGTCAGCCCCCTGCAGCACCGAACTCAAACTCACGAACAGTTCCGGTGCGCTGGTGCCCAGGGAAACCACCGTGAGGCCAATCACGAGCTGGGGGATCCCGAAGATCACCGCCATGGCGACGGACCCCTGAACGAACAGTTCTCCGCCGCCGAACAGCAGTCCGATGCCCAGCATCACTTGGATCGAGGCCTGGAGAAATTCAGGCATGGGCTAGATCAGGTGTTTGGGGATTCTGCTTTGAGTGGAATCAACCTAAGGTCTCTCATCTGGGTAATAGATAAGAAACCTTGTTGAACCGGATCAGCACCAGCAACCTGCGGGGTGACGCCTTTGGTGGCTTGACCGCCGCGGTGATTGCTCTGCCGATGGCTCTGGCCTTCGGGGTTGCCGCAACGGGCGACCCTGCCCCTGGGCTTTGGGGGGCCGTGATCATCGGCTTGGTGGCGTCTGTTTTCGGCGGAACGCCCACCTTGATCTCCGAACCCACCGGTCCGATGACGGTGGTGTTCACCTCGGTGATCCTGAGCTTCACCGCCACCGCTCCGGACAAGGAAACGGCGATGGCCATGGCCTTCACCGTCGTCATCCTGGCGGGCCTGTTCCAAATCCTTTTCGGCGTCTTCCGTCTGGGTCGATACGTCACCCAGATGCCCTACACGGTGATCTCCGGCTTCATGTCGGGGATTGGAGCGATCTTGGTGATTCTCCAGCTGCCCGCCTTCCTGGGGCAGACCGTACCGGGCGGGGTGATGGGAACCCTGTCCAGCCTGCCGGACTTGATTGCTGGTATTCAGCCTATGGAGCTGTCGCTGGCTTTGATCACTGTCGCGATCCTCTGGTTCACCCCAGCCAGTGTGAAGCGTTTCTGTCCGCCGCAGCTGTTGGCTCTGGTGTTGGGAACGGTTCTGTCGATGACCTTGTTCCACGACGCTGGCCTCAAGACCATTCCGCCGTTCAACGCTGAGCTTCCCAGCTTGCATGTGCCCACCTTTTCGGGTGGACAGCTGCGTTTGATGTTCGTGGATGCAGCTGTGCTGGGCATGCTCGGCTGCATCGATGCGCTGCTCACGTCTGTTGTGGCCGACAGCCTCACCCGCACAGAGCACAACTCAAACAAGGAATTGGTTGGCCAGGGACTGGCCAACATTGCTTCGGGCGTCTTTGGAGGACTGCCTGGAGCGGGAGCCACCATGGGCACCGTGGTCAACATTCAGGCCGGTGGACGTTCGGCCCTATCGGGCATTGTCCGGGCAGTGATTCTGATGGTGGTCGTCTTGGCCGCTGCCCCTCTCGCATCCACGATTCCCCTCGCTGTGCTGGCGGGCATCGCCCTGAAGGTGGGCATCGACATCATCGATTGGGATTTCCTCCAACGGGCCCATCATCTCTCGGTGAAAGCGGCCGTGATCACTTACGGCGTGATTGCACTCACGGTGCTGGTCGATCTCATCACTGCAGTGGGCATAGGTGTTTTCGTGGCCAACGTTCTCACCATTGATCGGATGAGTGCGTTGCAGTCCAGAAAAGTGAAAACGATCAGCACCGCCGATGATGATGTTGAGCTGACGAATGAAGAGCAGGTTTTGCTGGATCAGGCCTCCGGCAAGGTTTTGTTGTTCCAGCTCGCCGGTCCGATGATCTTCGGTGTGGCCAAGGCCATCTCGCGCGAGCACAACGCCATTGGCAATTGTCAGGCGGTGGTCTTCGACCTTTCCGAGGTGTCACACCTGGGGGTCACCGCTGCAATCGCCCTCGAGAATGCCGTCAAGGAAGCGATTGAAGAAGGCCGTCAGGTGTTCCTGGTGGGTGCAACCGGCAGCACTGAGAAGCGTCTTCAGAAGCTGAAGCTGTTGGAACGGCTTCCCCAAAGCCACATCAGTGGTGATCGTCTTGATGCCTTGCGCCTTGCCGTGAACGGTTTGCCGCTGAATGTCTGATCAGATCTCGATCATCGCTCCAGATGATTGGCATGTTCATCTCCGCGATGGAGAGATGCTGAACCAGGTTGTGGCTTTCACAGCCCGCCGTTTTCAGCGCGCCATCGTGATGCCTAACCTGCGTCCCCCTGTGACCACGGTGGCTGCTGCACGTGCTTACTGCGACCGCATTCAGGCGGTTTGCCCCGCTGATCTGGAGTTCACGCCCCTGATGACGGCGTATCTCACGGATTCGATTTCCCCTGCCGAGCTGGAGACGGGGTTTCGCGAGGGCGTCTTTGCTGCGGCCAAGCTTTATCCGGCCAACGCCACCACCAATTCCGCAGCAGGGGTGACGGATCTGCTGGAGATCGATCCTGTGCTGGAAACGATGGCCCGGATCGGCATGCCATTGCTGATCCACGGTGAAGTCACGGATAGCGAGATCGACATCTTCGACCGTGAGGCGGTGTTCATCGAACGCCATCTGGCACCGCTGCGGGACCGCCATCCCGAGCTGAAGGTTGTGTTCGAGCACATCACCACCGAGCAAGCGGTGCAGTACGTCAGCTCAGCGGATCGTCATCTCGCCGCCACCATCACCCCCCACCATCTCCACATCAATCGCAACGCCATGTTTGCTGGCGGGTTGCGGAGCGATTTTTATTGCCTCCCCGTGGCCAAACGGGAATGTCACCGACAGGCCCTGCGCCGGGCGGCCACCAGCGGTGACCCACGCTTCTTCCTCGGCACCGACACGGCACCGCATGAGCGGGTATCCAAAGAAAGTTCCTGCGGATGCGCAGGCATCTTCAATGCACCCTTCGCCCTGGAGAGCTATGCCCAGGTTTTTGATGAGGAAGGCGCTTTGGCCAATCTCGAAGCCTTCACCAGTCTGAATGGCCCTGCCTTTTACAACCTTCCGGTCAATAGCCGTCAGATCACGTTGCAACGTCGTGACCATCTTGTGCCGGAACTTGTGAATGGACTGGTTCCTTTCCATGCTGGAGAGATCTTGTCCTGGGCAGTCGCCGATGCATCTGATCAAGTTCAGCTCTGAAGATTGCGGCACCTGTCACCGCATGAGTCACTACGACGGCAAGGTGGCCGAGGAACTCGGCTGCAGCTTCATCTCCGTGATGCTGCAGGACACGGAGATGTATCGGAAATACCGGAAGATTCTTCTCAAGCAATACCCCAACAAGGAGGGGATGGGCTGGCCTACCTATCTGCTAGTGAACGATCCTGATGGAGATTTTTCGATCGAAGGAGAACTGAAGGGCGGCATGCCCAAGGGAGATTTCCGCACCAAGCTCGCTGAGTTGCTGCCGTCTTGATGGCGGGTGGTGGGGGCAGGGGGACTTGAACCCCCACAGGCCTTTCGGCCCAAGCGATTTTAAGTCGCGTGCGTCTACCGATTCCGCCATGCCCCCGCCAGGACATCTTAGATTTCCCCAAGCTGTCCTCAAGCCTTGGACCTATCGTCCCTGCTTTCTCAAGTCCCACAGGACACGTTGTTGGTTCTATTGGCCTACATCGTTCTGGGCGGCCTTTATCTCGTTGTGATTCCCCTCGCCCTCTACGCGTGGATGAATCAGCGTTGGCATCGCATGGGCAAACTGGAGCGTCTGGGGATTTATGGAATGGTCTTCTTCTTTTTCCCAGGGATGATCCTGTTTGCCCCCTTCCTCAATTTCCGGCTGAGCGGGCAAGGAGACGTCTGAATTGACGCGTGGCAAGGTTCTTCTGATCGGACTTGCAGTCCTCCTGCTTGGAGCGCTTGGGCAGGTCGGTTTTCAGGCTGCAGGCTTTGAGGGGTTTTCGGCAGGGATTGCTGCTGAGGCCCTGCTTGTTGTGATTGTGGTGGTGTGGACAAGTTCTTATCTGTTTCGTGTGGTCACCGGCCAGATGACCTACATGAACCAACGGCGTCGCTACCGCGAGGTCTACGACAAAGAGGAAGCTGAGGCGCTTCAAGCCCGATTTGACGCTCTCTCCGAGGAGGAACAGCAGGAACTGCTGCGCAAGATTGGAGCGGATGCTTCGGTTCCCACGGACGGTGAGGCCCCCGTCGACTCATAGGCTTCCGAAGTTTGTTCCTGGTCGGTTGACCGAGATGCCCAATCAGCAGTCCTCTTCCATCGCCCAGCGCTTTGAGCAGCTGAAGCAGGACGGTCGCCTCGCCTTGATGCCATTCCTAATGGCCGGCGATCCGGATCTCGCAGTCACCGCTGATGTGCTCCTCAGTCTGCAAAGCGCGGGTGCCGACATGGTGGAACTGGGAATGCCGTACAGCGACCCACTCGCTGATGGGCCGGTTATTCAGGCTGCTGCTTCTCGTGCCCTTGATGCTGGAACCACCCCTACGGGTGTTCTGGACATGCTGCGGTCGTTGAAAGGGCAGCTGCAGATTCCCGTGATCCTGTTCACGTATTCCAATCCACTGCTCAATGTGGGGATGGAGGCGTTTTGCCAGTCTGCAGCGGAGGTTGGAGCCGCGGGTTTGGTGGTTCCTGATCTACCCCTCGAAGAGGCGGAGCGGTTGTCGACAATCGCAGAGCTTCATGGCTTGGATTTGGTGCTCTTGGTTGCACCTACCACGCCCCAAGATCGAATGGGTCGGATTGCGACATGCAGCCGAGGTTTCACTTACCTGGTGAGTGTCACCGGTGTAACCGGTGAGCGAGCACAGATGGAAAGCAGGGTTGAAGGTTTGGTCCAGCAACTCAAACAAACCTCGCCGGTTCCTGTTGCCGTTGGCTTCGGGATCTCCGGTGCGGAGCAGGTGCGTCAGGTTCGGGGCTGGGGTGCCGATGGAGCGATTGTGGGTAGTGCACTTGTGAAACGGATGGCTGCAGCATCTTCAGGAGAAATTGCTCAGGAAGCTGGTCGTTTTTGCGCTGAGTTGCGTGCCGCCGCTGATCAGCCCTAGTGGCTGCCATCCCGCTCAAGCCATGAAAAAACCCAGCGCTGGCCGGGGTTGCATTGCTTTCAAAGGTTCAATCACTCTTCGTCTTCGTCAGTGGCACCTACAGGTGTCAGACGGATTTGTTTGCGACCCAGTTTGATTTCAAATTCATCTCCAGACTTCAGGTCGAGCAGCGCCGTATACGCCTTGCCGATGAGCAGATTGCCGTTGCCTTGCACAGTGGCCACATAGCTGAGTTTGCGGCCGCCTTTGCCCACGCCGCCAATACCACCCACGCCAAGACTGACGCCTTTGGCTTCTAGCAGCGCTTCGTAAAAAGCGGTGAAATTCAGACGTTCAGTACCATCCTTTTTGTTGGAGACATAGCCACAGGTACGAACAAGATCAGACTTGCTGACGTCACCCAGGTCTTTGACTTTATTGAGAAGGTCGCTCCCAGTGAGCATCGCTTTCGAGAGAAATCAACCTTCACAACATAGCCCTTGTTCCAGTCTTTATGCCATCATTTTTCACTGAAAAGTTCTTCGTTGTTTCACCCTTCGCTATGGCACGTTTCGTCTTGTGGGGCACTTACTGCACGGATGCTCTTGCGAAGCGTGCTCCTTATCGTGATGAGCACCTCGCTCGTCTTCAGGCTCTTAAAGAGCAGGGGACGCTGGTCACACTTGGTCCCACCGAAGGAAGCACCCACGTTTTCGGAATCTTCGAAGCAGACAACATCTACGCCGTTCGCAAGCTGGTTGAGGACGACATCTATTGGAAGCAGAGGATTTGGACGGCGCTTGAGGTTTATCCCTGGGTCCAAGCGTTCTGAGCCTGGATGAGGACCCATTCGGCCACGAGCTGATCCCCATCAGTCCCAAGAACGTCGGCATAACCGCTCATTTGGCCTCGCCCTCCCCGGGCGATGGCTGCGATGGCCGTCACCGTCGCAATCTCATCACGCTCGAGGGTCTTCAGCTTCAGGTTTTTCCCACGGCGAATGATGTTGCCACCGTTGATGTGGCATCCAGCGCAATGCTGTTCGAACAACAGAGCGCCGGGGCTGGTGTCTGCCCCGGCTGCAAGCGATGCTCCGGTTGATCCAAGGCTCAGCAGCAGAACTAGAAACGCACCAATGCAGCAGCGCAGGACTTGGCTCAGCACAGGGATGGTGTGGCTTTGATCAGTCTGCTTGAGCAGGTGATGCCTCCTTTTGGTATCGCTGGATCAGTTCGTCGGGAGAGCGGTAGTCCTTCGGAAGCGAAGTGTGCAACCTGTTGAGGTAATCCCAGCAGACTGTCCGGCGAATGGTGTTGAGGTCGCTTCCATCGGCAACAAGGCGACGAAGGGCCTGGCAGTAGGTCGAGAATCCAGCTTCCAGATCTCCGATGGTGAGTGCCTTGGTTGCAGACGGCATGAAACAGAAGGTCAGGATTTACTGACTTTTGCGTCCATCTCTGATTTGGTCTGTTGTCAGGATCACTGTTGAAGGTGTGTGGTGGTCCTCATGGCGGAGCCGGATCTGATCCGTTTCCTCAACAAGATTTCCCAACTTCAGGTCCTTGCGGAGCGTGTGCAGAACGACTCCAGCAGCCGTGAACAGTTGGCGGCTTGTGCTGATCACAACCAGGTTGTTCAGCTG
Source organism: Synechococcus sp. MU1642 (assembly GCF_020514115.1). Lineage (GTDB taxonomy): Bacteria > Cyanobacteriota > Cyanobacteriia > PCC-6307 > Cyanobiaceae > Parasynechococcus. The sequence goes on from NZ_VTKZ01000004.1 coordinate 154,898, forward strand.
GCCCAATCCTGGGGCTTCGACATCGGTCGGCGCTGGGGTGAGCGTGACCACGCGCCGGGAGGAGAATCCAACCTGTTGGCGACCCCGTGCCCTCCTCCCGGTGAAGAATCAACGCGAGTGTTGGCGTCTGCCGAGACGTGGAGATTGCTGCTGATTGCATCCAACGGCTACTGGTCACCCCATGACGAATGGATGGACCAGGCCGATCACGAATGGGTGCTTGTGTTGCGGGGAAGCGCCTGTGTTGCCCTGCAGAACCCCGATCGGATTGTGGATCTCAGTCCTGGCGATCATCTTTTGATTCCGCCCCATCAACGCCACAAGGTGGAGCGCACGGATCCCGATCCTGGAACCCTCTGGCTGGCCATGCACTGGGATGCCACTTCTGTCCACTGAGGCACACCATTCCCACCGTGGGTTGGACAGGCCCCGAAAGGCAATGAGCACGACAGCTGATTGCCGCCGGCTTCATCGCTGACGAGAGTGAGTGCATCGAGATCGGAGGAGCCCATGACGGTCGACACTCCACCTGAGCAAACCCCAGAAGCAGATTGACTTTCTGGCCCCTGCTCCAACAGTTTCCACCCACTCGTAAGCGATTCGTCTGGCGCGACAACGAAGAGCGTCAAGCCAGTCGACTCCCCTCTGCATCGTTCGTAGGTGCCCCGCAGGAGAGCCGCTTTACACCTGGACCTGATGGCCCCAGGGTGCCTAGAGCCAGACGCTTCGACCTTCCCGTCTCAGTTCCATTGCTAAAGAAGATTTCCCAAGGCATCAGACACTGAAGTTGAGGTCGATTGCCATGCGCAAACGAGCGAGTTAGGCCGTCTTTCCACCTGGAAGGCCGGCCTTCCTGTTGGCTCGTCAACCCTCAGTCTGGGAAATCAAGCTTGGTGGCTGATCCTCCCCATCCCAGTCGCTTACGGGAGGGAGTGGCATTGGCACGCTTCACCAACCAGTAAGCGGCTGAAAGTGAGACGACTGCGATGCCAAGGCCCACCAGAAGTTGGGGTTTGTTTTCAGCGCCTGAGGGCAACACGATTACCTTTCGAGCCACTGCGGTCAGCGCGGTGACCAGAACCAGTTCGATCTGCACCACGTGGCGTCTTAGGTAACTGGTGATGTTCTGCAGCACCTCAAGGGCGATCAAAACGGTGAGCAGATCTCCGAGGATCTTGATCAGGTCATCACCCAACCACGTTGCAGTTGACCCAGCCAGCAACTTGGAGCCCAAGGAAATCATCAGCTTGATGATGGCGGCGCTGATCACCACAGCCGTGATGAGGGTTAGCAGGCGGGCGACTTCACGCTCACCAGCATCAACCAAACCAAGGAAACTTCTCTTGGAACGAGTGGGTTCGCTCACGGGGTTCAGTCGTTGAAGGGGTTGTAGCGAGGGCGAGCTTTGGTGTCGCTGGCCGGGTTGACCACTTTGGTGTCGCAGGTGACCGAACCGTCTTCTGCCGTGACGCAATCGGCTTCAATTTTGCTGTCTTTACCTGTGGCACTTCCCGGTCCCCGCACCCACCCCTCGGTTTGCGCAAAGGCCGAGGAACCGCTGAACACCGACATCATCACAGAAAACAGGCGCTGAAGGGTTGAGTGGGCGTCATCGTGGAGATGTCTGAGCCACCACTTTGCCCGTGTCGGCGCCCTAATCGGTGCAGTCGTCTCGAATTTCCTGCAAAAGAAGATCAAGTTGGCCGAACGGATCGTCCTCGGCTGTTGCGACACCGGCATTCTCGCTTGAGGGCTGGCCATGCCATTCGGCTTCAACACTGCAAAGCCGATCCGCCAGTCCAGCCAGTCCATGCAGTTTGTGTTCGCGCTCCAGCACCTCCAGCAGGGCTGGCATTCGGGTCGACACAGCACGCAAGTTTCGACGCAGGTCGGCCTGTGTGCGCCCTTGCTGCTTCAACCAGTCCTTCAGCAGCAGAGTGAGATCCGCTTCAAATTCAGGGGTCCAGCCAGACATTGATCAGCGATTCAGTTCAGCGATTCAGTGCACAAGAGGAAACCAGCGATCCAGTTTCCGGCGAGCCCGCATCCGGATTGCTGGAGTGACGTGATTGCTCCACAAACCCACCATGGCCGTAAGCGCCACCAGATCATCACTGAAACCGGCCACCGGCAGCAGGTCTGGAATCAGGTCGGCTGGCATTAAGAGATAGCTAAGGGCCGCGAGCATGGTCAGCCGCGCGGCTGAGGGGGTCTCGGGGTCAAGCATCAACTCCAGGGCTTCCAGGGCTGGGACGGCAAGACCTCTGCCGGCTCGCTGCAAAAGGCGCTGCAGCAGGCTTTCGTCGATCACCTCCCGTTCAAGCACGTCGGCTTCAACGGTGGTATGCGCAGCATGATCAGCCATGCAAAAGGAACCGATTGGACCCACTCTCCCCAGCCCCTCAGCAAAACGCCAGCGGGGCGTGCCGATGTTCAGGGTGTGGATTCCACGAGTCCGCTCTGAAGTCCCGTCTTGCGCAGTTTGCGCAGAGCCCGCTGTACCACCTGACGGCAATACTCCCGTGAACAGTTCATATGGCGAGCCACTTCAGCGAGGGTGCGCCATTCGTTGGTGCCATCCAGCCCAAAGCGCAGGGTCACAACGGTGTGTTCTTTCGGTGTGAGATTGGCTTTGGCCAGCAAGGACCAGACCGATGCGGTGCGTTCATCGATCTCGGCCCGTTCCATCGGCGGTAGCTCCTCGCTGGGCAGCACATCCACCAGCTCGGAGGGATCCGATTTCGATTTCACAACACCCTGCAGGCTCACGGTGACGCTACGCAATTCACAGGCCAGCAGATCTTCCACCTCAGCGATGGGGATCTCCATGAACTCCGCCAGTTGCTCACTGCTGGGGCTAAGGCCGTTTCGCTGCATCAGGCGTGCTTTGGCGGCCCGCAATTTGGTGAGCTTTTCGTTCACATTCACGGGAATGCGAATCGTGCGGCTTTGAGTGGATAGCGCTCGGTTCAGGCCCTGCCGAATCCACCAGTAGGCATAGGTGGAGAAACGATGGCCGCGGGTGGGGTCGTATTTCTCGACGGCACGGGTCAGGCCAAGGGTTCCTTCTTGAATCAGATCGAGCAGATCTAGACCCTTGCCCTGATAACGCTTGGCCAGATTGACAACAAGGCGAAGGTTGGACGTAATCATCTGATTCTTGGCACGTTCGCCACGGCGAATCACACCTTTTTCTTCATTGCTGTACACACATGCTGGGCCAGTTCCGCCAGCTAGATGACAGCGTTCTGTTATGGCGACCATCGCCTGAACCTTTCTCCCCATCATGAGTTCCTGCTCTGGAGTGAGCAGTTGATGGCGACCAATTTCGCCGAGAAAAGCACTCAGAGAACTCGTCATGATGGCTATACGGCTCAATTGAACCTAGAACCAAAGTGTTTTTTTCTGACAGTCATAATAAAGACTCCCGAATTAATATTTTGTGCGCTATTTCACTCTTTCTTCTTGTTGGTGAAGTGAATCTTTCATTGTTAATTCAATTGGGTGGCTAAGGTCGCCGCACCTTCTTCTGCTACGCCCATGCCTCTGGCCGTCGCTCTCACGTCCGACATCGCCAAAAACGCTGGCGTTGCCTACGTTCACTACCTCAGTTTCATGCTCTGCTTTGGCGCGTTGGTGCTGGAGCGGAAGCTGATCAAAGCTGATCCGAATCGCCAGGAAGCCACGGCGATGGTGATCACCGACATCATTTACGGCATCGCTGCTCTGGCTCTTCTCGTGAGTGGAATCCTGCGGGTGATCCACTTCGGCCAGGGAGCCGAGTTTTACACCCAGAATCCCTTGTTCTGGTGGAAGGTTGGTTTGTACTTGTCGGTGGGGGGGCTGTCGCTTTATCCCACGATCACCTACATCCTCTGGGCGATTCCGCTGCGCAAGGGTGAACTGCCGAAGGTGAGCGAAGCCCTCGCGACCCGTCTGGCCTGGATCATCAACGTTGAATTGGTGGGCTTCGCCAGCATCCCCTTGATGGCGACCCTGATGGCGCGCGGTGTGGGTCTCCCTGCCGCCTGATGCAGCCCGAGCTATGTCCTCCACAACAGCAGGTTCGAACTCTGCGGGTGGCTTTGGAACGCCAGGCTCCAGGCCATAGGCCGGGGTATGCCTCCTCAATCGCCACCACCTCCTTGGGACCGCCGGTGTTGAAGCACTGGTGCGTTTGGGTTCAGCCCGCTGCCGCCACACCGGCCAACCGGTGGGACCAACGCTGGTTTGATCAGGTGTCCTCGGCGCTGACCACCTGGGGTGCATTTGTTCCGCTCACCCTGGTGGACAGGCCGGAACAGGCGAACGTTTTGATTCATCGTCAGCGTCCGGCCCGACGGCAGGTCGCTGGCGTGTGGCGGGCCAGCAACGGACGCACACAACTTCAGGTTGTCGACGTGCAGCGCCAGGGCCGCCGAAGGCTTGAGCCCCGGGTGAAGGTGACGGTGTCACCCGGGCTGCGGGCTGATTCATTGCAGGCCACGGCCCTGCACGAACTGGGCCATGCCTTTGGCCTCTGGGGCCACAGTTCTGAGCCCACTGACGTCCTGGCGATCAGCCAAGGCGAACGTCCGGTGTTGGTGCCATCGGAACGGGATCGCCTCACGCTGGCCTGGGTGATGGAGCAGACCACCCGTTTCGGTTCGACGTTTCGTCGGCCTAACCAACCGGCCGAATCCGAATCACCTGAGTGACGTCACCATTTGGGCGCGGCAAGCTGCCGGCAGTTGTGGTCGATCCATGAACCTGATCCGTTCTCTGGCGCTAGCCGGCCTGCTGGTGAGCCTGGTGGGTTGTCGTTCCAACAACAGCCTGCCCCAGCAGGACCCACAGGTTCGGGAACCGATTCGGATCCAGCTGGACGGCAGCAATCCAGGAGCCAGTGAAGGGGTGTTGGATCGTGCTGAAGGACCGTTGAGTTTCACCGTTGGCCATGGTCGCCATGGCATCGGTTGTGAAGGCACCACCTTTGAAGAGGGGGTTACGCCGCTTGGAACGTTTCAGGTCAACGCCATCCTCAGCAACGACCGCTTCGAGATGGATCCCTCCCTGGTGGAACAATCTGGGAAAACGGAGGAGGAGTTGCGCGAGAGCCTATTCACCAACATGAACTCCATTGACTTCAAAGGTGATGGAGAAACCGGTGAATACGGCATCGGTTACATCAGCCTGGCTCCTGTGCCGGCCACAAATCAGCCCTTTCGCTTCAATACTTACAACGGTGTCTTCCGCTGGTACAGCTTCGCCATTCATGGAACCAATGACGAGTCCAGGATCGGCAAGGCTGTGACTGGCGGTTGCATCAACACCGGTCGGCTCACCATGGGGGTGTTGTTGGACACCGTGGAGCTTGGCGATGAAGTGGTGATCAGCAGCGACAGCCCCTGCCTGCCTTAGTGCCGGCGCGGGGCACCCCGTCGCGCTGCCAGCACTTCCTGCACCTGCCGCCAGCTCACGCCGTGGTGGGCCAGGGCCACCTGCATGTGGAAGACGATGTCTGCAGCCTCGCCGGCGATTTCTACGGCGTTGTCGTCTTTGCAGGCCATCACGAATTCAGCGCTCTCCTCTCCGATCTTCTTGAGGATGCTGTTGTCTCCCCCCGCCAGCAGCTTGTTGGTGTAACTGCCTTCCTCCGGTTGCTCACGTCTCCCCTCAATCACCCGGAAGAGTTCGGTGCAGGCATCTGTTGGCGGCGCTAAAGCCTCTGCCCCACCTGTAGATCGGGCATCGCTGTTTTCGTAAAAACAACTGCGGGAACCGGTGTGGCAGGCCACATCCCCAGCCTGCTCCACGGTCACCAGCAGCACGTCGGCATCACAGTCGTAGCGGATCTCCCGCATCGTCTGGATGTGACCGCTGGTGCCTCCCTTGTGCCAAAGCTCCTGGCGTGAGCGGCTCCAGTAATGCACCTCACCGCTTTGCAGGGTTGCTTCAATCGCGTCCCGGTTCATCCAGGCCACCATCAGCACAGCCCCGTCAAGCCAGTCCTGGGCCACAGCTGGAATCAGCCCCGCTTCGTTAAAACGGAGTTGGTCAATGAAGGCGGGGCTGAGGGGCTGCATCAGGCCTCGGACATTCGGGCAACGCCTGAATCTTCCCGCAGCGTGCTCCATTCCGCGTTTTCACCCCTTGCTCGTTTCTCCGACCCCCTACAGCTGCACCAAAGCTTTCAGCGGCTATCCCTGTTGTCACCGGCAGTGGCGCCACCAAGGCCATTGCCGCTTCGTGCATGGGTATAGCCGCAGTTTCAACCTCTGGTTCGCCGCAATGGAGCTGGATGCCTGCGGTTTTGTTGTTGATTTCTCCAGCCTTCGCCCCTTTGAACAACGCTTGCGGCAGCAGTTTGACCACACCTTTCTGGTCAATGCCGACGATCCCCTGCTGGCGGAATGGCAGCGGCTGCACGATCTCGAGGCCATTGATCTCCGTGTGATGGAAAACGTGGGCATGGAGGCGACGGCGGCTTTGATCTGGACCTGGGCCAACGAGCTGCTGCACGAGCGGGATGGTGCTCGCACCTGTTGCTATGCCGTGGAGGCGCGGGAGAACAGCAGCAATGCGGCCACGTACAGCGCGGTTCCCCCTTGGTTTTCAGCGCAGGGCTAACGCGTCCGATTCCAGCTCCACGCTGATTGCCTGCCCCTCGCTGTAACGACCCGCCAGGATGGCCTTGGCAATGGGTGTCTCCAACTCGCGTTGCACAGCTCGTTTGAGCGGTCGTGCACCGTAGACGGGGTCATGTCCGGCATTGGCGAGCCAGTCGGCGGCCCCATCACTCAGGCTGAGCTCCAGCTTGCGCTCGGCCAGCCGTTGGCGCAGACGTTCCACCTGGAGGGTGACGATCTGGCGCAGCTCCTCCCGCCTGAGGCTGTGGAAGATGATCTGATCGTCGAGGCGATTGAGGAATTCCGGCCGGAAATGAGCCCGGAGCGCTTCATTTACCCGGCTTTCCATCGCTCCGTGCTGCTCTGGATCGCCGGCCAGCTCCAGGATCGACTGGCTGCCGATGTTGCTGGTGAGAATCAGCACGGTGTTGGTGAAGTCCACGGTGCGGCCCTGCCCATCGGTGACGCGACCGTCATCGAGGATCTGCAGCATCACGTTGAAGACATCCGGGTGGGCTTTCTCCACCTCGTCGAACAGGATCACGGCGTAGGGCCGACGACGTACCGCTTCGGTGAGCTGGCCACCGGCCTCATATCCCACGTAGCCGGGAGGCGCACCGATCAAACGGCTCACGGTGTGCTTCTCCATGTACTCCGACATGTCGATGCGCACCATGGCGTCGTCGCTGTCGAACAGCCGGTTGGCGAGCGCTTTGGAGAGTTCCGTCTTGCCGACACCGGTGGGGCCTAGAAACAGGAAGCTGGCGATGGGGCGGTTCGGATCGCTCAGGCCAGCCCTGGACCGTTGAATTGCATCCGCGACGGCGGTGACGGCCTGGTGTTGGCCGATCACCCGCTGATGCAGGTCATCCTCCAGCTGCAGCAGCTTCTCCATTTCGCTCTGCACCAGCCGCGCCACGGGGATTCCGGTCCACTTGGCGATTACCTCGGCGATGTCGTCTTCACTCACCTCCTCCCGCAGTAAGCCTTTCTCGCCAGGCTCCTCTGAGGCGATTTGGGCTTCCTGCTCGAGCAACTGCTTCTGCAGTGAGGCCAGGGTGCCGTATTCCAGTTCCGCCGCTTTGTTGAGGTCGTAGCTGCGTTTGGCCTGTTCCACCTGCAGCTGCACCCGTTCGATCTCCTCTTTGAGCGATGACAGCTCATCGATCGCGCCCTTCTCCTGCTGCCATTGGGCATTCAGGGAACTTTGCTGTTCGCCCAGGTCCGCTAGTTCCCGTTCGATCCGTTGCAGCCTTTCTTGGCTGGCACTGTCGGATTCACGGCCGAGGGAGAGCTTTTCCATCTCCAGCTGTAGGATTTTGCGATCGATTTCATCGATCTCCTCCGGTTTGGAGGTGATCTCCATCTTCAGGCGAGCGGCTGATTCATCCACCAGATCGATCGCCTTGTCGGGTAGAAAGCGGTCGGCGATGTAGCGGCTGCTCAAGACAGCCGCCGCCACCAGGGCACTGTCGGCGATGCGGACGCCGTGGTGCACCTCATAACGCTCTTTCAGACCCCGCAGGATTGAAATCGTGTCTTCCACGGTGGGTTGATCCACCAGCACCTGTTGGAAGCGTCGCTCTAGAGCAGGGTCTTTTTCGATGTGCTGGCGGTGCTCGTCGAGGGTGGTGGCGCCAATGCAGCGCAGTTCCCCTCGGGCCAGCATCGGCTTGAGCAGATTGCTGGCATCCATGGCTCCACCGGTGGCTCCAGCGCCCACCACCGTGTGGATTTCATCGATGAACAGCACGATCTGGCCTTCCGAGGCGGTGACCTCTTTGAGCACAGCTTTGAGCCGCTCCTCGAACTCACCGCGGTACTTCGCACCGGCGATCAGGGCACCCATGTCGAGGGCGATCAGCTGACGGTTCTGCAAGGCCTGGGGCACATCGCCATTCACGATTCGCTGAGCCAGCCCTTCAACAATGGCGGTCTTTCCGACCCCTGGTTCGCCGATCAGCACGGGGTTGTTTTTGGTGCGCCGGCTGAGGATTTGGATGGTCCGCCGGATCTCTTCGTCGCGACCGATTACCGGGTCCAGCTTGCCGTCACGGGCTGCTGCCGTCAGATCCCGTCCGTACTTCTCAAGCGATTCATAGGTCCCTTCCGGGTTCTGATCGGTCACCGTCTGGTTGCCTCGCACAGCTGTAATGGCTTCTTTGAGTTTGCTGGTGTCAATGCCCGCTTGGCTGAGCAGTTGCCTGCCGCAGCGGTCATCGTCCGCCAAGGCCAGCAACAGATGTTCGATGGCGATGTAGCTGTCACTGAATTCATCGCGGGCTGTTTCGGCTTGATCCAGGCAGCTGTTGAGCGATCGCCCCAGAAAGACCGATTCCGGTGGAGAGCCAAGACTGGGCTGCTGCCTTAGATGGCTGTCGACTGCTGCCTGGAACGTGCCAACGTCGACCCCTGCTTTGCTGAGAATTCGTCCAGCTAGCCCGTTCTGCTGCAACAGCGCAAGCAGCAGATGCTCCGTTTCAAGTTGCTGATGCTTGGCGCTCTGCGCCAGTTGCTGGGCGGCGACGATGGCGGCCCAGGCTTGTTCAGTGAACTGTTCCGCCGTGGGTTGCATCTCGGATGCGTTTCAAACTCCGTTCACCGTATGGGTGTTGTTCCGTCTTCAGTGGAGGCAAACCGAAGCTTATGGATCGGTCCTCACGCCAGGGGGCGGCAAACCGGGGCATCTTTTTAGAGTTCCCCGAACCTTTTGTTCCCAATGCCTGATCAGCCGCTGGTGGACTCCCTCGTGCAGCAGGGCTTGGCTCTTGCAACAACGGCTGGCGGTGAGCTCGAGCGCAGCTGTTGGATGGTGGTGCATGAGCACCACCACGGGGTGAAACCCACGGAGTACGACATCCGTGAAATCGACGAGGAGCTCTATCTGGCTGTGTTGCAAGCGGCCAAGCAGGCCCAGTCCGCGGCTTAATCAGCAGTTCAGCAGTTCACGCAGAAGAGCACGGTGAGAGTTTTCGGCTTCGATGCTCTCCCGCATCTCTTTGGGAAGGCGGGCTTCCAGGATGTCTTGTTTTTTCATCTCAGTGGCGTAGCGGCTGCTGAACTCGCTGAAGCGATTGAGATAGGGCGTGGCGGTCTCTGGGGTGAAGGCAATCACCTCCAGGGCATGTTTGAAGTGGAGGTAGGACACGGTCCACTCGACCAGTGCGTCAAAACGATAGAGGCCAAGCGGGTTGTCAGGGAGTGTCATCGCTGCATCGCCCATGGGTTCAACCAAAACCCTCGGCCTTGGCCTGGGCCGTCAGGCCTCTCAACTGGCCGTTGAGCAGGGCATCGCGTTCACGGTCTGCCCCCACATGGGGGGCGATCTCCACCCCAGCGGTCTGCATGGCTTGCATCGCTGCAGCTTCCTCGGCTGAGCCCGTGTCACTGCTGAGATAACGTTCCACGGCCGCAGCCCCTGGGGAATCCGCTGCAAAGTAAACCGTTCCCGGTCCGCGCCGTTCGATCGTTTGACGTCGCTGCTGCCGGCGCTGTTGCACGCTCGCCCAGAGCCGGCCTTGATTGGCGGTCATGAAGGCGTTCAGGTCGGCGGCATCAGTGTCTTCGGCTAGGGCCATGCTTGTGCCGTCGATGAAATCACTGAGCAGGGTGACAACGGCCATCAGGACTCTGGTGATTGAGAAGGTGTTGATTGAGAGGGTATTGGTTGGAAAGATCGCTTGATCCAGCTGGTCTCGAACCAGCGGGTGATGGCTGATTCCCGGGCGTCATCGCAGAGATCCCGCTGGATCACATTGAACCCGTGGCGGCGTGCCAGGGCTAACAGTTGATCGTCATCACTGCATTGAGCCGCATCGCGTCGCAAGCCCTGGTGATGCTCCAAAGCCCGCAGAAAATCTTGAAGAGCTTCGCGACTCATCGCCTGGACCAGCCCAATTCGGCCCGTTGCTCGACATAGGTGGCCACCGCAACAATTTCCTCTTCACTCAGTTTGTCGGCATAGCTGGGCATGGCATTTAGCCCATCCTCGATCTCATGCTCCAGGGCCTCCAGCGGGGAACTGGAGTAGGCCTCCACATGGTCGTTCAAGTCGCTGATTTTCAGCGTTCGGTTGGCGCGGATCACATTGCCGCCACCCATGTGACAAGCCGCACAGTTGCTGTTGAAAATCTGCTCGCCTCGCTCCAAGGCGGAGCTTTCAATCGTGTCAATCGCCATCGCCGGCGCCGACAGCAGACCTGTCGCTCCAACGATCAACAGCAACGTCAGGATCAGGCCTGATACGCGTGCCATCTCAACCCCTTCAATGCCCCAAGGTATCCATCGTTGCCAACAAAAAAAAGAACCCTGAGCTGTGGTTGATACACAGCTCAGGGTTATGAGTCAGTACGAGATTTCCGGTGATTTCCTGAGAAATCCTGGGATCACTCAACGATCACCTTGCCGACCATGCCAGCACCGCGGTGGGGCTCGCAATAGAAGTCGTAGGTGCCAGCGGTTGCGAAGGTTTCTTCCCAAGCTTCGCCGGGGTTGAAGGCAAGATCAGAGTGGCTGTACTCGTCGTGGCCCTCGAAAACCGCGTTATGAGGAGCCAGTTTGTTGTTGACGAACTTGACGGTGTCGCCAGCCTTGATGTTCACGGTGGCGGGCTCAAAGGCGAGCATGCCGCCGTCGGTGCCGAGCTTCACTTCAATGGTGGCGGCTTGAGCACTGCCGACGTTGAGGCCGATCAGCATCAGGAACGCGCAGCATGCAGCTGCAATGGTGCGGATGACGGAGCGCATGAAAGTGCTAGGTCGATGCATTGACCTTACGCGCGGGTCTGGGGGTTCCGCGATTGGGTAGGCCGGAATCGCTAAGAACTGTTGCCAAGTCAGGGGCATGGCTGCAGCCACCAAAACGTTCCGGCTGCGTCACCGGGTCGTGAATGAAGTGGCGTTGTCGAATGCTGAACCGGTCCCAGTCATTCACTTCGATCGGCAGAACCCGGATCAGGGTTTCGATCAGCCATGGCCAGAGCGGAATGCCGGGTGTTCGGGCCACACCGCGCCAGCGGCAGAGGGTTTTCACGGTGTCGTTCACCGAGATCGCTGGTTGCCCCATCACCACGCGGCGCAGGACGCCTTGCCCGGGCTCACGGTTTGGTTCATGGGGGCGTGTCGCTAACAGACCACAGATGCGGGCGATGTCTTCGGCATGGATGAAGTGGAAGCTCGCATCCACCCGAAGCCAACGGGCCAGCCAGAGCCAACGGCTGGTTTCAGCCAAGCCCTCTGTGAGGTAACTGGTGGGGAAGGGGCTGGTGCCGTCAACCCGTCCGCCGAACACCAAGGTGGGAAACACCGCGACGACTTTGCTGGCCAGGGGGTGCTGCTCAAGATCCCTGAGGCAGCGAGCCTTGGTTTGAATGTATTCCGTGCCGTAGGCCAGAGCTTCAGACAGGGGGCGCAGGTGCCGATCGAGCACGCTGGCTGTTGAGAAATAAATGATCTGCTCCAGCTTGCTGGGATCCAGAAGAGCCAGCATCTTTTTCACCGCCACCACATTCACCTGTTCGGCCCGCTCGGGGTCACCCCAGGCCGTGGCGGTGTGAATCACCCGGTTCACCGATGCCAGCTCCTGGGCAAAACGGTTGGTGTCCCGCAGGTCCCCCACCAAAAGGTGGATACGGGGATGGTCTGCTGGAACAGCAGTGAGTTTGGCGGGGTCCCTCAGCCAGAGCAGCAGCTCCGCATCGGAGTGGTCCAGCAGCCAGCGGGAGATGTACTGACCGACGCATCCGCTGGCGCCGGTCACCAGGATGCGGGTCAAACGGCGGCCCCGAGACGGTCCATCACGCTCTTGCCGGCCCGGAAGAAGGCTTCACCGTTCTCTTCTGGAGTGCCCGGCAGGATTCCATGGCCGAGGTTGAGGATGTGCTTCCGGCCGAGGGCTTTGCGCACGCAGTCATCAATGCGAGCCTCAATCGCCTCCGGGGTGCCGAACAGCAGGCCGGGATCGACATTGCCCTGAACACCGATGTGCTCTGGCAGACGTGCCAGGGCTTCTGCCATGTCCACGGTCCAATCCAGAGAAATGATGTCAACACCTGTGTTGGCCATCCGCTCGATCACGCCGGCACTGCCGGAGATGTAGAGGATGAAGGGGGTGTCGGGGTGTGTCTGCTTGACCAGATCCACCACCTTTTTCTGATAGGGCGCAGCAAAGGTGTCGTAGTCCGCCGGGCTCAGTTGACCAGCCCACGAATCAAACATTTGCACCACTTGGGCGCCGGAATCAATCTGATAGCGCAGGTAATTAGCGATCGACTCTGCGAAGTGGTCGAGCAGTTTGTGCAGGATCTCGGGTTCGCGGAAGGCCATGGCCTTGATCACCGCGTAGTTCTTGCTGCTCTTGCCCTCCACCACGTAGGCAGCCAAGGTCCAGGGGGCTCCAACGAATCCGAGGACAGCTGCTTCGTTGCCAACGCTTTGGCGGAGGCGACCCAGCACCTCGCCCACAAAGGGCATCGACTCGGCGGGGTTCAGCGGGCGCAGAGCATCCACCTGGGCCATGCTCCGGATTGGATCACCGATCTGGGGGCCTTTGCTCTCGATGATGTCGAAATCGATTCCCATCCCCGGCAGTGGCGTGAGGATGTCGGAGAACAGGATCACGCCATCGGGCTTGAAGGCGTGAAACGGCTGCATGGAGATCTCATAGGAGAGATCAGGGTTTTCTGAACGCTCGCGGAAGCTGGGGTACTTGTCCCGCAGGTCTCGATAGATCTTCATGTAGCGACCGGCCTGGCGCATCATCCACACCGGAGGACGCTCCACCGATTCACCGCGCGCAGCACGCAGGAGCAGGGGTAAAGAGTCGCTCATCAAGCCCGGTCAGGTCAGCCGGAAACCTACCCGAATCGATGCCTTGGCTAGAGCTTTACCCCCTCTTTGTCATCACGTTCGTCACACGATGTTGTCCGGCTCGCTGCTGCTCAGGCTGCGTTTCGGGTCGTGCTTGAACACCATCAGGCTCAGCGGCGGCAGGCAGAGGTCCAGGGAGTTCTCGTAGCCGTGGATGCCCCACTCGTCTGTTGGTTTGCCGCCCATGTTGCCGAGGTTGCTTCCGCCGTACTTGGCTGCATCGGAGTTGAAGATCTCCTCGTAGAAGCCGGATAGGGGAACGCCCACGCGGTAGTGGGAGTGGCTTTGGGGCGTGAAGTTCGCCACCACCACCAGCCAGGTGCCGCTCGCACTCTCCCGACGCATGAAACTGATCACGGAGTGGCGGTTGTCGTTGCAATCGATCCACTGGAAGCCGAACTGGTCGAAGTCGTCCCGCCAGAGGGCCGGTTCTGCCTTGTAGAGAACATTGAGGTCATCCACCAACCGCTGGATGCCCTTGTGGGGCTCGTAGTTGAGCAGATCCCACTGCAAATCACCCCAAACATTCCATTCAGCGCGTTGGCCGAATTCCATCCCCATGAAGATCGTCTTCTTGCCAGGGTGCGTCCACATGTAGGAGAGCAACGCCCTGGTGTTCGCGTACTTCTGCCAGTCATCTCCCGGCATCTTGTGCAAGAGATGGCTTTTGCCGTGCACCACTTCATCGTGGCTCAGGGCCAGCATGAAGTTCTCGGTGTAGGTGTACCAGATTGAGAAGGTGATGTTGTTCTGGTGGAACTGACGGAACCACGGGTCCAGCTCGAAGTAATCGAGCATGTCGTGCATCCAACCCATATTCCATTTGAGGTTGAATCCGAGGCCGCCGCTGTCCGTGGGCTGCGTCACCATCGGCCAGGTTGTTGATTCCTCCGCGATCGAGAGGGCTCCTGGGAAGTGCTGGAACAGCACGTGGTTGGCCTGTTGCAGGAAGCGCACAGCCTCGGTGTTCTCCCGACCGCCGTTCTCGTTGGGGAGCCATTCCCCATCGGGACGCAGGTAGTCGCGGTAGAGCATCGAGGCGACGGCATCCACCCGGATGCCATCGATGTGGAACTGCTCGAACCAGAAGATCAGATTGGCAACAAGGAAGTTACGAACCTCGTTGCGGCTGTAGTTGAAGATCAGCGTTCCCCATTCCTTGTGTTCCCCGATCCGGGGATCACTGTGTTCGTAGAGGTGTGCGCCATCAAAGAAGGCCAAGCCATGGGCATCTTTTGGAAAATGGCCCGGAACCCAGTCGATGATCACGCCGATGCCTACGGCGTGGCAGCGATCCACAAACGCCCGGAATTCGTCAGGCGTTCCATAGCGGCTGGTGGGTGCATACCAACCTGTTACTTGATAGCCCCAGGAGCCATCGAAGGGGTGTTCGGTGATCGGCATCACCTCGATGTGGGTGAATCCCCTTTCCTTCACGTAAGGAATAAGGCGATCGGCGAGCTCGGCGTAGGTGAGCAGCCGAGCGCCGGGTTTCATGTCCGCCGCGGGAACGGGCGAACGAGGGGTGCCGTCGGGTTGAATCCAGGGCTCTTCCGCTGAGGCGTGAATCCAGCTGCCCAGGTGCATTTCATACACCGAGATCGGTTGATCGAGCGCGTTGCTGCTGTCGCGCTTCTGCATCCAGCCCTGATCGGACCATTGAAATCCGCCTAGACGAGCCACAACGGAGCTGTTGTCCGGGCGAACCTCGTGCTGGAAGCCGTAAGGATCAGCCTTTTGGTAGCAGTGGCCGTCTTGGGTACGGATTTCGTACTTGTAGAGATGTCCCTCCTCGAGTCCAGGAATGAACAGTTCCCAGATGCCCCCAAGACGTTGCTGCATGGGGTGGTGACGTCCGTCCCAGGTGTTCAGATCTCCGATGACTGAGACGCTCAGAGCGTTGGGAGCCCAAAGGCAGAACATCACACCCGTGATGCCTTCACGCTCGGTGAGGTGGGCACCCATCTTTTGCCAGATGTGGTGATGGTTGCCTTCAGCAAACAGGTGGCGATCCATTTCGCCCATCCATTCACCACGGAAGGCCCAGGGATCGTGCTGTTCGTGCACGATCCCGCCGCGCTCAACCCTGACCCGGTAGGTGCAGCCAGGATCTCTGTTGAGCTGTGCCTCGAACACCCAGGGGTGGTTCGGGGTGGTCATGGCGATCTCTTCGCCAGCCTGAAGAAGGGTGACGGTTTGGGCTTCCGGCATCCACATCCGCACGGTCCAACCCTGCTCTGAGGGTTGGGGACCAAGCACCGCAAACGGGTGATCATGGCGACAAGTCGCCAACCGTTCGCCGTCCTGCACCATCCAGTCGAGGACTGCGGCGACACCCATGGGAGATCTGAGAATTGGGCGCGATGTTAAGCCTGATTTACCAAACAGATCCCTCGATGATCAGACGAAGTCTCGGAAAATGTCGACGTTGATGATCCGACCGCTTTCGTCAAAGATCACAAACAGGTTGGTTGTGGCCTTGCCGAAGGCAACTGCCACCAGCACAAGCTGCTGATCGCCGCCTTGATGGGCGATCACGGCGTCTTTGACCTTGCGGAAACCGCCTTACCCCAGGCTGATCTTGGTCCATTTGCGTTCCAGGTCGCCCGGGGCCAACTCTTCCTGCAGCTGCAGGGACATCTTGGATCGCGCTGCAACCCAGCGTCCTGCCGCCAGGTCGCGGGTGAAGTCGAGGGCCGTTGTCTCGATCGGCTTGATCTGGTCGGCCCACTTTCGGGCGAGCAGCTTGCCGTCCTCATTCAGCACCAGCAGCATCCCTTCGTCACCGGATGAAGAGGTCACCACAGCATCAACGATTGTCTTGTTCTAGCCAGGGATCACACTGACGACGTGGGTTGCATCAATGGCCACGCGTTGGTCCAAGAGTGCCTTGAGGCTCTTCACATCAACACTGGCCTGAACCAGCGTGGCGAGAGCGTCATGTATGACGTGTCGTTGACGGTTTTTGAGCGCCTCCAGCAGCTATTCAGCCGCCGCTGTTGCGTGGGCAGGACCGAGTTCGGTTCTGGTGAGTTACTCCGCTGCTGCGGGACTGATCAACCCCATGGGAGCTGACAGGCGATGGCCAGCAGGGCAGCGGAGAGCTTCAAAGCTCAAACGATCAGTTGAGAGTCAGTTTGCCGGAATCAAAGGGGTTCAGCTGCAGGGTGGAGTCAGAAAGTTCCAGTGTCAGCGTCACCACACGATGCTCTGGGCTTGGTGCTCCGCAGGGCACGGCGTCGTGGCCAGAGTTGACGCCAATGGCGGGCCAAGCTGCTGCGGCAACGGAGATCCGCAGTCGATCGCCCTTAGCCAGGGTCGCGTGCAGCGGCTGGAGGGTCACGCTGCGCCTAGCCGACTGCAACGCCTCCTCTCCTCGAACCCGCACGATTCCCGTGCTCAGTTGCTCAACGCTGTTGGCTTCTGCAGGCAGGCGCGACAGGCTGATGCAGAGATCAAATCCCGGCTGGTCCGCCTCGGCGTTCAGCAGCAGCAACGGTTGACCCGACAGCAGAAGCTCATCAACCAGGGGTGCAGAGGTGAATGTCGCGACGTCGCTGCGTTGATCGACGGCCATGCGGTCCGCGGGGCCAGGGGTTATCCCAAGGTGTCCACCGATGGCCGGGACCGGTCGCCAGGGGTCATGCACGATGACCACGCTTCCCTCTACTTTCCCATCCGCCACGAGGGCACCGTCGCTTGGATCGATGCAGGCCAGTCCATGGCTGCTCAATCCCCATGACGCCGGCCCGCTGGTGCCGGCTGCGGGGATCGCGTCCCACTGTCGCTGTGTGATGTTCCAGAGCTGGTGGCTGGGCTTCGACTCCTGCGGGGGGCGGTTCTGCAGATGCTGTTGGAAAAACTGCAGCATCAGGTGTTGGGTTTCCGGCCACCACTCCAGGTGAGAGGCCGGCCCAATGTGAAGGGATGGCTGACCGCCGGCGACCTTGCTGCGATGCCAGAGGTCCAAAAGGCCCACCAAATGCGGATCCCACCATCCACCGATCAAAAGCATTGGCCGTTGAAGCCAGCTCTCCGGTGGGCGATGAACCATCCACTGCAAATCGTTATTGGGGTCGCTTTGCAACCAGCGCAAGGCCATGCCTTCGGGGTCATGGCGTCGCAGCAGTGAAAGCCCGTCCCGCAGATAGCGCTTCTCCTCCAGGCTGCGGCGGATCTCCAGCCAAGCCGTTTCATCTCCGCGTCGCTGGGCTTGAAGGGCGGCGAGCTGGAGCCCCCAGCCAAGTCCTAGGTGCCACCAGTGGGCACCGCCCTCACAACTCCAGTGGCGACGTTCGTCCAACCCAGTCATCGCCGGGGCGGTGCAATCCGGTGGTGGGGCTGACTCAGCGGCAGTGAGCTGGGTCAGTCCCTGATACGAAAACCCGTAGACCCCCAAGCGTCCATTGCATTCCTGCAGCTGGCGCACCCAGGCGTGAGTGGCGCTGGTGTCGGCTTTTTCCTGAACAAACCCTCCGAAGCTGCCTTCCGACTCCCCTTGGCCTCGTACGTCTTGAACGACCACCAGGAATCCATGGGAGGCCCACCAGCTGGGGTGGGCGTAGGTGACGGTTGAGGCGATGCGGTTTCCGTAGGGCTGCCTCATCAGCAGGGCAGGCCAGGGGCCTTCACGATTCTGATGCCAAAGCCGTGACTGCAGCACGACGCCATCGGACAGGGTCAGTGCCGCAGGGCGGCAAACAATTCCGCTCGTCTCAGCGGACATCGTCGCAATGCATCCCCACGGTGTAGGTCATGAGAATTTCCGCATCCTGAAAACTCAGGTGCTCACTGGCAGCGAGCTGGTTGATGTACACCTTGGAAAACGGCGACTGTCCGTTGGAGTTCATCTGCTGGAACGTACGGCACATTGCCTTGGCTTTTTCAGGATTGCGCTTGACGCTGTTGAGCAAGTCCGAGTCAGCGGCAAACACGAGCAAAGTTGACCCGAACAGGGCCAGTGCTGCCAGAGCCGTGCGTAGGTGTTTCAAGCTCATACACGGTTCATACGCAGAATTGGATGCCATGGCAGGGCTGCTGGGGTCAGTTCGCCAGTTGCCTGGCGCGTCGGATCCAATCGCCTGCTACCCGTAAATCCACCACGGCAGGCCGTTTGGTTCCAAGGCTGCGCTCCAGCCGCCCGGTCTGACGTACGAGACGCTCGGGGGTGCATGCCGCAAGAGCAGCGGGCGTGGCAATGCCCGCATGCATCAGCAGCGCGGCGTCCTGGGGAGTCAAATCCAAACTGCAGACCAAGTTGGCCATGCCCCTCAGCCGTTTCAGGTTTCGGGCTGAAGCCTGGCCACTGCGGGCGAGTTGGCTTAGCTGCAAATCTGTTAAGCCACAGATGCTGGACCAGCGGTTGATGCCGGCCCGATCCAGCTCCTGTTTTTCCCTGCGAAACGACTGGGGGAGCTCCTCAATCGCGTCGTTGAAGTCCGGCATCAACGCAAGGTTTTGTTCACCTCGCCCAGGATGACGGGGCGTCCAAGCCCATCGCCCTCCGCCTGGATGCCCCGCAACCGCACCAGCACGGTGCTGCTGGAGCGACCGGAGCCGCGCAGGTTGCCCTCCAATTGCTCCAGGGTGGCTTGAACTGTGGTTGGGGCCAGGTCGGCGGGAACCTGAGCAACCACAAGGTCGTTGCCGTTGTCGAACACGATCGGTGCACGCACCGCACCCTCCACCACCACTGGTGGTGTGTAGCTCACGCCGAACGCCCAGCAACTCACGGCCAGCAGCAGGGTGAAGCTGCTCACACCGACCAGCCGAAACCGAATGCCCCAATTGGTCAGGAAGGCAACAACTGTCAGCGCTCCTAGCCCAAGCCCAGACCAACCCAGCCAGGGAGCGGCAGTAAGCAGCAGCTGATCGAAGGACATTGGGTCTGGTGGACTGAAAACAGTCTCCTTATATTGCGCGAGATCCCGGGGTAATAGCCGCGTCTGATGTGGAAAACGCGGCGTAGGACCCTGTTGGGCGCTGGAAGCTTCGTTCTCATCGGGGCTGGAGCTGCAGGCTTCGTCGCCGTTGACCGTGCTGCGGAAAGCGTCCTGAGCCGCGTGCGCCCCGGTTTGGAGCGCACGCTCTCGGGTCCTCTGGGCCACAAAGTAGACATTGGTCCCTACGAGGGACTTCGCCCCTGGGGCTTGGGGATCGCCATTGGGCCGAGTCGGATCTTGCCGTCGGCGGCGGATCGTTCTGAGCTGAGCCTGGCCGGGCTGGAGGTCAGCCTTGCTCCCCTGGCGAGTCTTCGGCGTCTGCAGCCGGTTCTGCAGATCACAGTGCACAAGCTGCGCGGCCAGTTGCAGGCCAATGAGGCTGGTCGTTACTGGACCTTTGGTGAGCTGAGCGGCGACGGCGCCCTGCCGCGACTTGGAGTGCAGTACCGGTTGGCCGACCCCGCGCGGCTTCGTTTCGGTCCACAGCAGCAGACCCTTGAACTTCGCAGCCGGGGCGCGGTTCGGCTCGGAGAAGCCTTTTTCAGCACTGCATCGGAACTTCGCTGGGTCGACGTTGAAGGGGCGCTGCGGCTGGACGGACAAGGGCATTGGGATCGCCCGAGCTTCAGGCTTCGAACTCGGATGGATAGGCTCAACCTGAAACCGTTGGGGGCCGTCATCGCCCCCGCTCAGCATCTGGATGCCTCAGGGACCTTGGAGGGAGACGTTCAGATCGGCTGGGCCGATGGTTCTTTGAACTGCCGAGGTGGGCTCAGCCTCAAGCGTCTCAAGCTTGCTTCGCTTAACAGCCGTCGGCTCAGCGTCGCTTGCAATGGCGATCGACTGACGCTGGAGCCCTCCAAACTGCGTTTCGCAGCCTTTGAGGCTCGGGCCTCAGGCTCCGTTGCCTTGAACAAGAGTTTTGATCTCCGCGCTGACGTGCGCAGCACAGATCTCAGCCCCGCAAGCAAGGACCGGTTGAAGCTCAGGATCCAGGGCCCCTGGGAGGAGCCCCAGTGGAGTGCCGACGGACAGATCAGGATGCCTGAGGCCATGGGGCTCAACACAGCCCTGACGCTGGAGGCTCAGGGGCGCACCCCCTGGTTGCAAGTGCAGCAACCGTCTGTTGCCGTCGACAACCTCCGTCTCAGTGCTCCGGGACTTAGCTTCGGAGTGGCCGGAACGATCGGATCCGAGCTGGATCTGCGAAGTTCAGTGTTGGAGATCGATCCCCGATTCTGGTCTGCGGTACCTACCTTGCAGGCCGTATTGGGTAAAGCCGCTCCGATTCTTGGCGCCGTCGACGTCAGTGGTGCGTTGGCCTCACCGGAGTTGAGCCTGAAGCTTGGTCAGGCGGCCAACCCTTTGCTGGACCAGTGGTCGTTCCAGACCCGATGGTCCACGAAGGATTCCGCCCTAGTGCTGGATCGCTTCACGAGTCCGGTGTTGCTGGCGGAAGCGCGCCTGCCTTTACAGCTGGCGCAGGGACGGCTTCAAGCCGGTGAACTTCAGAGCGGCTTTGAACTCAAACCTCTCAATCTGAGCCGCTTCACCCCCTTGATCGGTATGACGTTGGGGGGGCAGGTGGCGGCGCGGGGACGCGTGAACGGTTTGCTTTCGGCGCTGCAGCCCGACATCAGCCTGATGCTGGATCAACCCCGCGTCGGGGCATTGCATGTTCCCGAACGCTGGCAAGGCAGCCTCAACGGCGAACTCGGTCATGGTGCTCGCCTGGGGATGGCGGCCCAGCATCCCGTTGTGCCCGGCACGCTCGTGGCTGAGCTCGATGCCGATGCTTGGCCCAAGACCGTGCACTTGCACCGTGGTGAGGGGCATTTGCGCTTGGACCGGCTGGCTCGGGCTGGGGATCAACGCCGCTACAGCTGGAGTGCAGCGGGTTTCAACATCGATGGTCTTCGTTTCATCCTTCCGCCGGTTACCCAGCCTCAAGCGGTGGCAGGTCAGCTCACGGGTGCCGGGAGTCTTGCCGTGGCCCCCCTCGCGATCCGTGGGTCTGCCGCAATTGTTGAACCCTCGATGGCGGGGGTTGCGATGCGAAGCCTCGAGGTGGAGGGCTCCCTGAGCGATGGACGTTTTCAGGCCGATGCAGCGCTCACGCCCTTGCAGGGCAGCATCCGGCTGAAGGCCCGTGGCCATCTGGGTGGGCGGATGCACAGCTCAATTAGAGCCGAAGGCCTAGATGTGACCTGGGTGACGCTGCTGGCCCGTCAGTTGAGAGGGAGCGACACCCATCCGGGTATGGCCCCTGGGCGTGCTGAAGATCTCGGAACCCTGTTCATCAACACCTTCGGAGGCTCGCTTGATGGTCAGTTGCGAGCTCTGGCGCAATCGCGCCGGGCTCTCGAGGCCTATTCCCTGACCAATCCCCGCAAGGGCCCAGATCTGGATCGCCTGGAAGGGCGGGTCAATCTGTCTGGAACGATCGAGGGCCCCAATTCAAAACATCTGAAGGCCGATCTGATCGCAAAGGCGCATCTATGGATTGAGGGGGATGACCAGGCCAAAGCTCTTCAGCTTCAACCGGTGGTTGCCACGCTTCGTGGCCCGCTGCTCGGTGGATCTGGTGACCTTTCCCTGCTGCAGGTTCCGATCTCGCTGCTGGCGTTGTTGGCTCCTGTACCGCCGCAGCTCCTCGGCAGCGTTGGCATCCGCGGCCGTTACGACCTCAGCGGAGCGGCTCCTCTGCTCGTTTCCGATCTGGTGCTCGATTCCGCCAGCCTGGCGGGCCAGCCCCTGCAGTTGGAGCAGCGATCGGTTGTCGTTGATCGTGAGTTGATTCGCCTGGATCTGTCTCTGAAGGGAGGCGAGAGCAAGGAAGCAATCAATCTATCTGGCACGGTTCCCTTTGATCCCGAAGCCGATCTGAATCTGAGGCTGGACAGCCATGGGGATGCCCTTGGCGTGTTGACGCTTCTCGCTGGGGATTCGTTAATCGTTAAGCAGGGGAGAACCAATCTGCGGCTGTTGCTGCGCGGGCCTTTGAACCAACCCCAAGCCAATGGCTTTGTGGTTGTAAGCAATGGAGATCTCAGCATCGGTGAACAAGAGCTGAGCCGGATCAACGCCTCGATCCTGTTCGATTTCGATCGCGTCTTGGTGCAACGCCTGGAGGCCGAAGTGGGACGCGGCGGCTTGCTGCGCGGTTCAGGAAGCCTTGGCTTGTTCACCCCCCAGAGCGGCACTTCATCGCTCACCTTGCAACTCAGCCGAGGTCAGATTCGTCAGCCGATCGTGCAGTTCCAGGCCGATGGCGAACTGCAGGTTTCTGGTGCTTTGCTGCAACCCGTTCTCTCTGGAAATCTGGCCCTGTCGAGAGGGACGCTTCGGCCTCAGTCCGGATTCTTCGGACGTGCTCGGCGAAGGCAGCCTCAAGGATTGGTCCCCAGCGTTGATAAGGGTCCCTCCGCTGCGGTGCAGCCAGGTACTCAATCGTTCAAAACCCTTCTAGAGGAGAAGTGGGATTTCAAGGATCCTCTGGTCCTAATGGGACCAAACACACCGATCAAGGGCCCAGATCAGCCGCAGCGGTTCATGCCAACGCTGCCCGCCATCCGCTTTGAGAACCTTCGGCTGGCCCTTGGGCCTGACACCAGGGTGCTGATGCGCGCGATCAGTTTCAAAGGCGGTGGTGCGGTGACCTTGAATGGCCCCCTGGACCCCTCTCTGCAGGCAAGAGGGGTGATTCAGCTCAATTCGGGCAGGATCTGGATTCCCCCTCTCGCTCCCCTCCGTTTGGATCCGCAGGAGGAGAACGTTGCGGTGTTCACGCCCTCGTTGGGGCTTATCCCTTATGTGGATATCGCTATGCAAGCCAGGGTCTCCGACACCGTCAGCGCGGGCAACAGCGATCAGCTAACCAGCACCAACCTCTTTGCTTCAAATGGCACTGGCAGCGCTCACGCCATGTTTGGCCAGCTTCGACTGGTGAAGGTCATGGTCCAGGCCACTGGCCCGGCCAACCGTCTGGGTGACAGAAACAACCTTGTTTTGAGGAGCTCACCTCCGATGAGCGAGCAACAGCTGTTGGGTTTGATCGGTGGCAATTCCCTGGGTTCTTTAGGCAGCACTGGTGGAGCCGCGTTGGCCACGATGGTGAGCCAGTCATTGCTCTCACCTGTTCTGGGTACTTTGACCGATGTCATGGGGCAACGGCTCCAGGTGGCGATTTTCCCGACCTATGTCAATCCTGAGGTGAAATCACAGGAGGAGCGCACCTCCGGTAACGTTTCGCCGACCTTGACAGTGGTGACTGAGTTTGGTGTGGCTTTGACCGACAAACTCAACCTCTCCGTATTGATGGCACCGAACACAACCGATGTTGATGTTCCTCCACAAGGAACTGTCTCCTATCGGCTAACACCGACCACGTCTGTGTCTGCGGCTATGGATGCCAATGGCACCTGGCAGAGCCAGTTGCAGGTGTTCTTCCGGTTCTAAGGGATGCCGGACGCGCAAGTGATTGGGGTGGATCTCGGGGGCACGGCGATCAAGCTGGCTCGGATCCGTGCTGACGGCACGGTGCTAGCGGAGGCGCAAGTGCCCACGCCTCAGCCCGCAGTGCCTGGCGCCGTGACGATGGCCCTCTGTGAAGCCATTGAACAGATTGACCCGGAGCATGTGGTTGAGGCGGTCGGCATCGGACTCCCTGGTCCGATGGATGTGGCGGCCCGGGTGGCCCGGGTATGCATCAACCTGCCGGGCTGGGAGGACGTGCCGCTGGCGGATTGGCTGGAGTCCAGGCTCAATCGTCGGGTCACCCTTGCCAATGACGGCAACTGTGCGGTGGTCGGAGAGGCATGGCTCGGTGCTGCCCGTGGTGTAGGTGATGTGGTGCTGCTGACCCTTGGAACCGGTGTGGGAGGGGGAGTGCTTTTGAGAGGTGAGCTGTTTACTGGCCATAACGGTGCCGCAGCGGAACCCGGTCTGATCGGGGTGCAGTCCGATGGTCCGGCCTGCAACAGCGGCAACCGTGGCTCACTGGAGCAGTTCGCCAGCATCACGGGCCTGCGACGTTTGTGTGATCGCGATCCACGTGAGCTCAGTGCGGAGGCTGATTCCGGTGATCCGGCGGCTCTTGAGGTTTGGAGCCGTTACGGCGAGCGCCTCGGCTGTGGCGTTGCTTCGCTGGTGTACGTGTTCACGCCACAGTTGGTCCTGTTGGGGGGCGGACTGGCGGGGGGCGCCCCCCCCCTTTTGCCCTCCGGGCGGCGGGGGGGGGGGGTGCGGGGGGCGGGCATCTCACGGGAGGGGTTGCGGATCGAAGCCGCCTGCCTGGGCAATGGTGCTGGACGCCTTGGAGCAGCGCGGCTCGCTCTACAGCGGCTGAACGGGATGATGGCTCCAGATTGATTGCGTTGATGTCGAGCGTTCCAGAGCCTTCCGCCGCGCTTTTGACGCGTGCCGCGGCTGTCCGCCGTGCTGCTGTTGATCTGGGGCAGACCGATGACGGCCAACGGGCCCTGGCGCTCCAGGCGATGGCGGACGCGCTGACCGACCGCGCCTCAACCATCCTCGCGGCCAACCGTGAAGACCTCGAACGCTCTGCGGCCGATGGGCTGTCGCCGGCTCTGATGGCTCGTCTGAAGCTGGATGACACCAAGTTGGCCGCGGCGATTGATGGCGTTCGCAAGGTGGCCAGCCTCAGTGATCCGCTGGGCTGTCGTCAGTTGCACCGGGAGCTGGACCAGGGCTTGGTGTTGGAACGGGTCTCTGTGCCGCTTGGGGTGGTGGGTGTGATCTTTGAAGCCAGGCCGGATGCTGTGATGCAGATCGCCTCGCTGGCGATCCGTTCGGGCAACGGTGCTCTGTTGAAAGGGGGCAGTGAGGCCCGCTGCACCAATGAGGCTGTGATGGACGCCCTGCAGACAGGCCTGGCGGCCAGTCCGGTGTCTGCCGATGCCCTGGCGCTGCTTACAACACGACAGGAAAGCCTGGCGTTGTTGCGTCTCGATGGCCTCGTGGATCTGATCATCCCCAGGGGAAGCAACGACCTGGTGCGCTTTATCCAGGACAACACCCGCATTCCTGTGCTGGGCCATGCCGATGGGGTATGCCATCTCTACGTTGATGCTGCGGCCGATGTCGATAAAGCTGTTCGGGTGGCGGTGGACAGCAAAAGCCAGTACCCCGCCGCCTGCAACGCCATCGAGACCTTGCTGGTGCACCGCTCCATTGCCCAGCCTTTTCTTGCCGCTGCGCTGCCGGTATTCGCAGCTGCCGGGGTGCAGCTGCGCGGTGATGCCGCGAGCGTGGCCCTTGGCGTGGCGCAAGTGGCCACGGAGGAGGACTGGAGCACGGAGTATCTGGATCTGATCCTGGCGGTGAAGCTGGTGGACGATCTCGAGGCAGCCACCGATCACATCCGTTCCTATGGCTCACGTCACACCGAAGTGATCCTGACGGAGGATGCCAAGGCGGCTGATCGTTTTCTTGCGGCGGTGGATAGCGCCGGGGTCTATCACAACTGTTCCAGCCGCTTCGCCGATGGGTTCCGTTATGGATTCGGCGCTGAGGTGGGCATCAGCACCCAGACCCTGCCGCCCCGGGGACCTGTTGGCCTTGAGGGGCTGGTGACCTACCGCTATCGGTTGCGCGGCGAGGGCCATATCGCTGCCGACTATGCCAACGGCAGCCGCGTCTTCACCCACATTGATCGGCCGCTCTGATGGATTGCATCGGTCTGCGGGAGCTGCGGTTGTGGGCCCACGTCGGGGTTTTGGAACACGAACGCCGGGATGGCCAATGGTTCAACCTTGATTTAAGTGTTCAGCTCGATCTGAAGGCTGCTGCCGTGGCCGACGACCTGAGCCAGAGCCTCGACTACAGCGTGGCGATTCAGGCCCTGCAAGGGTTGTCCCAGGAGGTTCGTTGCCTAACGATCGAGCACTTCAGCGAGCAGATGTTTGATCGGCTGGAAACCCTCTACGGGCCCATGCCGATGTGGTTACGGCTAACAAAATGTTCTGCACCGGTTCCGGGATTTAACGGTCGGGTGTTCGTGGAACGATCGCGCCATGGCGGCAAATCAGCCCTGTGAGCATCCCTTTGGTGTTGGTGCATGGTCTCTGGGACTCGCCTCGTCTTTTTCACCGATTGATTCAGGGGTTGGACCAGCCTGATCTTCCGTTGCTGGCGCCACACCTGCCCCATGGTCTGGGCTGGATTCCCCTGCGGCAGTTGGCCTCGCGCCTGGATAAGAGCATTCAGCGGCGCTTCGGTGCAGAAACCAGGGTCGATCTTCTGGGTTTTTCGATGGGGGGCGTGATCGGCAGAATCTGGCTGCAGGAGCTTGGGGGAGCGCAGCGCACCCGGCGCTTCTTCAGCGTGGGAAGCCCGCAGCAAGGCACCTTGGCTGCTCAGATGATCCCCCGTCCGCTCCTGCCGGGTGCTGCAGACATGAAAATGGGCAGTCGCCTGCTACGAGAGCTGAATCGCCAATCCGATGGCCTGGCTGGGGTCTACTGCTCCAGTTTCTTTTGCCGCTGGGATCTGATGGTCTGCCCCGGCTGGAGGGCCGTTCTGCCCCTGGGCCGGTGTGAGGAACTCCCCGTTTGGACCCATCAGCAGCTGATCAGCCACCCCGCCGCGATTCGACGGCTCAGCAGCAGCTTGCGCGCCTGAGCTCAGGCCGCGGCCACCAGGCCGGAATGGCGAATCAGTGCTTCGGTACTGGCCGGACGGCCACGGAAGGCTTCAAATACTTCTGCTGGGGAGCGACTGCCACCCAGGCTGAGCACGGTGTCGCGGAAGCGGCCTCCCGTTTCGCGAACTTGATCCTCCTGATCCAGACCCACCTCCTCAAAAGCGGAGAAGGCATCAGCACTGAGCACCTCAGCCCATTTGTAGGAGTAGTACCCAGCGGAGTAGCCACCCGCGAAGATGTGGCCGAAGGCGCAGAGAAACTGATCCTCTGGGATGGGAGCCATCACCGTGGTGGTGGCAGCAATCTCACGGCGCAGTTCGTCTGGGGTGATGCCAAGTTCCGGGTTCCACTGGCTGTGGAGGCGGAGGTCACTGAGGGCGAAGTGAACCTGTCGCAGGGTGGCCAGGCCGGAGTTGAAGGTGCGGCTGCTGCGCAGCTTGTTGAATTCCGCCTCGGGCAGGGGTTCGCCGGTCTGCCAATGTCGCGCAATGCCCATCAAGGTGGCGTGATCAAGGCACCAGTTCTCCATGAACTGGCTGGGGAGTTCCACGGCATCCCATTCCACGTTGCTGATGCCAGCAGCTTCCGGTTCCTCAACGGTGGTGAGCATGTGCTGAAGCCCATGGCCGAATTCATGGAAAAGAGTTTCCACTTCCTCGAAGCTCATCAGGCTGGGGGTGTCACCCACAGGTGGGGTCTGGTTGCAGACCAGGTAGGCCACCGGCAGCACGACAGATCCATCTGGTTTCTTGCTGAGGCCTAAGCATTCATCCATCCAAGCTCCACCGCGCTTGCTGGCGGGTCGGCTGAAGGGGTCGAGGTAGAAGCCGGCGATAGGTGTGCCATCGGAGCGCTTCACCCGGAAGAAGCGCACATCGTCGTTCCATGTCGGTGCCTCGCCGTCGGCGGCGAAGATCTCGACGTCGAACAGTCGTGAACACAGGCTGAACAGGCCTTCGAGCACCTGCGGCAGCGGGAACCAAGGGCGCAGCGCTTCTTGGTCCAGGTCGAATCGGGATTGGCGCAACTTCTCCGACCAGTAGGCAATATCCCAGGGAGCTAGCTCATCAGCTTCAGGGGCCTTGTGCTCCCTGGCGATGGCTTGGAGATCCCGCAGCTCTTGCTCAGCTGCTGGGTATGCCGCAGCGCGCAGTTCGTCCAGCAGTGCTTCCACAGCCGGAACATCCTCAGCCATCTTTGCGCTGAGGCTGAGGTCAGCCCAATGGGCATAGCCCAGGCGGGAAGCTTGTTCGCGCCTCAGGGTCAGGATCTCCTCGATCAGTGCCCGGTTATCGAGTTCTCCTTCACTGGCCCGCCCCACATGGGCGCGATAAGCCTTTTCTCTCAGTGATCGGTTGTTGGCATGGGTGAGGAAGGGCAAATAGCGGGGCATGTCCAGTCCCAGCAGCCAGGGGCCGGACTCCGCAGACGCATCAGCGTCTCCTGCTTCGCGAGCTGCTGCGGCCAATGCCTCCAAAGCCCGCTGCGGCAGGCCTGCTACGTCGCTGGTTTGGCCGAGCTTCAGGGTCCACTGCTGCGTGGCATCGAGCACGTGGTTGCCGAACTGGGTGGAGAGAGCGGCCAGGCGTTCACTGGTGCTGTTGAAGGCTTCCTTCTCATCGCCACTGAGTCCAACACCGCGCTGCTGCATCGAGAGCAGCTCTGATTTCAGAATCCGCTCTTGGGTTGGATTGAGTGGTTCGGCGGGATCGCGTTCAAGGGCCATCAAGGCCCGATGAAGAATCTGACTTTGGCCAAGGCGGTTGCTGAGGCGCACAACATCGGGTTGCTGGGCGGCATGGGCATCGCGTAGTTCAGCGGAATTGCAGACGCCATTGAGGTGTGACACCACACCCCAGCTCCAACGCAGCCGTTCGCCGATGGCCTGGAGCGGTTGCATCACCCCGTCCCAGGACAGCTTCGATGGTCCTGTAAGGGCTTTATCCAGAGCATGCTCCAGTGAGCTGAAGTCCTGATCCAGCTGTGCGAGCAGAACAGGGATGTCTGTGCTGACGAGCTCAGGGGAAATGGCACGGAACTCGGGAAGCCCTTGGCCGCGCAGAAGGGGGGAAACAGTCGACATCTCAGCTGGCAATGAACTGGAGGGCCAAAGCGTTGGTGGAGGCTTCGTAAAGGTCCATGGCAACGCGGGGCCAGATTCCGATCACCAGGGTTGGCACCAGCAGGCTGAGGCCAATCACTAGTTCCCTGGGCCGCATGTCAGCAACGCTGGCCAGGGCAGGAATCCTGGGCCCAAAGAAAACCCGGCGGCACATGGAAAGGAGATAGATCGGTGTGAGCACCAGACCGATGGCGGCCATCAGCACGGTGATCGAACGGAAGACGGAGGTAAAGGCTTCCTGGCTGGTGATGCCAAGGAAAACAGTGATTTCACTGATGAAGCCACTCATGCCAGGCAGCGCCAGTGACGCCAAGGAGCTGGCAAGGAAGAAGGCAAAGGTGATCGGCAGGGCCTTTGCCAATCCGCCCATATTGGGGATCGAGAGGGTTTTGGTTCGCTCGTAGAAAACACCCGTCACGAAGAACATCGCTGCAGCGATCAGGCCATGGCTCACCATCTGGAGCATGGCTCCGCTTATTCCCAGGGCATCAACGGCACCGATCCCCACTAGGACAAAGCCCATGTGGCTCACGGAACTGCAGGCGATCCTGCGTTTGACGTTGTCTTGGGCGAAGGCGTTGAGGGCGCCGTAAACGATGTTCACGATCCCAAGGATCACCAGAGCCGGCGCCAGGGTGGCGTGCGCTTCCGGCAGCATTTGCACGTTGAAGCGCAGCAGTGCGTAGCCGCCCATTTTCAGGAGTACCCCGGCTAGCAGCATCGACACCGGCGCGTTCGCCTCGCCGTGGGCATCGGGCAGCCAGGTGTGGAGCGGGAACATCGGCAGTTTCACGCCGAAGCCAATAAGGAAGCCCACATAACACAACAGGCCAAAGCTGCCGCCGGGGGAGCGAGCTGCCAGTTCGGTGAGGTTGAAGGTGAAGGTTTCACCGGAGAGAGCCAGCGCCAGGCCGCTGATCAGTATCAGCAGAGAGGCCAGGGCTGTGTAGAGGATGAATTTGGTCGCGGCGTACTGGCGGTTTTGTCCGCCCCAGATAGCGATCAGCAGGTAGACGGGAACAAGTTCCAGCTCCCATGCCAGGAAGAACAGCAGGAAATCCTGTGAGAGAAACACAAGGCCCTGGGCCGAGGCCTGAACCAGCATCAGGGCGAAGTACAGACGTGATTTGCGCTGCACAGACCAACTGGCAGCCACAGAGAGCAAGGTGACCAGGCCGCTGAGCACCACAAGGGGTGCTGAAAGACCATCAACACCAAGGGACCATTCGAGGCCGAGCGCTGGGAGCCAGCTCACCCGCTCCACCAGCTGAAGCCCTTCAGTGCTGGGGTCGAAGCGGGTGGCAAACACCCCCATCATCAAAAGGAGATCGACCAGCAGGACGACCAGTGTGATGATTTTCGGGGCAGGGGATGGATTTTCTTCGCTGCTCGGAACCAGTGGCAGCATCAAAGCTGCTGCCGCCGGCAACAGCACAATCAATGACAACCAGGGGAATGGACTGCCCGAGACAGCAAGCTCTGCTAACCCAGCATCCATTCCATGTCCGCAATCTTTAACAAAGCTAACAGGGCTGAATGCCCTGTTTAGGTGGATCTACTCATCTTCGGCCGGTTGCCAGTGGCTGCCAGAGGTCTGCAAATTCAGCGCCGGCGCGCGGCTGGCGACCCCCGCCTCTTCCCAGGCTTTGACCATCGCGCGACTGACGGCTGGGCCCTTGTCTTCCTCACACAGAGCCAGGATGCTTGGTCCGGCTCCGCTGATGGCGCAGCCCCAGGCGCCCGCGTCCATGGCTGCCTGTTTGACCTCGTCACCGCCTTTGATCAGCCGCCAGCGGTAAGGCTCGTGCAAACGATCGTGCATGCCGTCGGAGATCAGATCACCGTTGCCGGTGCGCAGCCCCTGCAGCAGAAGCGTCAAAGCACCCAGGTTGACCACAGCATCGCCAACGGGAATGGTCTTGGGCATGGCCCGACGGGCTTCGCTGGTGCTCAGGCGAATCGATGGAATCGCCACGACGGCCTTCACGCTTGGCGCCCATTCGCAACGCACCACGCGCCAGCGCTGAGAGGCGGCTTTTGCGGTCATGCAGAGGCCTCCCAAAAGGGAGGGGACAACATTGTCGGGATGCCCTTCAATGTCGATGGCCAGCTCGAGCAGCTTCTCCTTGGGAAGGGGTTCACCGACGAGGGCATTGGCTCCCATCAATCCCGCCACGATGGCCGTGGCACTGCTGCCCAGCCCCCGTGCCGGTGGCACGGCAAGACGCACCCGTGCCTCAAGGGCAACGGGTTCCAGGCCAGCCGCTTTCCACACCCGTTGGGCCGCGCGGTAGACGAGGTTTTCAGGACCACCACGGAGGTGGCTCCCCTCCGATCCCTCAATAATCAGCTCAAACCGTTCACCGCCCCCTTCGATCCGCCGCATCGCGAATCGGTTGTTCAGGTCGAGGGCTGCACCGAGGCAGTCAAATCCGGGGCCGAGATTGGCGGTGGTTGCCGGGACGTCCACGACCACTTTCTGACCGATGCGCGGCTGCGCCATCGCTGATCCTCTTCTCAGGCCAGTGTCCCACCTGACTCCGCCAGCATCCTGGCGCGACAGGCTGCACTGAACAGTCCGGCATCGGGATCGATCACCGCTGTGACCTGCATCCCTTCGATCAGCTCGCGGAAGCGCCCCTTATCGCGCATCGCGTTGAGAAAGCTGTCGGATTGCAGTCCCTTCAATTGTTTTGATGCTGTGCCCCCACCAACCCAGAGGCCTCCCGTACAGAGTTCTTGAAGGGCAAGATCGCCTGCCGCTGCGCCATAGGCCTCAAGCCACAGCTGTAAGGCGCGTTGCATTAAGGGATCACCCCCCTCAGCCGCGACGCTCACCTGAGCGGGAAGATCGTTGGAACTGTTGCGCCGCCATGCCTCAGCCACGCTGCGTAGGGGGTGCATGGCGGCATCGGGTTTCTGAAGCAGCCAGTGAGCCATATGCCCAAGGCCGGTGCCACTCACGATGCGTTCAATCGACAGCCGGTTGACGCCGAGGTCTTGTTTGAGCCAGCAGGAAAGCTCCCATTCCGCTTCATTGCGCGGGGCAAATTCGCGGTGCCCTCCCTCGCTCGCCAGGGCCACCAGTCCCTGTTCGCTCTGCAGTCCTCGTGCCATACCGAGACCGGTGCCGGCACCAAGAATTGCCAGGGGGCCATTGTCTTGGTGGCCGTTCTGAAGGATCACCTGCTGGTTGCCGTCGAAATGGGGCAACCCGTAAATCAGCACGCCGAAATCATTCACCAGCTCGAGGCGTTCAGTGCCTGCTGCCCTCGCCAGGTCGGCCTCCCGCAACCGCCAGGGCAAATTTGTGATCCTGGCCTCCTTATGGCGCACCGGACCGGCAACGGCGATGCAGGCATGCGTAGGAGCCGGGAGATCAGCTGGTCGATTGTTGAGGAAGGCCTCGAGCATCGGCTCAAGGGATGACCACTCTCCCGAGCCGAAGCGTTCTTGATGTATCAGGCGCAGTTGACCCGCTTCACTCACATACAGAGCGAGCAGGGTCTTGGTGCCTCCCATGTCCCCCGCTAGGAGTGTGGTGGTGGCCATCCATGGCCGCAGCGTCTTTTAACAGCGTGGTCCGCTCAGGAGAAGAAGTCCAGTGGAAGCGGTCCCCAGGTGGTGCTTGGCGTGATGTCGTCGTCGCCGTGACCACTGATCAGAATTCCCTCGCCGAGGCCGTGCTCGATCCGAATTCTGATCGTGCCTCCCTTCTGATTGGCTTTTAGAAAAACAGGGCCCGGCTCCTTGGGGCTGTCGACGAGCTGCAGAGGCTCCCACTGTTGGCTTCGCTCGAGGCTGCGCAGCGCTGTGATGGCCTTCTCCATGGACGGGGCCATAACGCCGATGGTGAACCAGCTGGCGTTGGCCATCGCCTGATCGAGTTCTCCTCGCAGTTCGTTCCTGATCTGAGGAAGCAGTTCCGGTGCTCCACGCAGACGCGCGAGATCGGCGAGGTTCTGCACGGGGGAGTCCGTCATCGGTTCAGCTCCAGGCCTGCGGCGCGCTGGCTGTTGGCCATTTGAGCAGAACTGAGCAGGTCGGCCACCGATGTGACCCCGAGGTCACCGTCCCGTCGGCTGCGCAGGCTTGCGGCGTTCTGCTCTGCTTCCTTGGCACCGATGACCGCCAGCACGGGGATCTTCATCTGTTCGCCGGTGCGGATCAACTTGCCGAGACGCTCGCCGCTGCGGTCGATGGTGGCGCGCACACCAGCTTCAGTGAGTTGGTTCAGCAACTGCTCCGCGTAGGGCTGCACCTCGTCGGTGACGGGCAACAGACGCACCTGTTCCGGGGCCAGCCAGAAGGGGTAATCGCCGGCGTAGTTCTCGGTCATGATTCCGAAGAATCGCTCCAGCGAGCCGAAGATGGCTCGGTGAATCATGATCGGCCGCTGCTTGCTGCCGTCGGCGGCGATGTAGTCGAGCTCAAATCGTTCCGGCAGGTTGAAATCCAACTGGATGGTGGAGCACTGCCACATCCGGCCAATGGCGTCTTCGATCTTGAGATCAATTTTCGGGCCGTAGAAGGCGCCGCCGCCCCCATCGATTTTGTAGGCCCAACCCTTGCGCTCTAGGGCTTCAATTAGTCCATTGGTGGCCAGGTCCCAGACGGCGTCATCGCCGATGGACTTCTCGGGGCGGGTGGAGAGGTTGATCTCGTAGTTGCTGAAATCGAAGGCGGAGAGGATGCGCTCGGTGAGATCGAGAATTTTCAGGATCTCGTCGCTGATCTGCTCGGGCAGGCAGAACACGTGAGCATCGTCCTGGGTGAAGCCCCGGACCCGCATCAGACCATGCATCACACCGGGGCGCTCGTAGCGATACACCGTTCCAAGCTCCGCCCAGCGGATTGGCAGTTCCCTGTAGCTGCGCAGTTTGCTGGCGAAGGTGAGCACGTGGAACGGGCAGTTCATCGGCTTGAGCTGGTACTCACGCTCGTCCACCTCCATTGGACCGAACATGCTCTCGGCGTAGAAGTCGAGGTGGCCTGAGGTCTTCCAGAGGCTGATGTCCGCCACGTGGGGGGTGTAGAGGAGCTCGTATCCGCCTTCAAAGTGGGCCTGGCGCCAGAAATCTTCGATTAAGAGGCGCATGCGGGCACCGCGGGGGTGCCAGAACACCAGGCCAGCGCCGGCCTCGTCCTCGATGGAGAACAGGTCGAGGTCTTTGCCGATCCGGCGATGGTCGCGGCGGAGAGCTTCTTCCTTGCGATGTTTGTGCTCCACCAGTTGTTCCGGGGTTTCCCAGGCCGTGCCGTAGATGCGTTGCAGCTGCGCTTTGGTCTCATCACCACGCCAGTAGGCGCCTGCCACGCTTTCCAGCTCGAAGGCCTTGGCGTTGAGTTCCCCGGTGTGATCCACATGGGGGCCGGCACAGAGGTCCCACCAGTCCTCGCCAAGGGTGTAAAGGGTGATCGGCTCCTGCAGTCCTTCAAGGATCTCGAGCTTGTAGGGCTCGTTCTGGGCCTTGATTTTTGCCTCGGCCTCGCTACGGCTCACCTCGACCCGCTCCAGGGGCAGCTTCTTGTTAATGATTTTGATCATCCCTTTCTTGATGGCCTTCAGGTCGGCCTCGGTGAAGGGATCGGGATTGTCGAAGTCGTAATAGAAACCGGTTTCGGTCCAGGGGCCGATGGTGACGCGTGCCTTGGGAAACAACTGCTGCACAGCCATGGCCATTACGTGGCTCATGGAGTGCCGAATCTTGAGCAGTTGATCGCTTTCGCTGGTCTTGGGCAGAACCACTGGTGCTGAAGGGGCTGGGGTGGTTGCTGCAGCGCTGCTCACCGGTTCAGGTTCAGGGCCCGCCATCCTATGGGCGAGACCCGAGGGCAACACATGGGTGAGTCAACCAATCGGGATGCTGGCTCATTGTTGGATGAGTTGCTGGCATCTCTTCTCGATGACTTCGAGCACTGGTTTCAGCGTGGGGAGGAGCTTCTGCAGGCCTGTCCGGAGGAGGTGATGCCGTCAGAGGAGCGTCAGCTCATGGAGGGACGGCTGCAGGATGGCAAGAAGGCAATTGCTGCAACGCGCTCTCTGATGGCTGCGTCAACGCAGCCCATGGCTGTCTCGATGGAGGTGATGAACCCGTGGCATGGCTTGGTCACGGAGGTGTGGGCCTTGGCCGCGAAGTTGGGCTCGACCCGTTCGCCTCAGGCCCCCAGCTGATTGCGCAGCTGGCGCAGGTTGCTGCTGTAGAAGCTCGCCAGTTCCTGATGGCTCTTCACCGGTTGTCCGTAGGCGGAGCGGCCATTCCAGGTGGGGAAGGATGCCCATTCGGGAGCCAACTTCGCCATGGCGTTCTTGGTCAGGCCTTGCCGGTCAATTTCTTTGAGAGCACCCCGACGCTCAACAAGGTGCAGAGCGGCTTGGTCCTGGTGCCTTGGCTCGAAGCTGGACAGCTTCAGCTCCTTGGCCACTCCTTCCCAGGTCTTGGGCAGGAATTGGTAGGCCCCAGCTGCAGCGCTGCTGTACCGCTTCACGATCACACGCTGGGGATGACGTGAGAGGTCCTGAAACTGCCCGCCGCCATATGTGATCCGGTAGCCCTTATCTTCGCCGTCCTTCCAGGTCCCCTCGGCGAAGCGAATGGTGTTGAGCAGGGCGCGGCGCTCAGGCGTCAGCTCATAACGCCCGCCCTCGTTGCCCGTGGCCAGATGGGCGCGGCTGCTCGTCTCGCCATGCGTGGCATGGTCTGAAGGCGTATCTGTTTTCTGAGGTCGCTGTGTGGCTCCTGTGGACAGCACCAATCCTGCGGCCAGGGCAGCACAGACGACAGGCCTGTTCCAATTGGTGACTGGGCTGAACGCAGAAAAAAGACGACTCACAAAGAGCATTTAGGTGGACGGTAACAGTGCTGGCCCACGAGGCCTGGACGCGAGATCGGTTCTTGGGGGGTTGACGCGCAGTCTGCGATGTGTATAAGCAGCTGATAGAAGGGTGAGAGTCTTGCGAGACTCGCGTCTGCGGTTGAGGTTGTCTCCCTCAGGCCTCAGGGGCCATAGCTCAAGCCCATAGCCGTCGCATTGATCAGAGCAGCTAATGCTTTTCTTTGGTGCTGATCAGGCTGGTCGGGCGAAGCCCAAGGCGTCCCGAACCCGTTCAAGCGTGGCGTTGGCTA
Source organism: Synechococcus sp. MU1642 (assembly GCF_020514115.1). Classification (GTDB taxonomy): domain Bacteria; phylum Cyanobacteriota; class Cyanobacteriia; order PCC-6307; family Cyanobiaceae; genus Parasynechococcus. The sequence continues at coordinate 191,226 of NZ_VTKZ01000004.1, forward strand.
CGGATTCTGCTTTCTCGCGGCCTGTGCTCAGCACCTGATCGAGCTCTGTGGTGTCCTGGATCAGCTCCCGGTAGCGGGCCTGGATGGGCTCCAGCGAGTTCACGGTGGCTTCTGCCAGCAGCGGCTTGAACTGTCCCCAACCCATCTCGGCGCACTCGTTGGCGGCCTGCTCCCGCCCCTTGCCGCTCAGGATCGCGTAGAGCCCTAAGAGGTTGTCGGTTTCTGGCCGGTCGGGGTTGCCGAATTCGAGACCACGCTCTGGATCGGTTTTGGCGCGTTTGATCTTTTTGGTGATCAGCTCGGGAGGGTCCAAAAGGGTGATGCGACTCCCCTCGTTGGGGTCGCTCTTGCTCATCTTGCTGCGGCCATCTGTCAGGCTCATGACCCGTGCACCATCCTTGAGGATCATCGGTTTGGGCACTTTGAGCACCGGGGTGTCCTTGCCACCGAAGCGGGCATTAATGCGCTGTTGCGCGATGTCACGCGCCAGCTCCAAGTGCTGCTTCTGATCTTCACCGACGGGCACCAGGTCAGCGTCGTAGAGAAGGATGTCGGCGGCCATCAGCACCGGATAGTCCAGCAGGCCCAGGGAGACGTTGTCCCCCTGCTTCACCGCTTTCTCCTTGAACTGAATCATCCGCTCAAGCCAGTTGAGTGGCGTGACGCAATTCAGCAACCAGCAGAGTTCGCTGTGGGCTGCCACCTGGCTCTGCACAAACACCGCGCAGCGTTTGGGGTCCATGCCACAGGCCAAGTAAAGCGCTGCTGTGGAACGAGTGTCCTCAGCCAGGCGGCTGGGGTCGTGGGGAACGGTGATGGCGTGGAGATCCACAACACAAACAAAGGTGTCGTGGGTCTCCTGCAGGTCAACCCAATTGCGGATGGCACCCAGCCAATTGCCGAGGTGTAGTGCCCCGGTCGGTTGCACCCCGGAAAGAACCCTTGGCCGGTTCATCAATCAGTCCTCGGTTGCTTCGGTTTTGGTGTCGTCGCTGGGGGCTACTTCTGACTCGACCACAGGCTCCACTACCGGTTCCACCTCTGGCTCGTCAACCGCTTCAGCCTGGACTTCCGGCTTGGGTTTGGCGGGTCGGGCGAAAGGGTTCGGGCGGGATCCGCGGCTGCTGCGCTCGTCGTCAAAACGGCGACCGCGACCTCCACCATCGCGACCTCCACCGTCGCGTCCACCACCATCACGCCGGCCACCCCTAGCAGGTTGATTGCGTTGCTGCTCGATCAGGGCGTCGAGTTGGCCGTCCTCCAGCATTTGGCCGAGGCTGCGGATTGCGAAACCAAGAACGGCAACCGTTGATCGGAGATTGAAGGCCTCCTGCAGTGCCCTTGCCGAACGCATTTCGTTGTCGCTCAGTCGAATCCGGAAGCCTCCGCCTTCACGGCCGCCGCCACGACTGCGCTGACCGTCTCGGCCGCCGTCTCCCTGCCCCGCCTGTTGTTGGGGATCGCTGTAGGAATCACTCATGGCCCATGGCCTGGAATCAGGCGCAAGTGTGACGCATCACCGGGGTGTTTTCGGTGATCCAGAGCAGCTGGTGGCATTCAACGCTGTTCTTCCGAGCCAGCACGAGCATCGGAACCGCTGTGATTCCCCGTTCAATCCGTTCGCGATAGCTGCTAACAAGTTGTCGGTACCGCTCAGCTGTCCAACCGTGGATGGCAGTGTCACGACTGTTCCAGTAGTCCCGCAGCGCTCTCTGGCAGTCCTCGATGCCGAAGTCATGCCAGCAGCTCTGTTGGGCCAACAAAGGATCAATTCCCTGCTGCAGCAACCGCCGGTATTGCATCAGTTCCGGCGCTTCATCGCGTCCATCCGGAGGGAGCAAGCGGTGCAGCTCGGTCAGGGGAGTGCGAGATAGCCGCAGCCAGCATCGTTCCCGCAGCAACACTGGAAGTTGCCAAGACCAGCCGTCGGCACGGCGAACTTCATCGAGCACCTCAATCAGCCCCCGCTGCTGACGCAAGGTCAGCCCAGCGAGCTCATCTGTTGCTGTGTCGACCTCAGCCATGGGCGCCGGTGTAGGTGATCCCGTCCTCCACGTAGTCCTTGGGTTCCAGATGGATGGTGCACCGCACCGGCCCGAAACTTTTGTCCAAGCGCTCCTCCACCTGTTCTGTGATCCGGTGCGCCTTGGTGAGGTCGTCTGCGTCGACAACCATATGCATTTCGATGAACACCTGCTGGCCCAGAACGCCCCGGCTGGCGATGTCGTGGCAGTTCATGACGCCGGCGGTAGCCATCGCTTCGGCATAGATGGCTTCAGGTGCAACCGCCATGTGGTCCACCAGCCAGGGCAAGGTGCCGCGCAGCACCTGCCAGCACACACGGATCAGCAGAAGGGCCATGGGGATGGCCAGCGCTACGTCGAGCCAGCTCACCTGCAGCCAGACCGCCCCTGCCATGCCCACCAGCACCACCACGGTGGTCCAAACGTCGCTCGCCGAATGCTGGGCATCTGCTTTGAGCAGGTTGCTGTTCAGTCGCCGACCTTCCCGCAGCTCATATCCCGCCAGCAGGAGATTGAATCCCAGCACGAGCGTGAGCAGCACGAGCTCCTGACTTGTCACACGGATTGGTGGCAGGCCCTCGAGCAGCCTCTCGCCTGAACGCAGCAGGATTTCGATCGCTGTGAACAGGATGAAACCAGCGATACCGAGGGCTCCGACAGCTTCGTATTTGCGGTGCCCATAGGGGTGATCCCGGTCAGGCCGTGGATCAGAAAGTTTGTTGGTGACCAGTCCCGTGAGGCTGGACAGCGCATCAGTGGCGCTGTGCATGCCATCAGCGATGACTGCCAGGGAACCACTCATGGCCCCCACCAGAAGCTTCAGCAGCGACATGGTGATGTTCAGGCCCAGGGCCACCATGAGAACCCTGCGCACCCCCCGGCGGTTGTCGACCATCGCAATGGGATGACTGTGTGTCACGGCTGACCCTGGCCTGTTCCCAACTTATGGAGAAGTCGTCCTTCTGGCCTGAAGTTCTGGTGTCAGGTGATGGGTTGAGCTAAGAAGGGCCACTGCTACAGCAGCCCTTCTATTGAAACTACCGGCTTCATGGCCAGACCTGGTGATGCCACCGTCGTCGCTGATGCGGCCGCTGGCTCTGGCTGGAGCTGGACTGCTTGCTGGACAGTGGCTTATCAGTGATGTGATGCATATTCCCGGCGGGGGGCTGGGGCTACTGGCCGCTGGTGGCGTTGTGATCTGGCTTGGCCGCAAGCCAAGCCAACCGCGTTTCACAGCACCGGTATCGCTGGACGGATGGATGGCTCGATGCCAGGAGGTGTTGGATCAGTTCGCTCGTTTTGAGCAGCAACCCTCCGCGGATCTGGCCCGTCGCGCCGAATTCAAGTCGGTGCTGGACCGCAGCGGTCCTGTGCGCATGGCAATGGTCGCCTTGGGAGCTTCTCAGGGACCGAATGAAACAGAGCTCAGCAGCTCTCTGGCGGGCCCGGTGCCGTTGACGCTTTCGCTCTGCCATCCCTTGACCACCGACGACGGCAGCCGTTGCTGGCCCCGCGGCCTGCTGGATCAAGATCTGATCCTGTTCAGCCTGAAGGCGCCACTGCTGGCATCAGATCTGCTCTGGCTTCAGCAGGTGCCGGACGATCAGCCGGCTTGGCTGCTTGTGTCGATCGAAGAGCAGGTCGCGTCGACCGATGCCATCGATTCCGTTCGAGATGACCTTCCCGAACGCTGGCGTGAGCGGATCCTGGTTCAGGAGCCTTCGATGCAGCTGCGGACTGCCCTGGCACAGCTGCGCCGTTCGCTGAAGCAGGCTGCGGTCGAGACGCGGCCGCGGCTGCTGGCGGAACTGCACCGTCGTTGGCAGCGTGACCTCGAATCGCTTCGGCGTGATCGCTTTCTGCAGATCCAGCAACGCACTCAGTGGGTGGTTGCCGGGTCTGTAATGGCATCACCCATCGCCAGCCTTGATCTTCTTGCCGTCACGGTGGCCAACGGTTTGATGATCAAGGAGATGGGGGAGATCTGGGGGACGTCGCTGCAGCCCGATGTGCTCAGGGAAGCGGCATCCCAGCTGGCGCGGGTGGCTCTCGCCCAAGGCGTTGTGGAGTGGACTGGGCAGACCTTGCTTGGACTGGCCAAAATTGATGGAGGGAGTTGGCTGATTGCTGGTTCGATGCAGGCCCTCAGTGCGGCTTACCTCACCCGTGTTGTGGGCAGATCCATGGCGGATTGGCTGGCAATCAACGCCGGTGTTGATGAGCTCGATCTTGTGGCGTTGAACCAGCAGGCGCCGTTGTTGGTGGCTCGGGCTGCAGAGGAGGAACGGGTGAACTGGAACGGTTTCGTTCAGCAATCCCGCGATTGGTTGCTTCATGCAACTTCATGAATGCTTCATAAAGCGCTTAATGAAGTTTTTTTGAGAGCTGATTCCGATTGTTGAGTTGCCGTGTAAGGGAAGGTTCCCTCCATAAACTTGTTCCACCTGTCCCTTTTTTTGGGGAGAGGTTTATCCGTCTTCTTTTCTTCCATGTCCACCGCAATTCGCAGCGGACGCCAGAGCAATTGGGAAGCCTTTTGTCAGTGGGTGACCGACACCAACAACCGCATCTATGTGGGTTGGTTCGGCGTGCTGATGATTCCCTGCCTCCTGGCGGCCACCATCTGCTTCACCATTGCTTTTATCGCCGCTCCTCCGGTTGATATCGATGGCATCCGTGAGCCTGTCGCTGGCTCCCTGATCTACGGCAACAACATCATCTCTGGTGCAGTTGTTCCTTCTTCAAACGCCATCGGCCTGCACTTCTACCCCATCTGGGAAGCTGCTTCCCTCGATGAGTGGCTGTACAACGGCGGCCCTTATCAGCTGGTTTGCTTCCACTTCCTCATCGGCATTTCCGCCTATATGGGGCGCCAGTGGGAACTCTCCTACCGCCTGGGCATGCGCCCCTGGATCTGTGTTGCCTACAGCGCTCCGCTGTCTGCAGCGATGGCCGTTTTCCTGGTTTACCCCTTCGGTCAGGGTTCCTTCTCTGATGGCATGCCCCTGGGCATCTCTGGCACCTTCAACTTCATGTTGGTGTTCCAGGCCGAGCACAACATCCTGATGCACCCCTTCCACATGCTGGGTGTCGCAGGTGTCTTCGGCGGCAGCTTGTTCTCCGCCATGCACGGCTCCCTGGTGACCTCCTCCCTGGTGCGTGAAACCACCGAGAGCGAGTCCCAGAACTACGGCTACAAGTTTGGCCAAGAGGAAG